>NZ_BAGC01000045.1 GCF_000308655.1 Nocardia niigatensis NBRC 100131 | reverse complement strand
GGCCCGGGCGTCCAGCCAGTCGGCGGCGAAATCGGCGATCGTGTCCGCGGCCGGCACGTCGCCGGCGCTCCACGACAACAGCAGCGACAGTGCGTGCTTACAGGGAAACTTGCGACTCGGGCAGGTGCATTTGTAGGCGGGCCCCGACAGATCCACGATGGTCTGATACGGTCGGCTGCCGCTGCCCTGGCACAGCCCCCACAGTGCCGTGTCGCGCAGGCCGGTGCCGCTCCACTTGCCGCGCAGCTTGCTGGCGGCGGTCAGCGATGTGGTGTCCGGTGCGAGCGATCCGATGTGATCGGCGGTCCACGCGGTGGTCATCCATCCCCCTTCCTCGGTTGAGCAAAGTTGTATCCGAGAGCACCGACAGATCCGCGCCGTGACCGGGCGGTCGATGGTGCGGTGAAAGTCGTTATGCTGATGACGATTCGGGCATTCCGGGTGAATGGCCCGACCCGGAGCCGACTCGTCCCCGGATCGGCATGTCCCGTCTGCCCGGTAAGGTCCCGGGCATGCCCCGCGTCGCGATCGAATACTGCACGCAGTGCCGCTGGCTGCTCCGTGCGAGCTGGATGGCTCAGGAGTTGCTCACCACCTTCGCCACCGACCTGTCCGAGGTCGCCCTGATTCCCGGCGAAGGTGGCGTCTTCCGCATCACCGTCGACGGCGAGCAGATCTGGGAACGCAAGGCCGACGGCGGCTTTCCCGAGATAGCGATCCTCAAGCAACGCGTCCGCGACCGCGTGGCGCCCGGCCGCTCGCTGGGGCACGCGGATTCCAAGGACGCCGAACCGGCGGGCTAGCGGCTGGTGCGGGAGAGCGGTGCCATCGCGAGTTCGCCGCGCCGGGCAGCCCGCCGCCACCGCCGTCCGGAGTCGATGGCCCGCTGGATCCTGCGCACCGCGGGTACCTGTGTGAGCAGGTGTAGCTGATACCGCCACGGCATTTGCCGCCCGTGCCGAACCGCCATCGCATAGGCGAACTGCACGGCGCCGCGGTCGAGATACCGGTCGGCGTGTTCGAACCAGGCCATGCTGGTACGGGCGGCGGCCTGTACCGGGCGCAGGGCCGCGCGCCGCTGCGCATCGTAGTTCTTCAGCGCGTCGGCGACCTCGGCATGCTCGTACAGGTTCTGTGCGAGCACGACCGCGTCGACGATCGCCAACCGGGTCCCCGAGCCGATGGTGAAGTGCGTCGTATGCGCCGCATCGCCGAGCAGCACCACGTTGTCGTGATACCAGGTCTTGTTGGTTACCTCGGGAAAGCGGCTCCACCGTGCGAATTCGCCTCGTGTCTTGCTGATCAACGCGTGACCGTCGAGCGGCCGCGCGAAAATATCTTCCAGCACACGCAAGTTCTCCAGGTTGTCCAGGGAATCGAACCCGAGTCCATGCCAAGTCCGCGGCTGGCACTCGACGATGCAGGTGCTGATCTTTCCGGCAACCGAAGGATAGGCATGGAACCAGATCCAGCCGGCCGAGGTGTGTTCGAAGGCGAAGGTGAATCGGGTGAAGACCCGGTCCGTACCGAGCCAGATATATCGATTCTCGCCGAGTGCGACGGACGTGCCGAAGCGATGATCACCCAGCTGCCGTACCCGGCTGTTCGCGCCGTCGCAGGCGACGATGAGATCGATGTCGTCGAAGCCGGACAGATCGCGGACCTCTCGCCCGTGCTGGACATCGACGCCCAGGTCGCTCGCCCGCCGCGAGAGCACATCGAGCAGAGCCGCGCGTCCCATGCTGAACCCGTAGCCCCCGAAATGTGCGGTCTGCTCGTCGCGCACATGGATTGCCTGTTCACGCCACAGGACCGACCCGGCACGCACGGCGCGGGCGCTGTCGGGGTCATTCCGATACAGGATGTCGAGCAGGTCGTCCCAATACACGACGCCCCAGCCGTACGTGGACCCCGCGGGATCGCGGTCGATCACCGTGATGTGGTGGGCCGGGTCGCGCCGCTTCATCGAAATGGCGAAGTACAACCCGGCCGGCCCGCCACCGACGCATACGATCTTCATTTCGTCACCGGCTCCAGCCCAGTTGGTCGAATCTTGCTCCACCCGAGTGGTATTCGATGCGACCGAGCCCGGCACGCGGTGCGTGTCCGGGCTCGATCCCTGGCGCTAGAAGCTGCCCCAGCCACCCAGGCCGGGTATGTTCCACCAGTTCCCCCAGCCGGGATTCCATCCCCAGCCGTTGCCGTTGCCCCAGCCCCAGCCGTTGCCCCAGCCCCAGCCGTTGCCCCAACCCCAGCCGTTGCCGTTCCCCCAACCGTGACCACCGCCCCAGCCGGGGCCGTTCCCCCAACCATGGCCGCCGCCCCAGCCGTGCCCGCCGCCCCAGCCAGGATTGTCGACAGGTTGGGTCGCGGACGTGGGAGTCGTAGCTTGCGCTGGCGGCGCCTTCGCCGCGGCTGCGGCGACCGGAATGGCGGCGATTGCTGCTATACCGGCGGCGGCCGCCAATCTTGCGAACCTTGTGCGTGAATTCTTTCTCTCGGTCATGATAGGGCTCCAGATGCTGTCCCGACCTGCTGGAATTCTACGCGTTTTCCTCGAACTCTAGAAGCCTTCGCAGTGGCCCATATACAATGCCCGCCACATTCCATCGGGCGCCGGATCAGCTACAGCAGCCGCCACCACAGCAACCGCCACCGCCGGACGGGGCCGGAGCGGCCGCGGGCGTGGAACCGCCGCGCGTCACGGTCCCGAAGGTGGTCAGGAGTTTGACGGTGTCCCCGTGCCCCTCCGGGCAGGTCGCCGGGGCGGAGGCCTCGGCCATGGGGCGGGTCAGCTCGAAAGTGTCGCCGCAGCTGCGGCATCGATACGCGTAGCTCGGCACCCGCTCAGCGTAGACGACGCGGGCGCGCGCCGGCGGCGCGCTGGCCTCGATCCCGTGGTGCGCGACCGGCCACCCAGTACCCTCGATTTACGGAGTACGAGGAGGTGCGGTGTGAGCACTCGATTCTTCGACACGCTGTCGGAACGCGAGGGCGCGCCAGTGGCGCGGACCGCGAACGGCGAGGTGTCCGGTGTGCTGGACGGTGCGGTGGCGCTGTGGCGCGGGATTCCGTACGGGGCCAGCACGGCCGGGCCCAACCGCTTCCGATTGCCCCAGCCCCCGCAATCCTGGACCGGGGTCCGCGAATGCGTCCGCTTCGGCGACGTCGCACCGCAGACCCCCGGCTTCGTGCCCGTCGACGGCACCCTCCGCATGGGCGAGAACTGCCTCTGGCTCAATGTCTGGGCCCCGGCCACCGACGCCGACGAGCTCCGCCCGGTCATGGTGTGGCTGCACGGCGGCGCCTTCTGCCTGGGTACCGCAGCTCAGGCCATCTACGACGGCAAGCGGCTGGCCGAGGCCGGCGACGTGATCGTGGTCGCCGTCAACTACCGGCTCGGGGCGCTGGGTTTCCTCGACCTGTCCTCGCTCGGCGAGGAATTCGTCCCCAACCTGGGCCTGCACGACCAGATCGCCGCCCTGCAGTGGGTGCGCGACAATGCCGCGGCCTTCGGCGGCGATCCGGGCAATGTCACCATCTTCGGCGAATCCTCCGGCGCGGGCTGTGTCACCGCACTGCTCACCTCGCCGCTGTCGGCGGGCCTGTTCCACCGCGCGATCGCCCAATCCCCGCCCGCCACCACGGTTTTCGGGCCCGAACGCGCGGCCGTCGTGGCCAAGCGCTACCTGGAACTGCTGGAACTGACCCCCGACCGCTCGGCCGACCTGCTCACCATGCCGATCGAACGCATCGTGACCGCGGCCGGCGCCCTGCTCGACGAGGTGCCGCTGCGCGAACCCGGCCGGCTGGCCGCCGCGCCCGTGGTGGACGGCAACCTGCTGCCCGCCTACCCGAGCGAACGCTTCCAGCAGGGCCGGTCGCACCGGGTGCCGCTGATCATCGGCACCAACAAGGACGAGGCCTCGCTGTTCCGGCTGTTCCGCTCACCGATCATGCCGGTCACCCCGGACGCGGTGAACGCCATGCTGCGCGGGGTGGCCGCCGAGCATCCCGGCATGTCGCCGGAACGGCTGGCCGAGATCGCCTCCGCCTACGAGTCCAGTACCCCGCGCGGCGCGCTCACCATGTCCACCGACGCCGCCTTCCGCATGCCCTCGCACTGGGTGGCCGACGCGCATTCCGCGCACTCGCCGACCTGGATGTACCGCTTCGACCACGCCACCCCGATGCTCAAGGCCGCCCGGGTCGGCGCCGGTCACGCCACCGAATTGCCCTACATCTTCGGCAATTTCGGCTCCTTCGACTACGACCCCACCTTCTGGCTGGGCGGACGCAAAGCGGCACAGGATGTTTCGGGTCGCATGATGCGCCGCTGGCTGGCCTTCGCCGAATACGGCGTGCCCGCCGCCATCGACGGCTCCAAGCACTGGCCGCCCTACAGCGCCGCGACCCGCACCACGTTGGTCATCGACAACGCGGACCGCGTCATCGACGATCCCGACCGCGACCGCAACACCGTGTGGGGCGACGACGTGGTCGGGTTCTACTGAGCCGCAGTCGATGACACGTCGGCGGTGGCGCGGCGGCCCAGCTTCGCGGGCATGTGCGCGTAGCCGTGCAGGGTGTAGAGCCGGCGGCGTTCGGGCGTGCCCTCCAGGGTGAGATCCGGGAAGTTGTCGAACAGCGCGCGCAGCGCGTAGACGCCCTCCATGCGGGCCAGGCTCGCACCCAGGCAGGTGTGGATGCCGCTGGAGAAGGTCAGATGCTCGCGGGCGTCGGCGCGGGTGATGTCGAAACGGTTGGGGTTATCGAACTTCCGCGGATCCCGGTTCGCGCCCGCCAGCGACATCACGATCACCGCGCCCGCCGGTAGCCGGTAGTCACCAACTTCGGCGTCGCACAGGGCGATTCGCGCGGTCATGGTGACCGGCGGATCGAAGCGCAGGATCTCGTCCACCGCCTGCGGCCACAGATCCGGGTCCGCGCGCAGCATGGCCAGCTGCTCCGGATGCGAGAGCAATTGGACGACGCCGTTGCCGATCAGATTGACCGTGGTCTCGAATCCCGCGCCCATCAGCAGGCTCGCGGTCGCCTTGAGTTCACGCTCGTTCAGCTCTCCGGCCGTCACCAGACTGGACAGGATGTCCTCGCCGGGCGCGCGCCGCAGTTCGGCCAGGTGCCCGTTCAGATACTCGTCCATGACGCCCATGGCCGTGTAGGCGTCGCGCCAGGTCCGCCAGGATATGCCGATGTCCAGCAGTGGGCTCGCGGCGTCGCCCCAGCTGAGGAACTCGTCGCGGGAGGCGTGCGGGAAACCCAGCATCTCGGTGATGATCGCGATCGGCACCTGCTGGGCGAAGGCCCCGATCAGATCGGCGGAACCGTCCGGCGGCAACGCGTCCAGCAGTTCGGCCGTCACCGACTCCACTCGGTCGCGCAGCCGGCCGATGGCGCGCGGGGTGAACGCCGCCGACACCGACTTGCGGATGCGCGTGTGATCCGGCGGATCGATCATCAGCATCGACGGCGGCTCGACCGGATTCGGCGGAGTCTGCGCTCGCTTGAGCCGATCGCGCAGCCACCCCGGCATATCCACGCCATCGGGCCCGAAGGCGCCGAAGCGATTGTCGCGCAGGATGGCGCGGGTCAGCTCGTAGTCGGCCGTGGCCCAGGTGTACGGGGTGTGGACCAGACGGCCACGGAAGCGAATCTCCTCGATCTGCGGATACGGGTCGTGCAGCGCTTCCGAGGTGGTGATCAGCTTCGCGAACGGATTGTCGCGGCGAGCCTGCAGGCGCAACACCCACCGCGGCGTGCCGTGCTCGACCGCCCAGCGGGCCCAGTATCGCGGACTCATCATCGCGGGACTCCCTTGTCGTCGGATGATTCCACGGTACGGAAACCCATGCGGGCGAGAAACATCCTCCGGAGGGAAACGAGCCTCCTACCCGGGTAGGAGGCTCGCGTGCAGTAAACCGGTCAGTGTCGCTGGGCCGTGACCCTTTCCGATGCGATGCGGCGTTCCTGCGCGGCCGGGTCGGGGTTGGCGACCTGAACCAGGGAGGCGCCGGCGGCGAGGATCGCGACGAAGCCGTCGACCAGTTCGGCCGGGGTGTCCCAGGACGCGGTCGACAGCACCCGGTCCTCGGCGGTGAAGCCCTGGCGGGCAGCGGATTTGCGGGCCTCGTCGAGGACCGCGGAGACGGAGGTGCCGTCGAGGGCGCAGCCGATGCCGCGCGGATGGAACTGGTCGCCGTGCACACGCACGGAGGTGGCGTAGTCGGTGATGCCGATCGGCAGATCGCGTACCGGCATACCCATCGGATCCAGCGAGAGGGCGGCGACCTCCGCGATGCCGTCCGCCTCGTCGATGCGGTCGGCGGTGACCAGCGCCAGTTCGGCGTCGGGATCGGCGTGCAACACCACCTCCACGCCCGCCCACCAGCAGCCCAGCAGCACGGCCGCGGTCTGCCAGTGCGCGGGCAGCAGCACCGCGACCCGGGCGCCCGAGGACAGCCCGAATTCGTCGCGGATCATATTGGCGGTCTTGGCCGCCCAGTTGGCCAGCGTCAGCGCGGACAGCTCGATCCGCGCGCCGGTGGCGTCGTCGTAGTAGGTGATGCGCGGGCCCGCGGGGTCGCGAGCGAGGATGGGGTCGAGTACCGCTTCGGTGAGGGTCTCGTTCAGTTCACGCATTTCGGTCCGTTCGTACCGGCGTCGATGGGCGGGGCGGGTGGCACCGGCGTCGCGGTCGAAATGCTTCCGGAGAAGTCGATGGCGGCGCTGCCGGTCGCCGAACCCGGACCAGCGTAGTCACTCGCCAGCACCACGCGAATCGAGCCCTCGGACAGGCCCGATTGCGCCATCACCGGCAGCCCGCCCAGCGCCTGCGCCACCGCCCGCGCCTTCGGGTCGCCGCCCGAGGCCGCCAGCACCCGGCTGCTCTGGATCGGGCCGCCGATCCAGTTGTCCACCGTGCCGGTGCGGAAACCCTTGGCCGCCAGCGTCTGTGCCGCCTGCGCGGCCAGTCCGCCGGTGCCCGAGGCGTTGAACACGTCGACGGTGACGGAGGACGGGTCCACCCCGCCCTCGCTCGCGCCGTCGTGGTCACCGACGGCCTTGGCCACGTACCTGTGCACCGCGGTCGGATCCACCCGGACCACGGACTCGCCATTGTCGGTCCAGCCGTTGAGGTCCTTGACCGGGATGGTCTCGAACTTCACCTGACCGCCGGACAGGTCCTGCAGCTCGTGCAGGAAGCTGATCACGTCCCAGCCGTTGTCGAGCACGATGGTGCGGCCGACGGCATCGCTGAGGTCCTTCAACCGGCCCGGGCTGGTGAGCGTCTTGGCGCTGAGCACCTGATGCACCAGCTGCGCCATGTACACCTGCTGGCGCACGATGCGGTCCAGGTCGCCGCGCGGCAGGTCGTGGCGCTGGCGTACGAAGCTCAAAGCCTTTGCGCCATCGAGCTTCTGTTCCCCGGCGGGGAAGTCCGCGCCCGAAAGCGGTTCGTCCACCGCGTTGTTCAGGCAGACGTCGACGCCGCCGACGGCATCGGTGAGCAGTACGAAGCCCAGCAGCCCGACCTCGGCGTAGTGATCGACGGTGATGCCGGTGAGGCCGGCCACCGTCTTGATCAGCGCCTGCCGCCCGGCCTGCGTCGACTGGCGGTCGGCCTCGGCCGGATCGGTGCCCTTGTCGATCAGCTTCTGCTGCGTGGTCGCCTTGGTGACGCCGTAAGCGGAGTTGATCTTCCCCATGCCGAAGCCGGGGATGTCGACGTAGGAGTCGCGGGGAATGGAGATGGCGGTCGCCGAACTGCCGTCGTTGGGCACCCGGATGAGCACGATGGTGTCGGTATTGAGCCCGCCCTCGCCGTCGTCGCCGGCGTGCAGCATGGCCAATTCATCGGAGGTGAGCGGTTTTCCGTGCGCGTCGGTGCGGGAGTCGATGCCGACCATCAGGATGTCGGTCGCGCCGTCGGCCTTGTCGCCGCCGAGGCCCAGATTGCCGATCCGCTCGATGCCCGACACCAGCTGATCCACGCTGTGCCAGCCCAATCCGGTCAGCGTCAGCACCAGCACCGAGATCACGGCCACCAGCACCCGGCCCCGCCCGCCGTTCCGCCGCCCCCGCGGGCCCCCGGCGGAGCGTGTTGGTAGCGGCGCGGATGCCCAGGTGCGGTCCGGCAACCCGATCTCCCTTTCGCGTCTTCGGCCGAGCGGACCCCGATGAGCGAGGTCGCGTCGATGGGAATGCCCCCACTGGCCAGGCTAGTGGCGGTAGCGGCGATGTTGCCGTATCGCCGACTCCGTGAGTCGTGCGGGGGCCGTGCCACACTGACAGCCGTGACCGCCCATGACGTGAGCCCTGCCAACGGCCGACCGCGCCCGGATTCCGCGCGACTGCTGGTGACGGGCGCGCGCGGCCAGCTCGGGCGCGCGCTGCTGACGCTCGCGCCGGATGCGCGTGGCCTGGCCCACACCGATCTCGACATCACCGACGCCGACGCCGTGCGCAAGCTGGTGAATCCCGGCGACGTGCTGATCAACTGCGCCGCCTACACCGCCGTGGACCGGGCCGAGACCGAGGTGGACGCCGCCTTCGCGGTGAACGCCACCGGGCCGGGCGTGCTGGCCCGGGTGTGCGCCGAGCACGGCGCGCGGCTGATCCACGTCTCCACCGACTACGTCTTCCCCGGCACCGGGACGCATCCGTATGAACCGCACGATCCGACCGGACCGGCCACCGTGTACGGGCGGTCCAAACTGGCTGGGGAACAAGCGGTTCTGGAGTTCGCGCCCACCGCGGACATCGTGCGCACCGCGTGGGTCTACACCGGTGTGGGGGCCGACTTCGTGGCCACCATGCGACGGCTGGAACGGGAACGCGACACCCTCACCGTGGTGCGCGACCAGATCGGTTCGCCCACCTACGCGCCCGATCTCGCGGCGGGCCTGCTGGAACTGGCGGGCCGGCCCGGCAACCCCGGTACACCCCGAATCCTGCACGCCACCAATGCCGGACAGGCCAGTTGGTTCGATCTGGCCCGGGCCGTCTTCTCCGGCCTCGGCGCGGACCCGGAACGCGTACAGCCCTGCGGCACCGAGGATTTCCCGAGACCCGCTCCGCGCCCGGCATATTCGGTCCTTTCGGGCAATTCGTGGGCCGCTGCGGGTCTGTCGCCGCTGCGTCACTGGAAGCTGGCACTGAACGACGCACTGGCCGCCATCTCCGACTATCCTGGGCCCCCGTGAGCCCCTCGGATTCTGTCGGACAACCCCCCGCCGCGGACAAAAAACCGCAGCTGGCCGTCGTCACGGTGACCTACTCGCCCGGCGAGCACCTGGAACATTTCATCAGCACGCTCGCCACCGCCACCGGTGAGAAGCCGCAGGTCATCCTGGCCGACAACGGCTCGGTGGACGGCACCCCGGAACTGGCGGCCGAAGCCAACTCCCACGTGCGCCTGCTGCGCACCGGCGGCAATATCGGCTACGGCGGCGCCATCAACCGCGCGGTCGCCGAGATCGACCCGGACATCGAGTTCATCGTCATCGCCAACCCGGATGTGCGCTGGGGCACCGACTCCATCGACGAGTTGCTGGCCGCCGCCCGCCGCTGGCCGCGCGCCGGCGCCCTGGGCCCGATGGTGCTCGAGCCGGACGGCAGTACCTACCCGTCCGCGCGCTCGGTGCCCGGCATCGCCGACGGCGCCGGCCACGCCATCCTGGGCACCATCTGGCCCAAGAACCCGTGGACCCTGCGTTACCGCCAGGACAACGAGGAGATCTCCGAGCGCTCGGTCGGCTGGCTGTCGGGTTCGTGCCTGCTGGTGCGCCGCGCCGCCTTCGACTCCATCGACGGTTTCGACTCCCGCTACTTCATGTACATGGAGGACGTGGACTTCGGTGATCGGATGGGCAAGGCCGGCTGGCACAATGTCTTCGTGCCGTCCGCGGAGGTCACGCACGCCAAGGGGCATGCCGCGGGTCGTCATCCGGAAACCATGCTGCCGGCGCACCACGCCAGCGCCTATCGTTTTCAGGCCGACCGGCATCCGCACTGGTGGCAGGCCCCGTTGCGGGCCGCGCTGAAGGCTGGACTTGCGATCCGCTGCCGGCTTGCGGTTCGATCCGCACTGCGCGAACGTGATCGAAACGAGGGTGTTTAACATCACGGGAGCGCATTCCTGACAACCTGACAACAGGGGAGAAGATGGCGAACAGCGGTAACACCGCCGGGTCCACGGACGCGGTGATCCTGGTCGGAGGCCAGGGCACCCGCCTGCGTCCGCTGACCTTGTCCGCCCCCAAGCCGATGCTGCCCACGGCCGGACTGCCGTTCCTGCAGCATCTGCTGGCCCGCATCGCCGACGCCGGCATCACGCATGTGGTGCTCGGCACCTCCTACAAGGCGGAGGTGTTCGAGGAGCACTTCGGTGACGGCTCCGACCTCGGCCTCGAGCTGGAATACGTCACCGAGACCGAACCGCTCGGCACCGGCGGCGGCATCCGCAACGTGCTGCCCAAGCTGCGCGCCGACACCGTCCTGGTGTTCAACGGCGACGTGCTCGGCGGCACCGAGCTGGGCGGGGTGCTCGAGACCCACCACACGTCCGGTGCGGACGTCACCCTGCACCTGGTGCGGGTCAGCGACCCCCGCGCCTTCGGCTGCGTCCCCACCGACGAGAACGGCCGGGTCACCGCGTTCCTGGAGAAGACCCAGGATCCGCCGACCGACCAGATCAACGCGGGCTGCTACGTGTTCCGCCGCGAGTACATCGAGAAGATCCCCGCGGGCCGGCCGGTGTCGGTCGAGCGGGAGACCTTCCCGTCGCTGCTCGCCGAGGGCGCGCACATCCAGGGCCACGTGGACGTCTCCTACTGGCGTGACATGGGCACCCCCGAGGACTTCGTGCGCGGCTCGGCCGACCTGGTCCGCGGCATCGCCCCGTCCCCGGCCCTGCCGGGCCAGCGCGGCGAATCCCTGGTTCACTCCGGTGCGGGAGTCGCCCCCGGCGCGCTGCTCATCGGCGGCACGGTCGTCGGCCGCGGCGCCGAGGTCGGCGCGGGCGCCCGCCTCGACGGCGCGATCCTCTTCGACGGCGCCCGCGTGGAAGCCGGTGCCACCGTGGAACGTTCGATCATCGGCTTCGGCGCCCGCATCGGTCCGCGCGCCCTGGTCCGCGACGCCGTCATCGGCGACGGCGCCAATGTCGGCGCCCGCTGCGAACTCCTCCGCGGCGCCCGTATCTGGCCCGGCGTCGACATCCCCGACGGCGGCATCCGCTTCTCCACCGACGTCTGACCCCCACGAAACCCCTCGATCGGCCGTCCACCTTCCCCGGTGGACGGCCGATCCCGTTCCAGCAGTTCGACATTCGTTACGTCGTGGTCGGCAATCATCCGCGATGGCGGGCGACGACAGCATCCGATCGCAGTCGGAGATTATTCCGAAGCGAGTGCCGCCAGCGGGGATTCGCCGTGCGGCCTGAGGGCTGGCGCTGGGGTGCGGGCGCTGGGACCGTTAGCCGTGAGCGCGCTGATGTACCGGCTGACGTTCCGATATCTGTTGCGCGCCGGGCAGCTCCTCGGGGTGTTCGGCCGGATTCGGGCTGCTGGCATTGGGTTTCGGGGCGGGTCTGCCGCTGCTGCTGGGCCGCGCCCTCCTGGCCGGGGTGGGATTCGCCGCCCTGGACATCGCTTCGGAAGTGTCGCTGCAGCAGCATGTTCCGCGTGCCATGCTGTCGCGGGTGACGGCCTGCGGTGATCTGCTGTCCTTCGCGGCGATTCCGGTCGGCCGGCTGGCGGTGGGCCCGCTGTCCGCTCGCTTCGGTGCGCCGGCCGTCGCGCTGGTGGGTGGAATCGCCTTCGCCGTGGTGTCCTCGCGTCGGTGCTGGTGCCCGAGGTGCGCGATCTCCCCGCGCAGGAGCGGGCCAGCCTGATGAAACAACGCTGACTTATTCATCGTTAGCTTGTCTAGCGGTGCTAGAGTTTGGTCATGAGCGCCATCCAGACCCGTAAGGAACGCGAGCGCACCGAACGCCGGCAGCGCATCGTCGACACCGCTCGCGAGATCGCCGAGACCGAAGGCTGGGACGCGGTCACCGTGCGCAAACTGGCCGAACGCATCGAATACAGCCAGCCCGTGCTGTACAGCCACTTCGCCGGCAAGGACGCCATCGTCTCGGCCGTCGCGGTGGAGGGCTGCGTCGAATTGGCCGCCACCGTACGGCAATTGCGGGAATCCGCCCCCGCCCCGGAACAGGCGCTGCGGGCCGTGGTCCAGGGCTACTTCGAGTTCGCGCGCGACCGCGCCGCGCTCTACGACGCCATGTTCCTGCTGCGCACGGATCTGAAGTTCGGTCCCGACGCGCCCCAGCCGCTCAAGGACGCCTTCGGCGAACTGCTGCGTACCTTCGCCCCCTTCGCGCCGCCGCACGACCCCGAAACCTTCACCGAGGTCGCCTGGAGCTCCATGCACGGACTGGCCACGCTGGATCGAGGCGGCCGGCTGCGGCCCGACTTTCGTGACGAGCGCCTGGAAATTCTGGTCGCCCAATGGGTTCGCCGTGACTGACCCCACGGTTGCGTCGCCACTCGCCCGACGCGGCTTACGCTGAATCCATGGCTGACGCTGTGGTGGTCGGATCGGGTCCCAACGGGCTGGCGGCGGCGGTGATCCTGGCCCGGGCCGGACTCGACGTGGAGGTCTACGAGGCCTCGAACAGCATCGGCGGCGGCTGCCGCACCGGCGAGGTAACCCTGCCCGGCTTCCACCACGACCTGTGCGCGGGCGCGCACCCCATGGCGCTGGCGTCCCCCTTCTTCCGGGCCTTCGACCTGAAGGCGCACGGCGTCGAACTGCTCACCCCGCAGGTGTCCTACGCGCATCCGCTCGACGGCGGCCACGCCGGCCTGGCCTGGCGCGACCTCGACCACACCGCCGACGGCCTGGGCCGCGACGGCGGCTCCTGGCGGCGACTGTTCGGACCGCTGGTGCGCAAGTGGGAGGACCTGGTCGGGCTGGCCATGTCGGACCTGCGGCACCCGCCGATCGACCCGGCCGGACTGCTGCACCTGGACCCGGGCATCGAACTGCGCTTCGTCCGCCGGGTGCTCGAACAGTCGACACCGTTGTGGAACATGCGTTTTCGCGAGGACCTCGCCCCCGCCCTGCTGACCGGCGTCGCCGCCCACGCCATCCGGCCCCCGCGCGGGGTGCCGGGCGCGGGCGTCGCGATGCTGCTCGGCACCCTCGCCCATGTGGGTGGCTGGCCGGTTCCGCGCGGCGGCAGTCAGGCCATCGTGGACGCGCTCGCCGACGATCTGAAAACCCATGGCGGCCGGATCCACACCGGCCACCGTGTCGACTCCTTGGACGAATTCGACGAGGTCCGGGCGGTGCTGCTGGATGTGGCGCCCGCCGAACTCCAGCGCATCGCGACCCTGCCCGCGCGATACAACTTCGCGCTCGACCGGTTCCGCTACGGCGGCGCCGCCTGCAAGGTGGACTTCGCACTCGACGGGCCCGTCCCGTGGCAGGCCGCGGGCTGTGATCGCGCCGGCACCCTGCACCTGGTCGGCACTCGCGCCGAGGCCGTCGCGGCCGAAAAGGCCGTCGCCGCAGGCCGGCACGCCGACCGCCCCTACGTGCTGGCCATCCAGCCCGGCGTCGTCGATCCCACCCGAGCCCCGGAGGGCAAGCACACCCTCTACACCTACGCCCACGTCCCCAACGGTTCCGCCGAGGACCTCACCGAGGCCGTCACCGCCCAGGTCGAGCGATTCGCCCCCGGTTTCCGCGATCTCGTCCTCGCCACCCACGTGCGCACCGCCGCCACCATGCCCGCCCACAACCCCAACTACGTCGGCGGCGATATCTCCGCGGGCGCGATGACCTTGCGCCAGACCGTCTTCCGCCCCGCCCCCCGCTGGAACCCGTACTCGACCCCGCTATCCGGCGTCTATCTGTGCTCTTCGGCCACCCCGCCCGGCCCCGGCGTGCACGGCATGAACGGCTACTACGCCGCCCGCCACGCCCTGCGCACCGAGTTCGGCGTCCCCACCGACCCCCTCGAACTGCTCACCGACCACTGGCGCATCTGATTGCTACGCTTGCGATCATGGCCGGATATTCGGGCACACCCTTGCCGCGCAAGCTCGGCATCAAGGCCGAGAGCCGGGTGCTGCTGGCCGATGCGCCAGCGGGTTTCGAGCTCGGTGAACTGCCCGGCGGGGTCGAGGTGCATCGCCGGGCGGGCGCCGGTCCCTACGACGTGATCCTCGGATTCTGCCCGGACCGCGCCACCCTGACGCGCCGGTTCGCCGGGTGGCGGCAGCGGCTGGCGATCGACGGCGGACTGTGGCTGGCCTGGCCCAAGAAGGCGAGCGGCGTCCCCACCGACCTCGGTGAGAACGCCGCCCGTGACTACGGTTTGGCCCAGGGCCTGGTCGACAACAAGGTCGCCGCCATCGACGACACCTGGTCGGGGCTGCGGTTCGTGGTCCGCCTCGCCGACCGATAGGCGACAACTGATTTCGTGTCGGTCGGGGTAACGCATTGGGTACCCCCGACATTGGTCGAGTTGTCAGCCGCCGGCCCGGGTCCCCACTGTCGACGGCAGCCGAGCCGTCCGCTAGAGGCGCGGGGAGGCGGGGGAGTCCGGTTGTGTGCGATACAGATCCGGCTCCAGGTAGATGACCCGGGCGGCCGGTACCTCGGCGCGCACGCGGGCTTCGGCGTCGTCGATGGCGGTGGCGATTTCGACGATCTCCAGGCCGGGCACGATGGAAACCTTTGCCGCCACCAGCATTTCCTCCGGGCCCAGGTACTGGGTGCGCAGGTGGATGACCCGGTCGATGTGCCGGTCGTCGACGAGCGCGGTGCGGATCTTGGCGTCCTCCTCGGGCGTCGCGCCCTCGCCGATGAGCAGGCTCTGCATCTCGACGATGAGGATGACGGCGATGGCGCCGAGCAGCAGGCCGATGGCCAGGGTGCCCACACCGTCCCACACCGGATCGCCGGTGATCATGGTCAGGCTGATGGCCACGAAGGCGAAGATCAGGCCGATGAGCGCGCCCGAGTCCTCCAGCAGCACCACCGGCAGTTCTGGATTGCGCGAGTTGCGGATGAACCGCCACCAGCTCGAATCGCCCTTGAGCGGCTTGGATTCCCGCATGGCGGTGATGAAGCTGAAGCCCTCCAGGCAGATGGCGAGCCCGAGGATGACGATCGCGACGATCGGATTGGTCAGCTCCTCGGGATGCTGGATCTTGTGGATGCCCTCCCAGATCGCGTACACCGAGCCGAGCGCGAAGATGACCAGCGCGACCACGAACGAATAGAAGTACCGGTTGCGCCCGTAGCCGAACGGGTGCAGCTGGTCGGCCTCCTGTTCCGCGCGGCGCTGGCCGAGCAGCAGCAGTCCCTGATTGGAGGTGTCGGCCACCGAGTGCACGGCCTCGGCCAGCATGGACGCCGACCCGGTGATGGCCGCGCCCACGAATTTGGCCACCGCGATACCGGCGTTCGCGCTCAGCGCCGCCAGGATGGCCTTCTTACCGCCGCCCGCAGACAATGAACCGCCCCTTCCCGAATCTATGTCCGTTTTGTCCTAAAACGCCTTTGACCGGGAGAGCCTACTAGAGCCCGGACGTCACTCCTCGCCGACCGCGGCACAGAACAGCTGCGCCGAGCCGTCCCCAGCGTCGGCTCCGGCACCGTCACCCGGAGCGGCGGGGAACGCCTGCGCGCGAATCCCGCCGTCCGCGGCCGAGATCCACGCCGCGTGCCCGCGTTCCACGATCAGCTCGTGATTGCCCTGGGACAACTTCACCCGCCCGTGGGTGACCAGCGCGATCACCGGCCCCGACTGCACCACCGGCACCGGCTCGGCGCCCGCGGCCAGTTCGAAACGGCTGAGCCCGAATTCGGGCGCCGGCGTGTGATAGCGGAATACGCTGTCCGACACCCGCTCCGCCTCGATGACGGGCAGATCCAGCGGCTCGAAGTCCAGCACCCGCAGCAGCTCCGGCACATCCACGTGCTTGGGCGTGAGCCCGCCGCGCAGCACATTGTCGGAGTTGGCCATGATCTCCACGCCCACCCCGCGCAGGTACGCGTGCAGGTTCCCGGCATCCAGGAACAGGCCCTCACCGGGTTCGAGGGTGATGCGGTTGAGCAGCAGCGCCGCCAGCACCCCGGCGTCGCCGGGATAGGCCTCGGCGAGTTCGAGCGCGGTGCGCACCTCGGCCACGAAATCCTTGCCACCGCTGCCGGCTTCCGACAGATACCGCACGCAGCCGTCGAGCACCTTCGGCAGCAGCGTGCTCAGACTGCTCTGCGGCAGCGCGATCCACGTGGTGAACAGCGTGCGCAGCCCCGCCGAGTCGGGCTGGGCGGCAAGCAGTTCGGCGTACTGGCTCAGCTCCGGCACGTCGAGGGCGTTGAGCAGGCGCACGGTCCGGCGCGGATCGCGGAATCCGGCCAGCGCCTCGAAACGGTCCAGCGCCACCACGAGTTCGGGCTTGTGGTTCTCGTCGCGGTAGTTGCGCATGGGGGAGTCGATGGCGACCCCGCTGTGGTTCTCCCGCGCGAACCCGGCCCGGGCCTGCTCGATGCTGGGGTGCGCCTGCAGCGAGAGCGGTTCCTCGGCGGCCAGGATCTTCAGCAGGAACGGCAGCCGTCCGCCGAATTCGCCCGCCACCGGCCCGAGTTCGCGCTGCGGGTCGGAGCAGACCAGCTCCAGCAGGGATTCGCTGTGCCCGTTGATCTGCACGCGTGCCGGATCGGCGGGGTGGGCGCCGAACCAGAGTTCGGCCTCCGGATGCGCGGAGGGGACGGGTCGTCCGCACAGCTGAGCGAGCGCGGTGCGCGAACCCCATGCGTAGGAACGCAGCGCACCAACGAGTTCGTGCACTAGTAATTGCCCCCGTCGTAGCGTCCCGGTCCGTTGGCCGGGCGGGAACCGAGTAGTCGGAGATAGGCGGCCGCCATCTCCAGCCGAAGTGCGAGTACCGCAAGCTTTTCCAGCTCACCACCCTGGGCAGCGGGCGCGGTCCGCCCCTCCGCCTCGGCGGCAACGGTGGCTGCGGTGGCCACCTCGGTGTCCACGGTGATCAGGTCGGTGTCGACCAGCCCGGCGTCGGACCCGAACACGGCCAGTCGCCGGCGCACCTTCGCCTCGTCCGGATCGGCGCTCACCACGAACACCCGCACCTGCTCCACCGGCGCCGGCCCGTCCAGCTGCTCGTCGTGGAACAGCGGATCGAATCCGGGGGCGGCCATCCCGGCGGCGGCGACCAGCCGGCCGTGCGCCGCAACTGCTTCCGAGAGCGTGACCGCGGTAGCGGTGTGCCCGGCCGTGGCCAGCAGCACCTCGGCGCCGTGCTCGGCGAGCACGGTGGCGGCGCCGGAATCACCGGCCAGCACCAGGCGCTTGCGCTGCTGCATGCGGGTGGCCAGGGTCTTGGCGGGATTGTGGAAGGTCTCGTGTTGCGGTCCGTCGCGCAGCGCCTCTTCGTCGAGCAGGTCCGCGAGAGCGTTCAATTCGGGCACCAGCGGCGTGGTGCGGTGCGGGTCGATGGTGGCCAGCACGGCCAGGCCCGCGGCCAGATAGCGCAGCATACGGTTTTGGTCGAGGACCCGCACCCGCGGCGCGAGAATGGTGGCGCGCCCGGCGGCGGCCGCCCGGATGGGTCCCTCGTCCGGCGCGGCGACGACCACCTCGGCACCCCGTCGAAGTGCACGGTCCATCGATTCGGCAAGCTGCGGATCACCCGCGTCGTCGCCCGCCACCAGCACCACGTCCAGCGGCCCGACCCACGGCGGGATCGAAGTCGCCGGTACCAGCGGCATACTCGTGCGATCACCCAGGGCCGCGATCAGGAGCGACGCCGCGCGTGCGGCGCGCCCGCTGCCCGACACCAGGACCAGACTGCGCGGCCGCAGATCGGTCAGTCGGGCCAGTGCATCCTCGGAAAGCGCCGCGGCGGTTGCCCTTACCTGGGCTCCCCCCGACGCGGCGGAGCGCAGGACGCCTCCGGCGTCCGCCGCCTCCAGCGAGGCGACGTCATCGAGGTCGAGTACCGGTGTCCCAGCGATCATCGGGCGTTGCCACCTCCCCTCATCGGGTCACCAGACGCTGGTGAATCCAAGCTCTGTGATTCCACTATTCCAGTCAGGCGCGGACGATGCTCAGGATCTCGGTTACGAGTGCGTCTACTTCATCCTGCGATCGCGCTTCGACATTGAGCCGCAGCAGCGGTTCGGTGTTGGAGGCGCGCAGGTTGAACCACGCGCCGTCGGCCAGCTGCACGGTCACGCCGTCCAGCCGATCGACCGATTTCGCCCGCTTGCCGTAGGCCTCGAGCACGGCCGTGGTCCGCTCCTGCGCGTCCGCGACCGTCGAGTTGATCTCCCCGGACGCCGCGTACGTCGCGTACGCCGAGGCCAGTTCCGACATCGGCCGGTCCTTCTCGCCGAGGGCGGCCAGCACGTGCAGGGCCGCGAGCATGCCGGAGTCGGCGCCCCAGAAGTCGCGGAAGTAGTAGTGCGCCGAGTGCTCGCCGCCGAAGATCGCGCCGGTGGCCGCCATCTGCTGCTTGATGAACGAGTGACCGACCCGGGTGCGCACCGGGGTGCCGCCCAGCTCGGTCACCAGCTCCGGCACCGCGCGGGAGGTGATCAGGTTGTGGATGACGGTCGCGCCCGGCTCCTTGGTCAGCTCGCGCTCGGCCACCAGGCCGGTGATGGCCGACGGGGAGACCGGGTCGCCCTTCTCGTCCACCACGAAGCAGCGGTCGGCGTCGCCGTCGAAGGCCAGGCCGAGGTCGGCGCCGGTCTTGCGGACGTGGTCCTGCAGATCCACCAGGTTCTTCGGATCCAGCGGATTGGCCTCGTGATTGGGGAAGCTGCCGTCGAGTTCGAAGAACAGCGGTTCGATGGTGTACTGCGGCAGCGTGCCCAGCACGGCGGGCACGGTGTAGCCGCCCATGCCGTTGCCGGCGTCCACCGCGATGCGCAGCGGGCGCGAGGAGCTCAGATCCACCAGCTTGTGCAGGAAGTCGGCGTAGGCCGAGAGCAGGTCCTCGCGGGTCTCGGTGCCGCGCGGCCCGTCGAAGGCGGGAACGCCGGCGACGACCTCATCGGTGATGGTGGCCAGGCCGGTGTCCTGACCGACCGGCAGCGCCTTGGCACGGCACAGCTTGATGCCGTTGTACTTGGCGGGATTGTGGCTGGCGGTGAACATGGCCCCGGGGCAGTCCAGGTGGCCGGAGGCGAAGTAGAGCTGGTCGGTGGAGGCCAGGCCGATGTGCACCACATCGAGACCCTGGGCGAGCACGCCGTCGGCGAAGGCGGCGGCCAATTCCGGTGAGGAGTCGCGCATATCGTGACCGATGACGAGGCGCTGGGCGCCCTCGCCGCGCATCAGCCGGGCGAAGGAACCGGCGACGTCCCGGACGAAGTCCGCGTCGATCTGCTCTCCGACCACTCCGCGAACGTCGTATGCCTTGATGACTGCTTGAACTGACTCGGCGGACCGGGCGACTGTCATGGCCCCCACCCTAATGGCTGTCCGCCCGCTGTCGTACTCAGTGCTGCTGTTGTCGTAGACAGTGCTGCCGTCCATGTCCGGTGAGCGCTCCCAGGGTGCGCTGTCAGTTCGGCGGATCCGGCAGGACTCGTAGATGGCCCCGTCTGCCGGTGCGACCCGCACGAGTCGGGCGCTGCGGGGCGGGAGCGTAGTCGGCGTAGCCGCGCGGATCGGGTTCCGGTGTGCGGCGGCGCAATCCGGCCTCTCGGACGGCCTCGGCGAGCGCGGTGAGATCGTCGTCATCCGGTGTCGAGGAGGAAAACCCGCCCTCGTGCCGGACCAACTCCCATCCCTTCGGCGCGGTGATTCGGGAAGCGTGTGTTTCACACAGGTCCCAGGAGTGTGGCTCCGCCACCGTGACCAGCGGACCCACGACTGCCATCGAGTCGGAGTACACATAGGTCAGCGTCGCGACGGCCGGGTTCTTGCAGCCTGGACGGCAGCAACGACGCATGGGGATCACGCCAAGCAGGGTAACCCCCCTCACGCCCTCGTGGACACAGACACGCTCAATGAAGCCCGTCTCACTCGTGCCACAAGGGCCTCGGGTAGCAGTGCGCTTTCGCGCCGCGGGCGCGTCGCCGCACCGGCCTTCCGGCCGGGCGAGCCGCCTGCGCACGGCCGCCCGGGGCAAGGGTTAGATTCAAGGTATGACCCGTTCACGTAAGAGGCGGCCGCCCACCGCGCGGTCGGTCATCCGCCGCGGGCGGGGTGTGCGCGGGCCGATGCTGCCGCCGACGGTGCCCGCCCGGCGCACGCGCGGCCAGGAGTTCGACCGCCTGGTGCTGGAGGCCTTCGCGCCGCTGGAGAGCCGCTGGCACGAGCAGCTCACCAAGCTCGACATCGCGGTCGACGACGTGCCGAAAATCCGTCCGCTGCACCCGGATTCGGTCACCTGGCCGGAAGAGGTGGTGGCCGACGGCCCGGTGCCGCTCTCACGCCTGATCCCGGCCGGCGTGGACCGCTACGGGATGGCCACCCGGGCCCGGGTCGTCCTGTTCCGCAAGCCCTTGGAGCTACGCGCGGGAGACCCGGACGATCTGGTCGACCTGCTGCGCGAGGTGCTCGTGCAACAGATCGCCACCTACTTGGGCGTGGAACCCGACATCATCGATCCCGACCCCGAGTAGTCAGAGCCCTGCCTTCCTACCCCCCGAACTATGTTTCGTAACAACTGATTTCGTGAGCTCGGGGAAACTCGTCGGGTACATCCACAGCGGTGTGGGCACCCGAACCGCCGGCATGGGTTGCCAGCGGCCAGCGGCTCCTGGGCCGTCCACTGGAGGCCCGGGGAGGCGGAGAACGCCGCTGTCAGATGATGCCGCGCTTGAGGCGGCGGCGCTCCCGCTCCGAGAGCCCGCCCCAGATGCCGAAGCGCTCGTCGTTGGCGAGGGCGTATTCGAGGCACTCGTCGCGCACCTCGCAGCCCATGCAGATGCGCTTGGCCTCGCGGGTGGAGCCGCCCTTCTCCGGGAAGAACGCCTCCGGGTCGGTCTGGGCGCACAGGGCCCGTTCCTGCCACTGTTCGGCCTCGGTCATCATGCGACCACCGCGCGAGAAGGTGTCGTACATTTCTTCGGCACCGGTGACGATCAGGCTCAGCCGCGGTGGTTCGGGCTGGTAGGCGGCTCGCGCCCACTGTCCGCCCCCCGGCCGCGCAGTCGTCATCGGTTCACCCCCCTCGTATCCGTTCCGATCGTCGGCGCAGAAACCAGGTGCTGCGCCAGTCGTGGAATCGGTTTGCGATACACCGCCCGGAATGCCTGACGGGGCCAGCTCATCGGCCATCGCTCCGCCTCCTCACTGTGTGTTAGCGCAGAATGATTAATCCGTCGGAGCCGATCCCACCGACGGCCCAACACCGCGACGTAGTCCCGCGGCCATCCCCGAGCTTGGCGCCACTCCGGTGCGAACACCTGTTCGAAAACCCGTCCGCGCCTTGCACTCTCACGCGGACCCGGAATGACATGCCTGTGATTAGACACGCCGGGAGCGGCGATGGTCAAGCTGCCGAAGCGATTCCGTTACCATCTTCGACCCCGTTGAGACGCGTTCCCGCAGTTCAAATAGCAAATTCGCAGCAAATGAGCTGCGGGGCGGCTTCCCGCCGCGAACGCATAGGCTGTGCGGATGTGACTCGAGAACAAGCGGACACCGCGCCCGGCACCGGCCTGCGGATCGCCGTCCTGGTCGGCGGAGTCGGCGGCGCGCGGTTCCTCATGGGGGTGCGCGAACTGCTGCCCGGAGCCGACACCACGGCCATCGTCAATGTCGGCGACGACGTCTGGATGCACGGGCTGCGCATCTGTCCTGACCTGGACACCTGCATGTACACCCTGGGTGGCGGCATCGACCCCGAACGGGGCTGGGGGCACGCGAACGAGACCTGGAACGCCAAGGAGGAGCTGGCGAAATACAACGCACAGCCCGATTGGTTCGGGCTGGGGGATCGCGATATCGCCACGCATCTCATCCGCACCGAAATGCTGCGTCAGGGATATCCGCTCTCGGCGGTCACCGAGGCGCTCTGCAACCGGTGGCAGCCGGGTGTGAAACTGCTTCCGGCAACCGACGACCGGTGCGAAACACATGTCGTTATCGGTGACCCGGAGAAGCCTGGCGAACGTCGCGCGATCCATTTCCAAGAGTGGTGGGTTCGATACAAGGCGAACGTAGAGACCCATGGATTCGTGACTATTGGGGCAGATACTGCAAAACCAGCTCCAGGTGTGACAGAAATCATAGATTCAGCGGATGTGATCCTGCTCGCTCCGTCGAACCCGGTCGTGAGCGTCGGCGCCATTCTCTCGGTGCCCGGCATCCGGGGCGCACTGCGCACCACGAACGCCAAGGTGATCGGCCTGTCTCCGGTGATCGGCGGAAAGCCGTTGCGCGGCATGGCCGATGAGTGCCTGTCGGTGATCGGCGTGGAGACCACCGCCGAAGCCGTCGGCAATCACTACGGCGCGCGCTCGGGCACCGGCATCCTCGACGGCTGGCTCGTCCACACCGGCGACACCGCCGACATCCCGGGCGTCGAAGTCCGGAGCGTGCCGCTGCTCATGACCGACCCGTCCGCGACCGCCGACATGGTTCGTGAGGCCCTCGACATCGCGGGAGTCAAACCGTGACAACGGATTCCATCGACGTGCTCGGCGACCACGCCGCCGGCGGCGAACTGCGCATCCTGCCCGTTCCGGGCCTGCCGGAATTCCGTCCGGGCGACGATGTCGCCGAAGCCATCGCGGCACAGGCGCCCTGGCTTCAGGACGGCGACGTGCTCGTGGTGACCAGCAAGATCGTCTCCAAGGCCGAGGGCCGCATCGTGAGCGTGCCCGCCGACCCCGAGGAGCGCGACGCCGCGCGCCGGCGCCTGGTGCTCGAGGAGTCGGTGCGGGTGCTCGCCCGCAAGAACCGCACCCTCATCACCGAGAATCGGCTCGGCATCGTGCAGGCAGCCTCCGGCGTCGACGGCTCGAATGTGGAACAGGGGGAACTTGTTCTGCTTCCGGTCGATCCGGACGCCAGCGCCAAGGCGCTGCGCACCGCGCTGGCCGAGCGGCTCGGCGTGCAGGTGGCCGTGGTCATCACCGACACCATGGGCCGGGCCTGGCGCAACGGCCAGACCGACGCCGCCATCGGGTCCGCCGGCATCCGGGTGCTGCACAACTACGACGGCGCGGTCGACGGGCAGGGCAATGAACTGCACGTCACCCTGGTCGCGGTGGCCGACGAGCTGGCCGCGGCCGCGGACCTGGTGAAGGGCAAGCTGGGCGGCGTCCCGGTCGCGGTGGTGCGCGGGCTCGACTACACCGACGACGGCTCCACCGCCGGCGATCTGCTCCGGCGCGGCGAGGACGACCTGTTCTGGCTCGGCACCGAGGAATCGGTCGAGCTCGGCCGCAAACAGGCGGTGCCGCTGCGGCGTTCGGTACGCCGGTTCGCCGAGACTCCGGTGCCGCCGGAGCTCATTCGCCGGGCCGTGGCCGCCGGGCTCACCGCGCCCGCGCCGCACCACACCCGGCCGGTGCGGTTCGTCTGGCTGCGCAAGCGGGGGCTGCGGGACCAGCTGCTCGAGGCAATGGCCGACAAGTGGCGCGAGGACCTCAGCGGTGACGGCCGCACGCCGGAGAGCGTCGAGAAGCGGGTCGCCCGCGGGCAGATCCTCTTCGACGCCCCCGAGGTGATCATCCCGTTCTGCGTGCCCGACGGCGCGCACGACTATCCGGACGAGCGGCGTCGCGCGGCCGAGAAGACCATGTTCACCGTCGCGGCCGGCGCGGCCGTGCAGGGCCTGCTGGTCTCGCTGGCCGTGCGCGGCGTGGGCAGCTGCTGGATCGGGTCGACCATCTTCGCGCCCGAGATCACCCGCGACGTGCTGGGCCTGGCGGCGGACTGGAATCCACTGGGCGCCATCGCCGTCGGATATCCGCTCGAGGAGCTCGCCGCGCGCGAGGCCCGCGAACCCGGCCTCGGACTGGTCGAACTGTGAGCGCGGAGTCATTGCGCAAATCGGCGACCGAACTGCTGGAGACCTGGTCCCCGGCGACCGGTCCGGAATGCTCGATCCGGGAGGCCATGCTGGCCTTCCTGGGTTCCGCGCCGCGCGGCTGCCTGCGCGAGCACGCGGCCGGGCACATCACCGCCTCGGCCATCGTGTTCTCCCACGACGAGCGCGAGGTGCTGCTGACGCTGCACCCGCGGGTGGGCCGGTGGATCCAGTTGGGCGGGCACTGCGAGGAATACGACGATTCGGTCGCGGCGGCCGCCTTCCGCGAGGCGACCGAGGAGTCCGGCATCGACGGTCTGGTGCTCGAGCCCGGCCTCTACGGCGCGCAGGCGCATCCCATCACCTGCTCGCTGGGCGCGCCCACCCGGCACCTGGACCTGCTGTTCAAGATCAAGGCGCCGGAAGGCGCTGTGCCGGTGCGCAGTTCGGAGTCGACCGACCTGCGCTGGTGGCCCGTGGACGGGCTGCCCGCGGATTCCGACGTGCTGGTGCGCTGACCGGTCACGGGGGTTCCGCCTGCCGGAATCCCCGTGTTACTGTCCGCTACGTACACGTTCTCAGGGCGGGGTGGAATTCCCCACCGGCGGTAATGGCATCCGGACCGATCCGGAGCGCACGAGCCCGCGAGCGCCACAGTGTCTCTCTTCGGCAGTGTGGGTCGAGCAGATTCCGGTGTGACCCCGGAGCCGACGGTCACAGTCCGGATGAAAGAGAACGCGGCACCGGCACGTCCGCACCGCTGGACGGGCCTGTTCGCGTCTTGCCCTGGGTGACATCGCGAACAGGAGGAATCCCCATGTCACCCACTCCCTCTCGGATCGCCCTCGTCGCCGCGCGCTGGCACAGCGACATCGTCGACAAGGCCGTCGAATCCTGCCGGACCGGGCTGCTCGAGCACGGCTACACCGAGGTCGACGTGATCGAGGTGCCCGGCGCGTTCGAAATCCCGCTGCAGGCCAAGCGTTTGGCCGCCAGTGGCGACTACGCCGCGGTCGCGGGCTGCGCGCTCGTGGTGGACGGCGGCATCTACCGGCACGACTTCGTGGCCTCGACCGTCGTCGAGGCGCTCATGCGGGTGCAGCTCGACACCGATGTGCCGGTGTTCTCGGCCGTGCTTACCCCGCACCACTTCCATGAGCACGGCGAGCACCTGGCCTATTTCGCACGGCATTTCGAGGTCAAGGGCGCGGAGTTGGCCAACGCCATCGCCGCCACCCTGGCCCTCGACACCGTCAGCGCCTAGATAGACAAAGGGGAGACCCTGCCCGCACGGCCCGGAGGCGGGGCCGGGTGTGCGGGCAGGGTGCGGGTTCCGTCCGCGCGTACGGGGGGAGAACGCGCCGACGGTCCGGGTTCCGCCTGGGGGTTGGGTTCAGGCGGGAACCAGGTCTTTCTCCGGCGAGCCCTTGTCCTCGGGGGCGACGGGTGCGGCGTGGCCGTCGACCATGGTCTGCTCGTCGAAGGGGATCTCGCGATCCAGCACCGCGCGCACGCGGTCCGGGTCGATGGTGTGGGTCCAGGTGCCGATCAGCAACGTGGCGACCGCATTGCCCGAGAAGTTGGTCAGCGCACGGGCTTCCGACATGAACCGGTCGATGCCGACGATCAGGCCGACGCCGTCCAGCAGTTCCGGGCGATGGCTCTGCAGGCCGCCGGCCAGCGTGGCCAGGCCCGCGCCGGTGACACCCGCCGCGCCCTTGGAGGCCACGATCATGAACAGCAGCAGCCCGATCTGCTCGTGCCAGGCCAGCGGCTTGCCCATGGCGTCGGCCACGAACAGCGTGGCCATGGTCAGGTAGATGGCGGTGCCGTCGAGATTGAACGAATACCCGGTCGGGACAACCACACCCACGGTGGTGCGGTCCACGCCGACGTGCTCCATCTTGGCGATGAGCCGCGGCAGCGCCGATTCCGAGGACGAGGTGGCGAAGATCAGCAGGTACTCGCGGGCCAGGTAGCGCACCAGCTTGAAGATGGAAGTCCCGGCGGCCAGCCGCAGCAGCAGGCCGAGCACACCGAAGATGAACACCACGCAGGTGAGATAGAAGGCCACCATCAGCAGCGCCAGCTGCTTGACCGCGTCGAGTCCGGTCCGCGCCACCACATTCGCCATGGCGCCGAACGCGCCGATCGGGGCCAGCCACAGGATCATGGTGAGAATCCGGAACACCAGCTTCTGCACCGAGGCCACGCCACGCAGGATCGGTTCGCCCGCCGAGCCCATGGCCTGGAGACCGAAGCCGACCAGCAGCGCCACGAACAGCGCCTGCAGCACCTTGCCCGAGGTGAGCGAGGACAACAGCGTGGTCGGCACGATGTCCTCGAGGAACTGCCAGGTGCCCCCGGCCGCCTTGGCGTCGGTGGCGTACTTGGTGATCTCCTTCGCGTGGGCGGCCACGTTCAGGCCCGAACCCGGATGCAGCAGATTGCCGACCAGCAGGCCGATGGCCAGTGCCACCGTGGACATGATCAGGAAGTAGCCGATGGCCAGGCCGCCGACCTTGCCGACCTTGGCGGCCGCGCGTACCGAGCCGATGCCGAGCACGATGGTGCAGAAGATGACCGGGGCGATCATCATCTTGATGAGGTTCACGAAGAGCGTGCCGAGTTCGCCGACGCTCTTGCCGACGCCCGGGGCCAGCCAGCCGACCAGGACGCCGGCGACGACGGCCACGATGACCGCCAGATAGAGCCAGTGGGTACGGTCACGGCGCTGTCGTGTTGTCGTGTCACTCATCTCGCTGGTGCCTCCGGATCATGTCCCGCATGACGTGTGCTCCACGCGGGGGGTCGGAGAGAATCATGATCCGGAGAGTGACGCGGGTCACTGTTTCGTAAATTATGTTCATGGAGTACCCGGAGGAATCGTGAGAGGTCGAAGAACCCGGGCCCGCCGTACGCTGGCCGGGCAGGTGTTCGTGGTGCAGGTGCTGGTGCTCGCGGTGGTGATCGCCGCCGCGTCGGTGCTGGCCTTCCTGCAGACCCGCCGGGTGCAGGACGACGCCACCCGGGCGGAGGTCATCGATACCGCGGTCGCGGTGGCGCAATCGCCCTCCACGTCGGCCGGGGTGCGGAGCCCGGATCCGACCGCCGCGCTGCAGCCGGTGACCGAGGCGATCCGCAAGGCGACCGGCATGGACTTCATCGTGGTGATGGCCCCCGACCGGACGCGCTACACCCACACCGAGACCGACCGGATCGGAAAGCCGTTCAGCGGCACCATCGATCGCGCGCTGGCGGGGGAGACCTTCACCGAGACCTTCACGGGCACCCTGGGCCCGTCGATCCGCGCGGTCACCCCGGTGCGCGATACCGACGGCCGCATCGTGGCGCTGGTGTCCGCGGGCGTCACCCGCACCCATATCGGCGAGCAGGTCCGCGCCCAGCTGCCGCTCATCGTGGCCGCGGCGGCCGGCGGTCTGGCGCTGGCCATGATGAGTTCGTTGTTGTTGCGGCGCAGGCTGTTACGGCAGACGCACGGGCTCGGCCCGGCCGAACTGCGCGCCCTGTACGAGCATCACGACGCGGTGCTGCACTCGATCCACGAGGGGCTGCTGGTGTTCGACCGGTCCGGCGAGCGCGCCGAGGTGGTCAACGATCAGGCACGGCTGCTGCTCGATCTGCCCGACGGGCCGATCACGCGCGCCGAACTGCCGGTGTCGTTGCAGCGCACGGGGACCGGCGTGGTGCGCGACGAGATGCACGTGACCGCCGATCGGGTGCTGGTGGTCAACCAGGACGTGGTGGAGCACGCCGGACGCCGCATCGGCACCGTGATGACGCTGCGTGACCACACCGAATTGCGGGACGTGCTGGGCGAATTGGACTCGGTGCGCGGCTTCGCCGAATCGCTGCGCGCTCAGGCGCACGAGGCCGCCAACCGGCTGCACACCGTGGTCACCATGGTGGAGCTGGGCCGCCCGCGCGAGGCGGTGAACTTCGCGACCGCGGAACTCGAACTGTCGCAGGCCCTCATCGACCGGCTCGCCGGCGCGGTGGCCGAACCCGCGGTGGTGGCGCTGCTGCTGGGCAAGGTGGAGCAGGCGGCGGAGAACGGGGTGGAGCTGACCGTCACCGGTGACACGCAGCTCGACACCACCGACCCGCTGACCCCGCACGAGATGGTCACGCTGCTGGGCAATCTCATAGACAACGCCCTCGACGAGGTCGGGCACGACGAGGACGCGTGGGTGGAGGTGACAGTGCGCCGCGATGGGCCGGAGCTGTACGTCCGGGTGGCCGACAGCGGCCCCGGCATGTCGGAGGAGCTGTTCACGCGCGCCACCGAACGCGGGTATTCCACCAAGACCGACCATCACGGGCTGGGGCTGGCCCTGGTACGCCGGTTGGTCGCCAGGCATGCCGGCGAGTTGCGGGCGCGGCGGGAACCGGAATCAGCGGTGATCGTGAGGTTTTCGCGATGAACGCCACCCCCCCATCGGCGATCCGCGTGCTGATCGTCGAGGACGAGCCGAAAATCGCTGCGGCACACCGCTCTTACGTCGAACGGGTGCCCGGCTTCACGGTGATCGCGGTGGCGCACACCGGTCGCGACGCCATCTCGATCGCGAAAAGGTCACAATCTGCCGGCGTCCCCGTCGATTTGGTGTTGATGGATATCGGCTTGCCGGATATGAGCGGGCTGGCCGTCGCGGCGGCGCTGGCGGGGCTGCGGCCGCGGCCGGACGTCATCGCCGTCACCTCGGCGCGCGATCTGGCCATGGTGCGCTCGGCCGTCTCGCACGGCGTGGTGCTGTATCTGTTGAAGCCCTTCACCTTTGCGGCCTTCCGCGAGAAGTTGGACCGCTACCTGGAGTACCGGGCGGCGCTGCCGGCCGGGGAGTCGGCGGTCTCGCAGCAGGACATCGATCGCGCCTTCGGGGTGCTGCGTACTCCGGACCAGCGGCCCACGTCACCGAAAGGCATTGCGCCGCAGACGATGGACGAGGTGTCGCGCGCGGTGCGGGCCGCGCCGGACGGTCTGTCCGCGGGTGAGGCCGGCCGTGCGGTGGGGGTGTCGCGGGTGACGGCGTGGCGGTACCTGGAGCGGATGGCCGAAGACGGCGTGGTGGAGCGGCGCACCGACTACGGTCGGACCGGGCGCCCGCAGGTCCGATACGTGTGGTTGCGCTGAGCCCGGCGTCGCCACCGATTTGCGCGCGCGGGCCGGTGACGGGAACCACACGGTCGGTTGCGGTAGAACCGACTGCTCATGATGTAACGGTGCCCACCTTTCGGTCCGACCAGGTGCTGTAACAGGGACTAGGTTCCAAGATATGTAGCTGCGAAGTTCTTCGAGGTATGGATTAGCGGGGCAAACGTGCAAATGGTCGGCAAACGGTTGGGTTCGCCGGATCCGAAACGGCACCTGTGGGTGCTCGGTTTGATCGCGCCGGGGTGCGCGTTATTGCCCTCACAGCTGGTGCTGCATACCAAGCTCGAGGTGTTCTGGTGGATCGGGCCGATCATCATTCTGATCGTGATTCCGGTGCTGGACTGGGTTGTCGGGGAAGACGGCACCAATCCGCGCGACGAGGACTACGAATTACTCTCGAACGACCGGTACTACCGGTGGTGCACCTATATGTTCCTGCCGATCCAGGTGGTCGGTCTGATCATCGCCGCCTACATGTGGGCCGGTGACGCGCTGTCGGTGATCGACAAACTCGGGCTGGCCACCACCCTCGGTTTCGTCAGCGGCATCGGCATCAACGCCGCCCACGAACTCGGCCACCGGGTCGAGCGCCTGGAACGCTGGCTGTCGAAAATGGCGCTGGCCCAGTCGGCTTACGGGCACTTCTTCGTCGAGCACAACAAGGGGCACCACGCGCGGGTCGCGACGCCGGATGATCCGGCCAGCGCGCGCATGGGCGAGACGCTGTGGGAGTTCCTGCCGCGCAGTGTGATCGGCGGTTTCCGCTCGGCAATCCAGCTGGAAGGCGAGCGCCTGCGGCGAAAAGGCCGCCGCTGGTTCAGTGTCGGCAATCACATCCTGCAGGCGTGGGCTATGACCGTCGTGCTGTTCGGCGCGCTCATGGCCGTCTACGGCTGGCGCATCCTGCCGTACCTGTTGCTGCAGGCCGTGATCGGCGCGGCACTGCTCGAAACCGTCAACTACGTAGAGCATTACGGCCTGCTGCGGCGCAAGCGGCCCAACGGCAACTGGGCCCGCTGCTCGCCGCGCGACAGCTGGAACAGTGACCGGCTGGTCACCAATATCTTCCTGTTCCACCTGCAGCGGCACAGCGACCACCACGCCAATCCGGGACGCCGGTACCAGACGCTGCGCACCTCCGAGGAGGCTCCGCAGCTTCCCGCGGGCTACGCCACCATGATTCTGCTGGCCCTGTTCCCGCCGCTGTGGCGCGCCGTGATGGATCCGCGCCTGCTCGCTCACTACGGGGGCGATCTGAGCCGGGCCAATATCCAACCCCGCAAGCGCGAGCGCATCCTCGCCGAGTACGACTACCCGGCCGCCGCGTAGGGTTTGGGTGAAGCAGCCGACCAGGAGAGGCAGATGACGACCGCAGTGTCCAGCAAGATGACGCCTGACGTCCGCAATGGGATCGACTACAAGGTGGCGGACCTGTCACTGGCCGACTTCGGCCGCAAGGAGATCCGCCTGGCCGAGCACGAGATGCCGGGCCTGATGGCGCTGCGTCGGGAATACCACGACGTGCAGCCGCTCAAGGGCGCCCGCATCTCCGGCTCGCTGCACATGACGGTGCAGACCGCCGTGCTGATCGAGACCCTGGTCGCGCTCGGCGCCGAGGTCCGGTGGGCCTCCTGCAACATCTTCTCCACCCAGGACCACGCGGCCGCCGCGGTCGTGGTCGGCCCGCACGGCACCATCGACGAGCCCAAGGGCACCCCTGTCTTCGCCTGGAAGGGCGAGACGCTGGAGGAGTACTGGTGGGCCGCGGATCAGATGCTGACCTGGCCGGGCGAGCCGGCCAACATGATCCTCGACGACGGCGGCGACGCCACCATGCTCGTGCTGCGCGGCGCGCAGTTCGAGAAGGCCGGCGTGGTCCCGCCCGAGGACGAGACCCACTCCGCCGAGTACACGGTGTTCCTGAACCTGCTGCGCGCGAGCCTGGAAGCCGACAAGGGCAAGTGGAGCAAGATCGCCGAGAGCGTGCAGGGCGTCACCGAGGAGACCACCACCGGCGTGCTGCGGCTGTACCAGTTCGCCGCCGCGGGTGAGCTCGTCTTCCCGGCGATCAACGTCAACGACTCGGTCACCAAGTCTAAGTTCGACAACAAGTACGGCACCCGCCACTCCCTGATCGACGGCATCAACCGCGGCACCGACGTACTCATCGGTGGCAAGAAGGTGCTGATCTGCGGTTACGGCGATGTCGGCAAGGGCTGCGCGGAGTCGATGAAGGGCCAGGGCGCGCGCGTCCAGGTCACCGAGATCGACCCGATCAACGCGCTGCAGGCGCTGATGGACGGCTTCGACGTCGTCACCGTGGAGCAGGCGATCGGCGACGCCGACATCGTCGTCACCTCCACGGGCAACAAGGACATCATCCTGCTCGACCACATGAAGGCGATGAAGGACCAGGCCATCCTGGGCAACATCGGCCACTTCGACAACGAGATCGACATGGCCGCCCTGGAGCGTTCGGGCGCCGACCGGCTGAACATCAAGCCGCAGGTCGACCTGTGGACGTTCAAGGAGTCCGGCAAGTCGATCATCGTGCTGTCCGAGGGCCGCCTGCTGAACCTGGGCAATGCCACCGGCCACCCGTCGTTCGTCATGTCGAACTCGTTCTCCAACCAGGTGATCGCGCAGATCGAGCTGTGGACCAAGCCCGACGAGTACGACAACGAGGTCTACCGCCTCCCCAAGCACCTGGACGAGAAGGTCGCCCGCATCCACGTCGAGGCGCTGGGCGGCACCCTCACCAAGCTCACCAAGGACCAGGCCGAGTACATCGGCGTGGACGTCGAGGGCCCCTACAAGCCCGAGCACTACCGCTACTGAGCGGAAACCGCCTGTAGTGCCTGAAGATTCGGCCGGTCACCCTCGGGTGACCGGCCGAATCTCGTTGTCGGGCGGCGTTCGGGGGCCGGAAACGACTGTGCCGCCGACCCATTGGGGCGGCGGCACAGGGGGCGTGCGCCTGCTACTTGAGGCAGATGTCGATCAGGGGGAGCCACTGACCGCCCTGGATGGTGCAGAGGGCGGCGTTGAACAGTTCGCTGGCGCTGGAGCCGGTGCCGCCCACATTGCTCGAGCCCGGGCTGGACGAGAGCGAGGAGGCCGAGCCGGAGTCGGCGACCGAGGTGGCGGGGTCGGTGACCGCCGGGGGTGCGGGATCGAGGGACACCGGGGCGGCGGCCGCGGTGGCGGCCGTGGAAAGAGCGGCGGCGGTGATCGCGACGGCGGCCATGGCGGCTCGCGGACCGTGGTGTGCGAGACGGGACTTCATCAGGTTGCGCTCCTTGCAGGGGGAGTGTTGACGGGGACCCTACAAGAATTGAATGGCGAGTGTTTCGGATTTGCGCAGGTTACTTGCGGAAGGACCTCGGCAGCGGGTAGCCCCGCTCCTGCAGGACGTCGCGGGCGCGGTTCGGATAGTCGGTGATGATGCCGTCCACGCCCTGGTCGAGCACCAGGCCGATGGTGGCCTTGTCGTTGACGGTCCACGGGATCACCTTGATGCCCATACCGTGCGCCGCCCGGACGTATTCGGCGGTGGTGGTGAGCTTGAAGTACTTGTCGCCGACCTTCGCGTCGGCGTTCCACGGATCCACGTACGCGGGCGAGGCGATGTTCGCGCCCAGCGCCTTGATCGCGTCGAGTGGGTTCCCGGCATGTTCCTCGTAGCGAATCGGGCCCAGCCACGGACTGTTCGGCGCGAAGGTGGTCTCGTCGTAGAGCGCGACCGTGGGGATGGCGGAGTTCTGGGCCTGCACCAGTGGCAGGCTGCTCCAGTCGAAGCTCTGGATCTCGATCTTGCCGAGAGCCCCGGCCCGTTCGACGGCGCCGAGGATGACGTCGACGAACTCCCTGGGGGTGGCGGACTGGTCGGGGTGCGCGGCCTCGATCTTCGTCTCGATGTTGTAGCGCACCGCGTCGAACGCGCCCGGATGGCTCTTCACCACGTCGAACAGTTCCGGCAGGGTGGCGATCCGGTTGCCCGGAAGTTCCTGCGCCGCCTGGAATCCCGCAAGCTTCTTGCCGCAGTCGAGGGTGCGGATCTGGTCGTAGCGCAGGTCGTGAACCAGCTTGCCGACATAGGGGAACCGGGGATCGCCGGGGAAGGCCGGTGCGGTATCGGTGCACTTCTCGGCCTGGACGACCGGGTCGTGCCAGATCACCGGCGTCTTGTCCGCGGTGAGCACGATATCGAGCTCCAGGGTGGTGACGCCCAGTTCGATGGCCTTGGCGAAACCGGGCAGCGACTCCTCGATGGTCATACCGCGGCCGCCGCGGTGGGCCTGCAGATCGAAGGGGCGGTGCGGATCGGCCACGGAGACCGGGGAATTCTGGTCGCTGGAGGTGCTGCCGCAGGCCGTGGGTGCGATGACGGCAACCGCAATCACGAGGATCGTAAAAGCTCTCTTGAACTGCATTGACCCCACATGTACGGCAGTCATGGCGGGACTATAGCAATCGAATGGCTACAAATATCTGGGCCTTTCGAGCAAACGGGATCCCGCCGGGGCGGACCGCGGTCGATTCGGTACTCTCGCGGCATGGGTGCACTGGTTCCGGTGGAAGGACTCGACGGCGCGGGCAAACGCACGCTCACCGAGGCCGTCGTCGCCGCCCTGCGCGCCCGCGGGCTGCGCGTCGCCACCCTCGCCTTCCCACGCTACGGCGTCTCGGTACACGCCGACCTCGCCGCCGAGGCGCTGCGCGGCGGCCATGGAGATACCGCTCGGTCCGTGAACGCCATGGCGCTGCTGTTCGCGCTCGACCGCGCCGATGCGCGCGACGAGCTCTCGAAACTGCTGGCGGACAACGACATCGTGCTACTGGACCGCTATGTCGCCTCCAACGCCGCCTATTCCGCGGCCCGCATGGACCAGGACGCGCACGGCGAAATCGTGGCCTGGATCGAGGAATTGGAGTTCGAGCGCTTCGGGCTGCCGGCCCCGGACGTCCAGATCCTCCTGGACGTTCCGGTCGACGTCGCCGAGGAGCGTGCCCGGCTGCGCGGCGAGGCCGATGCCGAACGCGCTCTGGACGCCTACGAGAAAGACGGGGGTCTGCAGCGTCGCACCGGTACTGTCTACCGTGAGCTGGCCGAAATGAACTGGCACGGACCGTGGTGGGTGCATCGGACCGGTGACGATCCCGCAACACTGGCCGCGCGCCTCGCGGAAATTGTTGCTGGATAGGGTTGGATGTGCGCCGACAGGTCACGAGTGTTGGCGTGGCGGCCGAATCAGAGCCGGAGAGGTGACAAACTAGAGGTTATGAAGCCGAAGATTCTGGTCGTCGACGACGATATGGCTCTCGCGGAGATGCTCACGATCGTCTTGCGGGGTGAGGGTTTCGACCCCCACGTCGTCGGAGACGGCACGCAGGCGCTGACCGCGGTCCGGGAGCTGCGTCCGGATCTCGTGTTGCTGGATCTCATGCTGCCCGGCATGAACGGCATCGACGTGTGCCGGGTGCTGCGAGCCGATTCGGGAGTGCCCATCGTGATGCTGACGGCGAAGACCGATACGGTCGACGTCGTCCTGGGTTTGGAAAGCGGTGCGGACGACTACATCGTCAAGCCGTTCAAGCCGAAAGAGCTCGTGGCCCGGGTGCGCGCCCGCCTGCGCCGCACCGAGGAGGAGCCGCAGGAGCTGCTGTCCATCGCCGACATCGTCATCGATGTGCCCGCGCACAAGGTGACTCGCGGCGGAGCGCAGATCTCGCTGACTCCACTGGAGTTCGATCTGCTGGTGGCGCTGGCCCGCAAGCCGCGCCAGGTGTTCACCCGTGAGGTGCTGCTGGAACAGGTCTGGGGCTATCGGCACGCCGCCGACACCCGCCTGGTCAATGTGCACGTCCAGCGGTTGCGCGCCAAGGTGGAGAAGGATCCGGAGAACCCCGAGATCGTGCTGACCGTCCGAGGTGTGGGCTACAAGGCCGGACCGCCGTGATCGCTGGCTCCAGAAACCGCGTTCAGCGGTGGCTGGCGGTAGCGGTGGCCTGGTTCCGCAATCTGGGCGAGCAACTGGGCCACGTATGGCGGCGTTCGCTGCAGTTGCGCGTCGTCGTGTCCACACTCACCCTGTCGCTGATCGTCATCACGATTCTGGGCGTCGTGCTCACGAGTCAGATTACCGACCGGTTGCTGGACGCGAAGATCAACGCGGCCGTGGAGGAAATGGGTCGCGCCCGCAACACCGTTCAGAATCAACTGACCGGTGTGCACGATTCGGGGACTCAGCAGAGTCGTCTGGACGACGCCCGTCGCGCGCTGTTCAGCAGCGCCGGCGGGACCCAGACCGGCGGCGCCGCAGGCAGTTACGAGGCCGCGCTCGCAATGACGGGCGACAGCGGCCAGGAGGTCACCTCGGGCGCCATCCAGGAGATCCCCGCCGAGCTACGCCAATTCGTCAAGCAGCGGCAGGTCTCCTATCAGTTCGCCACGGTTTCCAGTCCGGATGGGTACAAGGGCTCGGCGCTGATCATCGGCAGCCCCTCGGCCGATATCGACTCGCTGGAGATCTATCTGATCTTCCCGCTCACCAACGAGCAGCGCAGTCTCTCGCTCATGCGCGGCACCATGCACATCGGCGGCATCGTGCTGCTGGTACTGCTGGCCGCCATCACGGCGCTGGTGACGCGACAGGTGGTGCTGCCCATCAGATCCGCGGCGCGGATCGCGAGTCGTTTCGCCGACGGACGGCTCAAGGAGCGCATGCTGGTGCGCGGTGAGGACGACATGGCGAGGCTCGCCATGTCGTTCAACGAGATGGCCGAGAGTCTGTCCAACCAGATCACTCAGCTCGAGGAGTTCGGAAATCTGCAGCGCCGCTTCACCTCCGACGTCAGCCACGAACTGCGCACACCGTTGACCACGGTGCGCATGGCGGCCGACCTCATCCACGGATCCAGCGACGATCTGGACCCGGCGCTGGCGCGTTCGGCCGAACTGCTCGTCAACGAACTCGACCGCTTCGAGGGACTGCTCAACGACCTGCTCGAGATCAGCCGCCACGACGCGGGTGTGGCCGAGCTGCAGGTGGAATCGCTCGACGTGCGCATGTGCGCGCGGGCCGCGGTCTCCACGGTGCGGCACCTGGCCAAGGAATCCGGCGTCGAACTCGTGGTGGACATGCCCGAGGAACCCCTGGTGGCCGAGGTGGATCCGCGCCGCGTCGAACGCGTGCTGCGCAATCTGCTCGCCAATGCCATCGACCACAGCGAGGGTAAGCCGGTCCTCATGCGCATGCGCGGCGACGTGGACGCCAACGCCGTCGCCATCGTGGTGCGCGATCAAGGCGTGGGCCTGCGGCCCGGCGAGGAGAAGCTGGTGTTCAACCGCTTCTGGCGCTCGGACCCCTCCCGCATGCGCCGCTCCGGCGGCACCGGCCTCGGCCTGTCCATCAGCGTCGAGGACGCCAACCTGCACGAGGGCAAGCTCGAGGCGTGGGGCGAGATCGGCGTGGGCGCCAGCTTCCGGCTCACCCTGCCGCTGGTCCGCGGCCGCAAACTGGGACCCAGCCCACTGTCGTTGGAGCCGCCCAAGATTCGCGGCGCGGTCTCGCCCGAACAGCTGGCCCTCGACATCGCCGGCTCGGACGCCGCGCCGGCGGCCATCGCCTCCGTCGCGTCCGTGCTCGAATCCGCGCCCCCCGCACTGGAACCGGGCCCCACGGCCGCGGAGGGCACCCCGGCCGAACTCGGATCCGCGGAGCCGATCGCGGAAAACGGGCACGGCGAACCGGGATTCGAGGCCATCGCCCCGGAATTCCCCTCCGGAGACGGCACCGCCGGTGCGGAGGTCGGGGAAGACCATGCCGCCGACGACGATTCCGCCGCTTCCGGCGGAACCGCTTCCGGCCGTGACACTTCCGGCGGCTCGGTATCGGCCACCCCGGGGGACGGCCAATCATGAGGAGGCCGTCCGCGGGCCTGCGCCGGGCCCTGGTGGTGCTCGGCTGCCTGCTCAGCGTCAGCGCGTGCGCGAGCCTGCCGGACTCCTCGGCTCCGCAGGCGCTGGGCAGCCTGGACCACCAGCCCACCAGCGCCTCGCCGATGCCGCCGATCGCAGGGCGGGAACCCGAGCAGCTGCTGCTGGACTTCATGGCCGCCACGGCCGACCCGGCCAACCGGCACCAGGCGGCCCGGCAGTTCCTCACGCCCGCGGCCAATGCGCAGTGGGACGACGGGGCGACCACCAGCATCGTGGACTCGCAGCCCAATACGCTGCGGGAGTCCCGCAGCGGCGACTCCGCCACCTACGTGATCCGGGCGCGCAAGCTCGGTGAGCTGGCCGCGGACGGCTCCTACCGGGCCGGTGACGGCACCCTGGAGACCAGGGTCGACATGGAGAAGGTCGACGGCGAGTGGCGGATCAAGGAGCTGCCGCCCGGCGTGATCGTCGAACAGGCCGCCTTCGCCAAGTCCTACCACCGGTATTCGCTGTTCTTCCCCAACCAGGCCGGGGCGGCCATGGTGCCCGACCTGCGCTGGATCTCCGCCCCCAAGGACCAGCTGGCGCAGCGGCTGCTCGGCATGCTCTCCGGGGGACCCCAGTCCGCGCTCGCGCCGGCCGTGCGCAACCCGATGGGCGCGCCGGTGACGCTGCGCGGGCCGATCACCAAGGCGAACGGCGATCCCGGCAATGCCGGTGTCGGCGGCGGCGGGCTGAGCGTCGACTTCTCCGGCGCCACCGCCCTCGACCCGCCCACCCGCGACCTGATGGCCGCCCAGATCGTGCTGACCCTCTCCGGCGCCGACGTGCTCGGCCCCTACCTGCTCAACGCCGACGGCAGACCGCTGGAGGACAGGTACGTCAACGGCTGGCAGCGGTCCGACGTGGACGCCCGCAGCCCCGACACCATCGCCCGCAACCACGCCGGCCTGCACGCCGTGCGCGACGGGTCGCTGGTGGCGGTCACCGACAACGGAATCACCGCCGCCCCCGGCTTCTTCGGCGCCACCCACACCCTGCAGACGGTGGGATTGTCGCCGGACGGGCAGCTGGTGGCCGCCGTCGCCAAGTCCGGCCGCCCGGACCCGGAGCCCGAGCGCACCCTGATCATCGGCACCTATGACGGCCAGGGCTTCCCGGTCGCCACCGGCGGCACCTTCACCCGGCCCACCTGGCCCGCCGACAGCAGCTCGGCCTGGTCGGTGGTGGACGGTGACCGGGTGATCCGGGCCGTGCACGACCGCACCACCGGCAATGTCTCGGTGCAGGACGTCGACATCTCGGAACTGACTGCGGCGGCGGCCAATTCGAGCTCGCCGCGCACCCCCATCACCGAGCTGCGCATCTCGCCGTCCGGGGCGCGGGCGGCCCTCATCGCCAACGGCAAGGTCTATGTGGCGGTGGTGGTGCCGCAGCCGAACGGGAAGTTCTCGCTGTCCTCGCCGCTGCCTCTGGCCATCGGGCTGAGCACGCCCGCGGTGTCCATCGACTGGCTCACCGACGAGAAGGTCGTGGTGGGTCGCGACGGCAATGTGGACCCGGTGGCCGGAGTGCTGGTGGACGGCTCCGAGTTCCGGGCTCAGAGCTCCCAGAACCTCACCCCGCCGGTGCGCGTGCTGAGCGCGTCGCCGGATCAGGAGTACGTGGCCGACTCCCGCGCGGTGCTGGAGCTGACCCGCAATCCCGAAGGGCGCGAGGACTACTGGCGCGAAGTTCCGGGTCTGGGGGCCAACGCGGTTCCGGTGCTGCCCGGCTAGGCGCACACTGAGGGGCATGGGGGAACTGCTGGATCTGATCCTACCGCGCGCGTGCGGCGGATGCGGGCGGGCCGGGACCGGCTGGTGCGCGGACTGCGCCGCCGCCCTGTCTGGACCGCCCATCCGGATCCGCCCCCGCGCTGATCCGGGGGTGCCGTGCTGGGCGCTGGCCGGCTACGCGGGCGCGCCGCGGCGGGCCGTGCTGGCGGCCAAGGAGCAGTGCCGCCGGGACCTGGCACGGCCGCTCGGAGCCGGATTGGCCAGGGGGCTGGATCATTTGCGGGATACCGCCCGGCCGCTGGTGCTGGTGCCGGCGCCCAGTCGCGGGGCCGCCGCCCGGCGGCGCGGCGGCGATCCGGTGGTGCGTGCCGCGCACATCGCGGCGAGTTGGCTACCTGGTTGCCGACTGGTACGTATGTTGCGCATGCGGCCAGGTGTGCGCGACTCGGTGGGCCTCGGGCACCGCGATCGTCAGCACAATCTGCACGGGCGGATCATCGTAGCCACCACCCGCCCACCGGGCGCCCTGTTTCCGGCAAATGCCGAGGTAGTGGTGATCGATGACGTGTTGACCACCGGCGTCACGGTACGGGAATCGGTGCGTGCGCTGGCTGATGCGAGTGTGACTGTTCGTGCCGTGCTGGTTACTTGCGCGGCTTGATTCTCCGAAATTTGCGTGAACACTGGCGGACAAGTCGCTGGCGCACTAGGTTGGCGATCAGACACCCGAACCGCAAGTTTGGAGGTGGCGCCTCGGACTTATGTGCCGAGCGAGTTCATCGATCGGCACACGTTTCAATCCCGCCGCACGAGCGGCTTGTGCGGCCAGATCCGGGAGGTACGCGTGACGACTACTTCACGACTCTCAGCGAAGAACGCAGACACTACGGTGCTGCTCGATGACAAGGTCAGTCCAGACGATTCATCCACTCGGGCCACCAACGCGGATGTCGTGGTCAAGGGCAGGACGCTGGGCGAGGGCGGAGTGCCCGATCATTTCCGAATTCATGTGGCGGACAAGCTCTCTCGTCTCGAGCGCTTCGACCCCACCATCTATCTCTTCGATGTGGAGCTCACCCACGAACGCAACCGTCGTCAACGCAAGAACTGCCAGCGGATAGAGATCACCGCCCGCGGCAAGGGGCCGGTCGTCCGGGCCGAAGCCTGCGCCGACAGCTTCTATCCGGCCCTCGAGCTCGCGGTGGAAAAGCTGGAGAGCAGACTGCGCCGTCTCAAGGACCGCCGTCGCGTCCATCACGGTGACAAAACGCCGATCTCGGTGTCGGAGGCGACGGCGGGTCTCATCGACGAATCCCTGTTCTCCGCGAACGGATCCATCGCACACGATCACAGTGCCGATGAGCTGGCCGGCGAAGCCGCCGGTCCCGGCCATGTGGTGCGGACCAAACAGCACCCTGCGATCCCCATGACAGTCGACGACGCCCTCTATCAGATGGAGCTGGTCGGCCACGATTTCTTCCTGTTCCAGGACAAGGAGACCGACCGACCGTCGGTTGTCTACCGCCGTCACGCCTTCGACTACGGGCTCATCAGGCTCGCGTGATCAGCGGCTGAGGAACATCAACCTTTCGACCGGGGTCATGAAAAGGACCCCGGTCGCCTGCTGTCCTGGCGGTGTGGCCGAAGGACTCTTGCTGTTACGGCATGTATCAGTTAAAACTGTGCCATGGCTACCAAGGGCGCTCGTCGTGCTGTCATCGTCGCCGGGGCTCGGACCCCGTTCGTGCGGGCATTCACCGAATTCACTCGGATGGACTCCATCGACCTCGCCGACACCGCGGTGCGCGGGCTGCTGGAACGGACCGGGCTGCCCAAGCAGGACGTCCAGGCAATCGTGTGGGGCGGGGTGATTCTGCCCAGCGGAGCGCCGAACATCGCGCGCGAGATCGCGCTCGACCTGGAAATGGACCCGGGCTGCGAGGGCTACACCGTGACCCGTGCCTGCGCGTCCGGGCTGCAGGCGGTGGTGTCGGCGGCGGCCGCCATCGAGCGCGGCGAGTACGACATCATGGTCGCCGGCGGCAGCGACTCCACCAGCAACGCCGAGATCAAGCTGCCGCAGAAGCTGGTGCACGCCGCCGCACCGCTGGCGCTGGGGAAGCCCAAGCCCAAGGACTATCTCACCGCCGCAACCCAATTGGCGCCGTTCTTCGACCTGATGCCGCGCCGGCCCCAGATCGCCGAGCGCACCACCGGTGAGGTGATGGGCGAGTCGGCCGAGAAGATGGCGCGCATCCACGGCATTTCGCGTGGGGCACAGGACCACTTCGCCGCCACCTCGCATCACCGGGCCGCCGCCGCCATCGCCTCCGGGCGCTTCGACCGCGAGGTGCTCTCGGTCCGCACGCCCGATGGGACCGCGGTGTCGCGGGACGGGTTGGTGCGCCCGGAGACCAGCCTGGCCAAACTGTCCAAGCTGGCACCGGTTTTCGCCGAGAACGGCACCGTCACCGCCGGCAATGCCAGCCCGCTCACCGACGGCGCGTCGGCGGTGCTGCTGATGAGCGAGGAGAAGGCCCGCGCCCTCGGCTACCAGCCGCTGGCCGCCTTCCGCTCCTGGAGCTTCGTCAGCGTCGATCCGCGCGACCAGGTGCTCATCGGTCCGGCCATCTCCATGCCGCGGGCGCTCGACAAGGCCGGAATGTCGCTCGCCGACATCGACTTCGTGGACATTCACGAGGCCTTCGCCGCCCAGACGCTGTCCGTGGTCTCGGCGCTGGCCAGCCACGAGTGGGCCAAGACCCGCCTCGACCGCGACGCCGCCATCGGCGAGATCGACCCGGCCAAGCTCAATGTGCACGGCGGCTCGGTCTCCCTCGGTCACCCCTTCGGCGCGACCGGTGCCCGCATGGTCACCACCATGGCCAACGAACTCGCCCTCACCGGCAAATCCACCGCCCTGCTCGGCATCTGCGCCGCGGGCGGCATCGGCGCCTCGGCGGTGCTGGAACGGGTCTAGCCGGCGCACTGCGGTATCAGCACAGGTTTCGCGACTGCGACGTCCGGCGCGAATCGGCGCGAATGTGTCTTCGCCCAGGTAGGGCCCCGCTTTGCCGCGGCGGACCGGGGTTTCCGGCCGTCGCGGCGAAAAACGTTGGTGGTGATGTGGTGTCGAATGGGTATTGCTGAGGAACAAAGCTGAGCGGAGGTAGATCATGGTCGCGAGGACGATGATCGGTGCCGCGGCAATCGTGGTCGCGGCGGGTACAGGTGGCATCGGAGGTGCGGGAAGCGCTGCGGCGCTGCCACTTCCGGCGACCGGATCCGACGGCGGCCAGCAGCCGGTCGCGGAAAACGACCTGAACATGCGGCTGCGCAACGCCGAACAGCATGCCGGGGAACAGCATCCCGTGTACGGGCTGGTGTATTCGGATGCGGCCGTGTGGACCCTGGCCTTCGTGAGCGGCGGGCCCACCGACTACTACACCATCGACGGCGCCCGGGTGGAGCTCGCCGGCCCGGCCGGCCGCACCATCGCCCAGGGCGACATCTTCACCGGGACCATCACCATCACCGGCAAGCACGACTCCGGGGATCCGGTTGTGGTCCTCGACGACGTCGCCGTCATCGGGCACCGCCCGGCCGAGGCGCTGCGCTGACCTGCGGCGCGCGGCCCACCGGGCGTCACGGAGGGATTGCCGCCCGAAACCCGTCCGGACCACAATTTGGTGGTGGGATTCCGGGAATGGAAGCAGGCGGTGTCGAACGGCGACAGCGACCGGGCCATCGCCGCGCGCATGGGCACCAACCAGATGCGGGTGTCCCGTCATTTGAGCAGCGACTCGCCGGTCGCGGAAACGGTCATCGCCTTCAGCCGCACCTATGGTGTGAGTCCGATCGAAGGTTTGATCGCGGCCGGGTTTCTCACCCGCGCCGATGTACAACGCGCCTCGGTACAGGAGGCGCTGCAGTCGGCCGGCGGCGCGGAACTGGCCGCGGAGGTGACCCGGCGACTGACACGTCCGGAGGAATGACGCGCGGCCGCTGGAGGAGTGGATGGAGAGCGTCTTCGCGATCGCCATCGCGATCACGGCCGGTGTGGCACTGGCCCGGCTCACCCTCTGGTGCGTCGCGCCCCGCACCCGCCTGATCACCGTGGTGCTGACACTGCTGGCGATCGGCGCGATCGGCGTCGAACCGCAGTGGCGCACCGGCGTCGTCTCGGACGTGGTGCTGCTGGCGGCGGTCTGTCTGCTGTGCGCCCATGTCGCGCGGGTGTGGGACAACGACTGGCTCCAAGGGGCGTCGCTGGTGGTGGCGGTCGCCGGCGGTCTCGCGCTGCTCATCGTCTACGCGCTGGCCGAGCGGGTGAGTTCGCAGCGCGGATACACCGGCCAATTGAGCGGTCCGGCAACGGTATACGGGATCGTGTTATCGGTGCTGCTGATCGCGGTGAACGTCCCGATGCTGCTCACGGTGGTGCTGGCGCGTCCCGTCGCGAGTAGCCAATTCTGGTTCGCCGCTTCGGCTCTCACCTGGGTCGTGTTCGCGGGACTGCGCCTGGCGGCGACCGCCGACCCCGAGCGGTTCGCGGAGACGTTCTGGGAGCTGCGCCTGCCGCTGGACACCCTCGTACTGTTGACCGGGTCGGGGCTGGGGTTGTCGAATCTGCGGCGCGAACGCCGGATCGCTGCGGTCGCGACGGGGTAGCTGAAGCCGGTGTGCTGTGCCGGTCACCTGTGACCGGCGGAGCATTTTCGTACATTCACATCACTACGACGTGGATAAATGCTGTTTCGAAGCCTGTTTCGGTTGCCGGGGTCACGCGGTCTTCTCGAATAGCTCGTGCTCGGCGGTGTGCTCGATTTCACCGCCGGTGCGGCCATTCCGGTCGCCGTCGGCGCGGGCATCGCTACGTAACCGCTCCCAGCACTGACCTCCGACCGCGAAACCCCGATCCGCCTGTGCGGATCGGGGTTTCGCGTCTCCGGCAGCCCGGTCGATCAGGCCGGTTCGTGCAATTGGATACCGAGATCGACGGTGAGGATGCGGCCGATCATGCCGCCGAAGGAGGGGCCGACGCCGAAGTCGCCGCGGTCGAGGGTGCCGGTGGCCTTGAAGCCGATCGCCGGGCGTCCGGTCACGGGGTGCGGCCGCGGTCCGTTCCACGACACGGTCAGCGGCAGCGGCCGGGTCAGGTCGCCGAAGGTGACTTCGCCGGGCACGTCGAAGGATTCGCCGATCCGGATCGGCCGGGGCGTCCGGAAGGTCATGGTCGGGCGTCGTTCCACGTCCAGGAAATCGGCGTGGCGTACGTGGTCGTCGCGCTTGGCATTGCCGGTGTGGAAGGAATCCAGGTGGACGGTGGCCGCGACGGCCGCCGCCCCGGTCTGGTCCACCACGAATTCGGTGTCGAAGCGCTGGAATTCACCGCGCACGCGCAGCAGTCCGAAGTTGCGCAGCGAGAAGCCGACGGTGGAGGTCGCGGCGTCCAGGGTCCAAAGGCCAGGGGTGAGGGCGATACCGGTCGAAGTCGTCATGAACTCGACTGTGGTCCGGTTACCGGACCACAACCAGACCGGCTTGTTCCAGGGACTGCCAGTCCGTGGCTAATCGTCCGTGCGTGGCGTGAATTGTTCCCAGTGGACGGCGGATTCGAGCGGGCGGCGGTTACGCCAGCCGAAGCGCTCGAGGTCGGGCACCTGCTGGAACTCGTGAACCGGGCCGACGCACAGCCAGGCGACCGGCTTCACACCCGGCGGCAGCGCGAGCAGGTCGGTAAGGAAGGGCTCGTCGTAGAAGCTCACCCAGCCCACGCCGACACCCTCGGCGGTGGCCGCCAGCCACAGGTTCTGGATGGCGAGGATGGTGGAGTAGATGCCGGTCTCCGGCACGGTCGCGCGACCCAGCACATGGGTGCCGCCACGCGCCTGATTGTGGGTCACCACGATGCCGGTACCGCTCTCCACGATGCCTTCGATCTTGATCGGATTGAAGGTCTCCGCGCGATCCGACGGCAGCGAATCGTGGAACTGCTGCCGCTTCTCGGCCACATGGCCGGCGAACTTGGTCAGCGTGGCCGGATCCCGCAGCACCACGAAATCCCACGGCATCGAATTGCCGACGCTGGGCGCCCGATGCGCCGCCTCGAGAATCCGGAGCAGCGTACTGTCGTCGACCACCTCGCCGGTGAATTCGGCGCGGACATCACGACGCAGTTTGATGGCGTCGTAGACGCTCAGACATTCGGTGGCGCTGACTGGACCTTCGGAACACACGGCGTCCAGTGAACCAGGCCGGGAGACGGCCGGGGTCGGCGGCCCATTCGCGCGAAAACGCCCCCGCCGGAAACTCGGCAGGGGCGTTCGTCGATCGCGGGCGACTCAGCCGACCAGGGCCGGTTCGCGCCGGGACAGCTTGCGGCGGCCGTCCCGCAGCGCGGTGCGCAGACCGCGGCGGCGTCCGGTCATCGGGTCGACCGTGGCCGCGCCGCCGAACATCTTCTCCGACTTGGTTTCCGGAGCGTCATCGGTGCCGCGGCGCAGGTACTTGTTGGGCAGCGACAGCTTCATGATGGTGCGCCACGACTTGGCGTACTGCACCGGCAGCGAACCGGTGGTGTAGGGCAGGTCGTACTTCTCGCACAGCGCCCGCACCCGCACCGCGATGTCGCGCAGGTGGTTGGACGGGATGTCCGGGAACAGGTGGTGCTCGATCTGGTGCGAGAGGTTGCCGGTCATGAAATGCATGACCGGGCCGCCGGAGATATTGGCCGACCCCAGCATCTGGCGCAGATACCACTCGCTCTGCGTCTCGTTGTCGCAGTCGAACTTGGTGAACTTCTCGGCGCCGTCGGGGAAGTGGCCGCAGAAGATGACCGCGTTGGTCCACACATTGCGGACCACGTTCGCGGCCAGATTGGCGGTCAGCGTGCCCAGGAAGGCGGGGCCGGTGAGCAGCGGGAAGATCAGATAGTCCTTGGCGGCCTGCTTGCCGATCTTCGCGAGCACCGTCTTGCGGTCCTGCTCGAACTGAATGCGCTCGGGCGAACCCGGGGCCCACTTCTTCTTGGCGACCTTGCCCAGTTCCAAATGCTGAATGGCGACACCGTATTCGAAGAACATCTGCAGCAGCAGGTTGTACACCGGCTGACCGAGATAGAACGGTGACCAGCGCTGATCACGGGTGACACGCAGCAGGCCGTAGCCGATGTCGTCATCCATGCCCAGCACGTTGGTGTACTTGTGGTGCAGGAAGTTGTGGGTGATCTTCCAGTGTTCGGAAGGACCCGCGTTGTCCCATTCCCATTTGGTGGAGTGGATTTCCGGGTCGTTCATCCAGTCCCACTGCCCGTGCATCACATTGTGGCCGATCTCCATGTTCTCGATGATCTTGGCGGTACCCAGCAGGGCCACGCCGGCCAGCCACGCAGGCGGGAAGAGACTCGCGAAAAGCACTGCGCGGCCACTGATTTCGAGGCCGCGCTGGAGACGGATCACATTGCGGATGTAACGGGCATCCTTCTCGCCCAGGGACGATTCGACCTCACGGCGGATGGCGTCCAGCTCCGCCCCGATCGCTTCGACGTCCTCCGGGGTGAGGTGCGCGTATTCCTTGACATCCGAGATCGCCATGGTGGTTACACTACCGTAGGTTACGGTCCCGTAGGTTGGCGAAGATCGAATCTCTAACGTGTCGAATACCGCATTGTATTCGCGACTCGACTCTGCTAGCGAGTGCGTCGGAGTTTACGCGAGAACCAGCCTCCACGCTGTGCTTTGTCGGTCAGCAATGCCTTTTCGGCCCGGGCCTTTTCCTGCAATGCCGCCTTGGCCTCGCGCAACACCTGCTTCTCGTGCGCGGCCTTCTGCTTGAGCGCCACCTTGGCCTCCTGCATGGCCGACCGCAGCCCGCGCCGCTCGCCGGTCTCCGGGTCCAGGCCCCAGTTCGGCTGATGCTCGGCCAGCCACTCGCTCGCACTGTGCCCGGCCAGCCATTCACTGCCGTTCCAGGTCGGCATCGAGGGCAGGGAGATTCCCGCGAACTTGCGCTCCGAGGAGGTCTCCGGCGCATCGTCGGAGGTCCGCTTGAGCCACTGATCCGGCAGCGCCAGCTTGTGAATCGTGCGGAACGCCAACAGGTATTGCTTGCCCAGCGAGCCGGTGGTGTACGGCAGGTCGTACTTGTCGCACAGCTCCTGCACCTTCACCGACACCTCGGGATACCGATTGCTCGGAATGTCCGGGAACAGGTGGTGCTCGATCTGGTAGCTGAGATTGCCGCTCATGAACGCCATCACCGGGCCCGCGTCGAAATTGGCGCTGCCCAGCATCTGCCGCAGGTACCACTCGGCCTGCGTCTCGTTCTCGAACTGCTCCTCGGTGAACTTCTCCGCGCCGTCCGGGAAATGGCCGCAGAAGATCACCGCGTACGCCCACAGATTGCGGATCAGGTTCGCGGTGGCGTTCGCCTTCAGGGTCGACTTCCAGGCGCGACCGGTGAGCGCCGGATAGATCACGAAATCCTTGGCGACCTGTTTACCGGCCTTCTGCCAGAAAGCCTTGTTGGGTTCGTTGATGATGTCGCGCGGGGGGAAGAGCCGGCTCTGGGGCACACCCATCTGCTCCTTGGTGGCCGCCAGATCGTGCAACGCGATGCCCCACTCGAACAGCGCGGCCAGAAACAGGTTCGCGACCGGCTGCGCCAGATTGATCGGCTTCCATTCCTCGTCGCGCGTCATGCGCAGGATGCCGAAGCCCAGATCGTCATCCATGTCGAGGATGTTGGTGTACATGTGATGCGAATAGTTGTGCGCGGCCTTCCACTGCGCCGAGGTGCCCGTCATATCCCACTCCCACGTGGTGGAGTGGATCTCCGGGTCGTTCATCCAATCCCATTGCCCGTGGCTGATGTTGTGCCCGAGCTCCATGTTCTCGATGATCTTGGCGACCGACAGCAGCGCGGTGCCGGTCAGCCACGCCCAGCGCTTCTTCGACGCGAAGAGTGTGGCGCGGCCAGCGGCCTCCAGAATCCGTTGCGCCGCAATGGTGCGCCGGATGTAGCGGGCATCGCGTTCACCGAGCGAGTGCTCGATATCGCGCCGGACGGTGTCGAGTTCCTGACCCAGGGTCTCGATATCGGCCGCCGTGAGATGGGCGAATGCCTTTATGTCGGTGATGGCCACCGGCAGTCCTTCCGTGGTTGATCTGCCTCGCACCGCTGCGCGGGTGGTCGGTCCCGATGGGACCGTGTTCAGGCTCGACTGCTATCGAGGGTAGCCGTTCTCGGGCGGCGCCGTCTCACACCGTGTGCGCGTCATACCTCGAGGGTGCAGTCGCCCGCCGCGGCCGAGATGCAGGTCTGGATCTTGTCCCCGGCCCGGTGCTCCTTGCCGTTGCGGAGATCCCGCACATGACCCTCGGTCACCGTGACCACACAGGTCTGGCAGATGCCCATGCGGCAGCCGAACGGCATCTGCACGCCCGCGCCCTCACCGGCCTGCAACAGCGTGGTCGCGCCGTCGACCTCGGCGGTGCGGCCGGCCTTGGCGAAGGTGACGGTGCCGCCCTCGCCGGTGGCGTTGCGCTCGATCTCGAAGCGCTCCACGTGCAGCTTGGCCTCCAGACCCGCGGCGGCCCAGTACTTCTCGATCTCGTCCAGCATGGGCAGCGGGCCGCAGGCCCAGACCTCGCGCTCGCGCCAGTCCGGGACCACCTCGTCCAGATCGGCGAGCGCGAACTTGCCCTGCTCGCCGGTCAGGTGCAGGTGCGCGGTGAAACCCGGGTGCCGGTCGTGCATTGCGCGCAGCTCGTCACCGAACATGACATCGTCGGGGGTACGGGCGGAGTGGACGTGCATGACGTCCGGGACGGCGTTGCGGCGATCCATGGTGCGCAGCATGGCCATCACCGGGGTGATGCCCGAGCCCGCGGTCAGGAACAGCACCTTCGACGGCGCCGGATCCGGCAGCACGAAACCGCCCCGCGGCGCGGCCAGGCGCACGATGGTCCCGGCCGGGACGCCGGAGACGATGTGGCTGGACAGGAAGCCCTCCGGCATCGCCTTGACGGCGATGGAGATCAGGCGTCGGCCCTTGTGCGCGCTGTCGCCGGTCCAATCCGGCGGGCAGGTCAGCGAATACGAGCGCCAGTGCCAGCGGCCGTCCACCAGCACGCCGATGCCGATGTACTGGCCCGGCTCGAATTTGAAGTCGAATCCCCAGCCCGGCTTGATCACCAGGGTCGCCGAATCCGCGGTCTCCTTGCGCACATCCACGATGCGGCCGCGCAGTTCGCGCGCCGACCACAGCGGGTTCACCAGGTGCAGGTAGTCGTCGGGCAGCAGGGGAGTGGTGATGCGCGCGGCCGCGCCGCGCAGCGCGTCGAGGGGGGTTCGTCCGCCGGTGCCGCCTTCGGCCACGGGGGCTTCCAGCCAGTCCCGCAGTCCTCGCACGGAGAACCCGCCACTCTTCGATGCCATATCCCGGAACGCTTCCTGTCGTCGTGCGCGCTGGTCAGCGCGTCGTCCGTACGCTGTCGCCCTTGTGATGGGCGACCGTCACAGCAAGGTTACGGCATCGTAGGTTACGCAGCCGGAACTACCTGTTGAAGTTCCGTCAGAGCAGGTCGAGCAGGAACGGGAGTTCCTGGGCGGCGTACCAGGCGAGCTGGTGGTCCTCGGCGTCGCCGAGCACGAATTCGGCGTCGGCGTCGCCCATGTCGGCGGCGTCGATGACCTCGACGGCCTTGGATACCTCGGACTCGGCCTCGGCCAGATCCACGTGGATGGAGGCGATGCGGTCGTAGGTGATGGGACCGGACAGCCGCACCACGGCGTCGTCCAGGTCCGGGCGCAGGGTGGCGCCGTCCACATCGGCGGCGATGACCGCGCGGCGGAAGACCGGTCCGGCGGGGGCGGCCTCGGAGTCGTCGCCCGCGCGGTCGCCGCGCACATCGGCGGCGGCCTGTTCCTCGGCGAGCAGGCGCAGCGAGGCGCGCGCGGCCTCGGCCATGGCGACCTCGGCCAGCTCCTCGTCGTCGCCGGAGGCGTAGGCCTCGCGCAGCGCCGGGGTCACCGCGAAGGCGGTGTCGTTGAGCGCGCGAATCTCGCGGTCGGCGACCAGTTCCCGCAGCATCGGCACGGTGGCCGGAACATAGACGCGTAGCTTCTTCGAGACCCGGGACGACTCACTGGACGCAGGCACCGAGCATCTCCTCCATCGACTCGTGCACCGAAGCGGTCAGCACCGCGATGTCCGCCATGGCGTCGCGATCGGCGGTGAGTCCGTAGAACACCCGTCCGTCGTAGGACGTGAGCCCGATGCTCAGAGCCTGAAAGCGCAGCAGCGGCGATACCGGGTACATCTCCAGCATCCGCGCGCCGCCGATGTACATGGGCTGCTGCGGACCCGGCGCGTTGGTGATCACCAGATTGAACGTGTGCTCTGCAAAAGTACTCGCCGAGCGCACGCTCATGGCATGCAGGCTCGCCGGAGCGAATCCGGCCATGTGCACCAGCGTCCGGGCGCGTACGCCGCGCTGATGCCGGGAGTGCGCCTCGGTGGCGTGCTTGATGTGCTCCATGCGGATCACCGGATTCTGTTCGCCCACGGGCAGATCCAGTAGCAGCGAGGTGACCTCGCCCGCCGGTTTGAGCTCGCCGTTGGGCCCGTCGGCGTACACCGACATGGGCACCACCGCGCGCAGCGCGTCGGCCTCGGTCAGCACCTGCCCGCGCGAGAGCAGCCAGTTGCGCAGCGCGCCCGTCACCACCGCGAGGATCACATCGTTGATGGAGCAGTCGAACCGCTTGCGGATCTTGCGGTAGTCCTCGAGGTCGGTGCGCACCACCTCGAATCGGCGATTGCGCGAGGTGCGGGTGTTCAGGGGGCTGTCGGGCGCGCCGATGGCCGCGGCCCGGACCATGGACACCAGTTTCTGCACCGCCTTGCCGGTGGCATCGACCATGGCGAACGCTTCGGCCACGTGGTGGCGGGCCACCTCCAGGCCCTCGCGCGGCTGGGTGGCCAGGTGCAGCATCGCGCCGAACAGCAGTTCGAGGTCGGCGGGTTCGCGATGAGCGATCCAGGCATGATCGGCGACCTCGCGGGGCGCGGTGGAGGTGTCCAGGATCACATGCCCGATCTCGAGCGCGCCGTCCCCGTCGACCAGGGCCGAGTGGGTTTTGGTGAAGATCGCGCAGCGGCCCTCGGACAGGCCCTCGACCAGGTACATCTCCCACAGCGGCCGGGTGTTGTCGAGCGGGCGGGAGGCCAGCCGGGCCACCAGGTCCAGCAGCTGTTCGTCGGTGCCCGGCTCGGGCAGCGCCGAGCGACGGACGTGATAGGTGATGTCGAACTGGCTGTCGTCCACCCATATCGGACGGCCCAGCGTGAACGGGATCTCCCGCACCTTGCGGCGGTACAGCGGGACCAGCGGCAGCCGCGACTCGACCAGGGCCACCAGGCGGTCGTAATCCAGCGGTCCGGTCCCGGAGTTTCCGGCCGGCGCGGGATTGCGCAGGATGGCCAGGGATCCGATGTGCATGGGGTTGCTGCTGGATTCCAGCCGATAGAACGACGCGTCCTGGGGCGTCAGTCTGGTGATCACGCTGCCCGCTACTCCCTAGTCCCTGCCTGCGCCCGCAGTGTCCCCCTGCCAGGCGTCGGCATGCCCACGGCATGAAGCCGTCCCGAGAGGCAAGCTATCGCAATCCGATCACCTGGGGGAATGGATGGGCCGCACTGCCCGAGATCGCACACCGTCCGCGGTGTCCCCTGCTCCGGGTGCGCGGGCGCAGGCCTCCGCACGCCGGACCCCCTACATCCTACGTCAGGGGTAATGAAACAGCCTCGGACGCAAGACCATTCGCTGAGCGGTCGCTGGGGCTCCGAATCGGGCCCGGGCAATGGCGCGGGCCGCGCCGTTTCACAGCTTTCCCTCAGCACGCACACCATCGCCCGCGCAGTTCAGCACCTACGATGGGCACCGGATTACCATGGCTAGTGATTGCGCGCCCGCGCGCAGGCTTCCCGCCATGGTGGGGGCTACCGACAACACCGACCAGAGGACTACAAGACCCGTGCCTGCGCTGAGTTTTTCAAGGTTGCTACGGATTGGTGAAGGTCGCACGGTCAAGCGGCTGGCAAGCCTGGCGGATGAGGTCATCGCTCTCGACGAGGAGTACACGGCCCTCACCGACGCCGAGCTGCAGGCCAAGACCGCGGAGTTCCAGCAGCGGTATGCCGAGGGCGAGAGCCTCGACGAGCTGCTGCTGGAGGCGTTCGCGACCGCGCGGGAAGCGTCCTGGCGAGTGCTGAACCAGAAGCACTACAAGGTCCAGATCATGGGTGGCGGCGCCCTGCACATCGGCAATGTGGCGGAGATGAAGACCGGTGAGGGCAAGACCCTGACCTGTGTGCTGCCCGCCTATCTCAACGCCATCTCCGGCGAGGGCGTGCACGTCGTCACCGTCAACGACTATCTGGCCAAGCGCGACGCCGAGTGGATGGGCCGCGTGCACCGCTTCCTCGGCCTCGAGGTCGGCGTGATCCTGGGTGGCATGAGCCCGGCCGAGCGTCGCGAGGCGTACGCCGCCGACATCACCTACGGCACCAACAACGAGTTCGGCTTCGACTACCTGCGCGACAACATGACCCACTCGCTGGACGATCTGGTCCAGCGCGGGCACAACTTCGCCATCGTCGACGAGGTCGACTCCATCCTCATCGACGAGGCCCGCACCCCGCTCATCATCTCGGGCCCGGCCGACGCCTCCTCGAAGTGGTACGCGGAGTTCGCGCGCATCGCGCCGCTGCTGAAGAAGGACCTGCACTACGAGGTCGACATCAAGAAGCGCACCATCGGTGTGCACGAGGCCGGCGTCGAATTCGTCGAGGACCAGCTGGGCATCGACAACCTGTACGAGGCGGCCAACTCGCCGCTGGTGAGCTACCTGAACAACGCCATCAAGGCCAAGGAGCTCTACACCAAGGACAAGGACTACATCGTCCGCAACGGCGAGGTCATCATCGTCGACGAGTTCACCGGCCGAATCCTGGTGGGCCGCCGCTACAACGAGGGCATGCACCAGGCCATCGAGGCCAAGGAAGGCGTGGAGATCCAGCCGGAGAACCAGACGCTGGCCACCATCACGCTGCAGAACTACTTCCGTCTGTACGACAAGCTGTCGGGCATGACCGGTACCGCCGAGACCGAGGCGGCCGAGCTGCACCAGACCTACGGCCTGGGTGTGGTGCCGATCCCGACCAACAAGCCGATGGTCCGCCAGGATCAGTCCGACCTGATCTACAAGACCGAAGAGGCCAAGTTCGCCGCGGTCGCCGACGACATCCAGGAGAAGCACGAGCAGGGCCAGCCGGTCCTGGTCGGCACCACCTCGGTCGAGCGCTCGGAGTACCTGTCCAAGCTGCTGACCAAGCGCGGCATCCCGCACAACGTGCTGAACGCCAAGTTCCACGAGCAGGAAGCGCAGATCGTCGCCGAGGCGGGCCGCCCGGGCGCGGTCACCGTCGCCACCAACATGGCCGGTCGTGGTACCGACATCGTGCTGGGCGGCAACCCGGACATCATCGCCGACATCCTGCTGCGCCGGCAGGGCCTGGACCCGGTGGAGACCCCGGACGAGTACGAGGCCCAGTGGCACCCGACCCTGGAGCGGGTCAAGGAGCAGGTGGACGAGGACGCCGAGGCGGTCCGCGACGCGGGTGGCCTCTACGTGCTGGGCACCGAGCGCCACGAGTCGCGGCGCATCGACAACCAGCTGCGCGGTCGTTCCGGCCGTCAGGGCGATCCGGGCGAGTCCCGCTTCTACCTGTCGCTGGGCGACGAGCTGATGCGGCGCTTCAACGGCGCGGCGCTGGAGTCGATCATGACCCGGCTGAACCTGCCCGACGATGTGCCGATCGAGGCCAAGATGGTCTCGCGTGCCATCAAGTCGGCGCAGACCCAGGTCGAGCAGCAGAACTTCGAGATCCGCAAGAACGTTCTCAAGTACGACGAGGTCATGAACCAGCAGCGCAAGGTGATCTACGCCGAGCGCGCCCGCATCCTCAACGGTGAGGATATGGAGGGCCAGGTGCAGGAGATGATCACCGACGTGATCACCGCCTACGTCAATGGCGCCACCGCCGAGGGCTATGTCGAGGACTGGGATCTGGAGAAGCTGTGGGGCGCGCTGAAGACGCTGTACCCCATCGGCATCGACTACAAGGACCTCACCGGTGAGAGCGACGGCGGCGAGGTGGGCGAGCTGACCCGCGAGGAGCTGCTCGACGCGGTGCTCGAGGACGCGCACGCCGCCTACGACAACCGCGAGTCGGAGATCGACGGTCTCGCGGGCGAGGGCAGCATGCGGAACCTGGAGCGCCAGATCCTGCTGAGTGTCCTGGACCGCAAGTGGCGTGAGCACCTCTACGAGATGGACTACCTCAAGGAGGGCATCGGCCTGCGCGCCATGGCGCAGCGCGACCCGCTGGTCGAGTACCAGCGCGAGGGCTTCGACATGTTCGCGGCCATGCTCGAGGGCCTCAAGGAGGAGTCGGTCGGCTTCCTGTTCAACCTCCAGGTCGAGGTGCAGCAGCCGCAGCCGGTGGGCGTGAACGTGGCCGCCGGCCTGCAGTCGCCGGTCGGCCACCGTCCGCTCCCCACCGAGGAGGACGCGGCCGCGGCCGGCAACGGCAATGGCGTTCCGGCGGCCTTGCGCGCCAAGGGCATCGACGAGTCGGGTCCGCGCGGCCTGTCCTACTCGGGTCCGGACGAGGGCGGTCACGCCGCCATCCGCAGCGACCGTGACGAGTACGGCTTCGAAGACGGCGACGGTCAGGGCGGCACCCGCCGCGAGCGCCGCGAGGCGGCGCGCGCCCAGGGCAAGGGCGACCGCGCCCCGCGCTCCAAGCGCCGCCACTAGGCCGCCGAAACACGCTGCGCCCCGGGTGTTCACACCCGGGGCGTTGTGTTTTTCCCTGCGGGGCCGGTGTTTTCCCGTGCGGACCTGTGGTTTCGCGCCGGTCATGAAACCGTCATGATCGGTCCGCTGAAATGGGTTCCGTTGCGGTCGCCGAGGGGTGGCCGCGAAGGAAGGAACACGAACATGCGCAAGACTTTTGCCCTCGCCGCCATGGCCCTCGGTGTCGCCGGGCTCGGTGTCGCGACCGCGCACGCGGAGACGCTGACTGTCGACGGCAACTACGCCACCGTCGACGCCTGCGCCGCCGACGGCAACGGCGGCTCGTTCCAGGCGGGCGGCGTGCAGCTGCGGGGCGAGGACGGCTGGCAGTGGCGGTGCGATCAGGGCGCCGACGGCCTCTGGTACATGACGCTCTTCCGTTGATCGAGCGCCGGTCCCCGGATCGCACGGAAACGGTGCCCTCGGCGAAATCGCCGGGGGCACTGTCATTTTCGGCAAATGAACCGGGGGCCGATTCCTGAAGGGCTGTCCAATTTGGGTGTCCGAGAGGCGGCCGAGTTCGGGTTCGCTGAAATTTGCTGCCGCCCGAGTGTTTCGACGGCATACCGGCGGGTAATAGGTATGGGGAGTCGCTGGGCCGAATCCCATTTGCGCCCTTTAACTTCGCGGGGGACCGCAATCGAGGGCATTGCTATCGCGTGAACACGCCTGCGCGTTAATAGAATTGCTCCTGTCAATTTTGTGATGTGCGTCATTCGGGACATTTTGTGCCAGTTACTGGATCGCCGCTTGGTTGCACGCTATTAGCTGAGCTAAATTTCCCCGATGTGTGGGAGGACCTGAGGCTTTACGGGCGGGAACGCGAACGGATCCAGGTGGATCACGCCCTGGCGGCGGCGCGTTCGGGGCGGGGTTCGGCGCTCGTGCTGTACGGTGATCCGGCCATCGGCAAGACCGCGCTGCTGCGCGCCGCCGTCGAACGCGCCACCGATTTCCGGGTGCTGCGCTGTCAGGGCATTCACGCCGAAGCCGAGCTGAACTTCGCGGCGCTGCACGAACTGCTGCTACCCGTGGCCGACCGGCTGCCGACGCTGCCGGCGGCCCAGTCCCGGGCCCTGGGCGTGGTGCTCGGCCTGCACTCCGGTGCGGCCGACACCTTCCTGGTCGGCGCCGCCCTGGTGCGGCTGCTGTCGGGGCTGGCCGACGAGGGCCCGCTGCTACTGGTGGTGGACGAGGCCCGGCTGGTGGATCCGGAATCGGCGCACGCGCTCGTCTTCGCGATCCGCCGCCTGACCGCGGTGCAAATCACGCTGCTGGTGGCACTGCGCGACGATCCGGCCGACACACTATGGCGGGACCTGCCCGCATTGCCGGTCACCGGCCTGCCCGAGGCCGACGCGCGCCGCCTGCTCGCCGAGCGGCACGGTCCGCTGGGCGCGCTGCGGCTGGCCCGGATCCTCGCCGTGGCCGGTGGCAATCCGCTCGCCCTGCACGAATTGCCGGACGTCGTCGGTGATCTCGCGGGCACCGCGCCCGAACCGACCGCGCTGGGACCCGGACTGCGCGCGGCCTTCCGTGATCGCGTCGCCGCGCTGCCCGCCGGGGTGCGGGTGCTGCTGACCGTCGCCGCCACCGAGACCCGCGGCGTGCTGGGCATCGTGACCGCCGCCGCGGCGGCCCTCGGCGTCGACGCCGCCGACTGGGAATTCGCCACGGCCGCAGGGCTGCTCGCGGTCGGCGACGGCCGGGTGGAGCGCGCCCACGCCCTGCTGTGCGCCGCCGCCCACGATGCCGCCACCGCCGCCGCGCGCCGCGCCGCGCAGCTGGCCGTCGCGGACGCGATGACCGAACCGGGCGCGGCGGACCTGC
>NZ_BAGC01000046.1 GCF_000308655.1 Nocardia niigatensis NBRC 100131 | reverse complement strand
CTGACCGATGTTCATACGACGCGGCACACCGTGGGTGTTGAGGATGATGTCGACCGGGGTGCCGTCGGGCAGGAACGGCATGTCCTCCTGCGGGAGGATCTTGCCGATGACACCCTTGTTGCCGTGACGACCGGCGAGCTTGTCACCGTCCTGGATCTTGCGCTTCTGCGCGACGTACACGCGCACCAGCTCGTTCACACCCGGGGGCAGATCGTCGTCGTCATCACGCGAGAACACGCGCACACCGATGACCTTGCCCGACTCACCGTGAGGCACCTTCAGCGACGTGTCACGCACCTCGCGCGCCTTCTCACCGAAGATCGCGCGCAGCAGCCGCTCCTCCGGGGTCAGCTCGGTCTCACCCTTCGGGGTGACCTTGCCGACCAGGATGTCGCCGTCACGCACCTCGGCACCGATACGCACGATGCCGCGCTCGTCGAGATCGGCGAGGACCTCGTCGGAGACGTTCGGGATGTCACGGGTGATCTCCTCGGCACCGAGCTTGGTGTCACGAGCGTCGATCTCGTGCTCCTCGATGTGGATCGAGGTCAGCACATCGTCCTCCACGAGGCGCTGCGACAGGATGATCGCGTCCTCGTAGTTGTGACCCTCCCACGGCATGATCGCCACGAGCAGGTTCTTACCGAGCGCCATCTCACCGTTCTCGGTGCAGGGACCATCGGCGAGCACGTGCCCGGCCTCCACCCGAGTGCCCTCGTCCACGATCGGACGCTGGTT
>NZ_BAGC01000047.1 GCF_000308655.1 Nocardia niigatensis NBRC 100131 | reverse complement strand
GGGGGCCGGAGCGACGACGGCGGCGGCCGCCTGGCTGTTGTTACCAATCTCGGCAGTGTTCTCCGGCGTGTAATCCGCCAGGAACTCGTGCCAGCTCTCATCGACGGACGAGGGGTCTTGCTTGTACTTCTGGTACATCTCGTCGACAAGCCACTGGTTCTGTCCGAACTGGTCTGTTGAGCTGCTCACAGCAGGTGTTCGCCTCATTTCGTTCTTCGCGCTGCGACGTTTGTGACGTGCCCGGCACGGGTAATCGGCGGATGCGCGCCGATGCGCCCCCACTGAGGATATGCCCACCCCTGTTCGCCGTCGGGCATGGCTACCATCGAGCGGACACATTCTCTCGTGACGACTCGTCCTCGCTCGAGAATATTCCTTCCGTCGCCTGCGCCGCAGCCCACAACCGGGAGTACGGGCCACGGGCCGCGAGTAGTTCGTCGTGAGCGCCGATTTCGCTGATCCGCCCGTGCTGCACCACCGCGATCCGATCGGCCTGCGCGGCGGTCGCCAACCGGTGGGCCACGATCACCGAGGTGCGACCGCGGGTCACCGATTCGCTCGCGACCAGGACCGATGCCTCGGCGGCCGGATCCAGGACGGCGGTGGCCTCGTCGAGCAGGAGCAGATCGGGGCGGACCAGTTCGGCGCGCGCCAGCGCGATGAGCTGCCGCTGCCCGGCCGACAGCCCGCGGCCGCGCTCACCTACCGGTTGCCGCATGCCCTGCGGCAGGGCCGCGATGGCGTCCAGCGCCCCGACCGCGGCCGCGGCCGCCTCGATTTCCGCGGGACTCGCAAATGGTTTGCCAAATGCAATGTTGCTGGCGATGTCGCCGGTGAACAGGTGAGCTTCCTGAGGAACCACACCGAGCCGCGCGCGGAACTCGGCGAGCCGATAGTCGCGAATGTCCACGCCGTCCACGCGAATTGCGCCGGCGCCATCCGGATCATGGTCGCTGTCATGCATTTCCGCTATGGATAACGGTGCGGCGCCGTCGGAAAGTTCGTGATTGCCGTCACCCGCGGTCCGTGGCATGTCATAGAGCCGGGCCAGCAGCTTCACGATGGTCGACTTGCCCGCGCCCGTCTCACCGACCAGCGCCAGGCTGCCGCCCGCCGGGATGGTCAGGCTGACGCCCTCGAGCGCCGGCCGCACCGCGCCCGGGTACTGGAAACGCACATTGTCGAAGACGACCTCCCCGCGCAGCCGCCCGTCGATGGGCACCGCGTCCGCGGGATCGGGGGCGATGGAGGAGCGGGTGCGCAGCAGCTCCCCGATGCGCCGCAACCCGACTCGCGCCTGCTGGTAGCCGTCGAACAACTGCGACAGCTGCATGATCGGCCCGAACAGCAGCTGCAGGTAGAGCACGAACGCCACCAGCGTGCCCGGCGTGGTGGACCCGTGCGCGACCGCCCACGCCCCGGTGAAGACCACCGACGCCAGCGCCAGATCCGCCCACATGCCGACGAAGGCGAAGAAGGTGGCGATGGCCCGCTGCGCCCGCAACCGGCTGACCCGGAAGTTGTCGGAGTAGCTGGCGAACCGACGCGCGGACTCGGCCTCGTGCCGATTGGCCTGCACCACGCGCAGTCCCGCCACATTCTCGGCGAAGTCGGCGTTCACGGTGGCCGAATGTTCGCGTGCCGCACTGTAGGCGGAGTCGGAGACCTTGCGGAACCACCAGGTGGCGAGCAGCAGCGGCGGCAGTGTCACGAACACCACGACCGCCAGCTGCACGTCGATCACCAGCAGCGCCACCGCGATACCGGCCACCGTCAGCAGCGCGACCAGCGCGTCCGGCAGCCCGGTCTGCATGAAGGTGGACAGCGCGTCGATGTCGGTGGTCATCCGGGTCATGATGCGGCCGGACAGTTCTCGCTCGTAGAAGTCGAGCCCGAGTCGCTGCAGGTGGGCGTAGCTGCGGACCCGCAGCCCGAACAGCACCCGCTCCCCGGCCCGGTTGCTCCAGACCAGGGACATCGAGGCGACCAGCCAGCCGAGCCCGACCAGCGCGGCTCCGATCGCGGTCGCCCGCACCAGCGCCCCGCCGTCGTGCTCGCCGACGCCCGAGTCCACCGCGTACCGCACCACGGACGGGAAGCCCACGCCCACCGCCGCATTCAGCGCGAGCAGCACCATGGTGCCGGCGACCAGCCACTTCACCAGCCCGAGCGCGTGCCGCAGCTGGAATCCCGGGTCCGGTTCGCGCAGCTCGGCCGCGTCCAGGCCCGGCTGCTCGGTGGCCGGCGGCAGCTTTCCGAGCACCCGGCGGACTTCCTCCGGGGTGTCCCGGTCGATCGAGTTCCGGCCGCCGGCAAGCGTTTCCGCGGTCGAATCGGTTGCCGCGGTGAGGTCACCGGCGATGACTCCGGGGCGCGTCCCGGATTCCGGTGCGGGCAGGCGGATCACGCGATCGGCGTGCGAGAGGGTGGATTCGCGGTGCGCCAGGATGAGGGTGGTGCGGCCGGAATCGGTGGGGAGGGAAGCGAAGATGGCGGCCTCGGTGACGGCGTCCACCGCGGAGGTGGCGTCGTCGAGGATGAGGACGCGCGGGTCGGCGAGCAGGGCGCGGGCCAGCGCGATGCGCTGGCGCTGGCCGCCGGAGAGGGTCAGGCCGCGCTCGCCGACCACGGTGTCGTAGCCGTCGGGCAGGGCGTTGATGAAGTCGTCGGCCGCGGCCTGTTTCGCGGCGGCCTGGATCTCGGCCTCGGTGGATTCGGGCCGGCCGAGGGCGATATTGGCGGCGATGGTGTCCGAGAGCAGGAAGGCCTCGTCGAAGACCACCCCGACCGCGGTGCGCAACTCGGCGGCGCGCAGCTCGGCGATATCGGCGCGGGAGTCCTTGCCGTACAGGGTGATCCGGCCCGAGTCGGGGGAGTAGAAGCGGGGCAGCAGCAGACTCAGGGTGGATTTGCCGGAGCCCGCCGGGCCGATCACGGCCACCGTCTCGCCGGGGGCGATGTTCAGGGTGAAGTCGTGCAGCACGGGCCGGTCGGGCTCGAAACCGAAGGTGAGAGCATCGATTTCGATGCCGAGCGGTCCCTCGGGCACCTCTGCCGTGTGCTCCGGATCGATCCGCTCGGGCGCGCTGTCGATGACCTGGTTCACCCGTTCGGCCGCCGCGCGCGTCAGCTGCGCCATGACCACCACGTAGGACACGATCCGGGTGGAGTTGGTCATCGTCGACACGTAGGCGACGAACGCCAGGAAGGTGCCGAGCCCGATGCTGCCGTGGAAGGCGAGCAGCCCGCCCGCCGCGATCACCGCGACCAGACCGGCCTGCGGAATCGACCCCAGGGTGGGGCTGAAGCGGGCGTCGATGCGGGCCGCGCGCATGCGCTCGGCGTACAGCCCGCGGCCGTGCCGCTCGAGCACGTCCACCATGCGGGCCTCCTGCCCGAAGCCCTTCACCACCCGCACGCCGGTCACCGTCTCCTCGACGTGCTGGGCCAGGTCGGCGGCGCGCTGCTGTGCGGACCAGGTGGCCGCGTACAGTCGCGGCCGCACCCGGTAGACCACCAGCCCCAGCACCGGCACCACCAGCAGCGCGGCCAGGGCCAGCGGCGGCGAGAGCCACAGCATGATGCCCGCGGCCAGCACGAATTGCAGTGCGGCGACCGCGGACCAGGGGCCCATGGCCAGCAGACCCTGCACCAGCGTCAGGTCGCTGATCGAGCGTGAGATGACCTGCCCGGTGCGCAGCCCGTCCTGTCCTGGACCGTCGAGTCGTTGCAGCGCGGACAGCAGATCCACCCGCAGTTCGTGCTGGACGTCGAGCGCGAGCCGCCCGGCGAGCATGCGCCGCCCGAAGGAGGCGCAGAAGCGGCTCACCGCGAGCACACCCAGCGCCGCGGCCATGGCCGCGATGATCCCCGTGTCGCCGGCGGTCGCGCCGTCGAGGGCCCGCTTGGCCAGCAGCGGCCCGGTCACCTCCACCACCGCGCCGAGCACGATGGCCAGTCCCAGCCCGGTCAGCACCCACGGGTGCTGCGCGCACCGTTCCCACAGCCTGCGCAGCCAGCCGCGCACCTGGTCTACATCCTTCGAAGTCATCGCGGAGAACAACTGTCTCCCCACCCCCACTTTGTTCCCGACGTGGTGCCCGCCTGTCCAGTGTGCCGTCGCCGACGCCCACCGCGCCGGGGCGGCTGTCCGACGGGCCGGGACGGCGGCTTGTGCGGCACGCCCCGCCGTGGTCGGCTGGAAGGGTCACAGTCCTTCGAAACGGAGCCGCTCCCATGCCGATTCAGCGTCTCAACCACGCCGTCCTGTTCGTCTCCGACGTGGAGCGCTCGGTCGCCTTCTACAGCGAGGTGCTGGGTTTCCGGCGGCTGCCCGGTGGTTTCCCGGGCGGGGCGTTCCTGCAGGCGGCCGGGTCGGCCAACGACCACGACCTGGGCCTGTTCCAGTCGCCGGACCCGTCGATCCCGCATCGCACCGGCCGGGTCGGCCTCTACCACCTGGCCTGGGAGGTGGACACGCTGAGCGAACTGCAGCGGGTGCGCGACGCCCTGGTCGCCGCGGGCGCGCTCACCGGGGCCTCCGACCACGCCTCGACCAAGGCGCTCTACGCCGCCGACCCAGACGGCATCGAATTCGAGGTCTGCTGGCTGGTTCCCGACGCCGCGGTGGAGGCCGAACTGGCCGCCATGACCGCGCCGAGCCTCCCGCTGGACCTGCCGGGCCTCATCGCGAAGTACGGCGCCGATACCCCGGGCGGCCCGCGCACCGATCACGAGGTGTGGCGGCGGTTGTTCGCCGGCCGCGACTGATCAGAGGTCGCGGCGGGTCAGCATCCACCAGGCGGCCGCGCCCGCTGCGGCGCTCCACAGCACCAGCAGCGCCATCGCCGCCGGGGTCGGCGCGATGAGCGCACTCTTGGCGTAGCGGCCGCCGCTGATCGCCCCGACCGTCGAGGACACCGGCAGAATGGCAGCCAGCCCGCCGAATCCGATGGCGCGCGCGGTGATCCAGATCAGCGGCTCCAGCACCGCCCAGCCCAGCACCGCGGCCAGCGCCTGGGTGGGGGAGCGCAGCACGACGCCCATGGCCGTGCCGATCACCGCCCAGCACACCGCCGCCAGCGCCACCCCGATCAGCACGCCGAAGAAGCCGCCGTCCATGGGCACCCGGGAACCGCCGGCCAGCCGCATGGCGGCCCCGCCCAGCACCTCCATCAGCAGCACGGTGCCGAGCGAGAACGCCGCCGCCACCGCGAGTTTCGCGCCGAGCAGCAGGGTGCGGTCGGGGGTGAACAGCGAGCTCATCGCCATCGATCCGGACTGGGACTCCGCGCCCGCGCCGATCGCCCCGAAAGCGGCCGCCGCCGCGACCGTGAGCACCAGCACCCAGGTGGTCAGCAGCGCCGCCCAGCCGGATCCGGAGCTGAAGCTCTGCGCGTGCTCGTCGCCGGGCTGGAAACCGGTGCCCAGGGCCAGGAACGCGATCACGCCCGCCGCGATGACCCCGCCGCCGATCAGCCAGTTCAACCGCACCGAAGTCACCTTCCGCACTTCGGAATTCGCGGCCCGGGCCACCACCGGCGGCACAGTGAGGATCATCGAATGTCCTTTCGTGGGAACGTCACGGGCCGGGCGGCTGTGCCCGTCTCAGGCCGGAGATCGTTGTGGCGCAACGACTTCACCGATAGGACCGGTAGGCGGCCGGACCCGGGTACGCGGGCGTCGGGGGCCCACTGTGGGTGAGGGCGGCCAGCACCTGATCGGGGTGAATGTGTTCGGGAGTGATCTCGGTGAGCTGCACCCGAGCCGTCGATGCGGCCGATTCCAGTTGCGAGAGCGAGGCTTCCGCGATGGCCAGGCGGCCGTCGGACCGCATGACCGCGTCGGTGAAACCCTGCGCGGCCAGCGTGGTGGCCAGCGCGATCGGACTGGACGCCTTGACCAGCAGCCGGTCCGGGTGACTGCGGCGCAGCCGCGCCGGACTGCCCTGATAGGCGATGCGGCCGCGATCCAGCACCATGAGCTCGTCTGCGATGGGCAGCACCGTGCTCAGCGTGCGCGAAGTGAGCAGCACGGTGCCGCCGCGGCGCGCGTGCCCGCGCAGATAGTCGTTGAGCCACGCGGTCTCCGCGATATCGAGCCCGGCGGCCGGATCGTCGAGCACCAGCAGCGGCGGCGCACCCAGCAGCGCGACGGCCAGCGCCAGCCGGGTCCGCATGCCCTCCGGCAGACTGCCGATGCGCTGGTCGGCGGCGTCGGTGAGCCGCACCAGCGCCAGCAGTTCCTCCGCCCGGGCATCGGAAACGCCTGCCGCGGCGGCATAGACACGCAGCTGCGCTGACACCCGGCGGGCCGGGTGCAGGCCGCGCGGAGTCAGCATGGCGCCCACCACCTGGCGTCCCGCCCGCACCCCGGAGCCCGGACCACCCACGCTCGCGGTGCCGGAGGTGGGGGTGAGCAGCCCGAGCAGGATGCGCAGCACCGTGGACTTGCCCGCGCCGTGCGGGCCCACCAGGGCCGCCACCGTGCCGGCGGGCACCACGAAACTCACGTCCTCGACCGCGGTGACACTGTCGAAGGTCTTGGTCAGGCCCCCGGCGGCGAAGGCGAGCGGCCGCGCGTTCATGGCCGCGTGTTCCAGACCGGCGCCTCCACCGCGGGCAGCGGATCGGCGTCGATGACCAGGGGCTGCGGCCAGGTCAGTGGCGGCGCGCCGAAGGCCTTGCGGGCGTTGTCGACCACGCCGCGGCCGATCGCCCGGTTGCCGAATCCGCCGATGGCCGCACCGATTCCGGCCGGTATCACCTTGCCGACCATGAGCGCGCCGCGTTTCGCGATGAACTGGATCATGAACCGTTTGAGCAGCGAATCGTTCATGGCGCTCAGGCCCGGGATCTTGCCCGCCAGCATCCCGCCCCAGTTCGCGGCCGAATGTCCGACGCTCTTCTGCACGATCTCCATGCCGCTCTCGCCGAGCACCACGGCCAGCACCAGAGCGCGACGGCGCTCCTTGTCGTCGGGCGCGACCCCGTGCACGGCCGCCACCGCGAGAGTGAACACCGCGGACGCCTCCAGGAAGAACGCGGTCTCCGCACTCATGGCCGCCACCGAGGCCACCGTTCCGACGCCCGGCACGGCCGCGGTCGCGCCGACCGCGGTACCCGAGGTGGTCACGGCGTTGAGATAGAGCTTCTCGATGCGCGCGATGATCTGACCGGGCGTCTCACCCGGATGCGCATCCCGCAGCTTGCCCACGTATCTCGTGACAGCCGGGGCCTGTACCTGGGACCCATTGTCGAGTAGCGAGACGATCGCCTTTTCGAGCCCGGTCTTGAACATCGGCGACAACCCCTTCTCCGTGCGGTCCTCCGACCGAAACCTTATGGCACCGGGACAACGATTCGCGAGATACACAGGTTCCGGACGGGAGGTTCCCGGTGCGGGCGCGATCGGCCTAGGGTGGACGACGTGGCAGGCGTGTCCGAAGGCGCGTCGGGAGTGCCCGACCCGCGATTGCGCGCGTATGTCCTCGGATACGAGGGCTATCTGCTGCGCGGCTTCGCGCCCGGCACGCACGTGGGGATGCCCGGGTCGATGCTGACTGTGATCGTCACCATCGACGAGCCGATCGCGGTGCCGGTGTCCTCACATCCGGAGCAGGCCGGCGGCCACTGGGACATGCTGGCCAGCGGGCTCACGGTGCGGCCGGCGGTGATCGCGCACAACGGGTTCCAGCACGGGGTGCAGCTGAACCTGACACCGCTGGGCTGCCGGGCGCTGTTCGGGATGCCCGCGGCGGCGCTCGGATCGTGGATCGTGGACCTGACCGACGTGCTCGGGCCGCGCGCGACGGAGCTGCGGGAACGGCTCTCGCTCGCGCCCGCATGGCCGCAGCGCTTCGCCGTCATCGACGAGATCCTGTTGCGTCACGTGGCACCCGTGCACTGGGACGCCGAACTGACCCGCGCCTGGAGCCTGCTGACCGGTCCCGACCCGGCGGTGCGGGTGGCCGCCGTCGCCGACGAGATCGGCTGGAGCCGAAGGCATCTCGGCACCCGGTTCAGCGCCGAATTCGGCATCACACCCAAGGATGCCGCCCGGGTGGCGCGCTTCGAACGCTCGCACCGGCTGCTGCGCGAACCGATCCTGCCGCCGCTCGCCGAGGTTGCGGCCACCGCCGGGTACTACGACCAGGCGCACATGGCCCGCGAATGGCGGGAACTGGCCGGCATGCCGCCGTCGGTGTGGCGGGAACGCGAGGAGTTCCCATTCGTCCAAGACCAGCAGGCCGCCGAGGTCGGAGGCTGGAACCCATGAGCGAAACGACAACTCCCGCCAAGACCGCCACCGTCGTCTGGCCGACCCTGGTCTACCGCGACGCCCCGGCCGCCATCGCATTCCTGGAGCGGGCCTTCGGCTTCCAGATCACCGCCCGCTACGACGAGGGCGACACCGTCGCCCACGCCGAACTCACCTGGCCGGGCGGCGGCGCCATCATGCTCGGCGGCGTCCGCGAGGGCATGGCGCTGTCCTGCCAGCCGCCCGGCGTCGGCTCGGTGTACATCGCCATCGACGACGCGGACACCCTCTACGCCCGGGCACAGGCCGCGGGCGCGACCATCACCCGCGAGCTGCGCGATGAAACCGATTACGAGTCACGGGGTTTCACCTGCCGCGACCCCGAAGGCGTCTACTGGAGCTTCGGCACCTACCGGGGCGCGGCGAGCGAATAGCCCGGTCAGGCCGGGGCGTGTCCGGCGGGCACGCGCTCGGCCCCGACCGGCGGAGGCGGCGGGGTGCCGTCGCCGAAGGGCCTGCCGCCCAAGGCTTCCCGGCCGTGCGGGGTGAGCCAGTTGCCGAGCTCGGGTCCCCTGGGGACCACGCGCGTCGGGTTGATGTCCGTGTGCACGATGTAGTAGTGCTGCTTGATCTGCACGAAGTCGATGGTGTCGCCGAAGCCGGGGGTCTGGTACAGGTCGCGGGCGTAGGCCCACAGCACCGGCATCTCGGTGAGCTTCTCCCGATTGCACTTGAAATGGCCGTGATAGACCGGGTCGAACCGGGCCAGCGTGGTGAACAGCCGCACGTCGGCCTCGGTGATGGTGTCGCCCACCAGATACCGCTGCGTCGACAGCCGCTCCGACAGCCAGTCGAGCGCGGTGAAGAGCCGGTCGTAGGCGGCGTCGTAGGCGTCCTGCCCGCCCGCGAACCCGCACCGGTACACGCCATTGTTGACCTCGGTGTAGACCCGGCGGTTCACCGAATCGATCTCCGCGCGAAGGTCTTCCGGATACAGGCGCGGCGCGCCCGGGCGGTGGTACTCGGCCCACTCGGTAGAGAAGTCGAGGGTCATCTGCGCGTAGTCGTTGGTGACGACCGCGCCGGTGCGCTCGTCCACGATGGCGGGCACCGTGATGCCGCGCGGATAGTCGGGGAAGCGCTCGAAGTAGGCGTCCTGCAGGAAGTGGATGCCCAGCACCGGATCGACCCCACCGGGATCCAGATCGAAGGTCCAGCTGCGCTTGTCGTGGGTGGGCCCGCACAGCCCCAGCGAGAGCACCGGTTCCAGCCCGAGCAGCCGCCGCACGATGAGCGTGCGATTGGCCCAGGGACACGCCCGTGCGGCCACCAGCCGGTACCGGCCGGGTTCGACGGGAAACCCGTCGCGCCCGTCCGCGGTGATCCGCGTCTCGATGTAGTTCGTGTCCCGCTTGAATTCGCCGGGTTCGACGTAGGTCCCCGGCTCGGATTTCGAGGTGGTCACTCGCTCAGGCTAGTTGTCTCGGCGAAATTTCCCGTCCGGTCTGTCGGAAAAGTAAGCGTCCGCATACATTCAGGGTCATGACTGACTCGAAGCCCACCCGCCTGGAGCGCATCGTCACCGACGGCGGCGCGGACGCGGCGATCCTCACCATCGACAATCCGCCGCTGAACCTCTTCGACAAGGCCCTGATGGACACGCTGGCCGCGGATCTCGAGGAGCTGTCGGCGAATCCGCCCCGCGCGCTGCTGATCCGCGCCGACGGCAAGCTGGTCTCCGGCGGCGTCGACGTGCACGTCTTCGAGGGATTGTCGGAGCAGGAGGGCGCGCATCTCTGGGAGACCCTGTTCGCGCGCATCATCCACCCGCTCGAGGCGCTGCCCTGCCCGGTCATCTTCGCCGCCCACTCGCTCACCCTGACCGCGGCCTTCGAGATGTCACTGGCCTGCGACATCATCCTGGCCGCGCCCAAGGCCAAGTTCGGCCTGGTGGAGACCGTGGTCGGGCTGACCCCGTCGATGGGCGGCCCGCAGCGGCTGGCCGAGCGCGCCGGCTCCGGCCGCGCCCGCGAGTTCGTCATGACCGGTGACACCTACTCCGCCGCGACCATGGCCGAGTGGGGCGTGGTCAATGCCGTGCATGAGGATGTCGACGGCGCGGCCCGGGCGCTGCTGGCCCGGCTCGCCGAGGGCCCGACCCGCGCGCACGCCGCCACCAAGGCGATCATCGAGGCCTGGCGCTCGGGCGGTGTGGCGCACGCGGATTCGGTGACTCCGGAGGTGTCCGGGCAACTTTTCGGCACTGCGGATCTGAAGGGCGCGGTGCGCAGCTTCCTCGAGGTCGGCCCCGGAAAGGCCACGTACACAGGCAAGTAGGCGCACTGCCCGAACCGAGGCCGATCGACTACTGCACGTCCGGGCGTGTCTTACTCCGCCCGGGCGTGTCAAGCCTGCTATCTGCGCTGGTGTGATATTGGTGGCAAGACGAGACCGCCCGGTGGGGATTCCCGGTGCGACTGTTCCGAACACGCCGAAAAATCGATATTTTCGCAGGCTCGGTCGGGGGAAGACGGGGTTGACCGGGCGGCGATCTGTTTCCGTGGTGTCAAAGCCTGACATCCGTTTGCCGACAATCCGCCCGCCGATGTGATCTGCATCATATAGTCACTCTTGCTTGGAGGGCTTCGAGGTACTCGGAGGGACGACGATGTCGCAGTTACTCGTGGAATACCCAGAGATGCGAAACGGCTGGTGCGACGACCCGCTTGCCCGCGCCGCCGACGGCATCCTGCGGTACGGCAACCTCACGCCCGCGCTCACCGAACTCCTCGACATCCAGGTCCACGCCTTCGCCGCCCGCGAGGCCGTGGTCGAGATCGGCGGCCCCCGGCTCACCTACCGCGAACTCTGGTACTCGGCCTCCCGCATCGCCGGCGGCCTGCAGGAACACGGCATCGGCTACGGCGACCGGGTGGCGGTCCGCATGCCGGTCGGCGTCCGCTGGGTGCAGGCGTTCCTGGGCGCGCTGCTCTCCGGCGCGGTGCCGGTCCTGGTCCACGACGGGCTGCCGGACGCGGTGGCGGACCGCGTGATTCACGACGCCTGCGCCGACTTCGTGCTCGACGGCGGCGGCAGCGCGGCGGGCTTCGGCGACGCGTTGCCCGACGGCGCGGCCTTCATCGACGACGGCGCGTCCCTCGGTGAGCTGGCGCTGCTCAGCTACACCAGCCCGGGCGCCGAGGCGGCCCCGCGCGGGGTCGAGCTGACCAACGAGAACCTGCTCTCCGCGGTCCGTTCCGTGGTCGGCGCGCTGGATCTGCCCACCGACGGCCTGCGCAATCTGGTGCTGCTGCCGCTCGCGCACGCCAGCGGTTGCGTCGACCAGCTCCTGCCCACCTTCGCGGTCGGCGGCACCGTGGTGCTCACCCCCGACCGGTCCGCGGTGCCGGAGGCCCTGGTCGCCGAACGCATCGACATGGTCGCCGCGACCCCGCGCATCTTCTCGGGCCTGCTGCCCGGCCTGGCCGGACTGCGGGTGGAGCGGGTGCGGCAGGTCTGCAGTGCCGGGCACCGCGCCGAACTGGCCGCGGCCGACCCGGCCACCTCCGAATCCGTCGGCGACAGCCTGCGCCAGGTCTTCCCGAAGGCCCGGCAGTGGTCGGTGTGGGGGGCTACTGAGACCTCCGGCATCGGCCTGGCCCGTGACGACACCGCCCGGGGTCAGGACGCGCTCGGCTTCGCCTTCGGCGGAACCGAACTGGCGCTGTGGGGTCCGCGCGCGGGCAACGGTCACGGCGAGCTGCTGTGCCGGGGGCCGAATGTCAGCCCCCGCTACTGGAACGACCCGCAGACCACCGAGTCCCGCTTCACCGGCTCGTGGTTCCACACCGGAAATCAGGTCAGCATCGACCGGAACGGTCTGGTCCGGCGTTCGGCAGCGGTCTGATTTCCGCCGAAGCGGTCAGGCGAGCATCCGGGCGCGCAGCGCTTCGCGCAGTTCCTGGGTGATGCCGATCTCGGCGAGGTAGCCGTCCAGGCCGCCGTACATGGCGTGCATCGAGGAGGTGGCCGACTCCAGGTAATCGGGGCGGACGCCGAGCAGATCGTCGGACAGTTCCTCGTTGGAGTCCTCGGTCATGAACGCGCGCAGCGTCGGGACCGCGTCATTGCTGAGCAGGTAGTCCTCGTAGATGTCCTCCTCGGTGACGTCGACCGCGCGCAGCAGGGTGGCCACGGCCCAGCCGGTGCGGTCCTTGCCCGCCGCGCAGTGCACCAGCGCGGTGCCCTTCAGCACGGAGTCGGCCAGCGATCGGATGGCGACGTGCGCCTCGGGGAGGGCGGGGAAGAGGCGGTAGACCTCGAGCATGTGCCCGGAGGCGGTGCTGTGGCGGCGCGCCTCGTGCGGCGGCGTCTCGCCGATGCGGGAGTCGAAGGGGGTGACGTTCAGTCGCACGCCGTCGGGGACGACGTCGTGGCCGATGAAATCGATCTCGGCGAACCCGCGCAGGTCGTGGACGTCGGTGACGCCCAGTCCGGTGAGGGTGCTCAGGCCCGCGTCGTCGAGCCGGCTGAGCTGAGCCGAACGCAGTAGCACTCCCTTCCGCACGGTCGAGCCGCCCGTGGTGCGGGCGCCGCCGAGGTCGCGGAAATTGAAGGTGCCGGAGATCAGGAATTGGTCGTGGCGCGCTGAAGTCACCCGCTCAGGCTATAGGTGGGCGGGTAACCGCATGGTGTCGAACAGTCGAGCGTTGTGAGTTCCGATCGCACGGTTGCGGGTTCCTGTCGAGCATTGTGGGTTCGCGCACACCCACTATGTTTCGCGGCGCACCGGCCGATAAAATACCGTGCGGTCCCAACCTTGGCTTTACCAGGCGATCGTCGAATTTGATCATTCCCATTCGATTGCGGGCCCGTTCCAATTGGGTAACAAAACAATCCTGAGGTACGGAATTGGCTATCAAAGCTGGTTGCGAGGCCAGAAAACGACGTACCATCGAAACCCGTTGAACGGGTACGTCGGCGTACAAGCCGGAGATCACTGCCGATCTGCAACACCCGTTGAGCGAGCCGCGCAGGCGAGGTGCGCGAGTTCTTTCGCCAAAGGGAGTCGTCGTTGAGCGCAAGTGGAGAAATCACCCAGGTCGGACTTCGTTCGGCCATGACCGAGGCCATCGAGACCGCGGCCGGGTCGCTCGATTTCAGGGGTAATCGCGCGCTTCGTATCCTGCTGCACGCGGGACTCAGCACGCTGTGGCCGATCTTGAAGTCCACGCCGGACCGTCAGCTGCGGGCCTACGAGTCGACGCTGGCGGTGCTGCGGCGGCGCTGGGAGAGGCAGACCGCCTGTGTGCCGGATCCGGACGCCACGGCCACCTTCCGGGAACTGGACGCGGCCGTGACCGATTTCCTGGATCTGTGTGCCCGCCGCTCGGGTACCCAGTGGCTGGAGCCGGTCGACGCCATCGCCGCCTATCTGCTGGCCGTCATTCAGGGCATGGTGCTGCGCTGGCTGGCCGACTGTGATGACGAGATCTCACTGGTGGTGCTGGACGACCTGGTCTCGTACCTGTCGACGAAGGCTGTCGACCTGCCCTGAAACTTAATGCTGGACGCATGACCAGGTTCGTGGTCGAATGATCTGGTGACCGATTCGTCGCCGATCAGCGGGCTGCACGCGGCCACCGCCGACCTCGAACCTCCGCTGGCCGCGGTCGATATGACCGCCCTGCGGGCCAATGCCGCCGATCTGGTGAGCCGCGCCGCCGGCGTGCCGATCCGGGTGGCCAGTAAGTCCGTGCGCTGCCGCGCTGTACTCGAGGAAGTCCTCGGACCCAAGCTCACCGCCTCCGGCGGCTTCGCGGGCATCATGGGTTACTCACTGCGCGAAGCCATCTGGCTGGTCCGGGAGGGCGCGCGCGATGTGCTGATGGGCTATCCCACCGTCGACCGCCACGCCCTGGCGGAACTCGCCTCCGACCAGGTACTGCTCGACGCCATCACCCTGATGGTCGACGACACCGCCCAGCTGGACCTGATCCGCGATGCCGTCGGCAGCGAAAAGGTCGCTCCCCGTGTGTGTCTGGATGTGGACGCCTCCCTGCGTATCGGCCCGCTGCACCTCGGCGTGCGTCGCTCGCCCGTCCGTACCGCCGAGCAGGCCGCCCGGCTGGCCACCGAAACCCGTTCCCGCGGTTTCCGGGTCGTCGGCCTGATGACCTATGAGGCCCAGATCGCGGGCCTGCCGGACACCAATCCGGCTGTGCGCCTGGTGAAGTGGGCCTCTGCCGCCGAGATCGGGAAGCGCCGCCGCCAGGTGCTGGACGCGGTGCGGTCGGCGGTCGGCGAGCTCGAGCTGGTCAACTCCGGCGGCACCGGGTCCATCGAGGTCAGCATCACCGACCCGGGTGTCACCGAGGTGACCGCGGGATCGGGCCTGTACCTGCCGACGCTGTTCGACGGCTACCGCAATCTGGCGCCGCGGCCGTCCATGTACTTCGCCACCCCCGTCCTGCGCCGTCCCGCACCGGGTATCGCCACCGTCTTCTCCGGCGGCTACATCGCCTCCGGGCCCACCGGGGCCTCGCGGGTGCCGAAACCGGTGTGGCCCTTGGGATTGAAGCTGATCGGGACCGAGGGCGCGGGCGAGGTGCAGACCCCGCTCGCCGGCGCCGACGGCCTGGAGATCGGCGACCGGGTGTGGTTCCGGCACGCCAAGGCGGGTGAGCTGTGCGAGCGCTTCACCGAGGTGCACCTGGTCGAGGAGGACGGCAGCCGCACCACGGTACCCACCTATCGCGGCGAGGGACACTGCTTCGGCTGAGCCGACAACCGGGCTAGACCCGGTCGAGCTGCAGGACCGCGGCCAGATCGGACAGTTCGGCCGTGGTGGCCGGGAGGTATTCGGTCAGCAGCGGTGAGCGCACGATGATCGCCGACCACATGGCCCGCGAGATCGCGCTGGTGAGCCAGTGCCGGGACAGCAGCGCGCCGATGCCGTGCGGGGCGTCCTCGGGCGCGGAGGTGGTCATGGAGACCAGCACCACCGCGGCCTCGCGACCCTGGAAATGGTCGGGCGTGCCGACCAGGACGTCCTCGATGCGCGCCCGCGACAGCAGGGTCCGGATCCGTGCCACCTGCGCGTGGTAGGGCGCCACCACCAGGATGTCGTGCGGGTGCAGGCGGCGGGTGAGCGCGCCGGTGTGCCAGGGCAATCCGAGCAGCGTGCGCACCTGGCGCACGATTTCCCGGGCCTCCTCGGCGGATTCGGTGCTGTTGCCGTGATGCTCCACCGGCACGGTGCGCACGCCGGGCGGAATGCCGTCGAGTTCCCGTGCGAGGGTGACGGTTTCATTCGAGCGCAGCCGGTTGTCGTAGCGCAGCCGCGACACCGGGCCGCACATGCGCGGGTGCATGCGCCAGGTGCGGTCCAGGAAGTAGCCGTAGGCGGCGGGCAGGGTGCGGTGCGCGCCGAGCAGCCGGCCCAGCACGGATTCGGCGATGGGCTCGGGATGGGCGCCGTGCCCCGACGGCGGCGCGGGGTCGCCGACCAGCAGCAGATTGCGGGCGCACACGGCCACCGCCACCGCCTCGGCCAGCGGGAACTTCCCGGCGTCCACGATGACCAGCAGGTCCAGGCTGTCGCGGGCGATGCGCTCGGGGTCGGTGAAGTCGCTCGAAAGCCCGCCCACCACACAGCCGTTCACGGCATTGTCGAGGAAGCGTGGATAGCGGTCGGCCTCGATGGGCAGCCATTCCGGCGCCACCGCCCGGCTGTCGGCCTTGGCGATCAGCTCCGGCAGCACACCCACCTGCACCACGGCGTCGAGCACGTGCTCGACCGCCCGGTGCGAGCGGGCCACCACGCCGACCCGCCACCGGTAGCGGGTGACGAGCCGCTCCACGGCCCGCGCGGTGGTCTCGGTCTTGCCGGTGCCGGGCGGACCCTGCACGGCCACATACGAATTGTCGAGATCGAGGACGGCCGCGGTGACGGCGGCGGCGTGGTCGCCGAACACCTCGGGCAGCGCCGCGCCCGCGCGCAGCCGGGGCGGGCGGCGGCACAGGATGTCGAAGACGGCGGTCTCGGGCACCTGGGGGAGGGTCACCAGCAGCTGATGTGCGGTGTCCTCCAAGGCTTCCGCGAGGTGGACGTCGTGGCCGGGCGGGCAGGGCGCGATGGCGGAGGGCAACTCGTCGTAGGGTTCGCAGCCCTCGGGCAGCATCTCCACGACCCGCACGACGTCCTCGAAGTTGGTGTCCAGCGCGCAGCCGAGCACGGTGGCGTGCGCGGTCGCGCGCAGGCCGGGGGTGACGGACATGCCGGGCGCGGGGCGGTCGTAGAGGGTGAGCACGGCGGTGCCCGGGGGCGGCGCGTTGCCGGTGCCCAGCCGTCCGACGAGGGTCAGGTAGCGCCGCATGGGCCGCTGCCCGGTGCGGTGCCAGTCGGTGTCCACCGAGCCGGAGTCGGCGACGAGAACGCCTGCGGTGTCGGCCCATTCGGCCACGGGGTGGTCGAGCCGGTCGTCGTGTGCCCAGCGCAGCGGCCGCCGCTCGCGGCGGTGATAGCCCAGCGCGGCCGCCGCGAGTCCGGCCGCCTCCTGGGCGGGGCCGCGCTCCGCGCCGTCGCTCTCCGCGAATTCCCGCAGGGCGGCCTCGATTTCGTCGGGACCGGTCTCGGCGTAGTCGTAGGACCAGCGCCGACTGGGCCGGACCTCGTGCGCGGCGGCCAAATCGAGCAGCCAATCCCGCAGTCGCAGTACGGCTTCCGCGCCGCCGTCGCTCTCCTCCTGATTGGGCGGCAGCTGGTGCAGGTCGTAGGAGCGCTCGCCGACCACCAGGGCCGCCCGCACCACCGGGTAGAGGTCGGCCAGGGCGGGCAGTAGCTCGGCCACCACGTCCTCGCCCTCGGAATCGCGTTCGCCGATGCTGTCCAGCAGGCCGCGCAGGTCGCCGCGATAGTGGTGGATCCGCAGATCCGGGTATTCGCGCTGGCGCTCGATCAGGAACTCCAGCAGCGTGTCCGCGTCGTCGCGACGGCGGGAACGGCTCCCGTGCCCCAGGGCGTCGGGGCCGTCGGCGCGAATTGTGAAGGTGCGCTCGGGTTTCGGCACGGCGGGAGCGGGCACGAACCCGAGCGCGACCGTGCTCACTCCGGGCCCCTGCTCGAAGGTGGCGACCGCGGCACTGCCGCGCTGCTCGGCGAACTGCTCGCCGTCGGCCGATTCCGTCGGCTCCGGCACGAATATTCCCGGCGTGGACGAGATTTCGGTGAGCCGGTGCAGCGGTGCGGTGGGGAAGTCCGCCCGCGCCTGGTCGGCTGGTTCGAGGGCGCTGATCTGCACGAGCACGTCGCCCGCGGTGCCTGTGACGCCGGACCCGGTGCGCGGAAGGGCGGCGGGGTCGGGGGGATTGACGGGGGTGACGGTGACGAACAGGTCGCCCCGGGTCGGCGCGGGCAGGGCGGCCAGCGCGGCCGGATCGATGAGGGCGTGCACCGGGCGGCCGGTGCGTTCGCGCAGGATCTGGACCTCGGCCTGGCGGCGCAGGGTGGTCAGGGTGGCGGCCGGGATGCCGGTGACGGCGGCGTCGGCGACGGCCAGCCGGTCCACCGTGGTGATCCCCGCGTCGCGCAGGTGGGCGCGGGTGGCCGGGCGCATTCCGGCAACGAGCAGCAGGTCCCGGCGGGTCTCGAGTTCGGTTGTGCAGGTGGGGCAGTGGCCGCAGGCCAGGAAGCGCCGGTCGCCCCACTGCACCGGCAGTAGCTCGCCGAGCTTGGTCTCGACGATGAGGTTCAGTCGCGCCCGCCGCGCCTGGTAGACCACCGCCATATCGGCGAGCGTATGGGTGACCGGGACGCCGTCCTCCCAGATCCTGGCCTGCGGTGCGGCCCGGAAACCGTTGCGCCGCAGGGCCTCCGCCGCCGCGGCCAGTTCCATCAGGGTCGCGACTCCGCCGCGCCGGCCGGCCACCCCGGCCACCAGGTAGTCGTGTCCCTCGGGGGCGTGATCGCGGACCAGCAACTCGCAATGCGCCACGAAATCCCCGTCGAACACCACACCGCCCGCGACCGCGTCGGCGTCCGCGCGCAGCGCCGTCAGTGTCTGCGTGTGCGCCTCCCGCAGCGCGGTCAGCGCCCGCTCGCGCAGGTCCTCGGAGACGAGCATGGTCGTCGCGAGGGCGTCGGCCGCGGGCCCGGGTAGGCGGATGCGGGTGACGCCCGGACCGTAACGGTCGCGGAGATCGGCGAGGCGGTGTTCGACCGCCGGGTCGGGGGTGCACGCGAGCGTGCCGGGCGACGGGAACTCGACCGGCGTCACCAGTCCCAGTTCGGCGTCGAGCGCGCGCAGCAGCGCGAACTCACAACGCGCCGCCGCCACCAGGTCTCCGGTGCTGCACACGACACGATCACCGAACAACATCAATCGCGGCCCTCCTGTGCCTCTCCTCCGCCGACACCCGCACCCGGCCGGGGGTCGTGATCACATGGCCGAGTCGGGCCATAGCGTAATGACTGCGGGCGGGGTGATGTGCTGCCAGGTCGCGGCCCGCGCGCCGGTCCGGGCCCGTCGTGACCTGCCCACGTCAGCGCGCGTTTGCGGGCGATGTTGGGAGACAACGCGACTCGCGCGCACCGGATTCGCCGCTGACGGCCCGAGGCCCGGTCGGGCCCCAGAAATCGCCTCGTGATTCCGGCGTGTCGCCAGCGGGGTGGCCGAGCGGACGGGCGGCCGTTCGTCAAGTCCGCTCGTTACTCGCCAGTCGCTTGTTTCGAGCAGCCCCGCGAACGGTCCGCGTCTGTCACAATCTGCCGATGCTTTACCTAGCGGGCGCTCGCGGCCGTCTTCACTACCGTCGATGGCAGCTGAACGATGCGCAGGCCGTCCTGGCGTTCTTACCCGGAATCGGGCAGCACAGCGCGCACTATCACAGATTCGCCCGGGCGCTCGCCGCCCAGGGCATCGAACTCTGGGCCCTGGACACCTCCGGGCACGGTCTCAGCGAGGGAGATCCCGAGCGTCCGGGAACGATCCACGAGCTGGCCGACGACGCCCGGTTGTTCCTGGAACAGGTGCACGCGCACGCCGATTCCACCCCGTTCCTGATGGGCCACTCACTGGGCGCGGCCACCACGCTGGCCGTGCTGCGCGACGCCCAGCCGGGCGACTACGCCGGGCTGGTGCTGTGCGGGACGCCCAAGGCGGTGCTGGAGGGCCGGTCCCCGAAGTCCGCCCGCGGCGCCGAGACCGCGAATCGTGCTCGCGCCGAGGGCGGTTCCCGCTCGCGCGCCGCACTGGCGACCGAGCAGGAGTCGGACTGGCCGGGACCCCGGCTGCCCGAGGGCCTGCCGGTGCTGGTCGTGCACGGCGCGGACGACCGCCGGGCGCCGGTGGAGCCGGTGCGCGAGTGGGCGGCCCAGGTCGGCGCCGGTTTCCACACCTACCCCAACGCCGGCCACGACCTGCTGCACGAGCCCGCGCACGCCGAGGTCACCAGGGAGATAGTCGATTTCGTGCATGCCCGCTCGCTGGTCTGAGAGATTCCGGCGGTAACGAGGTTCACTGATCCCGGGAAGCGGTAGGGCGCAACAGCTCCACCACCTCCTGGTCGGTGAGCTGATGGAAGTCCCGGTATGCCCCGCCCACACCGCCGAGAGCGCGCGGGACCAGCGGGCACACCACCTCGTCGGCGACCGCCTGGATCCGGTACAGGGCTTCGGCCGATGACACCGGCACCGCCACCACCAGCCGGCGTGGCTCGTGCAGTCGCGCGATCTCGCAGCCGGCCGCCATGGTCGCGCCGGTCGCCATGCCGTCATCGACGATGACCACGGTCCGGTCCTTGATGGCGATCGGCGGCTCGGCCCGCAGCGTCCGCCGCCGGCGCTCCAGCTCGGCCCGCTCGACGGTCTCGGTATCCGTCAACTGGTCCCGGGTCACGCCGGAATGCCGGATGACTTCGTAATTCAGCACCCGGACGTCGTCCTCGCCGATCGCCCCCATGGCAAGCTCCGGCCGCCACGGCACCCCGAGCTTGCGCACCAGCAGCACATCGAGGTCACCGCCGATCATCTCGTGCACCGCCACGGCCACGGGAACCCCGCCTCGGGGCAGCCCGAGCACCAGCGGATTCGCCGCGCGCAGGTGCCCCAGCACCTCACCCAGCGCGCGCCCCGCGGCCGCCCGATCCGAGTAGATCATCGCTCTGTCTATTCTGCCCCTCCGCTTCGCTCCGGGGCGGGTTCTGAGCGTCCCTACTCGCCGCGGATCGTGTACCGGCGCAGCGCGAGGCTCGGATTCGTGGCGCGGACCTCCGTGAGGTGCCGCAGGTCGATGTGGGCGGTGGCGATGCCCGGCTGATCGCCGAGTTCGGCCAGTACCGTGCCGGTGGGGGAGACGATCATGGAGGCGCCGGAGCCGCGCGGAGCGGCCTGGTCGGCGGCCGCGACGTACATGGTGTTCTCGATGGCCCGGGCGCGCAGCAGCGTGGTCCACTGATCGACCTTGCCGGATCCGGGAATCCACTGGGCGGGCAGCAGCAGCACGTGCGCGCCCGCGGCGGCCAGCCGCCGAATGCCTTCGGGGAAGCGCAGATCGAAGCAGGTCTGCAGCCCGAACACGACGCCGTCCACGGTGAAGGTCTGGGCCTGGTCCAGCGGGCCCGCGATGAGCAGATCGGATTCGCGGGAACCGAAAGCGTCGTACAGATGCACTTTCCGGTAGACGGCCGCGAATTCGGCGTCGGGGGAGGCCGCCACGAGGGTGTTGTAGATGTGCCCGGCGGGCTCGTCGGGACCACCGGTCTCGACCACGCCCGCGACCACGTGCACCCCGAATTCGGCTGCGATGCCCCGCAATCCGGTGACGAATGGTCCGGTGAGCGGTTCGGCGGCGGCCAGAACCCGATCGTCCAGGCGCTTGGTGGCGAACATCGAGTACTCGGGCGCCACCACGACCTTCGCTCCGAGTTCGCTGGCGGCCTTGACCTCCGCACGCAGGGCGGTGAGATTGGCCACGGTGTCGGTGTACGGATCGAACTGCACCACCGCCACATCCACGGATCCGGCCGGTTCGGTCCCGGTGGGCAGCTCGGCCGCGGCAGCCGTTTCGTGCACGGCCGTCACCACTGCTCCCGAGCTGCCCGCATCGGCGGTGGCCAGGGTTCCGGTGACGTAGTTGCGGGCGGGAGTGGGTTCGGAATTTCCGAGTCCGGATGCGGAACTCGAGGGCGTCGGGACGGCGGGCGCGGGCGGGTTGTCCGATTGCACGACCCCCAGGGTATTCACCCGATGGTCAAGCCCGCAGCTAGCAGGCAGTAAAATCCCTGGCAATGAGTACCTCACCGGCCGACAGCGTTCCCACTGACGACGAGAGGGACGTTTCCGGCCCGTCCTTCGCTGATCTGGGTATCGATGACCGCATCCTGCGGGCCATCGCCGATGTCGGCTACGAATCGCCGTCGCCCATCCAGGCGGCGACGATTCCGCCGTTGCTGGACGGCGCGGACGTGGTGGGCCTGGCCCAGACCGGTACCGGCAAGACCGCGGCCTTCGCCATCCCGATCCTCATGGGCATCGAGATGACCGGCAAGGCCCCGAGGGCGCTGGTGCTGGCCCCGACCCGCGAGCTGGCCATCCAGGTCGCCGAGGCGTTCGGCCGGTACGCGGTGCACATGCCCGGCCTGCACGTGCTGCCCATCTACGGCGGGCAGAACTACGCGGTGCAGCTGTCGGGCCTCAAGCGCGGTGCGCAGGTGGTCGTCGGCACACCGGGCCGCGTCATCGACCACCTCGAGCGCGGCACCCTCGACCTGTCGCAGTTGCAGTACCTGGTGCTCGACGAGGCCGACGAGATGCTCAAGATGGGCTTCCAGGACGATGTCGAGCGCATTCTCGCCGACACGCCCGACGAGAAGCAGGTCGCGCTGTTCTCCGCGACCATGCCGTCGGCGATCCGGAAGATCTCCAAGCAGTACCTGAAGAACCCGGTCGAGATCACCGTCAAGGCCAAGACCTCGACCAACACCAACATCACCCAGCGCTGGGTGCTGGTGTCCTACCAGCGCAAGCTGGACGCGCTGACCCGCATCCTCGAGGTCGAATCCTTCGAGGCCATGATCATTTTCGTGCGCACCAAGCAGGCCACCGAGGAGCTGGCCGAAAAGCTGCGCGCGCGTGGGTATTCCGCGGCCGCCATCAACGGCGACATCGCGCAGGCGCAGCGTGAGCGCACCATCGGCCAGCTCAAGTCCGGTGTGCTCGACATCCTGGTCGCCACCGACGTCGCCGCGCGCGGCCTGGACGTGGAACGCATCTCGCACGTCGTCAACTACGACATCCCGCACGACACCGAGTCCTACGTGCACCGCATCGGCCGCACCGGCCGCGCGGGCCGCTCCGGTGAGGCGCTGCTGTTCGTGGCCCCGCGCGAGCGCCGGCTGCTCGACGCCATCGAGCGCGCCACCCGCCAGCAGGTCACCGAGATGCAGCTGCCCAGCGTCGAGGACGTGAACGCCCAGCGCGTCACCAAGTTCCACGACGCCATCACCGAGAACCTGAACTCGGCGAACGTGCCGCTGTTCCGCAAGCTCATCGAAGAGTACGAGCGCGAGCACAACATCCCGCTGGTGGACATCGCCGCGGCGCTCGCGGTGGGCGGCCACGACGGCGACAACTTCTTCATGGAGCCCGACCCGGAGCCGGCGCCGCGCGAGCGCCGCGACCGGGAACGCGCGCCGCGCGCCTTCGACGAGCGCGGCCCGCGCGAGCGTCGCGAGCCGTCACGCCACCGTCAGACCGGCGCCGAGCTGGTCACCTACCGGATCTCGGTGGGCAAGCGGCACAAGGTCGCGCCCGGCGCGATCGTGGGCGCCATCGCCAATGAGGGCGGTCTGCGCCGCAGCGACTTCGGGCACATCAGCATCCGGCCCGACCACTCCCTCGTGGAGTTGCCGGCCGACCTGTCCACGGAAACGCTGAATGCTCTGAGCCGCACCCGGATCAGCGGTCAGCTCATCGACCTGCAGCTGGACCAGGGCCCGCCCGGAACCCGCCCCATGAGCCGCGCCCCGCGCCGCGAGGGCAAGCGCCCGGAAGCCCGGCGCAAGCCGCGGTTCTGAGCCTGCCGCTCGAAACGATCAACGCCCGCATCCGGGAAAGGATGCGGGCGTTGCGTTTTCGTGGGTGCGGCGGTGCCGTGGGTCAGTTGGTGCCGGGTGCGCCCGCGGGGGCTGCCGGGGCGGTGGCGTCCGGGGCGGTGGCGTCCGGGGTCTGCGCGGAGGTGGTCGGCGCGCCCGGCGCGGGCGAGGTGGTGGGGACCGCGGCGTCCGGGGTCGCCGGCTGGGCGGGTGGGGTGTCGGACACGGTGAAGAGGCCGACGGTCGGCATCACGACGCAGCGCGCGCCCGGGTAGTCGATGGTGCCCCACAGCGAGGCGACGACCGTGCCCGCGCCGGTGTCGACGGTCTTGGTCAGCGAGGGCAGGTTGTACTCGGTCCGGTCGTCGAGCGCGGTGATGCCGCTGCGGCCGTTGTTCACATTGAGCCAGGCCACGCTCAGGCCGGAGGCGGTCGGAAAACCGTTCTGCTGCACCATGACCTGGAAGCTGACGGTGCCGGGCGGCAGCGACGTCGCGGCGCCGGTGACGCCGGTGACGGCCAGCGCCGAGGACAGGCTGAAGGGCATGTTGAAGCCGCAGCCGAGGGTGGGCGCCAGGTACGAGAACGGCGTGAACTGAACGTTTTCCAGCTTCGCGGCCGCGATCAGCTGCGCGGACCGGGCGACGTCGGCGACGGCGGCCTGACCGGCGGCATTGTCACCGACGGCCTGGGTGAGCTGGTCGAGGCCGGCCGTGGCGGGCGTCGTCGGCTGGTCCGCGGTGGCCGCGCCGGTCGCGCCGAGGGTTGCCGTGGCCGTGAGGGCGGCGACCGCCAGGGCCCGCCGGGACAGAGTCCAACCGTTCACTCGTGCTGCTCCTGCGTCGGTCGTGGATTCCACGGCAACCTACCAGCTCCGCGTGGGCGTCGCCCCGGCGAGCGGTCCGGCGAGTGTGGTCCGGGTGACAAACAGCGCATTACCGGGGGGTAGGTTTTATGTCGACATCACAGCGACGCTCGGGAGAAGCAATGAAGCTGGCCCTATCACCCGATGAGGTGAAATTCCGGGATGACCTGCGCGAGATCTACCGGACCAAGATCCCGGCGGAGATCCGTGACCGCGTGAAGTACGGTCTCGAACTCTCTCGCGATGACATCGTCACCACCCACCGCATCCTCAACGAGAACGGCCTGGCCGTGCCCAAGTGGCCGGTGGCATGGGGCGGCCGCGACTGGTCGCCCATGCAGCTGCACATCTGGGAGGACGAGATGCAGCTGGCCTCCGTGCCGGAGCCGCTCACCTTCAACGCCCAGATGATCGGCCCGGTCATCGCCCAGTTCGGCTCCGAGGAGCTGAAGCAGCGCTTCCTGCCGCCCACCGCCAATCTCGACATCTGGTGGTGCCAGGGCTTTTCCGAGCCCGACGCCGGCTCGGACCTGGCCTCGCTGCGCACCACCGCGGTGCGCGACGGCGACTCCTACATCGTCAACGGCCAGAAGATCTGGACCACCCTGGCCCAGTACGCCGACTGGATCTTCTGCCTGGTGCGCACCGACCCGACCGTGAAGAAGCAGGCCGGCATCTCGATGCTGCTCTTCGACGTGAAGACCCCCGGAGTGACCATCCGGCCGATCAAGCTCATCGACGGCCACCACGAGGTCAACGAGGTCTTCTTCGAGAACGTCCGCGTCCCGGCCGATCAGCTGGTCGGCGAGGAGAACATGGGCTGGACCTACGCCAAGTTCCTGCTCGGCAACGAGCGCACCGGCATCACCGGCGTGGGCCGCACCAAGGTGAAGCTGGGCGTCGCGAAAGAGTATGCGGCGCAGATCCGTTCGGGCAACGGCACGCTGCTCGAGGATCCGGTGTTCGCCGCGCGCGTCGCCGAGATCGAGAACGAACTGCTGGCGCTGGAGCTCACCCTCATGCGCGTGGTCTCCAATTCCAATGACGGCAAGCCGAATCCGGCCTCCTCGGTGCTGAAACTGCGCGGATCGGAGCTACAGCAGGCCGCCACCGAACTGCTGCTGGACATCGCCGGGCCGGACGCGCTGCCGGTGGACGCCACGGACATCGCCTCGCCCGGCTGGGCGCAGCGCAGCGGTCCCGGCTATCTCAACTATCGCAAGACCACCATCTACGGAGGCTCCAGCGAGGTGCAGCGCACCATCATCGCCTCCACCATCCTCGGATTGTGAGCCGCCGCCATGGATTTCGAACTCACCGATGAGCAGGTCATGCTGCGTGACACGGTCCGGGACCTGCTGGGCCGCGCCTACGACCCGGAGACCCGCCTGAAGGTCACCGACACCGATCTCGGCTGGAGCCGCGATGTCTGGCGCCAGCTCGCCGAATTGGGCGTCCTCGGACTGCCTTTCGACGAGGAGGACGGCGGTGCGGGCGCCGGGCCGGTCGAGACCATGGTCGTCATGGAGGAGATCGGCCGCCGCAACGCGCCCGAGCCCTACCTCGACGCCGTGCTCGTGCCCGGCGGGCTGGTGGCCCGCGTGGGCACCGCCGAGCAGCGGCAGCGCGTGCTGCCCGCCCTGGCCGGCGGCGAGACCCTGCTGGCCTTCGCACACCAGGAGCCCGGCGCCCGGTGGCCCGCAACCGGATCGGCCACCACCGCCGTCCTCGACGGCGACAGCTACCGGATCACCGGCGTCAAGAACCCGGTCCCGCACGGCGACTGCGCCGACCAGCTGGTCGTCAGCGCCGCGCTCCCCGGCGGCGGCACCGGCCTGTTCCTGATCGCCGCCGACGCCGAGGGCGTCACCCGCACGCCCTTCCGCACCTTCGACGAGCGCCGCGGCGCACAGATCGAATTCGCCTCCGCCGCGGCCGAACTCCTCGGGGCCGGCGGCGACGCGCAGCCGGTGGTGGACTCGGTCGAGGTGGCGGCGCAGGCGAGCCTGTGCGCCGAATCCCTCGGCGCAATGGAGGAGGCGCTGCGGCTGACCGCCGAATACCTGAAGACGCGCAAGCAGTTCGGCGTCACGCTGTCGAAGTTCCAGACCCTCACCCAGCGGTCCGCCAACATGTACGTGTCGCTGGAACTGGCTCGCAGCATGAGCCTGTACGCCACGGCCGCCGTCGCCGACGGCTCCGCGGACCGGGTGGCGGCGTCGCGGGCCCGGCTCCAGGTCGGGCGCTCCGCCCGGCACATCGGCCAGGAGTCCATCCAGATGCACGGCGGCATCGGCATCACCACCGAATACCCGGTCAGCCACTACGTGGCCCGGCTCACCGCCATCGCCCGCACCCTGGGCGGCGATCTGGAGCACCTGCGCGTGCTCAGCGACCGCGTGGGCGACTACACGCTCGTGGAGTTCTGACCCGCACCACCCGACCACCGAAGCCGCGCCCCGCTCCACCCGGAGCGGGGCGCGGGCCGTTTCGACGGGGGTGCGAAGCTCGAATTTCGGTGTCGGGGAAGGGATCGGCGAGCGTAGGGTCGGGGCATGGGAGGAGAAGCAGTACGGCTGGACGGGAACACCGTGGTGTTGCCCGGTGGGGTGGGGGTGCGGTTCATCCGCACGCTGAGACTGCCCGAGCAGGGGACGCATCCGTTGCCGCCGGGGCTGGGGGAGTTCCCGGTCCGGCGGGTGGCGGACTACGCGGACTCGGTGCCCGAGGAGTGGAGCAGGCGGGGCGGCGTCATGCTGCCCATGTACCTGCGCGAGGCGATGTGGCTGTCGTTCTCCGCGAAAGAGCCTGCGGCGCTGCAGATCGGCGTGGGCAAGGTGTGCGCGGTCTCCGGCAAGCCCTGGAGTGATCGGCTCGCCCGCGACCCGCAGAACTACGTGGTGCTGCCCAGACAGCCCTGGCTGGACGGCATCAATTCCGGTACCGGCACCATCCGCCAATTCGTGGCGGTGCCACTGGGATTGGGTGCGACCGTCGAGGGCCAGGTCACCGGGGAGGAGACGCACGGCGGCATCCAGCTCCAGAACTTCGCGCTGAACGAGGTCGAGCTCGCGCGCTGGCGCAAAGCGATGGAAGCCGATCGCGAACGGGTGCGGGCGATCTCGTACGACGGCAGCGCCCCCAGCCTCACGCCGCTGCCGCCGGGCATGCCCGCCCCGGGCGGCGCTCCACCGACCGGTCACGGAGCCATGCCGCTGTCGCCGGCCGCGCAGGGCGGCACCGAGCACGGACTGTCCAGGCGGCGAGCCGCGCCCCGGAAGCAGGCCACCGCCATGGGACTCGGTGTCGGCGGCACCATGCGGCAGGAGATCTACAAAGACGAACGCCCCCTGGCGGATTGGGCCACCGACGCGTCCGGCCGCATCTTCGTCCATCTGGTGACGCCGCCCGACTGGCGGCGGATCACCGGTGAGGCCGCGCCGCCGTCCCCGGTCGACCGCAAGGCCTATACGGACGCGGGCCTACCCTGGTTCGACTACTTCGATTCGGACGCAACGGATCTGGCGCCCGCCGACGCGCTCACCGGCGTGGCTCCGGTCGGTGAGTGGCTGGGCGACGACCACGAGCCGTGGCTGCCTCCGGCCGCGGGCCAGGTACACCAGCTCGGCGACAAGAAGGGCACACCGGTCGCAGACGGCGACTGGTGAGTCGCTCGGCTATCCGTCGGAGTTGTTGTCCGCAGCCGGGTGATCCGTGGGCGCGAGCGTGGACGGCGGGACCGTGGTGGCCGGGAGATCGGTTGTGGTGCGCGGGCTTTCGGTGGTGGCCGGCCGCGTGGTGGTGGGACGCGACGGGGTGGAGCGGCTGCTCGCCCCGGGGTCCGCGGCCGGATCCTGCGGGGTGGCGCTGATCGTGGAAATGGGTGCGCGCCGGGAGGGCTGGTCGGCGGCCACCCGCCAGGTCGGGGACGGCGGGATGACGACGGCCGGAGTGGTCGAGGAGCCGCTCTTGATCGTCGAAGTCGCCGGTGCCGCTTGGAGATCGGCGTTCAGCGGCGGCGGCGCGACGTAGGTGTCGTTGTGGCCGATGCCGCAGGCGCCCAGGAGAATGAGCCCGGCCGACACCGCGCCGACCGCCGCGGCGGCACCCGCCACGGGCTTCGGCAGGTGACGCAGCGGGGTGAGGCCGCGCTCGTCCGCGCCGGCGTTGCTGCCGTCCATTGGTGGCACTCCTGATTCGTGTCGAGTGGGCTCACCCTAACGGAGGCCGCCGGGCGGGGCCAGGCGGGTGGTCGGTTCGCTGGCCCACTGGCGCAAGCGATTCCGCAGGGCTCGGAAATATCTCAAACAGCGATGATTCAGATATCGAATTAGTAAAGTCGTCGCGTTTTGCATACGTGTCGTATGGACTTTCCGTTGCAGAGCCGTAATGTGTGTCCAAAGTTACACGTGAGACGCTCGAAATTAGCCGAGGGGCACGCGGAAGAATCGCGAGACCCCGGCGAGCGTCATCGAGGAGTGGATGATGGGTGCATTCTCGGCATCTCCGCTGCGCGCATCGATGCGCGCGGGAGACCCCGCGGCCCCCGGGCTGCGGATGTCGGCAATCCTGGCCCGCGTCGTCGCCTGGCTGATCTTCCTGGGAGGGCTCACCGGCGCGGTACTCGGCATCGCCGGGCTACGCGTCGAAATCACCGTCGCCGGACTGATTCTCGCTTGCACCGCGGGTTTGGTTTTGCTCAAACTGCGGGCCGACGCGCACGCTGGCTAATTCTCCGCAAATTATTCATTTGCGACAATTACCCATTCAAATGCTTCGGCTTTGGAACGTGCGCCCTCAACCGTCCGGGATCGATTGGGTTCACTGAGTTCCGTCAGCAACTCTTCGGAAATCCTCGCCAGGTCCGACAATACGGACGGGGTAAACCATTCCGGGCGGGTGGCGAACAGCAGATCCTCGCTCGAGGTGTTGCCGGAGGCGCCCGGCGCGAACGGGCAGCCGCCCAGTCCGCCGAGCGAACCGTCCACTACGGCCGCGCCCGCGTCCAGGGCCGCCAGCGAATTCGCGACACCCATGCCCCAGGTGTCGTGGCCGTGGAAGACGATGCGGTGCCGCGCCGTTCCCCAATGCCCGGTCGTGGCCACCGCACCGATGAGCGCGCCGACCTGACCCGGATGCGCCTGGCCGAGGGTATCGGCCACCACGATGTCCGCGGACCCCTCGGTGCGCGGATCGGTAGCGATGGAGAGCACTCGCGCGGGATCCACCGGACCGTCGAACGGGCAGGTGAAAGCCGTTGCCAGGCAGAGCTGAATGCGCCCGCCCGCCTCCGCCGCGAGCCGGATCGCCTCCGGCATGGCAGCCAGGCTGTCCTCGGTGGTGCGGCCGATATTGGCCTTGTTGTGCGCATCCGACACCGAGAAGCAGTACTGGAAGTTGCGCACGCCCGCCTCCGCGGCCCGGGCCACGTGCCGGGGCGTGGCCACCCAGACCCAGCAGCGCTCCAGTTCCGCGGGCGTGAGCGCGGCGACCAGATCGAGGGTATTGGCCATGGGCGGCACCAGATCCGGCCGCGCCATGGAGCCGATCTCCAGTTCGGGCACTCCCAGCGCCAACAGCTGCCGCGCGATCTGGACCTTGCGGTCGGTGGGCAGCACCTTGCCGGTGAGCTGCAGGCCGTCGCGCAGCGTCACATCCCGCAGGATCATGAGTTCGCCTCCAAGGCATCGATATCGGCGTCGGTCAGGCCGAGCAGACCGGAGAGCACCTCGCGCGTGTGCTCGCCGAGATCCGGGCCGACAGTGCGGATGGGCAGCGAGCGGCCGCCGATCACCGGGACGATGCCCGGGAAGCCGACCTCCTTGAGCTCGGGCTCGCCCACGTCCACCCGGAAGGGCTGAATCATATTGCGGGCCCGGTACTGCTCGTCGGTGACGATGTCGGCGGCGGTGTAGATGGGCCCGCACGGAATGGCGGCCGCCTCCAGCACCCGCAACGCCTCCGCGCGGGTGCGAACCCGCGTCCACTCGGCGATCGAGGCGTCGAGCCGCTCGCGGTGCCGCCAGCGTCCGGCGTTGTCCTGCAGTTCCGGATCGGCGGCCAGGTCCGGGCGATCGATGACCTGCATGTACCGCTGGAAGATGGCATCGCCGTTGCCGCCGATGATGATGCTGGTGCCGTCGCTGCACGGATAGGCGTTGCTGGGCGCGATGCCCTCCATGCGCCCGCCGACGCGCTCGCGATTGATGCCGTAGGCCAGATAATCGGGAACCAGGGATTCCATGACCGACAGGATGGATTCGTTGAGCGCCACGTCGATGATGCGCTGCTCCAAGGGAACCCGCTGCACTCGCTCGCGCTGGAACAGCGCCATGACGGTGCCGAAGGCGGCATAGATCCCCGCGATGGAATCGCCGATGGACACGCCGACTCGCACCGGCGGCCGGTCCGGATCGCCCACGAGTTCGCGCAGCCCGCCGACCGCCTCGGCCACCGCCGCGAAGCCGGGCCGCTGCGCGAGCGGACCGGTCTGCCCGTACGCGGAGATCCGGGTGATCACCAGATTCGGATTGGCCTCATTGAGCACCTCGGGCCCGAGCCCCCACTTCTCGAGCATGCCGGGCCGGAAGTTCTCCAGCAGCACATCGCACTGCTCGATCAGATCCAGCACGATCTTGCGCCCGGCATCGGTGCGCAGATCCAGCGTGATCGACTTCTTGTTCCGGTTGACCGTCCGGTACAGCATCGAGGTGTCGCCCCCGTAGAGCCGCCAATTCCGTAGCTCATCACCGGTTTTCGGCCGCTCGACCTTGATCACCTCGGCCCCGAAATCCCCGAGGATCCGCCCGGCCGTCGGCGCCGCGACATAGTTCCCGAGCTCCAGCACCCGCACGCCATCCAGCGGCCGAATATCCGTGTCCATCTGCCCTCCGCTTCGCACCTGGCGGGTTCGCGGCCCTGAGGTCTCGTTCTTCCCTCTTCCGCTCCTCCGCTTCGCTCCCCCCGCTCCAAGGCGGAGGTCGATCAAGCCGCGGTCCAGAACGAGACGGGCCGCGAACCATTATGGTGCAGCACCCGGCGATGGCCGTCTGAGGGTTTCGGGGCTCGGCCGGTCCGGGCTGCGGAAACGACAAAGGCCGGTGCTGCGGGCGAGCGGGGTGGTGCCCGCCGCACCGGCCGGCCGGCGATCACGGCGCAACGACGTCGTGATCGACGGCATCGAGTTGTGTCGGTCCGCAAGGGCAGCGTGGGTGAGTGGCGGCACTCGCGCCTGCCCGAATTGCGGTGTTTCGCGCCGGGATTCAGGCGGCGCGGGGTGCGACCTCCTCGATGATCGAGTAGTGCTCGGCGTCGCCGGTGATGATGGTGCTGGGCTCGCCGTGCACGTCGACCGGCACGTCGCCGGCCAGGGTGATGCGGGTGAGGCGGCGGGGCTGGCCGTCGTAGTCGTCGATCGCGTAGTGCTGGGTGGCGCGGTTGTCCCAGATCGCGACGTCGCCGGGCCGCCAGTTCCAGCGGGTGGTGTTCTCCAGCCGGGTGACGCGGTTCTGCAGCAGCTGGAACAGGGCCTGCGATTCGGCGGCGGAGAAGCCCACGAAGTTCTTGACGAAGTGCCCGAGCAGCAGCGCGCGTTCGCCGGTGACGGGGTGCACGCGCACGACCGGGTGCTCGGTCTCGTAGTAGGTGGACTCGAATTCCTCGCGGTAGGCCTTGATATTGGCGGTCACCTCGGCGTTCTCGCCGCGCGCCACCTCGGTCCGGTCCGCGGCGTAGTCGTAGGCATTGGTGTGCCGTGCGCGCAGGTTCTCCACCAGCGCCTTCAACGGCGCGGGCAGCGAGTCGTATGCCGCGACCGTCGAGGCCCAGGTGGTGGAGCCGCCGTAGCTCGGCAGGTGCACCGCGCGCAGGATGGATGCCTTCGGAATCCGGTCCACGAAGGTGACATCGGTGTGCCAGCTGTTGGCGCGGCCGTACTCGGAGTCGATGGGCAGCGTCTTGACGCCCTTGGAAGTGACGGTCGGGTGCGGGGTGGTGGGCGCGCCCAGCAGTCGCGCGAACTCGTACTGCCCGTCCTCGGTCAGGTGCTCCTGCCCGCGGAAGAAGATCACCCTGTGCCGGTGCAGCGCGTCCTGGATGCCCTGGACGGTCGCCGAACCGAGGTCGCCGCTCAGCCGCACGCCGTCGATGCGCGCACCGATCTTGCTGCCCAGTTGCACGACCGTGAGGTTGGATGTTGCGTAATCGACGGACATGCAATGCCTTTCGCCCGATGGAGTCCGGCCCGGATCCGAGCCGCGACCAGCACACCATCGGGGCGTCCGGCGAAACAGGTTCAGGATCAGCCGGATCGAAAAGGCAGGTACGGAACCGGCTACGACCCCAGGTGTTCCCGCAGGTAGGCCAGGTCGTCGGCGACGCCTTCGGCGGGGGTCTCCAGGATGACCGGCGCGCCGGCGGTGCGGCACACCTCGGCCAGCAGCTGCGGGTCGATGGTGCCGTCGGCGAAGTTGGCGTGCCGGTCGGCGCCCGAATCGAAGGCGTCCCGCGAGGAGTTCAGGTGGACCAGGTCGATGCGCCCGGTGATCGCCTTGATCCGATCGACGACTCCGACCAGTTCCTCGCCGCCCGCCCAGGCGTGGCAGGTGTCGAGGCAGAAGCCGGCCCCGAAGTCGCCGACCGCCTCCCATAGCCGCCCGATATTGTCGAAATACCGTGCCATGGCGTGGTTTCCGCCGGCCGTGTTCTCGATGAGGATGGGCACCGCGAAGCCGCCCTTGTCCTGCTGGCGCTCGAAGAGTTTGCGCCAGTTGGCGAATCCCTCCGCCATCTCCGCGTCGGAGCGCACGTGACCGCCGTGTACGACCAGCCCGAAGGCGCCCAGCTCGGCCGCGGCCCTGGCCTGCTGCGCCACCGCGTTGCGCGAGGGCATGCGCAGCCGGTTGTTCAGGCTGGCCACATTGATCTGATAGGACGAGTGCACCACCAGGTCGATGTCGCTGGCCTTGATCTCCTCGGCCCGCGGGTGGGGTTGGGGCTTGTCCCAGCTCTGCGGATCCACCACGAACATCTGGATGACGTCGGCCCCGAGCTTCTCGCCGAAGCCGATCGGGTCGCTGTCCATTCGGACGTGAGCTCCAATGCGCATGCGGCCAGCGTATCCCCGCCCCCCGACACCGCATGCCGGGTCACCAGGGACGACAAGCAAACGTTGAGTGTTGCGTAAGCGGGCTGCGCGTAGATAGTTCGGTAGGCCGCGAATCGGCTACAGTTTCGGTGTTTTCGGATCGGCCCGAACGATCACGCCGATCGTCTGTGGTACCTCGCGCGCTGGTGGGTCCCGGCTCGTGGAATGGGAAGTGGGAGATCGTCATGCTGTCCAACGGTGACGTTTTTGCTGGGTATGTCATCGAACGGCAGCTCGGCCGGGGTGGCATGGGTTCGGTGTACCTGGCCAAGCATCCGCGGCTGCCGCGGATGACGGCGCTCAAGCTGCTGAATCGGGAGATGGTCTTCGACAAGGAGGTCCGCGCCCGCTTCGAGCGCGAGGCCGACCTGGTCGCGCAACTGGATCACCACAATATCGTCACCGTCTACGACCGCGGGCTCGAGGACGGCCAGCTGTGGATCTCCATGCAGTACATCGATGGCATCGACGCCGCCAGTGTGACTCCGCAGACGCTGCCGCCCGAGCGGGCCGTGCAGATCGTCGCCGAGATGGCCGACGCCCTCGACTACGCGCACCGCAACGAGGTACTGCACCGGGACGTGAAGCCGGCCAATATCCTGCTGGCCCGCTCCACCGGCGGCAAGGGCGAGCGGGTGTACCTGACCGACTTCGGTATCGCGCGGCTGCGCGACGACAGCGGTCACCTCACCCAGACCGGCACCTTCACCGCGACCCTGGCCTACGCCTCGCCCGAGCAGCTGACCGGATCCGCGCTCGACGGCCGCTCCGACCAGTATTCGCTGGCCTGCACCCTGTTCTGGCTGTTCACCGGGTCCGGCCCGTTCTCGGCCACCAATCCGGCGGCGGTCATCCAGGGGCATCTGCAGAATCCGCCGCCGCCGCTGGGCAACGCGCGCGCCGGACTGCCGCAGAGCCTGGACATGGTGATCGCCAAGGCCATGGCCAAGCGTCCGGAGGATCGCTTCCCGAGTTGCAGTGACTTCGCGGCCGCAGCTCGCAGCGCCCTGGCCAATCCGAGCGCGCCCGCCATGCCTCTGGTGCAGCGCACCTCGCCGCCGATGCCGGTCATGCCGCACACCGCCGGGCCGAATCCGGTCGCGCCGCACCTGACCGGTGGCGCGATGCCGACCGGTATGCCCATGTATACGGGCGGCGCCATGCCGACCGGCGGCCCGATGTCGACGGGCAATCCGGTGACCGCGGGCCCGCACCTGACCGGTATGCCGATGACCGGCGCGCCCATGCCGACCGCGGGGCCGCGCCCGCAGACCGCGCCGCCGTCCCCGGCCGTGCCGTATCCGACTCCGACACAGGTCAATCCCGCTCCGCCGAAGCCGGTCACCGGCAACTACACCGGGCGCGGGACCAATCAGTACACGCAGCCGCCGGCCCCGTCCTACAACTATCCGAGCCCGGGCCGCCCGGCCCCGCAGCGTCCGCCCGTCGCCCCGGTTGGCGCGCATCGGCCGCCGGTGAAGTCCAATACCGGGCTCATCATCGGCATCGTGCTGGCGGTCGTGGTGCTGCTCGTCGTGGTGGTCGCGGTGCTCGCGGCGGCGGGCGGCAAGGCGAGCAACACCAAGGCCGGTGGCGCGCCGGGCAGTGTCGCGAACACGTCGGCGGGCGCGGCGCCCGCCGGCGACAAGCAGGTCGACTGGTCGGTGGTGGCCAAGGATTTCCCGAAACTGCTGCCCGCCGTCAAGACCGGCGGCAAGGGCTACAACGGTGCGACCTGCTGGGTCGCCGACTCGCCGGTCTCCTCCGACGCCACCGACGGCACCCCCGACTTCGGCGACTGGAAAGTGCAGTGGCGCTGCTACGGCGGCAACAACAACAGCGACCCCTTCTACCGCATCTTCGCCTACTCCTCGGCCGCCACGGCGCAGACCGTCCTGAGCGATCTGACCCCGGACGCCAAGTCGCAGGACGCCAACGGCGGCAAGACCTACACCAACTACCAGCTCACCGATGACAGTCACCCGCGGATCGTGACCGCCTTCACCGGCGACGCGGGCCGCGGCCAGTACCTGATGTACACGGACGGCCTCACGGGCAGTTTCGACCCCGTCCTGAAGTGGTGGAAGAGCGCCCCCATCAACTGACCTGGGGTATTCGAAACGCCGCGACGATCACGCTAGGGTCGGCGCGGTATCTGGTTCGCGGCCCGAGCACAGGTCTATGGAGCGCTCGTTCGCAGCGAAGCGGAGGCAAATTGTTTCAGAAAGGGAAGCTGTGCTGCGCGCTGGGGAAGTGTTCGCGGGATACGAGATCGAACGCGAACTCGGCCGCGGCGGCATGGGGTCGGTGTATCTGGCCCGGCACCCCCGGCTGCCTCGGCTGATCGCGCTGAAGCTGCTGAGCCGGGACGTGTTCGGCGATATCGAGGTACGGCGGCGGTTCGAGCGGGAGGGCGATCTGGTCGCCCGGCTGGATCACCCCAATATCGTGCCGGTCTACGACCGCGGCATCGATGACGCGCAGCCCTGGATCGCCATGCGCTACATCGACGGCCCCGACGCGTCCCAGCTGGAGGCGGCGAATCTGCCGCCGCGCCAGGCCATCCGGATAATCGCCGAGACCGCGCGGGCCCTGGATTTCGCGCATCGCCGCGGCGTGCTGCACCGGGATGTGAAGCCCGCCAACATCCTGCTCGAACGCCTGGACGGCGAGGAGCGAGTCTTCCTGGCGGACTTCGGTATTGCCCGCCTGCGTGACGACGCCACCAAGCTCACCCAGACCGGCTCGTTCACCGCGACGCTCACCTACGCCTCCCCGGAACAGCTCTCCGGTCAGCCGCTGGATCCGCGCTCGGATCAGTATTCGCTGGCCTGCACGCTGTTCCGGTTGCTCACCGGCGACGTGCCGTTCGCCGCCGAGCATCCGGTGGGCATCATCCACGGTCACCTCAATCAGGCGCCGCCGGCGGTGAGCACGCTGCGGCCGGGACTGCCGCAGTCCCTGGACGCGGTGCTGGCCCGCGCCCTCGCGAAACACCCGGAGGGACGGTTCGATTCGTGCGGCGAGTTCGCCGCCGCGGCCCAGCAGGCGCTGGAGAATCCGGCCGGGGCAACCGTGGTGGCGCACTCGCCGTTCGTGCCGCAATCCGGCGTATCACCGGTGGCGCCAGGGCAATTCGGCGCCACCGCGACGACTCCGTACGGTGTCGATCCGAATTCCGCTCCCGGACAGCAGCCGCCCGCGACCATGCGCTATACCGGCCAGGCCCCGGTGCCCGCGCCGCCCGCGCCGCGGCCGGTGCCGCCGCGCAAGAAGCGCTCGAAGCTGCGGGGTTGTCTGCTGGGGGCGGCGGCCGTCGTGGTGTTGCCGCTGGTGGCGGTCGGCGGCTGTCTGGCCGCGCTGGACCGGAGCGGGACCTCTCACACCCCGGCGACCACCTCCGAGGCGCCCGCGCCGACCACCGAGGAGGAGGTGAGCCCGACCGAGACCACCGACCCCGCCGCCGGCATCCCGGAGCATTCGGGCACCGACGCGCAGGTACTCAGCCGGCGTTTCCCGCAGATGCTCCCGCAGTCCGACCCGAACGCCGACTCGAACTCGGGCACCGGCTATCAGGGCGCGGCCTGCTCGACCTATCAGCATTCCTCGCCGCCGCCCGACACCGGATCCGGCGATCCCGACCTGGGCAACTGGGCGGTGGCCTGGAACTGCGCGGGCGGCGTCGGCCACCCGAGCTACCGCTTCGTCATGTATCGCTCGGCCGCCGAGGCCGAGGACGCCCTGAACGCGCTGTCGGGCTTCTCCAAGTCCGACGTCAAGGTGCACGGCAACCTGTACACGAACTACCAGCTCAGCGACAGCGCCCTGCTGCGTCCACGTCTGGTGACGGAGTTCCACTCCCAGGACAGCAAGCACGCCTTCCTGATGTACAGCACCGGTTTCCTGGCCACCGACGACCAGCTGCTGGACTGGTGGCGCGCCGCCCCCATCAATTGAGGGCTGTTCGACCGCGGCGTTTGTGTGAAGTCTGTGAGGACATCGTCATCGGGGTGATCCCGGATGGCGTCCATCCCTGAACCTCGACACACTGGACATCATGACTTCGAACGTCTCGGAATCCGCCACGCTCGAGCAGGGCACGGCCACGGTCGCCGCCCGAGCGACCGATCTGGTGAAGGTCTACGGATCGGGCGACACACAGGTTCGTGCGCTGGCCGGGGTGACGGCCGAGTTCGCGAAGGGCGAGTTCACCGCGATCATGGGCCCCTCGGGCTCGGGCAAGTCGACCCTGATGCACTGCCTGGCCGGGCTGGACGCGGCGACCGGGGGCGCGGTCCACATCGGTGACACCGATCTGACCCGGCTCTCGGACAAGCAGATGACCAAGCTGCGGCGTGACCGCATCGGCTTCGTCTTCCAGGCGTTCAATCTGGTCCCCACGCTGACCGCGCTGGAGAACATCACGCTGCCGCTGGACATCGCGGGCCGCAAGGCCGACGAGGAGTGGCTGTCCACGGTGGTCAAGCGGCTGGGCCTGGGCGACCGCCTCACCCACCGGCCCGCCGAGCTCTCGGGCGGCCAGCAGCAGCGCGTGGCGTGCGCCCGCGCGCTGGCGGGCAAGCCGGACATCATCTTCGGGGACGAGCCGACCGGCAACCTGGACTCGCACTCCTCCGGCGAGGTGCTGAACATCCTGCGCGCGGCGGTCAACGAGTTCGGGCGGACGGTGGTCATCGTGACCCACGATCCGCGCGCGGCCTCCTACGCCGATCGCGTGGTCTTCCTGGCGGACGGGCAGATCGTGGACGAATTGCGTGAGCCGACGGCCGATTCCGTGCTCGACAAGATGAAGTCGCTGGAGACTCTCTGATGGCTGCCTCCCCGATGCGCAAGGTCGCCTTGCGCAATCTCGCCGCGCACAAGGTGCGCCTGGTGCTGACCGTGCTGTCGGTGGTGCTCGGAACCGCCTTCATCTCCGGGTCTTTCATCTTCACCGACACGCTGCAGAGCACGTTCGACGGCATCTTCGCCTCCCAGGCCAAGGGCGTGGACGTGCGGGTGCAGCCCAAGGAGCAGCAGTCGCTCGGCGTGCCGAATGACGTGGTGGACAAGCTCTCCCACCTGGACGGGGTCAAGACCGTCGCGCCCAGCGTGAACGGCCCGGTGGTGCTGCTGAAGGACGGGCACGCCGTACAGACCGGTGGCGCACCGAGTTTCGGGCAGTCGTATCTGCCGCCGGGCAAGTCGGTGGCCGAGCCGGACAAGTTCATCGACGGCGTGCCGCCCGCCCAGCCGGGACAGGTCGCCATCAACACGGGCGGCGCCGAGCGGGCCGGTCTGAAGGTGGGCGACCACACCACGGTGCTGGTGCCGTCCAAGGGCAATATCGACGTCACCGTCTCCGGCATCTACACCATCGACGCCTCCAGTACCGGCGGGTTCATCTCGCTGCAGTTCGAGGATTCGCAGGCCCGCCAGCTGTTCACCGACGGCCTGCACGTGGCGTACGTGGACATCGCGGCCCAGCCGGGGGTGAAGGCCGACGATCTGCGCGATCAGATCAAGGCCGCGCTGCCCGACTACAAGGTGCAGGACGCCCAGCAGGTGCGCGACGACTTCAAGGCGCAGCTCGGCAACGCGCTGAAGTTCATCAACTACTTCCTGCTGGCGTTCGGGTCCATCGCGCTGCTGGTGGGCACGTTCATCATCTACAACACCTTCTCCATGCTGGTGGCGCAGCGGCTGCGCGAACTGGCGCTGCTGCGCGCGGTCGGCGCGAGCCGCGGGCAGATCTCGCGGTCGGTGGTGGGGGAGTCGCTGATCGTCGGATTGCTCGGCAGCGCACTGGGTCTGGCGGCGGGCGTCGGCCTGGCGTTCGGCCTGTCCGGGCTGCTGAACGCGTTCAAACTGGGCCTGCCCACCGGCACCATGTCGCTGGAACCGCGCACGGTGGTGGTGGCGCTCGGGGTCGGCACCGTGGTGACGGTGTTGAGCGCGTACGCGCCGGCGCGGCGGGCGGCCAAGGTGCCGCCGGTGGAAGCCATGCGCTCGGAGTCGAATTCGGCCGGTGACTCGTTGCGGGTGCGCACCATCATCGGCGCGGTGCTGGCGGTGGCCGGTGCGGTGCTGGTGGTGCTGGGTGCGCGCGGCACCGGCGGCAACGCGGCCGCGGTGGTCGGAATCGGCGCCGCCGCACTGATCTTCGCGGTGCTGTTCGCGTCTCCGGCGCTGTCGCGGCCGGTGCTGACCGGGCTGGGTGTGCTGGTGCGGCCGTTCGGTCCGGTCGGAAGGATGGCGCGCAACAACGCGATTCGCAATCCGCGGCGGACCGCGGCGACGGCGTTCGCCCTGACCCTGGGTCTGATGCTGGTGTCCGCCATCGGCATGCTCGGGTCCTCGGCGAAGGCCAGTGTCAGCGACCTGGTCGACAAGGGTGTGAAGGCGGACTACATTCTGGCCGGGCCGCCCGGCGGGATCATCGGCGTCCCGCTGGCCGCCACCGCCACCATCGAGCAGGTGCCGCAGGTCAAGGATGTGGTGGCCTTCCACGGTATCGCGCTGAAGGTCGACGGCAAGCAGGTGATCGGCACCGCACCCGAGGGCCAGATGGCCAAGGTGCTCAACTACACCATGCGGCAGGGCACCGATCAGCTCGGCGACAACGACATCATGGTGTCGGAAACCTATGCCGCCGACCATGATTGGAAGCTCGGCGAGAGCGTCGAGATCACCAGCATGGACTACAAGAAGTTCAAGGTCACCGTCGCGGGCATCTACAAGGACACCCAGCTGCTGCAGAACCTGGTCACCCCCATGGCCTTGTACGAGCAAACGGTCCCGGTCAGCTACCGGTCCAGCTTCCTGGTCCTGGTCGCCGCCCAGCCCGGCGCCGACCTCCCGGTCATGCGGAAGAACCTGGAGAAGGCCACCGAACAGTACGTGATCGTTCAGGTCCAGGACCGCAACGAATTCAAGGGCGCGCAGGGCAAGCAGATCGACACGCTCCTGGCCATTCTCTACGGCCTGCTGGCGCTGGCGGTGGTGATCGCCATTCTCGGCATCGTCAATACGCTGGCGTTGTCGGTGGTGGAACGCCGCCGGGAGATCGGCATGCTCCGGGCGGTGGGTATGCAGCGAACGCAGGTTCGCCGCAGCATCTACCTCGAGTCCATGCTGATCGCGATCTTCGGCGCGGTGGTGGGCGTCATCCTGGGTATCGCGCTCGGGGTGGGCTTCCTGAAAACCCTTGCCGACCTCGGCATCGCCACCATCGCGGTGCCGTGGACCCAGATCGTGCTGATGCTGCTCGCCTCCGGTGTGGTCGGTGTGCTGGCAGCGCTGTGGCCCGCGGTGCGAGCCGCCCGGACGCCGCCGCTGGCGGCGATCGCGGATCTGTAGGCGTCTGGCAGCGCCACTTCGGCCGGGCATGAGCGCCATCGAGTCTGGACGGATCATCACCGACGCTTGGCTGGGGTCGTCCTGGTTCAACACAAGTCGGAGTTGCGTTGAGGTTCGGCTCTGCGGTCCGGCGGTGCTGATCCGCGGCAGCAAGTATCTGCGTGAACCCGCAAGCGATCCCGCTGCCCAGCCGATCATCTGCGTCTCCGGGGCGGAGTGGGATGCATTCTTGGGCAGGGCTCGGGCGGGTGTATTCGACCTTTGAATCGGAGGGTGCGGAATGCCTTGTCGCCGAGGGCATTGTCCGGCTGGGCAGTTCGCGGAGGCGGGAGTGACGACCGCATGACGGGGGCGGCCCGGTCCGAATGGCCGGGCCGCATGGTCCGTGGCATGGTCAAGCGCCGAAGTCGGTGCGGTGGTCGGTGGCCCACTCGGCGAGCGTGCGGCCCGGCTTGCCGGTCACGACGGTGGCGGGGCGGACCCGGTCCGGGGTGGTGAGGGTGTCGCTCCAGTAGGCGAGGAGCATTTTCATGATCGGCTCGGGGATGAATTGCGAGGTCTCGGTGCGGAATTCGTCGGCGGTGATTTCGACGAGGGGGATCTCGCGGCCGAGGGCGGCGCTGAGGGTGGCCACCTGTTCGGTGCGGGTGAGGGCCTCGGGGCCGGTGATCGGGATGATCCGGCCGAGGTGGTCGTCGGAGAGCAGGGTCTCGGCGGCCGCGTCGGCGACATCGTGTTCGTGGATCGGGGCCTGGGCCGAGGAGAGGTAGGGGGCGCGGATCGGGGCGCCCGAGCTGATCTGCCAGCGCCACTCGAGGAGGTTGTTGGCGAAGGTGCCGGGGCGCAGGATGGTCCACTCGTCGGTGCGGTCGGTGACGGCGGCCTCGACGGCGCTGTGGTGCAACTGGCTCGCCGAGCCGTGGTCGCGGGGGAACTCCATGGCCGCGGCCAGTGAGGACAGGACCGTGAAGCGGCGCACGCCGGCGGCGACCGCCGCGTCCAGGAACACGTCGATCCCGCGGGCCGGGAAGACGAAGGCGCGATCGACGCCCTCGAACACCTGGGGGCCGAGCGTCGAGGCGTCGGTGAGATCGCCCGCGACGACCTCGACGCCCGCGGGCAGGTTCGCGTCCTCGGGCTTGCGGGTCAGCGCGCGGACCGTGGCGCCGCGAGCGAGAAGGGTGGCGACCAGGTGGCGGCCGACGCCGCCGGTGGCTCCGGTGACGAGAACGGTCGGGCGGGCGGGGCGGATGTCTGTGCTGCTCATGACATAGATATTTCCGGTAAAGCCCAGGTCACCACATCACGAGAATTCGTTATTTCCTGGGTTCAGAGGGCGATGCGGACGAGCTTGGCATTCAAGGCGTTGTCGGGCGTCAGCGCGTCCGCGAAGGCCAGGGTGACCACCGTGTCCGGGTGCTGCGGGGCGTCGGCCTTGGACTTGCTGCTCTTGATGATCACCGCGATCACGATGATGACGATGACCAGCACCGTGACGATGGCGGCGATCAGCCAGGCCGTCGTGTTCGAATTGCGTTGCGGGGGAGTGTAGCTCGGTGGCGGGTTGGTTCGCGGGGCGTAGGACTGCGGCTGGTTGTACAACGGGGCCGGGGCGATCGCCGGATTCGAGAAGGTCTGCGGCGCGGGCTGATTCGGGTACGCCGGGGTCGATACCTGCTGATTCGGGATCGGCTGGTTGGGGAAGGACGGGTTCGACGGGGGCGGGACCGGGTACGCGGGGCCCGGGCTGGGATAGGACGGGGCCTGGTTCGGGTACGACGGGCCCGGGCCCACAAGCGGGCGCGGCGTCGACGGCGTCGGGTTCGGCGGCTGCTGGATCACCGGCTGCGGGCGCACCGGCGTCGGCGGGCGCGGGGCGACGACCGGCTGCGGATGCGCGGGGGTCGGCGGGCGCGGCGGCGCGGAGGTGCGCGGGGCCTGGAGGGCGCGCTCGGCGGCGGTGGCGAATTCGACGCACGAGCGGTAGCGGTCGGCCGGGCGCTTGGCGAGCGCCTTGGTGAGAACCGCGTCGATGGTGCGCGGCAGGGTCTGGCGGAGCGGGCTCGCGGGCGGCGGCGGCTGCTGGAGATGGCCGCGGATGACCGCCGCGGGACTGGTGCCCTCGAACGGGACTGTGCCGGTGAGCAGTTGGAACAGCGTGCAGGCCAGCGAGTACTGGTCCGACCGGCCGTCGAGGGACGCGCCGGTCAGCTGCTCGGGGGAGGCGTAGGCCAGCGTGGCGGTGACCGTGCCGGTCTGGGTGAGATGGCCGGTGTCGTCGCGCAGGCGGGCGATACCGAAGTCGGTGAGGTAGACGCGTTCGCCCGAACCGGTTTTCGACGACGAACGGGCCAGCAGGATATTGGCGGGCTTCACGTCTCGGTGCAGCACGCCCAGCCCGTGCGCGTAGTCGAGCGCTTTGGCGGTCTCGCCGATGATCTGGGCCGCGCGCAGCGGCGGCAGCGTGCCGGGCGTGATCGAGGAGGCGTTGATGCCGTCGATGTACTGCATGGAGATCCACAGCTGTTCGCCCTCGTCACCGCGGTCGTACACGGTGACGATATTCGGGTGGTCCAGCCGGGCGACCAGGTCGGCCTCGCGGATGAAGCGGGCGCGAATCTCGTCGTCGGCGAACATCTCCTGATTCAGCAGCTTCAGCGCGGTCATCCGCGGCAGCCGCGGGTGCTTGGCCAGATACACCGAGCCCATGCCGCCGCGACCGAGCTCGCGTTCGATGACGTAATCGGCGAAGACATCACCAGAGCGCAAAATCGAGCCCCCGTTCTGTATCTAATTCGCCCTCCGCTTCGCTATGGGCGGGTTCGCGGCCCTGGAGGTCTCGTTCTTCCCTCCTCCGCTCCTCCGCTTCACTCCCCCGCTTCGTCAGTCCAGAACGAGACGGGCCGCGAACCATTGGGCACTTCTATCCTCGAGGCGCACCGCGTGGCAGGGTGCTTCCACGTGGTGCGTGCCCATTATGTCTGTCCGCTCAGCGCGTTGTGTGCCCACATCCCAACATCGCCGCGATCCAGCGCCACCGCGAGCAGGTCCGGGAAACGGTCGGGGGTGCAGGCGAAAGCGGGTACACCCAGGGCGGTCAGGGCCGCCGCATTGTCGCGGTCGTAGGCGGGGGCGCCCTCGTCGGACAACGCCAGCAGCACCACCACCTGAATCCCGGCCTCCTTCATGGCGCGAACGCGCCGCAGCATCTCCGCGCGGACGCCGCCCTCGTACAGGTCGGAGATCAGCACGAACAGCGTGTCGGCCGGTCGGGTGATGAGCGACTGCGAGTACGCGATGGCGCGGTTGATATCGGTGCCGCCGCCGAGCTGCGTGCCGAACAGCACCTCCACCGGGTCCGCCAGCTTCTCGGTGAGATCCACGACGGCCGTATCGAAGACCACCAGTGAAGTGCGCAGCGACCGCATGGACGCCAGCACCGCGCCGAACACCGACGCGTACACCACGCTCGACGCCATGGATCCGGACTGGTCGATGGCCAGCACCACATCCCGCTTGACCGCCTGCGCCTTGCGCCCGTACCCGACCAGCCGCTCGGGCACCACGGTCCGATGCTCGGGCAGATAGTTGGCCAGGTTCTTGCGAATGGTCCGGTCCCAGTCGATGTCTCGCAGTTTCGGCCGCGACACGCGCGCCGCCCGATTCAGCGCCCCGCCGACCGCGGCCACGGTCGCCGCCGCGATCCGTCGCTCGATGTCCTTCACCACCTTCTCGACCACCATGCGGGCGGTGGCCTTGGTGGTCTCCGGCATCACCCGGTTCAGGCTCAGCAGCGTCCCCACCAGGTGCACGTCCGGCTCGACCGCCTCCAGCAGCTCCGGCTCGAGCAGCAATTCGGTGAGGTTCAGCCGGTCCACCGCGTCCCGCTGCAGCACCTCCACCACCGTCGACGGGAAGTAGCGGCGGATATCGCCCAGCCATCGCGACACCTGCGGTGCGGAACCCCCGAGCCCGCCCGAACGCCGCCCGCTCGCGCCCTGCCCACCGGCATCGTAGAGCGCCCCCAGCGCCCGATCCATCGCCTGATCGTCGGCGCTCCCCAGCCCGCCCCCGAGCCCGGCCTCGCCGGCGCTGCCCAGCACCAGCCGCCACCGCCGCGCCTGTGCTTCGTCGATCTCGGTCATGACAATCCCTTCGAACTGTTCAACTCGTAACGTTGTGACCGCCGCGAACACCATTGCGCCCCAGCCGATTCGCCCGTACGGTCGGCGACGTTGCCCGAGCCGTGCTCCCGGCCGGGGTGGGAACGTTCGGCAACGCCCCGGATTCGATGTGCAGTCATCCCGCCACTCCGAGGATCTCGGCCGCCCCGCGCATGGCGAGCTCGCCGCGGTCGGTGTCGTAGTCGGTGCTGCGGGCATCCGAAGCCGTTGGCGCGCCGTGCCGTACGGCCTGGCCGATGGCCTGCCGTTCGCCGGATTCGAACGCGCCGAAGGTCCGGCGCAGCAGGGGCAGGGTGGCGACGAATTGCGCCTCGTCGAGCCCGCACAGCCAATCATCGATGAGCGACAACAGGTTTCGGTCGTGGACCAGGAGCAGCCCGCGCCCGCCCAGGAAGCCGTCGATCCAGGCCGCTTTGTCGGGAGCGGTGCGCCCGACCGAGAGCGCCGCGGATAGTCGGCGCCCGGATTCCGCGCCGTCGATGCGCTCGGCATCGCAGAGCAGGCGCACGGCCCGCCCGACGATCCCGCCATTGACCTCGTCCCGATCGGCGAGGGTCGCCAGGGTGGACAGCCAAGTGCCGGTGGCCCATTCGTCGTCGCGCGCCGACAGCGCCAGGTGCACGGCGTCGATCTGGGTGCGCAGCGCGGCGGACGCATCGGTATCGAGTCCGGTGACCGCGCCCGGCAGACCGGTGCAGCTGCGGAGCAGCAGGCTGTCCGCGACCCGGGTGAGCGCCACGCTGTCGGTGCCGCGCACATCGCCGTAGCGCATGATCCGCAGCAATCCGGGTAGCGCCGCCATCAGGTGGGTGACGTCGTGATCCAGCGCCGCAACCGATTCCAGCCGGGCGATCAGTCCGTCGGTCGCGCCGCCCAGATCGGCGAGCAGCGCCTCCTCGAGCGCGGCCGCCACCTTCCCGACGGTGACGTCCGGATCCCGCGCCGTATCAAGGATTTTCGCCTCGGCGGCCGACTGCAGCGTGGTACCCCACCGCGACGCCTCGACGATCGCGATCGCCAGCTCCGGCCGCCACCGCAGCGTCCAGGTCTCCCGGAAGGTGCCGATATTGCGCACCTGGCTGTCGGTGAGCCGCCCCCACCCGATGCCCAGCAGCCGGAGCCGGTGCAGCAGCCGCGATCTCGCCAGCCCGCCGTCGGTCCGCAGGTCCAGGTCCACCGTGCGTTCCAGGGCCTGCTGTTTCAATCGCAGCGTCTTGATCTGAGCCCGCAGGTCCGCCTCCAGCGGTACGGTCGGCGTCCCCTCCGGCACCGTCCCCAGGGCCTCACCCACCACCAGTTCGGTGCTGACCAGCCGCAGCATTGTCTCGTCGCCGTCGCACAGCACGGCCCGGGTGGCCTCGGTGACCTCCGACAGCCCGGCCAGCGGCCGCTCCCGCAGCGTCGCGAGAGTCTCGGCCAGCCGGACGGATTCGATGATGTGCGCGCTCGACACCGGCAGATCGTGGGCCCGCAGCGTGCCCGCCACTTTGGTCAGCCACCGCGCGATGGGCTGCTCGGTCTCGGTGAACAGGTGGTGGTACCAGCCCGGCGAGGTGATGCCCGCGCCGTATCCGGACGAGCTGGCCAGCCGCGAATGCGTCCATGGCACCCAGGTCAGCGTGGCCTTGCTCTTCGGCATGCCCTTGAGGGTCCGCGCGTCGGGCGCGGCCGGGCCCAGCTTGCCCTCCAGCGCCGGCGCGTGCCACGCGCCGCATACCACCGCCAGCCGTCGTGCCCCGTTCTTCAACGCCTTTCGCATGATCTGCCGCATGTGCGCCTCACGCCGCAGCGTGTGCGCGTCCACGGTGATCCGCACCGATTCGACCGCGAGCGGTTCGTCCTCGGAATCGGATTCCTGGCCGGCGGGCTCGCCGTCCGGGTGCTCGGCGTGCTCCCGCAGGGCGGCCATGGCCTCGTTGACGGCCGTGAAGATGTCGGCGTCCGAGGCGGATTCGACAATGGCGTCCCACCAGCGTTCGGCGTCGTCGTATCCGGCGGCGGCCGCCAGGATGGCCAGCGGATCGGTCCGATCTCCGGTCTCGTCCGTCGCCGCGAGCGCCACACTCGCGGGCAGATCGCAGAACCCCACGGTCACACCGTTGTCCACCGCATACCGCAGCGCCACCCACTCCGGTGAGAAGGTCGCGAAGGGCCAGAACGCGGCTTTGGCCGGGCTGTCGGGCTGATAGGCGAGCAGCGCCACCGGCGGCGACATCCCCTCGGCCGCAAGGCAACCGAGGAGTGGATCGGCGTCGGAGGGCCCCTCGATGAGGATGGCGTCCGGCCGGAACCGCGCCAGCGCCAGCGCCAGCGAGCGTGCCGAACCCGGCCCATGATGGCGGATCCCGAAGACCCGCGTCTCGGCCGCGCCCGCGGACTCGGCCGGCACCACCGGCTCGGCCGGCACCGCCGCGGCGGTGGTCATTCCTGCACCTCGCGGCAGGCCCGGTAGAAGTCCGACCACTCGGGCCGCTGGCGCACCACGGCCTCCAGGTATTCGGTCCACACCACCTGGTCGGCGACCGGATCCTTGACCACCGCGCCCAGCACCGCGCCCGCGATATCGGCGGGCCGCAGCACGCCGTCGCCGAAGTGCGCGGCCAGCGCCATGCCATTGGTGATCACCGAGATCGCCTCGGCCGTCGACAGCGTGCCGGTCGGAGACTTGAGCTTGGTGCGCCCGTCCTGGGTCATGCCCGAGCGTAGTTCGCGGAACACCCGCACCACGCGCCGGATCTCCTCGGCCGCCGCGGGCACGGCGGGCAATTCCAGTGCGGCGCCGAGCTGTTCGACGCGGCGGGTCACGATGGAGACCTCCTCGTCCTCACCGGCCGGGAGCGGCAGCACGACGGTATTGAACCGGCGGCGCAGCGCGGAGGAGAGCTCGTTGACGCCGCGGTCGCGGTCATTGGCGGTGGCGATCACATTGAAGCCCTTGGCCGCCTGCACCTCCGTGCCCAGTTCCGGCACCGGCAGCGTCTTCTCCGACAGCACCGTGATCAGCGCGTCCTGCACATCCGAGGGGATGCGGGTGAGCTCCTCGAGCCGTGCGATGGACCCCGCGCGCATGGCGGTCATGATCGGCGAGGGCACCAGCGCGGCCTCGCTCGGCCCCTCGGCCAGCAGCCGGGCGTAGTTCCAGCCGTAGCGGATCGCCTCCTCCGCGGTGCCGGAGGTGCCCTGCACCAGCAGCGTGGAATGTCCGGCGATGGCGGCCGAAAGATGCTCCGAAACCCACGTTTTCGCCGTTCCGGGCACACCGATCAGCAGCAGCGCGCGATCGGTGGCGAGGGTGGCGACGGCGACCTCCATGAGCCGGCGCGGGCCCACGTACTTGGGGCTGATCACGGTGCCGTCGGACAGGGTGCCGCCCAGCAGATAGGTGACCACCGCCCACGGCGACAGCTGCCAGGACGGCGGGCGCGGGCGATCGTCGGCGGCGGCGAGGGCCTTCAGTTCGTCGGCGAAGGCCTGTTCGGCGTGCGGGCGCAGCAGGGCTTCCCGTTCTTGAGTCATGGTCACTGCAACTCCTCGAGCATCGTCGTGCGTTCAATGAGGTCGTGGGCGAGCTGGTCGAAAGCCTGCTCCCAGTAGGGATCCGCGCACCGGCGCGCGATGCCGGACACCATGCCCGCCACCGCGACCGGGAAATGAGCGGACGCCGCGCGGAACAGCGTCCGGTAGGAGCCGGGCACCAGGCTGGGCGCGCCCGGCCGGTCGGCGCACAGCTGGGCGCGCTCGGTGAGCAGCCGCAGCACGTGCTCGGCCATCGGGCCGGGCCACGGATGCGGCATGGCGCGCACCATGGATTCGATCTCCGCCAGCCAGCTGGAATCCAGACCGCGCAGGTAGCGCACCTGGTCGGCCTCGGGCTGCAGCGCGAACAGTTCGCGCAGCTTGTCGCTGTCGGTATCGCGGGCGTCGGTGCCGGCGATCGCGCCGAACAGCGCCCGCGCCCACTCCGGATTCCGTTGCGCCAGCGCCGCATCCGACCAGCCGGCGAGCATGGGGCCGCGCACGCCCTCGGCCATGGCCACCCGCACCGCCCGCTCGGCCGGGCCGAGCAGGCGCTCCCAGTGCCGCAGCGGCGTGGCGGCCACCACCCGGTGCAGCCATTCGGTGGACAGGTCGGGCGCCCCGTCGCCGCGATAGGCGGTGTAGCCGAAGGAATCTCCGACGCCGTCGCGCCGGGCCGCCTCGTCGAGGACGCCCGGGCCGGTGGTGACCAGCTGCGGGCGCACCGGCCGGGAACCGAAACTCAGCCAGGCCGTCGCCCGGTGGGTCATCCGCCGCGCGAAGGCCGAATCCGGCAGCCGCCCCAGCAGATCCGCGGCCAGCCGGCGCACCTCCGCGCGCCGATCGTCGAGCGCGGTCTCCAGTAGTGCCTCGTCGTCGAGCGTGAGCCCGTCCGCCAGCACGGCCAGCAGTTCCGCCTTCCCGGGCCCGGACTCGGTGTCCCAGGATCCGGCCAACGCCGCCCGCGCGGCCGCCGGATCCCGCTGCCGCAATTGCGACAGCCAGCTGCGCCGTTCCGCCGCGCGGCCGTGCGACCACACGCTCTGATCCTCGGCGGCGGCCCGCACCAGCGACCGCCAGCCCGGATGCTGCGCCGCCAGCCAGCGTCCGCGCGCACCCGCCAGCCGCAGCAGCGGCTCGCGATGCGGCGCCAGCGCTTTGGCGCGCTCGAGCAGCACACTGACCAGCCCGTCCGGGGCCCGGAAGTTTCGCGGTCCGGCCAGCGCGAACCATTCGTCGAGGAACGGTGAATTGTCGGTCAGCATGCCGATCAGCCGCGCCCCCGCCGCGACCGGCAGCAACCGCCGCTCATCGTCGGCCGCGGCTTCGGTGCGCTCCGCCGACGTGGCCGAGACGCCGCCGCGGGCGAAACAATCCTGCAGCGCAATGGATTCCAGCAGCACAGCGGCCGGATCCCCGGTCAATCCGGTCGACGCGGCGCGCGCCGGCGCCGCCAATCCCGACGGATCGGCATGCCGTCGCGCCGTGCCGACGAGCGCCGCGGAGATCAGCTCGGCACTCCCGGCATCCTCCACCCCACCCCGCACCGGCATCGGATTCCCGTGCGCCACTCCGACATCCACCATGGACCCGGCCGCCAGCGCCGCCACCGGCACCAGCCCGTCCACCGTCCACTCCCCGAGCACGGTGACCGGATGCCCGCCGGACAGCCCCAGCAGCCGCCAGGGCTCACCCTCGACGATCGACACCGGCAGCGCATCCCCGCCGGATTCCACGATGTACCAGCCCTTTTCACCCCGAACCGGCACCACCTCGGCCAGCAACACGGGCCAGGACCGCAGGAAGGGATCGGCCCCGAGCGCCCGCGCCTGCTCGCCGAGAGCGGCGGCGATGGTGCCGGGGCGACCTGCCGCCCGCGCCGTATCGGCGCTCGGTCCAGGTTCGGCCGAAGCGCCGCTCCCCGCAGCGAGATTACCGGTCAGGGGACCGGCGGTAGCCAGCGGAATGGTCGTGAAGGGTTCGGGGATGTCTTCGTGGCGGTCGCCCCAGAGGGCGCGCAGGGGTGCGGCGCTCGGATAGAAGTGGAGGTCGGCGTCGATCTGGAAGCCGGGGGCCGGGGTGTCATTGGGGAAGGCGGGGCTGCCGTAGTGGTGGTCGACGAGCAGAGCCCAGCGGCCGGAGGTGCGGCCGCGCAACCAGACTCGGCGGGTGTAGAGGCCGTCCTCGGTGGTGATCCGGGTGCCCAGGACATGCCAGGTGTCGCGGACCGCGGGTTCGGCACGGACGGTGTCGGCCGGGGTCGGGTAGCCGATGTGGGTGCGCACGCTGGCGCGCAGGCCGGGGGAGAGGGTGTCGAGACGGGTATGCGCGGTGGCCAGCAGGTGCAGGCGGGCGTATTCGCGCAGCAGTAGCCGGGGCCAATCGGCATGGGTGGTGGCGAGTGGCAACTGGCGCAGGGTCGCGGCGATTCCGGGAGCCTGCGCGTCGACCATGCGGGCCGCCACGGTGTCGAAGGCCCGGATGGACCGGTCCGACTGCGCGAGGCCGGTGCGCACCTGATCGGTGAGCCAGATGTCCAGATCGGCCAGTCCCGAGGTGACCCGGGCGCGGCGCTGATCGGCGGCGGCCCCGG
>NZ_BAGC01000048.1 GCF_000308655.1 Nocardia niigatensis NBRC 100131 | reverse complement strand
GAGCGGGTGCGCTGGGCGCGGGCGCTGCCGGGGCGGGTGGCACGGGCCCGGGCGGTGCGCGGTTCGCCGGTCGCGCCGTCCTTGCTCTCGCGGAGGTGCAGCCCGATGCGGACCCCACCGGCGATCAGCACGATCACGGTGGCCAGGGCCATGGTGGGGAACCGATTCACCAGTGGGATGGCCAGGTTCAGCAGGATGTCCTTCAGCTTGAGACTGCCGGCGGACCCGAATAGGAATTGGTAGGCCAGCGGCACCGCGAAGAAGAGCAGCAGCGGCGGCAGTACCAGCGTCGTGAACAGTCCCCGGTAGCGGACCGCGAGCACGGCCACCACGCAGCCGGCCACATACAGCGTGGCGAAGGATCCGGTCAGTTCGTTGCCCTGTGGTCGAGTACCGGCGCTCTGAGCGTCGATCAGGAGCCCGATGAACGTGCACGTCACAGCGATCAGTACGGCGGCTCCGGCGGGGACGCCGGGAACCGACGGCAGGATCGAACGGTGCGACGGGGGCACCTCGGTTCGCTCGCGTTGGGTAACTGCCACGTCAAGCACACTAGGGCATATCGGTGTTTGGCGAGGCAGGCGACATCACACGGGTATGCGGAAGCTCTGTCCAATTTGCCCTCCGCTGCGCTCCGGGCGGGTTCGCGGCGCTGGATGTTCGTTCTTCCCTCCTTCGCTCCTCCGCTTCGCTCCCCCGCTACGTCAGTCCGGAACGAGACGCGCCGCGAACCTTTCCGCGCCGGTAAAACGGCCGCTCAACGGGGCAGACGTGTCCAGCCTCAGCCGTCGCGATCCGTCGCATCTGCGAAGCCGACTGCGCGCGGCCAGCTCTCGACCCTGCGGACTTCAGGCACTGGGCCGTCCGCGATCTCCAGGTCGTGCAGTTTCCGGGCGGTCACCATGACCCGCGACTCCACCGACGCCACCGTGTGGTTGTAGGCGTCGACGGCCTTGCCCAGCTGCGCGCCCAGCCGGTCCAGGTGGCGGCCGGTGGTGCCGAGCCGGGTGTAGAGCTCGCGGCCCAGCTGCTGGATCACCGCCATGTCCGCCGACAGCGCCTCCTGCCGCCAGCCCAGCGCGACCGTGCGCAGCAGGGCCATGAGTGTGGTGGGCGTCGCCAGGACCACATTGCGACCGAAGGCGTACTCGAGCAATCCCGAGTCGGTGGTGAGGGCCGCGTCCAGGAACGGATCGCCGGGCACGAACAGGACCACGAACTCGGGGGAGGGATCGAAGGCCGCCCAGTACTCCTTGGCGGCCAGCTGATCCACATGGTTGCGCAGATGCCGGGCGTGGCGGGCCAGATGGTCGTCGCGCTCGCGCGGGTCCTCGGTACCCGCCGCATCGAGGAAGGCGGTGCAGGGCACCTTGGCGTCCACCACGATCTGGCGGCCGCCGGAGAGGCGGACCACCAGATCCGGGCGCACGACCGTATCGCCGCGGCGGGTGACCTGGGTGTCGAAATCACAGTGCCGGGCCATGCCGGCCAGCTCGACCACCCGCTCGAGCTGGATCTCGCCCCAGCGGCCGCGCACCTGGGGCGCCCGGAGGGCGGCCACCAATTGACCGGTCTGCGTGGACAACTGGTGGGACATCCGCTGCATGCCCGCAACCTGTTCGCGCAGCCCGGAGTACGCGTTGATGCGGTTGTGCTCGACCTCGCGAATGTGACGGTCGAGGCTGCCGACCGCCTCCCGCAGCGGATCGACCAGCGCACCGATGGCATGGGACTGCCGTCGCGCCGCGTCCTCGCTGGCCGCGCCGAGTGATTGCCGCAACAGCCGCTCGTTGTCCCGCACGGCCGCCAGCCGCGCCTCGGCCACCGCCGCGCGCTGCCCCGCGCGCGCGGCATGCCCGAGCCAGCCCAGGGCCAGCCCCGATACGAACACCAACAGCAGCGCGAACAGCATCGGTGCGGTCATGGCCAGAGATAGTGCCGGACCCCACCGACAAAGCTGTGCCGCCTCTCCGAGACTTTGGCGGATGACTGTGAGCCGTGGCCCGTTTCGCACCCGTGCCGGCGGTTGGGTGACGATCCGATGCTGGCCGTACCCGGTGAGTTATCCCGACCGTTGCGAAATCAGTTGTCGCCCTGGCATACGCAAACCAGCGTGGTGTGCGCAGACGCGCACAGAGCTCTGCGGCGCCGTGCGCAGCGCTATACAACGGCGTGTTCGTTAGGACTCGCCAGGGTACGGCCCAGTCTGTCGGGGGGATCTAATAGCGTCTTCCGGCATGCGGATCCTGCACACCTCCGACTGGCATATCGGGCGCACCTTTCATGGCGTCGATCTGCTGCCCGATCAGGAGTGCTCACTGCAGGCCATCGCGGAATTGGTGCGGGCCGAGGGGGTGGATGTGGTGGCGCTGCCGGGGGATGTGTACGACCGTTCCATTCCCAGCGCGGATGCGATCGCGGTGTGCAATCGGGGATTCGAGGCAATTCGGGCGGCGGGGGCGACGATTGTCGCCACCTCCGGTAATCACGACTCGCCCACTCGGCTCGGTGCGCTCGGCAGTTTCGCGGCGGCGGGCGGATTGCATTTGCGCTGCCGGATCGCGGATGTGGCGCGGCCGATCATGCTGTCCGATTCGTTCGGTGAAATTGCCTTCTACGGCATTCCGTACCTGGAGCCGGAGATCACCCGGGCGGAATTGGGCGTGCCGCAGGCGCGTTCGCATGCCGAGATCCTGGACGCGGCCATGAGTCTGGTGCGCGCGGATCTGGCGGGGCGGCCGGGGACGCGGTCCGTGGTGCTGGCGCACGCCTTCGTGGTGGGCGGCGAGGCCACCGGGTCGGAGCGGTCCATTTCGGTCGGGGGCGTGGAGACGGTGCCGCTGTCGGCCTTCGCGGGGATCGACTATGTGGCGCTCGGCCACCTGCACTCCCCGCAGACTCTGTCGGAGTCGGTCCGCTATTCGGGTTCGCCGCTGCCGTATTCGTTCGGGGAGCGCTCGCACCGCAAGGCGGTCTGGATCGTCGATCTCGACGCGTCCGGCCTGTCCGCCGTCCAGCGTCACGATCTGCCGGTGGTGCGCGGCCTGTCGCAACTCACCGGCCCCCTGGAATCCCTGCTGGAATCCCCGGAGCACGCCGAAGCCGAATCCCACTATGTCTCGGCCACCCTCACCGACGAGGCACGCCCGGTGGACGCCCTGCGCCGCCTCCGTGACCGCTTCCCGCACGCCGTCCACGTGGAATGGCAACGCCCCGAGGGCAACCAGGAACTCCGCTACCGCGAACGTGTGCACGGCCGCCGCGACACCGAGATAGCCCAGAGCTTCCTGTCCGACGTCCGCGGCACCCCCACCCCTGGCGAAATGACCTGGCTCGAACGCGCCTTGGCCGCCGCCACCCGCGAATCCGACAGCCCCCGCAGCCTTCCCACACCCGCCGCAACCGCCGCGCCGGTTTCTCCGCCCGCGGTCGCCGAAGCGTTTGCGGTGCCTGTCGAGGCCGTGTCGGGTGATCCGATCGCCGCAGGTGTCGAAGGTGATGTGGCTGCCGCGCTGGTCGTCTCCGTCGTGGCCGACGGACCGGCCGACGGCGGTGCAACGAGTGCCACTGTGCCGGTTGAGGTTTCCGCTGTCGGGGATGGTGCGTTGTTCACTGCGCCCGATGGTGCCGATGCGCCGGGGGCGGGTGCCGGACTCGGATCGGTGGGTGTCGCTCGGGTGGACGGTGGGGCCGAGGTCGCGGCGCGGGTGGTGAGTGCGGCCGGGTTCGATGGGTCGGTACGGGGGGCGGATGCGGCGGAGGCCGATGCGGCGCTCGGGCTGTTCGATCTGGGGGATTTCGGGCTGGAGCTGGGTGAGTCGGGCGAGGCGTCCGATGGGATGACCGCATGAGTCTTGGGGCGCAAGGGTTTTCGGCGTGTCCTGCGTGGGTTGAGGGGTGCGCGGTTGTTGGATGGGATATGGCGTTGAGGGAAGGGGGCGCCGGGTGCGGCTGCATCGGCTGGAGCTGACGGCGTTCGGTCCCTTCGCCGAGACGGCGGTGGTGGACTTCGACGAGCTGGGTGCGGACGGGCTCTTCCTGCTGCACGGGCAGACCGGGGCGGGGAAGACCACGGTGCTCGATGCCATCGCGTTCGCGCTGTACGGAAGCGTGCCGGGGGCGCGGGGCGATATCAAGCGGCTGCACTCCGACCATGCCGACGAGCAGACCCCGCCGCGGGTGCTGCTGGAGGCGACGGTCGGCGGCCGGCGGCTGCGCCTGACCCGGTCTCCGGAGTTCCAGCGGCCCAGCAAGCGCGCCAAATCGGGCTGGGTGAAGGAGAACGCCACCGCCACCCTGGAATGGCTGGACGGGCGGGGCCAGAATCTGTCCCGCATTCCCGATATCGGCGAAGAGGTGCTGCGCCTGCTGGGCATGAGCGCCGACCAGTTCTTCCAGGTCGTGCTGCTGCCCCAGGGCGATTTCGCCCGATTCCTGCGTGCCGACAACGAGGAACGCGAGAAGCTGCTCGAAAAGCTCTTCGACACTGAACGTTTCGGCACCGCCGAGCAGTGGCTGATCGACAAGCGCCGGGCGAGCTCCACCGATCTGGAGTCCCGCAAGCACCGCATCGATCGCCTCATCGGCCAGGTCGGCACCGCGGCGGGCCTGCCCGCCACCGAAACCGCCGGGCTGCTGGAGTCGGTCGGCTGGTCGCAGTCGCTGCTGGCCGCCGCCCGCGCCCACCTCACCGAGACCGCGTCCGATCTGGCTGAGCGCCAACAGGATTCGGCCCGGGTCCGCAGCGCCGCCGAGGCCGAGCGTCGCCGTCACGAGCTCTTCGGCCGCCGCACCGCGGCCCGCGCCCAGCTCGCCGATTTCGCCGCCACCGCCGACCAGCGCGCCGCCCGCCAGTTCGAACTCGACCGCGCCCGCCGCGCCGAGCCGGTCGCCGCCGCGCTCGCCGAGGCCCGCGCCGCCGCCGTCACCCTGCGCCGCCGCACCGAGGACGCCACCCACGCCGCCGAACAGCTGGCCGATCGCCTGCTCGAACCGGCCAGCGCCGAACTCCCCGGAACGACCTGGGCCGCAGCGGATCTCGCTGCCGCCGAACTCACCGGCTCCGATCTCGCCGCCGACCTCGAGGACATCGCGTCGGGCCTCGGGGAAGATATCGTCTCGGGGCTGGAGGCGGCTGTGCAGCGGTGGAGTGCGCAGGTGGGCGTGCTGGACGAGGTTCGGGCGGACGCGGATTCGGCCACCCGGCTGACGCGGGAGCTGGCCGGTTTGCGGTCCGAGCAGGCCGATCTCGCCGCCCGGGCGGGCAAGCTGGCACAGCGGCTGGGGGAGTTGCCGGAAGCTGTTGCGGGGGTGGAGGCCCGGTTGCGCGGGGCCGCGGATGCGGCGGCCCGGCTGCCCGGGCTGGAAGCCGAGCTGCTGCGCTTGCGCACATCGGCCGAGGCGGCCGTGGAGCTGGAGCGGCGACGCGGCGAACTCGTCCGCGCGGGAACCGCTTTCGAGCGGGCCCGGAACGCGCACACCGCGGCCTGGAAGCGTACGCAGTCCCTGCGTGAGCAGCGCATGGCCGGAATGGCGGCCGAACTGGCCGAGTCGCTGACCGACGGGGAGCCCTGCGCGGTGTGTGGTTCCGCTGAGCATCCCGACCCGGCGCGGCCGGCCGCGCACGCGGTGTCCAAGGCGGACGAGGACGCGGCGCTGGCCGCGGAGCGGAAGGCGGAGGCCGAGCGGGAACGGGCGAGCCAGGCGGTCGCCGAGCTGGAGCGGGCCGTCGAGGTGCTGGTCGAGCGTGGCGGCGATGTGGACAAGGCGGAACTGGCCGTCGCCCTTAATGATTCGGCCCGCCGGTGCACCGAGGCCAAGGAGATCGCGGGTCTGGTGGACGGACTGACCGCCGAACTGAGCACCCTGCGCGCGGATCAGACCCGGCTGCAGGACGAGGCGCGGGAATGCGAAAGCCGTTCCAGCGCGACGACGGAGCGGATCGTCGCCACCGATCGGCGGCTGGCCGAACTCACCGAGCGGCTGCGCGCCGCCGCCGGCGCCGACGGCACTGTCGATCGCCGCCGGGGCCGGCTGGCGGCGCTGGTCGAGGAGGCCACCACCGTGCGGTCCGCCCGCGTCGAGGCGGCCACCGCCCGTGAGCAGCTCGCGGCGGCCGCCGTCCGCGTCGAAAAACTGTCCTACGACGCGGGTCTGGTGGATTCCGCGCCGCCGGTGATGGGCGAGTCCGGGCCGGACTACGGTGTGCTGGGCGAGTATGCCCGCGCCGTCGACGCCGCCTCCCGCACCGCCGCGCAGCAGACGGCCATCGAGGACGAACTGGTGGCCGCCGACCGTGCGCGCGCCCATGCCGAGGCGGTGCTCGCCGAGCCGGACATCCAGGCGGCCGGTGACGCCGAACCGAGCGATCTGGGCGCATTGGAAACCGCTGTCGCGCAGTCGGAATCGGAGTTGAACCGGGCCGTCGCCGCGAATGCGGAGGCCGCCCGGCGGGTCGCCGACCTCCAGGGCTTGTGTGCCGAGCTGTGGGCGGCGGTCGAGCACATCGCCCCGTTGCAGCGCGCCCACGACGAGCTGGCCCGGCTGGCCGAGGTGGTGGCGGGGCGCGGCGAGAACAACCGCCGCATGTCCCTGCGCTCGTACGTCCTGGCTGCCCGCCTCGAGGAGGTGGCACTGGCAGGTTCGGTGCGCTTGCGCCGAATGTCCGGCGGCCGTTACGAATTCGTCCACACCGACGCCGCGGGCCCCCGCGGCCGGCGCGGCGGGCTGGGCCTCGATATCCGCGACGACTACACCGGCGCGATCCGTCCCGCCAAGACCCTCTCCGGCGGCGAGACATTCATGGCCTCCCTGGCCCTCGCGCTGGGCCTGGCCGATGTGGTGTCGGCCGAATCCGGCGGCCTGGTCATGGACACCCTCTTCATCGACGAGGGTTTCGGCAGCCTCGATGCCGACACCCTCGACGCCGTCATGGGCGTCCTCGACGAACTACGCTCCGGCGGCCGCGTTGTAGGCGTGGTCAGCCACGTCGACGAAATGCGCCAGCGCATCCCCAGCCGCCTGCACGTGATTCGCGGCCGCACCGGCTCCCGCCTCGAAACCTCCGTCGGCGCCTAGCCCTTACGGCGGACGGCCGACTGGAACCGCCCGGGCCGGCACCGGCTACCGGTCGCGGTATTCGCGGCGGGTCGGAGGTTACCCCGTGAGCTGAGTCATCGGCCGGTGTGACTGGGCGCGCGCGGTTGTCAGCGGGCGAAGCGGGTTTCGGCGCGGGCCCGGGCCTTGGCTGCCTCGACTTCGCGGTCCTTGGGCGGCGCTGTGGTCGTCAGCCCGGCGAGCAGACGGGCGGTGGCGGCGGTGATCTCTGCCACCGCCAGGTCGAAGGCAGCCTGGTTGGCCTGGGAGGGTTTGGTGGCTCCGCTGATCTTGCGAACGTATTGGAGGGCGGCCGCGTGCACCTCGTCCGGGGTGGCCGGCGGCTCGAAGTTGTGCAGGGTGTGGATGTTGCGGCACATGGCTGCCACGGTACGCCCGGGCACCGACGCGCCCCGGGCGCCGAGGTGGTCGGGGCGTTGTCGCGACCAGCGCACGCGGCAGGCTCGGCCGCTTCGAGCGGGAGGTCTTACGGGGATTCGTGGTGAAGCAGCCACCGTTTGATCGGCAGGCCGTAGCGGAAACCGCCGAGGCTGCCGTCGGTGCGGATCACCCGGTGACAGGGCACGAAGAGCGCTGCGGCATTGCGGGCGCAGGCGTTGGCGGCCGCGCGGGTGGCGGCGGGCCGCCCGGAGATGGTGGCGAAGTCGGTGTAGGTGACGGGCGCCCCGGCCGGGACCTTGCGCAGGATGTCCCACGCGTGGGTGAGGAAGGGCCCGGAGTGCTGGCGCACGGTGATGCCGTCGATGGCCGTCAGGTCTCCGGCGTGGTATTCGGTCACCGCCTCGGAGACCGGGCCCAGCGAGTCGTAGGCGCGCAGCGCGGCGGGCCGGAGGGTCGGGTGGATGAGGCTGCGGAGTTCCTCCGCGTCGGCGGTCCAGCCGGAGGCGAGGACGGCGCCGTCGGCGTCCACGATCGCGGTGAAGGGTCCGGCCGGTGTCGTGGTGGTGGTGAAATCGGCGGCGGCGGTGCGTTTTTCGGTGCTCACTGCGGGGTCCTCCGGTTGGCCTCGACCGGGTGGGCGAGGGCGTGTTTCCACAGGTGCATGGTGAGGTAGGAGCGCCACGGTGACCAGCGGGCGGTATCGGCGAGGTCGATGCCGAGCAGTCCCGCGCCGCGGCGCACGACCAGGTCGGAGGGCAGGAGTACGTCGGGATCGGCGAGTAGTCGCATGGTGACGTAGTCCGCGGTCCAGGGCCCGACGCCGTCGAGGGACAGCAGGTCGCGGCGTAGTTCACTGGCGGTGCGGCCGGCGTGCAGCACGAGGTCGCCGGTGGCCAGCGCCTTGGCCGCGCCGACGATGGCCTCGATACGCCGGCTCGGTCCGGTCAGTACCTCGGAGCCGCGTTCGGCGATGGCCTCGGCGGTGGGGAACAGGTGCGGGATCGGCCCGGCGATGGCCTCACCGAGGCCCTGGACCAGTCGCGCGGTGTGGGTGTTGGCGGCCGCCACGGAGATCTGCTGTCCGATCATGGTGCGCAGCAACAGTTCCGGGCCGTCCATACAGCCTGGGACGCGGATCCCCGTGGGTAGCACGGCATTCGGAGCGCCTGGGAGCGCTGGGCTGCCCGCCATCCCGGCGGCCATGGCCTCGTCGATGCCGATCGGGTCGGCGTCCAGATCCAGGAAATGCCGGATGCGGGCGACGGTCGGCGCGAGGTCGCGCATGTCCTGCAGCGACAGTGACGCCCGCACGTGGCCGGGCTGGATGGACAGCCGAACGGTGGTGTGGCCGTGCGGTGTTCGCAGGCTTCGGCTGTAGACGCCGTTCTCCCACAGTTCCAGGCCCGGCACGGTGTGCGCGGACAGGAACCATTCCAGCCACGACGCGTCGAGCGGTTCGCGGTAGGGGAGTCGCAGGGTGAGCAGCCCGTTGGTGGCCGGGAGCGTGTCGCCGCGCAGTCGCCGGGATTCGTCGCGCAGCGTGGTCGGGCTGACCGCGAACACTTCGCGCACGGTGTCGTTGAACTGCCGGATGCTGGCGAATCCGGCCGCGAAGGCGATGTCCGACATGGGCAGCCGGGTGGTCTGGATGAGCAGCCGCGCGGTGTGCGCGCGGTGGGCGCGCGCCAGGGCCAGCGGGCCTGCGCCGAGTTCGCTGGTGAGGACCCGGGTGAGCTGGCGCTGGGAGTAGCCGAGGGCGTCGGCGAGGGCGGGCACGCCGCCGCGTTCGATGACGCCGTCGCCGATCAGCCGCATGGCGCGGGAGGCCAGATCGGCGCGGGTGTTCCACAGTGGCGAGCCGGGCGCGGCGTCGGGCAGGCAGCGGCGGCAGGCGCGGAAGCCGTGCTGCTGCGCGGCGGCCGCGGTGGGCAGGAAGGTGACGTTGGCGCGTTTGGGGGTGATGGCCGGACAGGAAGGGCGGCAATAGATTCCGGTGGTGCGCACCGCGGTCACGAACTGCCCGTCGAACCGGGCGTCCCGGGTTGCCACGGCGCGGTAGCAACGCTCGAAATCCAAGTCGTTCGCACTCACGCATACCACCATGTCAGTCCCGGGCGACCTCCGCTAGCGGGTATCGGACATCACCGTTGGCGGAAAACCGCCACCCGTGTCAACAGCACCGATTTGCAGGGTTCTTTGTGGCGGCCGCATGCCGCTCGCGCCAGTACTGGCGTTCGCTGGGAATCTCGCGCCCCGGATGGTGAAGTCGCAGGTGATCGACATAGCGGGCATAGTCGTTGCCGCCGAGGATCGAGTTGAACCACCAGGCAACGGCTTTCACGGCCCGGACGAGAGCGAGCCCCGCCCGCCGCAGCGGACCTGCGGTGAGCGGGGCTTCCGGAGCACTCATCGGCGCGCTAATGACTGCCGACCGTGGCCGCGCCGGGTACGGGGATCTTGCCATCGGTGATCAGGGTGTCCCATTCCTGCTGGACCTCCTTCTCCGCCTTGGTGGCGAGAAAACCGCTGGGGCCGAAGATCTTCGACGGCACCTCCGGTGATTCGGTGGTCTCGCCGCCGCCGGCCCGGATGGCCTTCACGATCACCCACAGCGCCACCAGCGCCACGATCAGGACCAGCGCCGCGAACACGATCGACAGCGTGCCCTGGATGAAGGTGTTGTGCACGACCTTGTTCATGTCGTCCATGTTCTTCGCCGGGGCCACCACCTTGCCGGCGTCGCGGGCGACGGTGAAGTTGTGGTGCTGAGTCCAGTACCCGATGTTCTTGTCGCCGGAGAAGATCTTCTGCCACGACGCGGTCATGGTGACGATGAGATCCCACACCAGCGGCACCGCGGGAATCCACGCCCACTTCAGCAGGCCCTTCTTCACCACGATCACCAGCACCACGGTCAGCGCGATGGCGGCCAGCAGCTGGTTGGAGATGCCGAACAGCGGGTAGAGGGTGTTGATGCCGCCCAGCGGATCGGTGACGCCCATCAGCAGCACCGAACCCCACAGCCCGACCACGACCGCCGAGCAGATGAACACGCCCGGCCACCACGACGGATCCTTGAACTTCTTGGCGCCGGGCAGGTTACCGAGGGCGTCGGAGACCATGAACCGCGCGACGCGGGTGCCCGCGTCGATGGTGGTGAGGATGAACAGCGCCTCGAACATGATCGCGAAGTGGTACCAGAACGCCTTGAGGCTGTTGCCTCCGATGAACTGGTGCATGATCTCGGTCATGCCGATGGCGAGGGTCGGCGCGCCACCGGCGCGGGAGTAGACCTTGGTCTCGCCGACGCCCTGCGCGGTCTCGTTGAGGAAGTTCGCGTCGATTGGGTTGCCGCCCAGGCCGAGGCCGTTCACCTTGTCGGCCGCCGCGCCCGCGCTGGTGAGCCCGCCGGTGTTGATGGCGAAGTACAGGTGCTGGTCCAGGATGGACGCCGCGATGATCGCCATGACCGCCACGAACGACTCCATGAGCATGCCGCCGTAGCCGATCATCCGTGCCTGCGACTGCTTTTCGAGCAGTTTCGGGGTGGTGCCCGAGGACACCAGTGCGTGGAATCCCGACAGCGCGCCACACGCGATGGTGATGAACAGGAACGGGAACAGGCTGCCCGCGAAGGCCGGGCCATTGCTGTTGTGCGCGAATTGAGAGACCGCGGGGGCCTTCAGCACCGGCATGGTGACCAGCACGCCGACGGCCAGCAGGGCGATTGTGCCGATCTTCATGAAGGTGGACAGGTAGTCGCGCGGGGCGAGCAGCAGCCACACCGGCAGCACCGAGGCGATGAAGCCGTAGATGATCAGCATCCATGAGATGAAGGTGGCGGAGAGTGTGAACCAGTCCTGGCCCCAACCGGATTGGGACACCGGGTTGCCGAGCAGGATGGCCGCCAGCAGCAGCGCGAAACCGATGACCGAGACCTCACCGACCTTGCCGGGCCGGATGAAACGCAGGTACACCCCCATGAAGAGGGCGATCGGGATGGTCATCGAAATGGAGAACACACCCCACGGGCTGCCGCCCTCGAGCACGCCGGTCTTCGGATTCGGTGTCGCCGCAAGGGCGTTCACGACCACGATGCCGAGCACGGCGAGCAGGATCATCATGATCACCAGCACCGCCACGATGGCCGCGATGCCGCCGACCACGCCGAGTTCCTCGCGCGCCATCTGGCCGAGGGTGCGGCCGCGGCGCTTCACCGACGCCCACAGCACCAGGTAGTCCTGGACGGCGCCGGCCAGCACCACGCCGACGATGATCCAGATGGTGCCGGGCAGATAGCCCATCTGCGCGGCCAGCACGGGACCGACCAGCGGGCCCGCGCCCGCGATGGCGGCGAAGTGGTGGCCGAACAGGACCCGCCGGTCCATCGGCATGTAGTCGCGGCCGTTCTCCATCTCCTCGGCGGGAGTGGCGACGTCGTCACGCGGCTTGGTGATGCGATGTTCGATGAGCCGGGCGTAGAACTGGTACGCGATCACATAGGTGCAGATCGCGGCGACCACGATCCAGACGGCGTTCACGTTCTCCCCGCGGGCGAAAGCGAGGATGGCCCAGGCGATCGCGCCGATCACGGCGATGGCGAGGAAGATGCCCTTCTTGGCGGGCGTCATGGGGGTCCGGTCCACGACACCTACCGGAGGTAGGTCGGGGTCCGTCCGGAGGTATTCGATGGTCGCCATGCGACAACTCTCCCTGCGGTACTGCGGTTTCTAACTGAAATGGTCACAACGTAGCCCAACCGATAGCCGAGTGAACCGGCTATGACCGGCTGTTCATCTCGTATCGGACCGCCGGGTACGGGTGGCCCGGAGGACGCTGCGCCGGGCGTGGCGGGGGTGGTGCGGTCCGGCGTGGTTGCTGCGAGTTCGCGTGTTTTCCACGTATCGCAGGTTGCTCCCCGTATGCTGCCATGCTGATTCGAGATCCACGTCACGGTGGTGGCATTAGTTCATTTAGTTCACGGACATATGGTTCCGGTCGCCGTCGCCGCTGTTCGCCCTGTTCCACTCCGCCGCGAACGCCCGCGACCAGAGGAGACGCGATGCCGGTGCAGTCCCGCTCCGCGAGCATCCGGGAGGACTGCGGCGCCTTCGACCGGCGTACCCTGCTGCGATCCGGTGCTCTGGCCGCACTTCTCGCTGCCGGGGGCTGCGCGGGCGGGGACGACGACGCGGTCACCTTCTTCTTTCAGGCGCGGCCCGAGGAGGCGCGAGCCCGGAAGCGCATCATCGACGAATTCCATCGGCGGCGACCGGATATCACGGTGCGGACCATCATGTCGGGGCCGGACCCCTTGCAGCAGATGCTCACCTACTGCGCGGGCGGGAAATGCCCGGACGTGCTGATGGCGTGGGAGCTGCTGTATGCCGGGCTCGCCGATCGAGGTGTGCTGGTGGATCTGCGCGAATTCCTCGGCCGGGAACCGGATTACGCCGCCCGGCTCCGCGCGGACGGGTACGCGACATTGCGCGACACCTTCGTCTGGAATGACGGGCAGTACGCGCTGCCCGAGCAGTGGTCGGGGGTGTTCCTCTACTACAACCGGAAACTGTTCGCCGAGGCCGGGATCCAGCCGCCCACCCGCTGGGCCGGGGCATGGAACTTCGATGAGTTCCTCGCGGCCGCGCAGGCCCTCACCCACCGCGACTCCGATGGCCGCACCAAGCAGTGGGGGTTCGTGGACGCCTGGGTGCCATATTTCTCGGCGGCCTGCTTCGGGATGAACAACGGCTCCGAATGGTTCAGCCCGCCGGTGCGGCCCACCCGCACGAATCTCGGGGACCCCCGGTTCGCGGCGGGCATGCAGTTCTACGCCGATCTGGCCGTCCGCCATCACGTCGCGCCCAGCGTCGGTGACCGGCAATCGGTTTCGGCGCAGGACCTGTTCCGCAGCGGGCGGGCCGCCATGCTGATGGGCGGGCACTGGCTGTACTCGGAGTTCAGCGGGCACGACTCGCTCGACTTCGATGTGACGGTGCTGCCGGTCGGACCGCACGGCGGGCCGGGTGCGATCACCGATATCGGCAGCACCGGGCTGGCCATCGCCGCGAGCAGTCCGCGGCGCGAACAGGCGTGGGAATTCGTCAAATTCGCGACCGGGCCCGAAGGACAGGCCATCATCGCGGAATCGGGATTGTTCGTGCCGGTGCTGCGCTCGGCCATGCGGTCGCCGGGATTCGCCGCCGCGCATCCGGCGTTGCGCAACCTCGACGTGTTCACCGAGGGCCCGGAGAATTCTCGGCCGCTGGCCGTGACGCCGCTGTGGGGCAAGGTGGAAGCGCTGCTCGAACGCGGCTGTAATCGGGTGCTTCGGGGTGCGGCGACGGCGGCCTCCCTGGGTGGGCAGACCAGCGCCGATATCGATCAGCTGCTGCGGGCCGGGGTATGAGGCGGGGATCGGCGCTCGATCGGCGGCGGGCTCGCGCCGGAAGACTGTTCGTGGCGCCCAATCTGGCTGCCATTCTGGTGTTTCTGCTGTTCCCGCTGGGTTTTTCGCTGTATCTGAGCTTCCACTCGTGGGATCTGTTCAGCCCGCCGCGATTCGTCGGGGTCGCGAACTACCAGCGACTGTTCTCCGACGATCCGCTGTTCTATATCGCCCTGCGCAATACGGCGGTGTTCACGGTGCTGACCCTGGTGCCGACGGTGGCGATCAGCCTCGGCGTGGCCGCGCTGCTGAACCGGAAACTGCGCGGTGTCGGGATATTCCGCACCGTGGCGTTCATGCCACTGGTCGCGTCCACCGTGGCCATGGCGGTGGTGTTCCGCTTCATCTTCGCCAGCGATGATGGCCTCGCCAATATTCTGCTCGGCTGGATCGGCCTGGGCCCGGTGCCGTGGCTGACCGATCCACAGTGGGCCATGGTCTCGCTGAGCCTGGTGACGGTGTGGAAATCGGTGCCGTTCACGACCGTCATCCTGCTCGCGGCCATGCAGGGTGTCCCGGAAGACCTCTACGAGGCAGCGAAGATCGACGGCGCGAACGCCTGGCGTCGCTTCTGGTCGATCACGGTGCCGCTGATCGGCGGCGCCCTCTCCTTCGTCCTCGTCATCACGGTCATCAACTCGGTGCAGGCCTTCGACCAGGCGTACGCCCTCACCGGCAGTAACGGCGGTCCCGAAACCGGCACCTACGTCCTGGGAATCATGCTGTTCCAGAACGCCTTCCGCTTCTACGAGGTCGGCTACGCCTCCGCGCTGGCCTGGGTGATCTTCGCAATCCTGCTGGGCTTCACCGTGGTTCAGCAATGGCTGGCCCGGCGTTCGGAGGCCGAGCTGTGAGGGGCGGCGCGGCTCCGCGGAGACGTGTGGTTTCCGGGATCCTGATCTACCTGGCCCTGATCGCGGTGGCCTGGTGCGCGTTGATCCCGATCCTGTGGTCCGTCTCGGCCTCCCTGAAGCCGGAGGGCGAGCTGACCGACGCGGCGCCCCTGCCGTCGCACCCCCAATGGTCCAACTACCGAGACGCTTTCGCCGCGATCCCCCTCGGCCGCATGCTCCTCAACACCGTCCTCTACGCGGCCTGTGTCACCGCCGGCCAGGTCTTCTTCTGCTCCCTGGCGGGTTACGCCTTCGCCCGCCTGCGCTTCCCCGGCCGCGAGGTCCTGTTCGTCGGCTACCTGGCCACCCTCATGGTCCCCCTGACCGTCACCGTCATCCCGCAATTCCTGCTCATGCGGGCCTTCGGCTGGATGGACACCCCCTGGTCCATGATCGTCCCCGGCCTCTTCGGCAGCGCCTTCGGCACCTACCTCATGCGCCAGTTCTTCCGCACTCTCCCCACCGAATTGGAAGAAGCCAGCATCCTCGACGGCTGCACCCCCTGGCAGACCTATTGGCGAGTCCTGCTGCCCAACACCAGACCAGCGGTCATGATCCTCGCGGTCCTCACCTGGATCACGGTCTGGAACGACTTCCTCTGGCCCCTGATCATGATCCAACGCAACGACTACGCCACCGCCACCCTCGGCCTGGTCCGCCTCCAAGGCCAATACACCACCAACTGGCCGCTGCTGATGGCCGCGGCCACCGTCCTCCTCCTCCCTCTCCTTCTCGTCTACGCCTTCGCCCAACGAGCTTTCGTCCGGGGCATAGCCCTCTCCGGTCTCGGCGGCCGCTAGCGCCTGCCGCGCCGCAATCCGGTCGTCCCAGCCAATCCTCGCCGTTGCGACGATCGCGCTCGACCCTGTCGTCATGGCCGACCTCGATGCCGTCGAGTCACGCTCGAGCGACCTTCCGCTCGGCTGAGGCGCCGATTGGGCAGCGCCGGAAAAGTCGGTTTTGTGATGACGATCACGTTGATGGTTTAGCTACTGGTGAGGGTGGACGCGGCAGGGCCTGCCCGGGACCGTCGGAGTTTGCGCATGGTGTGCATGGGTATCGGTCTGTTTCATGCGAGATACGACGGAACCGAACAGGGCCGGCTTTCCGCTCCGGAGGTCGGTGGCCGCGAGTGCCATGGGCAATGCGACCGAGTGGTTCGACTACGGGGTGTACGCCGCTACGGCCGGCTACCTCACCTCCGCCTTCTTCCCGGGATCGCTGGGCACCCTCGGCACCATGCTGGGCTTCGCGGTCTCATTCCTGCTGCGCCCGCTGGGCGGCATGGTGTGGGGCCCGCTGGGCGACCGCATCGGCCGCAAAGCCGTGCTGGCGACCACCATCCTGATCATGTCGGTGGCCACCGGCGCCATCGGCATCCTGCCGACCCACGCCATGGCCGGCGTGCTCGCCCCGATCCTGCTGATCCTGCTGCGCGTGGTGCAGGGCTTCTCCACCGGCGGCGAATACGGCGGCGCCGCAACCTATCTCGCGGAATGCGCGGAGGATCGCAGACGCGGATTCCTGGGAAGTTTCCTCGAATTCGGCACGCTCACAGGGTTTGTCGGCGGTTCGGCGGTGGTGCTCGCCTGTCAGCTGGCGCTCGGTTCGGACGCCATGTACGCGGGCGGCTGGCGCATCCCGTTCCTGCTGGCCGTGCCGCTGGGCCTGACCGGCTGGTATCTGCGCAGCCGGCTGGACGAGTCGCCGGTGTTCACCGAACTGTCCGAACAGGACGAGCGGGACACTCCGCCGGGTGGCCTGCGCGAGGTACTCACCACCTACCGGCGCGAACTCCTCACCCTCATCGGCCTGGTCGTGGCCCTGAACGTGGTGAACTACACGCTGCTCACCTATCAGCCGACCTACCTGCGGCGCACCATCGGCCTGGGGGAATCCACCACCACTGCCATGATGCTGATCGGCCAGCTGGTGATGATGGTGTCGCTGCCGTTCTTCGGCCGCCTCTCCGACCGGGTCGGCCGGCGGCCGATGTGGCTGGTGTCGCTGGTGGGGCTCACCGTCCTCGCGGTGCCCATGTACTGGCTGATGGGGCACGGAACCGTCTGGGCGGTCATCGGATTCGTGGTGCTGGGGCTGCTGTACGTGCCGCAGCTGTCGACCATCAGCTCGACCTTCCCGGCCATCTTTCCCACTCATGTGCGCTATGCCGGATTCGCGTTGGGCTACAACGTGTCCACGGCTCTCTTCGGCGGCACTGCCCCGCTGGTCAACGAGGCGGTCATCGAAAGGACCGGTTGGTCGTTGTTCCCGGCGGGCTACCTGGTCGCGGCGTCACTGATCGGGCTGATCGCCTGCGCCTTCCTGCGCGAAACCGCCGGAACCTCGCTGCACGGCACCGAGATCCCCGACGCTGAGCTCGTACCGGTTGCGGCGCAGTCGCTTCCGGAACCGTCTGCCCCGGAGCCTCCGGTCCAGCCCGACCCGACGGCTCCGACGGCGGGCTGAGACACGGCCCTCGCCGCGCCGGTGCGGGTGGTTGGCGGCGTTCCGGTGTGGGTAAAGAACCCAGCATCAGTTTTCGTAAACCACTGGGGGATTCATGCCAGAAACTGAACAAAACGCCGAAAATGCCACCGCTGCTCCAACATTCGTGTTCGTTCATGGCCTGACGAGCAACAGTTTCTTCTGGACGCCGGTGGTGCGCGAACTCGCCCTCCTCGGGCACCGCAGCCTGCCGGTGGATCTGCCCGGACACGGGCTCGACGCCTCGATGCCCATGTCGTACCAGGCGCAGGATATCGCCGAATTCGCGGCCGGGTCTTCGCCGATGTCCGCGATTACCGTGGAGGACAATGTCGCCCACGTGATCGAGGTGGTCCGGCAGGTGCGGCGGCACGGCCCGGTGATCCTGGTCGGCCACAGCCTCGGTGGCATCACGGTCGGTCTGGTCGCCAATGTCATCCCCGACGCCATCGACCGCATCGTCTACGTGTCGGCCTTCTGCCCGTCCACCGAGGACGCGCCCAGCGCCACGGCCTTGAGCCAAACTCCCGAAGCCTTGAAGGGCGTACCGGTCCCGAACCCGGACCACTCGCTGTTCCTCGGAATGGAACCGGTTTCCCGTGGCCTGATTCGCTTCAATCTGCGGTCGGACGATCCCGAAGCCCTCGAGGATTTCCGGGTGACCAATATGCCCGAGGCCACCCTCGAACAGATGCTCCTGGTGCTCAACTTCGGTATGCAGCCCGAGGACGGGGCGCACACCAACTTCGCCGACGGCCGGGTCGAGGCCGACACCTGGGGACGGATTCCGCACAGCTACATTCGCCTCACCCATGACAATGTCATCACCGAGGCCCTGGCCTCGAAGATGATCGACGACGCCGATCGCCTCACGCCGGACAATCCTTTCGACGTCCATACCCTCTCGGCCGGACATGCCGGTGTCATGTTCCAGGCTCGCGAACTGGCGGCCATCCTCGATCGGCTGGTCTGAATCAGTGATCACCTCGTAGACGGATGGCGGCGGCGAGCTTGCTCGGCGCGGCGGCTACGAGTCGGCTATCGGGCATTGAATAATGCTGCGGATGAGCGCGATCCGGTGGAATCGGCGGGCGGTATTGGCTTCGATGGGCTTGTTGTCGGTCGGGGCCGGGATCGGTGGGCGGGCGGGGGTTGCGCGGGCGACCGCGGCTACGCGGTACACGATGACCGCGTTCACCAATGACACCGATGCCGAGTTGTTCGTGTATGAATCCGAGGACGCCACGAACTTCGCGTTATTGCGGGGCGGGGCCTATCGGCCCCCGTCCGGGCTGGTGCGGGACCCCAGTCTGCTGCGGCATACCGACGGGTCGTACTACATCGCGTACACCACCGCCGGAGACGGCCACACCATCGGATTCGCGCGTAGCACGGACCGCCTCGACTGGACTCACGTGTGTGACTACCCCGTGCCGGTCCCGAAGGCCGAAGCTGCTTGGGCGCCAACATGGTTCACCTTAACCAACGGATTCGTCGGTGTGCTCGTCTCCATCTCGCAGGGCCACGGTTTCACCCCGTATCTGATGATCGCGTCCGATCCGGCTCGCCCGGTCTGGAGCCCGCCGGTTCCCCTGATCGGCATCGGTCCACAGCGACCGGGCCACCTCGGTTTCATCGACACCACCCTCGTCGCCCACGACGGGAACTTCTACGCCTTCACCAAGAACGAATCCACCAAGTTCATCGAACTCGCGGTCGCTTCGACTCCGCTGGGCCCGTACCGATTCATCGCCACCGGCGACTGGGCCGGTTGGGGCGCACCCCGAGAAGGCCAGTGCGTGATCGCCCTTCCCAAAGGAGGCCATCGCATCTACTTCGACGCGTACACCGATCAAAAATACTTCTACAGCGACAGCTTCGACAGCTTCCGCACCTGGACCGCACCCACCCAGCTACCTGAACTGTCCGGAACCGTCCGCCACGTCGCGGTCCTCTCCGAACCGGCCGGCACCCCGTAGCGTCCACCTGGCCGGCCCCGAAACGGGTTCATTCTGAGCGTGGCGTTTCCGGCTTCGAAGCCTGCTGAGCGGCACCTCGGCAAGCCTCGTGACCGAGCAGGGCGTCCACCGCTCGGCTGGGCCGGTTGATCTACTCATCGCGGCAACGGCAGAGCATCACAGGCTCACCATGTCGTCCGACGATCGCGTCTTCGAGTCCATCGCCCGAATCACCGGCCAGCCAGTTGTTTTCGTAACCGAACACCGGCTGTAACTCCGCGCGCGAAGCCGTCGCGAATGGACAGTCGCGATCACGCCTGCGATTGGGTCGCGGCGGCGTAGTGACCGAACGGAGGGCGGTCACCTTGCGCTGCAAACGTTTCGGGAGGACGCGATCCAGCTTTGGCTGGGCGCCTTCGAGATTCGCGTGAATGTCGGCGATGTCGGTGCTGCCGTCCGCGGCCACGCCCATGGCGACCGCTACCGCGACGGCCATGTCGTCGCCGAGCAGGAGCGGGGGCATGGTCGAGCCCTGGCCGAGTCGGTGGCCGCCGACGGGCCCGCGGGCGGCGTGCGCGGGGTAGCCGAGGTCACGCAGGCGGGCGATGTCCTGACGCAGCGCCTGGCCTACCTCGGCCGGACCCCGCGGGTCTGCCGAACCCAGCGCCCGGACCTGGGGTGATGGAGCGGGCCGGCGGTCCGGGTAGACTCCCACTCTCGTGAGTCTCACCCTCGGAATCGTCGGCCTGCCCAACGTCGGAAAGTCGACGCTGTTCAACGCTCTGACGCGCAATGACGTGCTGGCCGCGAACTACCCGTTCGCCACCATCGAGCCGAATGTCGGCGTGGTGCCGCTGCCGGACCCGCGGTTGGGCAAGCTCGCCGAGATCTTCGGATCCGAGCGCCTCGTCCCGGCCGTCGTGTCGTTCGTCGACATCGCGGGCATCGTGAAGGGCGCCTCCGAGGGTGCCGGCCTGGGCAACAAGTTCCTCGCCAATATCCGTGAGGCCGATGCCATCTGTCAGGTGGTGCGCGTCTTCGCCGACGACGACGTGGTCCACGTCGACGGCAAGGTCGACCCGCTGTCCGACATCGAGGTCATCGAGACCGAGCTCATCCTCGCCGACCTGCAGACCCTCGAGAAGGCCGTGGTCCGCCTCGACAAGGAAGCCAAGGTCAAGAAGGATCGCAAGCCGGTCGCTGACGCCGCCAAGCAGGCGCAGGAGATCCTCAACAGCGGCAAGACCCTCTTCGCCGCGCGCGACCAGGTGGACACCGAGCTGCTGAGGGAACTGTCGCTGCTCACCATCAAGCCGTTCCTCTACGTCTTCAACGCCGACGAGTCGGTCCTCACCGACGAGGACAAGAAGGCCGAGCTGAAGGCCGCCGTCGCCCCCGCCGACGCGGTCTTCCTGGATGCCAAGGTCGAGGCCGAACTGCTCGAACTCGACGAGGAATCCGCCCTCGAACTCCTCGAATCCATCGGCCAGACCGAGCCCGGCCTGCATGCCCTGGCCCGCGCCGGCTTCCACACCCTCGGCCTGCAGACCTACCTCACCGCCGGCCCCAAGGAAGCCCGCGCCTGGACCATCCACCAGGGCGACACCGCCCCCAAGGCCGCCGGCGTCATCCACACCGACTTCGAACGCGGCTTCATCAAGGCCGAGATCGTCGCCTTCACCGACCTCGTCGACGCCGGCTCCATGGCCGCCGCCAAGGCCGCCGGCAAGGTCCGGATGGAAGGCAAGGACTACGTCATGGCCGACGGCGACGTCGTCGAATTCCGAAGCGGATTAGCATCTGCGAAGAAGTAGGGCGGCGCTTGCATCGCTTCTGGTAGAGACTCTGCTGAGCCCCCATCCGGTGTGCGGGTGGGGGCTCAGTCGTTTCGCCGGCGCCGTGCGCTGGCCGGTTCGGTCAGCGCATCGCATCGTGTTGGACAAGCAATTCGCGCTGGCCTCCGGCCGATGGTTCAACGCCTTCTTCTGGACCTACAACACCGGGCTGGTCGTGACCGTGGCCATGATGGTCGCGCACGGCATCCTCACGGTCCTGAACCACGATGTCAGTCCCGCCATCTCGGGTATCGCCCGACTCGGCCACATCCTGTTGTCCGTCGGCTTCGCCATCTTCTGCCTGTGCCTGCGCGGCCCGATAAAGACCGCGGCCCGTGAGACCGGCGATGCGCCGCAAAACGCGGAGCACATGCTCGAGCGCTGAGGGGTTGTCGAGCCCGCGCTCCCTCGCCTTCGCGGGAATCGCGGCACAGATGCGGCTATTCGCGGCGCGCGCTGAAGACGACGTACAGCACGCGCAGCACCAGGACCGCGCTGACCAGAATCAGGTTGTAGCCGAACATTTCGTGCAATGTCAGGGTGTCGGTGACCCGAGCGCCGCCCGGGTTGGCCAACAGCACCACACCCATGATTCCGATGATGCCGCCAAGGAACGCCAGCAGCACCTGATTGACCAGACCCGTGACCACCGAGCGATCCCGATGATCGGCGAACAGGCTGACGTTGACCGTCAGCCGGCCCGCCTCCAGCGAGGAGGCTATCCGGTCCGCGTGCCTGGGTATCCGCCGCAGCAGCGGCAATACGGTGAGCAACTCGTCGGTGACCGCGGCCTGCAGCGACTCCGGTGCCAGTCGCTCGGTGAACTGTCGGTTCGCGAACTCACGCGATTGCGCGACGATGTCGAAATCGGGTGCCACTGCGGCCAGGGTGCCCTCGAGCGTGCCGATGGCCCGGAACGCTCCTGCCACCTCACCGGGAACCGTCAGGTCGTATTCGGCGACCAACCGCACCAGATCGGTGAATACGGTGATATCGGCCGAGGTGCCCGGGGCCATGTGCAGCGCCATGAATCGGCCGATGCCACGCCGCAGCCCGTCCTCGTCGACGAATTCCGGGCGGACCACGAACGAGAGCAGGGCGTCACAGACCAGTTCGGGATTGCCGCGGTCCACGGCCATCAAGAACTGGCCCAGGTTCGCGCGCAGTTCGGAGTCGATCCGGCCGACCGAGCCGAGGTCGATCAGCGCCACGCCGCCGTCGTCGAGCAGCACGATATTGCCGGGATGCGGATCCGCATGAAAGACACCGTCCACCATGACCTGCCGCAGCAGCGATTCGAACAGGACTGCGGCGATTCGGTTCCGCTCCGTCCTGGACCGGCCCTCGACCGCATCGGGCGAACTCAGCGTCTTGCCGGGGACGAAGTCCATCACGAGCACGCGTTCGGTCGAATAGTCGAGGTAGGGCTTCGGGACAACTATCGAGGGCGTGGTGTCGTGCTGGAAGATCGTGGCCCGCAATGCCGCCATATTGCGCGTCTCGATCCGAAAGTCGAGTTCCTCCCGCAGTGCATGGGCGAAACCCTCGGTCAACTCACCGATTCCGATCGAGCGACCCCAGGCAGTGCTCGATTCGAGGCGACGGGCCAAGCTCAGTGCGATCCCGAGATCCCGCTCGACCACCGGACCGACGCCGGGGCGCTGCACCTTCAGGACGACCTCTTCACCGGTGTGCAGCCGCGCCCGGTGCACCTGGGCGATGGAGGCAGCGGCCAACGGCTCTCGATCGATCGCGGCGAACACCTTGTCCGGGTCGTCCTTCAATTCCTGTGCCAGCACCGCCGCGATCTCCGGCCACGGCACCGGGCCGACACGCTGCTGCAGGTGTGACAACTCGTCGATGTATTCCTGCGGCAGCAGATCCTGGCGCGTCGACAGGATCTGCCCCAGCTTTACGAACGTGACCCCGGCTTCTTCCAGCGCCGCGCGCAGCGCAGCGGCCTGTTCCATTCGCTCCTGCGGTGTGCCGGCGTTCGGACCCGTGCGGGCCAGCCCCGGAATGCCATGCCGGACTGCCACTCTGCTCAATTGAAAACCGCGCCAGGCTTGCTGCGTCCGCAGCCGCACCGCGCGCATCATCTGGTCCGGACGGGCGATACTGCCCCGCGGGATCACGATCTCGGCGACGACCAGGAACAACAGTGCGACGAGCAGGATCACACCGATCTGCTGAGGCAGGAACGCCAACCGATCAACCGACTGCTTCCATACCACCTGGGATTCGAATCCCAGCTCGACGCCCAGCGCTACCAGCGCGGCGAACGTGGCCCGGACAAGCCCCACCCGGACCCCGAGCACGCGTTGGGCGACTCGCGCGATCAGTGCCACCGACACCAATGTCGCGACGATCGCGATCACCACACTGACGAGCATCTGATCAGCAACCTTTGTGTCAAGGCTGCCAGCGATGATCTGACAGCAACCTTCGGATGTGGGAACGGCCGTATGGGCCTTCGGGCCCAACTCTTCAGCGGCTCGCACACGGCGAGCACTTCACCGGTGGGCGGGCCGCGGCTCGCTGCCGCCTTCGAGCGAGTCGCGCCCTGGGCGCGCCCGCGGCCCCGTCTCGGCCGATTGCGCTGTGCCGCTGAAGAAGTCGCGGTAGACGCGGAAGGCCATGGCCAGGTAGGCGAGGGTCTTGGGAATCATGAGCAGGCCCAGCTGGGGGATGCGGCGGGCCCAGAGAATGACCGGGAGATAGCAGGCGAAGGACGCCGCCATGGCGTCGGAGAGGAAGCGGAAGGTGCGGTCGCCGGTGCGGGTGGCCTCCCGGCGCATGAGGTACATCTCGCTCGCACCCACGGCCAGTAGCGGGACATTGCGGTCCACGGCGAAGCCTGCCGGCGTCTCGTCCTTGTCCCAGTTGTTGAACGGGGTCGCCAGCAGGATCAACCGCACGAACGACAGCCCCAGCAGCGACCTGGTGAAGCCGTCCCAGGACCGCCGGAATCGCAGCCGCCAGGCATCCAGAGAGAGCACATAGAACAGGGTGATCGTGATCGAGGTCGCCATCTCCCCGAGGCCGATCAGACTCGCCCGGCGTCCCCGCCAGGTCAGGTACCCGCGGTCCTCGCCCCGTGCCATCGATACGGCCCGCAACGCCAGATGCGCGGTGTCGCCGGTCGCCAGCAGGGTGAACGCCTCCTCGAACCGGGCTGCGGTCTGGCGCTGTTCCTGTGGAACCCGGTTGCGGTTTCGCCGCATGGCGATCACCAGTCCCCAGATGACCGCCAGATAGGACACGTTGAAAGCCAACTCGAATCGTTTGCGCATAACGACCAGTCTGTTGTGTTGACCCGCTCCGGGCGCAGGGCCCAAGGTCCCTTCGTGCCGGACGTCCGATGGAGATTCCGCTCCGACTTCGGACGTCAGTACTGGGGCGCTTCGAAGTACTCCGAGCTGTTGGATCCCCAAACCGCGTCCCCACTCAGGGCCTCCACCGGGATGGTGGGGATGACGCCGTTCATCGTCTCGATGGCGATCGATCCACTGAGATCGATGCGGCCGGAGGGGCGGTCTGGAGGCGGTGCCGGCGGCGAGTCGCGTACAGAGGTTTTTCGGCTTCGGAACGTGGGTTGAGCTCTGGACAGAGCGCTTGACGTGCAGATACTGGATGTCAATGGGGTCGAGTTCCGAAGCGGATTAGCGTCTGGGAAGAAGTAGGGCAGCGCTTGCATCGCTTCTGGTAGAGACTCTGCTGAGCCTGCATCCGGTGTGCGGGTGGGGGCTCAATCGTTTCGCCGGCGCCGTGCGCTGGCCGGTTCGGTCAGCGCGGTATGCGGCAGGAGAGTGCGCTGCCACGCGGACATGCACGGCCAACCCATCTGTTCTAAACGTTCACTACAGCTGAGGAATTGGCGCGAAATTGCCTTTCTACAGCGGATTGTGCGGGATTTGACCGGTCGCACGGCATTCGGCATGAGCGAGCACTGCGGGCGGGCGTAAGGTGCTCGCGCGCTCGTGACTACTGACTGTTCGCGAGGAGCGCGTACTGCGCGGCGGCGCGCTGATCGGCGTCGACCGGCTGTCTGCTGCGGATCGTGGCGACGTAGCGGCGGTAGCGGACGAAGCAGATGATCCGGTCTTTCCGGTTGTCGCGCATCGCGGTGTCCTCGAAGCAGTGGGCATCGGGTACCTGCGTCGGGGTAATGGCCGGTTTGAGTCCGGGTTGACCGGCCAGTGCGTTCAGCAGGTTCGAGGCGGCCGCATCGTCGCGGGTGCGGGTGGTGATGGTGCGGTCCTGGTCGGGATCGCTGTATCCGAAAGCGTCGGCGCCGGCGGCCGTCATGACGCCCGCGGTCCACTCGACATCGTGCTGACTGTGCAGGTAGCCCTGCAGACCGAAGGTCGCCTCGTCGGCGAACCGTGGACTCAGGATCGTGCCGGCCTGCAGGGTACGGCGCAGCATGCCGTTGGAATCGTTGTCCTGCACCAGGATCTCCCGGCTCGACAGTGGCGGTAGCCCGTCGAGCATCGGCAGCTCGGCGGTGTATGCGTTGTCCGCCAACGTCGATAGTGTTGCCGGATCCGAGGATTTGCCTCGGATCACCAGGTTCACGACATAGGAGCCGTGCGCCAGCGTCGATTCGATATCGGGCTGGTTCGGCTCCTGGAAGGTATTCGCCTGGAGGTGAGCGGGAAGCGTCACGGCCTGATTATCTGCGGCGGTATCGAATTCCGCGTCGGTGATCTCCTGGGCGCTGCGGGTTGCGGTCTGTTCGTCGGGGAACTGCAGGACCGTGATCGTCGCCTGCTCCGCCCCGGCGGGGCGGGGCTCTCCCCAGAGGATCTGATCCGCGCTGTCGGTGGCTTGGTAGGTGTAGCCGAACAGCATCTTTTCGCGCTCCAGAACCTCGGAGGTGTCGGGTGCCTGCAACCCGGGCGCCCAGAACAGGTCGTAGGACGATCCGTTCCGCGTAGGCGCGCTGATGAGACTGTATTTCAGGGCTGGATCGATATCCCGCCCGGTGATGGTGTGGTCGGCCAAGCGCATCGTGGCCAGCTGGATCCCATGGTCGAAGCTGTGCGAGCCGGGCATCGGGCGATCGAACGGCTCGGTCGCCATGCCGCCCACATCGAGAGTGCGGACGTCGAGTTCGCCGGGTGTGGCCCGACCACCGATCCCTGTGCTGCAGCCGGTGATCGAGACTACTCCGCCGATGACCGCGGCGACCGCGACCGCCGTTCGGCACCGTCGGCGCACGAGCTTGGTCGAATTCATTCTGCGGCTGCCAATCTCACGTATTGAGCCGCGATCTGCTGCTGCGCGTCGATGAGCTGATCCGACCATGCCTGGGCGGCGTAGCGGCCACGCGATACCGCGCACAGGAACCTCGGTGAAGTGACCTTGTCCCATGACTTTGTCATGAGGCAGCGCGCTCCGGGCACCCCAGGCGGGGGATCGGCCGAGACGAAGATCTTTTCCGGCGGCGAGTACTCGGCTCTACCCCGAAATAGCTGGAAGTTGCTGTCCCGCAGACGTTGTGCTGCCGCGACATCACGGGCACGCAGCACATCGGTGCCGGCGTGGGCGACTCGATCTGTTCCGGTCTCGCGGAAAAGATCACCCTCGGCCACGGGAAAGGGAGTGGCCAGCAGTGCGCCGTGATCGTTGTAGAGCTCAAGGCCGGTCGGGCCGCTGGTGTCGACTATCGGTAGTGCGCGCGAAAGCATGTCGTCGGGATCCGCGGGAGCCTCGATGGTGGAGTCGGCGGTGGGCAGTGAATACCCGTGCAGCGCGGCCAGTTGCGCATCGATGTTCTTGCCGGCGAGGGTCGCGAGAGCATCGAGGTCCTGCGGTTCGCCCAGCTCGGTGAGGGCCTCGTCGACAACCTTGGTGACGATCAGCAGTCTGCCGTCGGTGGCCGCCGCCCGCAGTGCAGTGTGCGGGCCGGCCCATGCCCGCACCTGTGGATGGTGCGGGAGGTTCACCGGTAGCTGGTCCACCGGTAGTTGGGTTGCCGAGCCGTCGTATGCCGCGTCCGGCTTTGACGCGGCGAGCAGGTCGACCGCTGCGGAGGTGTCCTGTTCCGAGGCCATGACCAGGACATAGGTGGTGAGTGCGATGCCGACAGCGCAGTCCGCGGCCGAGTAGGCGATCTCCTCGAAACCGGCCACTATGTTCTGCTTTTCGGGATCCAAGCCGAGCGAGTAGTCGGTGGGCGGGACAGGCCGGCCCGGCAGCTGATAGATGAACCGCGGATCCACATCGGCCGGCAGGGCCAGGTGGTCCGCGAGCCGTTCACCCGCCAGTTGGCGCGCCTGGTCGCGACCGGCAGGCCGGTCCATGTGCTGCGGATTCGTAGGGTAGTTCCCCACATCCAGCTTGCTCGGATCGACGTTCACCTCGGACCCGTTCGGCCCCGTCGAGCCGGCCTGAGATCCGCAGCCCGCCAACACCAATCCTGCCGTCAGGCACAGCGCTGCCGTCCCCCACCACTTCGGCATACACTCCCCAATGCTGTCACCAGTTGGAACCGACTGTGCCACAGCCCGTTCTGCTGGGCAATTGCAGTGCCGGTGACGGCAGGCCCCGACCATGCCAGAGAGTTTTCGCCCACCCCGATGTCGTCGACCGGAGCGCCGAATGGGACTGCGCGACACCCGGCATCAAGTGCGCTCGGCCGACCGCCACCGCCAGTCGATCTTCCGATGCCCCGCGCTGGCCGGTTCGGTCAGAGCGGTTGCGGCATTACAGGGCCGTCAAGATTGACCGGCAGCAGTGCCTCGAACTGCAGATGCGAAAGTCCCAGTGTCGGTGACTCGTTCGATACCCGCGGCCGGCGCACGTACTCCGCCGGGGACCGGTCCAGGACGCCATCGATGACGCAGGTGCGGTAGAACCCGGCGACCACGGCCAGCCGGCGGGCGACGGTCGCGGGTTTGAAGCGGCGGACTTCCTGCATCCATCGCATGTACCGCTCGACCTCGGTTCTCGCCACCGTGAGCGGAGTGAGCTGGTGGTCGGTGCACCAGTAGAAGTACAGGCGCAGATCGGATTTCGTGTGGATTCTCGACACCGCGGAGAAGCGGGCGAGGTAAGCCAGGGCGTCCAGCCGGAGCACGAGGTCGTCACCGGCGAAGGTGACATCGAGGTCGGGAGAGGTAGCCATCCCTCACGATGCCGCGGTCTCAGCGAACCGCCAGAGCAGAACGCGCGGGACGCGGCATGTGCGGACATCCAGATCAGCGCCGCCTATCAAACACCCCTGCCAGCGCGTTACTCGCTACGAGATACCGTGCCCCGAATCTGAGGCGTGTTCGTTCTGCCGTAGTCGTCATAGATGTAGGTCGCCGAAACCACCCGGCTAGTGCCGGTCTCACACTTCGGATCGCGTATGCGAGTAAACGCGAACCCGTTGCCTGTATTAGGCCGAGACAGCAGCAATTCGGTTGCCGGCGGACCCGAACGAAATGGCAGCTCGTCTCGGAACGAGATCGCGGTCGGCGGGGTGGTTTCGACGCTGCCCGTGCCGTTACGCAGTGTGACCACGACCCCGAACCGAATGTCGGGCATATCCTTCGGCGGATACGACTGTGTTCTCGCGTCGCCCTTGTAGACGGTCGCCCGTCCCTCGTCGGTCCAGTCCGACACTTTCCTGCCGCAATGGGGGTCGGTGACGAACCCAGCCAGGACACCGGACGGAGTGCCACTGCCCGCGATCAGCGGCGGAATCGTGACCCAGGCACTGACGAGAATGGCGACCGCCAGCACTGCTCCGCCTCGAATCGAAGCGACACGCGTCCGACCGGATCGGTTGCTATACAAGTGCAAGAAAGCTGCCGTGAACGCTACGGCAACTGCGAAACACGCAGCGCCGAAGCTCGTTTCGAGGCGTCCGGGTAACTCCCGCTTGTAGTCGGACAAGTACAGCTCGGTTCCCACCCACTGAGCGAAAAGACTGGCAACTACCCCACCCACAATGGTGCCGCCAGGCGCGAACCGGTATGGCAACAGCCCGAAAAGGCCAGTGACGGCCAGCAGCGGGCTGATCACCAGCAGGAACGGCCAATAGACCGCGAGGTTGGCCTCGAAGCGGCCGCCCGCTTCGAGCTCGAACCGTGGATCCACTCCCCGGCCAGAGAACAGTCCGACCACGATCGCCGCCCACGCGAGAGCCAGCGCGCCGACGGCAACGACCTGCAATAGGTACGCGAAACGGCTCCAGCGATTCCACGGTGTATCACGAGTAGACACGCGGTCACTGTATCGACCAGTTGTGTCCGATCCGTCGACCAAGTGTGGAGAGATCGTGTGGGTCCGGTAGAGATCCAAAGTCGCAGAGCCCCAACCCACTAAGAGGGCAATCCGAAACTCGGCATGAGGGTGCGTTCGGCCGGCCCGCGGCTCGGCCGACCCGAGCCGCCCCGTAAGCGGCATTATCGCTCACTCCCGCTGACTGAAGCCAGACCGGTTTAGCCCGGGCACCCGACGTGAACGCTTTGGTGGTGATGAAAACCCCACGCGCCGCGCCCACGCGAGCACTACGACCGGCCGCGCGCCGCAGTGCTCGCTTCTCGCCAACAGGGTCTACCGCCGAAAGAGATTGTCAGTAGGAGGCATTGGCCCCGTACTCGGCCTGGGCGCGCGTAAAGCCGTCGTATACCAGCTGATCGATCAGTCCGGACCGAGAGAACGAGGTGTACTCGAGGTACTGCTTGGCGCTCTTTGCCGCCTGCTCGTTCCAGTCCACATTCAGGCTGTCCACTGCGAACGTAGCGTCTGCGGTGGAGAAGTCTTCGTACTCGAGCTGGTGAATCAGACCGCTGCGGGAGAAGGCAGAGTAGTCGAGGTACTGCTGGGCAGACCGGATGGCGTTGCGCTGGCTGGAGGTGATGTCCTGCTTGGCCGGAGAGAATTCGACCACGAGTGTCGATACGGGCGCCGCGATATCCGGCTGAGCGACTTCGGCCGCGGCCGCAGCGCCGTTCCATGCGGGTGCCGCCAGGGTGAGAGCCAGTACGGGGGCGCCGACCAGCCACACCCATTTCTTCTGCTTCTTCGGCGCGTCTGCGGCCGACAGGTAACTGGGCTGTGGGGTGGGGAACGGCTCGACGCGGGTGGGTGTGTTCACGGGTGTCCATTCGTCAGGTGATGGGTGGAGCATCATGCAGTCGTGCCATCTGCTGAGGTCAGAGTGTTGTTAGCCGGTTAGGTGCGGTGAGTGCCGGTTAGGCACGGGATGTCGGTGGGATGGCAGTTCATGTCCCCTGAGCATCTACGGGACCGCGTCGGCGCGGACTCGGCGTAACACGTCGCCCGGCCGACCGGGTGGCCTGCGTATGTGCTCAGAACCGAACGGCCGGTTGATCTTTCGCCGTGCGGCGCTGTCCGAACTGCGCAGCGCGCTATGCGGCAGGAGAGTGCGCTGCCACGCGGACATGCACGGCCAATCCACCTGTTCTAAACGTTCACTACAGCTGAGGAATTGGCGCGAAATTGCCTTTCTACAGCGGATTGTGCGGGATTTGACCGGTCGCACGCCATTCGGCATGAGCGCGCACTGTTGGCGGCCGAGTGGCGCTCAGCCGGTTGGTGGCTATCCCTTGTCTGAATTGAGATCGCCTGACGGGGGCCAGGTGGCTCTGAGAGGGTCACCACATGAAGATCGGTGTCGCACTTCCGCAGATGGCTCCCGGGTACGGACCGGGTACGACGCTCGACTGGGCCCGGCGAATCGACGCGGGCCCGTTCTCGAGCGTCTCGGTGGGCGAGCGGGTGACGTTTTCGAATCCGGAGATGGTCGCGACGCTGGGCGCCTGCGCGGCGGTGACAGAGCGGGTGCAGGTCTTGGCGAACCTCTGGGTGCTTCCACAGCACCCGGTGGCGATGGTCGCCCAGCAGATCGGCACGCTCGACCAACTCGCGAACGGCCGCCTCGAGGTAGCTGTCGGCGTCGGCGGTCGCGAGCACGACTACCGCGCTCTCGGCGCTGATTTCACGGGGCGGCACCAGCAGCTCGATGACAAGGTCGCCGAGCTGAAAGCACTGCTCGACGGCAAGCCACCGTTCGAGGGCGCGGACCCGGTCGGGCCGGCGTGCGTCCAGCCGGGTGGACCGATCATCCTCGCCGGTGCGATGGGTCCGAAGGCGATGCGCCGGGCGGCGCGGTGGGCCGATGGCATCTCCGGCTTCAGCATCCCGGGCAACGCCGACGAAATCGCCAAAGTGGGCGAGCTCGCCGACCGTTGCTGGGCCGAGGCCGGTCGTGCGACGACCCCGCGCAAGGTGAGTGGCTGCTTCACCGCCCTGGGCGTCACCGACGCATCAGAAGCGTTGCGCTCCTTCACCGCTCGCTACCTCGGCTTCCTCGGACCCAAGCTGGCCGAGATGGTCGCCACCTCGGCGCGGGCATCGAGTCCCGAGGTGCTCGCCGACATTCTCGACGGCGCGGAGCAGGCCGGGTGCGACGAGTTCATCCTGGTCCCGGCCGTCACCGACCCGAACTTCCTCGAGGTGGCGACTGAGGTGGTGGCCGCACGGTCCTGACGCTTGAGGAGCGGAACATGGTGCGACTCTGCGAGTGATCTGAATGGGCTCGGCCAGGCCGCGATCGGCCAGATCCAGCTACACCCGCAGATCGTACGGTCGAGCCCGGACCCACCCACACGAGTCCAGATGGGCACATGCGCGGATGATCCGGGCGGGGCTTTGTCGTGCAGGGCTGGCGGCGCGCCGACATCGGAACCCCGTAAGAAGGTCGTCGGCTACTACGGTCCATGCATGTGCCACATAATCGCTGGTCTTCCTGGTCCGTCGCGTTGATCGGTACTGTCTCGGCGCTGCGGTGTCTCGGTGCGGCGGCGTTGCTGCTGGCCGCGGTGACACCCGTCCTGGCCGCGCCCGCTGGTGCGACGCCGAGTGCGTCGGAGTTGGGGCATGTGGGCCGGTGGCTCACCGACGAGGGCGGGCGGGTGATCACCCTGCACGGTGTGAATCTCGTCTACAAGTACCCGCCGTATTTCCCGGCGGCGGGCGGGTTCGGGGACAGTGACGCGCAAGTCCTCGCGGACAACGGGTTCAATGTGGTGCGGCTGGGATTCGCGTGGAGCGCGGTCGAGCCGCAGCCCGGCGTCTACGACGAGGACTACATCGCGCAGATCCAGCAGACCCAGCAGGTGCTGGCCCGGCACCGGATCTACGCCCTGGTCGATTCCCATCAGGACGGGTTCAACGAACTGGTCGGGGCGAGCTGGAGCGGCTTCCCGGACTGGGCGGCCTTTCCCGACGGTCTCCCGATGCCGCCGAATCTGGGCCTGGCCGGTGCGTATCTGTTGAGTCCGGCGCAGAACCGGACCTGGGCCAACTTCTGGAGTGACCATCCGGCCTCGGACGGCATCGGCGTGCAGGAGCACTACGCCGCGATGTGGTCGCATGTGGCGCAATACTTCGCTGACCAGCCCTATGTGCTGGGCTATGACCTCGTCAACGAGCCGTGGCCGGGCGTCAGGTATCCGGTGTGCCTCGCGGACGGATGCCCCGACTTCTCGCGCGACGCGCTGGCCGCCTTCGAAGGCAAAGCGATGCAGGCCATCCGGCAGGCTGACCAGCGGCACCTGCTGTTCTATGAACCCTTCCTGACCACCGACTTCGGGGCGCCGGTGCGCATGCCCGATCCGACCGGCGACCCCAATGCCGGGATGAGCTTCCACGACTACTGCCTCGGACCCGTCCACACCTGCCCGGCGAACGGTTTCGACAGCACCCGCGCCGAGAGCACCGTCGGACTGGTGACCGAATTCGGCGCGACCGACGATCAGGCGACTCTGGCCCGGGTGACCGGCAGCCTCGACGACAACATGGCCTCGTGGATGCTGTGGTCCTACAGCCAGAATCAGCTGCCCTCCCATCCCCAGGCGCCTCCCACCGGCGCCAACCTGATGAGCCCCGGCGCCGGCGTCGTGCGCCCGTACCCGCAGGCGGTCGCGGGCACGCCGCAGAGCTGGCAGTACGACCCGGCCACCGCGACCTTCACCCTCCGATACGACACCGCGCCGGTCGACCCGGGCCGGCCCTTCGCCAGTGACGCCCGGACCGAGGTGTTTCTGCCCGCCGGCGACTATCCCAACGGCTATCAGGTCCAGGTCGACGGCGCCGATGTCATGTCCGCGCCCGATGCCGGATTGCTGGAGCTCAGGGCCGCTCCCGGGCAGGGAACCGTGCAACTGACGGTGACCGCCCGCTGAAGTCCGGCTCGGACCCTCCCGGCGATGGAAGTTGTTCTGTGCCAAGATCATCGGCACCGAGAACGGGAAGGATACCGGCCCGTGCCGACCGAGGACGACATCCGAAATCTGCTGGCGGCCGTCGCCATTGCGTGGCGGTCGCGCGAGCACGGCAATCACCCATTCGGCGCGGTACTGGCGGGCCCCGATGGACGGGTGTTGCTGGAGGCGGAGAACACGGTGGTCACCGGGCGTGACGCGACCGGTCACGCGGAGACGAATCTGGTGCGCGCGGCGACCGTCGCCTTCGATGCCGAGTTTCTGCGTGGCTGCACGCTTTACACCGGTGCCGAACCCTGTGCGATGTGCGCGGGCGCGATCTACTGGGGGAATGTCGGGCGCGTGGTTTATGCCCTCGGCGAGGACCAGCTCCTGGCCCTGACCGGTGCCGATCCGGAGAACCCGACCATGGCGCTGCCGTGCCGTCAAGTATTCGCCGCGGGTCAGCGCACGGTGCCGGTCGCCGGTCCGATCGAGCTCGCCGCGGCATGGGCGGTACACGACGGTTTCTGGCGCCGCGGACCGGCGTAGTAATACCTTCCAGCGCATAGGTATTCGCATTTCCGGCGGCCTGAAAGGGGATCGCCAGCGGGTAGCGGAAGCCTCCTCCGGAAAGGCTGTAAGACACCTGTGAAACTTCCGTGCGACGCGCGGTAGAGCGCATGAAATTTACATGCCGCCTGCGGCGCGGTGCGCTGGTGTTCCGCTATCGTTCATCCCACTATCCGATGCTGCTACTGGCGCGCCAGGGCTGGTTCGTCGATTCCGGAGTATGTGGCCGGGGCGGCCATTGCCTGACGCGAGCCCCCGACCGCCCCTGAAAGATCGAGGGAACGTGCCCGTACCCGTAACTCTGACCGGCCGTCTGGTACGGCTGGAACCCCTTGCGCCACAGCATGCTTCGGGGCTTGCGGAGGCTGCTGCGGGGAACCGTGATGATTTTGGGTTCACACCTGTCCCACACGGTGTGGACGAGTCACTGGAATACATCGCCCAGGCGCTCTCCGGGCATGCGTCGGGCACCTCGCTGGCCTTCGCCATCATCGCCGTCGCCAGTGGGCGGGTGCTGGGTTCGACCCGGTTCACCCGTTTCGACTACTGGCAGGGCCCGGTGGTGTGGCCGCTGGTGCACGGCATGCCGACCGGAGATCCCCTGCTCGCGGTGCCCGACGCCGCCGAGATCGGGAACACCTGGCTGTCCCCGGAGGCGCGCGGCTCCGGCGTCAATCTGGAGTCCAAGCTGCTGCTTTTGCAGCACGCATTCGATATATGGCGGGTCCGGCGCATAGCCATGCGGGCCGATGTCCGAAATCTCCGCTCCCGCATGGCGATCGAGCGGCTCGGCGCGACCAGCGACGGCGTGCGCCGGGCGCACTCGCGCGGACTCGACGGCGAGGTGCGCAGCACCGCCTTCTACTCGATCCTCGACGAGGAGTGGCAAACTGTCCGGGCCACTATCGAAGGGCAGCTGACAGCGCTGCCGGCCCGGCAGCGCACGCGCAGTCGTCTCGTGGGCGCGTAACCGGGCCGTACAGCACCCCGGAGGGCCGATCGGATCGACCGAAAGAGGGGTCGGTCCGATCGATGTCCGGCGACTATAATTCCGGATGTTGCACCGGTCGGGCGTCGAGGAGAGATCTGTCCGAGTCTGGTAACTCGGCGAGCCGGCATGATTCGGATGACGAAGCCAGCAACCCCTCCCGCGTAAGGAGAGGCGCATGCCCAACCCCATGCGCACCAAGGTCTGCCTCTGCGACAGCCTGTCCGGATCACCCGTGCTCAGCCTGTTCCTCGTCCCCGAACCGCGCGTGGTCGGCGCCAGCGTGCTGCACCTGCTGGAGCAAACCCCGTTGTCCGCCAGCTCGATTCCGCGTCCAAACCCGCACCTCATCGACTGGTTGCAGGAGCACGGCTCACCCGCCATCCGCACCCGCTTCCTCGCCTTCGGGCCCGGACAGCACGACCCACACGGTGTGCACGCGGTGCTGCACGATCACTTCATCGTCGACCCCGGCCCCATCGGACTGGACATGGACGATCCGGATGAGATGAGCCGGCTCGCGCTGCTCCCCGAACACTGGCTCGGCCCCCGGCGCATCGACGACTTCCATGACCTCGCCGTGCGGAACACCATGCTCGCGGTCTACGAGCACTTCGGCGTGGACCGGCGCATCCCGCTCATGTATCACGGCTACGCCGAACCCGAGGACGGCTGGTTCGAGGTCCCCGCCGCGGAAGCCTGAGCCGGCTAGTCGAACGGCACCACCGTCAGCAGCCACCACGGCCGCTGCGGTGACTGGAACTCGAAGGTCTGCACGTACATCCGGCGTTCCCGGCGGGTCAGCGGATCGTTCATCAGCACCGTGCGCTCGCGCGGCTCCGGCGGCACCACATGGCTGTGCCACAGCCGATCCCAGTCGGGGGAGCGGCGGGCCAGATTGACGATCTCCTCGACCCGATCCGGCCGCAGTTCGGGGGCGGCGGCCCGGAACGCCGACACCATGACCTGCGCCTCGGCCTCCCAGTCACCGAGCCGGTAGCGGGCCATGGGTTCCAGCAGGATCGCCGTCATCAGGTTCGCGCCCGGACCCGTACCTGGAAACAGCTTCCGGAAGGCGTCGTTCGCGGCCACCACGTCATAGCCGCCGTCATGCAGACAGGCCGGATGCGGAAGGCTGTGCAGGACCGCGAGATCGGCGGCCGGCGGCGGAGAGGGGTCGAACACCCGAGACAGTGTGCGGGACAACTCTTCGGAGCGTCTTCGTATCGAGTTAAGTCCCGTCACAAGACTGGGTACTCTCGCAGAATTTCTGTCATATTGAGAGGATCCTGTTTGGTTTTATTCGAGGTGGGTTCGGGGGTCGCACAGCGGCATGGCGCTCATACGGATCGGGGTGCTGGGCCCACTGCACATCAGCATCGACGAACAGCGCGTGCCGCCGGGCGCGCCGATGCAGTGCGCGGTGCTGGGACGGCTGGTCGCGGCAGGTGGCCGGGTGGTGCCCACCGAGCGGCTCATCGACGACCTCTGGCACGGTGATCCGCCCGCCAAAGCCGTTGCCGCGCTGCAGGTGTACATCCACAACCTGCGCCGGGTCTTCGAGCCGGACCGGCCGCGACGGGCGCACTCCCGCGTCATCGTGTCCGAATCCCACGGGTACGCGCTCAATCTCGAACCCTCCCAGGTGGACTCCTGGCTCTTCGAACAACTGCTGCACGGGCACGAGGCCGCCATGCGCGACCCCGCCGGGCGACCCGAACCACTCGAACAGGTGCGGGTGCTGGACGCCGCCCTGGCCTGCTGGCACGGCGGCGCCTTCGAATCCTTCCCCGGAATGCCCTGGGCGGCACAGGAGGCCGCCCGTCTGCAGGCCCTGCGCCTGACCGCCGCCGAACTGCGCGCCCAGGCCGCGCTGGAATTGAACCGGCCCGCCGAGGTGGTGCTGGCGCTGCGGCCCATCCTGGAGGAGCACCCCGGACGCGAGGAATGCGCGCGGCTGCTGGCCGTCGCGCAGTACCGGCTGGGACAGTCGCTCGACGCGCTCGCGACCGTGCGTAGCAGCCGCGAATTCCTCACCCTCGAATTCGGGGTGGATCCCGGTCCGGGACTGCGGGAGCTGGAGACCGCCATCCTCACCCACTCGGTGGACACCGAGACGGTCACCCCGCCCGCCCCCGCGCGGCCCGCCGAACCCGCGCCGCTCCGGGCCCCGGAACCCTTGCCGGACAGCGGATATGCCGCGCAGCGCGCCGCCGTGCTGGCCGCCGCCGACGCCGCGTCCGCCGGGCACGTGCGACTGGTCTGGCTCTCCGGCGAGGCCGGGGCCGGAAAGACCACCCTCGCCACCGCCCTCACCACTCACCTGACCGACCGCGGCTGGGCCACCGTGTTCGGTCGCTGCCCCGAGGTCGAATCCGCGCCGCCCGCCTGGGCCTGGGCCGAAGTGCTCACCGGCCTCGACGCCGCCGACCCCGAAACCTTCACCGCCGCCGACGCTTTCACCCTGGCCCGGCGCGTGGTCCGCTCCTGTCGCGAACGCTCCGCGGGCGCACCGATCGCCATCGTGCTCGAGGACGTGCACGGCGCCGACACCGCCACCCTGCAGGTACTGCGGCAGGTCGTGAACTGGCTGCGGGATCGTCCGATCCTCATCGTCGCCACCCTGCGCGGTACCGAGGCGGGCCCCGGCGTCCGCGACACCGCCGCCGCCCTCGCCCTGTTCACCGCCGACCGCCTCGAACTCGACGGCCTCGACATGGCCGGCACCCGCCGCGCCGCGGCCGCCGCCGGGCTCACCGACCTCGACGACCGCACCGTCGAACTGCTGCGCCGCCGCACCGGCGGCAACCCGCTGTTCGTGCGCGAACTCGCCAAACTCGTTGCCGCCCAGGGCACCACCGACGGCCTGCCCGACAGTGTGCGCGACCTGATCGGACGCCGCATCGGCCAGCTCCCCGCCGACGTCGTGGACCTGCTGCGCCACCTCTCGGTCTGGGGCGAGGACAGCGACATCGCCACTCTCGCCGCCTCCGCCGACCTTCCCGCCGACACGGTCATCGACCTGGTCGCCGCCGCCGAATCCGCGCGCCTGCTGCGCACCGACCGGGCCGGCCGCGTCACCTTCGACCACGCCCTGGTCCGCGAAACCGTCTACTACGACCTCCCCACCCTGCGTCGCACCCGAATGCACTGGGCCGCTTTCGAATACCTGCGCCGCGATCCGGAACCGGGCGTCACCGCACCGGGAACGATCATCGCGGCCGGCCAGGACGACGGGCCCGCTGCCACCGCGACCGAGCCGGAAGACGTTCCGGGCATGGGGAATCGAGTGCTCAATGCGCTGTGGGGCGCCGACCATCTGGTCGCGGCACTGCTCGGATCGCCGCGGCCCCGGGTCGCGCGCCGCAACGACCGCACGCTCGCCGCCCTCCGCGGGGCCGACGAGCTGGCGGCGGACCGTCAGGCCGAAGCGGACGCGGCGATCCGATCGACGGCTCCCGTCTTCACCGGATCCGACCGGCTGTTGCTCGAATTCGTCGATGCCGGAAAGAGTTCCGTGCACGATGCGGTGCACGTACCGCGCGGGCGGGACATCGACGCCCTCGCCCACCACGCGGCGCTGGGCGCGGACGCCGAAACCGCCACGGTGGCACTGCCGTACGTGCGGGCCGCGGCGCGACGGTGCGTGGAGCGGCGGATGCGAGCCGATGCCGTGCGACGGTGGCGATCGGTGCTCGCGCTGCACGATCTGGCCGGGCACGCGAGCGCCGGGGCCGCGCGCACGGATCGGCTGGCGGTGCTCGAGGCGCGCTGCGAGCTGGTGGTGGCGCTGGCCTACGACGGCCAGCACATCGCCGCGCGGACGGCGCGGGAGCTGGCGCTGGATCTGGCCGAATCCTTCGGCGCGACAACCGATTCACCCGGTGGGCACGAGCTGCTCGCCCATGCCGTGACCTGCTGGCCCACACCGTTGATCTGGTCGGTGCACGACTGGCACACCCCTGACCTGCGCATCCGCGAACCGCTGCGCCTGGCCGGCGCCGATATCGGCCTGCCGGCGCGCACGCGAATCCTGTTGCAGGTCACCGCCGTCTTCGACCGCGCCGTCGAGGACCCCTCGGCGGCCCGCATCCTGGCCGGCGCGGCCATGGGCCTCGCCGAACCCCTCGACGATCCGGATCTGCTGTGCACCGTCCTCAACGCACAGGCGTTCGCGGCCTTCGCGGCGGGCGGATTCCTGCGCGCCCACGACCTCCGGCGGTACGCGACCCGGCTGCTCGAGGTGTCCACCGCGGCCGAACTCACCGAATTCCGCGCGCTCGCACACTATCTGCTGTTCCGCGCCACCCTGGCCGACGCCGACCTGGTGGCCGCCGCCGAACACGCCGGCCGGGCCGGCGAATACGCAACCGATGGACAGCTGCGGCACCTGCTGGACGCCATCGCCCCCTTCGGCATGGTGCTGGAACTGTTGCGCGGCAACACCGATGAGGTGCTGCGCATGCTCGGCGCGGGCTCCGGGGAGCTGGACGTCCTGGTCGCGCACTCCGGCGAGGGCGCGGCCGAACCGACCCGCGACCCGAACGCACTGCACGTCGGCATCGCGGTATCCATCGGCTGGCTGCGCAACGACATGTCGGTCTACTTGAACGATCTGCGCGAGCGGACCGCCCTCAAACCGGAACTGTTCGTTCACGGTTACGCACTGGCACTGGTGCATTCGGGTCGCCCCGAGGAGGCCCGCCGGGTGCTGGCCGCCGCGCCGCCGCTGGCCCCGCAGTTCTGGTCCACCTTCACCGGAGTGAAGGCCCGCCTCGCCATCGCCCTCGGCGATCCGGCCATGGCGCTGCGCGTCTACCAGCAGCTGCTGCCGTACGCGGGCACGGTCTGCGGGCTGGAGACCGGCGCCTCGGTGCTCGGGCCCATGGACTACGTCCTCGCTGAGCTGGCCACTTACCTCGGCGACCACGAGCGGGCCGCCGACCACCGGGCCGCGGCCGAGGAACTACAGGCCCGGCTGCAAGCCGAGCTGGCCGAACTCGCGCCCCGCGGCGCCGGGCTCATGCAGGCCGGCCGCCTCGGGCCGATGGGCCGCAGCCGGCTGGTGCGCCGATCCTGAGGGAACTCCGCGGTCCGATGGAACGTCCTACTTGGTAGGGCCGGCGAGCGACCGGAACGGGGGAGGACGCATGACACTGGAGCTGGAGCGCCCGCAGCGGAGACGGCGACGCTGGCTGGTCATGAGCACCGTTGCGCTGGTGGTGATTTCGGCGCTGAGCGCCGGGGGAGTACTCGGCGTGCGGTGGTGGCAGCACCAACACCGGCACGAGGAACCCTACGGCCCGCGTGAGCTGGACGGACGCCTGCTGCACGATTTCCCGGAGATCGATTCCGCCGGGTTGACTCCGGAGCAGACCCGGGTGGTCGAGGTGCTGCGACAGCAATTCGACGAACAGAGCGGCCGGGACAAATACTCCGAGGGTATCGACGAACCCTGGTGCGCCGACTTCGTCAGCTGGGTGATGCGCGCGTCCGGACAACCGCTGAGCAATCCGAATTCCGGATCCTGGCGGATTCCCGGCGTATACACCCTGGAGGAGTACTACCGAGGACAGCACCGTTTCGAACAGGCGAACAACGGTTATCTACCGCGCGCCGGGGATGTGGTGATGTACTCGGATTCCAGTGTGTTCCATCAGCACACCAATATTGTGATCTCAGCGGATTCCGATACCATCACCACGGTGGGCGGCAATGAGGCCGGCGAATCCGGCGGTGTCGCGATCCACGAATTCCGCCCATCCGGCACCTCGGGGCTGGTCGGATTCGGGCGATTGGGAACACGCTGATTCCACATTCTGGAAACACGCGGGGCGGGGTGTACTACTGAGCGCACCTTCCGCTTACGATGGGTTTCGGCGGCGCCCGGCAGCGTCGTCGATTGATCCCTGTCCTGCTGCCCCCTCATCGGCAGGACAGGGGTCCCCGCCCGCCGATGAAAGAAGCTGGATGACGTCGCCCGAGGAACCGACCTGGATCGATTACGCCGAATTCGGCGAACGTTTCGTGGCGGCGGCGGTGACGGAAACCCGGATCGAATCAGCGGTCTCCAGCGTGGCGGGGCGCGGTATCACCATCGGCCCCTTCGGAATCGGGCCCGCGGGCCTGGCTCGCTTCGTGGCCAAGGGCAGCATCGGCAAACCCACCGTCATCCGGCGCGGGCCGCATGTGCACTTCGACGTCATGCTCCCGGTGAAACTCCGGGTCGACGTCACCCTCGGCGGGCAGCGGCTGCGGCTGGAGGCGGTCGTGGAGATCGACCTCACCATGCACGCCCGCACCGCCGATCCACTGCTCATCGTCATCGACATTCCCCCGGTCACCGGGCGCGACGTCAGCTTCGTCATGCGCGCGCAGGCCATCGGCACGGCCTGGGAACTGCTGCTGGACCCCATCGCCAAACTGGTGCAGCGCGAGGTCGCCAATCGCATCAACGCCATTCTCGCCGACGCGGATTCGCAGCGTGGCCGCACCTTCGACGTGCAGGCCATCATGGACGGCACCCAATCGGCCTACCGCGGGCGGCCCACCCACGAGTGGATCGGCTATGACGAATTCGGCCGCCGGTTCTTCGCGCGCATCGTCACCGCGGAACGGGTGCGGCAGGTCGTGGAATCCATGGCGGGCAGGCCCATCGCGGTCGGTCCGCTGCGCACCGGTCCCGGCAACAAGGCCGAGGTCTGGGTGCAGGGCAGTGTGCGACTGCCCCGGGTCGCCGCCGCCGGACCGGTCACCGTCACGCCGATGCCCGAGCCGCGGATCGCCGAACTGCCCAATGCCGCGGCCGAAACCGCCGCGGCGGCCGAGGCGCTCGCGAACTCTCACGATCCGGCGCTGGTGCGCTTCGATCTGACCATTCCGGTGAGCCTCGACATCTCCGTGGACGTGCTCAAGACCAACCGTTATCGCGCCGAGGTGCAGGTGCCGGTGGCCCTCACCGCACGGGCCGCCGAGCCGTTGCTGATCGTGATCGACGCGGTGCCGCCGCGGGCCCGCGACATCGATCTGGAGATGACCGCCGATGGCTGGCGGGCGGCCGCGCTGAGCAAGCTGGCCGGCATGCGCAAACAGATCGCGGCCCAGGTGGCGACGGTCGTGCGGGCGGAGGTGGCCGATGTGTCGCGCCGGACCATCGATGTCGGCGCCCGGCTGGACTCGACCCGCGTCTGAGGTCCGCCGCCACGGCAATTCGATAGCTCTTGATTCGCTATCGGCCGGTCGTTGCCCGGTTTCGCCCCGATGTGACATATGGTGCCGATGTGCTCGATGAGCCTGGCGATTCCAATGTGAATATGGTGAAATGAGGTCACGTTCAGGGCTCCCGGCGCACGGATGATCTTGTTTTCATCGGGGAAGGTGCGCCGGGCACGCCGCAAGTAGTTCCAACCGGTCACCGGTGAGATTCCCTCTCCCAATCGTCACGACCGGAATGTTCGACCAGCGAGTGTGTGCGAAGGAGCCCGTGATGCGTATTGCCCATGTCAATCGACGGAACTTCCTCTCCGGGGCCACGGCTCTCGCCGCCGGAATCACCGCCGGACTGACCCTCCCACCCGCCACCGCGGCCGCCAGGCAACAGCTCGGCACCCTCCTCGACTACGCCGGCGGCGTCCCTTCCGCACAATCCATCAGCGACGACGGGCATCTCGGCGTCATCCGATACGTCTCCGACCGGCGGCCCGGCGCGGAATGGATGGAAGGCAAACCGCTGCTCGCCCGGGAGGTCGACGCTCTACGCGCCGCGGGCCTGACGGTGGTGTCCTGCTACCAGTTCGGCAAGGGCCCGACCGCCGACTGGCGCGGCGGCTACGCGGCCGGATTGAAGCACGCCGCACGGGGATTGATCCTGCACAAGGCTGCGGGCGGGCCCGACAGCGCACCCATCTACGCCTCCATCGACGACAACCCCGGCGACGACGATTTCGAGCAGTTCATCGAGCCGTACCTGCGCGGCTGGGAGACCGTGATCGGACACGGCCGGACCGGCGTCTACGCCAACTCGCCGACCATCGACAACATTCGCGACGCGGGCCTGTGTTCCATGTTCTGGCAGCACAATTGGGGCACCCCGAAGGGATACGTCCACCCCGCCGCCACCCTGCACCAGTTCGAGATCGACAAGCGCGAGGTCGACGGCGTCTCCGTGGACGTCAATGCCGTACTGGCCCCGCAGTACGGGCAGTGGTGGTGAAACCCGCCTGAAAGGCGGCCGGGCTAGGTCTGGCAGTGGCAGGTCGGGTCCGCGGCCAGGTCCGGTTCCTCCGGGACGACCCGGAGCATGAGGTGGGGATCGTTGTGTTCCCGCTCGCCGCTACCGTCGGCGAAGACCTCGCCATTCCCGTTCCAGGAGAACAGGGACCAGCGGGACAGCGCCGAGAAGGCGGAGCCGAGGCTGCCGAAGGAAGCCGAGGAGATGAGAGAGCCGAACGAGCCCACCGACCCGATCGACAGCACCGAACCCACGCTGCCGATGGACAGGATCGAATAGGCCGAGCCGATCGACAGGATCGATCCCTCCGAACGTATCGAGAGGATCGACCGGCGCGAATGCAGTCCCCGCACGGGGTTGGTCACAGCGGCCATAGTGTCGGTCTACCACACAGCACCCCGAGGCAGCACGGAACGTGACAACTGATTTGGTGAGTTTCGGAGTAACTCACCGGGTACGTCCGAAATCGGTTCGTCTCTCAACCGCCGGCACGGATGCCTGACAGCGAGCGGCTCTCGGCCGCCCGCTGAATATTCGGAGAGGCGGTACCGCTAGGCGACGGTGAAGAATCCGATGGTCGGCAGGAAGGAGCAGGTGATCGGCTGCGACTCCGGATCGGCCTGGGTGGTCAGCGAACCCGAGACGATGGCGACCACACGACCCGAACCGGTGTCGGCGATGGCCGACAGGGTGGCCGGGCCGTCGGGGTTGATGTGCGCGTCATTGGTCAGGTTCTGGGTGCCGGTGGCGCGCGTGTCGAGGTTCAGCCACTGCACCGTCATCGGGGTGGGCTGCACATCGGTGGGCTGCTTGGTGCCCAGCGCGGTGAACACGAATCCGGCCTGGCCCTGCGCCGGTCCGGGCGGGGGCAGCTGCGCGGGGCCGCCGACGGCCAGCGCGGTGCCCACCGAGTCGGCGGAGGAGGAGATGCAGCCCTTGCCGATGGTCGGCCACAGGAACTGCGAGATGACCGGGCCATCCTTCGGGATGTCCGGGCCGCCACCGCCGCTGCCGTCCAGGAAGGTGATGACCGCGAGCAGCGTGGTCTTCACCTGCGGCGGCAGGTTGCTGTTCTCCAGCAACTGCTTGGCCTGGGCGAGGATGGCGTTCTTGGGACCCGCGTCGGCGATATCCGCCGGTCCGGTGGCCGCGCCGATGATGGCGGGGACCAGCGAGGCCAGCGCGTCGACCGGAACCCCTTCGGGGATCATGGGAATCGACGTGCTCTGGGGAGCAGGCGCGGGCTTCGCGTAGGCCGTCGGCACGGCGACGGTAGCGCAGGCCGCCAGGGCCAACGCGGACATTGCGAACCGCGATCCTCGGGTGCGAAGCACTGGTGTAGCCGTCCTTACCTTCAGGGACATCTAGCGGCGATGGAGCCATCGCTCCGCGCCACTCTAGGGACCGGGCTGCCTTGTTGTACAGCCGCGGTGTGATCTTGGCGAACTAGATCAGCTGACGCTATCGAACCACCGACCGGACTGCGTGTTACGGATGGGGTCAGTGATGCAAATGTTACAGCGGAGGGTCCGCGCTGCGCGGCACATTCCGCGGGCGACTACGCTTGCCGGGGCCATAGCGCCGCAGTAGCGAGGCCCGTAAGCCGCATTCGCCAGCCGTGCACCCGGCCGGTGACCCGACCGAGCTGAAAGACAGTGCCGTGAATCGACACTTCCACATGGCCGCCGCGGCACTGGGTATTTCCGTGCTGGCACGTCTGGTGTGGGTCCTGTTCCTGCCCAATGGCATGAACTTCGTGGACCTGCACGTCTATGTGGACGGCTCGGCGAATCTGTTCGGTGGGAACCTCTACGACTACACCGATTCCAGTAAGACGCCCGATTTTCCGCTGCCGTTCACCTATCCGCCTTTCGCGGCGCTGGTGTTCTATCCGCTGCATTTCCTGCCGTTCGGCGTGGTAGCCATCGGATGGTTGCTGGCCACGGTGGCGGCATTGTTCGCAGTGGTGTGGTTCGCGCTGGAGATGATCGCGGGTCGCGAGGCCATGCGTGAACAATTCTGGCGCACCGCCGCGGTGGCGTGGACGGCGATCGGCATGTGGCTGGAGCCGGTGCGGTCGACTTTCGACTACGGCCAGGTGAATGTGTTCCTGGTGCTGCTGGCCATGATCGCGGTGCGCAGCACGCGCTGGTGGGTGTCGGGCACGCTGGTCGGCGCGGCGGCGGGCATCAAACTGACCCCGGCCGTCACCGGGCTTTACTTCGCGGCGCGCAAACGCTGGTTCACGGCGATCTGGTCGGCGCTGGTGTTCTTCGGGACCATCCTGCTGACGTACCTGTTCGCTCCCGGTGAGACCGACAAGTATTTCCGGGAGCTGCTCGGCGACGCGCATCGCATCGGGCCGGTCGGGTCGGCGACCAATCAGTCGCTGCGCGGCGCGCTGAGCCGCCTGCTCGGCCACGACGTGGTGTCGGGGCCGGTGTGGATCGCGGCCGCATTGGTGACGGCCGTGCTCGCGTTCTTCGCCTGGCGCGCACTGGATTCCAGCGATCGGCTGGGCACGCTGATCATCGTGCAGCTGTTCGGGCTGATGGTGTCGCCGATTTCCTGGTCGCATCACTGGATCTGGCTCATCCCGGTCATCCTGTGGCTGGTCTACGGACCGCTGCGGGAGGTGGCGGGGGCGTGGTTGCTGGCCGGTTACTGGCTGGTGGTCACGCTCATCGGCGTGCCCTGGGTGCTGGGCTTCTTCCAGGACTCGATCTGGACCATCTCGCGGCCGGGCATCCTGTCCTGGCTGGGCGCGGTGGACGTGCTCGGCGTACTCGCGCTCTACATCTGGATCATCCGGGCGGGCCGGCTCAGTCCCGGGCGGCCGGTCCATCGGTCCCCTGAGCAAGCGCCGTGTGATCGGTGAGATGAGTTTCTCGGTGTGAGGTTCACACTGCCAATGTTGTTGGTGCCCTTAGTTTTCGGGGAGCGCGGCGTATTCGTTGGTCCGGCTACGCTTACCCGCGCGCCAGCCGTCAATTCCGGTCGGTGATCGACGCGACCCGAAAGTCCGTGCGGTGAATCGACGTTTCCGCCTGGCTGCCGCCGCTCTCGGCATCTCGGTGCTGGTCCGCCCTGCTGTGGGCGCTGCTCTGGCCCAGCAACCGTATCCTCGTGGACTTGGCTGCGGGCGCGCTGGTCGGCCTGGGTGCGGGCGTCAAGCTGACCCCGGCGGCGACCGGTTTGTACTTCACGGCGCGCCGCCAGTGGCTCGCCGTGATCTGGTCGGCGGTGGTGTTCGCCGGGACCATCGGCCTGACCTACCTGCTCACACCGCGGGAGACCGACAGGTACTTCGGGGAACTGGTCGGTGACCCGCATCGCATCGGGCCCGTTGGTCCGGTGATCGATCAGTCGCTGCGCGGGGCGCTCAGCCGGCTGGCCGGCCACGATATCGGGTCCGGGCTGCTGTGGAAGTCGTCCGTCGCGGTGACGGCCGTGCTCGCGTTGTTCGCCTGGCGCGCACTGGGTTCCGGTGATCGCCTGTGCACGCTGATCATCGTGCAGCTGTTCGGCTCGATGGCCTCGCCGATCTCCTGGTCGCACCACTGGGTGTGCCTGATCCCGCTGATCCTGTGGCTGCTGTACGGCCCGCTGCGCGAGGCCGCCGGTGCGCGCCTGATGGCCGCGTACTGGTTTGTTCGTAACGGGGATCGGCGTGCCCTGAATGCTGGGCACGCTGCAGAAGTCGATGTGGGATATCTCGCGTCCGGGTTACCTCGCCTGGCTGGGCGCGGCGAACGCGATCGGTGTATTGGCGCTCTTCGCCTGGATGATCCGGGCCGGGCGGCTCAGCCCTGAGCGTGCAGCCGATCGATCTCGCGAGCGAGAGCCGTATCCAGTGGCGTGAGACCGCCCGCGGAGTGGGTCGAGAGCGCGAAAGTGACCCGCCGCCAGCGGATATCGATGTCGGGATGGTGGTCGGCGGCCTCGGCCGCGGCGGCCACCCGGCGTACCAGTTCGATGCCGGCCAGGAACGAGGGGGCCTCGATGGTGCGGGTGATGCTGTCGCCCTCGCGGGTCCATTCGGGCAGTTCGGTGAGGGCCTTGGCGATGTCGTCGTCGGAGAGCAGCGCAGGACTCATAAGTCCGGTGTACTCCGGATTCAGGCCGCCCGCGCGGCTTTGAGGCACTTCTCGAGTTCCTTGCCGCAGCAGCCGGAGGCCTCGGCCTTCTTCATGCGCATGATGACGACAGGGCATTTCACGCACCGCGTCTTCTTGCGGCAGCATTTCTTCTTCGGTTTCAGACCCGAGACGTCCTTGGCCTTCACCTTGCCCATGTTGGTTAGCTTAACCTAACCTCAGCCCAGTAACCATGTGACTAAGTCCGCCCGGTAATGTGTAGCTCGCCGCATGCCCGGTGGAGTTCGCCATGTCTCGTAGTAGGCAGCCCCACGCATGAGACCCATCCGGGTCGGCAACAGACTTTTTCACCAGGAGGAATCAAACGTGTCGTCTGTCGAGTTCCGCAACGTCGCCATCGTGGCGCACGTCGACCACGGCAAGACAACACTGGTCGACGCCATGCTCCGGCAATCGGGTGCGTTCGCCGAACGCGCCGAACTCGTCGACCGAGTGATGGACTCCGGTGACCTCGAGCGCGAGAAGGGCATCACCATTCTCGCCAAGAACACCGCTGTTCACCGGCATAACGCCGACGGATCGGTCACCGTCATCAATGTCATCGACACCCCCGGCCACGCCGACTTCGGTGGTGAGGTCGAGCGCGGCCTGTCCATGGTGGACGGCGTCGTGCTGCTCGTCGACGCGTCCGAGGGTCCGCTGCCGCAGACCCGCTTCGTGCTGCGCAAGGCTCTCGCGGCCTCGCTGCCGGTGATCCTGGTGGTCAACAAGACCGACCGTCCGGACGCCCGCATCGAAGAGGTCGTCGAGGAATCCCACGACCTGCTGCTGGACCTGGCCTCCGACCTCGACGACGAGGCCTCCGAGGCCGCCGAGCTGGCCCTCGACCTGCCGGTGCTCTACGCGTCCGGCCGCGCGGGCGTCGCCTCCACCAGCCGCCCCGACAACGGCCAGGTGCCGGACGCGGAGAACCTCGACGAGCTGTTCGAGGTCCTCATGAAGTACGTCCCCGCCCCCAAGGGCGACCCGAACGCCACCCTGCAGGCGCACGTCACCAACCTCGACGCCTCCCCGTTCCTGGGTCGAATCGGCCTGGTGCGCATCCACAACGGCACCCTGAAGAAGGGCCAGAACGTCGCCTGGATGCACGGTGACGGCGTCAAGAACGTCAAGATCACCGAGCTGCTCAAGACCATCGGCGTCGAGCGTCAGCCCGGCGAGGAGGCCGTGGCCGGTGACATCGTCGCCATCGCGGGCATCCCGGACATCATGATCGGTGACACCCTCGCCGACGTCGACAACCCGGTTGCGCTGCCGCGCATCACCGTTGACGAGCCGGCCATCTCGGTGACCATCGGCACCAACACCTCGCCGCTGGTCGGCCGGGTGCAGGGGCACAAGCTGACCGCCCGCATGGTGAAGTCGCGCCTGGACCAGGAACTGGTCGGCAACGTGTCGCTGCGCGTGCTCGACATCGGCCGCCCGGACGCCTGGGAGGTGCAGGGCCGCGGTGAGCTGGCGCTGGCCATCCTGGTCGAGCAGATGCGCCGCGAGGGCTTCGAGCTGACCGTCGGCAAGCCGCAGGTGGTCACCAAGACCGTCGACGGCAAGGTGCACGAGCCCTTCGAAGAGCTGACCATCGACTGCCCGGACGAGTACCTGGGCGCGGTCACGCAGCTGCTGGCGGCCCGCAAGGGCAAGATGGTCCAGATGAGCAACCACTCCGCGGGGTGGGTGCGCATGGAGTTCATCGTCCCCTCGCGCGGTCTGATCGGTTTCCGCACGGACTTCCTCACCGAGACCCGCGGCACCGGTATCGCCAACGCCGTGTTCGACGGCTACGCCCCGTGGGCCGGCGAGATCCGCGCCCGCCACACCGGATCGCTGGTCTCCGACCGCAGCGGCTCGGTCACCCCGTTCGCCATGATCCAGCTGGCCGACCGCGGCCAGTTCTTCGTGGAGCCGGGCGCCGACACCTACGAGGGCCACGTGGTCGGCATCAACCCGCGTGCCGAGGACCTCGACATCAACGTCACCCGCGAGAAGAAGCTGACCAATATGCGGTCCGCCACCGGTGACGTGCTGGAGACCCTGGCCAAGCCGCTGCAGCTGGATCTCGAGTCCGCGATGGAGTTCTGCACCGACGACGAGTGCGTCGAGGTCACCCCGGAGATCGTGCGTGTCCGCAAGGTCACCCTGAACGCCAACGACCGTCAGCGCGAGATCTCCCGTCGCAAGGCTCGGGACAAGGCTGTATCCAATTAGCCTCCGCTTCGCTCCGGCTGTTCGCGGCCCTGTGACCCCGGTCTTACCTCCCTCCGTTCCTCCGCTTCGCTGCCCCGCTCCGGTCAGTCCAGACCGGGGCGGGCCGCGAGCCTTGGGCGGGTGTCGAGCGCCGTAGTGCTCGGTGGGGGACCGGGGTTCTGCGATCGAGTGCGGGGCACGGCGGTGGCATCGGTGGTAGGGCCGTGGAAGGTGAATCCAGTAAGGTGCCGAAGGTGAGAACAGGGGCCAGGATGCGCGCATCGTGGCGCGCGGTGCTGGTGTTGGTAGCGACCCTTCTGACGGTCGCGACCGGCTGCACGGCGAATCCGCCGCCGCCCATCGAATCCACGGACAGTCCGAAGACTCAGCCCGCCAAGCCGGGGAAGAACTCGGTCGTGGTGGCGGTGGACGACATCGGGATCGGGTTCAATCCGCATCTGCGGTCGCAGCAGTCGCCGGCGACGGCGGCGGTCGCGTCGATGGTGCTGCCGAGCCCGTTCCGGCCGGGTCCGACGCCGGGTGTGCCGGGCGGCACCGACTGGAGTCTGGATCCGGCGCTCATGGTGTCGGCGGATGTGACGGTGCAGGAGCCGTTCACCATCACCTACCAGATCAAGAACGAGGCGTCCTGGTCCGACGGTGCGCCCATCGCGGCCGAGGACTTCAAATACCTCTGGCAACAGATGATCACGCAGCCGGGCACGGTGGATCCCGCGGGCTACCGGCTGATCTCGGATATCAGTTCGTCGGCGGGCGGCAAGACGGTGACGGTCACCATGACGCAGCCGTATCCGGCCTGGCGGCAACTGTTCTCGGATCTGCTGCCGCAGCATCTGATCAAGGACTCGGGTTTCGAGCAGGGCCTGATCGACACCATCCGGATCTCCGGCGGGCAGTTCCGCATCAAGCAGGCCGACCGGGGTCGCGAGGAGATCCTGCTGGAACGCAATGACCGGTACTGGGGTCAGCCCGCGGTGCCGGATCAGATTCTGTTGCGGCGCGGTGGAACTCCCGCGCAGGTGGCCGAGTCGCTGCGTGTCGGGGACGCGCAGATGGCGCTGGTGCACGGCGGGGTGGCGTTGCAGGCGCAGCTGGCGGCGATCCCGTCGGTGCGCACGGCGACCATGCCGCAGTCGCGGGAGATGCAGCTGGCGTTGAACGGCCGCAGCGGCGATCTGGCCGATGTGCGGGTGCGGCGCGCGGTGCTGGCGCTGCTGGATCCGGTGCTGCTGGCGACGGTCGGCGCGCAGACCGGCAGCTGGGTGGAACCGGCTCGGGCGCAGGTGCTTTCGCCGTCGGATCCGGGCTATGTGGCCACCGAGCCGCGGCGGATGAGCCAGGAGGAGGCGTTCGGTCTGCTGGCCGAGGCCGGGTTCGCGCGGGCCGCGGAGACGCCGGCCGCCCAGTCGGCGACCTCGCCTGCCCCGCAGCCGCGGTCGCTGGCCAAGAACGGCAAGTCGTTGACCGTGCGGATCGGCGCGGTGGACGGTGACACCACCACACTGGCGGTGGCCAATACCGCCGCCGACCAATTGCGCAGTGCCGGAATCGATGTCATCGTGCGCAGCGTCACGGCCGCGCAGCTGTACGGCAAGGAGCTGACCGACGTCGGGATCGACGCGGTGGTCGGCTGGGAGCGGACCGGCGAGGATCCGGCTACGGTGCTGGCGTCGCGCTACGGGTGCACGCCGGTGGCGCCGCCCGGTGACACCGCCGACACCACGGTCGCGGACGGGGCCAAGAAGTCGCCCTCGAACGTGTCCGGCGTCTGCGATCCGGCCCTGCAGCCCGGTATCGACGCCGCCCTGCGTGGCATCGACGTCGGCAAGGTGATCGGTGAGACCGAGCCGAAGCTGTGGGAGCTGGCGACGGTGCTGCCGATCGTGCAGGACACCCAGGTGGCGGCGGCGGGCCCGCGTGTGGACGGGGCTTCGCTGAGTGGCGCCATCCAGACCGGCATCTTCGGTGATGCCGCCAACTGGCGGAGGTTGCCTTGAATCCTCTCGATGCGTCGCGGCACGGCCTGCTGCTGGTGCACGCGCATCCGGACGACGAGTCCATCACCACCGGCGGCACCATCGCCCACTATCGCAAGCGCGGCCTTCCGGTCACCGTGGTGACCTGCACGCTCGGCGAGGAGGGCGAGGTCGTCGGCGATGACTACGCGCATCTGGTGGCCGGGCAGGCCGATCAGCTGGGCGGTTATCGCATTCTCGAATTGACCCGGGCGCTGGCCGAATTGGATGCCGGGGTGCCGCACTTCCTGGGCGGGGCGGGTCGCTGGCGGGATTCCGGCATGGCCGGGACGCCGTCGGCGCGCAATCCCCGCGCCTTCGTGAACTCCGGGACCGCCGCGACCGACGCGCTGGTGCAGGTGATCCTGGAGCTGCGTCCGCGGGTGGTGATCGGCTACGACCCGCGCGGCGGCTACGGGCATCCGGATCACATTCGCGCGCACGAGATCACCATGGCGGCCATCGACGCGGCCTCGGATTGGGGCTGGACGGTCCCGAAGATGTACTGGACGGTCACCGACCGCGCGGTGCTCGCCATGCACACGGAGGCGTTGAAGCGGCGCACGGTGGATCAGCTGCCGGGCGCCCTGCCGCGCGGCTGGCGACTGCCGCACACGGGTGAATTGGCCTGTGTCCCCGCAGAATCCGTGACCACCACGGTGGACGTGTCGGAGGTGCTGTCCGCCAAGCGCGCGGCGCTGCGGGCGCACGCCACCCAGGTGACGGTGGCCCCGTCGGGCCGGGAGTTCGCGCTGTCGAACGGTGTGGCCCAGCCGGTGCTGCCGGAGGAGCACTACATTCTGGTGCGTGGCGAGCGCGGCCCGGTCGGACCCGACGGCCGCGAACATGATCTTCTCGCCGGGCTGGAATGAGAGACTGAGGCTATGTACAACTGGGATCTCCAGAACGCGATCGCGGCGTTCGTCGAGAGTCAGCGCCCCTACTTCGAGTGGCAGCACCAGCTGTATCTCTCCGTGCTCTACGGCTTCGTGGACATGCAGAGTCAGCTGCTGACCCTGCTCGGATTCCCGCCGGTGCCGTGACGGTGACGGCCGACGCCCGCGCGGGCGATGCGGTATCGGTGGTGGGACCGCTGCGCGGGGTGCTCACCGCGATGATCGGCACGCTGCTGCTGACCGACGCGGTGATCACGCTCGGGTTCGAGGTGCTGTTCCTGCCGATCTACGCCGGCCGGGCGAACATGCCGGAGCCGACGCCGGTGATGGCCGCGAGCACGCTGGCCTCGGGCATGACCGACGGCGCGATTCCGGTGCCGCTCACGGCGCTGGCCGCCGCGGTGGTGAACGTGCTGCTGGTGATGGGGATGGGTGTGATCAGCAAGCGGATCGGCGTGATGGCCCTGCCGATTCTGGTGTGGACGCTTGGTTTCCTGATCTGCGCGGGTTTCAGCCCGAGCGGGTACGCGCTGCTCATGGGCGATTGGCCGACCATGCTGCTGCTCATCTGCGGATTGCTGCCTGCCGGCATGTACCTCTATTACCGGGCGACCGCCCGTCTCGTCACGACCGGAATGTGACCGCGGTCATATCCTTCCGCCGCGGAGTCACACTTCGCGGGTCTGTCTCGTCACCCTGGTGATTCGAAATCACGATCAGGAACGAGGGACGACGATGGGATTCGACGAACTGCGCAACACCGTCCGGGGCCGCGTCCTGGAGTCCGGTGACCCGGGCTTCGACACGGTCGCGCGGCCGTGGAGCCTCGCCGTGACACAGCCGGTGGCCGCGGTGGCCGAGGCCGCCGACACCGAGGATGTCGCCGCGGTGGTGCGCTACGCGCGGGCCGCGGGCCGCCCGGTGGTGACCCAGCCGACGGGCCACGGCGCGGCCGGCGGCGTCGAGGACGCGATCCTGCTGCGCACCGGATCGTTGCGCCGGTTGGAGATCGATCCGCTGGCCCGGGTCGCGCGGATCGGCGCGGGCGTCCGGTGGGGCGCCGTCCAGGCGGCCGCGGCCGAGCACGGGCTGACCGGCCTGGCGGGCAGCAATCCGGTGGTCGGGGTGACCGGCTACACGCTGGGCGGCGGCAAGAGCTGGTTCGGCCGCCGGCACGGCTGGGCGTCGGATGCGGTGCGCGCCTTCGAGATCGTGGACGCCGAGGGCAATCCGGGCCGGGTGACGGCGGACAGTGATCCGGACCTGTTCTGGGCCCTGTCCGGTGGCGGTGGCGATTTCGCCGTCGTGACCGGTCTCGAATTCGAGCTCTTCCCCGCTCCCGGCCTGTACGGCGGCCGCATCACCTGGTCCGCCGAGCGGCTGCCCGAGGTATGGGATGCGTTCCGCGCGTTGACCTCCGGGGCGCCCGACGCGCTGTCGGTGTGGTTCAGCCGCTTCCGGTTCCCGCAGGCTCCGGAGATGGTGGCCCTGGACCTGGCGTACCTGGGAGACCCGGCGGAGGGCCGGGCGCTGGTGTCCGCGCTGGACGGTCTCGGTGGCGCGGTCGCCGACACCCGTGCCGCCATGTCGACCGCCGACCTGGGCGCCATCACTACCGAGCCGACCGATCCCAGCCCGGCCATCACGCGTGGCGAGCTGCTGGCGGACCTGTCGCCGGAGTCGGAGAAGATCATCCTCGGTGAAGGCCTGGCCCCCCTCGTCAGCGTCCAGGTCCGTCACCTCGGCGGTGCGTTGGCCCGCCCGGCGGCGGGTGCGCGCGGTGCGCTGTCCGACGAATACCTGGTGTCGACGCTCGGCCTCGGCCTGCCGCAGCTGCGAGATGCGGTGCACGCCAAGACGAGTGCGCTGGTGGCGGAGTTCGGCTCGCTGGTGACGGGCAAGAAGCCGTTCACCTTCCTGGCGCCCGGCGAGTCGGCGGCGGCCGCCTTCGACGCGGCCACCCTGGATCGCCTGCGCGCCGTCAAGCGGGACCGCGACCCGCAGGGTGTGATCCGCTCCAACTACCCGGTCCTCGGCTGACCCGCGAATCATGGCCCGGCCGTGGATTATTCGATCCGCCGCGGGTCGTGCCGCGCTCAGCGCGGGACGGGTGTGCCGAGCTGACCGGGGGTGACGGCCTCGATGAGCGACCAGGCCTGATCGAGCGGCAGATCGATGACGCGGTAGCGCTTCTTGCCCGCCGCCGAGGCCGCGACCACGGTGGCCACACCCGCACGGCGCTGGAAGAAGGTCTGGCGGACGGTCCATCCGATGACGCCGGGAGCTTCCAGGCAATCGCGGTCGCGGTCGAGGCAGCCCCGGCGGGTGATGAGCCAGGCCGGTTTGCCTTCGGCGGCAGGCAGAACGGCGTGGCCGAGACCGCGGTAGCGGTCCCAGGCGAGAGCGGCGGCGATGGGGGTGGCGAGGGCGAGGGCGATCCACATCCAGGTCGGGATATGGCCTCCCGCAAGGGAAACGCTGAGCAGAACCGCCGCGATGACCGCGAGCGGGCCCAGAGTGCGGGTGTAGCGGCGGCGGTGGGCGGCCGGGCCGTGGGGACGCAGCGGGACGGTGACCAGCGCGGGGGCCGGCTGGTCCGGAGCCGCCGAGTTGCCCGGTGCGGAAAGGGATTTCTGATCCACCTTCGGGAGATGGACCGTATCCATCGTCGCGAGTTTTTCGGGATCGGTTGTCGCGGAGGCGGCTTCGCCCGTCGGGGGCACACCGGCCGCGTCGCCTGCCGAGGGCGCGCCGGCCGCAGCGCCCAGCAGATGCGTGAGAGTGCGATGGACGGCGGTGCGGGGCGCCTGCGGCAGGATCTTCTGGCGCGGGCTGGTCCCGGTCATGATGGCTTCGAGTTCGGCCGCCCCGGCCAGCCGCAGCAGCAGTGGCTCGTTGACGGTCGCGCCGCGCAGGCGGGCCAGGTCGAGCGTGGTCTGGCGGGTGGTGAGCAGTCCGTGGCGGATGGTCAGGGTTTTGCCGTCGTCCAGGACGTTCAGCCCGAACCAGGTCATCAGGTAGCGTGCGCACGCGGCGAGGCTGACCACCACCACGAGAATCACGACGAGCAGTGCGATCACGCCGGCGATGACCGCCGAGCCGCGGTGGCCGACATCCTGGACCGTGCCGGATTTCAGGAAGAGCTGGGCGAATCCGTACTGGAAGGCCAGACCCACGACCGGTGCGATGATGGCGAAGCCGGTCAGCGAGAGCGGGGCGTAGCGCACCCAATCCGGTTGCCAGTGCGCGATTTCCACGGCCGGGTGACCGTGGCTCGCCGCCGGTGTGCCGGAATCCGATGTCGCCGTCCGGGAGTCGGCGGCTTCCGATCCGGCACCGGTGTGCGCCAGCAGTGCCAGCCGCAGTTGCGGCACCAGCTTGGCGTCCAGCGAGTCCAGTTTGAACTGCTCCCGCTTCTCCGCGTGCTGCCCGGTACCGATGGACAGCACCGCCAGTCCGAGGACCCGGTGCAGCAGGTCGGCCTGCACGTCCACCGAGCGCACCCGGTTGCGCGGCACCGAGAGTCGTTTGCGCTGAACGAGTCCGGTACGCAGTTCCACATTGTCGGGGGTGATGCGGTAGGTGGTGGTGAACCAGCGGGTGAGCGCGAAGGCGACGATGATCGCCACCACGGCGAGGCTCCAGCGGGGATTGTCGCTGCTCGCGCCCGCGACCAGGGTGGCGATCAGAACCGGGATGAAGCGGATGAGCTCGGTGACCGGGTGGACCAGCAGCATGCGTTTGTCGAGTCGCTGCCAGCCCTGGGCGTCCGGACCGAGGGGCGTCCCCGGCCCCGAGAGCGCGGTGATCGGTGAAAGCGCCTCTGTCGGGGAGGAATCCGTGAATTCCTCGGGCTCTTGCGGCGGCCGGCTCATGTGGCGTCCCCCCGGTGCTGTGCGGCGATGGCGGTGAGCTGGGCGACGGTGTCGCGGGCGTCGGCCAGGGCGAGCGCGCTGATGTGGACGGCCCCGGCGGAGGAGGCGGTGGTGACGGTGACGGTGGCCAGTCCGAGCAGTCGCTCCAGGGGTCCGCGGTAGGTGTCGACGGTCTGCACGCGGGTGATGGGCGCGACCCGGCTCTCCTGGGTGAACCAGCCGGTGCGGGTGTAGACGGCCTCGTCGGTGATCTCCCACCGGTGCACGGCGTACCGCCACAGCGGGATGGCCACGATGCTGAATATCGCTGTCAGCAGCACGATTCCGAATACCAGTGCCTGCACGCCACGCCGGTGCGTGTCGAACAGCGCCCAGATCCCCACCCCGAGTATCGGCACCACCCACGACAGCGCGGCGCTCAGCGCCCACAGCAGTTTGGCGCGTGGGCTGGGACGCCGCGACGGGTCGGCGAGGATGCCGCCGGGGGCGAGGGGCTGGGACATGCTGGCACAGTACCGCCTCTCGGTACCGCCTCTCCGGATCTTCAGCGGGCGGCTGGGAGCCGTTCACGGCTGGAAACCCGTGCCGGCGGTTGAGCGCCGAAACCATTCTGGTGGTACCCGGCGAGTTACCCTCGCCTCACGAGATCAGTTGTCACGAAACCACATTGCATGTGCCGTCTGACGATCAGCGTGGCGTGATGCGGTAGAGCCCGGTCGTGGTGCCCTGGTACTGGATTCGGCCGGGTGCGATGGTGCCGACCATTTCGAGGGTGTCGTTCACCGTGGTCGCGCCGACGAACTGCTCGGTGTCGACCTTGCCGGTGTTCGCGTCGATCACCGTGAAGCTGTAGTTGTCGGTCACCCCCGCGCTGCCGCTGCCCAGACCACTGCTGCCGCTGCTGCTGCCGCTGCCGAGGGCGCCGCTGCCGCTGCCGAGCAGCGAGTGCCGGGTGAAGGTGTAGATCTTGCCGTCCGCCACGGACAGTCGGGGCACCGCCGAGGAGGGCACGGTGTTGGTCCAGATCACGGTGCAGCCGGAGCCGGTGACGTCGATACGGGTCATGCCGCCCGAGATCGGTGCGCTGGCGGGCTGGCTGGTGCCGGCGTTGGGCGGCAGCGCCGGGTAGGGGTAGCCGTAGGTGCTGGCCACGAACACGCTGTTGCCCGAGCCGATGGGGGAGTTCTCGGTGCCGTCGATGGCGGGCACGGAGCAGACCTGCCGGCCGGTGCCGGTGTCGAAGACGAGCAGGTTCTCCTTGGTGGCCGCGTTGTCGGTGATGGCCAGGTATTCGGTGCCGTCGCCGGGGCCGAAGAAGGTCGGCGTCGCGCCGGTGCCCCAGCTCAATTGGCCGGGCTTGCGGGCCGGGCCGCGGTCGTAGGCCTGCCGCCAGACGATCTGCGGATTGCCGCTGCCGTCCACGTTCAGCAGGTAGAGCGCGTGGTCGGTGGCGACGGCCATGCCCTGGGGTGCGGTGGCGATGCTGTTGGCCACGTTCTCGCCGGGCGCGAGCACGATCGAGTGGGCGGTGCCGTCGGTGGCGACGAAGCCGGCGGCGGCGCTGTCGGTGGCGAACCACACCCGGCCCTGGTAATCGGGGGACACCGAGCTGACGGCGTCGCAGGTGCCGCCGCCGCAGTGGCCGGTGACCGCCTGTGTCACATCGATTTTGGCGGCGATCGACAGCGACCAGGAGCCGTCGGAGCCGCGCTGGTGCCCGATGCGCAGCAGGTTGCCCGAGCCGTCCACGGTGACCATCTGGTCGTGGTTGTCGAGGTAGGCGTAGACCCCGCCGAGCAGGCTGCCCTTGGTGAGGTCGAGGCGCGCGAGGGTGTTGCCGTTGCCGGGGTCCAGCAGCAGCACTTCCGGCGCGCGATCGGTGATCTTCGTGCACAACGCCTGGGGGAAGCCGTCCGCGCCCTGCAGGATGGTCGGGCAGGCCGCGCCCTCCTCGTGGAAGTCGGCATTGACGCCGCCAGTCCCGACACCGGGGAGGGGCGTGGTGTCGGAGGCCTCGGCGTCGCCGTGCATGGTCGCGGTGCCGACCGGTCCCAGGTAAGGGTTGGCAGGCGGCACCGGTCCGAATGCGGACGCGGTGCTGGTGGCGATGGTCAGCAGGGCGGTGGCGCCCACGCCGGCGACGACGGCCGCGCGGCGGATTTTCGCGAGCACGATCTCTCCCTCTTCCTCAGCGAAGCGGACGCCCGCGAGGCTATTTCATCGGGACTGAAATTTGAATATATGGAACCAACGATGCGATTATTCGTATTTCCCGGGATTCGCGGAGGCGGAACGGAATACCGGACCTGGGTGGCAGGTTGGCCCGTTCCATGGCACCCGAGTCGGACCAGCCGGATGGATGGCGCATGATCGAGACCGTGACGGATCTACCGAACCCGACCCTGCCGCCGAGTGCTGCCGGCAGTTCGGTCATGCCCACGGGTTCCGCTGTGCCCGCCGATTCCGCGGCTCCCTCGTCGTCTGCCCTGCGCCGCGCGCTGCGCCGCGCTCGGGACGGCGCGACGCTCAATCTCGACGAGGCCGTGGTGCTGCTGCAGGCCCGCGGCGCCGATCTGGAAGATCTCTGCGGGTCGGCCGCGCGGGTGCGCGACGCGGGGCTGCGGGAGTCCGGGTACGCGGGTGAGACGCTGCCGATCACCTACTCGCGCAAGGTGTTCATCCCCATCACGCACCTGTGTCGCGACCGCTGCCACTACTGCACGTTCGTCACCGTGCCCGGCAAACTGCGCGCGCAGGGCAGGGGCATGTACATGGAGCCGGACGAGATTCTCGAGGTCGCCCGCCAGGGCGCCGAACTCGGGTGCAAGGAAGCCCTTTTCACCCTCGGAGACCGCCCGGAGGAGCGCTGGCCCGAGGCCCGGCAGTGGCTCGACGAGCGCGGTTACGACTCCACCCTGGATTACGTGCGCGCCATGGCGATTCGCGTGCTGGAGGAGACCGGCCTGCTGCCGCACCTGAACCCGGGCGTGATGAGCTGGGAGGAGCTGTCGCGGCTCAAGCCGGTGTCCCCGTCCATGGGCATGATGCTGGAGACCACCTCGACGCGCCTGTTCACCGAACCCGGTCAGGCGCACTACGGTTCGCCGGACAAGGACCCGGCGGTGCGGCTGCGGGCGCTGACCGACGCCGGTCGCCTGTCAGTGCCGTTCACCACCGGCATCCTGGTGGGCATCGGGGAGACGGTGGTCGAGCGGGCTGAATCCATCCTCGCGATTCGCAAGGTGCACAAGGCTTTCGGGCATATCCAGGAAGTCATCGTGCAGAACTTCCTGGCCAAGCAGAACACCGCCATGCGCCACACCCCGGACGCCGGGCTGGAGGAGTTCCGGGCCGCCATCGCCGTGACCCGGCTGCTGATGGGCCCGAAGATGCGCATTCAGGCCCCGCCGAACCTGGTGTCGCTGGAGGAGTGCCGGGCGCTGCTGGCGGCCGGTATCGACGACTGGGGCGGCGTCTCGCCGCTGACCCCCGACCATGTGAATCCCGAACGGCCGTGGCCGAATCTGGAGACCCTCGCGCAGATCACCGCGGACTGCGGATACGTGCTCACCGAGCGCATCACCGCCCATCCGAAGTATGTCCTGGCGGGCCATCCGTGGATCGATCCGCGGATCGCCGAACATGTTGCCGCGCTGCGAGATCCGGAGACCGGCCTGGCCGCCGACGTGAAGCCGTCCGGGCTGCCCTGGCAGGAGCCCGACCAGGATTGGGAATCGGCCGGCCGCATCGACCTGAACACCGCGATCGACACCGAGGGCCGCCGCACCGAATCCCGCAGCGACGCAGGTATTGCCGATGATTCGCTGGGAGCCTTCGGTGACTGGGAGAGCGTCCGCGAGCAGGTGCTCGAACTGGCCGCTTCGGCCCCGGAGCGCCTCGACGCCGAGGTGATGGCCGCCCTGCGCGCCGCCGAGCAGGATCCCGCGGGTCTGTCCGACGACCAGTACCTGGCCCTGGCCGCCGCCGACGGCCCGGCCCTGGAGGCCGTGACCGCGCTGGCCGACCAGCTGCGCCGCGACACCGTGGGCGACGAGGTCACCTACATCGTCAACCGGAACATCAACTTCACCAATATCTGCTACACCGGCTGCCGCTTCTGCGCGTTCGCGCAGCGCAAGGGTGACGCCGACGCCTTCAGCCTGAGCCCCGCCGAGGTCGCCGACCGCGCCTGGGAGGCGTGGGTCGAGGGCGCGACCGAGATCTGCATGCAGGGCGGCATCGATCCGGAACTGCCCGTCACCGGTTACGCGGATCTGGTGCGCGCCATCAAGACTCGCGTCCCCGGCATGCACGTGCACGCCTTCAGCCCGATGGAGATCGTCAATGGCGCCTCGCGCGGCGGCCAGTCGGTGCACGACTGGCTGTCGGCGCTGAAAGAGGCCGGGCTGGACAGCATTCCGGGCACCGCCGCCGAGATCCTGGACGACGAGGTGCGCTGGGTGCTGACCAAGGGCAAGCTGCCCGCCTCGGCCTGGGTCGATGTGGTCACCACCGCGCACCGGCTGGGCCTGCGCTCCAGCTCGACCATGATGTACGGGCACGTGGACAATCCGAAGCACTGGGTGGGCCACCTGCGGGTGCTGCGCGGAATCCAGGACGAGACCGGCGGTTTCACCGAATTCGTGCTGCTGCCGTTCGTGCACCAGAGCGCCCCGCTCTACCTGGCGGGCGCCTCCCGCCCCGGCCCGACCGTGCGCGAGAATCGGGCCGCGCACGCGCTGGCCCGGATCATGCTGCACGGCCGGATCGACAATATTCAGACCAGCTGGGTGAAACTCGGTATCAAGGGAACCCGGCTAATGTTGAACGGCGGTGCCAACGATCTCGGCGGCACGCTGATGGAGGAGACGATCTCTCGCATGGCCGGTTCCGAACACGGATCGGCGAAGACGGTCGAGGAACTGACGGAGATCGCGTCGGGCATCGGCCGTCCGGTTCGGCAGCGCACCACCACCTACGGTGTGCCGGCGTATCGCTCGCCGATAGGCTCGCTCGCGCTCGGATGAGCCGCCTCACCACCGCATTCACACAGTGTTCGCGCCCGCCTCGGTCTGGACCGACGGAGCGGGGGAGCGAAGCGGAGGAGCGGAGGAGGGAAGGCCGAGGTAACCGGGGCGCGAACCCCGCCCGCGGCGAAGCGGAGGGCGGAAATTAGGACAGCCTGTGCGGTAGTAATGTTGGCTGGCCGGGATAGGGTTTGGCCGGGCGGAGTATCCCGTAGGTGAGGACAGACTAGGAGAACGGCAGTGCCGTACATCATCGCTGAACCGTGCGTTGACGTGAAGGACAAGGCGTGCATCGAGGAATGCCCCGTGGACTGCATCTACGAGGGCGGCCGCATGCTGTACATCCAACCGGACGAGTGCGTGGACTGTGGTGCATGTGAACCGGTCTGCCCGGTGGAAGCCATCTTCTACGAAGACGACACCCCGGATCAGTGGGCCGGTTATGTCAACGCCAACGTCGACTTCTTCGACGACCTGGGTTCGCCGGGCGGCGCCACCAAGGTCGGCAAGGTCGACTACGACCCGCCGTTCATCGCCGCGCTGCCGCCGATGGCGAGCGAGTAGGACGAGCCTTGACCGCGCGTGGCCGGGTCAGCGCTCTGCTGCCCGATTTCCCCTGGGACACCATCGCTTCCGTGAAGGCGAAGGCCGCTTCGCACCCGGACGGCATCGTCGACCTCTCGGTCGGGACGCCCGTCGATCCGGTGGATCCGCTGATCCGGACGGCGCTCTCGTCGGTCGCGGAGGTGCCCGGCTACCCGACCACGCACGGCACGCCCGAATTGCGGGAAGCCGTTGTCGCGGCGCTGAAGCGGCGCTTCGGTATCACGGGGGTGGACCCGGCGGCGGTGCTGCCGGCCATCGGCACCAAGGAGCTCATCGCCGGGCTGCCGCGGCTGCTCGGCCTGGGATCGCAGGACCTGGTCGTCATTCCCGAGATCGCCTACCCGACCTACGAGGTGGGCGCGCTGCTCGCCGGCACCCGCTACGTGCGCGCCGACGGCACCACGCAGCTGGGACCCGAGCGGCCCGCGCTGATCTTCCTCAACTCGCCGTCCAATCCGACCGGCAAGGTGCTGGGCGTCGAGCACCTGCGCAAGGTGGTGCAGTTCGCGCGCGAGCGTGGCGCGATCGTCGCCTCCGACGAGTGCTACCTGGGCCTGGCCTGGGAGGGCCGCGCGGTATCGATCCTCGACCCCGAGGTGTCCGACGGCGACCACACCGGCCTGCTGGCCATCCACTCGCTGTCCAAGACCTCGAATCTGGCGAGCTACCGGGCCGGTTTCGTGACCGGTGATCCGGCACTCGTGGCGGAGTTGCTGGAGGTGCGCAAGCACTCCGGCATGATGCTGCCCTTCCCGATTCAGGCGGCCATGACCGCGGCCCTCAGCGATGACGCGCACGAGGTTCAGCAAAAGGACCGCTATCGGGCGCGGCGGGTCATGCTGCGAGATGCGCTGCAGCGCGCGGGATTCCGGATCGACGACTCCGAGGCGGGTCTGTACCTGTGGTCGACCCGCGGTGAGGAATGCCGCACGACCCTGGATTGGCTGGCCGAGCGCGGCATCCTGGCGGCGCCGGGCGAGTTCTACGGCCCGCGCGGGAATCAGCATGTGCGCATTGCCCTTACCGCCACGGACGAGCGCATCACCGCTGCGGCTGATCGCCTGACCAGCTGATTTCCCGTTACCGCCGGGCCCGTGATAGCGTCTACGACGTTGCAAGGCCTGGTGGCCAAGCGATTTGCATGGCCCTGTGGCGCAGTTGGTTAGCGCGCCGCCCTGTCACGGCGGAGGTCGCGGGTTCGAGTCCCGTCAGGGTCGCAGTTCTGTCTCACGGTTCCGCCTCCCCGCATCTTCAGCGGGTGGCCGAGAGCCGTTCACTGCTGGCAACTCGTGCCGGTGATTGGGAGCCAACCCTATTCTGGCCGTCCCCGGGGAGTCACCCCCATCTCACGAAATCGGTTGTCGCCTCCCTAATTTTGCCCAAAACTGACACACGTTCTCTTCACTACCTCTATAACAGGTTCTCATCGCAACTCGATGAGGAGTCTTTCAGTGCGTGGTCTGTCTTATGAAACCCCCGGTAAGAGTGTCTATGGCAGCAATGTCAGCCGCCGCGGGTTCCTAGCTGCAACAGGTGTCATTTTGGGGGCGGCTGCGCTACTACCGAAAGCGCCTCTGGCTCGCGCCCTACCCACCGGATCGATCAATGACGGTGACACGATGCCCATCCTGGTCATCGGCACCGGCTACGGCGGGGCGGTCGCGGCGCTGCGGCTCGCGCAGGCCGGGCAGAACGTGATCATGGTCGAGAAGGGCATGTCCTGGACCCAGCCCGGGTCCGACGGCAAGGTCTTCTGCAACATGCTCAACCCGGACGGCCGGTCGTTCTGGCTGCGCACCGAGACCGACCAGCCGGTCAACCACTTCATGGGCGCGCCCTACAACAAGTCCATCTCCAGCTACACCGGCGTGCTGGATTCCGAGCAGTTCAGCGGGATCCGGATCTACCAGGGCCGCGGCGTGGGCGGTGGCTCGCTGGTCAACGGCGGTATGGCGGTGACGCCAAAGCAGGAGAACTTCGCGAGCATCCTGCCGTCGGTGGACGCCGGCTCGATGTACAGCACCTACTACCCGCGCGCCAATGCCGCGCTCAAGGTCAACAACATCGACCAGACCTGGTTCCAGGGCGCGGACTGCTATCAGTTCGCGCGGGTCGGCATCAAGCAGGCGCAGCGGTCCGGGTTCGCGTACACCTTCGTGCCGAACGTCTACGACTTCAACTACATGAAGCAGGAACAGGCCAGCACCGCCCCGCGGTCGGCGCTCAACGCCGAGGTCATCTACGGCAACAACTACGGGAAGAACTCGCTGGACAAGACCTATCTGGCGGCAGCGTCAGGCACCGGCAAGGTGACCATCGTGCCGCAGCACGCGGTCACCACCGTGGCGCCGGCCAATGGCGGCGGCTACTCGGTGTCGATGAACCAGATCGACACCAGCGGCAACACCGTCAAGGCGAAAACCGTTACGGCGCAAAAGGTCTTCTTCGCCGCCGGTAGTGTCGGCACCAGCAAGCTGCTGGTTACGCAGAAGGCCACCGGCAAGCTGCCCAATCTGCCGGACTCGATCGGCGCCGGCTGGGGCAACAACGGCAATGTGATGGTGGCCCGGCAGAACCAGGCCTGGGACGCTACCGGCAGCCTGCAGTCCTGTATCCCGTGCGTCGGCATCGACAACTGGGCCGACAGCGGCGGTCCGGCCTTCGCTGAGGTGTCGCCCTTCCCGGCCGGCATCGAGACCTTCGCCAGCCTGTACCTCGCCATCACCAAGAACCCCAATCGCGGCACCTTCACCTACAACTCGGGATCCGGCGGCGTGGACCTGAACTGGCAGACCGCCTGGAACCAGCCCAGCATCGACTGTGCCAAGCGGATCTTCGACAAGATCAACAGCAAGGAAGGCACCATCTACCGGACCGACCTGTTCGGCGAATACAAGACCTGGGGTGATGATTTCGCCTACCACCCGCTCGGCGGCTGCGTGCTGAACGTGTCCACCGACAACTACGGGCGGCTCACCCAGTACCCGGGTCTGTACGTCATCGACGGCTCGCTGATTCCGGGCCTCACCACCGTCAACCCGTTCGTCACCATCACGGCCTTGGCGGAGCGCAATATCGAGACGATCATCGCGCAGGATTTCCACTGAATCCGAACGTGACGACCGGTTTCGCCAGGTGCGGGTAACTCACCGGGGACGTCCGCAATAGGTTCGGCGTTTACCGCCGGCACGGGTTGCCGGCGGTAAACGCCGCTCAGCCGTCCGCTGAATATGCGGCGAGGCGGGCTAGCCTTGGGTATGGACGCTGTCACGGTTGTCCCTACTCCTGGCAATGAACCGGTGCACTCCTATGCCCCCGGCAGCCGCGAACGCGAGCTGCTGGCCGGCCGGCTCGCCGAAATCTCCGCCGAAGTCACCATGGTGCCGCTGGTCATCGGCGGCAAGCATCAGCCGGGTGGCGGGGAACGGCACAATATCGTGATGCCGCACCGGCATCGCCATGTGCTCGGGACCTACTCCAACACCACTCACGACGAAGCCCGCGCCGCCATCGCGGCGGCGACGGCCGCGGCGCCCGGCTGGCGGGCCATGCCCTTCGAGGAGCGGGCCGCCATCCTGCTGCGGGCCGCCGATCTGCTGGCCGGGCCCTGGCGGGAGACCGTGGCGGCCGCCACCATGATCGGACAGTCGAAAACGGTGCAGCAGGCCGAAATCGACGCACCCTGCGAACTGGTCGATTTCTGGCGATTCAATGTCGCGTTCGCCCGGCAGATTCTCGCGGACCAGCCGGAATCCGCGGCGGGCGTGTGGAATCGGATGGACTACCGGCCCCTGGAGGGCTTCGTCTACGCCATCACACCGTTCAACTTCACCGCCATCGCCGGGAACCTGCCCACCGCGCCCGCGCTCATGGGCAATACGGTGATCTGGAAGCCCGCACCGGCGCAGACACTTTCGGCGTACTTCACGTTGAAGCTGCTGGAGGAGGCGGGGTTGCCGCCCGGGGTCATCAATATGGTGACCGGGGACGGGGCGCAGCTGTCGGAGGTGGCGTTGACCGACCCGCGGCTGGCGGGGATCCATTTCACCGGTTCCACTCGCACCTTCCGGTACCTGTGGCAGAGCGTCGGCTCGAATATCGGCCACTACCACGGGTATCCGCGGCTGGTGGGGGAGACGGGCGGGAAGGATTTCATCCTCGCCCACCCGTCCGCCGATCCGGATGCGCTGCGTACAGCCATGATTCGCGGGGCCTACGAGTATCAGGGGCAGAAGTGCTCGGCCGCGTCGCGCGCCTATGTCGCCAGGTCGGTATGGCAGCGGATGGGACAGGACTTCCTGGCCGAGGTGGACTCGCTGACCTACGGCGATGTCGCCGATCTGTCGAATTTCGGTGGGGCCGTAATCGATGACCGCGCCTACGACAAGTGCGTGGCCGCCATCATGAAGGCGAAGGACCGGGGTTCCGCGGTCGCCGCGGGCGGCGGCTACGACGACAGTGAGGGCTGGTTCGTCCGGCCGACCGTGCTGCTGGGCGACGATCCCGGCGACGAGGCCTTCGCCACCGAGTACTTCGGGCCCATCCTGTCGGTGTACGTCTACGACGACAGCGTCCCCGACTCGTTCGCCGAGATCCTGGAGGTCGTGGACGGAACCTCGCCCTATGCCCTCACCGGCGCGATCTTCGCCCGCGACCGCAAGGCCGTCGAATCCGCTTCTGAAGCACTGCGATTCGCCGCCGGCAACTTCTATATCAACGACAAGCCCACCGGCGCGGTCGTCGGTCAGCAGCCCTTCGGCGGGGCCCGCAACTCCGGCACCGACGACAAGGCCGGCTCCTACCTCAATCTGCTCCGCTGGGTCGCGCCCCGTGCCCTGAAGGAAACCTTCGTTCCGCCAACCGATTACCGCTACCCCCATATGGAGGCGCGATGAACCCGCTGCGGCCCGCGATCCTCGCCGCGGCCGGATCGGCGCGGATGAAGCAGGCGATCACCCGGGTGCCGGTCACCGCCGCGGTGGTCCGGCGCTTCGTGGCCGGGGAGACCCGCGCCGAGCTGGTACCCGTGGCACGGGAACTGCTGGCCACCGGCCGTTCGGTGAGCGTCGACTTCCTCGGTGAGTACACTACCGACCACACCCAAGCCAATGCCGCGGTGGCGGAATATCTTTCGCTCATCGACGACCTCGCCGAGGCCGACCGGATCGTGCCCGGCGGGAACTCCGACATCCCCCGCGTCGAGGTCTCGCTCAAACTGTCCGCCCTCGGTCGGTCCCTGGGCCAGGACGGCCCCGCCATCGCGGCGGAGAATCTGCACAAGCTGTGCGCCAAGGCCGCCGAACGCCACGTCTGGGTGACCGTCGACGCCGAGGACCACACCACCACCGCCGATACCCTGCAGGCAGTCCGTCAGGCCCGCATCGAATTCCCCTGGCTGGCAGTAGCTCTCCAGACCTACCTCCGCCAGGCCGAAGACCGCGCCCGCGACCTGGCCGCCGACGGCACCCGGGTCCGCCTCTGCAAGGGCGCCTACCAGGAACCACCCACGGTCGCCTATCGGCGCCGAGCCGAGGTGGACGCCTCCTACCTCCGCTGCCTGGACGTCCTCCTCCGCACCGCCTGGTACCCCATGATCGCCACCCACGACCCCGCGATGATCACTGCCGCCCACATCCTCGCCGCCGAAAACAACCGCACCCCCGGCGATTTCGAATTCCAGATGCTCTACGGCATCCGAGACGCCGAACAACGCCGCCTCGTCGCCGAAGGTCACGCCCTCCGCGTCTACATCCCCTACGGCACCCAGTGGTACGGCTACCTCATGCGCCGGCTGGCCGAACGCCCCGCCAATGTGGCGTTCTTCCTCCGCGCGCTGGCCGACCGCGGCTGAAAGCCGTTGCGGCTCAGACCAGAGGACGGCCGAGGCGGCGGCGGAGGCGCATGTCGGCCAGATAGAAGTTGTAGGGGAAGAGCCGGAGCGGGGTGGGGAGGTGGGTCCAGACCGATGAGATGAGGCGGAGCAGGGTGGTGAAGATTCGCTCGTCTCGCGCGGACCAGGTCATGGACATTTCGTCGCGGAGGTGCTGGGGGAGCAGGGCGGTGACGGTGAAGCGGTGGAGGCCGCCGAAGGCGAACTGCAGGGGCCAGGGGAGCATTTTGAGGTCGGTGAGGTCGTTGAAGTATTTGCGGGTGGGGGCGTCGATGGACTTGGTGGCGAGGTTCTCCTCCCAGTAGACGTAGAAGTCGTCTCGGGTGGCGGGCCACATTTCGGGGCGCATCTGCAGGGTGGTGCCCAGACGGGCGCAGTACTGGTAAAAAGCTTCCGCCAGTTCGGGTTCCATGGGGCCGCGCAGGCGGTGGTAGAGGTCGTCGACGCCCCAGTAGAGGCAGGCCGCCACCCACAGCTGCAGCGTGGGGTCGAAGGCGTTGTACTTGACCGCGCTGCCGGGCTTGGAGTGGATGCTGCGGTGCGACCGGTTCACGGCTTCGCGATAGTCGCGGCGGTCGTCGTCATCGCCGAGCAGTGCGACCGCGAGATAGGTGAGGGTGGTGCGCAGCCGCTTGAACGGGTGCAGCGTCACCTTGCCGCTGTCGACGTCGCTTTCCATGACGCCGTAGGCGACCGGCTTCAGCGACAGCTGCATCACGACATTGGCAGCGCCGCCGAGGAAGGCCGCGACACCGTCGATGTGCTCACGCACGGATTCGGGGGTCATCGGCTCGTAGGCCGAGGGGAACTCGTCGAACTTGCGCAGGGGTGCGGTCATCGTTGACACGGCTCCTCGTCGTCACTCCTCACCCATGAGGAGAGTGTGAGAAATATTTGTCCTCACCTTCTCACCGTGGGGTGGTCGTGTCAATGTGCGAAGATTAGTGCCTCACCGTTTCTTTGCGACTGGAAAGGGCCCGGACCATGGCCAAACTGGCCAAACTGCTGCCGCTCGTGCGTGGATCCGGCCCCGAGGATCACAACCAGGCCAAAGTCCTCGACGCCGCGCTCATGGCCTTCCTGGACTTCGGTATCAAACGCACGAGCATGGTCGAGGTCGCCCGCCGCGGCGGCCTGTCCCTGGCCACGCTGTACCGACGCTTCGCCGGCAAGAACGATCTCATCCAGGCCGTCGGGCTACGGCAGGCCCGCCAACTCGTCGACGAGGTCGACGCCGCCGTGCAGGGGCCGATCGAACGTGACGAGAGCGCCGAGGACCAGATCATCGCGCTTTTCGTGGCCTTCATCGAGGGCCTGCGCGGCAACCAGCTGCTGGGCCGGCTGCTCAAGACCGAACCCGAGATCGTGCTGCCGTATCTGACCGTGCAGGGCGCGCCGGTCATCGAACTGGGCCGCGACTACCTGGCCGAGTTCATGGCCCGGCTGCAGGCGGAAGGCAAACTGCCGCAGTACGATCCGCTGCCGCTGGCCGAGATGATCGCCCGCGCCGCGCTGTCACTGGCGCTGACTCCGCAGACGGTCATCCCGCTCGACGATCCCGACGCGCTGCGGCAGTTCGCCCGCGACCACATCGTCCCCGGCTTCCGGATCGTCTGACCGGCAACGGCTTTCACACCAGCCGCAGCCCCAGCTTCCGGCGCAACCGCATATCCGTGAGATAGACGTTGAGCGGGAAGGCACGCAGCGGCGCCGGCACCACCGACTCCGCCGCACCGGCCAGTCGCATCATCCGGGCCAGCGCGCGATCCTGGCGCGGCGTCCAGGTCATGCCCATCTCGTCCCGGAGATGTTGCGGCAGCAGACCGGTCACGAAGAAGCGGTGCACGCCGCCGAAGGCCGGCTGGAACGGGCGGGGCAGCATCTTCAGGTCGATGAGGTCCTCGAAGTACGCCTTGATCTTGGGGTCGATACGGGTCCGTGCGAGGTTCTCGTCCCAGTAGCGGTCGAAGGCGGCGCGGTCGGCGGGCCACATGTCCGGGCGCACCTGCAGGGTGGTGCCGAGCCGGGCGGCGTAGAGGTAGAAGGCTTCGGCGTCGTACTCGTCCATCGGCCCGTGCATGCGCTCGTAGAGATCGCGCGCGCCCCAGTACAGGCAGGCCGCGACCCACAGCTGCAACCGGGGATCGAAGGCGTTGTATTTGACGGTGCTGTCCGCGCGGGACCGGACGTGCTTGTGCACGGAGTCGACGGCCTCCCGGTAGGCCGCGCGGTCCGCCTCGGTGCCCAGCAGGGCGACGGCCAGGTAGGTGAGGGTGGTGCGCAGCCGTTTGAAGGGATGGATCATGACGTTCCCGGATTCCACCGGGCTCTCCACCACGCCGTAGCCGACCGGTGGGTTGGAGAGTTGCATGATCACGTTCGCCGCGGCGCCGAAGAAGCCGGCCGCGCCGTCGAGGTAGCGGCGGACATCGATCTCCGGTGTGGGGGCTGCGGATTCGACACGGTCGTGAAGCGGCCTGGTCATCGTTGACCACATCCTCTGGTGAGAAGGTTATACAGAAACTGTCTTACCCACTCGGGTTACCTGTCAACCGACTGGGCGGCTTCGCAAGCGATTCGTTGCCGAGCGCGGCTCCGGTAGCGTGGGCCCGTGTCGCCGCTGTTGCTGAGCTCGCTGAACCCGGCCGCCATCGCCGCCGGAGCCGATATCCCGGATGCCGTCACCATCGACGGGGAGACGTTGTCGCGCAGTGATCTGCTCGGTGCGGCCACCTCCGTCGCCGAACGGGTCGCCCAGGCGCGCCGGGTGGCCGTGCTGGCCGAACCGACCGTCGTCACCGTGCTGGCCGTGGTGGGTTGCCTGATCGCGGGCGTGACCGTGGTGCCGGTGCCGCCGGACTCCGGCAGCGCGGAACTGGCGCACATCCTGCGGGACTCGGGCGCCCAGGCCTGGCTGGGCAATGCGCCCGCGGACTCCGACCTGCCGGTCATCCCGGTGCGCAAGCACGCGCGCTCCTGGCATCGATACGCCGAACCCGCCGGTAAGGCAACGGCTTTCATCCTCTACACCTCGGGCACCACCGGCGCGCCCAAGGGTGTGATGCTCAGCCGCGACGCCATCGCGGCGGGTCTGGACGCACTGATCCAGGCCTGGGGCTGGACCTCGAAAGACGTGCTGGTGCACGGTCTTCCGCTGTTCCACGTGCACGGCCTGATCCTCGGCGTGCTGGGCCCGCTGCGGGCGGGCAGCCCGCTGATCCACACCGGCAAGCCCACCCCGAAGGCGTACGCCGACGCGCACGGCAGCATGTACTTCGGCGTGCCGACCGTGTGGTCCCGGATCGCCGAAGACCCCGACGCCGCACGGGAATTGGTGAAGGCGCGGATCCTGATCTCCGGCAGCGCGCCGCTGCCCGTGCCGGTGTTCGAACGGCTCGCCGAGCTCACCGGTCACGCCCCGATCGAGCGCTACGGCATGAGCGAAACCATGATCACCCTCTCCACCCGGCCCGACGGTGAACGCCGCCCGGGCTGGGTCGGCATCCCGGTCGCGGGCGTCGAGACCCGCCTGCGCGACGAGGCCGGCGATCCGGTACCGCACGATGGGGAGAGCGTCGGCGGACTCCAGGTGCGCGGCCCCATGCTCTTCGACGGCTATCTGAACAAGCCCGAGGTCACCGCCGAGCACTTCACCGGCGACGGCTGGTTCAAGACCGGCGACGTGGCGGTGATCGACGCCGACGGCTTCCACCGCATCGTGGGCCGGGAATCGGTGGACCTCATCAAGTCGGGCGGCTACCGCATCGGCGCGGGCGAGATCGAGACCGCGCTGCTGGGGCATCCGGCCGTGGCCGAGGCCGCGGTCGTCGGCGTCCCGGACGACGATCTGGGCCAGCGCATCGTCGCCTACGTCGTGCTCCGTGACGGGGCGGGCGACTCGATCGCCGACGAGCTCATCGCCCATGTGGCGGGCGAACTTTCGGCGCACAAGCGGCCGCGTGAGGTCCGGGTGGTGGACGGCCTGCCGCGCAATGCCATGGGCAAGGTTCAGAAGAAACTGCTGTCTTGACCTCGAGTGCACTCGAGGTCATAGCGTGACCGGCATGACCGCATCACTGTCGCCTGCCGAGATCGAGTACCTGAACAGCCAGCGACTGGGGCGGCTGGCCACCATCCGCCCCGACGGCTCACCGCAGAACAATCCGGTGGGCTTCCGCTGGAACGCGGCCCTGGGCACCATCGACATCGGCGGCCGGGACCTGGGCGCCAGCCAGAAGTTCCGCAATCTCCTGAAGGAGGAGCGGGTCGCCTTCGTCGTCGACGACGTGCCCTCGGTCGACCCGTGGACGGTGCGGTGCCTCGAAATCCGCGGCACCGCACAAGCCGTGCGGGACGCGGAACCGTGGTATCCGGGGCTGTCCCCGGAGCTGATCCGCATCACACCCGAACGTGTCATCGCCTTCGGCATCTGACACCTGAGTTCCGGTGCCGGAGTTTTCGGGGTCTCGTCGGGCCCGAGCGCGAACATCTAGTTTCTGGAATCGAAAGATCAAAGATCCCAAGGAGATTCGCCCGATGCACCTCCCTCTGCGCACCACCGTCGCGGCTACCGCGGTCTTCGCCGGCCTACTCGCCCCCGCCGCCGTGGCGGCCGCCGACGCGCTGCCCCTCACCCCCGCGCAGCCCACCGAGCAGATCGCCGGCGGCCCCAGCTTCACCGGTTCGGTGAACACCGGACCCACCGGCACCGGCTCGTTCGACCCGTCGCCCACCGGCTCGTCGAACCTGATCAAGGCCTTCCAGACCGGCTCGGGCCAGTGCAACTCCGGCGCCATTCCGTTCCCCGTCATGGACGGTTCCGCGGCGCCCTGGTGCGGCCTGTACCACTGAGCGCGAAATGACGAAAACCCCTGTCGCTCGCAGTCGACAGGGGTTTTCGCGTGCTCAGGATCAGTCGTTGGCGTGCAGTTCCGCGTTCAGCTCGATGCCGGTGCCTTTGCGAGGCCGGACCTCGACCGCGCCGGTCACCGAGTTGCGGATGAACAGCAGGTTCGACTTGCCCGACAGCTCACCGGCTTTCATGATCTGGCCGTCCGGCAGCGCGACCTTGGTGCCTGCGGTGATGTACAGGCCCGCCTCCACCACGCAGTCGTCGCCGAGCGAGATGCCCAGGCCCGAGTTCGCGCCGAGCAGGCAGCGTTCGCCGAGCGAGATGACCTGCTTGCCGCCGCCGGACAGGGTGCCCATGATGGACGCGCCGCCGCCGACATCGGAGCCGTCGCCGACCACGACACCGGCCGAGATCCGGCCCTCCACCATGGAATTGCCGAGCGTGCCGGCATTGAAGTTGACGAAGCCCTCGTGCATGACCGTGGTGCCGGAGGCCAGGTGCGCGCCCAGGCGCACGCGGTCGGCGTCGGCGATGCGCACGCCCGACGGCAGCACGTAGTCGACCATGCGCGGGAACTTGTCCACGCCGTACACGGTCACCGGGCCGCGGGCGCGCAGCTTCGTGCGGGTGAGCTCGAACTCCTCGCCCGAGCACGGCCCGTAGTTGGTCCACACCACATTGGCGAGCAGGCCGAACTGCCCGTCCAGATTCACGCCGTGCGGACGGACCAGCCGGTGCGAGAGCAGGTGCAGCCGTAGGTATACGTCGTGGGTGTCGATCGGCGCGGCGTCCAGATCGGCGATCACGGTGCGCACCACCACGATCTCGACCCGGCGGTCCTCGTCCGGACCGGCCGAGGCGGCGAGCTTCGCGAATTCCGGATCGGAGGCGTCCAGCCGGACCGTGCCGACCTCGTCCGCGGAGAAGGTCCCGAGGCTGGGATACGGGTACCAGGTGTCCAGGACTGTGCCGTTGACGGTGATGGTGGCTAGGCCGACTGCAGATGCTCCCTGTGTACTCACGCCCCCGTACGTTACCGGGCTGTGAATTCATACCTCATGCGGTGCCGATTTGTGCCATCGCAGCGACCGTGCGAAGAACGGAGGTTATTCCTCCTTTATGGTGGATCAAGTGACCATCGATCTGAGTGCCGACCCCATTTCACTCACCGCCGCGCTCGTGGACATTCCGAGCGTGTCTCAGAACGAGAAGGTCATCGCCGACATCGTCGAAAAAGCGCTGCACGAACAGACCACCGGATTCGAAATCCTGCGGCACGGCAATACCGTGCTGGCGCGCACCAATCGGGGCCTGCCCACCCGCGTCATCCTCGCCGGGCATCTGGACACCGTGCCGATCGCCGACAATGTCCCCGGCCACTTCACGACCACGGCGGACGGTGAACGGCAGCTGTGGGGCTGCGGCAGCGTCGATATGAAATCCGGTGACGCGGTCTTCCTGCACCTGGCCGCCACGGTGGCCGAGCCGGTACACGACCTGACCCTCATCTTCTACGACGGCGAGGAGATCGCGGCCGAGTTCAACGGCCTGGGCCGCATCGAACGCGAACTGCCCGCCTGGCTCGACGGCGATCTCGCCATTCTCGGCGAGCCCTCCGGCGGCTGGATTGAGGCGGGCTGCCAGGGCACCCTGCGGGTGCGCCTGACCACCTCCGGCGTGCGGGCGCACACCGCGCGAGCCTGGCTGGGGGACAACGCCATTCACCGTCTCGCCCCGATCCTGGAGCGGCTGGCCCACTACGAGGCGCGCGCGGTCGAGATCGACGGCTGCACCTACCGCGAGGGCCTGTCCGCGGTCCGCGTGGAGAGCGGCGTCGCCGGCAATGTGGTGCCGGATGTGGCCAGCGTGGACGTGAACTTCCGCTTCGCCCCCGACCGCACCCTGGACCAGGCCACCGAGCATGTGCGCGAGGTGTTCGCCGGTCTGGAACTGGATTTCGAGCGCACCGACGGCGCGCCCGGCGCCCTGCCCGGCCTGTCCAATCCGGCCGCCAAGGACCTCATCGAGATCGTGCACGCGTACGGCAGCGGCGGCGTCCGCGCCAAGTACGGCTGGACCGATGTCTCACGGTTCGCCGCCCGCGGCATCCCGGCCGTGAACTTCGGCCCGGGCGACCCGAACCTGGCGCACAAGCGCGACGAGCACCTGCCCGTCGACCAGATCACCCAGGTGACGTCGATGCTGCGCAGCTACCTCACCGGCGCCAAAGGCTGACGAACCAGCAGCTGGAAGCCCCGAAGGTTCGCGGCGCGTCTCGATTCTGGAGCGGGGGAGCGGAGTGAGTGAAGAATCGAGACCTCCAGCGCCGCGAACCCCGCCCGTAGCGGAGCGGAGGGCAAATTGGATACTGCCTGCATGTCTCCTGACGCCGAGTACGAGGGTGTGCGTTCGCCGAAGACGCCACGGTTCCGCGGGCCGATCATGTTGCGGCGGGATCGCAAGAAGGGGATAGGAACCACCGATCAGCATCTGCTCGACGAGCGCGGCCGGGCCGAATGGGTGCACGCCGACCCCTGGCGCGTGCTGCGCATCCAGGCCGAATTCGTCGAGGGCTTCGGCGCTTTGGCGGAGGTGCCGGCCGCGGTGGCGGTCTTCGGCTCGGCCCGCACCCCCGCCGAATCGGCCGAATTCCAGGCCGGCACGGCCATCGGAAGCGCTTTGGCCCGAGCCGGTTTCGCGGTCATCACCGGCGGCGGGCCGGGCACCATGGAGGCGGCCAACCGGGGCGCGTCGGAGGCGGGCGGGTATTCCATCGGCCTCGGCATCGAGCTGCCCTTCGAACAGCACCTCAACGAGTGGGTCGACCTCGGCATCAACTTCCGGTACTTCTTCGCGCGCAAGACCATGTTCGTGAAGTACGCCCAGGCGTTCGTCTGCCTGCCCGGCGGGTTCGGCACCCTCGACGAGCTGTTCGAGGCGCTGACCCTGGTGCAGACCCGCAAGATCACCCGCTTCCCGATCATCCTGTTCGGCACCGAACACTGGTCGGGACTGATGGATTGGATGCGCGACTCGCTGCTCGGCTCGGCCAAGATCGCCCCCGGCGACCTGGGGCTGCTGCACGTCACCGACAGCGTGGACGAGGTGGTGCGTATCGTGGTGGAGGCTGCGCAGGCGCGCCAGGAATTGGCCGAGGCGGGCGTGGAGGATCAGTGGTGAGTACGGCCTACGCCGTCTGTGTGTACTGCTCGGCCAGTGTGGACGATCCGGTGGCGCTGGACCTGGCCACCCGGGTGGGCGACGAGATCGGCCGTCGCGGTTGGCAATTGGTGTCCGGCGGCGGCAATGTGTCGATGATGGGCGCGGTCGCGCAGGCCGCGCGCGCCGCGGGCGCCCGGACCGTCGGGGTGATCCCGAAGAAGCTGGTGCACCGCGAGGTCGCCGACACCGATGCCGACGAGTTGGTCGTTACCGATACCATGCGCGAACGCAAGCAGGTCATGGACGACCGTGCCGACGCCTTCCTCACCCTGCCCGGCGGCATCGGCACGCTCGAGGAGTTCTTCGAGACCTGGACCGGGGCCTACCTGGGCGTGCACGCCAAGCCGGTGGTGGTGCTCGATCCGCAGGACCACTACGCGGGCCTGTTCACCTGGATCGAGGAGCTGCGGCTGCGGGGGTACGCGGGCCGGGACGCGCTGAAACGAGTGCTGGTGACCAAGGACTTCGACGCCGCCTTCGCCGCCCTGCGGCCGAGCCGCTGAGCCGCCGGTGAATCCGATATCGAAACCGTCTGGTTCCACTCGACAAGATCGGGCGAATCGGTAAGGCTGGGCTCAGGGCGTGACCGCGCCCGGGTGAGGAGCACAGCGAAGTGACTACGGATGCCCGTTCGACCGTGAGCCTGATCGATCTGGCCCGCAGTCTGCCCGGCATGGCGATGCAGGCCCCCGGTATGCTCCGCAATATCGGGCACATGCTGGTGAAATCCGGTGACAGGGCATCCATCGGGCTGTTCTTCCAGCGCGGCGCGGCCCGGCATCCTGACCGGCCCTTCCTGAAATTCGAAGGGCGCGTGTACACCTGGGGCGAGACCAACGCCGAGGTCAACCGGTACGCCAAGGTCCTCGCCGCGCACGGCGTCGACCGCGGCGACGTGGTCGGCATCCTGATGGCCAACCGCGCCGAAGCGCTGTTCACCGTGCTCGCCACCGTGAAGCTCGGCGCCACCGCCGGCCTGCTCAACCACAATCAGCGAGATGTGGTGCTGCAGCACAGCTTCGGGCTGCTGAACTCGGTGCTCGACGTGATCGGCGAGGAATGCGCCGACGCCCTCGACACCCTCGCCGAGGCCCGGCCCGCGCTGCTCTGGTCCGAGCAGCTGGCCACCGAGGCCCGCACCGCCGACGCCTCGAATCCCAGTGTGACCGAACAGATCACGGCGAAGGAGCGCGCCTTCCTGATCTTCACCTCCGGCACCACCGGCCTGCCCAAGGCCAGCATCATGACCCACCTGCGCTGGACCAAATCCATGGCCGGCATCGGCGGGCTCGGCGTCCGGCTCGACGGCGGCGACACCCTCTACTGCTGCCTGCCGCTGTACCACAACAACGCGCTGACGGTGGCCCTGTCCTCGGTCATCGCGGGCGGCGCGACCTTCGCATTGGGCCGCAAGTTCTCGGCCGGCCGCTTCTGGGACGAGGCCATCGCCAACCAGGCCACCGCCTTCATCTACATCGGAGAGCTGTGCCGCTACCTGCTCAACCAGCCCGCCAAGCCCGCCGACCGCGCGCACACCGTCCGGCTCTGCGTCGGCAACGGCCTGCGCCCCGAGATCTGGGACGAATTCCAGCGGCGCTTCGGCATCAAGCGGATCGTCGAGTTCTACGGCGCCAGTGAGGGAAACATCGCCTTCATCAACGCCTTCTCCGTGGCCCGGACCGCCGGTTTCACGCCGTTGCCCTTCGCGGTCGTCGAATACGACGACGCCACTGGCAAGGCGCTGCGCCACCCGGACGGCCGCCTGCGCCGGGTGCCCGCGGGCGGGGTCGGCCTGCTGCTCGCCAAGGTCACCGACCGCTCGCCCTTCGACGGCTACACCGACGCCTCGGCCACCGAATCCAAGCTGGTGCGTGACGGTTTCGAGGCGGGCGACTGCTGGTTCGACACCGGCGACCTGGTGCGCGATCAGCGCTGGAGTCATATCGCGTTCGTGGACCGGCTCGGCGACACCTTCCGCTGGAAGGGCGAGAACGTGGCCACCACCGAGGTCGAGGGCGCCTTCGACGGCATCGACTCGGTCACGCAGGCAGTCGTTTTCGGCGTCGACATCCCCGGCACCGACGGCAAGGCCGGCATGGCCGCGGTGACGCTGCACGAGGGCGGGCACTTCGACGGCAAGGTCGCCGCCAAGGTGCTCTACGACCGGCTGCCGACCTACGCCGTGCCGCTGTTCATCCGCGTGGTGCCGCAGCTGGAGCAGACCTCCACCTTCAAGAACCGGAAGGTCGAACTTCGCAAGCAGGGCTATACCCCCGACGGTGAGACCGTCCTCTACGTCCTCGCCGGGCGTACCGAGGGCTACGTTCCCGCGTACCCCGAATATGCTGCCGACGTCGCCGCGGGCCGCGCGCCCGGCAACTGAACAGCAGCCGGTCGGGGCCCGATTCCGGTCGGCTGCCCAGCAGTGGCGTCACGGCCCTCGGTACAGTCGGGGGCATGTGTGCGCCGTTGCCGACATTGTGCGGGAAGCCGGTGGCGACGGATCGGGCGCTTGTCATGGCGATCGTGAACCGGACGCCGGACTCCTTCTATGACCAGGGCGCGACGTTCACCGACGAGGCCGCCATGCGGGCCGTCGACAAGGCCGTCGCCGAGGGTGCGGACCTGGTCGACATCGGCGGGGTGAAGGCCGGGCCCGGCTCCGAGGTGGACGCCGCCGAGGAAGCCCGCCGGGTGGTGCCGTTCGTGGCGGCCATTCGCGAGCGCTACCCGGAGCTGCTCATCAGTGTGGACACCTGGCGTGCCGGCGTGGCCCGGGCCGCGGTCGCCGAGGGCGCGGATCTGATCAACGACACCTGGGCGGGGGCGGACCCGGATCTGGTCGGCGTCGCGGCCGAACTGGGCGCGGGAATCGTGTGCTCACATACCGGGGGCGCCATTCCGCGGACCCGTCCGCACCGGGTCCGGTACGCGGATGTGGTGACCCAGGTCACCGAGACGGTGGTGGCCGCGGCCGAAAATGCTGCGGCGGCAGGGGTGGCCAAGGACTCGATTTTGATCGATCCGACCCATGATTTCGGCAAAAACACCTATCACGGGCTCGAATTGTTGCGTGCGATAGACGTTCTTGTGAAAACCGGATGGCCCGTCTTGATGGCGCTGAGCAATAAGGATTTCATCGGAGAGACTCTTGGTGTCGAGCTGTCCGAACGATTGGAGGGCACATTGGCAGCGACTGCTTGGTCGGCCGCAGCGGGTGCTCGCGTCTTTCGAGTGCACGAGGTGGCTCACACCCGCCGGGTGGTGGACATGATCGCCGCCATCCAGGGTCACCGCCCACCCGCCCGTACGCTGCGAGGTCTCGCATGAAAACAGACTGGGTGAACACCAACACCTTCGACCGCCCGGACTGGACGGTCCCTGAACTCATCGCCGCGAAGGGTGACCGCACCGTCTCGGTGGTGCTGCCCGCCCTCAACGAGGAAGCCACCGTGGCCGCCGTGGTGGCCAGCATCCGGCCCCTGCTCGGCACGCTGGTGGACGAACTCGTCGTCCTGGACTCCGGGTCCACCGACGCCACCGCCGCCCGCGCACAGGCCGCCGGAGCGACCGTGGTGACCCGGGAACAGGCCGTCCCCGAACTCGACCCCGTCCCCGGCAAGGGCGAATGCCTGTGGCGCTCGCTGGCGGTCACCAGCGGCGACCTCATCGCCTTCGTCGACTCCGACCTCATCGACCCGGACCCGAACTTCGTCCCGAAGCTGCTGGGCCCGCTGCTCACCGTCGACGGCATGCACCTGGTCAAGGCGTACTACCGCCGCCCGCTGCGCACCGGCGAGTCGGTGGACCACCACGGCGGCGGCCGCGTCACCGAACTGGTGGCCCGCCCGCTGCTGGCCGCGCTGCGCCCGGAACTGTCGAATGTGCTGCAGCCCTTGGGCGGCGAGTACGCCGGCACCCGCGAGCTGCTCGCCTCGGTGCCGTTCGCGCCCGGCTACGGCGTCGAGATCGGCCTGCTGCTCGACACCTACGACCTGCTGGGCCTGTCCAGCATCGGGCAGGTCAATCTCGGTGTCCGCCAGCACCGCAACCGCCCGCTGGCCGACCTGGGCGTCATGAGCCGCCAGATCCTGGGCACGGTCCTGGGCCGCAGCGGAATTCAGGACTCCGGCGCGGCGCTGACCCAGTTCCCCATGGTCGCAGGCGAATTCATCGCGCACGCGACCGAGGTGTCGCTGGCCGACCGCCCGCCCATGAACACGCTGCGCCCCGAAGAGGCCGCCGCCTGAGGTGATTTCACCGGTCGTGCCGGTAGATCGGGGTGAGCAGGTCCGCCTCGATGGGCTCGCCCGTGGAACGGTCGTAGCGGACGCCCACCACGGCCGAGAACGGGTGGGTGCTCGCGCGCTCGTGCAGGGTCGCGAGTCTGGTTGCCAGCAACCGGATCGCGCCCAGCGAGGCGGGCGGGTGCAGGCCGTCGATGACCAGCACGCTGCCCTTGCCGTCCGGGCGCGGGAGGCGGGCCAGATAGGCGATGTCGTAGGGCTCGGTGCCGCCCGGGCGGTAGACGCGCCGCGCGGCCCGGTCCTCGATGCCCCGGCGCACCCGCCCGGCGCGCGCCACCGTGCGGCGCAGGCGCGGGTCGGCGGCTACCAGATACCGCAGACTGGGCGACAATTCGGGCCCGCCGAGCACGATCAGGCCGTCCCGGTCGAGGTCGAGCGGGCGGCCCGGCAGGAAGCGCTGCACAGTGGCGGTGAAGCCGAGTTCCCTCAGCAGCTCGACGAGCCGGTGCGGGGCCGCGGCATCCGGCGCGCCCACGAGCGCCATGGCGCGCGTGGTGCTGCGGACATCCGGGGTCAGGATGGTGAGCGGACCGTGCCCGAAGAACAAACCTTCGGGTACCGGCCCTTGCGTGCTCACCTGATGGATGCGGGCGCGGGAAAGCCCCGCGGCCGCACCTATTCTCGCGAACGTCCAGCCCTCGGCATGCAGTTCGCGGATAACGGCGCGGCGGATGCGAGTCAGCTCATTGATCTGCTGCTGCGCGGCTGCCACGCCTTCGGTGGCGGCTTTCAGGCGTTCGACCTTGTCCTCGATCGCGAATACCCGGGCCACCTCGTCGGCCGACATGTGCGCAGTCTAGATAGCTGGACAGCATCATGCGTCAAGTCCGCTCGACATATTTGATCTCAGGTGGCGTCCGGGTCCACCGGCGGACGTTCGTTGCGCTCCAGCGGTTTTTGTTCCTTCGGCATCGAAATCGGGCCGGATCCGCTATTGGTGGAACCGTTTCCGCTGTTCGGGGAGCTGACCGGCTTGTCGAAACTGGTCAGGTCATTGAAGCTGTTCAGGATCGAATCGTCCCCGTCGAGCAGGTGTTTGGTGACCATCGACCGAGGATTCATACTGCGCAGTTCGTTCAACTGCTCCAATGGTTTCCGGATCTCGTCGAATTCCGGACCGAGCTCATTGCGCAATTGCTGAGTTGCGCCGGTGGCGTAATCGCGGGCCTGCTTCAGGGCGTGCGCGGTCCAGCGAACGGCGCCGGGCAGTCGCTCCGGGCCCAGAATCACAAGTGCGGCGACGAGCAGGATGAGCATCTCGCCCCAGCCGATATTGCTGAACACGGTGTCTATTTTGCCCTTCGCTTCGCTACGGGCGGTTCGCGGCCCCCGAGGTCTCGATTCTTCCCTCCCTCCGCTCCCCCGCTGCGCTCCTCCGCTCCGCTCAGTCCAGAATCGAGACGGGCCGCGAACTTCATGTTCATGTTGCTTACCGTCAGTCGGATTCCAAGGTGACCGGGACGTCGACTTCACGGCCGTCACGAATCAGGCGCACCGTCACGGTCTGGCCGATCTCGTGCTGCTGCACCGCAACGGTCAGTTCCTCCGGACCCGACACATCCCGGTCGCCGACCTTCACGATCACGTCGCCCTCGACGATGCCCGCCTTGGCCGCCGGGCTCCCGGCCTGCACATCGGCCACCGCCGCACCGCTCATCACGTCATTGGCGACGATCTTGGTCTTGGCGCTCACGCCCAGCCGCGGGTGGTGCACCGAGCCGTCCCGGATCAGCGCCTGCGAGATGCGCTTGACCTGATCCACCGGGATCGCGAAACCCAGGCCCACCGAACCGCCGCTCTCGGACTTGATCGCCGAGTTGATGCCGATCAGCCGGCCCTGCATGTCCACCAGCGCACCGCCGGAGTTGCCGTGGTTGATGGCCGCGTCGGTCTGCACGGCGTCCAGGGTGGCGTCGGTGTCGGTGCCCTCACCGCCCACCTTCACCGGCCGGTGCAGCGCCGACACGATGCCGGAGGTGACCGTCTTCTCGAGTCCCAGTGGCGAACCCAGCGCCAGCACGTCGTCACCGACCTGCACGTCGCTGGAATTGCCGAGCTGGATCACCGCCAGGTTCTTCACGTCGACCTTGAGCACCGCCAGGTCCGACTTGGTGTCGCGGCCCACGATCTGGGTCGGCACCCGCGAGCCGTCCGAGAACACCACATCCAGCTTGGCCTTGCCCGACTTGTCATTGGCGGCCAGCGAGATCACGTGGTTGTTGGTGACGATGTAGCCGGCCCCGTCGATCACCACGCCCGATCCCGTGGACCCGGTGTCGCCCAGCCACGCGCGCACGGTGACCACCGCGGGCATGACGGCATTGACTACCTTGGTGATCTGATTGTGCGATTCGCTGCCGGCCGGCGCGGACTGCAGCGCCACCTTGCGCGAGGTCAGCGCGGAGGCCGACGAGCCGGTGAACGCCCCGACGAACCCGCCGAGCAACCCGATGAACGCGGCGACGACCGCGAGCAGCGCCAGCGCCTGCCAGGCCACCCGGCCACCGAACAGCACCTCCCGCGCACCCAGCTTGGAACCGGGCGTCAACGGCCGCGGCTGCGCCTGGGCCACGGCCGGAGTGCCCAGGCGCGCAGCCGAATTCGGGTCGCGCCACGGATCGGCGGGCGCGGCCGGGGCGGTCGCCTCTGTCGTGGCCTCCGGGTCCCGCTGCAACAGGTCGGTCGAACCCTCCGGGCGACCGAACGCCTCCGCCAGCACCGCGTCCGGCGGGCGATTCCGAATCTCGGTATCCGCCGGCGCCGCGGCCGCCGCGGCACTCGCCGCGCGGGCGGCGAACGAGCCGCGCTGACCGTCCGGGCGGCGGAAGGCGCGCGCGGTGTGTTTGTCCACATGCGGCCGCATGACCGGCCGTGGCCCCAGCACCGGTGCGTCCGACGGCCTCAGGTTCCCCCGATTGGCCGCCGAATCGGAAGCCGCATCCCGCTCGGGCCCCGAGCCCGTGTTCTTCGATTCGGTGGTCACGCTATGGACTCTACTTGCGCCACCACGAGGTCCACCGCCTGCTGTCGAACGAATCTTGGCGCAGGCCGAAGGAACTCATGCCGCGCGCCAGCGGGCCCCGATCGCGTTCGGCGGGATCGGGCGCCTGATGATTGCCGCACTCCTGCAGCAGCGCCCGCGGAATTCGGCTCAGCGTGTCGTGCAGGCTCAGCGGGGCGGAGATCTGATCCGAGGACTGCCGCAGCGCGATCCGGGCCTGCTGCTGGGCATCCACCTCGGCCGCGCACTCGCGGCACACGGAAATATGGTGGGCGGCACGCAGATACGCGTTCATCCGCAGTTCGCCGTCCACGTAGGCGGCGATGGCCTCACTGGCCAGATGCTCGGTGGGGGCGAAACGCGGGGGACGACGATGCGGTCGGTCCTCGCCACTCATACGCTGCACACCCTTCCGGACGACTCGAGCTGTTCGGGCGGCACCAGCCCGGACGGACGGTGCCCAGGAAGCGCGGGCGCAGTACCCGCGGCTCACCCGACCTTTTCGGTGGCGGCGAATCGCCGCTCAATCCCATTATGCTCGAGGTGTTCGCGCAGTGCCTGACGTCCTCGGTGGATGCGGCTGCGCACGGTGCCCAGCTTGACGCCGAGCGTCGCGCCGATCTCCTCGTACGACAGGCCCTCGATGTCACAGAGCACGACCGCGGCACGGAACTCCGGGGCCAGCGAATCCAGCGCGGACTGCAGATCCGGGTCCAGGTTGGCATCGTGATAGGCCTGCTCGGGACCCGGGCCCTCGGAGGGAACCCGGTCGTAGTCCTCGGGCAGCGCCTCCATGCGGATGCGGTTGCGACGGCGGACCATGTCCAGGAACAGGTTGGTGGTGATGCGGTGCAGCCAGCCCTCGAAGGTGCCGGGCTGGTAGTTCTGCAGGGAGCGGAAGACCCGGATGAAGGTTTCCTGGGTCAGGTCCTCGGCGTCCTGCGGGTCACCGGTGAGACGGTAGGCCAGTCGATACACGCGGTCGGCGTGCTCGCGGACCAGTTCGTCCCAGGTCGGCATGACGGAACGATCGCCGGTGGCGTCGAAGGCGGCGGTCCCGGACAGGGCGGCCTCGTCGTCGGCGGGGGATAGAAGGAATTCGCCGTCCAGCGGGGTTTCGCTGTCCAGCGGCTTGATCTGCGGGTGCAGAGTGTTGGCGTGTTCACGCGCCGCGTCGACCATGTGGATGGGGTTACCTCCTACTCGGGACCGTGAACCTGGTATCGAGGACAACCCATCGGCTGGATCAGCTGTTCCCGATGCCGAGCCCGCGGTCGCTGGCCTGGCGTGAGCATTACTCTGGTCGGTCGTGATGTGGCCGCTGTATGCAGAGGCTGAGGGACACCTGAGAAAAATCGCCACACCGGCCGGTCACCGCCACGCCTTACCGGTGTATCGCCATTAGCCTCTACTGCGTGAGCCAGACTCCCGCGGCACAGAACCTGCAGCGCAACCTCGCCTACGTGGAGGAATCCGTCGCCGAGGACGACATCCTCGTCGGTGCGCGCGAGCGCGCCCTCGAACTCGGTGCGGCCCCGGTCGCCCCGGCGGTCGGCGCGCTGCTCAGCATGTACTCCCAGTTGCTCGGGGCGCGGGCCGTGGTCGAGGTCGGCACCGGGGCCGGGGTGAGCGGCCTGTGGCTGCTGGACGGCATGCGCGAGGACGGCACCCTGACCACCATCGACTCCGAGCCCGAGCATCAGCGCGCGGCCCGCGAGGCGTTCCGGTCGGCCGAGATCGCGCCGGCGCGCACCCGGCTCATCAACGGACGGGCCCTGGATGTGCTGCCGCGCTTGGCAGACGGGGCCTACGACCTCGTCTTCATCGATGCCGCGCCGCTCGAGCATCCGCAGTATGTGGAGCAGGCGGTGCGGCTGCTGCGGGAGGGCGGCGCGATCCTGCTGCACAATGCCCTGCTCGGCGGGCGGGTGCCGGATCCCGCCCAGCGTGATCCGCAGACCATGGCCGTGCGGGCGGCGACCCGTGCCATCGCCGAGGACCCGGATCTGACGAGTGTGCTGATCCCGGTCGGTGACGGGCTGCTCTGCGCTTCGCGCGGGTGAGATTCAGCGCCTCGTGCGGGTGAAAACTCAATGCCCGGTGTCGAATTCGATTCCGCCGTGGCGTTCCGCGCGACGATAGTCCGCGTGGCAATAACTGCAGCCGGAGAGCTTTCCCGGCGCGGAAATTCTCCGGTGACGAAGTGCCCGGGCGTCTGGATTTCGTAAATCCTCGCGACTCGAGCCGAAAGGCCCTTGCCCTCGTCTTGAACACGTGTTTAATCTATTAAACATGCGTTCAACCGACGATCTGACAACCCGGGCACGGATTCGCGACGCCGCGATCACCGTGTTCGGGGAGCAAGGGTTCGGGGTCGGCGTGCGGGCCATCGCGGCTGCGGCGGGAGTCTCTCCCGGGCTGGTCAATCACCATTTCGGGTCCAAGGACGGGCTGCGGGAGGCGTGCGACGAGTGGGTCCGGGAGACGATCCGGGCAGCCAAGATGGAGTACATCGAGAATCCCTCGCCCGGCGGGCTCATGCGGCAGCTGGCCGAGATCGAGGAGTTCGCCTCGGGCATGGCGTACCTGATGCGCAGCTTCCAGGCGGGCGGGTCGCTGATGACGACGTTCTTCGAGCACATGGTCGAGGACACCGAGCAGTACCTGCGCGCGGGCATCGCGGGCGGGTCCATCAAACCGCTGCGCGACGTGCGGGCCACGGCCCGTTATGTCGCCACCAACAACGGCGGCGGCATGATGATGTTCCTGCAGCTCTACGCGGCCGAGCAGCCGGGGCCCATCGATTTCCGCAAGGCACTGCGCGAATACGCCGACCGCATGATGCTGCCCGCGTTGGAGATCTACACCCACGGCATGCTCACCGATTCCACGGCGCTGGACGCACTGACCACTCACGCCGAGCAATAACCCCATCAACGTCGTTTTCCTGCAAGGAGATTCGATGAACGTCTCTGCTGCCCCGGTGATCGAAGTCCGGGATCTGCACAAGCACTTCGGGCGGGTGCGCGCCCTGGACGGCCTCGACCTCGAGGTCACCGAGGGCGAGGTGCACGGCTTCCTCGGCCCGAACGGGTCGGGCAAGTCCACCACCATCCGCGTCCTGCTCGGTATTCTGACCCGCACCTCCGGCGAGGCCGTGGTGCTGGGGCGGGACCCGTGGACCGACGCGGTCTCGCTGCATCGCGACATCGCCTATGTGCCAGGCGATGTCACGTTGTGGCCGTCGCTGTCGGGCGGCGAGACCATCGACCTGCTGGCGCGCATGCGCGGCGGTATCGATCAGCAGCGCCGGGCCGAGCTCATCCAGCGGTTCGAGCTGGATCCGAGCAAGAAGGCGCGCGCCTATTCCAAGGGCAATCGGCAGAAAGTCGCTCTGGTATCGGCCTTTTCGTCGAATGCGCGGCTGCTCCTGCTGGACGAGCCGACCTCCGGCTTGGACCCGCTGATGGAGCAGGTGTTCAACGAGTGTGTGGCCGAGGCGGTCGCGCGCGGCACCACGGTGCTGCTGTCCAGCCACATCCTGTCCGAGGTGGAGAGACTGTGTGAACGGGTCACCATCATCCGAGCGGGCAAGACCGTCGAAACCGGCACGCTGGCAGAGATGCGGCATCTGTCGCGCACCTCCATCACCGCCGAAATGATCGGCAGCCCCGGGGATCTCAGTCGCATTCCCGGCGTCGAGGACATCAGCATCGAGGACCACACCCTGCACTGCCAGGTGGACAGCGAGCACCTCGGCGAGCTCATCCGGGTGCTCGGCGACGCCGGGGTGCGCAGCCTGGTCAGCCAGCCGCCGACGCTGGAAGAACTGTTCCTGCGCCACTATTCGCTCGACGATCGGGGCGCGGCCGACGAGCGCGAACCTGAGAAGGTGTCGAAATGACCGCCGTCACCGCCGCCGCACCGCGCACCTTCGAAACACCGGCATTCGCGGCGGATTTCACCGGGACCGGGAAGCTGCTGCGGCTGTATCTGCGGCGCGACCGGATCGTGTTGCCGCTGTGGATTCTGCTGCTGTCGCTGCCGCTGGGCAGCGTGTACGTCAAGAGTATCCAGAAGCTCTACCACCAGCCCTCCGACTTCCACGATTTCGCCAACGGCGTCCTGTCCAACCCGGCCGAGCTGGCCATGTACGGGCCGATATACAACGACAGCAGCCTGGGTGCGGCGGGCATCTGGAAGGCGGGGATGTTCTACACGCTCATCGCCGTGGCAACCATCCTGACCGTCATCCGGCACACTCGCGCCGACGAGGAGACCGGGCGCACCGAGCTGCTGGCTTCCACTCGGGTCGGGCGATTCGCCGGACTGACCGCCGCGCTGATCGTGGCCTACGGCGGGGCCCTGCTCGCCGGATTGATCGGATACGCCAGCATCGCGAGCACGTCCGTGCCGAAGTCGGGATCGTTGGCCTTCGGGCTGGCGCTGGCCGGGTCGGGCATCGTGTTCGCCTCGGTGGCGGCGGTCGCCGCCCAGCTGTCCGCCGGCGCGCGGACCGCGCGGGGCATCGCTTTCGCGGTGCTGGGCGTGACGTTCACACTGCGTGCCATCGGTGACGTGCGCTCCGCGGCCGGGCCGACCAGCCCGCTCACCTGGATGGCGCCGCAGGGCTGGTCGCTGCAGGTGCGGCCGTTCGCAGGCGACCACTTCGCGGTGCTGGGGCTGCACGTGCTCACCGCGGTCGTGCTGACCGTCATCGCGTATTACCTTCTGGCACACCGCGATACCGGTGCGGGTCTGATCGCCGAACGGCCCGGACCGCTGGTGGCCGGGCCCGCGCTGGCCGGTCCGCTGGGACTGGCCTGGCGGCTGCAGCGCGGGACGCTGTTGTCCTGGACGGTCGGACTCGGGTTGTACGGGTTGATGATCGGCAGCATTACCCACGGCGTCGGCGATCAGCTGGGCAGCAGTCAGACCATCCGAGATCTGATCACCCGCATGGGCGGTTCGGAATCGCTGGAGAAGTCCCTGATCAGCTATGCCTTCACCATGGTCGCGGTGGGTGCGGCCGCCTACGCGGTGTCGGCGGCCCTGCGGCTGCACGCCGAGGAGAGCACCGCGCACGCGGAAGCTGTACTCACCGGCCAGGTCTCCCGAACCCGTTGGGTGGCTTCGCATCTGACCTTCGCGCTGCTCGGCCCGGTGTTGGCGCTGGCGGTCTCGGGTCTGCTCGCGGGCCTGATCTACGGTCGTGCCGCGGGTGATGTCGGCGGCAAGGTGGGGTGGACGATGGGGGCCGCGCTGGTGCAGGTGCCCGCGGTATGGAGCTTCGTCGGGCTCACCGTCGCGTTGTTCGGCCTGCTGCCGCGCTTCACCACGGTCGTCTGGGGTTTCCTGACCGCCGCGATCGCCGTCTTCCTGCTCGGCTCACTGGCCGGTGCGCCGCAATGGTTCCGCGATCTCAACCCCTTCGAGCACGCGCCGAAGTTGCCCGGCGAACCGTTCACCGGCACCCCGCTGGTCATTCTGCTCCTGGTGGACGTGGCATTGCTCACGGTGGGGCTGATCGCGTTCCGCCGCCGAGATCTCCACTCCGCCTGAGGGCGAAGCCTCCGCGAACGGCCGTCCCGGGTATCGGGGGCGGCCGTTCGCACATCCGCCATCATGGCCGTCCGACAGCGAATCGTCGGTTGCCGGTGTGGGTACGGCGATCGGGCAGGGTGGGCGGTGCAGGGGCAGTGCTGAGGTCTGGATTCGGGCGGTGACGCGGTGGTACGCAGTAGGGGATCGATTTTCTGCTAGGAGGTGGGGGATATGTTCGAGGGACTGGCCCTCGGGGTACACCTGCCAACGGGATGGCTCTGGCCCGCACTGGTTTTCTTCGGCGGCATCCTGTTCGTGGGGCTGCTGGTACTGCTCCTGATCAGCGGCGCCCGTTTCGACGACCACGCGTCGCGCTACGTGCCCACCACGACCAGCACGTGTGAACCGTTCTGCGGGGCGCGCACGCCGGTACCCGGCTATCCGAACTGAACGGTCGCGTAGAGGTTTCCGGACCGTCGCCGCGGATACTCCACGGGAATAGTTCGACGAGTGGGGGTACCCATGGGGCAGCGGATCCCGGCCGTGGTCGGGTTGTACTTCCGCGAGGCCGGGCAGTGGCGGCGCATCGCCGAATTCCGGCTCGCCGCGGATGGGCGCGCCACCTTCCGGGCGGTGGACCCGGTCGAGGGGCTGGTCGCCCGCGTCTGGTACCACCAGGGCGTCGACCTCCTCGGCGAAAACCGCACCGTGCTGCCCGAGGACGGCGCGGCCTTCCTGCGAGCCCTGCTGCAGCCGTTCGGCTTTCGCGACTACTGGTTCCGCGACGACAGCTCACCGCGCAGCGGGCTCACCCGCACCGGGCATGCCGTCTCGCGCAGCGTCGCCCCGGCGCGCCCCGACGGCTGTGAGAACGACTGCGCGGCAGCGGAACCGGAGTGCCGCCGGTGCGCCGGGGAGCGGGCCTCCAGGTCCGCGTCCAGGCCCGCCGCGTGGCGTTCGCTGGACGCGGGCATCCTCCGGTTCTGAAGCGCCGCAACGGCTCCGCTACAGGCTGTTGGCCAGCAGCGCGTACTGTGCGGCTGCCTTCTTCTGGGCGTCGGAATCATTGGTCCCGTTGACCACGCCCACGTACTGCTTGTAGCGGACATAGCAGCGGCTCGGCGTCTTGTCCGAGTTACGGTGCACGCACTTGGTGTCCGGCACCTTGTCCGGGCCGCTGGTCGCGGTCTCCTGCAGATTGCTGATCATGCCGGTCACGAAATCCGGGGCCGCCATGGCATCTCGCAGCCGGATCACGAAATTGCCGTCGGCGCTGGACATTTCGTCCGCGCCGAAATCGGCGACCAGCTTGGTCCAGTAGGTCATGTCGTCGGAGGGCAGGATGAGCCAATTGGCCGGGAACACCGCGAAATTGTCGGCGTCGACGGTCTTCTTGTCGCGGTCGGTCACCAGGGTGCGGGCCAGCAGGCGATCGGGATCGACCGGCAGCTGCGAGATCTGGTCGTTCGGGGTCTCCTGGAAGGCGTCCAGCGTCGGGACCTGGGCGTCGAGGGTCTTCTTGGCCCAGGACAGCAGATCCTTCTGGTCGGCGCTGGGCCGCAGGATGAACAGCGAGATCACGAAGTCCTTGCGCGCCATGGTCAATCCCATGTTCGGCACGCCCGGCCGCCAGTGCGCGTAGGCGTCGGGATAGTCGGGGAGGGTGAGCTTCTGGTTCGCGTTCAGCGCGACATTGAAGTCGGCGTCCTCGAGTTCGCGGGCGGCCAGCTTGGCGCTGTCGGCGGTCGGGAAGCGCAGCACGCGGGTGGTGATGGTGGTGCCGTTCGGATCCGGATTGTCGTCGACGTCCTCCCGGTCCGAGCCGCTGGCCGCGAAGCCGGCCACGAAGCCGCGGTTGTTGAGCACGCTCTTCACCGCGGAGGACAGGTGGCTGACGTTGACCACGTCGTCGACCGAGGACAGCACCACGCCGCCGCGGCCGATATTGAGTTTCGAGTCGATCTTGACCGCCGGGGCGACGGCCGCGGTCATGCGGATGCCCTCGAGGGTGTTGCCCTTGCCGCCGTTGTTGCGGTCGTAGGTGTAGTGGTTCACCGGATAGGTCCCGGTGTCCAGGGTGCGAACATCCAGCTCACCCGCGACCGCGGTGCCGGACTTACCGCATCCGGACAACAAGGCGGTCAAGGCGAGACAGGTGATGGCAGTGACGACACGTGCCGGACGGCGCATGATGATCCCTCCCGCGCGGCCCGTCGGCGGCGGCGCTCCATATGCACAGATTTTCGGACCACAGTCGTCCGACTGTCCACTCTTATCCGTGTCGCCCGTGCGCCCGGACGAGTTGATACACCTGGTAGTCAGACCCAGATACCCTTGCCGACGGTCACCACACCGCCATTGCTCACCGCGAAACGGTCCCGATCCCGGTCCAGATCCACGCCGATGATCTCGCCCTCCGACACCACCACGTTCTTGTCCAGAATCGCGTGCCGCACCACCGCGCCCCGGCCGATGCGCGCGCCCGGCATGAGCACACTGCCCTCCACCGTCGCGCCGTCCTCCACCAGCACATTCGAGAACAGCACCGAATTGCGCACCGTCGCCGCCGACAGAATGCTGCCCGCACCCACGATCGACTCCTGGGCCAGGCCGCCGCGCCCGAACTTGGCGGGCGGAAGATTCTCGGCCGCACCACGAATCGGCCAGTGCTTGTTGTAGAGGTCGAAGACCGGATCCACCGACACCAGATCCATGTGCGCCTCGTAGAAGGCGTCGATGGTCCCGACATCACGCCAGTAGCCGCGACTGCGCTCGGTCGCGCCCGGCACCACATTGGTGGAGAAGTCGTAGACCGCGGCCGCGCCCGACCGCACCAGGCTCGGAATGATGTCACCGCCCATGTCGTGGTCGGAGTCGTTGTCGTCGGCGTCCGCGCGGATCGCGTCCACCAGCACCTTGGTGGTGAACACGTAGTTGCCCATGGAGGCGTAGGTGACGTTCGGATCGTCCGGGGTGCCCGGCGGATGCACCGGCTTCTCCAGAAAGCCGATGATGCGGCCGGATTCGTCGGAATCGATGCAGCCGAACGCGCTCGCCGTGCTGCGCGGCACCCGGATCCCCGCCACCGTCACGCCCGCGCCCGAGTCGATGTGCGCCTGCACCATCTGCTCCGGATCCATCCGGTACACGTGGTCCGCGCCGAAGACCACGATGTACTCGGGGTCCTCGTCATAGATCAGGTTCAGCGACTGCATGATCGCGTCCGCGCTGCCGGTGTACCAGCGCGGGCCCAGCCGCTGCTGCGCCGGCACCGGGGTGATGTACTCACCGCCGAAGCCCGACAGCCGCCAGGTCTGCGAGATGTGCCGGTCCAGTGAATGCGACTTGTACTGCGTCAGTACGCAAATACGCAGGTAACCCGCATTCACCAGATTCGACAGTACGAAATCGATGAGCCGGTACGCGCCCCCGAAGGGAACCGCGGGCTTGGCGCGGTCCTTGGTGAGCGGAAAGAGTCGCTTGCCCTCGCCACCGGCGAGCACGATCCCGAGTACGTGCGGCTGGCTCCTCACACCCCTGAAACTACCGCGTGCGACCGAACACCGAATGTCCAGCATGTGCCGTGTTCATCGCGATCTTGCGGGCCGCGTCGATTGGTTAGCCCCCGAGCTAACGTCTAGTTTGGACCCGTGAGTTACCGCGCGGACGGCGCTCGCGGACTGCGAGTGGCCATGATGACCCGCGAATACCCGCCCGAGGTGTACGGCGGGGCGGGGGTGCACGTCACCGAACTCGTACCGCGATTGCGGGAGCTGTGTGATGTCACCGTGCACTGCATGGGGGTGCCGCGCACGGATGCCGTGGTGCACCAACCGGATCCGATGCTGTACGCCGCCAACTCCGCGCTGCAGATGATGTCCGCGCAGCTGCGCATGGCCGACGCGGCGAACTTCGCCGACGTGGTGCACTCGCACACCTGGTACACCGGACTCGCGGCGCATCTGGCCGGGCAGCTGTACGGGATTCCGCATGTGCTGACCGCGCATTCGCTGGAACCGCGGCGGCCGTGGAAGGCCGAGCAACTCGGCGGGGGCTACCGGCTGTCCTCGTGGTCGGAACACAATGCCATCACCCACGCCGACGCGGTCATCGCGGTGAGCGCGGGGATGCGCGAGGATGTGCTCGCCGCCTACCCGGACATCGATCCCGCCAAAGTCCACGTGGTGCACAACGGCATCGACGCCGACGTCTGGCATCCGGGCGGACCCGCGGCCGGCTCGCGCGACGTGCTCACCGAACTCGGCGTGTCGCAGGAGCGGCCCATCGCCGCGTTCGTCGGGCGCATCACCCGGCAGAAGGGCGTCCCGCACCTCCTGGCCGCGGCCCGGCACCTCGATCCGGACATTCAGCTGGTGCTGCTGGCCGGTGCCGCCGACACGCCCGCCATGGAGGCCGAGGTCGCGGAGTCGGTGCGCGCGTTGCGGCGCGACCGCGACGGCGTGTTCTGGATCAAGGAGATGCTGCCCACCGAGCTGGTGCGGCAGGTGCTCGCGGCCGCAACGGTCTTCGTGTGCCCGTCGGTCTACGAACCGCTGGGCATCGTCAATCTGGAGGCCATGGCCTGCGGAACCGCGGTCGTCGCCTCCGATGTGGGCGGGATTCCCGAGGTCGTGGTGCCCGGTGAGACCGGGCGGCTGGTCCATTACGACGAGACCGCGCCCCACGACTACGAACGCGGACTGGCCCGCGCCGTCAACACCGTTGCGGCGGACCCGGTCATGGCCGCCGCGATGGGGGTGGCCGGCCGCGACCGGGCGATCGGCGCCTTCGACTGGAACCGGATCGCGGCGCGCACCGCGCGCATCTACGACCAGGTCCGCAAGGGGTAGCTGGGCGCCGGGTCAGGCGGTCAGGGGATACCGCATGAACACATCGGCACGGTCATAAGGACTCGGCGGCAGTTCCGAGGGCGGCACGTGCACGAAACCCATGTCCTCGTACAGGTGCACGGCACTGGCCAGCCGGGCATTGCTGGCCAGGAAGAACTCCGTCGCACCCAGCTCGCGCACCCGCTCGATGGCGGTGGCCAGCACCACGCGGCCGATGCCGCGGCCCCGGAAACGCGGCGACACCGCCATTTTCGACAGCTCGAACACGCCCGGCTCCTCCTGGACCAGGGCGACACAACCGACGGCCTCACCGTCCAGCCGTGCGATCAGCACCTCGCCGCCGTGCTCGACGATGGCCCGCGGATTGTCGAGGGTGGCCAGGTCGGCGGGCTCGACCGAGAAGATGGTCTCGATCCACTCCAGGTTCAGGTCCTTGAAGGCGCGGGCGTCGGCGGGCGAGGACATCGGCGCGACCACGATCGAATCGAGTTCGGGGGCGCGGGCTTCCGGCTGCTGGGTCACCACGAAAGCATGTCGAACGTCGAACCATAACGTCCAATACTTGATAGCTGCGATCGATATGATCAGCTTATGAACCCCGGTGTGGAGCTGCGGCACCTGCGCTACTTCCAGGCGGTCGCCGACGAACTGCACTTCGGCCGGGCCGCCGCCCGCTTGCACATCGCCCAGCCCGCCCTCACCCAGCAGATCCAGCGCCTGGAAACCCTGCTCGGAACCCGGCTCTTCGACCGCACCTCACGCACCGTCGCCCTCACCCCCGCCGGCCTCGTGCTGCGCGAGCGCGCCGCCGCCCTGCTCGGCCACGCCGAACGCGACCTGGCCGAGGTCACCCGCGTCGGGCAGGGCAGTCAGGGCACGCTCTATCTGGGCTTCGTCCCCTCGGTGCTGCCGCTCGAACCGCTGCGCGGGGTCCGTGAATTCCGGGAACGCTTCCCGCTCGTGCAGGTCGATCTGGTCGAAGGCTTCACCAGCCACCTGATGGAACGTCTCGCCAGCGGCACCCTCGACATGGCCATCGTCCGCGACCCCGACGACCGGCCCGGCACGGTGACCGTCCCGCTCATCACCGAGCCGTTCGTGGCCGTCCTTCCCGCTGACCATCCCGACGCCGGGCGCGCCGTGATCACCGGCGCCGAACTCGCGGGCCACCCGCTCGTCTTCTTCCCGCGCGTCGCGGGCGGACTCGCCTACGAGAAGAACCTCGCGCCGCTGCTGGAATCCGGCCGCCGCCCGCGCATCGTCCAGGAGGCCACCAACTGGACCATCATCCTGTACCTGGTCGCCGCCGGCCTCGGCGTCACCATCGCCCCGCGCAGCGCCACCTTCACCGCCCCCGATTCGGTCCGCATCATCCCGCTCGCCGAAACCGGCGCGGCCACAACGATCTACATCGCCACCCGGGCGGGCGACGACCGCCCCCTGGTCCACAACCTGCTCGGCCTGCTCCCGAACCGTCCGCAGTCACCGCCAAGATAACCGCGTCCCGAGACCGCCGCCGGGTATCGCTCCACGAACGACGTTGGGAGAGTTTCGGATTCAGCGAAGGCGATACACCGAGATCGTCACCGAGGCGGTCACCGGCATCGGATCGGGCAGGGCCGCAATCCGTTCCGCGCGCCCCTCGGCCAGATGGAACGCCGACGGCCCCATGGCCGCCACATTCGCCACATCCTCGTGCGACAGCGCCATCTCGTACTCGACCGCGTCCCGCCCCACCAGCTCGAACCGCTCCCCGAGCGACTCGGCCAGCCGATTCTCCTTGGCCGCATCCACACTCACCATTCCGAGCGGCTCGATCAGCTCACCCAGATGTCGCGCGGTAGGCGTCACCACAACGAACCGCCCCTGCGCCGCCAGCACCCGCGCCACCTCCTCGGCATTCCGCGGCGCGAACACCGATACCACCGCCCCCATCACCCCGTCCCGCACCGGCAACCCCCGCCACGCGTCCGCCAGCACCGACCCCGCCCGCCCATGCGCTCTCGCCGCCCGCCGAGCCGCCGCCTTCGACACGTCCAGCGCCACCCCCCGCGCCCCGGCCACCGCATCCAGCACCGCACCCAGGTAATACCCGGTCCCCGCCCCGATCTCGAGCACCGCCGAAGGTGCGTGCCCGGATGCGGGTGCGGCGGGCGCTGACAGGAGGGTGGCGGCGAGCCGGGCTGCGGAGGACGCGGCGACGGACCTTCCGGGCGCGGTGCTTCCGGGACGATGGCGCTCGGCACGAGCCGACGCGGCTGAGCCGGTTTCGCGTGGGTGATGGGAGCTCGTCCGATTCGCGACCGCATCGGCCCGCGGTAGGGCCGCGGGGGTGGCAGCCGCCGGGGACTCCGCTCCGAATACTGGTGTGTCGGCGTCGGTTACGGGGTGCGGAGTGGTGATGGGGGGTTCGGGTGGGGCCGCGGGGTGGAGTTCACGGCCGATACCGGGGATGCCTGCTGCGACGGCCGCGGCGAGAGCGGCGGCAATCGGAGCGAAATGGCCGGCGGCCTGAAAGGCGGTGCGGGCGTCGAGCATGGCCGGGGTGTCGCCGGTCATCTTGGTGGACGCGCCGGTGAGGAGGCTGACGTAGCCCTGCTTGGCCAGATCGAAGCTGTGGCCGTCCGGGCAGCGCAGAGCGCGGGCGATGGGGTCGCCCGCGACGGGGGCCGTGAGGGGCCCGCCGCACTGTGGGCAGGCCAGCAGGTCGGCACAGGCCAGGAGCCGATCCGCGGAGGATGGCTCGGCAGTGCCGACTTCGGGGGGATATGAGCTGTTGTTCACCGTGGTACCGGTGAGCCTGGGAGCCCCCGGGATTCTCGAGGGGTTTCGGGGGCGAAGCCCCTGAGAGTCCCGGGAGTAGGGCTCACCGGCACCGGCGAGTCGATCGATCAGCTGGTGACTTTGACGAGTTCGTCACCGAGCGCCGCGGCTTCATCCGGCGTGAGCTCGACGACCAGACGCCCGCCACCCTCGAGTGGAACCCGCATCACGATTCCACGCCCTTCCTTGGTTGCCTCGAGGGGACCGTCCCCGGTGCGGGGCTTCATGGCCGCCATCCTCTGCTCCCTCCAGATCTGCGCGGTCTGCTGCGCACTTTCATGGAACTCCAGTTGTCACCAACCAGGCAGCCCGCCGGCATGTGGCGGGCTACACCATGCCCATTCTTCCCTATCGCGGATCGAGGCGGGTACCTGAGTTCCAAAAACCGACCGTCGTGGCGTTCAGCGAGTACTCACATTCACCCAGCAATCGGCGATGTGATCGTCTACCATCCCCGTCGCCTGCATGAGTGCGTACGCCGTCGTGGGTCCCACGAATTTGAACCCGCGCCGCTTGAGTTCTTTTGCGAGAGCGGTGCTTTCGGTTGTGACAGCGGGTACATCGGACATGCTCCGCGGCCGCTTCCGCGGGGTCGGCGCATAGGACCAGAGCAGCGCGTCCAGGCTCTCGCCGAGATCGCGGGCAACCCGCGCATTGTGGACGCTGGCCAGTATTTTGGCTCGGTTGCGAACAATGCCTGGATCCGCCATGAGGCGTTCCACATCGGCGTCCCCGAACCCCGCCACCCGTTCGATCGCGAAGCCCTCGAATGCGGTCCGGAAGGCGGGCCGCTTGCGCAAAATCGTGATCCACGCCAACCCCGACTGAAACGCCTCGAGGCACATTCGCTCGAATAGCGCGTCATCGCCGTGCAGTGGGCGTCCCCACTCCTGATCGTGGTAATCCCGATAAAGCTGGGAACCCTCCGACCATCCGCATCGAATCAGTCCGTCGGTACTCGCGTCCGGCCCGATGTCCGCGGTCACCGCGCACCTGGCTTTTCGCCGTTTTCGGCCGGGACCGCGGTTTCGGCCGGGAGCACCCGCGGCACGGCGACCTCGCCGTCCGAGTCCGCGATCCGCCGCGGCGCAGGCGGCTCACCCGACCCCGGCTGCGCACCGGGCTCGGCGGTCGCCTCCGACGCGGACTCCCCGCCGTTCACGCGGGCGAGCTCGCCCTCGAGTTCGTCGATGCGGGCGGCGAGCCGGGTCAGGGCCCAGTCCACCTCGCCGGCCTTGTATCCGCGGAACACCTGCTGGAAGCGCAGCGCCCGCACATCGCAGCCGCTGATGCCGGCCGCGGGCAGCGCGGTGACGGTCGTCCCCTCCGGCAGCGGCCCGAGCTCCTCCGATCGTCCGAAGATCGCACTGGCCACCAGGAACAGCAGCGCGGCGACCAATCCGACGATCAGCACGTACAGCAGCATCGTGAGCATGCCCCGAGCTTAGGGCCCGCCCGCACCCCCGTCCGCCCGTACCCCTGGCGGAAACCCGCCGTCGAATTCCGCACTCTCCCAAAGGGAGAACAAAGTCGGGGAGCCCCCGGCGCGGATTCGGGCGAATCGCGTGCCGAGGGCTCCCTGATCGTGGACTGCTACAGGTGGCGGGTGGTGTCGATGGACAGCGACATGCCCGCCAGGCCGCGGCGGCGCACCGCCAGCTTGTCGGCGATGTCGAGCAGGGCCTTGCCCGAGGGGCTCTCGGGGGCGCGCAGCACGATCGGGGTGCCCTCGTCGCCGGCCTCGCGCAGCTGCTGCTCGATCGGAATCTGGCCCAGCAGGGGGACGTTCGCCCCGATGGCGCGCGTCAGGTTGTCCGCCACGGTCTGACCGCCGCCGGCGCCGTAGAGCTCCATGCGGCTGCCGTCGGGCAGATCCAGCCAGGACATGTTCTCGATGACACCGGCGATGCGCTGCCGGGTCTGCAGGGCGATGGAGCCCGCGCGCTCGGCTACCTCGGCGGCGGCCAGCTGCGGGGTCGTCACGACCAGGATCTCCGCGTTCGGGATGAGCTGGGCCAGCGAGATGGCCACGTCGCCGGTGCCCGGCGGCAGGTCCAGCAGCAGGATGTCCAGGTCGCCCCAGAAGACGTCGGCCAGGAACTGCTGCAGCGCACGGTGCAGCATCGGGCCGCGCCACACCACGGGCGTGTTGCCCTGGGTGAACATGGAGATCGAGATGACCTTCACGTCGTGCGCGATGGGCGGCATGATCATCCGCTCGACCTGGGTGGGCCGCTGGTCGGTGCCCAGCATGCGCGGCACGCTGTGGCCGTAGATGTCGGCGTCGAGCACACCCACCGAGAGGCCCTTGGCGGCCATGGCGGCGGCGAGATTGACCGTGACCGAGGATTTCCCGACCCCGCCTTTACCGGAGGCAACCGCGTAGACGCGGGTGAGCGAGCCGGGCTGGGCGAACGGGATGACCGGTTCGGCGGCGTCGCCGCGCAGCTTGCGGCGCAGCTCGGTGCGCTGCTCGTCGTTCATGACATCCAGGTCGACCGTGATGGCGCCGACCCCGGCCACGTCGGCCACGGCCTTCGTGACCCGTTCCTGGATGGCGGATTTCATCGGGCAGGCCGATGTCGTCAGGTAGATCACAACGTGGACACTGCTATCCGCGCCGACCTCGACGCTCTTCACCATGCCCAGCTCGGTGATCGGCTTCCGGATCTCCGGGTCGTTCACCTTCGCGAGCGCGCCCCGCACATCCGATTCCGTAACCACTGGCATGGGCCCAAGTCTAGGAGCGGTCTCGGCCGTGCCGTTTTCGCCCTCCGCTTATACCGGGGGCGGGTGTATGCGGCGTGGTCAGGAGCGTGGTCTAGATGCGGGGCAGCGCGGCGGGCGACGGGTTGACCCCGGAGCCGTAGGCGGTCTCCCACGCCATCACGTTCGCGACGTAGGCCATGGAGTTGTTGTAGCGCAGGATGGCCCGGGTCTGCTGGCCCGGATCACGCATGTCGAGGCCGCCCGAGCAGAGGTACTTGCCGGCGGTGAGCGCGGCGTCGTACACGTTCTGCGGATCGGCGACGCCGTCGCCGTTGCCGTCGGCCGCGTACTTGCGCCAGGTCTCGGGCAGGAACTGCATGGGGCCCACAGCGCGGCGGTAGCTGCCGGACAAGCCGTCCAGGTCGCCGCCGTCGGCGGTCGCAATCACATTGTTGCCGTAGAGACTTCCGTCCAGGACGGGTCCGTAGACCGACTGCAGCGGATAGCCGTTGTCGTCGATCTTGCCGTAGCCGTGGGTGGATTCGACCCGTCCGATGCCGGCCAGCAGGTTCCACGGCATATTGCAGGTGGGATTCTCCACGGCCAGAACGCGTTCCGCGTTCTCGTACGCGTCCTTTGCGACGCCCGGCATACCGAGCGGCCCGGCGGGGCGTGCCGACGGCACCCGGCCGTCCGGCTGGGCGACGGCCTTCACTTCCGGAGGGCCAACGGGCGCAACCTGTTTGGCCTCGTGCAGCAGCGGCTCCGGGGCGGCGGCCGGCGGGAGTGCGGCCGCCTCGGGGCTGGGTAGCTGTTCCTCGCTGTCGCTCGACAGCTGGTGCTGGAAGGTAGCGGCGATCTTGTCGGCGATGTTCCCGTCGCCGGCTCCGGTAACTGTGGCCAGTCCGGCGGGCACGAGCCCGGTCAATGCGATGACCGATCCACGGCGAACTTTCGGGACCGGGGGTTTGCGGTGACGACCCACTGTGTGGTGACCCTCCATTGCCATCGGCTGATACCGGGGTGATGCAATGGATGCCACGTTACCGTATCCGAGACCTTCTTGTTACCCCTTCGTGATCAACTCTCGAATTTTGAAGGAATCGCAAGTCAGACACGAGTTCCGGGGCGGCGCCACGGAACTCGCGAATCGCGCAATCGTTACGGGACGGGTGCGGGAGCCGGCGCCGGCAACGGAATCGTGATGCCGAAGGGCAGCGTGATACCGGGCGCCGGAGTGGTGGTCGTGGTGGTGTCCGGGTCAGTGTCGGCCGGGGTCGCCGGCTCGGGCGCGGGCGTCTTGGACGGCGTGGCCGTTTGCTGATCCTGCGGTTGCTGGACGGCCTGCTGCGGCTGATCCTGCGGCTTCTGATTCTGCTGACCCGGCTGCGTGTTGCAGGTGGTGACCGCGGGCTGATCCTTGACGATCGGCCGGCCGTCGGGCCCGAACTGCTGCTCGTTCGGCTTGCCGTCCTGCGGCTTGGCTTCGTCCCCGGGTTTGGTGTCGTCCCCGGGTTTGGTGTCGGCCGCCGGGTCGCCGGGGACCTTGTCGGCCTTCTGATCTGGCTGCTGCTGCGCCGGAACCGTCACCTGCTCACAGGGATTCGCGGGCGCCACCGGGGCGGGGCAGAAGATGCCGCACGGGATCGGCGGCAGGCCCGGGATGGTGATCATCACCTGGGTCGGCGACGGCGTGGTGGTGGTCTGCTGCGTGGCGTCGGGCGACTCGCTGGCCGGAATCGTGGTGGAGGCCACCGAGATATCCGGGCCGTTGACCGGAACGTAGTTGTTGGGCACCAGATCCGGCGAGATGCTCACCTGCTGCGGAGCGCCGCCGGTCTTGTACGCGTTGGCCCAGCTGAGCACGTTGGCCGCGTAGGACACCGAATTGTTGTAGCGCAGCACGGCCCGGAGCTGCTGTTGCGGATCCGCCAGGTCCATGCCGCCCGAGCACAGGTACTTGCCCGCCGCCAGTGCCGCGTCGAAGACATTGTTGGGATCCGGTGTCCCGCTGCCCTTTCCATTTGCGGCATACACCGACCAGGTGCTGGGCAGGAACTGCATGGGGCCGATAGCCCGCACGAAGCTGCCGTCCGAGGCCTTGATGATCTCGTTGCCGGGCAGCGTCCCGTCCAGGGCCGGGCCGTAGATCGGGGAGACCGTGGTGCCCGCGGCGTCGGTGCGGCCGTTGTTGGCGTGATTGGACTCGATGCGGCCGATGCCGGCCAGCAGGTACCAGGGCAGATGGCAGTTCGGGTCGGAAGATTGCAGCGCCAGTTCGGCATTGCGGTAGGCAGCCAGCACGATCTCCGGAATGCCCAGTACGCCACTGCCGCCGGGCAGTGCGATGTCCCGCAGCGGCACGGTGCCGCCGAACAGGGGTGAGCCGTCGGCGGGCGGGGTCATTGCGCTGAGTTTGCGGGGAGGCTCCGGAGCCGCCGGAACCAGGCCCACGGTCTGGTCCGAGGGGGTATCGGCGGGAGTGCTCACGCTCGCGTTGCGCGCGGAGGCGGCCGCCAGCAGTGCGTCCGGCGCGGCCTGTGGAGCCTCGGTGTGGACGGTCGTGTTGGTGGCGGAACCGGCGGTGACCAGGCCCGCTATCAGAAGTGCCGACGCTGTCACCGGAGCAGAAATTCGCTTCGCCACCACACAATCCCCTCAGTCGTGCGGCCGGGGCCCGTGCTGACACTCATGCCAGGGCAGTGTCTGGGTCGGTCGCTCGGAACAACGTGATCCAGGTTACCCATCAGTCAGCTGGTACGGAACAACTTCAGGGGTCAGTCGCCATCTTTTTGTGCCGAAATTGCGACCTCATCAGGCTTACGATCGGTACTCTTCTTTGTTTTCTTGACCTTCGCGATCTCGTCGCCGACGGTCAGCTTCTCCAGTCTGACCAGGAATTCCTTGATGTCGTCCAGCTCCCGGCGCACGTAGTCGCGCGTAGCGACCTCGCCCACGGCCAGTCGCAGGGCGGCGAGTTCGCGCGCCAGGAATTCGGTGTCGGCCTTCGTCTGGGCCGCTCGTGACCGGTCCTCCTCCAGCGAGACCCGGTCGCGATTGTCCTGCCGGTTCTGCGCCAGCAGGATCAGCGGCGCGGCGTAGGCGGCCTGGGTGGAGAACGCGAGGTTCAGCAGGATGAACGGATACGGATCCCACTGCAGTCGCAGCGCGAAGACATTGAGCAGGATCCACACCACGACGATCACGGTCTGGATCGCCAGATAACGGCCGGTGCCCAGGAAGCGGGCCACCTTCTCACTGGTGCGCGCCATCGCCTCGGCATCCCAGTCGAATCCGCGGAAGCGGCTCTCGACCGGGGTCTCCAAACGCTGGCGGGCGCTGAGCTTCTCGAGCCGTTCGCTCATGCGCGGCCTCCCGTCCCTTCGATCACGGGCATGCCGTGCGCATCGTGGTGGTCTTCGTCCTGCTCGCGCCAGTCCTCGGGTAGCAGGTGGTCGAGCACGTCATCGACGGTGACGGCTCCCAAGAGATGATTCTCCGCGTCCACCACCGGTCCGCACACCAGGTTGTAGGTGGCGAAATATCGGGTCACGGCGGTGAGCGGGGCCTCGGGGCGCAGCTGCACCAGATCGGTGTCGACGATGCCGCCGACGAGGTTCGCGGGCGGTTCCCGCAGCAGCTGCTGGAAGTGCACGCAGCCCAGGTAGCGGCCGGTCGGGGTGGCGGTGGGCGGGCGCACCACGAAGGCCATGGAGGCCAGCGCCGGGGTGAGCTCGGGGTCGCGGATGCGCGCGAGCGCCTCGGCCACGGTGGTGGAGGCGGTGAGGACCACCGCGTCCGGGGTCATCAGACCACCGGCGGTGTAGGGCGCGTGCTCGAGCAGGCGGCGGACCGGTTCGGAGTCCTCCGGATCCATCAGCGCCAGCAGCGATTCCGCCTCGCCGGCGGGCAGTTCGCCCAGCAGGTCGGCGGCGTCGTCGGGGTCCATGGCCTCGAGCAGGTCGGCGGCGCGTTCCACACCGAGCTGCTCGAGCAGTTCCACCTGATCGTTCTCGGGCAGCTCCTGGACCACGTCGGCGAGGCGCTCGTCGTCGAAGGCGGCCGCCACCTCGATGCGGCGCTTGAGCGGCAGTTCGCGCAGCATATGGGCGACGTCGGCGGGCCGCATGCCCTCGAACTGGCCGAGCAGCTGGGTGACGTCCTGGCCGGGCAGGTTCAGCTCGGTCTGGGTGAGGCCGCGCACCTGCGCCCAGTCGACGACGTGTACCGCGCCGCGCCGGCCGAAACCCACGCCCAGCCGGCGGCGTTCGCGCACGGCGACCCGGGAGACCACCCAGTCGCGGGTGCGGCCCTGCTCGATGCCCAGGTCGACCACCACCACGTCGACGGTCGCCAGCTGCGGCAGCTCGGGATCGGCGACGCGGACGGTGGAGTCGAGAATCTGCGCGATGGCCAGCAACTCGCCGGGCCGCTGCTCGAAGCGGCGCACGCTGATCGTCCCGGTGGTGAGGGTGAGCGCGCCGGGCTCGATGGCCTGGACCCGGAGCATGGGCACGAAAATGCGCTTGCGGGTGGGTAGTTCGACGAGCACGCCCAGCACCCTGGGCTGCTGGCGGTCATAGCGTATCGAGATCACGATGTCGCGGAGGCGGCCGATAGACTCGCCATCCGGTCCCAGTACCACCAAGCCCGCCAACCGGGCGGCGAAAACCTTCGTCGCTGCCATGTTTGGTAAGGCTAGTGGGTCAAACGCGTCCGAAATGTCGCGCCACGTGAAGGAGTGAGCCATGACATCGCGCCGATCGGTCCTCGCCGTCCCCGGCAGCAACCCGCGCATGATCGAGAAGGCCAAGGGACTGGCCGCCGACGAGGTGTTCCTGGACCTCGAGGACGCGGTCGCGCCGGCGGCGAAGGCGGCCGCGCGGGCGAACATCGTGGCCGCGCTCAACTCCGGCGGCTGGGGCACACAGATTCGCGTTGTGCGGGTCAACGATTGGACCACCGAGTACACCTACGCCGACGTCATCACCGTGGTGGAGGGCGCGGGCTCGGAGCTGGACGCCATTCTGCTGCCCAAGGTCACCGACGCCGGCCAGGTGCAGGCCCTGGACCTGCTGCTGACCCAGCTGGAGAAGGCCAACGGACTGCCGGTCGGCCGGATCGGGATCGAACCGCAGATCGAGAACGCGCTCGGGCTGCGCAATATCGACGCCATCGCGACCGCGAGCCCACGGGTGCAGACCCTGGTCTTCGGGCCCGCTGACTTCATGGCCTCGATCAATATGCGCACCCTGGTGGTGGGCGAGCAGCCCGAGGGCTACGAGCCGGGCGACGCCTACCACCACATCTATATGACGATCCTGCTGGCGGCGCGCGCCCACGGCCTGCAGGCCATCGACGGCCCCTATCTGGCGGTTCGCGACATCGACGGCTTCCGCCGCAACGCATCCCGCACGGCCGCACTGGGTTTCGATGGCAAGTGGGTGCTGCACCCGGATCAGATCACCGCCTGCAACGAGATCTTCAGCCCGCGCCAGGCCGACTACGACCGGGCCGAGGAGATCCTCGACGCCTATGCCTTTCACACCTCCGCCGACGGTGGCGCGCGGGGCGCGGTGATGCTCGGTGACGAGATGATCGACGAGGCCAGCGCCAAAATGGCTCAGGTGATCGCTGATAAAGGCAGGGCCGCCGGAATGGCGCGAACCACGTGTTTCGCTCCTGCGGCCGTGGATGCGAAATAGCATGATGGAGTCATGACGAATCCCATGGGGAATGCGAGCCGGGGCCGTCCGGGCCTGCCGACGCCGCCTTCGGGCTGGCCGATCGGCTCCTACCCAACCTACGCGGAGGCGCAGCGGGCGGTCGACTATTTGGCCGACAACCAGTTCCCGGTCGAGGGCGTGACGATCGTCGGTGTGGACCTCATGCAGGTCGAGCGGGTGCTGTACCGGTTGACCTGGGGCAAGGTGATCGGCGGCGGCATGGTGTCGGGCGCCTGGCTGGGCCTGTTCCTGGGCCTGCTGCTGAGCATGTTCACCTCCGGCGGGGCCGTCGGCCCGCTGGTAGTCGGTCTGGTCGGCGGCATCATCTTCGGTCTCATCTCCGCGTCCATCCCGTACGCGGCGACCCGGGGCCAGCGTGACTTCGCCTCCACCATGCAGCTGGTGGCCGGCCGCTACGACGTGCTGTGCGACCCGAAGACGGCCGAGCAGGCGCGCGACATGCTCGCCAGGCTGGCCATCTAGATCCATGGAGGTACTGGATCAGGTCCGGGCCGCGGTGCTCGGTCATTTCGGGGTGGACTCCGCGGACGCGGCGTCGGTGACGTTCCTGGGTCTGGAGCCCATCGACATCCTGCGCGTCCCGGACGGCGAGTTCGTGCACTACACCACGCTGGGCGGCTCCCGGCATCCGATGACGGATCCGGCGGCGGCGCTGGCCGATCCGGTGCGCGGTCCGCGCGCGGAGCTGGTGCTCACGCTGCGCGGCGGCGCGGGCGCGGGCTCGGGGCTGACCCGCACGCTGGGCGTGCTGGTGGCGACGCCCGCGGTGGAAGGTGTTGTGCTGCAGGCCGATGCGCTGCTCGATCTGGGAGAACCGTTGTGGACCAACGCGCCGTTCACCGCGGTGCTGCTGGGCGCCAGCGACATCCCCGAGGTGACGCTGCCGGAACCCGCTGAGCCCGTGCGGTTCCTGACGGTGGAGCCGATTACGGCGACGGAGGCCGCGTGGGTGCGGATTCGCGGCGCGGCCGCGCTGCGCGACGCGTGGGCCGAGGCGGGAATCGATGTTCGCGATCCCGCCCGGGCCGCGGCGTCGCTCTAACCGAACGGATTGCCGTCGATCGGACAGGTCGCGCCGGTGGCCGGAAGCGTTCCCGTGGTGAGGTATTCGCGCTTCGCGGCCTCCGAACAGGTGCTGTGCACGTACATGCTGCTGTGCCCGGTGCCCTCGACCACCAGTAGCCGCGCGTCCGCCAGTTCCGCCGCGCCGGCGGCGGCTCCGGCCAGCGGCGTCGCGGGGTCGTTGCGGCTGTTGATCACCAGGATCGGGGCGGTCGGCCGATTCCATGGGCCGGAATAGGGTCGCACGGCGTTCTCCGGCCAGTAGGCGCAGGTCAACGCGTCCAGGACGCCGAGGCGGCCGAAGACGGGCACCCGCTGGTCCTCGCTGAGCGCGAGGGCGCTGTAGCGGTGTTCGTCGCGCGGCACCCGGCTGTCGGCGCACTGGACGCCGTGGAAGGCCTCGGTGTAGTTGTCGTCGTAGGTGTTGGCGCCGGTGCCGCCCGGGCCCGCCGCACTGCCGGAGCCGATGTCGGCCACCTGCCGCATCAGGGTCGCGGTCTCGGCGAGCACATCGGTCGGCAGATACGGGGTATCGCGCAGATCGTAGAGAAGTTGCAGGGTGGCGGCGAGTTGCGGCCAGCTCGCCGGATTGGCCAGCTGGCCCGCCGCGGCCACCACGGTGCCGTAGTCGTAGCGTTTGCCGTCCCACGAGATCGGTTCGCGCCGTACGCGTTCGAGGATCCGCTGCCACTTCTCGCGGGGGTCGCCCGCGGAGAAGGCGCAGGAGTTCCCGGCCGCCACGCAGGCGTCGAGCATGGCGTCGAAGCTGGCCGCGATGCCGGTCGCGACGTCCTGGCGGGTGTCGATGGGCAGGTCGGCGGCCTGCGCGTCGATTCCGGAGGCGTTGCCGCGGAAGTCCATCGAGCCGTCCAGCACCAGACCGCGGACGCGGCCGGGAAACATGTTGGCGTACAACGCGCCCAGATAGGTGCCGTACGAAATCCCGTGGTAGGTCAGCTTGTCGTCGCCGACGGCCCGGCGCAGCAGGTCGAGATCCCGGGCGGTGTTCTCGGTAGACAGGTAGGGCAGCAGATCCGCGGCCCGTTCGGCGCAGGCGTCCGCGAGGGTCTTGGCGGCGGCGAAGAACGGCGGTTCCGTCTCGGGTGTGCCGGGCATCGGGGGATAGGTGGCGAAGAAGATCTGCTGCGTGGTCGCGTCCGGAAAACAGTGCACCGGTGCGCTGTTCGCGGCGCCGCGGGTATCCCAGGAGACCAGATCGAAGCGGGCGCGCAGGGCGTCGGAGAACAGCCACGACCAGTGGGCACGCTCCCGCAACCGGGACACCCCGGACCGGCCGGGGCCGCCGAAGTTGACGAACAGGGTGCCGATCCGGTGGGCCGGATCGGTGGCGGGGAGTTTGATCACCGCGAGATCGATGGCTCTGTCCTGTGGGTGCGCGTAGTCGAGGGGCACTCGCGCTGTCGCACAGGAGAATCCGGATTCGCAGTCGGTCCAGTTCAGCGCCGGTGTCGGTGCGGCATCGGCGAGGGCGTCGACGTAGGAGCCGGTCGCCGGGTCCGCCGACACCGGAACCGGGGTCGCCAGCATGAGGCCGAATATCGCTGCCCACCAAGCCATCCGACGTCGTGCCGATGGATTCCTCGTCATGACCACAGCCGAATTCATAGCAACAATTCGGCCATCGGTGCGAGACGCTCGGCAACGCCGCTGGTGGGGCGGGGTGGTCACGTCACCTGTGCGCGTTGCTCACAGCCACTTGTTGCGGTGGAAGTTCACGTAGAGGACCGCGCACAGCAACACCATCACGCCGATCACGATCGGATAGGCGTAGTGCTCCTCGAGCTCGGGCATGAATTCGAAGTTCATGCCGTAGATGCCCGCGATCATGGTCGGCACGGCGGCCATGGCGGCGTACGCCGAGATCTTGCGCATGTCGGTGTTCTGCTGGACGCTCACCTTGGCCAGCGCGGCATTGATGAGGGCGCTGAGGGATTCGTTGAAGTCGATGATCTGCTCGGTGACCGCGGTGTGATGGTCGGTGACGTCGCGCAGATAGCGGCGGATCTCCTTGGGCAGCGGCAGCGTGGTGTCGTGGGTGAGCACCTGCAATGGCAACTGCAGCGGCTTCACCGCCCGGCGCAGTTCCACCACTTCGCGTTTGAGCTGGTAGATGGCTTCGATCTGGAGCTTGTTGGCGGGGGTGAAGACCTCTTCCTCCATGGCGTCGACGTCTTCCTCGATGGCGGCGGTGACCGCCATGTAGGAGTCCACGACATGGTCGGCGACCGCGTGCAGCACCGAGCTGGATCCGAGCGACAGCTGACTGGGTTCGGCCTCCAAGGCTTTTCGCACGCCGGCCAGTCCGCTGTGGTCGCCGTGGCGGACGGTGATGACGAAGTCCGGTCCGGCGAAGACCATGATCTCGCCGGTGTCCACGATCTCGGCGACGCTATTGAGCTCGTGCTCGAGGTATTGGACGGTGCGCAGCACCAGGAACAGGATGTCGTCGTAGCGTTCGAGTTTGGGCCGCTGATGCGCCTGCACGGCGTCCTCGGCGGCCAGCGAGTGCAGGCCGAAGGTCTCGGCCACGTCGGCCATCAGGTCCCTGCCGGGTTCCAGCAGTCCCAGCCAGACGAAGCCGTCGCGGCGTTCGCGCACCTCGGTGAGGGCGTTCTTGTAGGTGCACTGATCCCAGAGCCGTTGACCGTCGACATACACCGCACAGTCGACGATCGTGCCGTGCCGGACCGGCTCGGCGGGGTGTGGTCGCTCGCCGGACCACCCGGGCCAGTGGAAGGAGGGCAGCGGGGGCATCGAGGACACATCGACGATGCTAATCGTCCCGCCCCCGGGCGATCGTGGGCGGCGCAGGCAATATAGACGGCGTGCGTATCGATCTCCACACCCATTCCAACGCGTCGGACGGCACGGACACCCCGGCCGAACTGATCGCGAACGCGGCGGCCGCCGGGCTCGACGTGGTGGCTCTGACCGACCATGACACCACCTCCGGCTGGGCTGCGGCAGCCGCCGCGCTACCTCCGGGTTTGACGCTGATCCGGGGTATGGAGATGTCGTGTGTGGGGTTGGGGGAGGACGGCTATCCGGTGCCGGTGCACCTGCTGGCGTACCTGTTCGATCCGGCCGACGAATCCTTCGCGCAGGAGCGGGAGCGGTTGCGTGCCGAGCGGGTGGTGCGGCTGCGGGCGATGGCCGAGCAGATGGCCGCGGACGGTCTGCCGATCGATCCGGAGGAGGTGATGGCGTCGGTGGGTCCGTCGGCGGGTCGTCCGCATCTGGCGCGGGCGCTGGTGCGGGCCGGGGTGGTGCCGTCGGTGGACGCCGCGTTCAAGGAGCTGCTGGCTCCCCACGGCCGGTACTACGTCGAGAAGGCCGACACGCCGTTGCGGCGAGCGGTCGAGATGGTGGCCTCGGCGGGTGGCGTGAGCGTGGTGGCCCATGCCCGGGCGCGCAAGCGCGGGCGGCTGCTGGCCCTCGACCACATTCGGGAGCTGACCGAGTTCGGGCTGGGTGGTCTGGAACTCGATCACCCGGACCACAGCGCCGAGGATCGTGAGGTGTTGCGCGGGCTGGCCGCGGAACTGGGCTTGCTGACGACCGGCTCGTCGGATTACCACGGCGCCAACAAGACCATTCGGCTCGGCGAATTCACCACTGACCCAACGCAATTCGAGGAAATCGTGGGCAAAGCGAGCGGGGTCCCGGTGATCACCGCATGAGGGTGGTCCGGGGCCTGAGCGGAATGGTCGCGGGGGGCATTCTCGTGCTCGCGGCCACGGTCGCCACCACCGCGATCATCGGTGCTCGGCGTGGTTTCCCGGGCCCCGGATGGACGGCTGTGACGTGGCATGTGGCCGCGGCGGCGGGGGTGCTGGCCGCCCAAATTTATGCGGATAGGCATCGGGGTTTTGCGGCTTTTTTCGGATGTTCGGTCGTTTTTTCGGTAGCTGGATATCTGCTCTGGGTGCAGTGGTGGAATTGAGATACGCATAACGGTTGCGACTACATGAACTGTGGTCGAACATTTGTCGTTATGACCGAATTCGACGCCGATGTGCTGGTGCTGGGAGGCGGTCCGGCCGGCGCCTGGGCCGCGCTGGCTGCTGCCGCCGCGGGTGCGCGGGTATTGGTCGCCGACAAGGCCCGCTGCGGCGCCAGCGGCCCCACTGCGCGCGGCGGGGTCACGCTCTGGAACATCCCGTCCGGTCCGGCCCGGGAGGACGCGGTGCGGCAGAACTTCGCGCACGGCGGCGGGCTGGGGGATCCGGAATGGATGTATCGGGTGCTGGAGGAGACCCATCGGCGTATCGGTCAACTGGTGACGGGTGGCTTCCGCTTCCGCGGTGAACACGCCGAACGCCCGGCCCGGGTCTACCTCGACGGTGCGAAGTATCTGGGCCGGCTGCGGCGCAGCATGGTGATCGCGGGGGTGCGCATCCTCGACCACCATCCCGCCCTTCAGCTCATCACCAATGGTGACGGCGTCGTATCGGGCGCGGCGGGTGTGACTCGGTCCGGCGAGTTCCGCGCCTGGACCGTCCGGGCGCGCGCGGTAGTGCTCGCCACCGGCGGCTGCGCCTTCCTCTCCGGGGGCGCGGGCACCGATGTGGACACCGGGGACGGGCTGCTGATGGGGGCGGAGGCCGGGGCCGAACTGTCCGGCATGGAGTTCTCCAACGCGTATTCGCTGGCCCCGGTGGCCGATTCGCGGCTGCTGGGCGGTCGCCCGGTGGCCGCCGTGTTCGCCTCCGACCAGGTCATGCACTTCGCGACCCTCTACGACGAGTCCCGTGCGGTGCTGTGGGGGCAGGGATGTGGTTCGCGCGCACAGGCTTTCGCGGCCATCGCCGACGGACGGCGGGTCTACGCCGCGCTGGACGAACTACCGGAGGCGGTGCGCGCGGAGCTGCGCCGGTACGGGCCGAGCCTGACCGGTCAGGTGCCGCTGTGCGCGGTGCTGGAGGGGACGGTGCGCGGCACCGGCGGGTTGCGGCTGGTCGGACCCGATTGCGCGACCACGGTTCCCGGCCTCTACGGCGCGGGCGATGTCACCACCCGGGAGCCCATCACCGGCGCGGTCAGCGGGTTCGGCGGCCAGAACGGCGCGTGGGCCATCTCGTCGGGGGTGTGGGCGGGTGCGGGCGCGGCCGGGTTCGCCACGGACCGTCGCAAGCTCGGCAAGGCGCGCCCGGTGCCCGGTGTGGGCCTGGGGGACAAGGCGCGGATCGATCCGCGGGCGGTGGTCGGCCTGGTCCAGGAGCACACGCTGCCGCTGCGGCGCAGCTACTGGCGCAGTGACGGCAGCCTGCGCGACAGCATCGGTGAACTGGACGGTATGTGGCCCGGTGTCGAATTGGCGCTCGGCGGAAAAGGTCCCGACCGCCTGCCCGCCCGGCAAGCCGCCGCACTGCTGGCCGTGGCCCGCTGGACCAAGTACTCGGCGCTGGCCCGCACCGAGACCCGCGGCATGCATCGGCGCACGGACCACCCGGGAGCCGGAAGTGACTGGCGAGTACGGTTGCTCTCGGGAGGACTCGATCGGGTATGGGTCCGGCCGGACCTCACAGCCGTGGATGCGACCCCCGCTTGACAGCTCACAGCCGCCGTCGCGACCGTGTTGTGACAGTTCTCCGAGTTCAGTCTCCGACCAGCGAGTTTCTGTTCATCTCGGCGTGATTCGGCTGCCTTACCCTTCAACGATGGTGAGGCGACGCGACGGACCCGGGGGCGATTTGGCAGGCCGTCGCAGCGACTGGCAGAATGGGCCGATCCCGGCCGCAGCCACCGCCCGGCCCGGGACACTCGGTGATCACGAACCCCGACTCGCGGGTTCACACGAGGTCACCCCGGCTGTATCGCCCGGACACACCCCTCCGGTTCTCGCTCGACGATCTGCGCTGCCGCGACACACTTCACGCAATGCCGTAATACTTTGTACGAGTCGCCACGATGAGGTGGCGAGGTTTCCACGAAGTGGCCCGGAAGTGGTGTCGACGTCGCTGAACGCGGCTGCGGCAAAAGGTATATGAGCACCGAAACCACAAATTCCGCTATTACCGAACGGTAACCGTCCAACGGTTGAGTCCGAACCGATCAGGAGTGAAATCGTGTCACCCGTGACTGAAGCAGTGAATGCCACCGAGGCCCCCGCGTCCAATGGGGCGAACCTGTCCGACATCACCAACGAAGAAATTTTCGCCGGGCACCTTGGCGGCAAGCTCTCGGTCGAACTCACCTCCCCGCTGGAGACCCAGCGCGACCTGTCCATCGCCTACACCCCGGGCGTGGCGAAGGTGTGCCTCGGCATCGCCGAGGACGAGTCCCTCGCCAAGACCTACACCTGGGCCGAGCGCTTGGTCGTGGTCGTGTCCGACGGCACTGCCGTGCTGGGCCTGGGCGACATCGGCGCCCGCGCCTCGCTGCCGGTGATGGAGGGCAAGGCGGCGCTGTTCAAGAAGTTCGCCGGCCTGGATTCCATCCCGCTGGTGCTCGACACCAAGGACCCCGACGAGATCGTCGAGACCCTGATCCGCCTGCGCCCGAGCTTCGGCGCGGTCAACCTGGAGGACATCTCCGCGCCGCGCTGCTTCGAGATCGAGAAGCGCGTCATCGAGGCCCTCGACTGCCCGGTCATGCACGACGACCAGCACGGCACCGCCATCGTGGTGCTGGCCGCCCTCAAGGGTGCGGCCGCGGTGCAGGGCCGCGACATGTCCGGTCTGAAGGTCGTGGTGTCCGGCGCCGGCGCGGCCGGTGTCGCGTGCACCGACATCCTGCTGGCCGCGGGCGTTTCCGACATCATCGTGCTCGACTCCAAGGGCATCGTGAGCCAGGACCGCACCGACCTCAACGAGGTCAAGGCCGAGCTGGCGAAGCGCACCAACCCGCGCAACGTCACCGGTGGTCCGGCCGAGGCGCTCGCGGGCGCGGACGTGTTCCTGGGCCTGTCGGCGGGCACCATCGCCGAGGCGTTCATCGCGTCGATGGCTCCCGAGGCCATCGTGTTCGCCATGTCGAACCCGAACCCGGAGATCCACCCCGAGGTGGCCAAGAAGTACGCGGCCATCGTGGCCACCGGCCGCAGCGACTTCCCCAACCAGATCAACAATGTGCTGGCCTTCCCGGGCGTCTTCAAGGGCGCGCTGGATGCCGGCGCTCGCCGGATCACCGAGGGCATGAAGGTGGCCGCGGCCGACGCGATCTTCAATGTGGTCGCCGGTGAGCTGTCCGTGGATCGGATCATCCCGAGCCCGCTGGACCCGCGCGTCGCCCCGGCCGTCGCCGAGGCCGTGGGCAACGCGGCTCGCGCGGAGGGTGTGGCGTAGCCACTCGCTGAGCAAACAAAAGGGCGCTCCGTCGTAGAACGGGCGCCCTTTTCTTATTGGACTAGACCGTGGCCGTGATCTTTTCGCGGTCGGGGATGGCGGCATTCTCGTGCCAGCCGGGCGGGCCGAAGATATATCCCAGACGCCCGCGCCAGGTACGGGCAGTCCGGACATCACGGACGAGATCCACCAACTCGGTGTAATTGACCTTGATCGGATTGTCGGTATTGATGTCCTTGGTCAACCCGTAGCGAATCGGTTCGGTTTCCGCCGCGAAGCTGCCGAACAGGCGATCCCAGAGGATGAGGATCCCGCCGTAATTGGTGTCCAGGTACGGCTGGTTGGAGCCGTGGTGGACGCGGTGGTGGGCCGGGGTGTTGAACACGAATTCCAGGGGCCGCCACAGGGTTTTGACGCGCTGGGTGTGGATGGGGAACTGGTAGAGCAGGCCCAGCGACTGCAGGGCGAACACCATCCAGGCCGGGAAGCCGAGCAGCGCCGCTGGGACCCAGCACAGGCCGCGCACGATATTGGCGGCCGGGTGCGCCCAGGGCAGCCGGATGGCGGTGGAGAAGTTGAAGAACCGGCTGGAGTGGTGGACGCTGTGCGAGGTCCACAGCAGCCGCACCCGATGGTCGGCGCGATGCGCCCAGTAGTAGCAGAAATCGGTGACGATCAGGCCCAGCACCCACACCCACCAGTGCTCCGGTGACAGGTGCAGTGGGGTGAAATGCGCCGCCAGCACCACGCCGGAGAACGGGATCACCTGCGCCAGAAGCGGTTTGGCGACGCGGCCGAGAACGAAGGTGGCGATGTTGGAGGTGGTGTCGCGGCGGTCGATGCCGTTGGCCGGGCGGTCGGGGTCGCGCCGGTTGTCGATCCATTCGATCACCATGAGCAACGCGAACGCCGGCAGGGCGTAGATGAACAGGTCGGCATTCACGGGCGTGCTCCTCGGCGGGGCGGTCGGGTTGCTGGCATGGGTTCGACGCTAGTTCGGCGGCGTGCGCGAATCGTCGCGCCGATGGGGGATTCCGCGTCCCCCACACGGGGGATGGCCGGTCTCCGGGGTAGCGTGCGGCCATGGATGTGACCAGGTCGCTGGCTCGGCAGTCGCTGTTGGTGGCCGCCGCGGCGGCGATCCTGGACGGCGCCCAGATGGTGATGTGCGGGGCCTTCGGGCTGGCGCCGGTGCTGGCCACGATTCTCACGGTGGCGACGGTGGCCGCGGATCTGGCGCTGGCGGCTCCGGCGTCGACGGCGGCCGCGGTCGCGGTGGCGCAGGTGGTGGTGAAGGTGTCGGTGGCGTTGTTCGCGCACCATTACGGCATCACCGCAAGGGTTTTCGATGTCGGGTTCCTGGTGGCGGGGTATCAGGCGGGCGCGTGGTTGAGCGGGCTCGCCTCGGTGCTGACGATGTTGATGCTGGCGGGCGGCTCGTTGACGGTGAATGTGGTGGCGGCCCTTCCGGGGACGAACAATCCGATCCGGATGGTGAGTTTCGCGCTGGGCGCGGGTGTGGTGCCGTGGCTGGTGGGCCGGTACACCGCGGCGCGCGGGGCCTATATCGCGGAGTTGGAGCAGCGGGAGCGGCTGCGGCAGCAGGAGCAGCGGGCGGCGCTGGATCGGGCGCTGGCCGATGAGCGCGAGGCGATCGCCCGGGATCTGCACGACGTGATCTCGCATCATGTGAGCGCCATCGGGATTCATGCCGGGGTGGCGCGAATGGCGTTGTCCCGCACCGATACCGAGGCGGCGGCGCGGTCGGTGAAGGCGGTGGAGTCGAGCAGCCGGGCCGCGATGGTGGATCTGCGCCGACAGCTGGATCTGCTGCACGGCCGCGACGACGAGGGGGAGCGGCAGCCCGGGCTGGCCGATATCGAGGACCTGCTGTGCCGGGTGCGGGACGCCGGATTGACTGTGCACGTGACGGTTTCGGGCGAGCCGCCGTTGCTGCCGGAGTCGCTGGACGTCATGCTCTACCGGGTCGTCCAGGAACTGCTGACCAATGCCCTGCGGCACGGCCGTGATCCGGCCGCGCTGGAGATCGGTTATCTCCCGGGCGCGGTGGAGCTGTGCGAGACCAATCCCATTGCGGCCCTGGAGACCACTGCTGGAGTGCATCGCGGCCTGGACGGAATCCGCCGCCGGGTCGAACTGTTCGACGGCACCGTCGCCTACGGTGCCGACCCGTCCGGAACCCGCTGGGTCATCCGGGTTTCCGTGCCGATCGGAGCCGCATGAGCATCACCATCCTGATCGCCGACGATCACACGGTGTTCCGTTCGGGCCTGCGCGCGGTGGTGGACGCGCACCCCGACCTGGAGTGTGTGGCCGAGGTCGGCGACGGCCGCGCCGCCATCGAGGCGGCCGCCCGCACCCACCCCGACGTGGCGATCCTGGACGTGCGCATGCCGAAACTGGACGGCCTGGCCGCCACCGCCGCTATCGTCGCGGCGGGCCGCACCCGGGTCCTGGTGCTCACCACCTACGACAGCGAGGCCAACCTGCACCGCGCGCTGTCGGCCGGTGCCAGCGGGTTTCTACTGAAAAGCCTTCCGCCAGAAGAACTCGTGGCCGCCATCCGCGTGGCGGTGCGCGGAGACGCCGTCATCGACCCGTCCATGACGCGCCGACTGGCCACCCGGCTGCTAACAGGTATCGCCCCACCGGTGGAACCGCCGGAGCTGGCCCAGCTCACCGCCCGCGAGCGTGAGGTTCTCCTGTTGGTCGCCGATGCCCGTAGTAACAGCGAGATCGCCGCGGCCCTGGGCGTCGGTGAGGAGACGGTCAAGACCCACGTCTCCCGAGTCCTCGCCAAACTCGGTGTGCGCGACCGCATCCACGCGGTCGTCTACGCCCATCAGCACGGCCTCGCCCGCGTCGATCGTTCGCACTGACGACGTCGCCGTGCGTCCCTACTGGGTGAGGTTCGCCGCGCTCACCAGAGGGCGGCGATCTTCTTCGCCGTCTCCTTGGCTGAACCGGGGTTCTGGCCGGTGACGAGGTTGCGGTCGACTACCGCGTAGGAGACGAACGGCAGCCCGGCTACACGGTAGGAGCCGTAGGAGAGTTCGGTGTCGAGCAGGCCGCAGTGGCCGTGACAGACGGAGGCGATGATGCCGTGGCCGACGATGCTTGGTCATGCCCGGCCGTTCTTCGTGAGCAGGTGGTACGGCTCCGGTTCTTCTCGTCGTTTCGTGCGCATTCAGTCGACTCGGTGTGCGCCCACCCGCCGTGACCGAGCGCGAGGGCTCAGTGCACGGCCGGTCAGTCGAGACAGAACTCGTTGCCCTCGACGTCCTGCATCACGAGGCACGATTCGTTGAAGCCATCGGCGGTCAGTAGCCGCACCCGTACCGCACCGAGCGCAACCAATCGCGCACCTTCGGCCTCGAGCGCGGCCAGCCGCTCTTCCCCCACGAGCCCGGTTCCGACCCGAACATCGAGATGCACCCTGTTCTTGACCACTTTGCCTTCGGGCACTCGCTGAAAGAACAGTCGAGGACCTGCACCCGAGGGATCGACGCACGCGAACGCCGAACCTTGCCGCTCAGCCGGCAACGCGCGATCGAACTCACCCCAGCTGCCGAACCCGGCCGGCGGAGGCGGCACGACATACCCCAACACCTCGCACCAGAACCGAGCGACCCGTTCAGGTTCCGCACAATCGAAGGTGACCTGGACCTGCTTGACCGACCCCATCGCTCCAGCATAGATCCAAGCCCCGTCATCTCCCCGACGCGCCGCTCAGCCCGCGCCGCCTCGCATCGGTCCCTGCTCTCTGCGGTATGAATGAGCCTGTGGCGAGATCGACCGCATTTACCGGGAGGTGGATCTCCGACGGCGATTCGCTCTCGCTACACCGGGAGTTGGAGACCTGGGTCCTGCTCTTCGAGGCCGCAAGGGTTTCGATCGAGAACGGCACCATCATCGAGTTCGCCTGATAACCACCACATCTCGCGCCACCCCGCGCCATGATCCCGTCGCCCCGGAATCGGCCTGAATATCGTTCTGGCACCGATAATCCGACACTCCCGGTACTCCGGTTCTTGGGTACTGTCGCGGGAGTGGGGAGCGAGTGTCTGATCTGTGACAAGCATCGTGGCATCGGCCGTTTGGTCGGCCCAGTGATCTATGCGGATGATTTGGTGGTGGTGACGCACCGCCCGCTGTCCGAGGGTTCGCCGATGCCCGGCTATTTGTTCGTCGAAACCCTGCGTCATGTACCGACTTTGGCCGATCTGAGCGATGTCGAGGGGGCCGCGATCGGGTGGGCGATCCGCCGGGCCGCCCACGCGCTGCGCAGCGAGCTGTCCCCAGAGTTCGTGTTCTCCGCGATCACCGGCCGAAGTGTCGCGCACTTCCATCAGCACGTGTTCGTCCGCCCCGCCGGAACTCCGGACACGGTGTCCTGGTTCGACATCGACTCCTGGGACAACGGTCCGCGTATCGACGAAACCACGCTGGCCGCACTGTGCGAACGTCTTGCTGTTCATTTTGTGGTGGGCGAAGTCCAGGTGGTCCGCTGACCGGAGAGCGTCCTGCGGCAGGATTGTGCGCGGGTGTCGATGCTGAGGTCGACGGTCTAACCTCGCACGATCGCTGAGGAATTGGCGAAGTACGAGTGTTTGCAGCCGAAGGCGCGAGATTGCACCGCCTTTCGCATCTCGGCATCAGCTAGTGCTCGAACAGTGTCAGATCGACTCGGACATTTGACCTTCCGAGGGTCCGCGCTTTCCGCCTGGTCCAGAGCAACATCCGGCGTTCACTGATTCCCTCGTTGACGGAGCTTGCGACAAGTACGCGACGCCGGCGCACCAAGATCATCGTGGCCGACGGCGATGTGCAGGACGGAGGATGAGGGGCGAGTTGCGGAGGGCGGGCGGTTGTCAGGCCTGGTGGGCGCGGGCGGTGAAGCGGTCTGCGAATTCTGTAACGAGCGTACGGAGTTCGGCAGGCTGCTCGATGGTGAACGGACGGTCGAGTGTGGCCAATATCGGCGGGATCCAGTCGAGCCGTTCGGAGTGGATGACGACTCGATGCCAGCGTTCGTCGGATGGGTTCGAGTCCGGTGTCGGGTCGTCGTCTGTCATGGTGGCGATGCCGGCGGGAAGTTTGTGGCGGATCTGGTCGATCGTTGCGTGGATGCGCAGGGCCACGTTGTATCGGTAAGCGGCGGTGGCGAATCCGGCGAGCAGGGATTGCGCCGGATCGGGGTCCTCGACGGGTTCGAATGATCCAGGCAGGATTCTGGCATCGATGATGCGGTCGAGCCGTAGTGTCCGGTCCTGCCCGGCGCCGGGGTCGGTGCCCGTCACGTACCAGTGGCCGCTGTGCACGACGACCGCGCGTGCGTGAAAGACGCGTTGAGTGTGGCGGTCTTGGCGGTCGGTGTATCGGATGGCCAGAGGGCGGTGGTGGCGGATGGCATCTGTGACAGCGAGCAGCGTCGAGGCATCGGGGGTGGCGGAAGTGCCGGCAGGTTCGGTGAAGGACAGCGACTCGACGACGGCGGCGAGCCGGTTGGCGAGGCGTGTCGGTAGTACTCGCCGGATCTTGGCCGCGGCAGTGTCGCCGGCTGTGGCGGTCGCCGCCGATCCGGTGCGTTGCAGGGCAATCAATCCCATGAGCACGGCCAGTGCCTCGTCGTCGCTGAACATGAGCGGCGGCAGGCGGTAACCGGTGCCGAGACGGTAGCCGCCGTACCGTCCACGCACCGATTCGACGGGCACCTCGAGGTCGATCAAGTGAGCGATGTATCGGCGCACAGTCCGCGTGTCGACGCCGAGCTGGTCGGCCAGCTCCGCCATCGTCCGGGTGCCGCCCGACTGCAGCAATTCGAGTAGGGCGAGCACCCGGACTGTCGGTCTGTTCACAGTGCCCACGCTAGCGCGAATACTGGACCGATTCTGTCCTCTATTAGTTCTAGCCTCGGGAAAGCACCTGCTCAGCGAGACAAAGGGAACACATCATGGAGTTCATCTCGATCCGGATCATCACCGCGAACGTGGCACGCCTGGCCGAGTTCTACGAGAAGGCGACCGGACTCACCGCCGCGTGGCCCACCGACGATTTCGCGGAACTCCGGACCTCCCGCGCCACTATCGCCCTGTCGGGCACCCGCACCATCGAAATGTTCACACCGGGCGCCACTTCCGCTGCCGACAATCGCAGCGTGATCCTCGAGTTCTTGGTCGACGACGTAGACCAGGTGTTCGCGAACCTCACCGACCTGGTCACCGACGTCGTCAAGCGGCCCACCACGATGCCGTGGGGCAACCGCTCCCTGCTCGTCCGCGACCCCGACGGCAATCTCGTCAACTTCTTCACCCCGGTTACCCCGGCCGCGAAGGAGAAGTTCGGGCACTGACGCGGCCTCCGTCGGCGCTGCTGATCCTCGCGCACCGGCCGGTCCGGACAGCGCGGTCCGCCGCATCAGCGGATGCACGGCGTGGGTGCGGGCACACTCCACGCGGGCTCGACGCCCGCCGCGGCCACGAGCCCGGCGGGCGCGCGATGGCGGAATCCACCCGTGCCTGATGCCCAGAGTGCCTGCGGGCACACCCATGTCCGGGTCGTCGCAGGTTCGGTCGCAGGCGGGGAACCTGTCTACGAGTCACGATCAGGGCCTCGGCCCGTGCGGGTCCGATGTCGAGAACGTTGTTTTCCGAACGACTGATCGGGGTCAGGTGGCCCCTGCCGCGGTGGGGCTTCACCTCGTGCTGTGGAGACGTCGAGCCCCCGTGGTTCGGTTCGTTTCGATTTCTCGCCAATCCTGGCATATCAGCAAACTTTCCGCGTACGCTATTCGCTGGCTCGACAACGACCGAAGGTGTGACTGTTCAGCGGTAACCAACCGGTAAAGGAGACGAGCATGGACCAGCAGCAGATCAACGTCACCCGGCGTGAATTCGACCAGATCGACGCAGATCACGACGGCTTCATCTCCTTCGATGAAGCAATGAACTGGGGAATGGCCCAGGGTCGGAACGCGGGGGACATCATCGGGCGCCATCTTCAGCAAGACCGCGTCTCCGAGGATGGGCAGATCTCCTTTGAGGAGTTCCTGCGCTACAAGGAACTGATCAGCTACTGATCGTCCCTGCATTGCACTGGCCGCCACCGCCCGATCGGGCAGTGGCGGCCAGTGCCGCAAATCCGACAGCCTGTACCGCGACTTCAGCCCCTCCATGCAGACCATCCCGCGCGGCGCTCCAAAGCTGATACGAACACGCCGGAGATGGCTCGAGCTGGGAGCACCCCGACCGGCCACGGAAGCCTTAAGCGTCGGTCAGGGCCAGTTCATTTACGACTCGCCCAGGGACAACATCGTGATCGTCGAACCCAGCGAAGACCTCAACTTCGAGGAGAACATGGGCGAAGCCATCTTCGCGTTCCGCGCGGAAGCCGACGCACCGACCGGACATCACCGACCCGAACAGCGCGCCGCGGTGTCATCTTGGCGCGCCTCGGCAAACCGCCCCGGCTCCGAGCAGGTACCAGCTCGGATTGAACGCACGCTGCACGGCGTTTGGTACGTGCCGCCGGCTCGGGATGCCTCCCGGCCGGGCGGTTAGAGGGCGAGCATGGCGGCAGCGACCTGGTCGGCTGCGGTGCGGCGCAGAGCGGTACCCATGTCGTCGAGGACGAGCAGTCGCGCCCCGGGGATTTCGGCGGCGAGGATCTCGCCGTTGCCGACCGGGAAGAACGGGTCGGCGCGACCGTGCACCACGAGCGTGGGTATGTCGAGTTCGCCGAGTCGGTCCCGCCAGCGCGGGGCGCAGTCGATCCGGGAGAACACCATCCCGAGCTGGTTCGCCTGGTGCACCGCGGGATCGCTCGATGGCGTCCGGCCCCAGATTCGGGCCGCCGTCGACCGCGCGTCCTCCGGATCGTTGCCCATCGGCTCGGCTCCCGAGGCGGCGAACGCCGCGACAGCGTCCCGGTCGGTCCAGTCCGGCAGCGGGCGGGAGAACAGCGCGCCCATCACCGCGAGGTCGTGGTCGGGCAGGTCCGCGTCGGCCGGGCCCGGCGCCACCGGCCGGGTGCCGACGAGGGTCAGTGCGGAGAACACGTCCGGGTGGTCCAATGCGGCGACCTGAGCGACCATGCCGCCGACGCCGACGCCACCGAGATGGGCGGTTCCGGCACCGAGCACCTCGACCAGCGCGGCCGCGTCAGCGACGAGATCCCGCAGATCGTAGGCCGGATTCTCCGGGTCGAGGGTCGTCGACGCGCCGGAGTCGCGCAGGTCGTAGCGGACCACGCGCCGCCCGCCCGACGCGAGCCGCTCGCACAGCGCGTCGGGCCAGGACAACATCGTTGTGCCGCCGGCCAGCAGGACCAGCGGATCGTCCTCGCGGCCGAAGCTTTCGATGCCGAGATCCACACCGTTCGCCCGCACCGAGGTCATGCCCAACGGTCTCGTCATAGCTGGACTCCTGTCTGTCGGTTTACCCAGAGGTATCGACGATGGATTCACCCGAAAGTCATCGGTGTAGCCGACATCGTGTCCACACTCCCGCGATCGCCCCGGACTCGGCGCAAGCGTGCGCCGGCGGCCGAGCGACGCTCACCCATTGATCTTCCGCAGGTCCGCGCTGGGCCGCCTCGGACCATTCGGGTAGCGGCTACTCGAGACCGGCGTCAGGGTCGTTGCGCGTGATGGTGCGCGGGACTGTGAGGGTCGCGAGTTTGTCGGGGTTTCGGATGATGTAGAGGTTGGAGATCTTGCCTTCGGCGCTCTCGATCAGGCAGGCGGCTTCCTGGCGATCGCCGTCGTAGATGGCGATCGCGGGGGTGTGGTTGTAGGTCACCGACTCGAGTCGCAGGCCGGGCACCCGCCCGATCATGCGGAAGACATCGATCACAATGGTGGCAACATCCTGCGCTCCGAGGGCTCGCTGGCTCGCCGCGGTGACTTTGCCTCCGCTGTCGGTGGTGAAGGCGACATCGGGTGCGAGCAGCGCCAGCAGTCCGGACAGGTCGCCGGTGGCCGCCGCGGTCAGGAACCGTTCGGTGAGATCGGCGGTCCGGGCGGAGTCGACGGGCCCGAATCGGTTGCGCCGTGCTTGGATGTGGGCACGCGCACGGTAGGCCATCTGGCGTACCGCGGTCGCGGATTTGCCTATCGCCGAGCCTATTTCGTCGTAGGCGAAGCCGAATACCTCGTGCAGAACGAAGATCGCGCGCTCATCGGGGGTGAGCGTCTCGAGCAGCACGAGCATCCCCATCGATACCGATTCGGCGAGCACCATATCGGCCGCCGCATCCTGTTCGCTGATCAGCAGCGGCTCGGGTAGCCACGGGCCGACGTATTCCTCGCGGCGGCGGGAACCGGCTCGTGCCGCATTGAGGGCCTGTCTGGTCACCAGTTGTGCCAGATACGATTTGGTATCCCGCACGATCGTGAGATCCACCCGAGACCACCGCAGGTAGCTGTCCTGGAGCACATCATCGGATTCGGTTGCGGAGCCCAGGATTTCGTAGGCGATCGTGAACAGCAGCGGTCGCAGCAAGGTGAACCGCTCGGCGTGGTCGGTGGTGCCGCTGTGATCATTCATGCCCATAGGACACCGGCCACTCCCATGACATAACACCGCACGACACACATCACCTCGAGCCTCATTCTCGGCCGGAGGCTAATGCGGGCCGAAGAAGGCGGTGAGTTCGGCGGTGATCGTGGCCGGATCGTCCTCGTGGAGATTGTGCCCGGCGCCGGAGACGATCCGCAGCCTCGACGTCGGGATCAGGCGCGCGAGCGGCCGGGCCTGGGACGGGTCGACGACATGGTCGTTCTCACCCCACAGGATCAGCGTGTCCGCGCGGACGTCGCTCGCCTCCCGCTGCACGGCCGCCAGATCGAGATGCCGGGGCTGCTTCCACATGGCGGTCCGATTCTCCGGACGGCTGAGAGGGGCCCAGTACGTGTCGGTCAGGTCCTCGGTGAGTACCTCGGGGTGCGCGTACGCGTCTCGCAGGCTCGCTCGATAGATGCCCCTGGTCATCACCGACGTGGCCAGTTCGCCGATGACCGGCTGCCGCATCAGTTGCATACTCGCGTTGAGCCGGGTGTCGAGGACCAGTGGCGCGAGCAGTGCCAGCCGATCCACCTGTTCCGGATACCGTGCCGCGAAATCCACTGCGACGGAACCGTTCAGCGAATGCGCCAGGATGGATGCTTTCGTCAACCCGATTGCGGATACGAACTGGCGCAACGCATCCGTCATGGCGTGCACGTCGTATCCGAAGTCGGGATCGTGCAGTGTGGTGTACCCGGTGCCGGGCGGATCGACGGCATAGACGGTGTGGTCGGCGGCGAGCGCCGGGATGATGTCGCGGTAGGTGTAGGACCACAGGGTCCCGCCCGGCAGCAGGATGACCGGCGGTCCTTCGCCCGCTTTCCGATAATGGAACCGCGCCGACGGGGTGTCGGCATACAGCCATTCGCCGGGCGGCGGGTCCGCGCCCTGGTCGGCCCGGGCGGGCGCCGCCATGCCGATCATCAGCAGGACCGGCACCGCCACGAATACCCACCACCGCCGGCGTTCACGCCGTGGCACCCTATCGGCCGTCATTCACTTCCTCCTTGTCTTGCTCTGGCGGACAGGCATTTTCGCTGCTCAGGACCGGCGCACCGCGACCACATCGAACTCCAGCGTGACCTTCGGGCTGACCATGCCGGCGGCCGCCCTCCAGTGCACGCCCCAGTCCTTGCGGTTGACAATGGTGCTGCCGGTCAGGCCGAGCCGGACCGCGCCGCGCGCATCTCCTTCCGCGACAATCGATTCGAAGTCCACGGTGACCGGTGCGGTGACGCCGCGGATCGTCAGTTCGCCGGTGGCCCTGAGGGTTGTCTCGCCGGTCTGCTCCACCCGGGTCAGCGTGAAGGTGATCGTCGGGTGATCGTCGGCGCCGAGGAACTTCTTCGCCACCAGATCGTCGCGCCGCTTGTTGCGGGTGTCGAGGCTCTGCGCCCGAATCGTGAGCTGGGCGTTCGACTTCGACCGGCGGTCGCCGTCCAGGTGCGCGCTGCCCTCGAACTCGCCGAAGCTCCCGCGCACCCGGGTGGACATCGTGTGCCGGGCGATGAACCCGATCCGAGTGTGGGCGGTATCGAGGACGTAGTCTCCGGTCAGTTCACCGGGCTCGATCGCGGTCGTCACAGTGGGGCGAATGTTGTTGTGTTCGGGCATGCCAACGGGACACCGCCCACGGCTGTGGGATAACACCACGTGACGCAGGACACAGCCCTGACTCGGTTTCAACTACGACGGTTGACCAGGGCCCGCCTCTGTCGGTTGTACGAGTTCGTGCGGAGGTCATGGGTGTTCTGACTCGGTGAGGATGCGGTGTTGGTGTTGTTCCAGCTCGATGAAGCCGTCGATCAGGGTTGTGTAGACCTGCTCGACCAGGGTTGGTTCCACTGCGTGCTGGATGGCCAGGTCGTGCAGGCGGATCATCATTTGGGTTCGGCGGGCTGGGGCGCGGACCTCGTGTTCGTTGCGTTTGAAGGTTGCGGCGCGGAGGACCAGTTGTTGGCGGGCGCCCAGGAGCTCGACGATTCGGGCGTCGATTTCGTCGATTCGGTGGCGGACTTCCTCGAGGGACATGGGCCTCGATCCTTTCGATTCGAGGCCGCCGGTGCACCAGCCGGGTGGGGATGACGTATCGGCTGCCGCACGCGGCGGCCGATACGCATGCGCAGGTCAGGGCCGCCGGAACTCCGGCCACCACCACGACTGCGCCATCAACATCACTCCGGTATCAAACCACACCGTTCAGGTCATCGCGCAAATGAAACTCACTGAGCCGCAGGTAGCTTGGGTGCGGCGTTCAGCAGGTCAGTGCGGTCGTCAAGCGGGCGGCCTCATGTTTGGAGGCTGCGGCTATGCGCTTCTCGCCTTCGAGGCGGGCTTGGATCGCGGCGACCGAGTGGTGGTGCGGGGTGTGGGGGAGTTTCCGGCGGGCGGCCTGGGTGAGGTACCAGGCGACAGAGATGAGAGTGGCTGTGGTGGTGACGATCTCGGTGATCATGGGGTGCTCCCTTGGCTAGGTGGGGTAGGTGCGAGGGAGATCGCGGAGGACGATGCGGATCGCTCGCAGGACCGCGGTGAGGGGCTGGAGGGTCTCGCACTGGGGGTACCTGAACCAGTGAGGATCTGAGTCGGCGGGAGCGAGGGGCGCGGGGAGGGCGGGTGTCGCCCCGGATGGGAAGGGAGCCGGGAGGGTGGGCGAGGTTACGGATGGGAGGGGCTCGGGGAGGACGGGTATGGCCCCGGATGGGAGGGAAGCCGGGAGGGTGGGTGTGGCCCCGGATGGGCGGGGAGTGGGAAGGGTGGGTGAGGTCGTGGATGGGCGGGGAGCGGGGAGGGTGATTTGTCTTCCCGGCGGAAGGAACTCGCACTGCGCGCGGCGGCGGAGGGTGGCGGCACAGGGGGTCGGGTCGACTGGGGTGGGAGCGGCCAGGAGGATCAAGGTGGGGCTGCCGGTGCCGGCGTTCAGGATCGGCGTGACCTTCTTGCTCCAGAACAGCTCATCGTCGATCAGCGCCGCCAGGGCGCACGGCGCCTCGATCGCGCAGACATCGCTGGCGGACAGGGTGATTTGGGCACCGGACACCCGACAGGGCAGACCGTAGAGCTCCCGGTACAGCCATGCCTGCCGCTCCACTGGACTCTCACCGGTCATGCCTGCGCATGTGGGCATCGGCTCGCACCTCCTCCAGATACTTGCGGGCGCTCGCCGCGCGCGGACACGGCGGCTCGCAGGTGCCGTGGATTGTCAGGATCCCTTCGGCACGTTGGCGACTGACGGGCCAGATGCGGCTGTTGTGGCAACCGTCCGCGACCCATCCTTCGACTGTTGGCGGGTAGATGACCATCTGAGTCCTCTCGGCAGCGGGGTGGTCTACGTCGAAGCTCACCCCTGTTCCTGCGGCATGAAAACTGAAAACTGGAAAACCAGATCGAGTTTCCTGTTTCCCCAGCGCGCGTCCCGAAGTCGGTGGGACGATTTTCTCGATCCTGAAATCAAGGCCCGCGAAATCTGGGAACTGCGACGGCATCAGAACGGGAAAACCCATGCCCGAGAACACGAGTACCCTCACACGCCGCCAGCTGGGGCGGTACCTGCGCGAAGCGCGGGAGGCGGCGAAGTTGACGCTGAGTCAGGCGGCGAAGGTCATGGAGTGGGGCACAAGCACTCTCCAGCGGATCGAGGTCGGTGAAACGGCCAAGATTCGCATACACGACCTCGACAAGCTGATCAGTCTGTACGAGGTCGACGACCACTGGGCGGTCACCCTACGAGCGATGGCGCAGCAAGCGGCGGTCAAGAGCTGGTATCACGAGTTCGGTTCGGTTATCCCCGAAGACTTCCGGCTGTATGTCGATATGGAATACAACGCCCGCATCGTGACGTCCTTCCAGCCGGACCTCGTCCCCGGCCTGCTCCAGACTCGCCCCTACGCGCGGGTCCTGACCAGCGACGCGTATCCCGATGACGACGAGGGCAAGCTCGCCGGCAGACTCGAGTTGAAGGCCCGACGGCAGCGCGCGATCACCCGTGACGTCAACCCGATCCAGTTCACTGTCATTCTCGGGGAAACTGTCTTGCGCAGAGTCATTGGAGGGCCGAAGGTAATGGCAAACCAGCTTGAGTATCTCGCCACAGCCAGCACCCGGCCCAACGTCTCCGTCCGGGTCCTCCCGTTCTCCGCGGGAATGCCGACGGGTCGTCAGACCGGTCCATTCGTGATCCTCGAGTCGAAGCTCGACAATCGAGGCGATCCGGCCGAGCCGCCGACTGTGTACGGAGAGGGGTTCTCGACGGACATGTACACGGAGAAGTCGGACATCGTCGAAAGCTACGCATCCGCCTTCCGGACTCTCCAGCGAGCAGCGTTGGACGAGATGAGCAGCAGGCAACTGGTGCGTGAGGCAGTAAGGGAGTATCTGTGAACGACGAACTACGCGAAGCGCTTTGGTTCAAGAGCAGCAAGTCGGGCGGCGGCAAGGAGTGCGTCGAGGCCGCATTCCTTGCCGGGGGCAGGGTCGGTGTCCGTGACTCGAAGAATCCCGCCGGGCCGGCGCACGTTTTCACCGCCGGTCAGTGGGATGCTTTCGTCGGCGCGGTCAGGACGGGGAAGTTCGACCTGGGCCGCGCCTGACCGATCGGGCGGCGTTGCTGAAACGCGGACGGGTTCAGTACATTTCGACCGGGCCAGCACTCGGTGGTCGCCTATTCGTGCCGGCCGCACGCTTCATGGTCGTCGATGAAAATCGAGACCACATCGTGGAGGGCGGCGGGGGATGGGTACGGGTTCGGGCGGGGAACAGCCCAGCACACCGCCACGGCCCATCGATGTGCTGGCGTTGCCGCCCGGCCTGCCGCGCATCAACGGCCCGCGATGCGGCCGCATCCGAAGCGGGCCCGGTGATGGCGACATCCCTTCCACCTCGACGTCCAGTAGCCGCCCGGTGTGAGACAGGCTGCCGCCCCGCGGAACTCCCGAAACGCGACCGGAGGGTGCCGATCCCAGGGATCGGCGCCCTCCGGTCAGGGCCCGCGCCTCACGACTCGCGAGGGCAGTCGCCCGGCGGCCGAGCAGGCGAGGGATGAGGCTCGGTGGCGGGCGCTCGCGGGACATGGATGCGCGGTGGTGCGGGCTTACTTGTGCCGGCCGCAGGCCTGGTGATAGTCGATGACGGCCTGGCGGGCCGCCTTCAGGTCCTGCGCCTCCTGCGGGTTGGCCTGACGCCACGCCTTCAGTTCGGCGCGGCGCTGGTCCTTGGGCAGGGCCTTCACCTTGGCGATCTCGGCGGCCACGTCCGGGTGCTGCGCCAGGTAGGCGGCCACCTTGGGGGCGGCGTCCGCGTGGGCCGCGGCGGCGGCCTGGGGGCCGCACTGCGGGGTGTCGGCGGAGGCGGTGCCGGGCACGGCCAGGGCGATGGCGGCCGCTCCGGCGGCCCCGGCGAGGACCGCGGCAAGGGTGCGTTTCATTCTCACTCCAGGTTCGTGGGTTCGGTTCCCCACCGAATCTGCCCCGGCAAGCTGAAGGCGGCCTGAATCGGCCGGCCATCTTCAGGTGATCTTCAGCCGCGCTCAGGCGGTGATCTTCAGGCGCGTTCGGGCAATGACGGGTGAGTCGGTCCGGCACCGCGCGGCAGCCGGAGGACGAAGACCGCTCCGGTTGCGCCAGGTGTGGGGTCGGCGCAGGTCAGGTCGCCGCCGTGGGCGCGGGCCAGGCCGCGCGCGATGGCCAGGCCCAGGCCGGAGCCGTCGGGGCGAGTGTCGCGGGCGGAGTCGAGACGGACCAGCCGGTCGAAGATCCGTTCGCGATCCGTGGCCGGAATGCCGGGGCCGGAGTCGGTGACGACGAGGTCCACGACGCCGTCGTGCTCGCGCAGGTCGACGGTCACGCTGCCGTGGTCCTTCATGGCCTGGCAGGCATTGGTGAACAGGTTGGTGAGGATCTGAGTGATCCGCTCGGGATCCGCGGGCACGGTGACGGCCGCACCGGTGAGCCGGAATTCGGTGTGCGGGTGCAGCATTCGCATGCGATCCAGGTGCGTGGCGGTCAGCGTGTGCAGGTCGACCGGTTCGAGCCGCAGGTGCAGGCCGGCGTCGATACGGGCCAGGTCCAGCAGGTCGTCGACCAGGCGGCCCGCCCGCTGCGTCTCGCGGACCAGGAGCAGCAGCATGCGCTGCCGGTCCTCGGGATCGGTGTCCGCGGGCTGCTGGAACACGGCCTCGGCCAGCGAGCGCACGCCGGTGATGGGGGTGCGCAGTTCGTGCGCGGCGTCGCCGACGAACACCCGGATGCGCTGTTCGGAGGCGCGGGCACGAGCCTCGGCGGCGGCGGTATTGCGCAGCGCGCCCTCCAGCGCGTCCAGCATCTCGTCGAAAGCGGCTGCGGTGCGGCCCAATTCGGTGTCGGTGCGGGAGGGTTCGAGACGGCGGCCGAGGTGCCCGTGTGCGATATCGCGGGCCAGCCGCGTCATGGCGTCCAGCGGCGCGAGCGCCCGCCGCACCCCGAACCAGAGTCCGAGGGAGATCACCGCGATGGCGCCGGTGGTGGCCAGGATCAGCAGAAATCCCAGCCGGGACTGCACCCGGGCGATCAGTGGGGTGTCCACCTGGAGGATGAGCCGGCCGTCGTTGAGGGTGCCCGGCCCGGCGAGTTTGATGACGCGGGTCTTGGTGGTGCTGTCCTCCGCGAGCCGGTGGTCGAGGCTGCCGTAGGTGTGCCCGTCGGGCAGCACCAGCCGGACCCGCACCGAATGCGTGTCGACCCGGGCGATCAGGTTCTCCGGCGAAACCCCCTCCTGCGCGAGCTGTCTGGCCAGCTGGGCGCGGTCGGTGAGCACCGTGTTCTCGCTGCGGGTCACCACCAGCCCGAACAGCGTGTGCACGCTCAACGCGACCAGGACCAGCACGATGCCGGAAACCAGTGCGGCCGTGAGGGTTACGCGGACACGCAGCGAGACCGTTCTCACCGCGGCACCCGCAGCGTGTAGCCGAGCCCGCGCACGGTGTGCACCACCCGTTCACCGTGTTCCTCGAGCTTGCGGCGCAGCGCGCTCACGTGCACCTCGACCAGATTGGGGTCGTAGTCCTCGTATCCCCAGACGGCGGTGAGGATCTGGGTCTTGGTGACCACCCGGTCCCGCTGTGCGGCCAGGTACGCCAGCAGCTTGAACTCGGTGGCGGTGAGGGTGAGTTCGCTCCCGGCCCGCCGCGCGCTCCCGGCGTCCACATCCACCTCGAGGTCGCCGATCATGATGCGGCTCTGGAGTTTTCCCATCCGCCGCAGCAGCGCGTCCACCCGCGCCACCAATTCGATGAGGTCGAACGGCTTCACCACGTAGTCGTCGGATCCGGCGCGCAGCCCGCGTACCCGGTCCTCGACGCCGTCGCGGGCGGTGAGCATGACCACGCCCGCCGCCGAGCGCGCCCGCACCGATTCCAGCAGGGCGAAACCGTCGCGGCCGGGCAGCATCACGTCGAGGACGACCACATCGGGCCGGAACTGGGCCAGGTCCTGTTCCAGCAGGCGGCCGTCCGCGCGGGTGAGCACTTCGTGCCCGCCGGCGGACAGACCGGCTCCCACCGCGGCCCGAATGGCCTCGGCGTCTTCGATGACAAGAATGCGTCCCGGTTGCACGCGGCAATTCTCCGGCCTGTGGCTGTGAATCCGCTGCGAACCGGGACGCTTCCGGGGTCAGTGCGGGATCGCGATGGCAGTGATGAATTCGGCCAGCTGCTTGTCGTCGATGTTCTTGGCCAGGTCGGATTCACAGATCATGCCGACCAGCTGGTTGCCCTTGCGCATATTGAGCACCGGCATGCGCTTGATCTGGTTCTGTTCCATGACGTCGAGGACGGTGCTCAGATCGGTGTCGACGTCCACCGACCACACGCGGCCCTGAGCCAGATCACCGGCCCGGACCCGGCTCGGGTCGTGGCCCATGGCGATGCAGTGCACGACGATGTCGCGGTCGGTGAGCATTCCGATCAACGCGTCACCGTCGCAGATGGGAAGTGCGCCGACGTCCATGTTGCGCATCAGCTGTGCGGCGCGATCCAGGGTTTCATCAGCGGGGATGCATTCCGCACTCCGGTGCATGATGTCGCGAGCCTTCACTGCAACCTCCTGTCTCGGGATGGGTGTGCCACGAGACATCGTGACCCCGATCACACCGGAGGTCAATATCGGACTGGCTGGCCTTGGTCTGAGCTCTGGAAGCGGCCCGTGAGACGGCGCAGGCGGCCCGTGCCCGGCACGCTCAGCCACACCACGAACGCCAGCAGGCCATCCAGCGTCAGCGCCAGCGCGGCCACCAGGATCGCGCCCACCAGCACCTTGTCGTAGCGGTAGAGGCTGATGCCGTCGAAGATGTAGCGGCCCAGCCCGCCCAGATTCACGTAGGCGGCGATGGTCGCGGTCGCCACCACCTGCAGGGTGGCCGCGCGCAGGCCGCTGAGCAGGACCGGCAGGGCGTTGGGCAGCTCGACCCGCAGCAGCACCCGGGGTTCGCTCATGCCCATGGCCCGCGAGGCGTCCACCACGATCGGGTCCACGTTCGCGATACCCGCGTACGCGCCGGCCAGCAGCGGCGGAATGCCCACCGTCAGCAACGCCAGCAGCGGCGGGGCCAAGCCCAGGCCCATGAGCAGCACCACGAAGGTGAGCACGCCCAGCGTCGGCAGTGCGCGCATGGAATTGGCGAAGCCGACGATGAGCGCCGAGCCGCGCCGGGTGTGCCCGATCAGCAGGCCGATCGGCACCGCGATCACCGCCGACAGGCCCACGGCCAGCAGGCTGTACCAGAGATGCTCGAGGATGCGCCGCCCGATGCCGGCCGGGCCGGACCAGTTCGCGCCGGTGGTGAGGAAATGCCAGGCATCGACGAAAAGGTTCACGCCGCACGTCCTTTCAGCCACGGCGTCGCCACCCGGCCCACCAGGTACAGCGCGCGGTCCACGATCAGCGCCAGCACCAGCACGACGATGACGCCCGCGACGATCTCGTCCGGGTAGTCGCGCTGATAGCCCTGGGTGAACAGCTTGCCGAGCCCGCCCACGCCGATCAGCGCGCCGACGGTCACCATGGAGATATTGGTGACGGCCACGACCCGCAGGTTGGCCATGAAAACCGGTAGGGCGAGCGGGAAGTCGACGGTGAGCAGCCGACGCCAGCGCGGGTAGCCGATGGCGTCCGCGGCGTCGAGGGTGTCGGCGGGCACCGAATCCAGGGCGGCCGGGACCGCGGTGATCAGCAGCGCTACCGAGTAGATGGTCAGGGCGATCACCACATTCAGCGGATCGATCACCCCGATGCCCAGCAGCGGCGGAATGATGACGAACAGCGCCAGCGACGGAATCGTGTACGCGACGCTGGCCGCAGTGGTGGTGACCCGCCGCAGCCAGCGCGCCCGATGCGCCAGTGCGCCCGCCGGGATCGCGATCACCAGGCCCAGCAACAGCGGCAGCAGCGCCAGATACAGATGGGTGCGGGCGTATCCGGCGATCTCGTCGAAATTATCGATCAGGTATCTCACCTGGTCTCCTCGAAGAAGACCCGGTTGCGTTCGGCGTCCTCGGCGGTGCGCTGGTGGTGCAGCTGCTCGAGCACGTCGCGGGCGAAGATCGCGCCCACCGCCGCGCCGGAAGCATCAATGGCCACACCGATTTCCGAAGGCGAGGAGATGGCGGAGTCGAGGGCCTGGCGCAGGTCGCCGCCCTCCGGGAACAGCGAGCCGCCCGCGGCCATGCTGTCGGCGAGCGCGTGCCCGGCGCGCACGCCCTCCACGCCGGTGGTGTCGATCCAGCCCATGGGGCGCTTGGCCCGGTCGATGACCAGCCGCCATTCGCCCTTCCCCAGGCGGATGTCCGGGACCTCCTCCGGGGTGATCGTCGAAAGTTCGTGCAGCGGAACGGCGCCGGCGGCCCGGAAGGACAGTTCCCGGTAGCCGCGATCGCGGCCCACGAAGCCGGCCACGAAATCGGTGGCGGGCTGGGCGAGTACGGTCCGGGGCACATCGTGCTGCTGGAGGTAGCCGCCCGGCCCGAAGACGGCGAGGTGGTCGCCGAGCTTGATGGCCTCGTCGATGTCGTGGGTGACGAAGACGATGGTCTTGTGCAGTTCGGCCTGCAGGCGCAGCATCTCGTTCTGCAGTTCGGTGCGCACCACCGGGTCGACGGCGCTGAACGGCTCGTCCATCAGCAGGATCGGCGGGTCCGCGGCCAGCGCCCGGGCCACGCCCACGCGCTGCTGCTGCCCGCCGGACAATTGCGCCGGATAGCGTTGCGCCAGCCCGCGATCCAGGCCGACCCGGTCCATCACCTCGAGCGCCGCCTTGCGGGCCGCGCGGCGGGACTGCCCGCGCAGCACCGGCACGGTCGCCACATTGTCGACCACGGTGCGGTGCGGGAGCAGGCCCGCGTTCTGGATCACGTAGCCGATGCCGAGTCGCAGCTCGACCGCGTCTACGCGCGAGATGTCCTGCCCGCCAACGGTGATCGTCCCCGAGCTGGGGCCGATCATACGGTTGATCATGCGCATGGAGGTGGTCTTGCCGCAGCCGGACGGCCCGACGAACACGGTGAACGACCCGGATTCGATACGCAGGTCGAGGCTGTGGACGGCGGTGGTGCCGTCCGGGTACGTCTTGCTGACGCCGGTGAATTCGATGTCGGACACCGTGTTCGGGCCTTCCTAGACGATCGGCTTGTCGAGCCCCTGCGCGGCCACCCACTGCTTGGCGGCGGCGGCCGGTTCGGTCTTGCTGCTGCCGGAGACCGCGGTATTGAGCGAGATGAGCTCGGCCGTGGTCAGTTTCGCCGAGACCGCGTTAAGCACCTTCGTCAGCTTGTCGCTCTTCTTGGCCGTGTTGTAGAGCGGCACCACGTTCTGCGGCGGGAAGTTGTGCTTCGGGTCGGTCAGCACCACCAGGTTGTCGGCGGCGATGGCGGGGGAGGTGGTGAAGATGTCGGCGGCGATGACCTGGCCGTCGGTGAGGGCCTTCACGGTCGCGGGGCCGCCGCCGTCGGCGATCGGCACGAAGTTCGCGGCCGCGATGTCCAGGCCGTAGTTCTTCTTCAGACCGGGCAGGCCGCCGGGACGCTCGGAGAACTCCGCGGGCGCGGCCAGTTTCACCTCGGCCGAGTGCGCGGCCAGATCGGCGATGCTGGTCAGATTCCACCTCTCGGCGGTGGCCTTGGTGACCACGACCGCGTCCGAGTCCTCACCGGGTGCGGGGGCGCCGATCGCGAGCTGATCGCCGAGTGCCTTGGTCAGCGCGGCGTTCACCTCGTCGGGAGTGGTGGCGGTGCTCGACTTGTCCAGGTACTGCAGCAGATTGCCGGTGTAGTCGGGGATGAGCTCGATGGCGCACTGCTTCAGCGCCGGGACGTAGGCTTCGCGGCTGCCGATATTGAGCTTGGTGTCGATGCTGAAACCATTGGCGCGCAGCGCTTCCGCGTACACGTCGGCCACCGTCTCGGATTCCGGGAAGTTGGCCGAGCCGACGGTCAGCTTGGTGGCGTCGCCACCGCAGTCGCCGCCACCGCCGAGCGGATTGGACGTGGAGCCGCCACAGGCGGACAGCGCCATGGCCGCGGCCAGCGCCACCGACGCGGCCAGAATTCGGAGTACGGTTCGGGCGGTGCGCCTGCCGTCGGCGCGCGTGGAGATGAGCGAGTGCACTGTCGTCCTTCCGAGCGGGATGCCTGCGCGGGCGGGGTGGCAGCCACCCCTGAAACAGACCTAACTGTCCATATTGCCCGGGTCTTCCCGCGAACGTTGCCTACCCGTGGTTGGTTTCGCGCATTTGGCGGATAGGGTCGGGCCGTCCTGCCGGGGCGTTTCCGGCGCCGGAACCCCCGGCTCGAGCTGCGCGAAATTCACACGCGCGGGTCGGTTGCGCGCGGGGGAGGGGTGGGGCGGCAGACTGTTGCGCGTGTTCGGCACAGACTCCTCCGCACCGCGCGACCGTCGCGCCACCCGGCCTCGCCTCGCACGGCGGTCCCGGTTCGGGCCGGCGCTGCTGGTCGTCGCGGTCGCGGCGGCCGCGGTGGCCTGCGGCAGCTCGGACGCCGGGTCGGTATTGACCGTGGGCGCGGGGGATTCGGCGGAATCGATGATGATCGCCGAGATCTACGCGGGCGCGTTGGCCCGCACCGGACTGCGCACCCGCGTCGAGGGTCGGATCGGGCAGCGCGCGGATCTGCTCGCGGCCCTCGACGCCGACCGGATCGCGCTCTTCGGCGATGTCAGCGGAGATCTGCTGACCGCCCTGGACTCCACCGCGACCGCCACCAAGCCGGACGCGGTGAATGCCGCACTGTCCAAGGCGCTTCCGGAAGGCGTCGTCGACTCCGATCCCGCCGACGGCACCGACCTGCGGCCCACCGTGGTCGCCGCCGTCTCGCGTCCCGACGGCATGCCGTCCTCGCTGACGGACCTGGGCGCACGCTGTGCCGAGCTCACTCTCGGCATCGACACCGGCGCGCCCCTGGACGCCCAGCGCGCGCCGCTCGACCCGCAGCGCGACGTCCTGGACCCATTGCGCACCGTCTACCACTGCGCGATCACCCACTCCGTCACCTTCGCCAACGACACGGACCTGCGAAAAGCCCTCTCCGACGGGGAGATCCAGCTGGCCGTCCTGCCCGGCCCGCCCGCCTTCCGCACCGACGGCGGCGCCGACCTCGCCCCGCTGGCCGACCCCGACTACGCCTTCCGCGCCGCCATGGTCCTCCCCGTCATCCGCAAATCCGCCCTGACCGACCAGCAACTCCGCAAACTCAACTACGTCGCCGGCGAACTCGGCACCACCGACCTCGCCGACATGATCCACATGGTCCGCGACCAGGGCGCCGTCCCCTCCGCCGTCGCCCGCGACTGGCTCGACGCCCACTCGCTCTGACCGGCGCGCGCACCGGCCGTCCGACCCCGCCGCGCACCCGGCCGCCGATGCGGGGTCCGGTCGTGAATCCGTAACACCTCGGCGTCCACTGCGTCGCAACCGGTTTCGCTCGCCTACCGTGGATGGATCGGGGCAGCTTTTCCATAGCGGTACGGGAACCGGACACGACTGTGAACCCACCACACGGCGGCCATCTGGGCGATTGGCCCTGGCCCACGGGGACTTTCATGGAACGGCTGTGCGCGCGCAGCCGCCAGGACCTGCTCCAACTCGGTGTGCAGACCTACTGCCCGCCGGGCACGGTGCTCATGCGCCAGGGCGACCCCGGCAGCACCGTGTACCTGCTGCGCTCGCGGGATCGCACGCTGTCGGCATGCGTGAAGATCACCGCGGCCGACGGCAAGCTGTTCGCGATCCGGGTCAGCGGCGACGTGATCGGCGAACTCGGCGCGCTGGTGCCGGAATCGCGGCGATCCAACACCGCGACGGTGTGCACGGCCACCATCGCGCACCGGATTCCGGGATCGATATTCATGACATTTCTGGAATCCCATCAGGACGGCTCGCTGGTGCTGTGCCGCTCGCTCGCGGATCGCCTGGCCTGGTCCGACCAGCGCCGCCTGGACTTCGGCGGCTGCCACGTGCAGATCCGGCTCGCGCGGCTGCTGGTCGAGTTCGTCGAATCCTGCGGGCGGCGGACCGAAGCGGGATGGGAGATCACCGTGCGACTGTCCTACGAGGAGCTGGGCAATCTCGTCGGGGCCGGGGTGGACGCGGTCGGACTGGCGATGCGGGAGATGAAGGACGCCGGCCTGGTGTGCCTCTACAACCGGCACGTCCATATCCGCGATCTCGAAAAGCTGCGCCGATTCGCGGAATTGGATTAGGGATTCGCGAAATCCTGCTGAGAGACCTGATTTTTCAGGCGTTCTTACAGCAGCGCCGTGTCACCCTCGAAAAGTCTCCCCATCGTGAATCTGGGGCAAAACCCTCGGGAGGTGTGACCGATGTCGGCACCCGAAATACCGTCCGGATGTACACCGGTCGACGAGCTCTACTGCACGCTGACCCGCGTCCACAGTCCGGTGGCGGCCGCGCTCATGGTCGCCGCCGTGACGGGGAGGTGGCCGGACCGGGACGAGCTGTACCGAACCCCGTAGCTCCGTCCTTCAGCTCGCGCGCGTCATTCCTGCAGTGCCGCAGTCAGGTCCGCGCTGAGGGCCAGGGCCGGGAGGGAGGCGACGAGCATGTCGACCAGATCGTCGCGAGTGATGGGTTCCTCGCGGAGCCAGGTCAGGGTGGTCTCCTCGACGAAGGCGATCCAGCCCCGGACGGCCAGGCCCAGGCGGGGCCGGTCGGGGTCCTCGATCGGCAGGGGGGCCTCGGCGAGGATGCGGTCCACCAGGGCCATGCGGGTGGCGTTGACCAGGGTGACCAGTTCGGGGCTGGCACTGGCCGGACCGCGCAGCAGGGCCAGGTAGGACGTGCGGTTCTCGGTGACGTAGTCGATGTAGCGCTCGACCGCGTCGCGCAGCATGTCGAACAGGCCCAGGCTCGGATCGGGCGAGGTGCGTTCCAGCAGTTCGGCATTGGCGTGCCGGACGATCTCCAGGTGGAAATCCTGCTTGGTGGGGAAGTAGTGGAACAGCAGCCCGCGTGAGATGCCGGCCTGTTCGGCGATCTCCCCGATGGAGATGTCCTCCAGGGCGCGTTCGCGCAGCATGCGGGCGCCGAGCGTGATCAACTGCTCGCGGCGTTCGGCCGGGCTCAGGCGCACGCGTTTGCCCCGGCTGTCCGGTCTGCTGCTCACGGCGCGCTCCTTGGTCATTGGTCCAACCTTAGGTCATCTTGCCATGGCTTACTGAACGTGAGTCAATACTGTTGACTCCTGCTCAATAAGACCCTACGCTCGGATACATGAGTCGCAAGGTTACAGACAAAGCTGTCGGCAACCGGCCGGTCCGGCACTCCCGCGTGATCATCGTCGGCAGCGGGTTCTCGGGCCTGGGCCTGGCCATCCGGCTGAGCCAACAGGGACGCACCGACTACCTCGTGCTGGAGCGCGGCAGCGATGTCGGCGGCACCTGGCGCGACAACACCTACCCGGGCGCCGCCTGCGACGTGCCGTCGCAGCTGTACTCCTACTCCTTCGCACTGAACCCGGAGTGGTCGCGCTCGTTCTCCAAGCAGCCCGAGATCCAGCGCTACATCCAGGGCGTCGCCGACAAGTACGGCGTGCGCGACAATCACATCTTCGACTGCGAGATGACCGGCGCCCGCTGGAACAACGAGGACGCCCGCTGGGAGATCCAGACCAGCCAGGGCCCCTTCACCGCCGACATCCTGGTCTCCGCCGTCGGCGCGCTCTGCGAGCCCAACCTGCCGGACATCAAGGGCATCAACGACTTCCAGGGCGAGATCTTCCACTCCGCCCGCTGGAACCACGACTCCGACCTGACCGGCAAGCGCGTCGCCGTCATCGGCACCGGCGCCTCCGCCATCCAGATCGTCCCCAGCATCGCCGGCAAGGTCGCGCACCTCGACGTGTACCAGCGCACCGCGCCCTGGCTGCTGCCCCGCGTCGACCGCGAATACCTGGCCCCGGAGAAGTTCGCGCTCAAGCACATTCCGGCGCTGCGCTCGCTGTACCGCGCGGGCATCTACGCCGCCCGCGAGACCCAGGTGGTCGGGCTGGCCAAGTTCCCGCCCGCCATGCTCGGCCTCGAGGCCATCGCCCGCGCCAAGCTGTTCGCCGAGGTGCGCGATCCGGAGCTGCGCCGCAAGGTCACCCCGAACTTCCGCATCGGCTGCAAGCGCATGCTGATCTCCAACGAGTACTACCCGGCGCTGAGTCGCGACAATGTCGACGTGGTGACCGACGGGATCAAGGAGATCCGCCCGGGCTCCATCGTCACCAAGGACGGCACCGAGCGCGAGGTCGACGCCATCATCGTGGCCACCGGCTTCCACGTCACCGACTCGCCGGTCTACGACGTCGTCGCCGGCCGCGACGGCCGCTCGCTCTCCGAGGTCTTCGACGACATCGGCCAGCAGGGTTACAAGGGCTCGGCCATCAACAACTACCCCAACATGTTCTTCATGCTCGGCCCGAACGTGGGCCTGGGGCACACCTCGATGGTGTACATGCTGGAATCGCAGATCAACTACATCTCCGACGCCATCGCGCAGTTCGACAAGCTGGGCCTGCGCACCGTCGAGGTCCGCAAGGACATCCAGGATGAATACAACGCCGGCCTGCAGCGCAAACTGGAAGGTGCGGTGTGGAGCACCGGCGGCTGCGCCTCCTGGTATCTCGACAAGCACGGCAACAACACCACACTGTGGCCGGACTTCACCTTCCGGTTCCGCAGCCTGCTCGAGCACTTCGATGTCTCGGCCTACGACACGACCACCGAGCCTGTCGCAGCGGCCGTCTAGTCCATCCAACAACCGAAAGCGGTAATCGTGAGCAACGATGCTTACTTCAAGGACAAGGTCTGCGTGATCACCGGCGCGGGATCCGGCATCGGCCGGGCACTGGCCGAGAACCTGGCCCGGCGCGGCGCGCGCCTGGCGCTGTCCGACATCGACGCCGAGGGTCTCGCCGAAACCGTGCGACGCTGCGAGAAGTACGGCGTCCAGGTCAAATCCGACCGGCTCAACGTGGCCGAGCGCGAAGCCGTACTGCACTACGCCGACGAGGTGAAGAAGCACTTCGGCAAGGTCAACCAGATCTACAACAACGCCGGCATCGCCCACCACGGCGATGTGCTCGACACTGCCTTCAAGGACATCGAGCGCATCATGGACGTCGACTTCTGGGGCGTCGTCAACGGCACCAAGGCGTTCCTGCCGTACCTCATCGAATCCGGTGACGGCCACGTCGTGAACGTGTCCAGCCTGTTCGGCCTGATCGCGATCCCCGGCCAGAGCGCCTACAACTCGGCCAAATTCGCGGTCCGCGGCTTCACCGAGGCGCTGCGCCAGGAAATGCTCATGAACGGCACCCCGGTCAAGGTCACCTGCGTGCACCCCGGCGGCATCAAGACCGCCGTGGCCCGCAACGCCACCGTCGCCGAGGGGCTCGACCAGAAGAACCTGGCCAGCCTCTTCGACAGCAAGCTGGCGCTGCACACCCCGGAGATGGCCGCGCAGACCATCACCGAGGCGGTCCGCAAGGGCCACGGCCGGGTGCTCATCGGCTGGGAGGCCAAGGCCCTCGACCTGTTCGTGCGCACCACCGCCTCGTACTACCAGCGCATCTCCGCGGTGGTGCAGAAGCGCTTCCTGCCGTAACAGAGTGACTGTGGAGGACATCCGGACATGCCCGATGTGAGACTGCCCCTGCCCGTCGTCCGCGCAGCCCTGAATCCGGTCTTCCGGATCATGCTCCACCACCGGCTCCCGTTCAGTGTCCAACGGGCGCTGATGGATTGGGGCGCGGTGGCGCAGCGCGGGCCGCGAGGCACCCAAATCGAGCGTGTCGAGCTCGGCGGCCGCCCGGCCGAACACGTGACGGTCGGGCCGGTCTCCGACAGCGCCACCGTGCTGTACCTGCACGGCGGCGGCTACACCGTCGGCTCGCCGGCCACCCACCGAGGGCTGGCGGGCTTCCTGGCGCGTGAAACCGGTTGCGCCGTCAAGGTTCTGGACTACCGCCTGGCCCCCGAGCATCCGTTCCCGGCGGCGCTCGAGGACGCCGAGGCGGCCTTCCTGGAACTGGTGGCCTTCGGGTATCGGCCGGACCGCATCGCGGTGGCCGGTGATTCGGCCGGTGGCGGGCTCTCGCTCGCACTGGCCACACGGCTGCGCGACCGGCACGCCATGAGCCCGGCGGCGCTGGGGCTGATCGCGCCGTGGGGCAACCCCAACGAAGTGCCTGCGCGCGACCGCGACCTGGTCATCAACAAGCCGTGGTCGCGGGCGTGCGCGGCCGCCTACCTGGGCGGTGGCGACGGCGCCGACGCCGGCTACGCGCCGCTGCTCGGCGAACTGCGCGGGCTGCCGCCCACCTATGTCCAGGCCGATGTGGACGAAATGCTGCACGAACAGTGCACGCGGCTGGTCGCCCAACTGCGCGCGGCGGGCGTGCCGACCGAGTTCACCGAGACCCGCGGACTCTGGCACGTATCCCAGTTGCAGGCGGGTCTGGTCGCCCCGGCCGCACAGGTGACACAGGAGCTCGGTGAGTTTCTGCGGAAGGCGCTTCGGCCTGCGCAAACCCGGTCAATAGGATAGAGGCGAAAGCTATCGAAGGACCGTCCGAGAACAGGTTCGGGCGGTCCGCCGGGAGTTACCTGTAAAGGTGGCGTAAATTACCCGCCAGTAAACCCACTGTGGAAGGGCAGCGATGCGAGAGTTCGAAGTCCCGGCTACCTACACCATTCCGGAGAACGCCAACATGTCGGACGGTGCGTTCCGGCATGCCGAGAAGACCCCCAACCTGGTCGTCTTCAACATTCCGGATGGCAAGGGCGGCTGGAACGACGTCACGGCGGCGGAGTTCGCCAAAACCGTGACCGACGTGGCCAAGGGACTTGTTGCCGCCGGCATCGAGCTCGGTGACCGCGTCGCCATCATGGCTCAGACCAGCTACGAGTGGGTCGTGCTCGACTTCGCCATCTGGGCGGCCGGCGGCTGTACCGTCGCCATCTACGACTCCTCCTCCGCCGAGCAGGCGCGCTGGATCCTCGAGGACTCGGCCACCAAGCTCACCGTCGTCCAGAACGACAAGCATCGCGCCACCATCGCCGAGATCGAAGGCGGTCTCGACAGCCTGCGCGAGGTGCTGCAGATCGACAAGGGCGCCATCGCCGAACTCGTCGCCCGCGGCGCCGAACTCGACGACGCCGTGGTGCACGAGCGCCGCGCCCAGGTGGAGGCCGCCTCCCCGGCTACGCTCATCTACACCTCCGGCACCACCGGCCGGCCCAAGGGCGTCATGCTCTCGCACGCGAACCTGTTCGCCGAGTCGGCCGCCGACCGCTCCGCCATGAGCGAGTTCCTGCGGCCCGGCCGCAAGTCGCTGCTGTTCCTGCCGCTGGCCCACGTCTTCGCCCGCGCGGTCGCGCTGGCCGCCTTCGACGCCGGTGTCACCGTCGCCCACACCGCCGACTGGTCCACCCTGGTCGAACAGTTCGGGCAGTACCAGCCGAACTTCATCCTCTCGGTGCCGCGCGTCTTCGAGAAGGTGTTCAACGGCGCCAAGCAGAAGGCGCACGACGGCGGCAAGGGCAAGATCTTCGACTACGCCACCGAGATCGCCATCCAGTACAGCCAGTCGCTGCAGAACGGCGGCCCGAACATCGTGCTCAAGCTGCAGCACATGCTGTTCGACAAGCTGGTGTACTCCAAGCTGCGCGAGGCCATGGGCGGTCAGTGCGAGTCCGCCGTCTCCGGTGGCGGTCCGCTGGGTTCGCGCCTGGGCCACTACTTCCGCGGCGCCGGCGTCACCATCTACGAGGGCTACGGCCTCACCGAGTCCACCGCCGCCGTCTCGGTGAACACCCCCAAGTTCATCAAGGTCGGTTCGGTCGGCCGCCCGCTGCCCGGCCACGGCGCCAAGGTCGCCGAGGACGGCGAGCTGCTCATCCGCGGCCCGGTCGTGTTCGGCGGCTACTGGAACAACCCCGAGGCCAGCGCCGAGGCCTTCGACGCGGACGGCTGGTTCAAGACCGGCGACCTCGGCGCCATCGACGAGCAGGGCTTCATCGCGATCACCGGTCGCAAGAAGGAGATCCTGGTCACCGCCGGCGGCAAGAACGTCTCCCCGGCCATGCTCGAGGACTCGCTGCGGCAGAACGCGCTGATCAGCCAGGTCATGGTGGTCGGTGACGGTCAGCCCTTCATCGGCGCGCTCGTCACCCTCGACCCGGAAGCTCTGCCGGCGTGGAAGGCGCGCAACGGCATTCCGGCCGACACCCCGATCGAGCACCTCATCGAGAACCCGGCCCTGGTCGGCGAGATCAATGACGCGGTCGCGGCCACCAACAAGCTGGTCTCGCACGCCGAGGCGATCAAGAAGGTCCGTATTCTCCCGGTCGACTGGACCCAGGAGGGCGGCGAGCTCACCCCGAAGCTCTCCCTGAAGCGCGCGGTCGTGATGAAGCAGTACGCGGCCGACGTGGACGCGATCTACAACTCCTGAGCGGCGTCATCAGAACTCGAAAAGGCAAGGGGCCCGCGGATTTCCGCGGGCCCTTGCCTTTGTGCACCCGCGTGAGGTCTGTCGTCGTGGGGTCTCGTCTCAGCGACCGAGCGTCAGGGGTAGGCGGTCGAGGAAATCGGCGATGAGTGGGGCGATGCCGGATAGGTGGGTCTCCAGGGCGAAGTGGCCCGTATCGAACAGGTGGAGTTCGGCCTCGGGCAGGTCGGTCAGGTAGGCGTGCGCGCCGGGGGCCGGGAAGAAGGGGTCGTTCGCGCCCCACGTAATGAGGGCCGGCGGGGCGAATGTCCGCAGCCACGACTGCCATTCGGGATAGCGGGCCACATTCGACTTGTAGTCGAAGGCCAGGGCCACCTGGGCCTCCTTGCGGCCGGGGAGATCGAGGTAGTGCTGGTCCAGGGTCCAGGCATCGGGATCGAGCACGGCGGGGTCCGGGACGCCCGTTTCGTATTGGCCGCGCGTGCCCTCGAGGGTGAGCAGGCCGCGGATGACGTCCTCGTCGCCCTCGTGGTCGGGGCGCAGGGCGACGAAACCCTGTGCGGCCTCGGACAATCCGGCCTCGTAGGCATTGCCGTTCTGGATGACGAGGCCGGTGATCCACTCCGGATGCCGGGTGGCCAGCCGCAGGCCGATGGGCGCGCCGAAGTCGAAGATGTACAGGGCGAAGCTGGTCAGGCCCAGTCCCTGGACGAAACCCTCGGTGATGTCGGCCAGCCGGTCGAAGCTGTAGTCGAAATCCGGGGGAACGACGGTGTTTCCGAATCCCGGATAGTCGGGGGCGATGAGGCGGTAGCGATCCCCGAGGGCGTCGATGAGACGGCGGAACTGGTGGGACGCGGTGGGAAAACCGTGCAGTAGCAACAGGACCGGGGCGTCCGCACGGGCGGGCGCCGACTCCCGGTAGAAGACCTCGACGCCCTCGACCTCGAGGTGGCCGTGCCGGACGGTGGGGAGCGGGTTCAGGACCCGGGGGAGTGTACTCACGGTGTCACATGCTTTCTGTCGGCGATGTTGCATTAGTTCTACGCCGATCCGACCTAATGTGTCAACGGCTCGAGGTAGCATTAGCGGCATGGCTGATCTCGAACCGCTGATCGGTGAACCCCTCGCCCTGGACCTGGTGAACACCCGGCCCACCGGCGCCGACCTGCTGGAAACCCCTCAACGGCTGGCGGATTGGCTACGCCTGGAGGCCGATCGGCTACCCGAGCCGCCGCCGCAGCGCCTCACCGGCGCCGACCTGGCCGCCGTTCACGCCGTCCGCGAGCACACCGCGGCCGCGCTCGACGCGATGCTGCACGGCCACCGCCCACCGGCCGCCGCGCTGCGCGGCCTCGCCCAAGCGCAGTCGGCCGCACCGGCCATCCGCCGCCTGGACTGGAACGGTGATGCCGTCACCGAAACCGTGGCACGCCTCGGTGATCCGGGCGCTCGGCTGGCCGCGCACCTGGCCGACGCCGCCGCGACCCTGCTCACCGATCCGGCCATCGATCGGCTGCGGCAGTGCGGTGCGGAGGACTGCGTCATGCTCTTCCTGCCCGCCCATCCGCGCCGCCAGTGGTGCTCGCCCGAGCGCTGCGGCAACCGGGTCCGGGTCGCCCGCTACTACCAGCGCCACCGGGCCACCGACTGATTCGACGAATTCCTCGTCGGTTCACCCGAGATTCCGGCGGGGGGACCGATGATTTTCGCGTGGCTCCCCGGTCCTACTGTCCGGGTGCCGCCGCACCCGCCCGAAACGATCGAGGAGGAACTCCATGCCCGCTTTGAACCCGTACCTGCTGTTCAACGGCGATGCCGAAGAGGCCATCACGTTCTACCAGTCCGTCTTCGGTGGCGAGGCGGCCATCACCCGCTTCAGCGATATGGGCGAGACCCCGGCCGACATGCCCGAGGACGTGCGGAACCGGGTCGCCAACGCCCAGCTGCCGCTGAGCGCGACCAATATCCTCATGGTCTCCGACTGCCCGCCCGGCAGCGAGATCGACAACTCCAAGCCCGGCTTCACGGTTCAAATCGAGACCGACTCCGCCGCCGACGCCGAGCGCCTGTTCAACGAGCTCGCGAAGGGCGGCAAGGTGGAGATGCCCTTCGGCCCGGTCCAGTGGGCCGAGGCGTTCGGCATGCTCACCGACAAGTTCTCGGTGCCGTGGATGGTCAACTACACCGGCAACGCCCAGATGTGATTCACTCGCGCTATTCGGCCATCGCGGTTTCGCCGCCGGTGCGGTCGCGTTCTTCGCCTTCGTCGGCCTGAGCGTGACCGGCCTGCACCACGCCTTCGCCGTCGCGGGCGGCAGCCTGCTGGTCATGGCCGGGATCGCCGCCGTGGCACTGCGGGCGCGGGCCGGCTGAGGACCGGCGTCACGCTTCCGTAATCCTCCGACCCGGTCCACGACCCGACTCGCGCAGTAGGGTCGGTTTCGTGGCGGATCGCGCATTACGGACGGCCGGCGGTATCGCCGCCGGCGGAGTCACCCTGGGCCTGGCGGAGCTGGTGTCCGTCCTGGTCAGCCCGGACAGCACGCCCCTGCAGGCGGTCGGGGCCTGGATCGTCGACCACACGCCGGACGGATTCCGCGAGTGGATCATCGGCCTGGTCGGCACCAATGACAAAGTGCTGCTGTTCGTGTGCATGGGGGTGGCCGCCGTGGTGCTGGCCGCCGTCGCCGGGATCGTGGAGCGGGAGCAGCTGCCGCTCGGGTCGATCCTGTTCGCGATCTTCGGGCTGCTGTCCACCATTGCCGCGCTCGGCCGCCCCAATGCGGCCTGGACCTGGGCCCTCCCATCGATTCTCGGCATGATCGCCGGAATTCTGGTGCTGCGCAGCCTGATCGGGCGGATCACCCGGTTGGATGAATTCGCGGAGACGGCCGCGGCCGCGGAAACCGCCGAGCCGCAGCGGCTTTCACCCGCTGAGCTGGCGGTAGAGCGGCGGCAGGTGGTGCGCGGAATCGCGATCGCGGGAGCGGCGGCGGCGGTCGGTGGCGTCGCGGGCCGGATCATCGGCCTGCGGTCGCGCGACGTGTCGGCCGAGCGGGCGGACGTCCAGCTGCCCTCGCCGACCACGACGCCGTCGGTCGAACCGGGCGCGGATCTCCAGATTCCCGGGCTTACTTCGTATCTCACCCCGAACGCCGACTTCTATCGCATCGACACCGCGCTCACCGTGCCGCAGGTCAGCAAGGACGACTGGTCGCTGCGCATCCACGGCATGGTCGATCGCGAGATCCGTTTGAGCTACGCCGATCTCGCCGCCAAGACCCCCATCGAACGCCTGGTCACGCTGGCCTGCGTGTCCAATCCGGTCGGCGGTGATCTGATCGGCAATGCCCGCTGGCTCGGCTACCGGCTCGACGAGCTGATCGCCGCGGCCGGACCGCATCCCGATGCCGACATGGTGCTCTCGCGCAGCATCGACGGCTTCACCGCGGGCAGCCCGCTCGCCGTGCTGATGGACGGCCGCGACGCCATGCTGGCCGTCGGCATGAACGGCGAACCGCTGCCCACCGCGCACGGCTATCCCGCGCGACTGGTGGTGCCCGGCCTCTACGGCTACGTGTCGGCCACCAAGTGGGTGACCGAGCTGGAGATCACCAGATTCGATCGCGCCGAGGCGTTCTGGACCAAGCGCGGCTGGTCGGCCAAGGGCCCGATCAAGACCGAATGCCGCATCGACACGCCTCGGCGCGGCACCATCGCCCCGGGGAAGGTCACTGTCGCCGGGGTGGCCTGGGCGCAGCATCGCGGCATTCGCGGCGTGGAAGTCCGTATCGACCAAGGGGATTGGCGGCCCGCGCGGCTGGCGGTGGCCCCGTCCATCGACACCTGGGTGCAGTGGGCCTACGACTGGGACGCCACCGGCAGCAGCGGGGTGCACACGGTGTGGGCGCGCGCCATCGACGGCACGGGGGAGACCCAGACCGACCGGGAACAGGATGTCGTGCCCGACGGCGCGACCGGATATCCCTCGCTCACCGTGCGCATCGGCTGAGTTCGCAGCGCAAAAAGCGCTGCCCACCGGAAAATCCCCGGCGGACAGCGCTTTTCGATAGCCAGCGGATCAGTGCGCCCCGATGTCGGCCTTCGCCATATCGTCGTCGCTCCGGCCACCCGCCGCCTTGCCGTGCCCGATGAACAGGGCCGACGCGGCCACACCGATCAGCAGGATCAGGGCGGGCAGGTACATGGACTGGCTCAGCGCGGTGCTGATCTTCTCCAGCAGCGGATCGCGGATCACGGCCGGCAGATCGCGCAGGCTCTTGCCGCCGCCGCCCTCACCGATCGGCCCGCTCTGCAGACCCTGCGCCGCGATCCGCGCCGACAGCAGGGCGCTGATCGCGGCCGAGCCCAGCACCGAACCGACCTGCCGGGTGGTGTTGTAGACGCCCGCGCCCGCACCGGCCTGCTGCACCGGCAGATTGTGGGTTGCGGTGGTGGCCAGCGGCGCCCAGATGCAGGCGTTCGCGATACCCGCGACACCGCCCACGATCATGAAGATCGGGATCGACCCGTCCGGCTTCATCAGGACGGCGAAAGCGAACAGGGTCGCCGAGAACGCCGCGAAACCGATCGTCGGGATGACGCGCGGCGCGACCTTGTCCGAGATCTTGCCGATGATCGGCGCGAACACACCGGTCAGAATGGCCATCGGAGCGAACACCAGTGCCGAGCGGGTCGGCGTCATGCCGTGCACCTGCTGCAGGTAGAAGTAGGCGGGCACGAACACGCCCGTCACCGTCGCACCCATGGACGCGATGGCCAGGTTGGACAGCGCGAAGTTGCGGTCCTTGAACAGGCTCAGCGGGACCAGCGGCTCACCGGTGTTGCGGGCCTGGTTCACGATGAACAGACCCAGCACCGCCAGACCGGCGATGATCATGGCCCAGATCCAGGCGTCCCAGTGATGGGAGTTGCCCTCCTGGATGCCGAACACCAGCAGGAACATGCCGATGCCCGAGAGCACCACGCCGACCAGGTCGAACTTGTGCTGGTGCGTGGGCAGCGCCGGCACCAGCCAGAAGGCCAGCGCGAAGGCGACGATGCCGATCGGCACGTTCACGTAGAAGATCCACTGCCAGCCCTGCCAGTCCACCAGAACGCCGCCCAGGATCGGGCCGACCAGGGTGGCCAAACCGGCCACGCCGCCCCACAGGCCCATGGCCGCGCCGCGCTTGTCCGGCGGGAAGGTACGGGTGATGACCGCCATGGTCTGCGGCGTCATGAGCGCCGCGCCCAGGCCCTGCACGGCGCGGGCCGCGATCAGCATGTTGATGCTGGTCGATTCGGCGCACCACAGCGAGGCCAGGGTGAACACGGCGAGACCGCCGAGGTAGATGTTCTTGGGGCCGAAGCGGTCCCCGAGCCGTCCGGTGACCAGCAGCGGTACCGCGTAGGCCAGCAGGTAGGCGGAGGTGACCCAGATGACCTGGGACACATCGGCGTTCAGGTCCTTCATGATCGCCGGATTGGCCACCGCGACGATGGTCATGTCCAGCAGGATCATGAAGAACCCGACGACCAGCGCGTATAGCGCGAGCCACGGATTACGTTGAGTGGACATGGGATTCGAGTTCCTATCTCGGGTGGTTGGTGCGGACTGCGGCCAGGTCCTCGGCGGTGAGGCCCGCGCCCCAGTCGGGGCCCCTGGTTTCCTCGGGGACGCAGCGTTCGCCTTCGGGGTCGAAGCTCTCCCACTCCAGCGCGCCGCTATCCAGGTCGTCGATGAAGCCGCGCAGCCAGCGGGCCTCGGTCACGGCGAGGTCGTGCACATAGTCGATGGCGACCCAGTACCGCCGGGGCACCTGCCGGTTGGTCGCCCACTCGCGCAGTGCCTCGAGTTCGGTGATCCGGCCGTCGATCCAGGCGATGCGTTCGCGCAGCAGGGCCGCGACTTCGGCCACGGGCAGATTGTGCGCTTCGGCCAGCGCCACCGGAAAGATCGGATACTCCTTCACGGGCTGCCGCAGGATCTCCGCGATGCGAGCCCGCAGCGCCGCGCGGCCGGCGGTCCGGATCCGGTAGGTGGTGCGTTCGGGCCGGTTACCGGCACGATCGGTGCCCTCGGCCAGGACCAGTTCCTGCTCGGCCAGCCGGGCGACGGTGTGGTACAGCGAGCCCGGCTTGATCTTCACCAGCTCGTCCTCGTGGCGGTTGATCAGGAGTTGATACATCTCGTACGGGTGCATCGGCCGTTCTTCGAGCAGCGCGAGCACCGCGATCGCCAAAGGCGTCAGCGCTGGTATCGGCTGCTTCTTCGCCACCCGGGCCTCCGTTCTCCTGACCGTTCGATACTGACACCGGCCACAGACATGATCCGCACCAAATATTCCACGTGGAATATACGGCTCGGAACATGCCCGGGGCAACCCCGACCCACGGGTGACCTCGCGCTGTGACGACCATCACGACTGCGGTGAAATGCCTTGTCGCAGGCCATTTCCCGGCAGGCGGCCAGCAATTCCGGCCGGTAGCATCAACTTTCGCTCGGGAAGTAGCAGAAAGAGGTACCCGCCATGTCCGATCAGGATTCCGCCAACCAGGACACCACCGCCGCCGAGGGTATCGCCGCCATGATGGCGGTCTGGGACCTGAAGGGGGCGGCCGACGCCAAGTCCGACGCGGAGGCGCAGGAGAAGTAGTCCCGCCCGTGTGCGCCTGAAGCACATGGACCACAACAACCCATGCCTAACCGACGAGGAACTCGCCGAAGCCGCTGACGCGCAGCACCGATGACGCCCGTCAGCGATCGCCCGCACTACCTGCTCGACCAGTCGGTCATGTCCCACTATTGGACTCGGCCGGAGATACGACGCAAGGTTGATGAACTGGCGGTGATCGGCGTGCTCTGCTCGTCCATGGTCACAATGGACGAAGCCCGGTTCAGCGCCCGCGACACTCGGGTTCTGTAATACTGCCTGCCGCGAAGGCCCGGAAACGGCGCGGGGCCGGAACTCGTGAGAGTTCCGGCCCCGCACTGGGATTCGATGATCAGGCGGTCGGGGAGAACGCCTCGTCGATGATCTCCTGCTGCTCCACGGCGTGCACCTTGGACGAACCCGAGGACGGGGCCGACATGGCGCGACGCGAGATGCGGCGCAGCTTGCCGAAGCGGGCGGGCAGGATCTCCGGCAGGTTCAGGCCGAAGAACGGCCACGCACCCTGGTTGGCCGGCTCCTCCTGCACCCACGCCAGGTCACTGGCGTTCGGGTACTGCTCCAGCGCCTCATTGAGGCGGAACTTCGGAATCGGGTACAGCTGCTCGACGCGCACGATGGCCACGTCGTCGCGGCTGTGCTTGTTCTTCTCGGCCACCAGCTCGTAGTAGATCTTGCCGGAGGTGAGCAGCACACGCTTGACCTTGGAGCGGTCGCCGTTGCCCGACTCGTAGGTGGGCTCCTCGAGCACGGTACGGAACTTGTTGTCCGTGAAGTCCTCGACCTCGGAGATCACGGCCTTGTTGCGCAGCATGGACTTCGGGGTGAAGACCACCAGCGGGCGGCGGATGCCGTCCAGGGCGTGGCGGCGCAGCAGGTGGAAGTAGTTCGACGGGGTGGACGGGACGGCCACCGTCATCGAACCCTCGGCGCACAGCTGCAGGAAGCGCTCGATACGACCCGAGGTGTGGTCCGGGCCCTGGCCCTCGTGACCGTGCGGCAGCAGCAGCACGACCTCGGAAAGCTGACCCCACTTGGCCTCACCGGAGGAGATGAACTCGTCGATGATGGACTGCGCGCCGTTGACGAAGTCACCGAACTGCGCCTCCCACAACACGAGTGCGTCCGGGTTGCCCAGCGAGTAGCCGTACTCGAAGCCGACCGCCGCGTACTCCGACAGCGCCGAGTCGTGCACCGCGAACCAGCCCGGGTTCTTGGACCCGATGTTGTGCAGCGGGGTGTACTCGTCGCCGTTCTTGCGGTCGATGATCACCGAGTGCCGCTGCGAGAAGGTGCCGCGGCGGGAGTCCTGACCGGTCAGGCGGACGGCCTTGCCCTCGTCGATGAGCGTGCCGAAGGCCAGCAGCTCGGCCATGGCCCAGTCGATCTTGCCCTCGTAGGCCATCTCGCGGCGCTTCTCCAGCACCGGCTTGACACGGGGGTGCACGCTGAAGCCCTCGGGCACGTTCACGAACGCGTCGCCGATGCGCTGCAGCACCGTCTTGTCCACGGAGGTCACGAGGTTCGGCGGCAGCTGCTGCTCGTCCTCGACCGACTCCGACGGCTCCGGCGGGAACTTCTCCAGCTCGCGCACCTCGTTGAAGATCCGCTCCAGCTGACCCTGGTAGTCCCGCAGGGCGTCTTCGGCTTCCTTCATGGAGATGTCGCCACGGCCGATCAGGCTCTCGGTGTACGCCTTGCGGACCGAGCGCTTGGTGTCGATCACGTCGTACATGCCCGGCTGGGTCATCGACGGGTCGTCGCCCTCGTTGTGGCCGCGCCGGCGGTAGCAGATCATGTCGATCACGACATCGCGCTGGAACTTCTGCCGGTAGTCGACGGCCAGCTTGGCCACCCACACGCAGGCTTCCGGGTCGTCGCCGTTCACGTGGAAGATCGGGGCGCCGATGAACTTCGCGATGTCGGTGGAGTATTCGGTGGAGCGTGAGTACTCGGGCGCGGTGGTGAAGCCGATCTGGTTGTTCACCACGATGTGCACGGTGCCGCCGGTGCGGTAGCCGCGCAGACCCGACAGGTTCAGGGTCTCGGCCACGACACCCTGGCCGGCGAAGGCCGCGTCACCGTGCAGCATGAGCGGCACGACCGAGAACGACCGCGCCTCTTCTCCCTTGGTGACGATGTCTTCCTTGGTGAGCAGGTCCTGCTTGGCGCGGACCAGACCCTCCAGCACCGGGTCGACGGCCTCGAGGTGCGAGGGGTTGGCGGTCAGCGAGACCTCGATCTCGTTGTCGCCGAACATCTGCAGGTAGGTGCCGCGCGCGCCGAGGTGGTACTTCACGTCGCCGGAGCCGTGGGTGGCGGCCGGGTTCATGTTGCCCTCGAACTCGGTGAAGATCTTCGAGTAGGGCTTGCCGACGATATTGGCCAGCACGTTCAGGCGGCCGCGGTGCGGCATACCGATGATGACCTCGTCGAGGGCGTACTCGGCGCACTGGTCGATGACGGCGTCCATCATCGGGATGACCGACTCGGCGCCTTCCAGCGAGAACCGCTTCTGGCCCACGTACTTGGTCTGCAGGAAGGTCTCGAACGCCTCGGCCGCGTTGAGCCGGGACATGATGTACTTCTGCTCGGCCACAGTGGGTTTCGCGTGCTTCTGCTCCACGCGCTCCTGAATCCACTTGAGCTGCTCGGGATCCAGGATGTGGGTGTACTCCACACCCACGTGGCGGGCGTAGGCGTCGCGCAGGATGGACAGCACGTCGCGCAGCTTCATGCGCTCCTGCCCGTGGAAGCCCGCGACATTGAATTCGCGGTCCAGGTCCCACAGGGTCAGGCCGTGCTGGGTGACATCCAGGTCGGGATGCGAGCGGAACTTGTCCTTCACCAGCCGCAGCGGGTCGGTGTCGGCCATCAGGTGGCCGCGGCTGCGGTAGGCGTTGATCATCTCCTGCACGCGGGTCGACTTGTCGATGCCGCGTTCCTGAATGTCCTTGCGCCAGCGGACCGGCTCATAGGGGACACCCATGCCGTGGAAGATCTCGTCGTAGAACTCGTCGGAGATCAGCAGGTTGTGGACGGTCCGCAGGAAGTCGCCGGACTCCGCGCCCTGGATGATGCGGTGGTCGTAGGTGGAGGTCAGCGTCATCAGCTTGCCGATACCCATTTCGGCGAGTTGCTGATCGCTCATGCCCTGGAACTCGGCCGGGTACTCCATGGCGCCGGCGCCGATGATCGCGCCCTGCCCCTGCATGAGTCGCGGCACCGAGTGATTGGTGCCGATGGTGCCGGGGTTGGTCAGCGAGATGGTGACACCGGCGAAGTCGTCGTTGGTCAGCTTGCCGTCACGGGCGCGGCGCACGACGTCCTCGTACGCGCTGTGGAACTGCGCGAAGGTCATGCCCTCGGCGTTCTTGATGGCCGCGACCGCCAGCGCACGGCTGCCGTCCTTGCCCGGAAGGTCGATGGCCAGACCGAGATTGGTGTGCGCGGGGGTGACCGCGTTCGGCTTCCCGTCGACCTCGGCGAAGTGCCGGTTCATGTTCGGGAAGGCCTTGATGCCCTGCACGATGGCGTAACCCAGCAGGTGGGTGAAGGAGATCTTGCCACCGCGGGTGCGGGCCAGGTGGTTGTTGATGACCAGCCGGTTGTCGATCATCAGCTTCGCCGGGATGGCGCGCACCGAGGTAGCGGTGGGGACGGCCAGCGAGGCCGACATGTTCTTCACGACCGCCGCGGCGGGTCCGCGCAGCACCTTGGTCTCGTCCTCGGCGGACGGCTTGGCGCCACCGGAGGTCGGGGCCGCGTTCGAGGTCGGGGCCGGGGTGGTCTGCGGGGCGCGCACCTGT
>NZ_BAGC01000049.1 GCF_000308655.1 Nocardia niigatensis NBRC 100131 | reverse complement strand
AGCCCGCTCCGGTCGCCGCCCCGGCTCCGGCGCCCATGCCGGCTCCGCTGCCCGCGCCCGCCCCCGCTCCCGAGCCGGCTCCGGTGCCCGCGCCGCCCGTCTACGCGGACAACCTCGACGGCTGGATCCACCAGGCCCTGGACATCATGGCCCAGCACGGCATTCCGGGCAGCTATAACGGCATTCTGCGCAACATCATGCGCGAATCCAGTGGCAACCCACGGGCGATCAACCTGTACGACTCCAACGCGGCCATGGGCATCCCGTCCAAGGGTCTGCTCCAGGTGATCGACCCGACCTTCAACGCGTACCACGTCGAGGGCACCCCCTTCGACGTCTGGGACCCGGTCGCCAACATCGTGGCCGCCTGCAACTACGCGGCCCATCGCTACGGCTCGATGGACAACGTCTCGAGCGCCTACTGATCCGCTCCGGCGGCAGCTGATCCGCTCCGGCGACAGTTCGGACGACACCGTGATGGCCTACCTGATGAGGGTGGGCCATCGCGGTTTCCGCGTCTTATAAGCCGTTCGCGCCGCTGTATGGCAAATCACAAGCATCCGATATGGCAACTATTTCGCAAACAAGCGAACTCGACGTTCGACCAGGCGTATAACGACCCCGAGAAGCAGTTCCGGCACCCGGCCGGAACGGATAGCGAAGGGACGGGGTCAGATGCACACCTCGAGTTCGGCTATCGATATCCAGATCGGGCGGGGGCTCTCGGACGCGTGGAGCTCCATCGCCACCTGGGTGCCCAAATTCATCGGATTCCTGGTCATTCTGCTCATCGGCTGGTTCGTGGCGAAACTCGTCGCGAGGCTGGTGACCCGGATCCTGAACCGCATCGGGTTCGATCGCCTGGTGGAACGCGGCGGCATCAAGGACATGCTCGCCCGCGGTAATTACGACGCCACCGGCATCATCGCCAAACTGGCGTACTACGCGATCCTGCTGATCACCCTGCAGCTCGGCTTCGGCGTCTTCGGCCCGAACCCGGTGAGCACCATGCTCAATGGCATCGTGGCCTGGCTGCCGCGGCTGGCGGTCGGCATCATCATCGTCTGCGTCGCGGGCGCGATCGCGCGGGTCGTGCAGGACATGGTGTCGAACATGTTGAGCGGCTTGGACTACGGCCGCATGCTGGGACGCATTGCGGCGGTGTTCATCTGGGGCATCGGCATCATCGCGGCCCTCAATCAGATCGGGGTGGGCACCTCGGTCACCATGCCGATTCTGATCACGGTGCTGGCGACGATCGGCGGTGTCCTCATCGTCGGTCTCGGCGGCGGCCTGATCCGGCCCATGCAGCAGCGGTGGGCGAGCTGGCTCGACACCATCGAGGGCGAGATGCCCGAGGTGAAGGGGCATGCGCAGGCCTATCAGCGCGGTCGTGAGGACGCGGCGCGGCAGCGGCAGGCGCAGGAGGCGGCCATGTGGGCGCAGCACGCGGCCACCCGGCCCATGATGGCGGGCCAGGGCATGGGCCAGATGCCTCCTGGCAAATGGGCCGAGCCCGGGGGCGGGCAGGCCGGCTACGGGCAACCGGGATATGGCCGGCCGGGCGGGTACGGACCGGGCGGAGGCCAGATGCCGCCGCAGCAATCAGGTCAGATGCCGCAGCAGCCCGGCCAGCTGCCACCCCAATCCGGACAGATGCCCGCGCAACCCGGTCAGATGCCGCAGGGTGGTCAGCCGATGCCGCCCGGACAGCCGCCGCGTTCCGGTGGTCAGATGCCCCCCGGCAATCAGAACGGGGGAAACCCCGAGGACAGGGGCTAGGTCAGGCGGCGCGAGCCAGGGCGCAGACGCCGGCCAGGCGCAGGTGGAGCCAGTCGGCGTCCTGCCAGTCCAGCAGGGAGTGCGGCACGATGGCCTCGGCTTCGCGGAGGTCCTCGAGGATGCCGCGGGCGTAACCGGCCAGCAGGACGCTCGTGGGGACCAGGCTGGAGTTCTCGACGCCGAGGTCGAGGATGTCGCGGACGGCCGCGGCATGCTGGTCGATCGCTGCGGACACACCGGGGAAGACGGCCGCGGCCTCCGCGGCGGGGGCTCCGTGGGTGCGCTGCAGGCGGTTCAGGGTTTTACGCGCCGAAACGACGAGCAATGCGGAGCCGGGCACAAACACCCGGTGATGCTAGCAACCGACCGGTACTGGGCGGTCGGGTTGTGAGATATCGCGCAATTGCCCGGAAGTGCCGGTCAGCGGAACGCTTTCGCGCCTGTGAGGGCCTCGCCGAGGACGAGCTGGTGCACTTCCGCGGTGCCCTCGTAGGTGAGGACGGACTCCAGGTTGTTGGCGTGCCGAAGCACCGGGTACTCGAGGGTGATGCCGTTCGCGCCCAGGATGGTCCGGCATTCGCGCGCGATCTTGATGGCCTCGCGGGTGCTGTTCAGTTTGCCGGCGCTGATCTGCTCGTTGGAGATCTCGTGCCGGTCCTTCAACCGGCCCAGGTGCAGCGCCAGCAGTTCGCCCTTGCCGAGTTCCAGCGCCATGTCGGCGAGCTTGGCCTGGGTGAGCTGGTAGGCGGCCAGGGGCTTGTCGAACACCTCGCGGGTCCGCGCGTATTCGATGGTGGCGGAAAGACAGTCGCGGGCCGCGCCGAGCGCGCCGAAGATGATGCCGAACCGCGCCTCGGACAGGCAGCCCAGCGGTGCGCGGAGTCCGCGGGCCTCGGGCAGCTGGGCGTCGGCGGGCAGCCGGACGCCGTCGAGGGACAGTTCCGCGGTGATCGAAGCGCGCAGGGACAGTTTGTGCTTCATTTCGCGAGCGCTGAAACCCGGTGTGTCCGTGGGGACTACGAAGCCGCGGATCACATCCCGCTCACCTTCGCGCGACTGCGCCCACACGATGGCGACATCCGCGACCGACCCGTTGGTGATCCACATCTTGGATCCGTCGAGGATCCAGTCGTCCCCGTCCCGTCGCGCCCGGGTCCGCATGCCGCCGGGATTCGAGCCGAAGTCCGGTTCGGTGAGGCCGAAGCATCCGAGCACGCGGCCGGCCGCCATCTCCGGCAGCCACCGCAGCTTCTGTTCCTCGGACCCGTACTTGTGGATCGCGGTCATGGCCAGTGACCCCTGCACCGAAACCATGCTGCGCACACCCGAATCCACGGCCTCCAGCTCGAGGCAGGCCAGGCCGTACGCGGTCGCGGACGTCCCCGCGCAGCCGTATCCCTCCAGATGCATCCCCAGCAGCCCGAGCTTGCCCAGCTCCGGCGCCAGTTCCCGGGCCGGGAACGTCCCCGCCTCGAACCACTCCGCGACACCCGGCCGCAGCCGCTCCGCCGCGAACGCGCGCACGGTATCCCGGATCGCCCGTTCCTCGTCACTGAGCAGGGAATCGATAGCGAACAGCTCGTCAACGGAGGCCATGCGCCCCACGATAAGGCCGTCTCCGCCACACCGACAAAGCCGCGCCGCACTCTCCCACCGCATTACACCGGTGCCATGCGAACGCAACAGCTGATTTCGCGAGGTGAGGGTAACTCGCCGGGGACGACCAGAATCGGTTCGACACTCAGCCGACGGCACGGGTTGTCAACAGTGAGCGTCTCTTGGCTGCCCGCCCAATATTCGGGGAGGCGGGGGAGCCCCTTAGGCTGTTCGCATGAGCGATCAGCTGGGTTTCTCCACACGGGCGGTACACGCCGGGTTCGATCCGGACCCTCAGACCGGTGCGGTGAACGTGCCGATCTACGCGAGTTCGACCTTCGCCCAGGACGGGGTCGGCGGGATGCGCGGCGGGTACGAGTACGCGCGCACCGGCAACCCGACCCGCACGGCGCTGGAGGCGAACCTGGCGGCGCTCGAATCCGGTACCTATGGGCGGGCTTTCGCCTCGGGCATGGCGGCCACCGACTGCGCGATCCGCGCGAACCTGCGGCCCGGTGACCACATGGTCATTCCGAACGACGCCTACGGCGGCACCTTCCGGCTCATCGACAAGGTGTTCACCCAGTGGGGCATCGAGTACTCGGTCGCGCCGGTCTCGGATGTGGACGCGGTCGCCGCGGCCATGCGCCCCAACACCAAGCTGGTGTGGGTCGAGACGCCGACCAATCCGCTGCTGAACGTCGGCGATATCGCGGCCCTGGCCGAGGTGGCGCACGCGGGCGGCGCGAAGCTGGTGGTGGACAACACTTTCGCCTCGCCGTACCTGCAGCAGCCGCTGCTGCTGGGCGCCGACATCGTGCTGCACTCGACCACCAAGTACCTGGGCGGTCACTCGGACGTGGTCGGCGGCGCGCTGATCACCGATGACCCGGAGCTGGACACCAAGTTCGCGTTCCTGCAGAACGGCGCGGGCGCGGTGCCCGGCCCGATGGACGCCTTCCTCACCATGCGCGGCATCAAAACGCTGGCTCTGCGCATGGACCGGCACTGCGACAATGCCGAGACCATCGCCGAATTCCTCGCCAACCACCCCAAGATCGCCCAGGTCATCTACCCGGGCCTGCCCGAGCACCCGGGTCACACCGTCGCGCAGAAGCAGATGCGCCGCTTCGGCGGCATGATCTCGGTCCGCGTCCACGGCGGCAAGGAAGCGGCGCTGGAGTTCTGCTCGAAGACCAAGATCTTCACCCTCGCCGAATCTCTCGGCGGCGTGGAGTCCCTCATCGAGCACCCGGGCGCCATGACCCACGCGTCCACCGCCGGCTCGGCCCTCGAGGTCCCGGCCGACCTGGTCCGCCTCTCCGTCGGCATCGAGGACATCAGCGACCTCCTCTCCGACATCGAGCAGGCTCTAGCCTGACCATGGGCAAAAAGCGGAGCGCCGCACCGAGATTCGGTGCGGCGCTTCGTCGTTTGCTCGGAACGCGACGACTGATTTCGCAAGGTTCCGGGTAACTCACCGGGTACGACCAAAATCGTTTCGGCTCCCGACCGCCGGCACGGGTGTGGGGCCGACAGCGGCTCTGTGCCGCCCGCTGAAGGCGCGGGGAGGCGGGTCAGCTGTGGTAAGGCTCTGCGGAGACGAGAGTCACCTTCATCGTGTTGCCGTTGGGCAGGGTGTATTCGCGGGTCTCGCCGACCTTGGCGTCGATGAGGGCGCCGCCCAACGGGGAGTTGGGGGAGTAGGTCTCGAGGTCCGCGCTGCCCAGGCCCTCTTCGCGGGTGGCGATGAGGAAGGTCTCGGTGTCGGATTCGTCGCCGTCGTAATAGACCTTGACGACCGAGCCGGGCAGGGCGATGCCGGACTTGGTCGGCGCGACGCCGACCTTGGCATTGTTCAGCAGTTCCTGCAGCTGGCGGATGCGCGCCTCCTGCTGGCCCTGCTCCTCACGCGCCGCGTGGTAACCGCCGTTTTCCTTGAGGTCGCCCTCTTCACGGCGCTCATTGATTTCGGCCGCGATGACGGGACGGTTGGCGATGAGCGCGCCGAGTTCGCTCGTGAGCCTCTCGTGCGACTCCGGGGTCAGCCAAGTCACGGTCTCAGTCATCTCGATCACTCCCTAGTAGTTGTCCCCGGCAAGCCGGGATTCCCTGATGCCCGCTACCGTGTCCATCCGGAGATGGGCACAGCAGCAGTGGACAGCCAGAGCGATCCCTGGGGAGAGTCCCGACAGCGCCGGCCGTCAATGCAGCAAACACGGCTCCGAACGTCGGAACCGTGTATTGGGCCATTTTAGCACGATTCGGAAATGTGCAGGTAGAAGCGTCAAAGCGGGTCGCTTAACGGACGATTCACCCGGCGCGCAGGTAGGCCGGCACATGGTCGGAGCAGCCGTAGACATTGCCCGCGCCGGCCCGCCGGCTGGTTTTGATCGTGGTGACCACGCGAACGGTGCCGGAGTCGGAGCCGGGCACCAGAACCTCGCGCCGGCCGACCTCGTTGCTGTCGCCGTCCATGGCGCGCACGAAGCAGACGACCGCCTGGCCCGGGTCCTTGCGTGTCACTTTGAAATCCACGCTGACGGTGGAGTCGTCGACGACCGCGTAGCCGATCCGGTCCGGTTCGATGGCCTGCGGTCCGTAGGTGCGGTAGCCCAGATAGGAGACGCCGAGCCCGGCGAGAATGACGACCGCTCCGAGGGCGTAGGGGAGCCAGCGGCGGTTCTTCCGAGGCGCAATCCCGTACCGGTCAGCCGGTCTTTCACTCATATCGGGGACGCTCCCGGGGGGTAGGTCGGAACAAACAACGATCGGATGGAACTATAGGGAATGCATATCTGACGCCCGTGCCTGGACCTGGCATAAAGCTACGAGGTGGAAAACGTGATCGGTGAGGTGAACGAGAAGTGAGTGGTCTTCGCCTCATGGCGGTGCACGCGCATCCCGACGACGAATCCAGCAAGGGGGCGGCGACCACCGCTCGCTACGCCGCCGAAGGCAACGACGTGCTGGTCGTCTCCCTCACCGGTGGGGAACGCGGCGACATCCTGAACCCCGCCATGGACACCCCCGGCATCAAGGACCGCATCACCGAGGTCCGCCGCGAGGAGATGGCCGCCGCCGCCGAGGCGCTCGGCGTCCGCCAGTCCTGGCTCGGTTTCGTGGATTCCGGTCTGCCGGAAGGCGATCCGCTGCCGCCGCTGCCCGAGGGCAGCTTCGCGCTGGTGCCCCTGGAGGAGGCCACCGAGGCGCTGGTGCGCGTGGTCCGTCAGTTCAAGCCGCACGTCATGACCACCTATGACGAGATGGGCGGTTACCCGCACCCGGATCACATCATGTGCCACAAGGTGTCGGTCGCGGCCTTCGAGGCGGCGGGCGATCCGGCGCGGTTCCCCGACGCGGGTGAGCCCTGGCAGCCGCTCAAGCTGTACTACAACCACGGTTTCAGCCTCGCCCGGCTGGAGGTGTTCGCCGACGAATACGCGCGGCGCGGCGAGCCCTTCCCCATGCAGGAGTGGATGGACCGGATGCGCAAGTACGCCGCCGAGCGCGGCGACATCATGGGCCGGGTCACCACCCAGGTCGAGTGTGCCAAGTATTTCCCGCAGCGTGATGACGCCCTGCGCGCCCACGCCACCCAGATCGACCCGAACGGCGCCTTCTTCGCGGTGCCGTTGGAGATGCAGCAGCGGCTGTGGCCCACCGAGGAATTCGAGCTGGCCAAGACGCGGGTCAAGACCGCGATCCCGGAGACCGACCTGTTCGCGGGAATCGACGAGGCCGATTTCGGCATCGACACCGCCGAGACCGAGGACGCCGCCCGATGATGTACACACTGCTCGCCCAGGGCACCAATGCGCCCACCGGACCCGAATTCGGCAAGGCCTCCCCGCTCGGCCTGGTCATCGTGCTGGTGTTGCTGGCCGGCACCATCCTGCTGATCCGGAACATGAACAAGCACATCAAGGATCTGCCCGCCGAGTTCTCCCCGGAGCATCCGGAGGCGGATCAGGAGGCCGACGAGGGCACCGAGCACGGTGTCGCGGCCCGCGAGGAGCACGAGGCTCAGGAGGAGCACGAGGACGGCGAGTCCGAGCCGCGGAGTGAGACCAAGCCGGAAGCCAGCAACGGCAAACTCTGAACATTCCGGACATGACACGACCCCGGTCGGCCTGACCGGGGTCGTGTCGTATCCGGCGCCGGCCTTCAGGCCACCGCCGCTGTCTCGTAGACAGGGAGCACGTAGGCCTCGGCCTTGGGCTCGAACAGCTTCCGGGTCAGGGGAAGCATCGGGCCCGAGGTCATGAGCCGCATGTTGAAGCGGGCCAGGGCGGTGGCGAACCTCGACTTCGGCAGCATCATCTGGATGCCGCCGCCGGGGAGTTCCTTGGCCGCGTCCAGGAACGGGGTCACCTGCTCCTGGTAGCGGGCCAGCGCGTCGGCGAGATCGTCTGGGGTGGAAGCGATTTCACCGGCCAGGAGGTACGCGCCGACCAGGGCCATGGCGGTGCCCATGCCGGTCATGGGGGAGCCACAGTAGCCCGCGTCGCCGGCCAGGGTGACGCGGCCGGCGGCCAGGGTCGGCATGTCGATGCGGGCCAGCACGTCGAAGTAGAAGTCGGGTGTGGTGGCCATGGCCTCGAGCACGGCGGGCGCGTGCCAGCCGGCGTCGGCCAGCATGCCGGTGATGAGCTGCTGCTGGGCGGCGGTGTCGCGGCGCAGGGCGGGGTTCTCGGGGGTGCGCAGGGTCAGGATGGCCTTGGCGGTGCGCGGGTCGCGGTCGGGGCGGATGCCGACGGCGGCGCTGGGCACCGAGTGCATGGCGAACCAGCCCGGCTTCATGCCGTCGGGGGTGGGGATGGTGAAGAAGGAGGCGTAGCCGCCGAGGTAGGTGGAGAACTGTTCCTCGGGGCCGAAGGCGAGGCGGCGCACGGCCGAGTGGACGCCGTCGGCGCCGACCACCAGGTCGAAGCGTTCGGTGGCGCCGGAGGCGAAGCCGACCGTCACGCCGGACCCGTCCTGGTCGAGGCTCTCGATCCATTCGCCGTAGCGGTAGTCGAGCCCGCCCGGGGTTTCGGCGAGCAGGTCGAGCAGCACCTGGTTGAGATCGCCGCGGGTGATCTCGATTTCGGCGATCGGGCCCTTGCCATCGAAGGCCTCCACCGGCAGGGCGGCGTATTCGGCGCCCTTGCGGTCGACCCAGGCCATGCCGAGCTCCGCCAGCTGGTACTTGCGGATGCCGGCCATCAGGCCCATGCGCTCGGCGACCTCCTTGCTGGCGGCGCGCAGGTCGACGGCCTGGCCGCCGGGGCGGGGCGCGGTGGCGCGTTCCACGACGGTGACGCGGGCGCCGGCCCGGAGCAGTTGCAGCGCAACGGCATTGCCGGCGATGCCGCCGCCGGAGACGAGGATGTGCAGCGAGTTGGCGGTGGTGTTCACGGTGTCGGCCCCTCTGGTTTGGCTGTAACGTCTAAGACAAATGTACTAAAGGAATGGAACATTTGTCTAGTACAAATGTGTGAAGTCGTTGCCTGGGGCTATGTGCCCTCCAGGGGTCGGTGCTAGCCGAGGGTTGGGGTGTCGTAGACGGTGAACCCGCCCTTGCCGTCGGCGTCCAAACCGAGGAACCGGTCCGCGCGGAAGGGATTGTTGGCCAGCAGCCGCACCACGGTGTCGTCCGGATCGACCAGGTCCAGCGCCGCGCCGTAGGGGCCGCGATCGAAGACTTCGCCACGGGTGTATTCCAGTTCGTCGGCGCGGGCGGCGAAGGCGTGCAGGTCGTCGACCGACTCCACCTCCAGGGCGAAGACGTCGAAGCCGCCGAAATCCGGTGTGCCCGCGCAGTATTCGCGCTCCCGCAGCGCGACGCCGAAGCCGGACGGGTGCATGAGCTGGGCCCCGCGCAGCTCGCCCTCCTCCCGGAACTCGCCGGCCAGGCGCAGGTCCAGCAGGTCGCAGTACCAGGCGACGCTGCGTGCCAGGTCGCTGACCGGCAGTTTGACGTGGCGGATGCGGGCCAATCCGGCCATGGTGCCTCCTGATCGAGGTGTGGCGAGAGGGCGTGAACCCCCTGAAGGATGCCACCTCGCGGCGCCGCCGACGCGGAACGGCTCGGCTATCGCGCTCACCGGGTGCCGGCCCGGGCCTTCCGGCGTTGGACCGGGCAGTCGCCCGCGAGTTTCCGCCGGGACCAGCCGGACTGAGCGGGCTCAGCTCACGTCGGTCCAGCGCTGCTGGGCGCGGCGCGGTGACCGGGGATCGGCGTAGCCGAGGCGGCGGGCGCGTTCGGCCCGGGTGAGGCCCCGGGGCTGGTCGAGAACCTGCTGCCGGCGGGCCTTTTCGAGTTCGCACCGCCACGAGGTGCTCTCCTCGGCGAGGCGGCGCCGCAGGGTGCGGCGGCCGGTCAGCAGTCGGCGGGCCGCCGCGTCGATGGTCACCGCGCCGTCGATCAGCATGGCCGCCAGTTCCTGCTGCAGCCGGTCGGACCAGGTGGTGATGCGCGGCGGCGCGGTCATCTCGGCCTGCTGCACCAGGATTCGGTTCAGGATCGGGTCGGCGCGCCGCAGCGGCGGGACAGGTCGGTGTTCCGGATGATGACGCGATTGGTGGACGCCCCGAAATCGATTCGGGGCGTGCCGAACAACTCGGTGAGCGCGGCCAGTTCCGTCCGGCACGCGGGCGCGCGCTGCCGCAGCCGCACCTCCACCGGCACAGGCGTACCTGGCAATTCGCCGGGCCGGGCAGGGTCGGGCCGAGGCCGGCGCGGTCCGGCACGAGCATGAGACCGGTCAGGCGGCGGCGTTCGGGGGCCGGTCGGCGATGAGGTGGAGGTAGGCGGTGTCGAGGGGGATGTCGACCGCGAACCAGGCGGCGGGCCGGTCGTCGTCGCGGGGGCTCCAGGCGGTCGCGATGCACAGCCGGGCCACCTCCGTGGTGGCGAGGCCGGGCAGCCGCCACTGGATGCCGGCCGGATCCAGGTAGCGCACACCGTATTCCGAGCCGGCGTCGTCGCCGTCGGCCGGCAGCTGGTCGGCCCAGTCAGCGGGCATGAGGCGGCCGTCGGCGGCCTGCAGGGCCAGCAGTTCGGAGTCCGGTCCGCCGATCGACACCGTGAAGCGCTCGTTCTCGGCGGTGACGGCCGCGAGGCATTCGCCGGAGTCGGGACCACCGAAGGTGTCCGCGGGGAGGTCGGTGAGTTCGGCCGAGACGGTCAGTGCGGGCACCGCGCTGTGTGCCTGCACCTGCCAGATGCCGGCCCACATGGGGACCGCCGCGCCGCCGTCCCAGGCCGGCATCTCGATGCTGCCGAGGAGCAGATCGACCGTCGCGCTGCGGTGCCGCCAGCGGTGCAGGTGTGAGCCGTTCGGCAAGCGCCACACGGTATCCGGACCGGTAGGTACCTGTTCCGTGCCGAGCGCGACGGCGAACACGACGGTGCCGAGGGGCGTGTCGATCACGGCGCGATGCTGGTCGACCTGAGCCAGGCGATCGGTGGGAAGCATGCGCCCCATCATGCACCCGGCGCGGCGGCGGCCGATCTCCGGTGCGGGCGAACGGCCCGGCCGGGATGGGTTCCCATCGGGCCGTTCGGGTTTCCGGGGTGGCCGGATTCGTCACACTCCGGCGGTGACCGCTCGGGCCCGCCGGGCCGGCGACCGGAAGGTGACCAGGGCCAGGCCCGCCGCGGCGAGCGCGATGATCGCCGCCGCCACGAACGCCGCCGAGAAGCCGTCGGTGAGCGCGCCCGCGTCACCGAGACTGTCGGCGCCCGCGTGCGCGGCGATGGCGGTGACCGCGGCCAGCCCGAGCGCGGAACCGATCTGATAGCCGGTGTTCACGATGCCAGAGGCGAGCCCGCCCTCCTGCGGCGGCGCGGCCGAGATCGCCGTCTGCAGCGTGGGAATGAACGCCAGCGACATGCCGAGCGCGGCCACCAGCGAGCCGGGCAGGACGTCGACCCAGAAATTGCCGTCCGGACGGATGAACGACAGCCGGACCAGTCCCGCGGCCAGCAGCACCAAACCGGCGACGGTCATGGTGCGAGCGCCGAAGCGCGCGAACAGTTTCGGCGAGATGGCGATCATGCCGACCATGATCAGCGCGGTCATCGGCAGCAGCGCCGCGCCGGACGGGAACGCCGAATACCCCAGCACCTGCTGCAGATACAGGTTGAGGAAGAACCACATCGGCACCCACGCCGCGCCCAGCAGTACCTGCGCGAGATTGGCCGCACCCAGATCCGGGGCGCGGAAGATGCTCAGCGGCATCAGCGGTTCCCGGCGCCGGGCCTGGATGGCGACGAACGCGACCAGCAGCACCACGGCCGCGACCAGCACCACCCACGTCGAGCCCGCGGCCCAATCCGCCCGCACCACACCGAATACCGCCGCGCCGAGCCCCAGGGTCGCGGTCACCGCGCCGAGGATGTCGACCGACGCGTGCGGCGCCATCGCGCCATCGGGCACCAGGGCCGGTGCGGCCAGCAGCGCCACCACCGCGATCGGGATGTTGATGTAGAAGACCCAGGGCCACGAGGCATATTGGGTGATCAGCCCGCCCAGGAACACCCCGGCGGTGCCACCGGCCGGCGCGGCCGCCCCGTACACGGCGAACGCTTTGGTCAGCTCACCCGGATTGCTGCCGAACAGCATCATCAGCAGCGTCAGCGCCGACGGCGCGATCAGCGCGGCCCCCGCGCCCTGCACGCCCCGCCCGATCAACTCGACCGCGGCATTCCCGGCGAGCCCCGCCGCCAGCGAACCGGCACCCAGTACGCCCCAGCCGATCTGGAATATCCGCCGCGCCCCGACGATGTCGGACAGCTTGCCGCCGAGCAGCAGCAACCCGCCGAAGACGACGACGTACGCATTGAAGACCCACGACAGATTCCCCTGCGAGAACCCGAGATCGTCCTGCATTTTGGGCAGCGCGACCCCGATGATCGAGGTATCCATGATGACCATGAACTGGGCAAGGGCGATGAGCCCCAGGGCGATCCAGCGTCGCGACGGCGGCGGCGCGGAGTTCCGGGTGGACATAGTAATCACTCCCTGATAGAGATCTCGGGCGGCCGGTCGGCCACTGGCAGTTCCAACCCGTCCATTGATACCCCCATGGGGTATTAGGCAACTACCCTCATTCGATGTGATGGTTTTCATACCCCTTAGGGGTATGGGAATCCTGGCGGCAGTAACTCCCTTCGGGAGATGGTGGGGGGTTGGTCAGCGGAGTTCGTCGAGCAACTCCGCCCACCTGTCGGCGACCCCGGGCGCGGCGGCGGGGGTTGTCGTCGAGCACGCCCGCCATCGCAGACGAACAGACCCGCAACGCCACCCCGGCCCCCGAACCGGGTTCTGGCAGAGTTTTTCGCCCGGCCGCCGGCGGTCCGGCCGGTCGCGGTAGGCGACTTCGAAATCCAAACGCGGAGCGGTCATTCGGTGGTGATCGGGGCGTCGGCTCCGGCGTCGGTGTGGGGCGGGCGGTTCGACGGGATGACGCCGAGGCGGCCGGCCTGGAAGTCCTCGAAGGTTTGGGCCAGTTCGGCGCGGGTGTTCATGACGAACTGGCCGTACTGGGCGATCGGTTCACGGATCGGGGCGCCGCCGAGGAGGAGTTCGAGGTTCGGCTCGGCTGCGGGCGTGGTGGTGGATGCCGCCACGGTCAGCGCGTCGCCGGGGCCGAACACCGCCAGTTGTCCCTTGCGGATCGGCTGCCGGTCGACTCCGGCCGTTCCCACTCCGGCCATCACGTAGGCCAGCGCGTTGAAGTCGCGGTTCCACGGCAGGCTCAATTCGGCACCGGGACTCACTGTCGCGTGGACGAGGGTGAGGGGCGTGAAGGTGTCTCCGGGGCCGGCATGACCGTCCGCTTCGCCGGCGATCACCCGCAGTAGCGCGCCGCCGTCGCCGGAGGACAACAGAGTCGCCTGCCGGCCCCGAATGTCTTGATAGTGGGGCGGATTGAACCTGTTGGCCCGCGGCAGGAGTTGGGGCTGCGTCGACGATGCGTGCCGTTCCGTCGACGCATCCGTCAGGGGATATCGATCGTCAGTTGGCGCGGGTGCTTCCGGGGCTGTGGCCGGTCTGCTGGCGGAACCAGCGTGAGAAGGCGCTGAGTTCGGAGAAACCGAGTTCGGCGGCGATGTCGCTGAGACTGCGGTCGCGGTGGGGGAGGTAGCGGTGGGCGAGGTCCAGGCGGGCGGCATTGAGGACGGTGGTGAAGGTCTCGCCGTTGCGTGCCAGGTGGCGGTGCAGGGTGCGGCGGTCCATGCCGAGGCGGTCGGCGACTGTGGTGGCTGTGCACTGCTGGGTGGGGAGCAGGGTTTCGATGATGGCGCGTACCTGCTCGGTGGTGGATTCGCCGGCGGGGGCCAGGGATCGCAGGTATTCGCGGGCGTAGGGGCGGAGCAGGGGGTCGGAGAGCGGGTTGGCGGTGTCGAGGTCGTGGGTGAAGCACACGATTCCGTCGAAGCTCTGCTCGAATTCTATTGAGGGGCCGAGGATCTGGTAGGCACGGCCACGCTGTGCCGGTCCGTCGTGTGTGAAGCAGACCGTCAGCGGATGCCAATCCTGGCCGAGAAATTCGCGCAGGATGCGGCAGGTGGCGCCGATGGCGAGTTCGGTGGACTGCCGTCCGAGTGAGGCGTCGGGTGCGGCCTGGACGTGGATGGTGGTCAGACTGTCGGTCTGGGTGAGCCGAGTGCGCAATGCCTCGTTGTGCAGGGCGATGTGGCGAAGCACGATGTGCAGCGCACTGCGAATATCGGGTTCCTCACGGGCGACCAGCGCGACCGGCCCGAGGTTGGTCAACCCGCGCCGCGCGGCCAGGAGTAGCCCGAATTCTTCGCAGTTCGTCTCGTGCGCAGTGCGTTCCAGCAGTTGGTCCACGTCGGTGGCGGGCAGCCAGGTATCGCTGGCGGTGAGCGCTGCGGCCCCGATGCCGACCGATCGCAACAGGAGCATCGGGTCGACACCCAGTGACAGCGTCAGATCGACGTAGCCGCCCAGGACGGCGCTTCGAACCATCGGTCCCATAGGACGACCCTCCCTCGTGATGTCCCGAATTGTCAAGTTCACGGTCTCATATGGTCAAGCATGATGCTACGGAGGCGCATAGCGTGTCGGCCATCACGTTCAACGCATCGCAGGAGCTGCCCGTGGCCATCGAATCCGAATCCGTGCCCACCCCCGTCGTCGACGGCATGCAGGCTCGAGGCGCTTGGAATCCGCTGTGGGACAAGCTTTTGGATTGGGACCCGGAGTGGACCGAGCAGTTCGTGTCCATGGGCACGCTGCCGGTTCGGCGCGGCGTGCTGTCCCCGCAGTTCGTGGAACTGCTGAGCATCGCGGTCGACGCCGCGTGCACGCACATGTACTCGCCGGGGGTACGCCGCCACATTCGCGCCGCGTTGGAGCTGGGCGTGTCACGCGAGGAGATCCTCGCAGTCCTCGAGCTGACCAGTGTGCTGGGCATCCATGCCTGCAACATCGGGGTCCCCGTGCTCGCCGAAGAACTCGACGCCTACGAGCGTCGCCGCGCGGAGCAGCGGTAAATCCGCTCCGCAACAAGCAAATCCACGATCAGGAAGGACGATCATGCACTACCTCGATGATTCGCTGCTACCGGAGAACCAGGAGAAACTGGTCATCCAGGTGGCCCCGTACGGCCCGGAGTTCCTGCCCGGCGATTCCGACGACATTCCGGTGACCATGGACGAGCAGATCCAGAAGGCGGTGGACTGCTACAACGCGGGCGCGCAGGTGCTGCACGTCCACGTCCGGGAGGCAGATGGGCGGGGATCGAAGCGGTTCGAGCTGTTCAACGAGATGCTGGGCCGCCTGCGTGAGGCGGTGCCGGAGATGATCCTGCAGGTCGGCGGATCGATTTCCTTCGCGCCGCCGGAGGGCGCCGAGCAGGCGAAGTGGCTGGACTACGACACCCGCCACCTGCTCGCGGAACTCGATCCGAAGCCGGATCAGGTCACCATCGCTATCAACACCAGCCAGATGAACATCACCGAGCTGCTGACCGATGACGACATCGCCGGCACCTCGCTGCAGAACCCGGTGCTGCAGAAGGCATATCGCGACATGGTCGTCGAGGCCGGGCCGGAGTTCTACCTCGAGCATCTGCGCAGGCTGACCGACGCGGGCATCCAGCCGCATTTCATGCTCGGCTCGGTGCATCAGCTGGAGACGGTCGAGCGATTGATTCGCCGCGGCTCCTACACCGGCCCGCTGGTGCTGAATTATGTTGCGATCGGCGGTGGCTCGGCGGGGCTGCATCCGGCGGACCTGGTGGAGTTCATCCGCCGGACTCCGGATGGCGCGGTGCTGACGATCGAGACGATCATGCGCAACGTCACCCCGATGTGCACCGTAGCGATCGCGCTGGGCCAGCACGTCCGGGTCGGTATCGAGGACAACCTGTGGGGCCGCAAGGGCGAACGGCGCACCTCGGTCGAACAGGTTGAGCAGATGGTTCGCATCGCCGACGAGCTCGGCCGCGGTGTGGCCTCCTGCAAGGAGGCGCGCGACATTTACTTGTTCGACGAGGTCTACTCCAGCACCGACGAGGCGCTGGCCAAGATCGGGTACCCGCCGAACCGGCAGCCGGGGCAGGTCGGATTCCTGCACCACGCTTGATCTTTCGCAGGTGAGTGAGCCGGTCGCGGGCATCGCGATCGGCGCACCGCGCATGTCCGTCCGTCGACCGGTCCGGCCGCATGCGGCCGGACCGTCAGTTCCACCAGGCTCGAGGAAGCGCCATGGATATCTCCACCACCCCCGTCGACTCGTCGGCGAGGGCCACCGCACCTCCGCATCAACGTTCACGGGTTTTCCCGTGGGTCGTGTTCGGGTTGACCTTCAGTTTGATGCTGTCGGACTACATGTCCCGCCAAGTGCTCGCGGCGGTGTTCCCGCTGCTGAAATCCGAATGGGGACTGTCGGATTCGCAGCTGGGCTCGCTGACCAGTGTCGTTGCCCTGATGGTGGGACTGCTGGCGTTTCCCCTGTCGCTGGTCGCGGATCGGTGGGGCCGTGTGCGCAGCATGCTGATCATGGCGACGGTCTGGAGCCTGGCCACCCTGTTGTGCGCCTTCGCCAGCGGATACGCACAGCTGCTGGGCGCGCGTTTCCTGGTCGGGGTCGGAGAGGCCGCATACGGCAGCGTCGGAGCCGCGGTGATGCTGGCGGTGTTCGCGCCTCATCTACGCGCCTCTCTGAGCGGGGCGTTCCTGGCGGGCGGTTCGTTCGGGTCGGTCCTGGGTGTCGCGCTGGGCGGTGTCGTCGCCGCGCACGTCGGCTGGCGCTGGACCTTCGCTCTGATGGCCGGTCTGGGGCTGGTGCTGGTCGGCGCGTTTCGCGTCCTGGTCACCGAATCGGCTTTGCGTCGGCATACTTTCGCCGAATCCGTCGCGGCAGATGCCGCCGCCTTCACACCGACCGCCACCGCCGTGCGGGCACCGCTGTCGAGCCTGTTCTCCTCAGCGTCGGTGTGGTGCGCCTATATCGGCGGCGGTCTGCAACTGTTCGTCGCGGCCGTGCTGATGGCCTGGCTGCCCAGCTTCTTCAACCGCTCCTATGCCCTGCCCACCGACCGCGCCGGCCTCGTGGCCGCAGGATATGTGCTGCTCATCGGGACCGGCATGGTTGTATGCGGCCTTCTCACCGACCGCGTCGGCCGTCGGCAGCCTGCACGCCAGTGGGGCAGCGCGCTGGTCTACTGCGCGATCTCGCTGGTCTTGCTCACCGTCGCCTTCAGCCTGCACACCGGCCCCGCACAGCTCACCCTGCTGGCGCTGGGCGCGTTGACCGCGGCCGGATCTGCGGGAGCGACGAGTTCGATGGTGGCCAGCCTGACCCATCCCAGTCTGCGGGCGACCGCCTTCGCCACGGTCACCCTGGCCAACAACATTTTCGGACTTGCGCTCGGGCCGCTGGTCGTGGGTTTCCTCGCCGACCGTTACGGGCTTGCCGCCGCGCTGCGCCTGGTGCCGCTGACCTACGTCGCCGCGATCGCCGCCTTGGCCGTGGGCCGATACACCTACCCGGCCGGACTGCGCCGCCTGGCCCTCGTGAACACGAGCCGCCCGGCTGCTTGACCGCACGGCCGCATCCCCGCCGTTCGGCCGGGTCACCGATGCGATCAACGCGATGGGCGGGCGCTCACCGAACTGATCACGCGCACAAACCATTCCACCACCGATGTACACCGATAACCCGAGGAAACAATCGATGAGGAAAACCACCACCGCCGTGCTCGCCGCGACGGCCCTCGCGCTCACCACCGCGACCGCCAACGCCGGCCCACAACCCGGCGACAGCGGCGCCGCTGTCCACTACGAAGTCACACGTCAGGGCGATGCCGCACTGCTGACCATCAGCGGCGGCGGCCTGAAACTCGCCGGAGACCAGCTCGTCCTCACCGACCCCGCCGACCGACCGATCGCCGCGGTCCCACTCACCTATCGCATCGACAACACCGCGTACCCGATCGCCGCCCGAATCGACGGCGGCACAGCAACACTCACCCCCGAGAAGAACACCGGACAACCCGTGCCGACCTCACAGGCCGTCACCGGCGATCAGGTCATCACCACCGATCGGGCCGCCACCCAGATCGCCGAATCCTTCACTCCCCGCGACGCTCAGGCCCTCGGCGTGTTCGCGCAGCGTGCGGCCATCGGAGCCGCCGTCAGCGCGGTCCTGGGCGCGGTGCTCGGCGCGGGTGCTGGGTGTCTGGTCGGCGCGGCCGCTGGTGCCGTGCTCACCAGTCCCGTCATGGCACTGCTCGTCCCCTTCGTCGGCGCCGCCATCGCGGGCTGTGTCCTGGGTGCCGCCACCCTCGGTGCCGTCGGAACCATGGCCGGGCTCGTCGTCGCCGGCGGGCCCATCACATTGTTCTCCGCGATCCAATACTTCTCCACGATCCTCGCGCCCTGCCCGCCCGATACCGCCTACTGCAAAGATCCCGCGCAGGCGTCCACGCCAGGCAAATAGAGAATCCGCAACCGGGCACCGCCCTTCGTCAACCGCTTCTGTGCAGTAACCGACGATGGGCGGTGCCCGCCGCCTCGGCACCCACGCATTGCTGAGTCCCCGCGCGTGTCGTTGCGACGTGCCGACTTACGGGACCGGTGGTGTCGCGCCGCCGTGCTCAGCGATCCCAGCACCACAATCGTCTTCGACGCCGAACAGCATCGAGACCGGGTCCGCGAGTACACCCGGGCTCACCGTGTCCGCAGTGGCTGCGCTGACTGTGCGGCCGCCGCAACTCGCCTGTACGTCGTCACGGTACGGCGCACTAGTCTTCAAGTGATGGCCCACGAGTGCGCGGGTGCGGTGGCAGGACAGATGTTGCCATTCCGGCAAATCCGAGTCCGGCGGGTCGAGGAGAAGTGGCGAAGCGTGCAGTGAGCCTGCTCGGTATAGGAGGTTGATGGGTGTGAACCAATTGGCTGGTGCGACATCACCTTACCTGCGTCAGCATGCCGGAAATCCGGTCGATTGGCGGGAGTGGGACGCGCAGGCGCTGGCCGAGGCGGCGGAGCGGGATGTGCCGATCCTGCTGTCCATCGGATACGCGAGTTGCCATTGGTGTCATGTGATGGCGCACGAGTCGTTCGAGGATGAGGCGACTGCTGCGCTGATGAACGAGAACTTCGTGTGCATCAAGGTGGACCGGGAGGAGCGGCCTGATCTGGATGCGGTGTACATGAATGCCACCGTGGCCATGACGGGGCAGGGCGGGTGGCCGATGACGTGCTTCCTGACGCCCGAGGGGGAGCCGTTCTATTGCGGGACCTACTACCCGAAGACGCCGCGGCACGGGATGCCGTCGTTCACGCAGGTGCTGACCGCGGTGACCGAGACGTGGCGGAATCGGCGGGACGAGGTGGACGCGGCGGCGGGGCAGGTGGCGGATGCGCTGCGGCAGCAGACCGCGGGGTTGCCGGATGCGGAGATCGGGGTCGGTCCGGAGTTGGTCGAGCATGCGGTCAACGCGGTGTTGAAGGATGTGGATGGGAAGCACGGGGGATTCGGGGGCGCGCCCAAGTTTCCGCCGTCGGCGCTGCTCGAAGGACTGCTGCGGCACTATGAGGTGACCGGCAATCCCACTGTGCTACACGCCGTTTCGTTCACCTGCGAGGCGATGGCGCGCGGCGGGATCTATGACCAGCTGCGGGGCGGGTTCGCGCGGTATTCGGTGGACGCGGCGTGGCTGGTGCCGCACTTCGAGAAGATGCTCTACGACAATGCGCAGCTGCTGCGGGTGTACGCGCATCTCGCGCGACGGGGGTATGACGGGTCCGCGGGGGATCGGGTGACCGGTGCGGCGGAATCGCTGGCGTTGCGGGTGACGCGCGAGACCGTGCAGTTCCTGCTGACCGATCTCGGCACCGAGCAGGGGGCGTTCGCCTCGGCGCTGGACGCGGACACGCACCTCGAGCCGGACGGTCCGGGGGTGGAGGGCGCCACCTACGTATGGACGCCCGCCGAGCTCAACGGCGCGCTCGGTGCGCTCGACGGCGCTTGGGCCGCAGAGTTTTTCGATGTCACCACGGCGGGCACCTTCGAGCACGGCACCTCCGTGCTGACCCGGTACACCGATCCGAAACCGGTCGATGACGAACGGTTCGAGGCGATCCGGGCGAACCTGTCCGCCGCCCGCGCCCGCCGTCCGCAGCCGGAGCGCGACGACAAGGTGGTCACCGCCTGGAACGGCATGGCCATCGTCGCGCTCGCGGAAGCCGGTGCGGCGCATGGATATCCGGAGTGGATCGCGGCCGCTGTCCGCTGTGCCCGCTACCTGCTCGACGCCCACGTCACCGACGGCCGGGTGTGCCGCGCCTCGCTCGGCGGCGTGCCCGGCGTCGCCCCGGGTGTGCTGGAGGATTACGCCTGGCTCGCACTCGGGTTGCTCGCGCTGCATCAGAGCGCCGAGGGGGAGTGGCTGGACGCGGCGCAGGATCTGCTGGACGCCGCCATCACCCACTTCGCCGATCCGGAAACCTCCGGCAGCTGGTTCGACACCGCCGACGACGCCGAGACCCTGCTGACCCGCCCGCGCGACCCTCTGGACGGCGCCACCCCGTCCGGCGCCGCGGTGCTCGCCGAGGCGCTGCTCACCGCCGCCGCCCTCACCGGCCCGGAGCGGTCCGAGCGCTACCGGCAGCTGGCCGATCACACCCTGACCAGGGGAGCGGTGCTGCTGGCCCGCGCACCCCGCTCGGCCGGCCACTGGCTCGCCGTCGCCGAGGCCGCGCTGCGCGGCCCGATCCAGGTGGCCGTCGTCGACGGACCGGACGGCGAATCCGGCTGGGCCGCCACATTACTGGCCGCCGCTCGCACCGCCGCCCCGGGCGGATCGGTCATCGTCTCCGGCGCCGTCGACTCCCAGCCGCTGCTGGCCGACCGGCCCCCGGTGCGCGACACTTCCGCCGCCTACATCTGCCGCGGCTCGGTCTGCGACCTCCCGGTCACCACGGTCGAGGATGTGCGCGCCGGACTGCTGCCCCCGCCCACCGCCTGATCGACGCGCTGCCCCGCCAGCACCGCGGCGGGGACGGCGACGAGCACCGCGACAATGTGCACGGCGCGAAACACCCCGAATACCACAGTCTTCGGAGTCCAGCCCGTGCACAGCGCACCGAGGTCCCCGGCCGAGAGGATCGCCCCGACCGGCTCCACCACCAGCGAGGCCAGCCCGACCGTGCCCAGCCCCAGCACGAGCATCCCGCGCGCCCAACGACTTCCGAACAGCATCCGGGCCGCCAGTGCGAACACCGTCAGGTAGATCGCCGCCCGCACCGCCAGCCCGGCCGCGAGCCCCGAAGCCCGCGTGCCGGGATCGTAGAGGGCCAGGGTGGCGTGCCCCAGGGTCTCCGCCACCCCGGCGACCAGCGCGGCCACGATCGCCCGGTAGGCCAGTATCGCCCGCTCGGGCTGCGCCCACCCCGCCGCCGACTTCCGTTCGAACGCGCCGATCTCGGTCATGACCCCACTGTCCGGTTCCCCACACCGCGCCGAATCACCCGCGGGTATGGCATCGGTCCGGTTCCGCAGTACCACAGTGGGATTCGATCCGGTCCACTCCTCGGTCCGCACGCGTGCGCACCGCATATTCCGTTGCCCCGCGCATCGGGCGGTCCTACAGTCCGGAATCGTGTTCAGATCAGGTTTTTCACCGCACTGTCGCCAGGTCCCGGCCCCTGGGTGCGCGCGGCCCGGCACCGCCCTCCGGGTGACCTCTGCGCGGCTTGATGATTAGCGATCCGCGGCCCGGTCGGCGGACTCCGAAGCGGGAAGTCCGGCCGGTCGGGGGGCGGCCGTCAGGCCGTTGCCGTTGCGGTGGGGCGTTGCGGGGGACGCCACGTCGGTCCAGCCCGGAGTGGGTTCCCTGCGGCCGCGGAGGTGGAGAGTGTCGTGCAGGATCCACCGCGTGCGCTCGTCGGGGCAGGCGGCGTCTATGACCGCCTGACTGGCCAGAATCCGGCGCGGCACCAGCTTGGCCTCGGTGGTGAGGCGGGCGGCCTCGTTGACCGCGTCACCGATGACGGTGAACTCCAGCCGGCTGTCGGTACCGACATCGCCGGCGAACACCAGCCCGCGCGCGATGCCGATGCCCACATCCAGTTCGCCCAGCGCGGCTACCTCGTCGCGCATCCGGCGGGCGGCCCGCAACGCCGGGGTGGCGTTGTCGTCGAGCGCGATGGGCGCGCCGAAAATGCACAGCGCCGCATCGCCTTCGAACTTGTTGACCAGGCCGTGGTTGTCCTCGGTGGCCGCCACCACGATGGACAGCAGCCGGTTCAGCTTGGCCACGAAATCGTGCGGGGCGAGCTCGGTGGCCATGGCCACCGACCCGGTCACGTCCACGAACAGCGCGGTCGCCACCCGCATGTCACCGGTCAGGCTGGGGCTGCCCGACAGCGCCCGCTCGGCCACCTCGGTGCCCACGTGCCGGCCGAAGACGGTCCGCATGCGCTCGCGCTCACTGAGATTGGCGGCCAGTTCGTTCACCGAATGCTCGAGCCGCCCGATCTCGCTGGTGCTGTTGATCGTCACCCGAGCCTCGAGATCGCCGTGCGCGATCCGATCCAGCGCGGCCCGCAACGTGTGCATCGGCGTGGCGACCGCGCGGGCCAGCGCCGCGGTCGCCACCACGCCCGCGGACAAGCCGACGATGGCCATGTAGATGCCGGTCCGAATGCGGTCCTGGGCGGCGGTCGACGGGTCGGCGAGCACGGTGATCAACATGAACAGCGGCACCGCCCCGGCCACCGCGAAGGTGACCAGCACCCGGGCCAGCACGGTATTGCTCCAGTGCGCGGTCTCGTCCAGCACCTCGGCCACCACCGGAATGGTCGGCCGGATGAGCCGGTCCACGATCAGGAAGGTCAGCGCCGCCGATTCCAGCCCGCCCAGGGTGAACATCGACAGCACGACCGGGAAGCTGCGGTCCCCGGTGGCGTGCGCGAAGACGAAGGCGGCCACGAACACGCCCGGCAGCCAGATGGCCAGGGCCCGGCCGGTGATCGCGACCGGCAGCCGCAGCAGCCGTTTCGCCTCGACCTCGGTCGGTGGCCGGCGCTGGTCCAGCCAGCTGAAGTAGTGGTGCCGGTCCCGCACCGCGAGCATGATGCCGACCAGCGCGCCGATGGCGGGATAGATCGACACCTGAATGAAGGTGGCCATCCAGTCCGGCCCGAGCCGGCTCAGGAAACCGCTCAGGAACAGTTCGGTGGTGATCACCGCGAGGCCACCGAGATTGCACGCCATGACGACAGCAGACAGACCCCCCGGCGCACGCAGCGCCCACAGGATGAGTCTGCTGGTCACGTCGCAGACTTTAGAGAACGTTCGCCCCAGATTGCACGTTTGTGAGTAATTGCTCGGATCAGCGCAACAGGACGTACCAGACGGCAACGTAGTGGCAGAGCGCCGCGACCACCGTTGCGGCATGGAAGAACTCGTGGTGCCCGAAGACCTCCGGCCACGGGTCCGGCCAGCGCGACGCGTACAGGATCCCGCCCACGCTGTAGGCGATACCGCCTGCGAGCAGCAAGATCACCGGCGTCCAGCCGACATGCCCGATGAGCGTCCCGGCCACCGGCACGATGGCCCACCCCAGCAGCAGATACAGCGGCACCCCGACCCAGCGAGGAGCGGTGGGCCACAGCATCTTCAGCGCAACCCCGGCGAGCGCTCCCACCCACACGATGGCCAGCAGGACGGTCCCGGCGCTGCCGCGCACCCCGAGCAGAGCGAACGGCGTGTAGCTGCCCGCGATGAACAGGAAGATCATCGAGTGGTCCGCCCGCTTCATCCACATGCGGGCGCGCGCGGTCTTCCAGTTCACCCGGTGATAGGTCGCGCTGATCCCGAAGACTCCGCACACCGTGACCCCGTAGACCAGCGTCGACCAGGCGGCCTTCGCCGACACCGTGCTCGCCACCGACACCAGCACGACCACCGCTACAGCGGCCACACCCACGGCCCAGGCATGAATCCATCCGCGCATGCGGGGCTTGATGAGTTCCAGCTCCTCGCGGATGGTTTCGATGAGCCCCACTGCCGTGTCGACGGGCTTGGGGGCCCCATCGGCAGGCTGTACTGCGTCGGCCATATTTTCCTCCTCAGTAACCTACGGTACCGTAGGTTATGGCGAGTACCCATTGTGAGCTTCGATGCCCGAAATGACGACTGATTTCGCTGCGACGCGGGTAACTCATCGGGTACGTCAGAACCCGGACCCGTTCATTACCGCCGGTCCGGTTGAAAAGGCGAGTGGGCTCGGACGACCGGCAAAATCCACGGGGAGGCGGAGGAGCGAGGCGGGTGAGCGTAGGGTTGCGGCCGTGAAGATTGCGAGTCAGGTGCGTGGACTCCCATATCGCATATACGAGTCACGGCTGTCCAGGCAGTTGGCTGGCAAACAACATCCCCGGCACGTCGCCGTGATGTGCGACGGCAACCGGCGGTGGGCGCGGGAGAACGGGTTCAGCGACATCTCGCACGGCCATCGGGTCGGTGCGCTGAAGATCGCCGAACTCGTGGGCTGGTGTGGCGAGGCGGGCATCGAGATGGTGACCCTCTACCTGCTGTCCACCGAGAATCTGCGCCGCGACGCCGACGAACTCGAGACCCTCTTCGAGGTCATCACCGACGTCGTCGACGAACTCTCTGCGCCGGAACAGGATTGGAGCGTCCGCATCGTGGGCGCCCTGGATCAACTGCCCGCCGAGTTCGCCCGGCGCCTGAGCGAGGCGGCCAAGAGCACCGAGGGCCGCACCGGCGTGCACGTGAATGTCGCCATCGGTTACGGCGGCCGCCAGGAGATCGCCGACGCGGTGCGCTCACTGGTCCGCCAGGAGATGGACGCGGGCGAAACCGGCGAGGATCTGGTCCAGTCCATCACGGTCGACGCCATCAGCCAGCACCTCTACACCTCCGGCCAGCCCGATCCCGATCTCGTCATCCGCACCTCCGGCGAGCAGCGGCTGTCCGGATTCCTGTTGTGGCAGAGCGCGTATTCGGAGATCTGGTTCACCGAGGCGTACTGGCCGGAATTCCGGCGGGTGGATTTCCTGCGCGCCCTGCGTGATTACGCGGCCCGGCACCGCCGCTTCGGGGTGTAGAACACGGCGAATCAACGGTTCCATTGCAGTGCAATGGCTTCCGTGGGTCGCGGGCCGGTCGCTCCCGTACCGTCGGGAGGTATGAGCGAGCTACGCGAAGGGCTGGATCTACCTGGACAATCGGGAACCGGTGCGGCGGAATACCAGGTCGTGGCGGAGCCCTACATCAGCTACGAGGACTTCGGCCGCCGATTCCTGGAGCATGCCGCGTCCCCCGAGCGGATTGCCGGAGCGTTCGAGAAGCTCACGGGGGAGGCGTTCGAATTCGGGCCGATCGGGGCGGGCCCGGGCAAACTCGCGAAGCTCTCGGCCGCCGTGCGACTCGGGCAGCCGCGGCTGAATCGCGAACTCGACGGCATCATTTCGTTCGACCTGGTGATCCCACTCAAGGTCGATCTGCTCATCGACCTCGCCGTGGACCGCTATCCGTTCCGCGTGGACGGCACCATTCACCTGCATCTGACCGTCCGCACCGCCGAAGCGCTGCGGGTGCTCATCGAGATCGACGAGCCCCAGCCCAGCAATGTCCGCATCAATGTCGCCAGCGCCACCCGGCGCGGAGAACTGCTGCGCATCCTGGCCAGCGTCGACCACGAGATCCGCCGCTTCGTGGCGCGCTACATCGCCGCCGAGATCGGCAAACCGCACATTCGGGCCGCCACCGACATCGATGTGGCCGCCAGACTCGATGCGGCCTGGAAGCTTTAGAGCTTGCGCAGCCGCAGCCGGTTGATGGTGTGGTCGGAGTCCTTGCGCAGCACCAGGGTCGCGCGCGGACGGGTCGGCAGGATGTTCTCCACCAGGTTCGGCCGGTTGGTGTTGTGCCAGATTTCCTTGGCCTGGTTGGTCGCTTCCTGATCGTTGAAGTTCGCGTAGTGGTGGAAGTGCGAATCCGGATCCTGGAAGGCGGTTTTGCGCAGCGACAGGAAGCGCTGCACGTACCAGTTCTCGATGTCCTCGATGCGGGCGTCGACGTAGACCGAGAAGTCGAACAGGTCCGACACCATCAGCCGCGGCCCGGTCTGCAGCACGTTCAGGCCCTCGACGATCAGGATGTCGGGCTGGCGCACGCAGTGGTATTCGCCCGGCACGATGTCGTAGGCGATGTGCGAGTACACGGGCGCGCACACCTCGTGCGCACCGGATTTCACCTCGGTGACGAAACGCAGCAGCTTGCGCCGGTCGTAGGACTCCGGGAAGCCCTTGCGGTGCATGATGCCGCGCCGGGTGAGTTCGGCTGTCGGGTACAGGAATCCGTCGGTGGTGACCAGATCCACCCGCGGATGGTGGTCCCAGCGCGCCAGCAGCGCCTGTAGCACGCGCGCGGTGGTGGACTTGCCGACGGCCACCGAGCCCGCCACGCCGATGACGAACGGCACCTGGCGGTCCGGATGGGTCTCGCCGAGGAAGGTGGCGGTGGCGGCGAACAGGCGTTGCCGCGCCGCGACCTGGAGGTGGATGAGACGGGCCAGCGGCAGGTAGACCTCGGCGACCTCCTCGAGGTCGATCTGCTCACCCAGGCCGCGCAGGCCGATCAGTTCTTCCTCGGTGAGCACCAGGGGAGTCGACTTGCGCAGGGTGCGCCACTGCTTGCGGTCGAATTCCACGTAGGGGCTGGGCTCGCTCATCCGTGCCATTACCTGTGTCCCCGCACTCGGGCCGGCCGACAACGACAGCTCTCGGGAAGCCGCATCGTCGCCGTGCCCGGCGATCCGGCCAACACTCCACGCATAGCCGAATTGTGCTCGGCTCCAACATTCGGGTGAACACCAGGTGTTGCTACTCGTGGGTAACCGGAGTGAGATAGGCGACATCTCGGCTGCCGGGTGTCCCCGGTGAGGTTGCCGGACAGGTTGATCCGCGCCTCAGATGGCCATAATGGTTCGCGGCCCGTCTCGATTCTGGACCGAGTGGAGCGGGGAGCGAAGCGGGGGAGCGGAGGGAGGTGAAGAATCGAGACCTCCGGGGCCGCGAACCCGCCCGGAGTGAAGCGGAGGGCAAATTGAACAGAGCGCATCCCTTGGTGACCGATTATCTGCGGCTGGGCCTGGCGTTCGACCGGCTCGAAGACGGATTCGTCGACGCGTACACCGGTGACCCTGCGCTGCGCCGCGAGGTGGAGAACGCGCCCGCGCCCGACCCGCGCGATCTCGCGCACCGGGCCGCCGCCCTGCGCAAGGAACTGCCCGACGCGGGCCTGCCCGCCGAACGCGCCGAATTCCTGGAGGCGCACCTGCGCGCGCTGGAATGCTCCGGGCGCAAATTCGCCGGCGAGGACATCAACTTCGTGGACGAGGTCCGCGCCTACTTCGACGTGGATATCGCGCCCGCCGATACCGAGCGCTATCGCGAGGCACACCGGCTGCTGGACGAGACGCTGCCGGGCGACGGCGAACTGCTCGACCGCATCACCGCGCACCGCTGCCACGACGAGATTCCGCCGGAGCGCCTGCGGGAATGTGTGGACGCGTTCTCCGGCGCGCTGCGGGAACTGGTCCGCGACCGCTACCCGCTGCCCGACAACGAGCACGTGGAATACGAAGTGGTGGGCGACAAGCCGTGGTCCGGCTTCAACTACTACCTGGGCAACTACCAGTCCCGGGTGGCCATCAACTCCGATCTCAAACAGCACATGTCGCAGCTGCCGCACCTGATCGCGCACGAGGCCTACCCGGGCCATCACACCGAGCACTGCCGCAAGGAGGCCGGACTGGTGGGCGCGGGCCAGGACGAGCAGACGCTGTTCGTGGTCAACACCCCGCAGTGCCTGATGGCGGAGGGGCTGGCCGATCTGGCCCTGAAGTCGATCGTCGGCCCGGGCTGGGGCCGTTGGGCGCAGGAGATCTACGCGGACCTGGGGCTGCGCTTCGATGGCGAACGCGCCGAAAGGATTTCGAGCGCGTCCGCGAATCTGCTGAGCGTGCGCCAGGATGCCGCGCTGCTGCTGCACGATCGCCGGCGCGATGCCGGCGAGGTGTCGGAGTTTCTGCAGCGCTGGAGTCTGATCACCCCGGAGCGGGCCGCGCAGTCGCTGCGATTCCTGTCATCGCCGCTGTGGCGGGCCTATATCTCCACGTATGTGGAGGGGTATCGACTGCTGGGAGGGTGGCTGGACCGGGCGGCCGATGCCGACGACCGGTCCGAGCGCTTTCGCCGGCTCTTGGACGAACCCCTCACACCCGGCGCGATCCGGCGGATGTGAGGGGTACTCCCCGACGTCCGTGGTCGGTGCTTACGCGCCCCAGCTGGAGCAGGACGCGCCGCCGCTGGACATGGTGCACATGGTCTTGAGCAGGGTGAAAATGAGGGTCTGGATGGTGGTGGCGTCAGCGCTCATGAATGATTTCCTCGAAAGCTCAGATGGGACAATGTCACTGGCGCGCAGATTTGGGCCAGCGCGGCGATACATTACCGAGATTTGTTGCCCCGCCATAGCCTGATTTCGGAGTGATGTCCACCGCTCCCGGTAGATAGGCCGGTCCCCCTGCGCCGACGATTCCTCTGCCCCCACTTTCCGGGGCAGGTCTGGGCCGCGCGTGGCGGCGGATCGGCCGAGCCGGCCGCCGGATAGGATGGGCGGACCGCGACTGGCGCACTCGAGGTGGAAGCAACCACCGGGAAGCACCGAAGTCCGGCACCGCGCGCCTGGGTGCCTGGCGATCCCCGAATACCTTCGGGGTACCCGGACAACGGAGGTGCGCCATGCGCGATTCCCAGGACGCCCAGAACGACTCACAGAACCCCCTGATCGGTGCGCCGGATTCGGCCAATAGACTCGGCGGCGTGACCCAGACGAGCGCTTCTGTCAACAGCCAGTCCCTCGCCGAACTCGATCCCGAGGTCGCGTCCGCGATGGGCGGCGAACTCGCTCGCCAGCGCGACACCCTCGAGATGATCGCCTCGGAGAACTTCGTGCCGCGCGCGGTCCTGCAGGCGCAGGGCAGCGTCCTCACCAACAAGTACGCCGAGGGCTACCCGGGTCGCCGCTACTACGGCGGCTGCGAGAACGTCGACATCATCGAGGATCTGGCCCGCGCCCGCGTCAAGGAGCTGTTCGGCGCGGACTTCGCCAATGTCCAGCCGCACTCGGGCGCACAGGCCAATGCCGCGGTGCTGATGGCGCTGATGAACCCCGGCGAGAAGCTGCTGGGCCTGGATCTCGCGCACGGCGGCCACCTCACTCACGGTATGCGCCTGAACTTCTCGGGCAAGCTGTACGAGGTGCACGCCTACGGCGTGTCCAAGGAAGACCACCGTGTCGACATGGACGAGGTCCGCAAGATCGCCCGCGACACCCGCCCGAAGGTGATCGTCGCCGGTTGGTCGGCGTACCCGCGGCACCTGGACTTCGCCGCCTTCCGCGAGATCGCGGACGAGGTCGGCGCCTACCTGTGGGTCGACATGGCGCACTTCGCCGGTCTGGTCGCGGCCGGGCTGCACCCGTCGCCGGTGCCGCACGCGGACGTGGTGTCCTCGACCGTGCACAAGACCCTGGGCGGCCCCCGCTCCGGCCTGATCCTGGCCAAGCAGGAGTTCGCCAAGAAGCTGAACTCCGCGGTCTTCCCGGGCCAGCAGGGCGGTCCGCTCATGCACGCCGTCGCCGCCAAGGCCGTGGCCTTCAAGATCGCCGGGAGCGCGGAGTTCAAGGAGCGCCAGGAGCGCACCATCTCCGGCGCCAAGATCCTCGCCGAGCGCCTGACCGCGCCCGACGCCAAGGCCAAGGGCATCACCGTGCTCACCGGCGGCACCGATGTGCACCTGGTGCTGGTGGACCTGCGCAACTCGCAGCTGGACGGCCAGCAGGGCGAGGATCTGCTGCACGAAATCGGAATCACCGTGAACCGCAACGCCGTTCCGTTCGACCCGCGCCCGCCGATGGTCACCTCCGGCCTGCGCATCGGCACCCCGGCGCTGGCCACCCGCGGCTTCGGCGACGAGCAGTTCACCGAGGTCGCCGACATCATCGCGGCCGCCCTCACCGGCTCCGCCGACCTGGACTCGCTGCGTCAGCGCGTTTCCACGCTGGCCCAGGACTTCCCGCTGTACGACGGCCTGGAGAACTGGGGCCTGCTCGGCTGACACCCGGCCGAAAGACCAAGAGCCCGTCGCGATCTCACGATCGCGGCGGGCTCTGTCGTGCCGCCTTCGGCGGCACTGCGACGGACTGGAAGGGCCAGAAGCGGCGTGGGCCGCCGGTGAGCTGGGGTGCGTCTGCGGAGACGATGCCGATCAGTTGCTTGGGATCGGGGTTGACCCAGTTGCGCTCGGAGGAGCCGTCGCGGAGGACCACCGTCGGAACGGTCTCGTTGCCGCCCGCCACCGAGCGCACGAAGGCCGCTGCCTCCGGGTCCTGCCAGATGTCGATCTCGCGGTGGATGATGCCGTGGCGATTGAGCACGCGGCGCATGCGGGAGCAGTACGGGCAACCGGGGCGGCGATACACGACCAGTTCCGGTGCGGCAGCAGCGGTCATGACCGGAGTGTAGGGCCGAGGCAGCGAACCCGGCTATGCCCCAAGGGGATCGGACGGGCGGCGGCGATCGCGCCGCCCGTCCGTGTCCGGGTCAGGCGTGCTTTTTCAGGTAGTCCAGGTACATGGGGCGCAGCGCCTCGCCGACCTTGCCCTCGCCGGCGTGGAAGTAGTCGTCGAGCAGGGCGGCGGTGTTCCAGATGTCGACCTCGCCCTCGCCCTGATTACCCGCCGCGACCTCGGCGCCCGGAATCGCCTTCAGCAGTTCCCACAGGAACTTGATGTCGCCGCGCCGGGCTGCCAGCTTCACGGCACGGTCGTGCAATTCCTTGGTGGGCAGCGTTGCCAGATCCGCAGTTTCGGCCATGACTTCGACTGTAATGGAGGCCATGACACAGCAACCGAGGTACCGGGTCAAGCGCGTCTACGACGACCCCGATGCGGCCGACGGCCGCCGGGTGCTGGTGGACCGGCTGTGGCCGCGCGGGATCAGCAAACAGCAAGCGGCCATGGACGAATGGGCCAAGGACGTGACGCTGTCGAACGAGCCGCGGAAGTGGTATCACGCCGCGCCGGAGACACGCCGTTCCGAGTTCGAGCGGAAGTATCGAATCGAGCTCGGCGCGGACGTGGCGCGGGAGGGGCTCGCGCGGGTGCGGGAAGAGGCCGCATCCGGCTCGTTGACGCTGGTCACGGCCACGAAAGAGCCGGAGCGCAGCCAGGTCCCGATACTTCTCGATGAATTGGGCGAAACACGCTAAGTGGACTGCCGTTTACGCGATCTTCATGAATGCGCCCAACAGTCCGGAAGCCGGATCGCGATTTCGGCGGTAGCGTCGGGGGTGCGGGCTGCGTAGGTGTGGCTCGTACGGGAGGTCCTGATCGTGACTGAGCAACTCAGTGCGAGGGGGCCGGCACCCGGCCCTCGGGTCGTACGACCCCAAGGCTGACCGGCCCAGCGAGAACGCTCGCGCGGTGTCGCGCGAGTGGCAAAGGAGCCCACCGTGACTGATGCACGCTCCGTCAACGCTCCCAGCAGGGACGCCGGCTCTGACCAGGGCCCGCGGACCACGACACGGGGAGTTCGCGCCTCGCAGTCGTCCGATTCCGGACCGAAAACATTCGTAGTCGACACGTCGGTGTTGCTGTCCGACCCCTGGGCACTGACCCGCTTCGGCGAGCACCATGTGGTGCTGCCGCTGGTGGTGATCAGTGAACTCGAGGCGAAACGCCATCACCACGAACTCGGCTGGTTCGCTCGCGAGGCACTGCGCATGCTGGACGACATGCGTCTGGCACACGGTCGGCTCGATCAGCGGGTGTCGGTCGGCACCCAGGGCGGGACACTCCAGGTGGAGTTGAACCACACCGACCCAACCGTATTGCCCGTCGGATTCCGTACCGACACCAACGATTCCCGCATCCTGGCCTGCGCGCTCAACCTGGCGGCCGAGGGGCAGCGAGTCGTGCTGGTGTCCAAGGACATTCCGCTGCGCGTCAAGGCCGGCGCGGTCGGCCTGCGGGCCGACGAGTACCACGCGCAGGACGTCGTCACCTCCGGCTGGACCGGCATGGTGGAATTGGAGGTCGCCACCGGCACCGTCGACAAGCTCTACTCCGACAGCGTCATCGATCTCGACGAGGCGCGGGACATGCCCTGCCACACCGGAATTCGGATGCTCAGCCCGCGCGGCAGCGCGCTGGCGCGAGTGACGCCGGACAAGCGGGTGCAACTGGTGCGCGGCGATCGCGAGGCCTTCGGGCTGCACGGGCGCTCGGCCGAACAGCGCATCGCGCTGGATCTGCTGCTCGACGAGAGCGTCGGCATCATCTCGCTCGGCGGGCGGGCCGGCACCGGCAAATCCGCGCTGGCGCTCACCGCGGGACTCGAGGCGGTGCTCGAGCGCCGCTCGCATCGGAAGGTGGTGGTGTTCCGGCCGCTCTACGCGGTGGGCGGACAGGAGCTCGGCTATCTGCCGGGCTCCGAGAGCGAGAAGATGGGGCCGTGGGCGCAGGCCGTCTTCGACACCCTCGACGGGCTGGCCAGCCCTGAGGTGATGGAGGAGGTGCAGGCGCGCGGCATGTTGGAAGTGCTGCCGCTCACCCACATTCGCGGGCGCTCGCTGCACGACTCCTTCGTGATCGTGGACGAGGCGCAGTCCCTGGAACGCAATGTGCTGCTCACGGTGCTGAGCCGGTTGGGCAGCGGGTCGCGGGTGGTGCTCACCCACGATGTCGCGCAGCGCGACAACCTGCGCGTGGGCCGGCACGACGGCGTGGCCGCCGTGATCGAAAAGCTCAAGGGGCACCCGTTGTTCGCGCACGTCACTCTGACCCGCAGTGAGCGGTCTCCGATCGCGGCACTGGTCACCGAGATGCTGGAGGAGTTCGGGCCCAATTCCTGACGCCCGGTAGCGGTTTCTGAGTGCCGCTAGAAGGGATCTGCCCGGTCGGAGAGCGACGCGCCCTCCGGCCGGGCAATTTTTTGGCAAGTGTTTCGACCCGGATGTGCGAGGGTACTTTTCGGCGTAATTCCAGCTCGGCCGCCTATTCTGCGAGCGCTGTCCGATTCGCCGAATTGCTCACCTGGGTGGACAACAGGACCACGGTCACCGAGAAGTAGCAGTACCGCCTCACCGGGACTTCAGCGCCCAGCTGAGAGCCGTCGGTATCGCGTATGCGTGCGGGCGGCCGGGTGCCGAAACTATTGCGGGCGTGCCCGGGGAAGTTACCCGCATCTCACGAAATCAGCGGTTGCGACAGCCTCCCGGTTCCGGTCCGGACATAGCCGATTCGAATACCTGGCGAAGGTCCCCATGTTTGCCCCGATGCCGCTAGGTTGTTCGCGTGCAGAACGTTTTGGCCGATCGGGACCTGCTGGAATCACTCGCGGCGGAGGTGGAGACCAACCTCGAGCGGCATATCGCCGTCGCCCCGGAGTGGCAGCCCCACGACTACGTGCCGTGGGACGCCGGCCGCAACTTCGCCTTCCTCGGCGGAACCGATTGGGAGGCGGCGCAATCAGAGCTCAGCGAGGTCGCCAAGACCGCGCTCACCGTCGGCGTGCTGATCGCCGACAACCTGCCCGCCTACCACCGCGAGGTCGGCAAGTACCTGCGCAGCGGACCGTGGTGGCGCTGGGTCGGCCGCTGGACCGCCGAAGAGAACCGGCACGAGATCCTCATCCGCAACTACCTCATGGTCACCCGCGCCGTCGACCCCGTCGCGCTGGAGCGGATGCGCATGGCGCACATGACCACCGGCTTCCGCCGCGCCCCCATGCACCTCCCCGACGTGCTCGCCGTCTGGGCCCTGGAGGAGACCGCGGCCGCCGTCCGGCACCGCAACACCGCCCGCCTGGCCGACAATGTCATGGTCGCGACCATCGCCGACCGGCTCGCCGCCGACGACGAACTGCAGGCCATCTTCTTCGCCAACCTGGTCGGCGCGGCCCTCGACGTGGCTCCCGACCAGACCGTGCGCGCCATCGCCGACCGCATCGCCGACTTCCACGTCCCGGTGGTGCAACTCGCCGACGGCCGTTCCAGCGACGAGGTCCTCGCCGAGGCCGGCATCTACGACCCCGCGCGCCAACCCGAACTGGTCTTCGCGCCGCTGCTCGAGCAGTGGAAGATCTTCACCCGCACCGACTTCGGCGCGGAAGGCGAGCAGGCGCGCGCCGAACTGGCCCACCTGCGCCCCGAGGCCTGATCCGCACCACGACCTGACCCGTGCACCTGTGCGCGGTTCGATGCCGACGCCCGCCGCGCACACGTGGCGGGCGTCGCGCTTTTCCCGCGGCCTCGGAGAGTGTTTCTCCCCGCCTCAGCGGGGGAGCACGGAGCGCACGACACCGGTGATCGTGCCGCGCAGGAAGTTCTCCCAGCTGAAGTGGTCGTGCCAGACGGTGATGCGGCCGTCACGGAACTCGAAGGTGCCGCAGACCCAGAAGGCGATCTCGATCGGGCCCGCGCGCAGGTAGTCGGTGCGCTCGGTGAGCACGGTGCCGTCCTCGGTGGCCGCGATGTGGTGCATTTCGGCGCGGAAACCGAAGCGCGGGTTGTTGAACAGACCCAGGACCCAGCGCACACGATCGAGGCCGCGCACATCGGGCAGTGAGGTGTTCTTCCAGACGATGCCCGGATCGGCCAGTTCGAGGGCCTCGCCCACGATCTTCATTTCCAGCGCGGCGAAGAACTCGCGCACCGTGGTGACCGGATCCTGCTTCAGCTCGGGTAGCTCGGACATGAGCCGAGCGTAGGCCGAATCCGGGCGGCGGCACAGATATTCGCGGCAACGATCATCGCGTCGAGATCAGACGATCACCGGCGTGTCGCGATGAGCGCGCCGAGGCCGTCCAGGATGCGGTCGATGCCGAAGGTCAAGGCGTTGTCGCGGCCGGTCTCGGCCGCGCTGCCCGACATGGTCTCGGCGAAGGCCGCGACGGCGTGTGGAAAGCGCTGTGCCTGCGCCGCGAGCACGGTGCCGAGCTCGCGGGCCAGTTCGCCCTCGAGGTCCTCGCCCGCCGCGGCCGTCTGCTGGGCGATGCCACGGGCATGGCCGAGCAGGAGCACGACGGTGTCGAAACACTCCGCGGCGGTCAGGCCGGTGCCGTCCAGCGCTCCGACGGCCGCGTCGAGCCAGGCCATTTCGTTGGGGCCCATGGGCCGGATCCCGGTGGCCGCTTCGTTCCCCCAGGGGTGCGCCACGACACGGGTGAAGAAGGTCTCGGTCCACGAGCGCAGGTAGGCGCGCCACCGTTCCGGATCGGAATCGATTGGGGCGGTGGTGTTCTCCGGCGGCACGCCGAGTGCGGTGTCCAGCATGAGCGCGATGAGCTCGGTCTTGCCGGGGATGTAGCGGTAGAGCGCCATCTTCGCGCAGCCGAGGCGTTCGGCCAGCCGCGCCATGGACAGGTTCGCCAGCCCTTCGCTGTCGGCGAGGTCGATGGCCTCGCCGACGATGCGCTCCAGCGTGAGGGACGGTTTGGGTCCGCGCCGCGGGCGATCGGGGGAGCCCCAGAGCAGGTCGAGGGTGGTCGGTGCCGGCATGGTCGCCATCCTTCCGGGTTGCGGGCTTGACGTAAAACTGCGTCCATCATACGCTTTTGAATATAAATAGCGTCCAATAGACGCAGTTATCGAAGGAGTTACCGCCATGCGCGCCACCACCGTCCTCATCTCCGGATCCGGCGTCGCCGGTCCCGCCCTCGCCTACTGGCTGCACCACTACGGCTTCCGGGTGAGCGTCGTCGAGAAGTCGCCCGCACTGCGCAGCGGCGGCCAGGCCATCGACTTCACCGGCGAAACCCACATGACCGTGCTCGAGCGGATGGGCGTGCTCGACGACATCAAGCGTCGCCAGACTGGCAAGACCGACTGGGTGATGGTCGACGAGAACGGCACGGAACAGGCCGTCATCGCCGGCGAATTCCTCGGCGGCGACATCGAGATCCTGCGCGGGGATCTGGCCGAGATCCTCTGCAGCCGGACGGCCGGCCAGTGCGAATATCTGTTCGGCGACACGGTCACCGTGCTGCGCGAGACCGCCGACGGGGTGCACGTCGAATTCGAGCACGCGCCCGAGCGCGTCTTCGACCTGGTCCTCGGCTGCGACGGCATCCACTCACGGGTGCGCACGCTCGCCTTCGGGCCGGAAAAGAACTTCGTGACCCACGACGGGTACTACTACGCCATCGCGGGCGCATCCATCTGGCAGGACATGCCGGAGGGCGACCGGCCGCGGTCGCGATCACTGGGCTGCAACACCCCCGGGCGGCTGGCCATGTCGGGCGGCAGCAAGGCGGCGCAGCTGTACATGTTCGCCGCGCCGGAACTCGAATACTCGCGCGACGACTTCGATCAGCAACGCCGCATCGTGGCCGAGACCTTCGCCGGAATGGGATGGGAGGTACCGCGCATGCTCGCCGAACTGCCGTCGCTGGACGGGTTCTATCTGGATGCCATCGCAAAGGTTTCGATGAGGAACTTCGTACGCGGCCGGGTCGCCCTCGTCGGCGATTCCGCCTACGGCCACACCCTCAACGGTTTCGGCACCGGGCTGGCCATCGTCGGCGCCTACGTGCTGGCCGGCGAATTGGCCGCGGCCGGTGGCGATCACACGATCGCGTTCGCCCGCTACGAGGAGATCATGAAGCGCCACATCCGCAAGGCCGACGCGTCCAGCCCGGGACGGTTCCTCGCCCCGCGGACCGCGCGCGGAATCCGGCTGCGCAACAGGTTCATCCGCTCCCGCGCCTTCAAGCTGATGGTGAGGTACGCCGAGAACGCCAAGAACGACATCGATCTGAAGGACTACCCGGACCTGGTCGAGGTGGCGTGAAGCCCGTGGCGTGGGCACGGCGGCCGATTCCGCCGCACCCACGGGCCGGACTACTCGTTCTTCTCGTCCACCTGCGCCATGGAGAGCACATCCAGCCGGCGGTCCAGCTCCTCGACCGAGAGCTTGTCGCCGATCAGACCGCGATCGATCACCGTCTGCCGAATCGTCTTGTGCTCCTTCAACGCCTGCTTGGCCACCGCCGCCGCCTCCTCATAACCGATCGCGGAATTCAGCGGGGTCACGATCGACGGCGAGGATTCCGCCAGCTGCCGCAGCCGGTCCACGTCGGCGACCAGGCCGCTGACGCACTTGTCGGCGAACAGGCGGGAGACATTGGCCAGCAGGCGAATCGACTCCAGCACATTGCGGGCCATCATCGGGATGTAGACGTTCAGCTCGAACGCGCCGTTGCCGCCGCCCCAGGCGATCGCCGCGTCATTGCCGATGACCTGCGCGGCGACCTGCGTAACCGCCTCCGGCAGTACCGGATTCACCTTGCCCGGCATGATCGAGGAACCCGGCTGCAGATCGGGCAGCCGGAGTTCGGCCAGGCCGGTCAGCGGGCCGGAGCCCATCCAGCGAATGTCATTGGCGATCTTGGTCAGGCTGATCGCGACCGTGCGCAGCGCACCGGACAATTCCACCAGGCCATCGCGGGCGGCCTGCGCCTCGAAGTGATCGCGCGCCTCCGACAGCGGATCCAGGCCGGTCGCCCGGGCCAGCTCCGCAACGACTTTCGCGCCGAAACCGGCCGGCGCGTTCAAACCGGTGCCGACCGCGGTGCCGCCGATGGCCAGCTCGCCGACCCGCGGCAGGGTGGCCAGCAGGCGCTCGATGCCCGAGCTCACCTGACGGGTGTAGCCGCCGAACTCCTGGCCCAGGGTCACCGGGACCGCGTCCATCAGATGGGTGCGGCCGGACTTGACCACGTACTTCCACTCCTGGGACTTGTCCAGCAGTGCCAGCCGCAGATGATCCAGGGCCGGGACCAGATCCTTGATCACCGCCTCGGTGGCCGCGAGATGCGTTGCGGTGGGGAAGGTGTCATTGGACGACTGCGACATGTTCACGTCGTCATTGGGGTGCACGGTGACGCCGTTCCGGGCCGCGATGCTCGCGATCACCTCGTTGGCGTTCATGTTCGAGCTGGTGCCCGATCCGGTCTGGAAGACGTCGATCGGGAACTGGTCGTCGTGCTTGCCGTCGGCGATCTCCGCCGCCGCCGCGATGATGGCCTCGGCCTTCGCCTTGTCCAGCAGACCCAGATCGCGATTCACGGCCGCGCAGGCCGCCTTCAGCAGGCCGAGCGCGCGAATCTGCGCGCGCTCCAGGCCCCGTCCGCTGATCGGGAAGTTCTCCACCGCCCGCTGGGTCTGCGCCCGCCACAGCGCGTCGACGGGAACGCGGACCTCGCCCATGGTGTCGTGTTCGATGCGGTACTGCGTCTCCTCGCTCATGAACCCGACCCTATGCCCGCCGCCGAGCCCGTGGGGGTGCCACGCCTGAGGGAATCCGCACAGCACGGGCGGGAATAGGGCCGGGCCGCCGAACCCGGAAGAAGGTGCCGCCGACCCCCGGAGACGACAGCGCCCCGGCGGACGGATCCACCGGGGCGGCAAGCTGTTTCGCTCGGATCAGGGGAGCGGCGGGGTGGCGTGCTCGTCGCCCACGAAGTCCACCGACGCGTACTCGCGCAGCTTGGTCAGACGGTGGAAGCCGTCGATCATGCGGATGGTGCCGGACTTGGCGCGCATGACGATCGACTGGGTGTAGGCGCCACCGCCGTAGTAGCGCACGCCCTTGAGCAGATCGCCGTCGGTGACACCGGTGGCGCTGAAGAAGACGTCCTCACCGGAGACCAGATCGGTGGTGCTCAGGATGCGGTCCAGGTCGTGGCCCGCGTCGATGGCCTTCTGCTTCTCGGCCTCGTCCTTCGGGGCCAGCTTGGCCTGCAGCGTACCGCCCAGGCAGCGCATGGCGGCCGCGGCGATGATGCCCTCGGGGGTGCCGCCGATGCCGATCAGCATGTCGACGCCGGACTCGGGACGGGCACAGGCGATGGCGCCGGCCACGTCACCGTCGGAGATGAGACGGATGCGGGCGCCCGCGTCGCGCACGGCCTTCATGTGCTCGGCGTGGCGGGGGCGGTCCAGGATGCACACGGTGAGGTCGGAGACCGAGGAGTTCTTGGCCTTCGCGACCCGGCGTAGGTTCTCCGCGATCGGGGCCGCTAGATCGATGACATCGGCGGCGTCCGGGCCGACGGCGATCTTCTCCATGTAGAACACGGCCGACGGATCGAACATGGCGCCGCGCTCGGCGACCGCCAGCACGGAGATCGCGCCCGGGGAACCCTTCGACATCAGGGTGGTGCCGTCGATCGGGTCGACCGCGAAATCCAGCTCCGCGCCGGTGCCGTCGCCGACCAGCTCGCCGTTGTACAGCATGGGCGCTTCGTCCTTCTCGCCCTCACCGATCACGACGATGCCGCGCATGGAAACCGTCGCCACCAGCTGCCGCATGGCGTCCACGGCCGCGCCGTCGCCGCCCTCCTTGTCACCGCGGCCGACCCAGCGGCCCGCGGCCATGGCGCCGGCCTCGGTGACCCGGACCAACTCGAGCGCTAGGTTGCGGTCCGGTGCCTCGCGGCGGCTGGATGCGGTCATGACGAGAGCCTCCTTGTTGTCTAAAGCTGGGTAAATTGTCGCATTGCGGTTCGCGGCCCTCGGCACGCACTTACGTTTCCCGAGACCGTGAGCTCGGTCGCACCTGCGGCCCATGGATACTGAGTGCGTGTCGTACCAAAAGCCGCGCAGTCAGAACGACTACAAGGACCTGATCTGGTCGCTCGCTCCGCTGGTGCTGATCTGCCTGGTCATCGCCGGGATCGCGAGCCAGTGCTCGTTCTCCACCGGCGGTCCGACCCAGGGCAGGATTCCGAACTTCGATGCCAAGGCCGCGCTCACCGACGACGCGCGCCACCTGTCCTTCCCGATCCGGCTGCCGGCCCTGCCCGACACGGACCCGGACAAATGGACTCCGAACTCGGGCAGCCACGACACCATCGCCGGGACCGGCGGCGGCGACACCAGCACCGTCGGCTTCATCACCCCGCAGGGCACGTACATGCAGCTGACCCAGTCGAACGCGACCGTCGACGCCCTCGCGAAGAAGTACGCGCCGACCAAGACCGGGACCGGCACCCAGCGCTACGGCGACCACATGTGGAATGTCTACGCCGAACCCGGCTCCGAGCCCGCGTGGATCAGCGACTTCGGGGACGTCCGCGTCCTCATCAAGGGCGCCGGCAATGCCGCCGCCTTCGGCACCCTCGCCACCGCCATGGGCCAGGCACAGCCGCTGCCGCGCAGCTGATTCCGTAAATCGCTCGACCCGGCCGCGGGCATCCGCTGCGATGGGGGCATGAACGTTCTCGACGAATTGCGCTCGCGGGAGCCGATCTTCCATCGCCCCGAGCACGGCGTGGACTTCGCCGCCATGGTCGCCGACGAGTTCTGGGAGATCGGGGCCTCCGGTCAGCGTTATGACCGTGACCTCGTGCTCGAAGTGCTGGCCGAGCGGCAGCGGATACCGTCCGAGGACGTGTGGGAGACCAGCGAATTCCGGTGCCAGGAACTGGCACCCGACCTCTTTCTGCTGACCTACCTACTGCGGCAGCCGGACCGGGTCAGCCGGCGGTCGACCGTCTGGCGGCGCGTCGGCCCGGACTGGCAGATCGTCTTTCACCAGGGCACGGTCGTCGCCTAGCGGTCACTCCTGCTGGGTGCGGTGCGCGAGGGCGTCCTCGACGCGCTTGCGGGCGCCGGCGAGATGCTGCTCACAGCGGGAGGCCAGGGCCTCGCCGCGTTCCCACAGGGCCAGCGAGTCGTCGAGGTCCATGCCGCCCTGCTCGAGCATCTTCACGACATTGACCAGCTCGTCGCGGGCGCGCTCGTAGCCGAAGGTGGCGATCTCGGCGCGTTCGTCGTCGGTCATCAGAAGTCCTTCCGGATCGGGCGGGGAGCCAGGGATTGGGCGCCGAGAGCGGCGGCGGATATCGCGCCGTCGGCCACCCGGATGCGGAGCTGGGTGCCGGGCGGGGAGTCCTCGATGGCGCGGACCACCTCGCGGTCCTTGCCGTTCACCCGCTGCACCACCGCGTAACCGCGGGCCAGGGTAGCGGCCGGGCCGACGGCGGAGAGTTTTTCACGCAGATGCCGGGTGGTGGTGGACTCACCGCTGAGCAGGTGGTCGACGGCCCGCTGGGCGTTGGCGCGCAGCCGCTCGACCTCGTCGTGTCGCTGATCGAGCAGGCGCAGCGGGTCGGCCAGGACCGGGCGCGAACGCAATTGGGCCAGCGCGCGGGCCTCGCGATCCACCCAGCCGCGCAGCGCCGCGTTCGCGCGGGATCGAAGTTCCTGCAGCAGCGCGGTTTCGGCGGCGGCATCGGGGACGATGCGCTTGGCGGCGTCGGTCGGGGTGGCGGCGCGCAGGTCGGCGACATAGTCCGAGATCGGATTGTCCGGCTCGTGGCCGATGGCGCTCACGATCGGGGTGGTCGCGGAAACGATGGCGCGGCACAGGGTTTCATCGGAGAACGGCAGCAGATCCTCGACACTGCCGCCGCCGCGCGCCAGCACGATCACATCCACCTCGGGATTCGCGTCCAGCGCCGCGATGGCCGCCAGGAGCTGTGGTACCGCGGTCGGACCCTGCACGGCGGTATTGCAGATCTCGAAGCGCACCGCCGGCCAGCGCTGCGTCGCCACCGTCACCACATCGTGCTCGGCGGCGCTGGCGCGGCCGGTGATCAGGCCGATCCGATTGGGCAGGAACGGGATCGGGCGTTTGAGCCGCGGATCGAACAGACCCTCCGCCGACAGCAGCGCCTTCAGCCGCTCGATCCGCGCCAGCAGCTCACCGATGCCCACCGGCCGAATCTCGGTGACCCGCAACGACACTGTGCCCCGCCCCGTGAAGAACGACAGCTTGCCGTACACGACTACCCGGCTGCCCTCCTGCAGCGGCACCGCCGAATTCCGCAGCAGCTCCGGATCACAGGTCACCGACAGCGACATGTCCGCCGCCGTATCCCGCAGCACCAGGAAAGCCGTCCGTGTCCCCGGCCGCATGTTCATCTGGGTGATCTGCCCCTCCACCCAGACCGCGCCCAGCCGATCGATCCACTGCGCTACCTTCACGGCGACCGTCCGCACCGGCATCGGGTTATCGGCGGACGAGCTCGGCGGCCGCGGCGTCGTATCGGTGCTCACCGCACGATTCTGTCAGTGCCCACCGACGTGGGGCACAATCCGCCCGCCGACACGGAATTCCCGCGCCGCCGGCCGCGAGAATCCGATGGAACAGAAACACCGGCCGCCAGGGCTGGAGCCCGAGCGACCGGTGTCGGTCGCGGTCCGCCGATGCCGGCGGTCCGGGCCGGCCCGGAAGCGTGTGCCGGGTCCGGGGCGGAGCCCCTCATTCCCGAGAGGTTTCAGGGGTGAAACCCCTGCGAGCTCCCGACAGCTGGGTTACTTGGCCTGCACCGTCGCGATGCGGTTGGTCAGCATGGTGACGAACGGGGCCCGGTCGAGAGTCTCCTGCTCGTAGGCGAGGAGAGCCGCGAGGTCCTCGACGGTCAGCTGGCGCAGCCGGGCCCGCAGCTGTGCGATCGTCATGGCGGAGTAGTCGAAGCGGATCGCGACCTCGGGCTCGGTGACGGTGCTGTCGTGGTGGCCGTTGGTGGACGTGTTGGAAGCCGTCGCGGGCGCGGCGGTCTCAGCGGACTGGGTGGTCTCAGCGGACTCGGTGGTCTCGGTGGCCTCCGGTTCGGCAGCCTCCTGCGCAGCCGATTCGGCGGGCACCGGTTCGGGCTCGGTCACCACCGGCTCGGTCGCCGCGGCGACCGGTTCAGGGGCCGCGACCGGTTCCGGCTCGGTGAATGCGGCCGGTTCGGGCTCGGTGAAGAGGTCGAAACGGCTCTGCCGTACCGATTCGGCGGCGAAGCTCGGAGTTTGCTCGTCCACTTCGTCCTCATCGAAGGTGGCCCAGGCGGGCTGCTCCTCGGCCTGGTTGAGCAGACGATCGAAAACGGCGTCGCCCTTGAGAGCGAGGCTGGTCACGAACTGCTGGATGTGCATGGTGGTCTGCAGCACCTGGCTGATCGCGGTGATCGGGAAATTGATCGCGGTCGTCGGTAGCCGACGAGTTTCCTCGAGGGCATAGACGGCGGCCCCGGCGGCGACCCGGGCCAGGAACGGAGGTCGGAACATGCTCCTAGCCTGCCCGAAACGCCGTGTGATGCAAAGGCGAAAAGCCGTGTCTATTTGCCCTCCGCTTCGCTCCGGGCGGGTTCGCGGCGCTGGAGGTCTCGATTCTTCACTCCCTCCGCTCCTCCGCTTGGCTCCCCCGCTCCAGTCGCTCCAGAATCGAGACGCGCCGCGAACCTGTGGGTTTTGGTCAGTATTGTTGGTGCCATGTCCTCGGCTATCCCTTTGAACGTCGGAATCGTCGGGTCCGCGGCGGGTGATGCCGACGCGCCACGGGGCCCACAAGACAAGCGAGTACTGCTCGCCGAACCGCGCGGCTACTGCGCCGGTGTGGACCGAGCGGTCGAAACGGTGGAGAAGGCGCTCGAAAAGCACGGCGCCCCCATCTACGTCCGCAAGGAAATCGTGCACAACCGGCACGTGGTGGAAACGCTGCGCGAGCGCGGTGTGATCTTCGTCGACCAGACCGAGGAGGTGCCGGAGGGCGCGCTGGTGGTGTTCTCCGCGCACGGCGTCTCCCCGGCCGTCCACGAATCCGCGGCCGCCCGCAACCTGCACACCATCGACGCCACCTGCCCGCTGGTCACCAAGGTGCACCAGGAGGCCAAGCGCTTCGCCCGCGACGACTTCGACATCCTGCTCATCGGCCACGAGGGCCACGAGGAGGTCGAGGGCACCGCCGGTGAGGCGCCTGACCACGTGCAGCTGGTGGACGGCCCCGACGCCGTCGACTCGGTCACCGTGCGCGACGAGAACAAGGTGATCTGGCTCTCGCAGACCACGCTGTCGGTGGACGAGACCATGGAGACGGTCAACCGCCTGCGCCAGAAGTTCCCCAAGCTGCAGGATCCGCCGAGCGACGACATCTGCTATGCCACCTCGAACCGCCAGACCGCGGTGAAGGCCATGGCGCCCGAATGCGATCTGGTGATCGTGGTCGGCTCCCGGAACTCGTCGAATTCGGTCCGGCTGGTGGAGGTCGCGCTGAGCGCCGGCGCCCGCGCCGCGCACCTGGTCGACTATGCCCGCGAGGTGGATACCGCCTGGCTGGAGGGCATTCACACGGTCGGCGTCACCTCGGGCGCCTCGGTTCCGGAGATTCTCGTCGAGGGCGTGCTGGAATTGCTGGCCGAGCACGGTTTCGGCGCGGTGGTTCCGGTGACGACCGCCAATGAGACGCTGGTCTTCTCGCTGCCGCGCGAACTTCGCACCGCGCGCGCGTAACTCGTTCCGAAACGTATTCGCGCCCGCCACATTCGTTGTGGCGGGCGCGAATTGCTTTTCGGATGATCTTATTTCGCACCGAATTTCCCGATAGCCGGAAATGTACGGTTCGAGTCGCTCGGGTGTCGCCGTGCCGGATTCCCGGCCACATATGTCAATGCCGGAATCCGGGCGCCCACGGCCGCTTGTCCCAGGCCCGGGATTCAGCGTTCGATGCGACCCGAATCACGCTCGCGGTAACGCACATTCGGACGCGGATGCGGCGGCAGTTCGGCCGGCTGCGCGCGCCGGCGGCGGCCGCCCTCGGGGGCGGGAGCCGGATTGCGCTCGGGGGCGGCATGGCGTTCGGCGCCGCGACCCGCGGCCTGATCGGGGCTCTGCGCGCGGCGGCGACGGCCCTCACCCTGGGCGGCCTCCGGCGGCGGGGTGGCGCGACGCTCACCATTGCGGGGGCGGCTCGGCCGGGGCGGCACGACGCTCGCCCGCGCGGGGCTGATCGCCGGGGGTCGCACGGCGCTCGCCGGTGCGGGGCGGCTGCTCGGCGTACTGGGCCCGGCGGCGGCCCTCGCCGGTGGCGGCGCCGGACTGGTCCGGGCGCGCGGCGCGACGACGGCCC
>NZ_BAGC01000050.1 GCF_000308655.1 Nocardia niigatensis NBRC 100131 | reverse complement strand
GAAGACGATCAGACCGCACGGCGCAGGGAACAAGCCGACACCGAAGACGATCGTGGCGACGATGAAGCGTCCCGCGACGAAGAAACAAGCGAGATCGACGAAGGCGAGGTCGACGAGCAGGACGAGGAAGGCGAGGACAACGAGGCGGACGAACCAGAGCCGCCTTCCCGCCCAACGGCCGCCCGCCGCAAGACCCCGGTAGCCCGCCGCTCGCGTGTGAGCCAAGGAGCAAGCAGATGACAATCCAACCCTCAGGAGGCGGTGGCAGCGGCACGTTGGCGCGGCCGAACTCTTCCAGCCTGGCCGATGTCGTAGACACCATCCTCGACAAAGGACTGGTTATCGACGCGTTCGCCCGCGTGTCGCTGGTCGGTATCGAACTGGTGACCATCGATGCCCGTGTCGTGGTGGCCAGCGTCGACACGTATCTGCGTTTCGCCGAAGCGGTCAACCGGCTCGAGATCTCGACCACTGAGCCGAAGGGTCTGACCGATATCGTCGGGGACGTCACCGAAGGCGCGGCGAAACACAAAACGCAAGGCGCACTCGATGCGGCCGGCCAGAAGGTCGCGGACTTCCTCGGCGATGTGCAGCAGAAGCGTCAAACAGTGCACAGGCCCTCCAAACGTGAGGACCAATGATGTCTCCCGAATCGACAGCCGTGTATGTCTACGGCATCGTGCCCGCCGACGTCGAGCCCCAGCCACACGCCACCGGAGTCGGCGATCCGCCCGCTGAGGTCACGGTCGTGCGGCACGGCGAAATCGCAGCCCTGGTCAGCACACTCGAGTCCGACCGGCCATTGGGCACACCGAAGGACCTCAGAGCCCACGAGGAACTGCTGGACGGATCGGCCGCGGTCACTCCGGTGCTGCCGCTGCGCTTCGGTGCGGTCATGACCGACACCGACGCGGTGGAAAGCGAACTACTCGAGGCGAACGAGGACGAATTCCGCGCCGCCCTCGACCAACTCGAGGGCCGGGTCCAGTTCGTGATCAGAGGGCGCTACGTCGAAGACGCGATCTTGCGGGAACTACTCGACGAGAACGCCCAGGCCGCGCAACTGCGAGACGAGATCCGCGGCAAGCCCGAGGACGCCACCCGCGATGCGCGAATCATGTTGGGCGAGCTGATCAATCACGCCATCGAGGCCAAACGAGCCGACGACACCCAAAAGGTGGCTTCCGCACTCGAGAAACTCGAAGCACTGATCAACCAGCGCGAACCCACCCATGAAGAAGACGCCGTCCACCTCGCGGTGCTGATCGAATCGGCGCGGGAACGAGAGCTCGAGGAAGCGGTGCGCCAGCTCATCACGGACTGGGACGGCCGGGTGGAGCTGGATTTGCTCGGACCGATGGCGGCCTACGACTTCGTTACGAAGCCAGCCCCCGCAAGGTGATGTCGTCGAAAATCACGGCGTTGCTAGACCGCCGCACGGTCTCTTCGGCAGGCGCCGCCACGATCGGTTCGTAGCGGCAAGGCCGGATTGCAGCCGCAGCAGGGACAGCAGGTATTCACCCGGCCGTATCCTGGGCAACCGGACCTACACGGCCCGCCCCCCGGCCTGTCCCCCTGCCGGCTGGTATACCGACCCCCGACGGATTGCACCGGATCGACCGCTGGTGGGACGGCACGCAGTGGACAGATCACCGGAGGAACCGGCCGGCACGGTGTCACGGCAGCCAGTACCTTTCCGCTGAATTCGCGGCAGCGGCAAGAGAATCGGCGTCTTACGATCGGCAGGTCGCACAGGAACCCTCTGCTACGACCATGCCTGGGCGGAATCATTCACCGGAACCCCTGGCGAGAACAGGATCGTTGTCATCTTTCGGTTATCGCCACCGGTACCGTCACGCCCCACGCAGATGGGTCGCATACGTTTGGGTGCGGTTGTCGAGGTGGAGTTTGCGCATGAGCTGCGCGACATAGCCGCGGATGGTGTTCTCGGTGAAGAACAATCGGTCGCGATCTGCCGGTTGGTCAGCCCTTCAGCCAAGAGCAACAGGATTGTCATCTCCATGGGTCGTCAACATGCTTACGAGCTCGCGTTCGTTGAGGTGGCGGCGGGACCACTCGTGCATCAACACCTGGGTCGAGCGACCGTCGAGGCGGGATTGCCCGGCGGCGATCGCCTTGACCGCGTCGGCGATGGCCAGTTCGGTGAGGTCTTTGATCATGTATCCGGCCGCACCGGCGCGCACGGCCTCGAGCATGGGCTCGGGTTCGACCTCGGAGGTCAGGATCAGGCAGCGGGTAGCGGCGCTGGCGGCCTCGAGGTTTCGGCATATCTGCAAGCCGTTGCCATCGGGTAGGCGGGGGTCGAGGATGACCACGTCGGGTTCGAGTCCCGGGAGGATCATGAGTGCTCCCGCGAGGCTGTCGGCCTCGCCGACGACGGAGATCGCCGAGTCGAGCTCGAGGAGATCGGCGACCGCGTCCCGAACAGCGCGGTCTCGGTCGATCAGCATTACGCGCACCGGGTGTCGTGAGGATGGTGGTGGACGGTTGGAATCGGACGTGGGGTTCATCGCTTCACGATGCGCCCAGCGACCGCCTCCGGCCAGGATGACAAAGCCACCGCTGACCGGGTCCTAGGTCCCCATCCGTCCCAGCCGCCAACCGCGGACCAGCCGGTTTACACATAATCGGCAACAGCGCAGGTTCCGCCGACGCGAACGGCTGGAGATGATCTCCGGTCCGGGCATTCGAGCCCAGTCGGTTGGCCACCTTTATCCGCAGGGGTGCGGCATGTGCGGACACTGCGGTCGGCTGCGGTGCAATCGACCCTGGACTGAACTACGGGGCTGTCCCGCTTGAACTTTCGGGTAGCCTGCGGTCGTGGGCGCGGGACTGGACAGTGACGGCTGGCTGGGAAACGTACGAATGTCATACGACACGGTCGCTGCTGGTTATGCAGAGCTGACGCGTCATCTTCTGGACGAAACGCCCGAAGAGCGGGCAGTCCTGATGCTGTTCGCCGATCTGGTACGAGCCCAGGGTGGAGGACCGGTTGCGGACGTGGGCTGCGGGGCGGGGAGGATCACGGCGCACCTGTGTCAACTGGGCGTGGACACGTTCGGTATCGATTTGTCGCCCAGAATGATCGAGGTGGCCCGGCGTGATCACCCCGATCTCCGTTTCGATGTCGGTACCATGACGAACCTCGCGCTCGCGGACCACTCGATGGCCGGCCTGGTCGCGTGGTATTCGCTGATCCACGTCCCCAACGACGAGATCGGTTCTGTCTTCGCGCATTTCCGGCGGGTGCTTCGGCCGGGAGGGTCGCTGCTGATCGGCTTCCACGTCGGAGACGAGTCGCAGTTGAAGACCCAGGGTTATGGCGGGCACCCGATGAACCTCTACGTCCATCGTCGACAGCACGACCAGATGCGTACGTGGCTGGACGATGCCGGCTTCCTCGTCGAGACACACAGAACTCTCACCTCGGCCGAGAGCGACCTCGGAGGGATCATTCTCGCGCGTCGCAGGGTCATCGACCCAGAAAGGTGATTCGCCGGGCGTTCGCACGGCGTCGGATAGCCCCGGACAGTTGATCTTCCGAGGTGCCGGGTCGGCTGGTTCGGCCGGTTCGGTCAGCGCGACCGGTCGCTAGTTCGTGCGGCGGTCTCGGGGTGTGGGTTTGGCCGGAATGTGGCTGAGTGCTTCCTCGGCCATGGCGGTGATGGTGAGGCTGGGGTTGACACCTACGTTTGCCGGTACGGCGGATCCGTCGGTGACCAAGAGGTTGTGGTATCCGAATACTCGGTGGTACCGGTCGATCACGCCTCGGCTCGGGTCGGCCCCGATCACCGCGCCGCCGAGGATATGGGCGGTGGTGGGTGAGCTGATCAGTGATTCAGCGACCGAGCTTTCGGGGTAGCCGCCGATGTGTCGTGCGGCCAGTTCGGTGAATCGGTTCGCGATCGGCAAATAGCTTGCCGGTCTTCTGTCGGGATGGTCGATGACGGTGGTCATGCCGGAGCCGAACCTTTTGGGGCGCAACTGGAGTGAGTTGTCGATGCTCTGCATGACGGTGAAGATGACCGTGCGGCGCGACCAGCCGCGGATGCGAGCCGGGTTCAGCCAGCGGGCCGGGTGCCGGAGGATCTCACGCAGGAATTGCAGAGTGCGTCGTCGGCCGCCGGTGAATGGGCCGAAGGTCAACGCCAACGCATCACCCGCCGATGCGTAGGTGTTGTTGGTGACGTGGGTGTGTTCGTCGGGGTGCACGCTCATCGTGATGGTCAGGTCGGTGCTGAGGTCGGCCGAGCGGTCGTGGGCAGTGACCGCGGTGATGGCTTCGCTGTTGGTACGGACGAGGTGCCCTACGCGGTCCGACAGCAGGGGGAGTGCCCCCGTGGCACGGGCTCTGGTGAGCAGTTCGGTCGTTCCCATCGCTCCGCCGGCGAGCACGACGCCGTGCGCGTGGACGACCTGGCGGTCGCGCCGCCCCCACGCCCCGGAGCGTTCGGTGGTGACGGCGTATCCGTCGGTGCCGTCGGAGGCGCCGAGTGGTCGTATGCCGACGACCGTGCGTTCGGGCTGTACGTCGATTCCGAGCCGTTCGGCCAGGTAGAGATAGTTCTTGACGAGGCTGTTCTTGGCACCGTGGCGGCAGCCGAGCAGGCATTCGCCGCAGCGTAGGCAGCCGGTGCGTTCGGGTCCGGCGCCGTCGAAGAACGGGTCCGGGACGGTTTTGCCCGGTGTTCCGAGATAGACCCCGACTCTGGTGTGGTGCACGGTGTCCGGCACGCCGAGGTCGGCCGCGACCGCGCGCATCATCTGCTCGCTTCGGCCGTCGCTGTGACAGTCCACCACCCCGAGCATGCGCTCGGCGGTGGCGTAGTGCGGCGCGAGGACCGATCGCCAATCCGCGAGTTCCGCCCATTGCTCGTGCCGGTAGAAGTCATCGGAGTGCGGAACGTACAGCGTGCTCGCGTACACCAGCGACCCTCCGCCGACGCCGACCCCGCAAATCACCGATACGTGCTTCATCGGTCGCACCTGGAGGATCCCGGTGAGGCCGATGCGCGGAGCCCAGAGCATGCGTCTGGCCTGCCAGGTGCTCGTCGCGAAGTCCTCGTCACGGTAGCGACGCCCCTTCTCGAAAACGGTGACGGAGTAGCCTTTTTCGGCCAGTCGCAATGCGGCGACGCTACCCCCGAAACCGGATCCGATCACGACCCAGTCGCGCATCACCGAGCCTCCCGCCGCAGCAGGAAAGGCGAGCCGTCGCGCGGCGTGAGCGGCAGGCCGAATGTGAGTCCCAGCACGGTCCCGTCGGGCAGTATTCGCAGCTCGTCAACCACGCGGCGCCATGGGAAGGGGGCGTCCGGCGGATAGCTGAGCACCATGGCCGGCGCACCGTCCAGCCGGGAGGGACCGACGGTTGCGCTGAGCGGCAGGGTGGTCCGCTCGCCGCGCGGACCGGCGAGGTTGTGTCCTGCCAACTCCTGACCGCCGGGGACAGGTCGAAGGTCCTTGCCCCACCAATCCGCGAGGCCGGTGAGCCGGAACGCTATGGGAGCCACCGCGCGTACGAGGGCCGGCCCGGCGAGTTCGGCTTCGAGACGTCCCGACACTTCCGAGAGGCTGGGGCAGGCTGCTGTCCGGAACAGTGCGCGCAGCTCCCGGCTGCTGCGTCGTGCGAGGTCGTTGTCCATGGACTGAAGTGTCGTAAGGCTGAGCTGCGGGGTATTGCCCACTGACGACAGGGATTTATCTTTGAACGACAGTTTCGTCGACGCCGCCCGCGCGGCGCACGGCACTCGGGGTCGCCCCGAACCAGCGCAGGCAGCAGCGCGTCAGCGCCGACTGCTCGGCCAGTCCGACCGCGGCGGTCACGCGCGACAGGGCCAGGTCGGAGTCGATCAGGTGGCGCAGCGCGGCGTCGCGGCGAGCGGCGTCCAGAATCTCGGCGTAGGACGTGCCCTCCGCCACCAGCCGACGCTGCAAGGTTCGTGCATGGATACCGAAAGTGGCTGCGACAGCGGCCAACTCGATCGCGCCACTCCCCAGCGCCTGGTCGAGGTAGCCGCGGACCCGCGGTACGTACATCTGGTGCGGGTCGGGGTAGCGCGACGTGAGGTAGTCCAGAGCGAGCTGTTTGAGCAGCGGATTCGCCTCCGCCATCGACGAGGCCAGCCCCTCGGCCGGCAATCTCAGGGTGGCCGTGGGGCGGCCGAACCGGGCCGGCGCTCCGAAGCATTCCGCGTAGCGCTCAGGTGGGCTCAGCCGAGAATGGGGGAAGTCCACACTGATCGGCCGCGCCGCCGCGCCGATATCGAGCCGGCCCACCCGATGGGCCACGAGCAGTGCCATTTCGACGACCTGACGCGTGGGTGGGGGCGAGTTCAGTGAGTATCGCAGCCCGACAACCTCCGGGCTTCCATCTGGATCATCGGTCAATGTGAACGACACCGCCGGACTGTGCACGAACATGAACCGGGACGCGCTCTCGACAGCCTCTCGCAGCGTCGCCGAGTGAAGCATGACCACCGCGAGCGGGCCGAGAATCGAGATGTCCTGGTGCTCGGCGATCCGCAACCCGAGGTCGGGGACCTCCAACTCCATGGATGCGTGCTCCAGTAGCCGTACCAGGCTGCGATGCGAAATGACCGCGTCCTCGGAATCCAGCAGCGTCGGCTCGATCCCCACGCGCGCGAGCAGCGCGGCGGGGTCACCGCCGCACTCGCTGATCACGCTGCCGAAACCACGCAGCGCCGCGGCCCGGATCAAATCGTTCATGTCGCGCAAGGATAAATCACTGTTGGCGCATGTCGAGTGCGTGCCACATGGCGATCAGTTCCGCAGCGACATTCGACCGGATCGTCCATCTCGCGCATCGACGCGCACGCGAGGCTGTCGCCCGAAATCAGCTGCGTCACGGTGAGTTCCGTGCCTGTGCGTACTGTCGCCGAGGGGCTTGCATCCTGTGCCCGGGTACAGGCTCAGCCTGGGATGGCAGCGGACCGATGGGGTTCTCCGGCATATCGAAGGTGCAGGTCATGGCCAGTCGGTCGCCCCTACGAAAGATCACTGACAGCGAGTTCGACTCCGACCCTCCGGCGGAGATCGCCGGCCTACTCGAAGCCACCCATTTCGGCCACCTCCGCCGGTCTGCGGGCGCACGCGGAATCCAAACTGGCCACAATCGACACGAAGATGACCGAACTCGCCACAGTGCGCGACACCTTGCGCGCGGCCCTGGCCGCCGGCTGCGGCGACCTGCTCGCATGCAGCGAAAACCCCGACTGCCCAATGCCTTTCGACACCGGTCCGCAAACCAGCGTAGGGGATCGCTGTGGCTGCTGAAACACCCCGATCCGCAGCTCGCGGAAGACGGTCATGGGCCGCTATCGGTCTCGGATCGCTCCTCTGCCCGGCCTGTCGCACCACACCGATCCTGGCCGCAGCCGGTCTCACAGGCGGTGGCATCGCGCTACTGAGCCTCTCCAGGCTGGAACCGCTGGCCATCGCACTGACGATCGCGGGCGTTGCCGGTCTGCTGTGGTCACGCCGCTCCAGCCGAACCTCGGGCTGCGGCGCCACGGGCGGATGCAATGGCACGACCGAGAACCAGATCACCCCCTGCGGCTGCGCAAACCGATGATCCATTCGGTGGTCTGCTCACCGGCTAGAGGACTGACTCGCCGTCGGATTCGGGGGCCTCGGTGCGGCGGCGGAGGACGTGGGGGATGCGGGCTGCCGGTGGGATGACTATGCCGGCGTCGGCCAGGCGGTTCGCGGCCTGTTCGGGGTCGGCGGGCTTGCCCACGGTGGGTCCGTGGCCGATGGGGACCACCGAGTGGACGATGGTATCGGGGTAGATGTGGACGTAGTTGAAGGCTTGGGCGCCGTCGCGGCCGCGCTGGCCGCCTTCGGCGGCGGCCATGTCCTGGCTGTAGCAGGTGGCGGAGGCTACCGAGACGGGGATGCCGGCGAAGGTGGCGTTGCTCGAAAGATGAAGGTGCCCAGCCAGAATGGCGCGGACGTCGGTGCCGTCGAGGACCTCGGCGAGGCGGCGCTGGTCGCGTAGTTCGACCAGGACCGCGAGATCCTGGACGCAGGGGATGGGCGGGTGGTGCATGGCGAGGACGGTGCCGAAGGGGGCGGGCTCGGCGAGAACCTCACGCAGCCAAACCAATTGGTCGTCGGTGATCTCACCCCAGTGGTGACCGGGAACCGTGGTGTCCAGGGTGATGACGCGCAGCCCGTCGAACATGTGCACCGCGTCGAACGGCGCGCCGGAACCCTTCTCGTCGAGGAGTTCCTCGCGCAGCACCGCCCGGTCGTCGTGGTTGCCGGCCACCCACACCACGGGCGCGCCGATCCGCTCGGCCCACGGCTCCACCAGGTCTCGCAGCTTGCGGTACGCGTCCGGCTCGCCCTGGTCGGTGAGGTCGCCGGTGAAGACGATGGCGGTCGGCGCGATGCGGCTGGCCTCGGCCTGCCCGAGCAGGGCGGCCAGCCGCGCCTCGGCGTCGACCGCGCCGTAGAGCTCGGTGTCGGCCGCGATCAGATGAGTGTCGCTGAAGTGGAACAGGACATGATCAGCCCTCGGATATTCGGCGACTCGCGAGATGTGCACGGACATCCTCCCCGGCGTTGGTGGTAGCGCCCCGGCGTCGCCAGAATAGCGAAGCCCTCTACTTTCAGGTTGCCCCCACCCAGTGACGACATGCTTGCGGGAAGGTGAGATTTGGATGTCGGGTCTAGTGGCCGAGGCTACCGGCCAGCACTCGCGGATTCTCCTGCTCCTGCGCATGCAGCAGCGTGAAGTAGCGGCGCAGCATCAGGGCAGCGGTGACGGCCAGACCGGCGGTCAGCCCCCACCACACGCCCGCCGCGCCGAGATGAGCGGGGAACGCGAGCAGCAGCGCAGTGGGCAATCCCACACCCCAGTAGCCGACCAGGGAGAGCCGGAACCCGGCCTTGGTGTCCTCGAGCCCGCGCAGCAACCCGACCCCGATGTTCTGGGCGGCGTCGAAGAACTGCAGCACGATCGCGATCAACAGCAGCGTGTGCGCCAATGTCACGGTGGCCGAATCACTGTCGGCCAGGAACGGCCGCAGCACCCAGTCCGGCGCCAGCACGTACGCGACTCCCGTGATCCCCGCGACCACGCCCGCGCACCGCAGCGCCAGCCACGCCACCGAACGCGCGTGCGCGAACTCTTCCCGCGCCACCGCCTTGCTCACCAGGATCGACGCTCCGTGCGAGAGCCCGATCGCCACCTGGAACACGATGTACACGATCTGGTACACGACATTGTGGGCCGCCAGCGCCGCCGCCCCCAGACTCCCCATCACCAGCGCCAGCACCGAGAACATCCCCGCCTCCGACCCGTAGGTCAGCGCGATCGGCGTCCCCAGCCGCAACTCGTCCCGCACCGTCACCGCGTGCACCGGCCATATCCGGACCGGCAGCGCCGCACCGAGTTTCGGATTCCGCCGCACCATCGCCCAGAACACCCCGAAGGTGAGCAGGAAGACCACCGAGGTGGCGACGCCGACCCCGGTCAGCCCCAGCGCCGGCAGCCCTGCCCAGCCGTGCATGAACGTCAGCGCCAGCACCAGATTCAGCACCACCGACCCCAGCGTCACCAGCAGCAGCGCCTGCGGCCGCTGCATCCCGACCGTGTACTGCCGCAGCACCTGGAACCACAGGCACGGCACCAGTCCCGGCGCCAGCGCGACCATCATCGGCCGCGCCTCCGCGAGCACCGCCGCGTCCTGCCCGAGCCACCGCAGCGCCCACCCGAGCCCGATGAGCAGCGCGCCGCCGAGCAATCCGGCGACGGTCGCGATCAGGAAACTCGATCGCACCACCTCCCGGACCTCCGACTCGGCCGCCCGCCCCTGCTTCTCGGCCCGGCTCACCACCGTCGCCACCTGATTACCCGTCCCGGTGATCAGCCCGACGCACATGGTCCGAATCTGGTTGAACAGCACCAGCGCCAGTCCGCCCGCGGCCACCTCCCGCACCCCGAGCGTCCCCATCAACGCAATGTTCGTGGTGGACACCGCAACCTGAGCCAGCTGGGTCAAAGCGATGGGCGTCGCAAGCGAAGTCAGCGCCCACCCATCGGATTGCCGGAGCGCCCCGATCATTTCGTGGCAGCCCCGTCCACGTCGGCGGGCGCCGGATCGGGCACCAGGATGGTGTATGTGGCCGCGCGCCCGGGCGGCGATCCGCGCATGGACCCCAGCACCTGGTCGACCACGGTGCGCTGGTCGTCGAGCCGCTGCCGGTGCTTCTCGAGCGCCAGGTAGACGTCGTCGTCGGTACCGCTCGCCAGCAGTCCGGCGATCTCGTGCGACGGCATGCCGACCCGCTGCAGCAGGTGAATCAGCTTGGCCTGCGGCACCTTCGCGTCGGCGTAGTCCTCCAGGCTCGCCCCGGTGAGCCCCTTCTCGACGGCGAAGTTGTCCGGCAGCGCGCGATGCAGGTGACGCCGCACGGTGAGTTCGCCGAGATCCGGTCGGCGCGGCGGCGCCAAGGATTCCAGCAGCTCGACGACCCCGGTCTCGCGCTCCAGATCGATCAGATCGCGGTCGCTCATCCAGGTGTCGTCGAAAACGGTGTCGAGATACTTCTCTCCGTCGTCATTGATGATGACCACCACCGTGGAGAAGTCCGGATACTCCTCGAGCCGGGTCAGCGCCGCGTACACCGAACTGCCCGAGGAACCGCCGATCAGCAGCCCAGACGAGGCGGCCAGCGCCCGCGCGGTGGCGAACGCGTCGACATCGGACACCTTCACCCGATCGCGTTCCTCGATCAGATGCAGGTCCTGGTCCACATGGATTCCGGGCGTGGCCCCGAGCGGCGTTCCGGTGCCCGACTGCCAATAGTCGTGGGCGGGACCACCGAACGCGATAGACCCCTCCGGCTCCACGCCGACCAGCCGCGGCGCGCATCCGTGATCGCGCAGCCCGCGCGCCGTCCCGAACAGCGAACCACCGGTGCCGACCGCGCCGACCAGAATGTCGATTCGCTCGAGGTCCTCGAGCAGCTCCTCGGCCAGCGCGTGATACCCGACGCCATTGGCGAGGTTGTCGTGCTGTGCGGGAAAGTACGCGCCCGGCCCCTCGTCCTGTGCCATCTGGGCCGCGCGTTCCTCCCGCGCCGAGGTCGACAGGCCGTCGTCACCGTCGTCGGAGACGAATTCGAGTTCGGTGCCCATGGCGCGCATGGCGTTCAACTTCGCCGGGCAGGCGTGGTGGTCGACCACGGCCGTGAACCGATATCCGCGCTCCCGCGCCACCACAGCCAATCCCAAACCCGTGTTCCCGGAGGTCGATTCGATGATGTGGCCGCCCGGCCGCAGCTGTCCGCGCTGTTCGGCGTCCAGCACCATGGCCCGCGCCATCCGAATTTTGGCGGTTCCGGTCGGGTTCATGGTTTCGAGTTTCAGCAGTAGCCGAGTCCCGGTTCTGGGGCTGACGGCCAGCTCGAACAGCGGTGTCCGTCCGATGAGCTCGGACACTCGCCTGACAATAACCGGCATCGAGTACTTCTCCTCGGGAAAGTCGATGGAGCGCGTAGCGGGCGGTGAACTCGAAACTGTTCAGATCGGGAAACCGTCGGTATCGAAGGTCCAATCGAATTGTCGTCCATCCGGGGAGCTTCGCAACACTACCTTCGGCGGTATGGGCAGGTCGTGAAATGACGACTCGTTGCTGTCCATCTGATAACCGGCCGTATTCGGGTAGATGAGCAGATCGTCCGTGGTCGCCGCGCGGGGGAGTGGGATCCGGCGCCAGCTCAGCATGTCCTCTTCGAGACACGACGAGCCGCCGACACAGGTCGGGGTGGGTTTTCCCGAACTTCGCGGCCACAGGACGGGATCGGGCAGATATTCACTGTCGAACCATTGTTCGGACAGACTGAGGCTGGTGCCGTTCGCGGTCAGGATGAGATACGGGCGTTCGTGCGCGGTCCGGACTTTCACGCCCTGGATCCCGAATACGGTACTGCCGGCACTGTCGAGCAGCGCCCGCCCGGGTTCGATTACCAATCGAATTCCCTGCCGCCGCACCAGGTTTGCCAGATCCTTGTGTTCCAGAATGGCGGCCAGCATTGCCGGGCCGGGGACCGGGCAGTGGTACGGATAGTAGGAGGCCGGGTCCGGAGCGCGGTCGCGGTGGAACCAGCGCGGATTGACGCCGTCGATGAAGGTCTCCCAGGCCCGCGCCGGGACATAGTCGACACCGAACCCGCCGCCGATGGAGATGGTGGTGGCGGGATGGCCGAGGCCGCGGGCTTCACGGCACCGCTGGATCAGCGCGAGGGCCAGCTCGGCGCGCGGCGCGACCTCGTAGCCGCTGAGGTGAAAGCTGAAGCCTTCCAGGCGAATCGAGCTCCCACGCAGGCGATCGAGCGCGATATCGACTTCGTCGGGCGTCATGCCGAGGCGACTGTCGGAGCCCGGCGGCAACACCCGCAGCAGTACCCGGCTCGCGGTGTCCATCGCGCACAGCCGGGCGAGCTCGTCGAGATCGTCGACGGCGATCAGGGCCCTGGATCGGGTCGCGAGCTCCAGCAGCGGATTCGACTTCGCGGGCCCGGTCACCATCAGGTCGGAGCCCCGGATGCCCCCGTCCATGGCCGCCCTCAGCTCGCCGACGCTGGCCACGTCGATCCCGCAACCGGCCTCGGCGCAGGCGCGGACGACGCACGCCGCCTTATTGGCCTTCTTCCCGTAGTAGATCGCGCCCTCGACCCCGGTCCGGGTGAAGACCCGTGCGAAGGCCGCGATATTCGCGACGATCCGGTCCGGGTACATGACATGGAATGGCCCACCGATCGTTTCGGCGATCTCCCGCAGCAGCTTCGTGTCGGCGAGTAGCTGCTCCTCCCAGTCGGGGCGGTGAGCCGGCATCGGCGCGGCCATGATGTCGGCTGTGCCGGAGGAAACGACCACGGTCTCTACGGAGGCGGACATTTTTCCTTTCGGGTGCGGTGTTTCGGCCATCGGCCACCCCCGCAGTGGACCCCGACCCCGGTCCCCGGCCGATGGCATCGATAGCCAACCTGCATGACAGTGTTTGCGCGAAACGGTAACTCAATTGGCCGGCGGTCGGACCAATGTCTGGCTATCGGCGGAATCAGTGTCGGGAATTACTTTTACAGGCGAATTTCTCCCGCGAATCCGTCGGATCAAGCTGGGCGCTTCAGTCCCAGAGCGATACCTCGATGCCCCGCCCCTCGGCAATGGCACGGCTGGCCAGTGCGTGCGCGACGGCGATATCCGTCAGCACCAGACCGCTGTTGTAGACGAAGATTCGTTCGTCGTCGTTGACTCGGCCCACCGCGCGGTGGTCGAGTATCTGGGGTAGCTCGGCGTCAACCCTGCGTAGTCGGCCGTCGGGACCCGCCATATCCGTTCCGGTCAGCGCCATTTGCTCTGCGCTGGTGGCGATTACGCGATCGGCCTCGGTGAGCGTGGAGGGCGCCAGGCCGTAGCCGACGAGAACCACCGTGGATCCGGGCGCCAGGTCCTCGGCCTCGATGGCGACCCGGGTGCCGGGTCCAGCGGTGGCGAGAATGACGTCGGCCTCGCGCGCCGCGATGTACGGGTCGCTCGCGATATCGAGCTCCGCGTGCGGGTGATGCTGCAGCAGTTGCTGATTCACCGCTTCCAATCCTTCGGGGTGGGTGCCGTAGACCATGAGTCGATTCAGCTGCGGATTCGCCGCTAGCAGGTGCGGTAGCGCATTGCGGCCCTGGGTGCCGGTGCCGATCAGCAGGACGCTGCGCGCGCCGGGCCGGACGCATTCGCGCACCAGCAGCGCCGAGACCGCGGGCGTGCGCAGAGCGCCGACGCGCGCGCAGTCCATCAGCGCGATGGGGGTGCCGGTGGCGTCGTCGTAGAGTGAGATCGTCGTGTAATAGCGCTTGTTCGACCTGTCGTGGTGCGGGTCGAATTTGTAGCTGGTCTTCATCGCCACCACCCGGCGCCGCCCGTCGCGCCCCAGCATGGCGTAGGCCACCGACCAGCCGTCCGGATGGGCGACGCTGAGCTTGCGCGGGTTGTCCGAATCACCGCCGGCCAGTGCGAGATACGCGTCCTCGACGGCCCGCACCACCTCGGCCGGGGAGATCGGGACGTCGGCCAGATCGCTGCGGCTGAGGACGCGGAGCGGGGTGGGGCGGCAATTCACGGGTTCTGTCCTAGGTTCGTGCGGAACGGTGCCACCACGCGCTGACCGTAGCCGTCTTCCCCGGCCTCGGCGTCGCGGTGACGTTGCGGCAGACGGATGTTGACCCGCTTGAGCCAGCGGTCGGTGCCGTCGTAGCGGGGGGTGAACGGCACCCGCCCGTGCACCACCACGTCATTGTCCACCAGGAGCAGTTCTCCGGGCGCCAATGTGGCGGCGATGCACACTCTTTCGAGTTCGCTGGTCAAATGTCGGTAGGCGCAGCGGAATTCGTCGTCGGTCCGATCGAGCGGGGTGTATGCCGGGTCGAAGCGCAGGGTCGTCGCCCCGGCGTCGTCGCCGAGGGTGGCGATCGGCGGCGCCGGGGCGTCGCCGAACCCGCTGCCGTAGGAGACGTCCGGCAGGATCGGCAGTCGCGGCGTGCTCAGGATCTTCCTTTGCGCCGCATCGAGTTCCGTGTTCCGGATGGAAGACACGGTGGTCGCGACCCCGTCCGGATTGCGCAGGCAGCCGAGCATCAGCAGATTGGCGCGGTCCGGATGGAAGGCGTCCTCGGTGTGTGGGCTCAGCAGTGTGGTGCTGCTGGCGCCGGACTGCTCGTGCTCATGGCCGGGCGTGGGCACGATGTTGTTGACCAGGCGTCCCGCCTGCTGCCCCTCCCAGCCGAATGGCTCACCGGCACAACGCGCGAGCAGCAGCATGGCGATGTCGAGCTGGAAGGAGCCGGACCGCGGTGCACGGGTGCCGGCCAGCTGGGTCGCCTCCTGCCAGTTGAACGGCGTCGGCCCGAATTCCTCGTCCTCCACCGGAAGCCGGCCGATGACGACCACGCCCGCAGAGGTGGCGGGCGGTCGCATGGCCTCGTGCACGGCGTCGGGCAGCCGTCCGTACTTGGCGTCGATGTGGCGCAGCAGGACCGGGTGCGTGAGGGTGGTCGCGATCTCCGGACACCGCCCGACTGTGACGGCGATCTCAGCGGCGAGATGGCGCACGGCCCGCGCCGCGGATTCGGGCAGGTCGCGTCGTTCGAGCTGAGTGGATTGGAGCTGATTACGTTCGGAGAGAACGCTTTTCACCAAGGTAAGGGCCTTCCTGGCTGGGCGATGGCATGGTGATCTTGGCTCGGCGAAAGACGGTATTACCCCCGCGTAATTTTGGCAAGGCTTACCTAAAGGCGTGTCGTAGAAATAGCGGATGGATATAGGATTCCCGCGCGGAGGCCGGTCGAACACGATCGTTACCCGCGACTCCGCCACGCCGTGTTCACGATGTTCGCCTCCGCGTCGATCCATCTGGATGATGAATGGGGTGCGTATCCGTATGGCCGGCCTCCGGGCCCCGCTGACCCGCGCCGGCCTGCTGGGCACGGCCGCCGCGCTGGTATTGCTGACCGGTTGCGGGACAGGCAATCTCACGCCCGTACCCGACGACATGCCGCCGGGGGCGGGCGCGCCTCTGCCCGCCATCAATCTGGATGCGCCGGGCCGCACCGCGATTCAGCTCCGGGACTGGGCCGAGGAGCAGCACGGCCCGACCGGGATTCCGGTACTCGCGCTGGAGGCGTACGGATACGCGGCCGCGGTGATGGCGCGCTCGAAGCCGGAGTGCGGGATCGGCTGGACCACGCTGGCGGGGATCGCGAGCGTGGAGAGCCGGCACGGCACGCACGACGGATCCCACATCGCCGACGACGGCACGGTGTCGCCGCCGATCCGCGGACTGGCCCTGGACGGTTCCCCGGGCCGCGCGCGAATCCTGGACGCGAGCTCCACCGTCGCCAACCCGGTGTACGTCCGGGCCATGGGACCGTTCCAGTTCATTCCGGAGACCTGGCAGCGCTGGGGTGTGGACGCCAACGGCGACGGCAAGATCGATCCGGACAATATCGACGACGCCGCCCTCACCGCCGCGCGCTACCTCTGTGCCATGGGCGGCGACCTCACCGGCGCACCCGGCTGGCAGCAGGCGCTCCTCACCTACAACCAGTCCACCAGTTATATGAACACCGTCCGCTACCGCGCCGCCGCCTACAGCGTCGGCCGCCGTGTTTGATTGGCCCTCCGCTTCGTTCCGGGCGGGTTCGCGGCGCTGGAGGTCTCGATTCTTCCTTCCTTCCCTCCGCTCCTCCGCTTCGCTCCCTCGCTCCACTCAGTCCAGAAGACGCGCCGCGAACCTCTGAGTTGATGTCCCTGCGGACGTCTTCGATCGGTCGGTATGGATATCTTGCTGGCGCGCCGACGGGGGGATGTGGCGGTGGGTTCACGGCACGTTAGGCTTCTGACCGCACGGGTTCGCCGTGCGACCTGCCGAGTCAGCAGCCGAAGGAGTGTCGTTTCGTGGCCATCATCGAACAGGTCGGAGCTCGCGAGATCCTGGATTCGCGTGGCAACCCCACTGTCGAGGTCGAGATCGCTCTCGACGACGGCACCCTCACCCGCGCGGCCGTGCCCTCCGGCGCGTCCACCGGTGAGCACGAGGCCGTGGAGCTGCGTGACGGTGGCGACCGCTACCAGGGCAAGGGTGTGCAGAAGGCCGTCGAGGGTGTCCTCGACGAGATCGCCCCGGCCGTGATCGGTCTCGACGCCGTCGAGCAGCGCACCGTCGACCAGACCCTGCTGGATCTGGACGGCACCCCGGACAAGTCGCGGCTGGGCGCCAACGCCCTGCTGGGTGTCTCCCTGGCGGTGGCCCGCGCGGCCGCCGAGTCCTCGGGCCTGGAGCTGTTCCGCTACGTCGGCGGCCCGAACGCCCACGTCCTGCCGGTGCCGATGATGAACATCCTCAACGGTGGCGCGCACGCCGACTCCGGCGTCGACGTCCAGGAGTTCATGATCGCCCCCATCGGTGCGGCGACCTTCAAGGAGTCGCTGCGCTGGGGTGCGGAGGTCTACCACACGCTGAAGTCGGTGCTCAAGGCTCAGGGCCTGTCCACCGGTCTGGGCGACGAGGGCGGTTTCGCGCCGTCGGTCGCCAACACCCGTGCCGCCCTGGACCTGATCGCCTCGGCGATCGAGAAGGCCGGCTTCAAGCTGGGCAGCGAGATCGCCCTGGCGCTCGACGTGGCCGCCACCGAGTTCTACACCACCGGTGAGGGTTACAAGTTCGAGGGCAAGGTGCACACCGCCGCCGAGATGGCCGAGTTCTACGCCGGCCTGCTCGGCAACTACCCGATCGTCTCGATCGAGGACCCGCTGTCCGAGGACGACTGGGACGGCTGGGTCTCCCTGACCGACCAGATCGGCGACAAGGTGCAGCTCGTCGGCGACGACCTGTTCGTCACCAACCCGGACCGCCTGGAGGAGGGCATCGCCAAGGGCGCCGCCAACGCACTCCTGGTGAAGGTCAACCAGATCGGCACCCTGACCGAGACCCTGGACGCGGTCGAGCTGGCCCACCGCAACGGCTACAAGACCATGATGAGCCACCGGTCCGGCGAGACCGAGGACACCACTATCGCCGACCTGGCGGTCGCGGTCGGCTCGGGCCAGATCAAGACCGGCGCGCCCGCTCGCTCCGAGCGTGTCGCCAAGTACAACCAGCTGCTGCGCATCGAGGACGCCCTGGGCGACTCGGCGCGCTACGCCGGTGACGCCGCCTTCCCGCGATTCGCGTTCGAAGGCTGAATAATCGGTAGCTCGAGCCCCGAAGTGGCTCATGGGGTCTCAGGGGTCACCACCCCTGAGAACCCCCAAGAGTTGGACAATCGGCTGAGTTTCGAGGTGTTGAGATGACGGAGCGACGGGCGCGCGGAACTAGTCCGGCAGGACGAAGTGACCGGCGCCCGTCGCGCTCCGTTCGCGCCAAGAGCACCTCGGGCGGCAAGCGGAACGACGCTGCCGCCGCCTCGAAATCCGGTGCCGCGTCGAAGTCTTCGACTTCGGGCAAGAGCCGTACGATCTCGGGGAGGTCGGCTCCCGAGCGCCGCACCGCGGCCAGGACCGTGGCGAATCCCGAACGGCACGAACGCAAGATCCTCGGCCTGTCCACCGGCCGGGCCGTCCTGCTGGCCGCCGTGCTGGCGGGTCTCGCCCTCACCCTGGCAGTGCCGCTGCGCACCTATTTCACGCAGCGCTCGGACGCCGCCGAACTGGCCACGCAGCATCGCCAGCTCGAGGAGGAGGTCGTGAGCCTGCGCGATCGCCGTGCGCAGCAACAGGATCCGAACTACATCAAGGCCGAGGCCCGGGACCGCCTGCGCCTGGTGATGCCGGGCGACACGCCCTACATCGTGCAGATCCCCGAGATCGAGCAGCCGGCCATCCCGACCCAGCCCGCCAAGCCCCGGGAGCCGGACCCCTGGTACACGCAGCTGTGGCACAGCGTTTCGTCGCCGCAGCCCGTGGCCGCCCCGGCCTCCACCCCACCTCCCGCACCGGCGCCCCCGCCACCCGCACCCACCGAGGAAGGACAACCCAGGTGACCACAGCCGAGAACGACCCCGGCGAGCGCGATCTCGCGATCGTCGCCGAGCAACTGGGCCGGGCTCCGCGCGGCGTGCTCGCCATCGCCTACCGCACCCCGGACGGCCTGCCGGCGGTCGTGAAGACCGCGCCCAAGCTCCCGGACGGCACCCCCTTCCCGACCCTGTACTACCTGACGGATCCCCGCTTGACCGCGGAGGCGAGCCGCCTCGAGACCACCGGCCTGATGCGCGACATGTCCGAACGCCTCACCCGCGACCCGGAACTCGCCGCCGCCTACCGCGCCGCGTACGACAGCTACCTGTCCGAGCGCAATGCCATCGAGGACCTCGGCACCGACTTCGCCGGCGGCGGCATGCCCGACCGCGTCAAGTGCCTGCACGTGCTGATCGCGCACTCCCTGGCCAAGGGCCCGGGCCTCAACCCCCTCGGCGACGAGGCCGTCGCCCTGGCCGCCGATCACGGCCTGCGCGGCACCGCCATCCCGGCGGACTGGCCGAAATACGAGGAGTATCGCTCCGATTCGGAGTCCGCCGGCGAATGAGCCGGCCGCGCCCGGCTGAACAACTGGCTTGCACCGGTCCGGCGGGCGCGCACCGATGCGCAGCAGGGCGCGAGCTCAGCCGCTCTCGTGAGGTTCGATCGACCGCACCGGGCAGCGGGATGGGTAGGCTGCCGAGGGCGCGGAGTCGGCCGCCGGGGTGCCGGGCCGGAGTCGGCCGCGCCGCCGCGCGGGCCGGGCAGCCTGCTCGGCGAGATGTGTTCGGAACCAGTCGAATTCAGAGGTCAGGGATGAGCAACGCAGAGTTCACGCAGAGCGCCGCCCCCGGTGCGGAAGCGCACGAGCGGATCGCGGGCGTCGACTGTGGGACCAACTCGATCCGTCTGCTGATCGCCGACGTCACCTGGGACGAGCAGGGGCGGCCGCACCTGACCGATGTGCACCGCGAGATGCGGATCGTGCGGCTGGGGCAGGGCGTGGACGCCACCGGGACGCTGAATCCCGAAGCGATCGAACGGACTCGGGTCGCGCTGCGCGACTACGTGGAACTCATGCTGAAGCACGGCGTGACCCGGGTGCGCATGGTCGCCACCTCCGCGACGCGCGATGCGGTCAACCGCGACGACTTCTTCACCATGACCGGTGTCGAGCTGGGCCGAGTGGTGCCGGGCGCGGTGGCCGAGGTCATCACCGGTGACGAGGAGGCGCGGCTGTCCTTCGCCGGCGCCGTCGGCGAACTGTCCAGCGCTGCAGGTCCTTTCGTGGTGGTGGACCTGGGTGGCGGGTCGACCGAGGTGGTGCTGGGCGACGCGTCCGGCGTGCACGCGGCGTATTCGGCCGACATCGGCTGCGTGCGGATCACCGAGCGCTGCCTGCATGGCAATCCGCCCACTCGCGAGGAGGTCGCGTCGGCGCGCTTCTTCGCCTCGGAGCGGCTGGCGCAGGCGTTCGGCGTGGTGCCGGTGGAGCGGGCGCACACCTGGGTGGGCGTGGCCGGGACCATGACCACGATCGCCGCGGTGTCGCTGGATCTGCCCGAATACGATTCGGAGCGAGTGCATCTCACCCGGATGCCGCTGGCCGACCTGCGCAAGGTGTGCGATCGGCTGATCGGTATGAACCACGACGAGCGGGCCGCGCTCGGGCCCATGCACCCCGGCCGGGTGGACGTCATCGGCGGTGGCGCGGTGATAGCAGAAGTGCTCGCCGATGAGCTGGCGCGGCGGGCCGGGATCAGCGAGCTCATTGTCAGCGAACATGACATCCTGGACGGCATCGCACTCTCGATTGCCTGATCAAGGCGCTTTCCACGCGGATTCAGGGCCTTTCGGTCCCTGGGTCCGCTGATCCTGAACCTGCCCTGGGCAATTGTGACGTAGGTTAACACCTGAGGTTGCTGTCAGATTGCCCCTTATGGGAGGGTCTCGGGTATGTCAGGAGTAGCTCACGACGCGAAACCGGCCACCGAACGAACCTTGTTCGGCCACCCCATCGGTATCGCGAATCTGTTCGGCGTCGAATTGTGGGAACGGTTCTCGTTCTACGGAATGCTCACGATTCTCGGCTACTACCTGTATTACACGGCGACCGACGGCGGCCTCGGCATGGCCAAGTCCACCGCCACCGGAATCGTCGGCGCCTACGGCGGTCTGGTCTATCTGTCGACAGTGCTCGGCGCGTGGGTCGCGGACCGCCTGCTCGGTTCGGAGCGCACCGTCTTCTATGGCGGTGCCATCATCATGGCCGGCCATATCGCGCTGGCCATCCTGCCCGGGCTGACCGGTGTCGGCGTCGGCCTGGTGCTGGTCGCGCTGGGATCCGGTGGCCTGAAGGCGAATGCCTCCTCGCTGCTGGGCACCCTCTACGACAAGGATGACCCGCGCGCGGACGGCGGCTTCACGCTGTTCTATCTCGGAATCAACCTGGGCGCCTTCGCCGGTCCGCTGATCACCGGCCTGCTGCAGGATCACGCCGGCTTCCACTACGGCTTCGGCGCGGCCGCCATCGGTATGGCGATCGGGCTCACCCAGTACGTCATCTTCCGCAAGAACCTCGGCGAGCACGGCCGCGATGTGCCGAACCCGTTGCCGCGCACCGCGATTCCCACAGCGGTGGCGGCATTCGCGGCGATCCTCGTGGTGGTCGCCATCGCGTGGGCCACCAAGCTGGTGACGCTGTCCAACCTGCCCGACGCCACCACCGTGGTGATCGTCGCCGCCTCGATCGCCTACTTCGTCATCATGCTCACCAGCGACAAGGTGACCGTGGTCGAGCGCACTCGGGTACGCGCCTACATGCCGCTGTTCATCGCGAACGCCGTGTTCTGGTCGCTGTTCCAGCAGATCTTCACCGTGCTCGCGGTGTACTCCGACGAGCGCATGAACTGGTCCATCTTCGGCTGGACCGCGCCGTCGAGCTGGATCGGTTCCATGGAGCCGGTGTGGGTCATCGCGCTGTCGCCGCTGTTCGCGATCATGTGGACCCGCCTGGGTATGCGCTCGCCCAGCACCCCGCGCAAGTTCTCGCTGGGAGTGGTCGGGATGGGCGCGGCCTTCCTGCTGTTCACCCTGTTCGCGGGGAGCCACGGCAAGTCGGTGTCGTTCGTGATCGTGTTCTTCATCCTCGGCGCGTTCGCGATCTCGGAGCTGCTGCTCTCGCCGATCGGTCTCTCGGTCACGACGAAGCTGGCCCCCAACGCCTTCCGCGCCCAGATGATGGCTCTCTACTTCTTCTCGGTCGGCATCGGCACCTCGATGTCGGGGGTGCTGTCCAAGTACTACGACCCGTCCCATGAACTGGTCTACTTCGGCGTCATCGGCCTGGTGGCCATGGCGGTCGGCGCGCTCGTCTGGGCCGTCGCCCCCTGGATCAGCCGCCACATGGAGGGCGTGCACTGACCCCTGGTCAGCTGCCGGGCCTCACATGCCGGGCATGGCCAGGAATTCGTAGACGTCGATGGTGCCGCCCCATTCGGTGTGCGGGTGGCCCTTCAGCACATCCTGCAGTGCTTCGGAGGAGTCGGCCTGCAGGATGGAGAAGCCTCCGATCCTGCCGTCGGCGTTCAGCGATCCGGGTCCCAGCGGCGACCCGAGATCGACGATCGCCGACCCCGCCCGCCCGGCCCAGTCCATCCAGGCCTGCATGCCCGCCGCCTGGGCTTCGGGAGTCTTCTGAGCCATCCGCTCACGTGCGGACTGGTCCGACTTGTAGACCACGAGGAACTTGGTCATCGGTGACTCCTGACTGTCTCCCGGTCGAATCCGGTTGACCGGGTCTTTCCCCGATTGATTTGCCAATCGTATGCCGATGCTCGGGTGGATAGTACGGGAATGAGCCGCCGAACGCCCTCCCGTTCACCCAGGGGAATCCCGTCCCGGGTGCGCGAGTGGCTTTCGTCAGCTTCACCGGCGTTCCCGAAGCTCACCGATGACATCCGAGCGGCGCGCCGATGACCATGCTCGAGAACATGCCGCACCGCATCCGCACCGACCGGCCCAGTGGATAGCGAGGCAGTCGCAGCTGGCTTCGCCGAGCAGCTCGACGACGATCTGCTCGGCTTCGTCAAGGCATGACGCCGACCGGAGCGGTCAATGCAGTTGCGCGGCAATATCCTTCAGCTCGCCCCGCGAGGCGACACCGAGCTTCGGGTACGCCTTGTAGAGGTGGTACCCGACGGTGCGGTGGCTCAGGAACAGCTGTGCGGCGATGTCCCGGTTCGACAGGCCCTGCGCGGCGAGGCGGACGATCTGCAACTCCTGCGGGGTCAGACCGGTGGCGCTACCGCGCGAGGGGCTCGGATCGAAATCCGGTGCGCCGGCGGCGGTCAGCTCGTGCCGGGCGCGGTCGGCCCACGGGTCCAGTTCCAGTCGCTCGAAGACCTCGAGCGCCTCCTGCAATCGGGTGCGCGCCTCGGCCTTGCGGCGCGCGCGGCGCAACCACTCGCCGTAAAGCAAAGCGGTGCGCGCGAATTCGATGGGCCGAGCCTCGCGATCGTGGGTCGTCAGCGCCTGTGCGTACAGCTCTTCGGCGTTCTCGTCATCCAGCAGTGCGCGGCAGCGCAGCACCAGGGCATCGGCCCACGGCTGTCCCACCGAGGCCGCCCAGCCCTCGAAGTTCGCGAAGGGCGCGGCGGCGCGCTCCGGGGCCCCGATCCGGATCGCGGCCTCGACCAGATCGGGAACCGACCGGGTTGCGCAAATGTGGTGATCGAACGGCGATTTCGTCAATCGCTCGAAGCGCGACAGCGCCGATTCGGCGCGACCGGCCCCGAGCTCGAGCAGTCCCAGCGACCAGTACGCCCACGGTGCGCCCGGCGCGACCGCCCCCGGGGTATCCCCGGTGAGCCCGAGCTCGGCGTGCGCCCGGCACTCGTCCTCGTCTCCACGCAGCGCGTCCACATGCGCCAGCACGCTGCTGAGCTGGCGCACCCACTGCTGCTGGCCGGTGTCGCGCGCCAGGTCGCGGGCCTCGACCGCCGCGGTCCGCGCGTCACGCAGCCGGCCGGTGAAGATGTCGGCCTCACACGCGAAGAACAGTACGGTCGGCAGTCTCCCGGCGGCGCCGGCGGCACGGTGCTGGGCTTCCAGTGACATGGCCAGATCGAAGGCCGGACCGTCCTGCCCGCGCGCTAGCGCGATGCCGCAGAGGATCGACAGAACCTGATCGGAAACCTGTCCCCGGGAATGGATTTCATCGAGGGTGTCGGTCAGCGTGAGCGGCCGGCCGGGACCGCGGCCGAACAGCAGGTTGATGAACCGCACCACCGGGGTCACCGGCAGCGTGTCCGGAAGCTCCAGGTCCGCAAGGTGTTTCAGGACCTCCCGCAGATCGGCTTCGCCCAGATACCACCCCGTGTGCATGGCCTGTACCAGTATGTCCGCCGCCTGCTCCGGCGCGGTGGACGCGATGCTCGTGCCGGCCTCGATCAGCAACCGGTGCGCGTCGGGGAACTCGCCCTGCCAGAACAGCGCCAGTGCCCGCACCTGAGACAGACTGGCACGCAAGGATTCCGAATCCACCTCGCGCGCGGTGCGTCGGGCCAGATCGGCGGCCCGCTCCAGTTCACCCGACTCCAGCGCCGCCTGCGCGGCCAGTGCCTGCCGTCGCGTCCGATCCCCCGGCCGGTCACTGAGCCGCGCCGCCCGGTCGTAGGCGGCGGCCGCCGCCTTGTGCCCGCCGCGCTCGCGCGCTCGAACAGCGCTGCGCTCCAGCGCATCCGCCACCTCGGCATCGGGGCCGATGGCCGCCGCCGCGAGATGCCACGCCTGCCGATCCGCCTGCTCGGGTGCGTCCAGCGCAGCGGCCAGGGCGCGGTGGACCGCCAATCGCTGTCCCAGCGCGGCCCGTTGATACACCGCCGCGCGAATCAGCGGGTGGCGGAACGTGATCGACAGGTCGGACCCGCGCCGCAACAGTCCGGCGGCCTCGGCGGGCGCGAGATCATCGATGCCCGCCCCGAAGCTCGCCGCCGCGCGCAGCACCACCGCGGTCTCACAGGACTCGTCGGTGGCCAGCACCGTGAGCAGGGTCTGGGTCGGTTCCGGCAGCCGACTGATCCGCCCGTGGAAGGCCAGCCGCAGCCGATCGGTCAGCGGCAGCGCGCCCGCGGCGAGATCCGGCGTCGATTCGGCGGCCATGGCGAGCGGCAGCTCTCGCAGGGCGAGCGGATTGCCGCGCGCCACGGCCAGCAGCCGGTAGCGCACGGCCGGGGTGAGCGGATGCTCATCGAGCAGGGCCGCCGATGCCTCGTGGGACAGACCGGTCAGTCGCTGCTCGGGCAGGCCGGCGGCTTCGAACGAGCCCTCGCCCTCCCGGACGCCGAAGAGCATGGCCACGCCCTCGGCGTGCAGCCGCCGGGCCGCGAACAGCAGCGCGTCCTGCGAGGCCCGGTCCAGCCACTGCGCATCGTCGACCACGACCAGCAGCCCGGCGCCGTCGGCGTGATCGGTGAGCAGCGACAGCACCGCCAATCCGGTGAGCACGGGTTCGCGCCCGCCGGGACCGAGACCGAGCGCGCCGGACAATGCCGCACGCTGCGGTTCCGGCAGGCCGGGCAGCCGGTCCAGGGCCGGGCGCAGCAGCAATTGCAGTCCGGCGAAAGGCAATTCGGCCTCGACCTCGACGCCGGTGGCGCGCAGCACCCGGAGCCCGCCCGCCCGCGCGGCGGCGTAGCCGAGCAGGGCCGTCTTGCCGATCCCGGGTTCGCCGCGCAGCACCAGCGCCGCGCTGCGCCCGTCGCGCGCACCCGCGATCAGGGCGTCGAGCACCTGCTGTTCCTGCTCCCGGCCGGACAGCGGCGGAATTCGTTCGGCCACGGTCGTTCTCACACCCTCCCGCCCCGGGACCGCTGCGGCGCGGCGGGGCATCCCCGTCCATCATGGCGGGTACCCGGACCCGTGACCGCTCCGAGCTCGGATGCGAACAATCGTGACCTGGCTCACTCGAGGATCTTTCAGGGTTCGATAAGTGCTGGTAGCGGCATACTTTCGGCATGCTATGACGCTCCGGATCACCCGATAATCGGATGAATTCTGTCGGACCCCGCCGGAATACTGTCTGGCGACCGATGAGTTGAGCGATCTGTCCCCGTCTGCATCGATATGGGCCCCGGACGGCACTGTCGCCGAATCCGCATCGGGCCACACCACCCCTCGAATACGAACACCCCCGGAGGTTTTCCGATGCCCGATCTATCCGCTAGCTCGACGAAGCAGCGGACGCCAACGGTCATCCGGTTGCTGGTGCTCGCGACCTTCACGGTGATCTTGAACGAGACCATCATGATCAATGCGATTCCGCGGCTCATGACGGATCTCCATGTGACCGAGCGGTCCGCGCAGTGGGTGTCCACGGCGTTCATGCTCACCATGGCGGCGGTCATTCCGGTGACCGGCTGGTTCCTGCAGCGCGTCACCACCCGGCGCGCCTACTCCCTCGCGATGGGTGTCTTCCTCCTCGGCACCGCGATCGCCGCGATCGCGCCGACCTTCGCCGTGCTGCTGATCGGCCGCGTCATCCAGGCCGGCGGCACCGCTGTCATGATGCCGCTGCTCATGACCACCCTGATGACGGTCGTCCCCGAGCACGACCGCGGCCGCGTGATGGGCAACGTCACCCTGGCCATCTCGGTGGCTCCGGCCATGGGCCCGGTCATCTCCGGGCTGGTGCTGCAGATCGGTTCCTGGCGCTGGCTGTTCGTGCTGGTGCTGCCCATCGCCGCGGCGGTGACCGCGCTCGGGCTGCGCAAGCTGGAGAACGTCGGTGAGCCGCAGGCGGGTTCGATCGACTGGTTCAGTGTGGCGTTCGCGGCCCTCGGCTTCGGCGGATTGGTGTACGGCCTGAGCAAGTTCGGCGTGGGCAGTGCCGCCACCCCGGCGCTGATCGTCGCCGGTGGCGTGGCCCTGGTCGCCGTCTTCGTGTTCCGGCAGGTGCACCTGCAGCGCAACGGCAGCCCGCTGCTGGATCTGCGAATCCTGCTGTCCGCCACCTACGCCAAGGCGCTGGTCCTGATGGCCGTGGCATTCCTGGCCATGATGGGCTCGATGATCCTGCTGCCGCTGTACCTGCAGAACCTGCGTGGTCTGAGCCCGCTGCAAACTGGTCTGCTGGTCATGCCCGGCGGTCTGGCCATGGGTCTGCTCGGCCCGACCGTGGGCCGGCTGTTCGACCGGTTCGGCGGCCGGGTCCTGGTGATTCCGGGCGCGATCGGCATCACCGCCGCGCTCGTCGGATTCACCCGGCTGTCGCTGACCATGCCGTATCCGATCCTGGTGGCGCTGCACGTCCTGCTGATGGTGTCGCTGGCCGCCGCGTTCACGCCGGTGTTCACCCTGGGTCTGGGCGCGCTGCCGATGAACCTGTACTCGCACGGCAGCTCCATGCTGGGCACGCTGCAGCAGGTGGCAGCGGCTTTCGGTACCGCACTCGTCGTGACGGTCATGACCTCGCGGGCCGCCCACCTGACCGACGGCGGCGCCAACCCGCTCGACGCCCACCTGTCCGGCATGCGGCTGGCCTTCGCGGTCTCCGCGGCGCTGGCGGTGATCGTCATCGTCATGGCGGTGCTGCTGCCCAACCGCTCCGAATCGCCGGAGCCGGTGGAGGATTCGCCGGAGGCCCTGGACGAGTCCGGAGTCGTCCTGGTCAAGGACTGACCCACCCGATCGTGAAAACGCCCGCGGCGGAAAGGGCGTTTTCGTGTTGTCCGCGCCGCCGTCATCCGGCCGGGCCGGGTGGCCGCCCACATCGAGCGGCCACCCGGCCCGGCCGGACGTGGTCCGGCCGTGGCTTGCCACCGCGTTTTCGAAACCGTTGCGGCGCAACGATCACGCGCCCGCGGGGACTTTGTCGAGGAAGCCGTAGACGCGCTGGATGCGGCCGTCCTCGGCCAGGGCCGCGACATCGAAACCGACGACCAGGGGCTCGGCGCCGGGTGTGCCGAGGTGCCAGGTGAAACGGGCGATGTGGTGATTCGCGTCGACCGGGGCGCCGAGGCTGAATTCGAGTCCGGCGAACTGGGCTTGGACCGCCGCGATGGTGGCGTCGAGTCCGGCGTGGCCGCGGACCGAGCACAGCGGGTCGGTGTATTCGGCATCGTCGGTGAACAGTTCGGCGACCAGGTCGGCGCGCGCCGCCGCGTCGGTGGTGTTCCAGGCGGTGAGGTAGCGCTGGACGAGTTCGTTGATGTCGCTCATTGTCGTTCTCCTTGCTGGTGTGAACTTGATGAGAACGACGTTATGAAGAACGCCGGACCTGGGAATCTGTCGTACTTAAGTACTCATGACCGGTCTCCCGTACCCGGGATCCCAGTCGTCGAAGGGCGGGAGGCGGTATCGCCGGCCGGGGAAGCCGCCGCCGCTGCTCTGTATAGTCGGGCGAACGTTTTGTGACGATGGTGGGAACCCGGTGGGAATCCGGGACGGTCGCGCCACTGTGTCCGGGCCGCTGTGGCGGTGCGGGAGTCAGACCTCGCGTCGTCGCAGCCCTACGTGCGGGGACGCGAATTCCCCGAGAAGGTCTCCGTGCGCATGTCTGTCGATCCCGGTTCGAATTCCGCTGTCCCCGAGCGCCGCCGGTTGCGGCATGTGCTGCACGACTGGACCCGTCGGGACTGGATCGAGGCCGGGGTGTTGCTCGGGGTGGTCGCGGCCATCCATCTGGTGGCGTTCGGGTTGTTGTTCGGTGCGGTGGCGCCGCACAGCTATCAGCTCGGGTCGCAGGTGTTCGGGGTCGGATTGGGTTTCACCGCATACGCGTTCGGCCTGCGGCACGCCTTCGACGCGGACCACATCGCGGCCATCGACAACACCACCCGCAAACTGATGGCCGATGGCCAGCGGCCCAAGTCGGTGGGGTTCTGGTTCGCCATGGGCCATGCGACCATCGTGTTCGTGCTGGCGGCGCTGGTGGTGGCCGGGGCGCGGGTGGTCGGCGAGTTGGTCGACGACGACTCGCCCACCCGCAAGACCCTGGGCATGGTGTCGACGATCGCGTCCGGATCCTTCCTGTATTTGATCGGCCTGCTCAATGTGGTTGCGCTGATCGGGATCTGGCGCGTGTTCCAGCGCACCCGCCGCGGCGAATTCGACGCCGAGGAACTGGAGGAGGCCCTGCAGGCCCGCGGCGCGCTCGCCCGGCTGCTGGGCCCGATCATGCGGGCGGTGCGGCGGCCGGCTCAGGTTTACCCGGTCGGCGTGCTCTTCGGCCTCGGTTTCGACACCGCCACCGAGGTCGCCCTGCTGGCCCTCGCGGGTTCCGGCGCCGCCGCCGGCCTGCCCTGGTACGCGATCGTGGTGCTGCCCTTGCTCTTCGCCGCCGGCATGAGCCTGATGGACACCCTCGATGGCCTCTTCATGAACGTCGCCTACGACTGGGCCTTCTCCGAACCGATCCGCAAGATCTATTACAACCTCACGATCACCGCGCTGTCGATCGCGGTCGCCCTGGTCGTCGGCTCGATCGAACTCATCACCGTCCTCCACAATGACGCCAACTTCGTCAACCCCGTCACCGACTGGATCGCGGACATCAACCTGAACAATGTCGGCTTCGGCATCGTCGGCCTGTTCGTCCTGGCCTGGATCATCGCCGTCGCCTACTGGCGTTGGGCCAAGCTCGAACAACGCTGGGCCGCTGCCCCTTCGGAGTGACGGGCCGGCCGGTCAGCCGAGGTGATCGAAGCGCTTCTTCGTGGTGGTGACCGGGGAGTTCAAGGTCAGGTCGAGGACAGTGACGGTGATGTCGGTGATGGAACCGGACTGGAATTTGGCGGCGGTGTCGTCGAAGAGCTGGACGGGATTCACTGTGACGGTGGCCTGCTGGGGGATGCCGATGCAGAGGGCGGGAGCCAGGGAGCTGCCGTTGACGCCGGAGCCCTGGTAGGGCGTCGCGCGGACGGTCACCGAGAGTTCGGCGCCCAGACCGGCGGTGCACTGATAGGAGACGCTGACCACCGCGTTTCCGTTGATTTCCCGGGCGGCGTCCACGGTGAGGGTGGGGGCCGCGCCCGCGGTGCCGGTGGCGAGCACGGAGGTGGCGGCGACCGCAGCGAGTGCGGTGACGAGGGAGCGTGCGTACACGGCGTTTCCTTGCTGTCCGGACGGATCACTGCTTCCACACGAAGCACCGACGGCGTGGCGACCGGCCGGTCGGACTGTCCGCGTGCCCGACTTCAATACCCTTGGCTCGCACTATTTTTCGGAACCACCCGGTGCCTCGCGTGTGAGGATAGCGGATAGCAAACCAACCGTGATGAACTTTTGACACTTTCGCATCAAGTTATTGGTCGCATGACCGAGAAAAGGGGTCGCCCCGGTCGGCCCCGCCGCGACCCCGGCCGGACCGGGTTGCCCGGTTCGTCTCCGTGTCGTCGCGCACCGTTCCCATCCGCTAACAGCGGAGATCGGTGAAATCCGTTGCGGCCGTGGGCTACTGCCACGGGTCGATAGTGGGCACTCCAGCGGCCTCGAACGGCGAGGCGTCGCGGGTGGCGACGGTGAAGTCTGCGGCGGCCGCCGTGGCTGCAATCATGCCGGGTGGTGGCGACGGCCAGTCCGGCGGCGCGGGCGGCGGACATGAGGCGGGCGTATGCCGCGGCGGCAGCGAGGTCGTAGGCGATCATGCGACCGGCGAACAGCGGCAGTACACGGCTCTCCAGCTGCTCGGCGAGCACATCACGGCGGCGGCCGCCGGGCATGGCGGCGATGCCGTAGCTCAGCTCGCCGACGGTGACGGCGGAGAGGTACAAGGTCTCGATGTTCTGGGCGTCGATCCAGGCTGCACGCCTGGCCCGGTTGCCCGGCGCTGGGATCACCGGCCAGCTCATCGGCGCGGTTCTGGCGAATTCTGGATATTCCTCCCATCACACCGAAAACCGACAAGCAACGCGGCATCGTCGGCTCGCGGTGCCGAGCCGTGGGCTGTCGCTGCCAATTCCGGACGCTCCGCGTGTTCGGTACATATCGGGCGCTCCGGGGCAGATCCGGCGTCGAATACGCGGGGTGGCGTGCCCGTGTCTTCCAACCGGGCACGTCATCTTTCGTGAATTCACGCTGTGCACTACATGATTCGCCCCGCCTGACCCGCTTCCGTGAAAGGACCCCAGCGTCATGTCCGCCCGCGCAGTCCTCGTGATCGTGGCTCACGTCCTCGCCGCCGCGCTCGCGGCCGCACCCGCCGCCGCCGAACCGCTCCGGCCCGGTGGATATCGGATCTTCCTCGAGGCCGAGCCCGCCTACACACTGCGCCCTGTGGTCACCGCGGCCGACATCGCCGGGGCGCGCGGCGGCACCGACGACAGCGCCGACATCAACCGGTGGCAGCTCGTGCTGATCGGCTACCGGCCCGCCGGTCCGGTGTTCCAGCTGCTCAACTCGTCGACCAGGTTGTGCCTGCAGCCCGTCCGGCTCGACTCGCTGACCTACTCCGTCGGCCAGAACGTGTGCGGCGTCGCCGACACCGGCCTGTGGTACGTGAGCGAAACCAATGGCAACCGCCGCCTCAGCCTGGCCTCGGATCCCAGCCAAACCCTGTACGGCGACACCGCTTCCACCTCACCCGTCGCACTGCTCGGCCGCGTCGGCGACGAACCACGCGCCCGCTGGATCTTCCGGCATCTCTGACCCGGCCGCCCCCGCGGAAGGACGTGCGCCGGCCGGCGCCACAGTGCGGCGGCCGTGCCGTGCGACCCCACCGACGCTCGGCACGAACCATGGCGACCACTGCCGAAACCCCACTGCGAGAAACATTCCCAGCGAGGAGCGTGAGGGACCACGCCAACGGCAGCCGCCGGGCGCGCGGTGAAATCGGAGCGCGCCAGTCGACGGCTGTCCACGCCGGACCTTCGGCCCTGACTGCCGCGCCCCGCCGCCGCTACGGCCACCGAGAACATCGGAATGGCAGGGAAAAGCCCGCAGCGGGCGATCCGGAACCCTTGCCACAGAACAGCTTTCACCGCGCGGATCAGTGGGTCGACAGGCGGCTCGCGGCGTGTGGTTGGTAATACCGATCATTGCGACGACCTGGCGGACCCAGCGCCAGCTCTGCACGCAGCTGCGCGGCCGGAGCCCTCGGCCATACCGCCCACAACGGCTCTGCGGTCAAGAGGGTCGTCGACGTTCCCGCGCAATGGAACCCGGAATAATCGCTGGTCTCAGTTCTATCGGTGAGGTGAGCCGGGGTCTGGCAGCCATGCGTGATTGGCGGTGCGGGAACCGTACTTCGCGTAGCGGTTGATGGATTCCTTGCTCATTGCGGCCATTCGGCCGGTGATGAACAGGCGGCGGGGGGTGTCGTCGCGACGGGACATTTGGATCAGGCCGCCAGGTCCTCGACGCGGGTTTATCGCCGAGGAGCGCCGAGCATCGCCCGGGCTGAACCGCCCGGCTCACCGGCAGCGGGCTTGCCGTCTACGAGTGAGCGAGCAGAACCGTGCGCATGATGTCGAGAGTGGAGTCGATGTCGGGTTCGCGACCACTGGGCTCTACCTGCCCGACCGTGACCGTGACAGCACCGGCGGCGTCGGCTTGCCCGAGCCCGAGCTGCGTATTCCCGACGGGCAGGTCCTCACCGGGCAGCAGCTGTGCGCGAAGGTCGACGCGGCGACCACCACCCCGGCGGTGGCGAAGCTGCCGATGGACAAGTACTCCGCACTGCGTGACCAGCCCGGCAAACCCGCCACCTTTCCCGCGGCGCAGTCACCGGTGTGGCGGACGCATCCGGACGACGGATACCTGATCTTGCGAAACATGCTTCCCGACAGGGGATTCGGCCATGCGGTTCAGGACACCGAGACTCCGGGCGACGGAAAGTCCGTCATAGGCTCCCATCTTCCCGACGGTTCCTACACTTCCAAGGCGGCCTTCGAGTCGACCGGGTGCCCGCTCAGGGCCGCTGACGGTTCCCTGTAACACTCAACCGGACCAATGAGTCGATCTGCACCACAGATAGAAATCTGTGGTGCAGATCGTGTCTACCGGGAAGGGGTCCCGCGGGCACCCGTCATTGAAGTGCGCAGTGCATCCGATCCAGGATTCTGCACCTCATCCGGCATTTATGCGTCTTGCCGCGGGTGTGGCGCGACCAGGTCGCGGCCGGTACCCCTCCGCTCTCAGGCCGCCGTCTTTACACCGGGCGGGTTCCAGGACCCGTCGATGATCTTGTTGTCGGGCCAGTACAGCCGCAGCATCAGGTTGAACTCACCTGATTCCGGGGCGGGCAGCCAGTTGGATTCCTTTTCCGGGCCGGGGTTTTCGCGTTGGATGTACACATCGAGCGAGCCGTCGGGATTCTTGCGCATCTGCTCGCCGCGTACCGCATAGCGGTTGATCGGATTAACGACGAAGAACCCCTTGTCGTTGTACATCGTCAGCGACCAGAACGCACGCACCGGCGGGATCTCATCGGCGGCGAAGTGCAGGACATAGTTCCGGTCGGAGGTCAGCGTCGCGCTGGTCGCGTCGACACGGGTGTTCGGATAGATCGCGTCCTCGGGCAGGTTCGCGCCCAGACCGCCGTGGGCCACGACTGCGCGCCGGTCGTAGTCCGTACCGTAGGTGCCCATGCCCGCGCTGGCGATGTTCCAGCCGTTGACGGGCTTGCCGCCGAGATCAACCTCGATCTTCGACAATGCCTTGGGCCAGGCGTTCTCCCAGGTCTTGCGGTCGGAATCCGAGAGCTTCGCCAAGTCGAGCTTCGTGTCCGGCGTCCACCCGGCCTTGGCCAGCTCGGAGAGCAGATCCTTGTCCTCGGGACGAGGCTGGTTGTGCGACAGGCTGGAGTAGTAGAGATCCCAGTACTGTTGCGGGGACAGATTGTGGATGTAGGTCGCGACCTCTTGTCCGACAGGCCAATCCTGTTGTGGATCAGTGTTTTCCGGCGGGGTGTAGGCGCTGCCGTAGGCGCTCAGCGGCGCGGCGGTCAGTTGCTGCTGGATGGCTGCGACGGCGGGGATGTCGTCGGGTCCGTTGACCTGGATACGGCCGATGATCCAGCCGCCGTCGGTGGGCATTTTGTACTCGTGCACGCCCTCGGGGAGGGTGCCGTGCCAGTCAGGGCCGGTGATGGCGAACTGATAAGCGTGGCCCGCGCCCAGGGTGCGGGTGCCCGGTGACGCCTGCACATTGGTCCACATGTCCATGATCGGGAACAGGTGATACCGATCGCCCATGTCCGGAACGCTGATCACCAGCGGCTCTTTGGACACGTCGTAGAACATCGATGAATACAGGGTGTCGACATTCGCGCGCACCACGCCGTTGAACGACGCGTCTGGAAGGAACGCCATGTTGGCGAACTGATTCATCGGCGCGGCCCCACGCCCATCCGGGCGCGGCACATTCGTCGATTGCCGTCGCGTCACCTCCACTGACACCAGCGGATAGGAGTAGACATACGCCTTCATCGCCGCCTCCTCACTCACAGTCGAACCCGACGATGAATTCTTGGAACACGCGCTCACGCCCAGCGCGAGAACCGCCGCGCTGACCAATACCGCGAGAATCTTGCCTCGATGCGATCTCGAGCTCACAGGCCCTCCTAAGACTCGCCACCATCGAACCAATCCGGTTTGCCATCTCGTAACTGAGACACCACAGAGGCTAGACCCCGTCACCTGCCACATCGGAACATTCGACACCCGCGTCGCGAAGACCCACCTATACCCGTGACCACTGTGACCGTCAGCGCCCGTTCCGACGCGGTACTTCCTCAGGGCGGGTTCCGGTCTCGTCACGGATCGGACGCGACGAATCGAAAACCACTCCCGGGCATGCCGATAACGACGGGGAGCTCTGTCAGTGGTGCCTCCGGGGGTGGCATAGACAGCATCTACACAAACACCAACCCGCCCTGAGCTGCGAGTATCCGCCGATATCGAGGTAACGCGGTATGTCCGCCGCCGGCCCGGTTCTCGCCGTCTGGCCGCGCGAAGTCCACCGTCAACCACAGCTGGTCGATTCGGTACTCGCACAAGGGGTTCCGGCCCTAGTAGCTCCGCCGCCACTGTCCCCACGTGTTGTGTCCACGTATCAGGTCACTCTACGGGCTCAGCCGAGGCAACGAAGCGCGCTATTGTGCTGACGACCGCCGTAAACATGGGGCCGCCGTGAACATGGAGGACTGTGTGACTGAGATGGGTAGGCGCTCCGATCCCAACGCGCTCCGGTTCCTGATCGGCCGGGAACTCAAGGACGCGCGCGAACGCGCACGGATGTCGCAGAAGCAGGCTGGCGAGAAGATCGACTGCACTGCAACGAAGATCAACTACTTGGAGACCGGCAAGTCGAACCAGCAGTCAACCGAGGTTGCGGTCCTGCTGGAGGCGTACGGAGTCGATCGCACACACATTGAGCGGGTCTCCGCCCTGGCAGGGCAAGCAGACCAAGCCACATGGTGGGCGCCCTTCGGCCCGGTCTTTCCGAACTGGTTCAAGACCTTCGTCGGTCTCGAAGGACTCGCCGAAAGCCAGTACTGCTATACCTCGCTGCACCTTCCCGGGCAGATGCAGACACCCGAGTACGCGGCCGCGCTGCTGGAGGGCCATCTGCGGGTCGCTCCCGCTGACGCGCCTCAGGTCGTCCGCGGGCGAATGGCTCGTCAGCGTCTGACCGGCGAGCATCCGTTGCACATGCGGGTCGTGATGGAGGAGTACGTCCTCGACCGCATCGCCGGCGGACTTCAGGTCATGAAGCCGCAGTACGAGCATCTGCTGGAGCTAGCCGCGCTCCCGAACGTCGAACTCCACGTCATGCCCGTCGACGTTGCCGTGCATGACGGCCTCGACGGCGACTTCATCGTCTTGAACTTCGAGTCCGCCCGCAGCATCGGATACATCGAATACCCGGCCGGTGCTCTTTACGTCCAGGAAGAGGATCAGGTCGAGCTGTATAAAATGGCGATCGACCGGATGTGCGCAGCTGCGTTGTCCGAGTCCGAGTCGGTAGACGCGATCAAGCGTCGGCTCGCAGCACTGGAACAGTAGGAGCGATCGATGGGCACCGTAGACCGCCGGGCATGGCGGACCTCCAGCTACAGCGGAAACGGTGAAGGCTGCGTCGATGTCGCCCCAACTCCGTCAACGGTCTTCGTGAGGCACGCCAAGCACCACGATCACGGCACCATCGCGTTTACCGCGGAGCAATGGTCAGACTTCGTGAACGAGGTTCTGGAGGGGCGTCCCAGTTGCAATGGCGCCGCAGTCATTACCCGCGACACTCCTGACACGATCGTCTCGTCTGACGCTGTTCAGTTGCGGTTCAACGAGATCGAGTGGAGGGCGTTCGTGGCGGGGGCAGCAGACGGCGAATTCGACTTTCAGCAGGCTTTAGATCGATCGTAGTAGTCAGCGTCTACAATCGGCCGGGCAAGATCATCTACAGCGAGGGGCGGAATCCAGGGATGATGGTGTGCCTAGATGCTTGAGGTGAGATCCGTGGTCGATGCTCCAGGTGCGCTTGCCCATAGTGAGCTGGTGACGGTAGCCCTCGCCGATCTGCCGGTGGTCTCTGAGACGGGCACCCACTGACGAGGAGATCGAAGTGCTTTTCTATCAAGCGGTTTGCAGCGGGGAGTTCGGAAAGACTTCGCCGTTCACCATTTTCGTCACCACCGACGCATCCGATGACGCGCTGGTCTGGAATCAAGGCATCCAGATGTGGCAGTACGACCCGGCTCGGGTGGCTCGATTCACTGCCGATTACCGCAACGATGATCGGATCGCGGTTCTCGAACGTGCAGCGGCCGAGGAGTTCTCTCGCAAGTTGGCTGTTGACGGCTCGAGCGCCAGTGAACTGCCGGGGGAGGACTGGATCGAATGGTTCTTCTCCTGGAAGGGCGATCCGCCCGACCAGGAGGACATCTCTTGGGACGATGATCATCACGTCCGGCGGTGGAAAGAAGACCACGCCTGACCGCAGGATTCGTACACGACACATTGGCTCGATGGTCACGCTTTGCGCGACCTGGGCTCACCGGCCTAGCGGTCGCCGTTCGATCGGACCTGTTCGGGGCTCTTAAGAGTGTATCGCTGCAAGTAGTTCTGGAAGAACTCGGCGACATCGGACGGAATCGGACGTACGGCCGACAACGAGTAGGTCGACACGTAGCTCGAACCCTTGGGGGCGCCCCTCCAGAAGCTGTATTCCGGCGCGGACCCATCGATCATTTCCTGGTAGATGTCGCGAACGTGGAGGAAGTCGAGTACTTCGACCAACCCCCATCCGGTGACAGCGTCTCCTGGGTCCGTGGGCAGAAGCGCATGCCGCCCGCCGTTGTTGCCGCGAAGCGGCTTTCCCTCGGACAAGGCGCGTGTCTGGTCGATGTCCAGGAAGTGGACCGGGCCGGCGTTCTCCGCGAATACCCATCGGTCGAATCGCCGGTTTTCATAGATGTCGCCACTCGCAGTTGCAGTGAGGTGCTGTGTGTAGCCGAGCCCCGTGCGCACGGTGTCATGCAACAGTCCGTCCTTGCCCCGGACCGTGATGAGGTGATCCTTCTGGCAGATCCAGTTCAGCAACTCGGTCCTGAACTTCGGTCCGAACTCGGATGTGCGCACACAGGCCAAGTGGTAGTAGCCGTGAAAGACCGTCGGATCGTTGCCCCAGGGTGTGAGGACCTGGTGGCCTGGCTTGAGGGATTCGGCCCATCCCTCGACCTCGAGGACATACCGCCCGCAGAACTGGCAGGCATGCGGTGAATCAATCATGGAGTCATTCCGGGGAATCGGCCGCGAACGCTTCGAACGGCGTGCTGAATGGGATTTCGTCGAGCCGGCGTTGCGATTGTTCGGTCAAGCGTGCGGCTTGCTCGCCGATCTCTTGCCTCTCGTCGTCCGTGAGAACCGTCGGCGCAGGTGTGCGGGTCGCAACGATGCTCAGTCCCGCTATGCGGCAGGCGATTTCGGCTAAGCACTGCCAGCGGTCGATATCGGCTCGGGGTAGTGCGTCGATCGTCAGCGACCACTCTCGTCTGCTGAGGCGCGCGAAGGTCATCGCCATCTCCGCGACACTTCGATGGCGCGGACTGCGTTCGATGCGTTCTCCCAGAACGGTGTTCGAACCTTCACCGGGTGTGTCCGCGGAGTTGAGCCCGAGATCGCGCCGGAGTTGATCGACACGGTCGGCAGCCAGTTCCCCGGATAGCTCCAGTTCGAGACGACGCTTCAGCAGACGCCTGTTCGGCGGGGTCATCGCCGGACCATCGTGGTGCGATAGCGTCGTCATTGCTTCTCGATTCCAAGCCGAGGGAGGTCGAAGCGACGGTTTCCGGCATTCGAATTCCACGCTTTGTACACCAGACGTGTGGGACTGGAGACATGAAACGCATCCTTCAGCCCGATGACCACCATGGCCGCGAGCTGCCGGTAAATCGCGGAGGTCACCGGCCATGGCAACTCGACCCACCAGTTGTCGCGATCGCTGCCGACTGGAGGGTGCCAGCCCGCGGCGAGGACCACTGCGGCCCCGGGTGCGTTCACCCCGGCCTCGCGGTCGAGGTCCGCGTAGGCCCCTAGTTCGGCCACCACCTTGTCCTCCGATTGCGCAAACTGCGCGAACCCCGGCTCGGTGTCTGGCGCTTTGGTATCGATGGTGACCAGGGCGCCGGCGGGAAGCCCTGCCAACTCTTCGGCGAGTCCAACCTCGAATTGGTTCCAGTCGGTCACAGCAACCCCTGTTCGTCCATCGCGGTCGCCTGATCCTCGAGGGCGAGTGCCTCGTTGGCGTAGAGGTAAAGCGATACACTGTTCTTGAACTCGCGCAGTCGCACGGTGGTTTGCGTTCCGGCCCAGCGTGTTTCGGCATATTCGCCAGGGCTGCGCAGGGTAGGCGCGCCGAGGGCGGCGGTCACCGCGGATGTCATGTCGGCGAACGCGTCACGGACCCTCGCGCGGCCACTGCTGTCGTCGTCGGCGTAATTCGTGACACGGACTTCGATCTTGTTGGCTGTTCCGGATCGGCCGGATACATTGGCTGAGTCGGGGCCGAGCTCGCCATCCAACGAGACCGAGGACCGATAGCTCCGTCGCACGGTCCAGCCGAAGTCCTCAGCCAGCGCAGGGACGTCCGTGAGTGACCACGACCAGTCCAGCGATGCCAGCCTGACGGCCAATTTGCCGACTTCAGGACCGGGCAGCACGCGCCATTCCGTCATAAGAACACCCTAGCGTTGTTGACCTTCGGCCTTGTCTCTTGGCTTGAGCGATTCCGCCCTTCCGCCGGCCGCGTAGACCGAGCATTCTGCAGAACCGCCGAACCTGGTCCCCGCAGGACGATACGCGGTCCCTGTTGGTTCGAACTACCTTGGCTGCCAGTCATTTTCATCGCTTCAGGGTGACGAACAGTCGGATGTCGGTCGCCGACAGTGCCAGGGTCACTCTGAGATCGTTATTGGTCCAAACGATTTCGTCGCGCCGGGAGGATGTCTCGGATGAGGGGCCGAGAGCCTCTGCGAGAGCGGGTGACAGCAGCGTGAAGAGATAACCCAGCCGAAGCGCATCGTTGTCAGGGACTGACACGGTGACCGGAATCTCCACGCCTTCGGCTCGACCGTCGCGCCAGTAGAGATATCCCTTGGCCGTTCCAGGCCCAGTGTCGAGTTGATACAGGCCGGGGGCAGCTTCGCTGATGTGCCATCCGAAGACGCGTGCGATGGACCCAGGATCGGATGCCCACAGGGGACCGAGGGAGGTCAGCCTGGTCGCCAGCGCCATGGTCTCGTCGTATCCGAGCGTCTGCCATTTCTGAGCCGAGCTCAGGTCGGTTCGCTCGTCGGAGAACGTAGCACCGTCACTGGAGTCGGCTGCGTAATCGGGCAGCATGGCCGGCGGACAGGCGGAGCGGTCGGTGAAATCGTCCGAGTCGGTCAAAACTGCTCCTGGTCTTGAGGCTTAGCGAATCGTCGTATCGGGCCAGCCTGTCTATGGGCGTTCGACTGTCCCACAGCTGGGAAAACGATGCCAAGGCAGGCGAGATGACCGCCGTCGACCTCTAGGTCAGCGTCCGCCACGTTCCCGGTTCCGTTCCAGTCCCCGTTCCCGCTCCCGTGCGCGTTCCCGCTCTTGGCGTTCGCGCTCCCGCTTCGCCGCTTCTGTCGGCTCTTGAAGTGCTTCGGCGATCGTCTGCGCCTGCCCCACATCCATTGTCAAACGAATAGCGATCGACTCGGGCGAGAATCCCGCGCGAGCAAGGCGTTCCGCGGTCGCCCGCAGCTGGTCGTAGGTGGTGTTCAATGTCGGATGCTGTGCGACAGCGGGCGTTTCGCGCGCGCGATGATCGGGTGAGCGCTCACGATCCCGGGATTCGACCGCAAGGGCCGCGATCATCCGGGGGTCGCGCTCTTGGTTGGGCTGTTGCCGGTCGATCTCCCTGCCTAGCGCCTCTCGGACTCGACCGAACGTTCGGTTGAGATTGTTATCGAGCCGCTGCCTCACCCTTTCTTCGTGCTCGTTGGGCAGTTTGAGTTGTGCGAGTACTTGATTCGCGCGTTCGCGTTCGCGTGCTTCGCGTTCCAATACCTGCTTGTATTTGGTTCGCACTTCCTCCAGGTCGGGCACGTTGCCTTGCTCGACCGTTTCTTCCATGTCCTGTACGAATTTGCGGGTCTTCTCGAGAAGCCTTTCTCGTTCGGCGCGTTCGTGCGGATCGCGTCCGTCGAGTTCGCGGATCCTGGCCTCGGCCTGGCGCACGATCTGTCGGCCGAGGGCGTCACGATCCAAGCCGTAGGCCTGCTCGAGTTCGGTGTTGACGCCCTCCATCACTTGCTCGTGAAGTTCGTGGGGCAGTCGGAGCCGTGTGAGTACTTCGGCCGCGCGTTCGCGTTCGTGCAGCTCACGCTGCTTGATCTCGTTGTATTTGTTCGTGAGCCTGTCCAGATCGGGAGTTTCGCCTTGCTCGACCGCGACCGTCATCTCGTGGACGAACTGGCGAATTCTCTCGCGTTCCTGATTGCGTTCTTCGCGTCCGTCAAGTTCCCGAATCCTGGCCTCAGCCTGGCGCACAACCTCCCCTCTGAGCACCTCTTGTGCCGCGTCCAGTGGGGCGCGTTGATCCTCGAGCGCCTTCCTCACCTGCTCGAGATGTTTCTCGCTCAATCCCATCGTCTCGAGCGCCCGGGCTTCGAGTCTTCGCTCTTGATCGCGAACCTGCTGTATGCGCTCGTAGGCGTCGCGCACATCGCTCAATTCGCGAACCGGCTGGCCGTCCTCCCCGGCGGTTTCGATCACTCGGGCCAGGTTGAGATGGTGCTGAACGAACTTGGCCCGATCCTTGGCCAGGACTTCTCTCGCATCGATTGCCTGGCTGATGCTCCGGTCGATCAGCTGATGTTCGAGCGCTTGAACCTGAGCTGTGAGAGCGCTGCTCCGCGTGTCCAATTCCAATGCCAGCAATTCGCGAGCCGCGCCCGCGTGTGGGCCCAGGTCGAATTCGTGTAGCGCCGTCATCCGGCTGTCGAGTTCCAGCTGGTGTATCCGCGCCAGTGCAGCGTGTGCGTCTGTGAGCCCCTTGCTCACCTGCGCTGGCTCGGTGTGCTCCTCCATGGCTCGCGCAACATTCCCCAGCACGTCCTGGGTGTGCGCGAATTGCTGCTGTGCTACCTCATTCTCGAAGCCCCGAGCCATGTCGAGGGCCACTTCTACGATCTCTCGTTCGTCGGGAGTCAAGCCGTCGAGTATCCGGTCGCGTTCCCTTGCGATCGTCCGGATGATCTCCAACTCGCGCTGTCTGGCACGCTCCTCGACTGGCAGTACGTCTCGCTCGATGCCGCCGATTCGCTCGATCACCATCGGGACACCGTCGCGTTCCAAACTGTAGTTTGTCACAAAAACGGCGTAAGTCGTGCTGCCATCCGGGTTCCGTGCAAGGTCGGCATGAACCTTCTCGACCTTGTGCACGAGTGTGCCGTCCTGGAATGCCCGCATCATTTCATCGCGAGCTTGCAGTACCTTTTTGACTTCGGGCGCATCCGGGTCGATACCACGAGCGCGCAGACTCTCCGGGGTATCCTGCAGCAGCAGTGCCAGGTTTTTCTCGACACCGAGTGTCCGGGCGGTGTACTCCGGCGAGCATTGTCGCGCAGGACCGACCTCGGTGTCCGCGGTGCCTAGCTCGGAGCCAACACCCTTGCACTCCAACGACGTGAGCGTCGGGGGTTTGTCTCCGACAGCGGGGTCGAACACGGGGACGTCGATGGTGTCCCTACCATCTATCACCCGGCCGGGGGACTGCAGAACAACGCCGTTGGGGTGAAGATTCGGATCACTGGCGCGTGCGATTCCCGCGAGATCGCCCATGTGCTTGGATGTTTGGACCATCTCCACACCGACGGTATGGTAGATCTCTGCGTTTTCCCTCAGCTCCTCGAGGCGCGCCAGCTTTTCGTCCTTCGCGACGCCGTCGGGCATGCGGCTGGTAGCTGCCTTGAGTTCTTGATATTTCTGCTCGAGTTTCTTGCCGGAAAGATCGTTTATGTGCTCTATCCCGAACTCCGGCATATGCGTGCGGACTATTTTTCCGGCTGGATCGCGTATCGTCTGTTGCTCGGCGCGGAGCGCGGCGTCGGTCTGGAGCGCGGAGTCGTATGCCGGATCTGCGATCTTGTATGGTGCGGGTTCTCCGACAGGTATCGGTTCGTACAGTACGGGTTCGTTGCGATTCGCCAGATGGTCATCGGTGAAGGGATGGCGAGGTTTCGACTGATCGTGGAGCTTGAAATCCTTGTCTCGGTAGGTGTTTTCCGGGTCGGTAATGTGGTGCAGTCGGCCATTTGGGTGGCCGCTCTCAAGGGTGCGGTAGGTCTCCTTCGGATTCTTGTCCGACGGTAGGTGTAGCAGCCCGTCCTTGCCCAGGGTCAGATTGCCCGCGTTGGGCGGCAGCTGTGTGTATTTCTTCGGCACCGCCGGTACCGGCCTGTCCCCATCGGTTGGCAGCCGATACGACTCCGCCGGGGGACCCTGTGGCTGTACGGCCTGGGGTGCACGGCTGGATTCCGGCCCTCCCCGGGCAGCCTGACTCGATTCCGGTCTGTGTGATGTGCCCAGCGGGTCTGCGTCTTGGATGTGTGTGCGGTCGACGTTGGCGGCGGTTCCGGTGTGGGAGACGCGGCTCAAGTCTTGGCTTTGTCTGGTAACGGCGTCCGCAGCTGGGTTCTCGCGTACGCCGCCTCGGGTCGCCTCCTGGATGTGTGTGCGGTCGACGTTGGCGGCGGTTCCGGTGTGGGAGACGCGGCTCAAGTCTTGGCTTTGTCTGGCGACTGCGTCCGCGGCGGGGCTCTCGCGTGCGCCGAGCGGAGTTGCGTCCTGAATATGTGAGCCGCTGACCGTTTCCGCGTCACGTCGTGCTGCGTCGACGTCCCGATACGGACTGCTCTCCGGACGCGACGATGCCGACGAGCTCGTATCCGGGAACCGGTAAGGCTTTCCGTCCGGACCTCGCGTGGCCATCCAACGGTTCGGCTGCTCACCTCCCGACGTCGGTACGCGATGCTCCTCGACCGGGACCACGAACCCGTTCCGGTCGATTGGACCGCCCTCGGGGACGGTACCGGCCGGGAGGACGCCTTTGTCGTCGAAGAACCGGATCTGGCCGTCGCTGCTGATGACGGCCTCGATGTGCGAGGTGGTCTTGTGCAGCACATCGAGATCCATGCTGGCGTCGGTCGGCAGACCCGCCTCGGGGTGCGAGTGCACAACGAATTCGTAGCCGTTGCGGAGGCTTTCGGGAATGGTGCTGGAAACTTCGGTGCCGCGGAAGAGCCGCAGCTCGCCGTCGGGGCCTTGAACGATGGCGTGCTCGAGCCCCGAGAGTCGTTGCAGCTCACTCAGATGCTCGACACTGACTTCCCCGGCCTGGATGGCGATATGCTCGGCGACCTCCAGTTGCGCAGCGAGCTCCTGAGCCTCGGGTGAAAGCGCCGACAGTTCGTCTGAACTATCGGGGGCTGGATGGTCATCGAGAAGCTCAGGGCGGCTGCTCGGCTGGTGATCTACTGGTTCGGCATCGGGTTTGACACGCGCGATGGCGAGATCCTGTGCACTCGGTAGTAGATGCTCGTGATTCTGCTCGACGTACTTCGCGAGCGTCGCGTCGTGCTCGTTGAATAGTCGCCATGGCGTGACCCAATCTTGCTGGTCACGTAGCCCGAGTTTGTCGACCAGCTCGCCGAATTCCACACGCAGACCCGGCAATTCGGGTGTGCGGGTCGGATCATTTTGCGCCGCATAGATATCGCGGATGCCCGCCCGGACCTGCTCGAACCGATTCTTCAGATGCTGCTTCAATACCGAGGGGCGATCCAGGTCGCGCGAGGGCTCGTTGGAGGCATGCTCCGGCAGCGTCGCTGCCGGCTCGACGGGCCCATGGCCGTGTTCATCCGATCGGGGACGGTATGAGGGCAGTAACCTGTCGACCTCTAGTCCGAATTGGTTTGTCACCCAAGGCAACGCGCGATGGTTTTCACTGAGCCAGCGCTGGTAGGCCTGCCATGGTGCCGGGTTTTTCGCTGTCCATTTCCGGAGGCTTGTGTCCACCGGTTTCCAGCGCTGGTCTACGCCTGGCGGAATCTTCTCGCTCAGTTCGAGGTCGTTGTTGATGCGCAGGATGTCGAAGAAGGCGTGGATGCGCCGTTCGATGGGTTCCTCTGTGCGGCGGAAGATTTCGTACGGCTCGTGGGTGAGTTTGTTTGCCCGCCAAGCTGCATCGGTTGGGAACTGCACTTCGAACTCGCGGCCGTGCGGCGAACGGAGCGTGGTGTTCATACCGAGGTAGCGGTTACCCTCGCGCCAGAAGTTCTTGACGTCGACGATCTCGTAGCCGCGGTCTCGCATTTGGTCGAGGGTGGCTTCGAGGCTGGGTAGGTAGTGTTCGCCTTCGGGCAGTCGGACCGAGAAGCGAATCAGGTCGTTGACGCGGTTGAGGAAGTCGCCGATCTGCTCGCCGGGTTCACGTTCGGTGAAGTACTTGCGCGCCAGGGAATCCGCGGATTTGACGCGGTGGTCCTCGCCGCGCATGTCGAGTGGGTCATGCTCGACGCCGAGATCATGGGTGACGCTGTCGAGAGTCGCGCGGAAATCGGCGAGGATGCGGTCGGCATCGGGATGAGCGTCTCGAACGGCGGTGGTGACCTCGTGCAGGATCTCGGGTGGTAGTTCGACCTCCACCGGTTTGGCGGGCTTGGCCGCGTAGACCGGAGGGTGATCGGAGCCCTCGAGTATGCCGGGGAGCAAGCTGCGTTGTTCGGCCGCCCGGAACACCGCGATCTCGCCCCAGGTGTTCGCGACTTGGCCACGGTGGTAGACGATTTCGCCTTGGTCGCCACCGACCCGCAGCGTGCCGTCCGCGAGCTGGCGGATGTCTACCGCCAGCGGATTGCGCTCGCGGCGTGCGGGATCCCACTCATGCGGCCAGTCGGCCAAACGGTCATTCGGTGCATGCAGTGCGGTGGGCACCTCGTCGAGTTCCGCCATGCGCGCGGCGGTCAGGCGACGGTTATCCAGGCTTGAAAGGCCGCCATCCTCCCAGACGACCGCGTGGATCGGGCCACCACGCCACCCGTGTTCGGCCATCACGTCGGCGAGGTCCTCGATGGGCATGCCCTCCGAGGTCTCGCGACTTATGCTGCGCTGGGTGAACCGCACCTCGTTCGGAGGAACCATTCTGGTGGCCGGCAGCGCCGATTCGATCCGGGCCAGGTCGGCTGGAGGGACATCCGCGACATCGTGGAAGCCCAAGTCCGCCAGGGTTGCGGGTCGGTACTCCGGTACCGCGGATTCGTTGCGGTGGGAGCTGGTTTCGGGCAGCTGCAGAGGAATCTCGGATTGCCCGGGAGCATCTGACGCGTGAGGATCTCGCGAGTGCCCCGCTTCGGCGGGGGCGGACTGTTCGCGATGGCTCCGGTGATCGTCGACAGCTAGCTCGTGACTATCTAGACCTCGTAGGTTCCGTTCTCCGGCCAGGTCTGGTTCGTCCGGTGTTCGTATGCCCAGGCCATCGCTTGGTAGCTCGCTTCGGGGACCTTGAGCACGCTCGTTCGGGTCTGCAGGGTGTTCTTGTTGATGGTCAGCCGGTGTTCGGTGGTCGGTTCCGGCGGTGTCGTCAGGGACTCGGTCATCACCTGGTACTCGATCTCCGTCGCGTCCTCGTGAGTCCGCTGCAGGGTCACTTTCCAGCGACGGGGGTACACCTGGCCGCCCGGTATCGGTTGTCCCGTCCGGATCGCCTCGTCGTACTGCTCCCCGATCGTGATCGGATGCAGACTCGGGTGCGCCGTCACCACTCCCGTCTGGGCGTTGACCACGTAGCTCCCCTGGCCCGGTTCCACCGGAAGGTTCGGGTTCCGAGGTCCTTCCGTTGACGGCGTCGGGCGACACACCCATCCGTACCGAGTCGGGTAGATGTCGAACTTCGAGTTCGTGGAGAAGATGCGGGCCAGGTATTGCTCCACTTGGTCCTGAGTGCGGTACTGCTCCGGCACCGGTGATACCTCCGTTGGGCGCGTTCGGATCGAGGGCAACAAACCATAGCGATGCGGACTTGTCGGTCAGCGTTGCTGGGGGTGTCTCGGAGATCGTGCGTTGCTGCGGATCCCACCACAGGGGGCCGGACGCGCCGCGTGGGTAGACGATGACTGTGGCGTGGGCTCCATCGAGGACCGGTTTGCCGAATTGGTCGTAGAGGAAGTTCCCGTGGACATCCTGCTTGTGCCACTCGTTGATGACTAGCGCCGAGGACATCTCGCCCAGCTGATTCATATGGTCATGAAGCAGCGAGAATTGTTGGCGCACACTGTATACGGGATGGTTGTAGCCGCCGGTCGTGAAGCCTCCGCCGAGCCAGTGGAGTGCACGCTGGTTGCCGCCTTGCTCACCGGTCCACTTGTCGATGCTGCCGTCGGGAAGTGTGTCGGGCCAACGGGGCAGCGCGACCTGGGGGTCACCATGGAACGACGAAAGCGCGGAGAGGCTGTTATCCAGGCAGTTGTTGCTGCGTCCCAGATTGTGGGGGCCGCCGTCGTTGATGAGGTCGCCGTATGGGTTGGTACGGGGGTCGGCCCCGGTGAGGAATCTGTTGCCTTCGCGGAGAGCATCTTCGACTGCCCACTGATGGGTAGGAGTCTCGAGACCGTACAGACGTTTCGGCGCTACGGTGCGCGTCTCGGGTAGCCCGGTGAGGTGGTTGTCGGTGTTGGCGAGGGCGATGTCGTTGCTGATCTGTCGGACATCGATGTAGTCGAGTGTGTGCTTGCCCGGGTCGGTCGATAGACCGAGGTGTTCGCGAAGTTGCCGGGCGAGTGTGTCCGGGTGGGTATCACCGGTCCAGGTGCGCGGATCGGAAACATGTTGGGGCTCAGCGACAGTGGCGCGGAGATGGGCGTCGGCGCGATTGTCGGTGAGCTCGATGTGGACATTGAGTCGGTCACCGCTGAGCAGGCGCTGGCCTTTGTTGAAGACGGTGTCGATGGTGGTGTGAAGCTTGTCGACTATGCGGCCTACGTGTTCGGACGGCAGATGTTCGGCACCGTCGAGGTGTACGCGGACAGTCAGGGAGTGGAGGAAGTCATCGGGACCGTAGGTGAACCGCCGCGCCTCGTATGCCGGTGCGGGAGAGCCTGATTGGGTATCTCGCGGCGTGACGGGCGTGGCGTCCGCGGCTTCGGTGCTCTGGTGCTGATAGAAGTCGCGGAGGTCGGCGGCGGCCTTCTCCGCGGCGGGTTCGAGCTCAATACCGGTGATGCGGTCGATGCGACGCTGGACTTCGAGTGGGCGTCCAGTGCCTGTATGCGGCGGTGTTGCGGGCACAAGTTCAGGACCGGTAGGTGCGGGATGGTCGCCTCCCGACGGGCCGGTCGGTGCCTCGACGTCCGGAGTCGGTGCCGAAGGTTGATGGTGGCTGGTGGGCAGACCAGCATCGTCTGCCGGAGCGGATGGCGGGCCGACAGGCTTCCGAGTTTTCGCGGGCGTTTCGGGAGCGTCGACGACAGTTGGCTGGCGGCTGACAGGGGACGAGCCTGAGTTCGTCGCGGACGGGTCGGCCGATCGAGTCGGAAGGAGAGTAGGCGACCCGGACTCGGGACCGGGCACGCGAGGCGTGAGTTCCGAAGAGACCGGCTTTATCTCGGTTACGGGGCTCGCGTTCACCGGCCGAGCCGCAGAAGCGTCGTTTGCCGGGACGAGCCTGTCTTGGCTTCCTGCAGCGACACTCACACTGTTGTCGGTGGGAGTCACTGTCGTGACGACGCGGGCCGGACTGTCAGGCATCTGCTGTCGACCGATCACCGGTTCCCGAGGTACCGAGGGGTCGCCAGCACGTACTGGCACCCCCTGGCGGCCGGTTTGATCGGCTGGGGCCGAACGGGTCGTCGTGTCGCCAGACCTGATGTCCGGGGTTCCGGCTCGCGTTTCCGCTGGACCGTGTGGGTTAGTCGAATTCGCGGGGGCGGCCCGATGGTCGGTCCCGACGGGAGCATCGGGGTGCGCCGCGCTTCCGTCGCCGCCTGCCGCGGAGATCTGCCGCCATTCCTGGCGGACGTCCGCGAGGTCGGCGACGTGCTGATCACTGAAGCCACCGAGCTGCTTCGATTCAGCGTTGATGTTGTTGATCTCTCGGGTCAGCCGCTCGCCATGCTCGACGAGGTGGGCCGGTTCACCTTTTGCCTGAAGAACGTCCGGGTGGACTTCCCTTTGCAGACTGCGGTACAAGTCCTTGCCGGCGGCGTCGGTCTCCGCGGTGACGGTATGTACGCGGGGTGCCTGGGCGTCGACACGGCTGTTCGCCGACGCTCCGGGACCATCTCCGGCTAGCGCGGCGCGCTCGGCGTTCAGCGCATGGCGGAGCCCCCCTGCACCACCGAGTGCTGCACCGCCGAGCAAGAGTTGGGGACTGAGCGACCAGTCGATGGTCTTGCCGTGCTTGAAATGGTCATAGATCTGGTTCCCTAGGCCGCCCGCGTACATGCCGAGGCCGCCCGCCATGCCTCCGAGGCCACCAGAGATCAAACCACCCAGTCGCGGGGACAATCCGCGATTGCCCAGCATGTCAGCGATTTTGATGTGTGCCGGACCGCCGACGAGTCCGCCGACTCCCCATTCGATCGAGGTCTGAAAGGTCTTCTTCAGATCGAAGCCGTCGTCGAGATGCCCTTCCCCGAGTTGGATGGCCTGCACACCGGCATCGGATACCGCCCCGAGTCCCGCCATGATCGTCCCACCCTTGAGGCTGTTCGTTACCAGCCGCAGGGGCGCTTTGGGGAGCACTCGTTCGCCGAGCGGAATCGCGATCTCTTTCGAAACCGCCTTGGCCAGCGACCGTGTCGCGGCTCGGGCGGCGATCGCCTCGATGCGTGCCATCATCGTTTTGGCGAACACGGCCAGTCCCTCGCGGGAGATGGCGAGGTAGGCCGGCACCGCGACCGAACCCCACAGGCTCATCATCAACTGCACCACGGCAGCGAGGGTGAGAGCTGCGAAGATCTCGGCTTGGATCTTGGTGTACTCGATTTCCGCCGCAGTCGAACGGGCATCATGGCCGAGGTTCTTCAGGCTGTCGGCTAGCGCCGGAAGGGAGGTGTCAGAGCTGTCGAAATAGGCAGCGAACACCTGCAGGATCTCATCAGCGCCCTGACCGGTGTAGTACTGCGAAAACCCGCCGGTGACCGCCTTCAGTTCGGGCTCGAAATTCTCGAGTTCGGTCGCCGCCTTCTTCCAAGCATCACCCAGCGCGAACAGCTTGTCCTGGTCGCCTTTCGGATACGCCGAGAAGAAGTTCAGCGCCTCCATCAGCCAGGCGGGAAGATGATCCCCGACCCATGTCCACCCCGACACGAATAGTCCCCGACCGTGTCAGTCCCACTCCGGTGCAGCGATGCTGGACCGCCTCCGGATCGATGGATCGTGTTCGTACTCTTCGACATTGGAGAACTGCGCGGCCGGATCGGGTTCGATCGTGGTCCGCTCGGGAGATCCCGGGGGCGCCATGGACACCTCGGGCGGGGTGGGGATCATCGACTGAACGTCAGGCATCATCGGGAAAAACTCTGATACCGACGGGATTTGGGCCTGCTCCTGTTGCAGGGCCGCCATGATCCGTGCAGCCTTCTGCTGCACCTGCGCCGCGGCGTCCTGGGTCGCACCGGTGACCGCCTCAGCGATCTCAGAGTAGGTCAGATCATCGATGTCATCGGAGAATTCAGTCTTGATCACCACACCGTCAGCGTTCACCGTGATCGTGACGCGCCGTCCGGCAGCGTGGGCAGTCGCGGTCAGCCGAGCTCGCTCCTGCTGGGCCCGAGCGATCGACGCGAAGCTGCCCTTGACCAATTCCTTCAGACCGGCCAGCTGCGCCTTCTCAGCCTCGTTTGCCATGCCCTATTGCCCTGTCCCCATCCCTTGAGCGCTCCGGAAGCCGCTGTGCCTGTCGGTTTCTTGTGACCTGTCAGGATCGGAAGCCGTCGGTGTTATTGGCTTCCGCTATCTCCAGGGCAGTCGCGCTGTCACGCAGACCATTGGCGTCCTTCTCCAACCGCACGGCCTGCTGCCCGAATACGTTTTGAAGAGAAAGACTGCGGGCCTTATACCCTTTGTCCCCCTCGGCGAAAGGCCGCCCGTACTCGTCATCACCCCAGCAACCATCGTATGACTGTGCCGCCGAACTGACTTCGGCCAGGATCGCACGAAGCCGGGAGGCTCCGCCGTCGAGCCCACCTGCGGTAGACCGCAATCCTGCGACTTCGACTTCCACCCTGCCAGTCATGCCAACCCCCGGCTATTTGATGATCGGAGCGAACTCCAGCCGATCTTATACACGATGGCCAGGCTCGGCGAATCCGGCGAAGACCGTCAGCCAGCCTGCACTGATACAGTGACCCCGGCCAACATCAGTTGGTAGTACGCGTTATCGACATCGATTCCGTCGGCCTTCACCGAACCGGTGAACAGGGCTCGCGTCACGGCGCCCACCTCGGCGGCGGCGACCAGTTCGTCGATCTCATCTCGCTGATTCGTTTCGAGGATTCGAGCGATCACGTCTACAGCGCTCTCTCGTGACCAGATGCCAGGCACCGCGGCACCCAGTACCTCGGTTTGCGGCGATTCGCCGCAGTACCAGCCCGCGCCATCCCACCAATAGCAGAACGACAGTAAGCCGTTGGCCGCACGAGGATTCAGTACGGGATCGGCCACCCAGTCCGGCGCGCCACGGTAGAACGCAGGCATTGGTGCGCCGTCGTTGTACGCGGCATCGAGTTCCGGTGCGTTCCACAGTCCGCCAGACAACACCGCACGCTCGCCCGGAAGTCGATGCAGCGTCGATCCGCTGCGCGACACGCCTTCGAACCAACCGAGCGCCGTCGTGATCCGCGGTCCCCAAGGCGATTTCGCCGCAACAAAGGCGGCCGACACTACCGCCCAACGTGCCCACGCCAGCGGAAACGGAGGCAGTCCATGCTCGACCGACGTTGCCCGAACTCCCGATGCACGATCTGCCCGCGCCCCGGCGGCGGCACTGCCTGGACTGCGCTCCTGGCTTCCGTTGTGACCGACATACGCCGCGAGCCATACCGGGAGCCGCTTTCGCGGGAAGGCTTGCAGGTCAGCGATATACGATTGAGGTGGAAACAACTGGTCGTCCGGGAACGGCTCCGTGCCATGGTCATAGTCGATCCGAACGTCACCGATACTGTTCAGCGATAGCAACACTCGCCACCACGGCCCATCATCGGTCTTCACCGATCGATGCCGCAAGTCACGCAACAAACCGATCAACCTGGCTGGCGGCTGGACCCGGGCAGTTCGCCGATCGTCCGACACCACAATCTGGGCTGCCTCGTCGGCGACCGTCATCGCGAACACCGCGTCAAGTTGCTCCCAATCCGGCGCAAGTAGTTCAGTAAGCTCGTCGACGATGCGCTGGTTCAAATCACCTATTGGCGCTGAGTTTTCCTCTGCCTTTTGAGCAGCGCTCCCGCCAAGGTTGAAGCCAATGTCCGGTGAAGAGTTCTCGATGCCGACAGGCGGCTCGGATCCAATGTGTCCAGATGTACCCGCAGCACTGCTGTCGAACCGCGCCGCCCCAGTCAGGCCACTGTTCCCCATGTTCGTGCTCCTTCGCTACCTGCTGCAGTAGGTATCTGCTTCCACCTCACCCAGATGGAGGCACCGGAAGGCAAGATCACTATAGAGTCGGTCCGTCATCGGCTGACCCGATCAGCAGACTTCAACGGTACAAGTGCAGTTGTCCTCGAATGTCGGATCGCGGTGCCCTGCTTGCGATATGGTGCCTGACCGCATGACAGGCAGTTGTCGGTGCAGCTGACGCTGCAGGTCCATGCGGACAGAACCTGGCTACGCGCCGCGGCTGTTCTGATGGGTCCTGTGTTTGGCCGGGTAGGCTGCGTCCGGTCGAACGCAGTCAATCGTTTGGGTCAAATCCTCTACTCGTATGGTGCGCAACGGCTTTCGTGTCTGATCTCTCGGGTTGTAACATGTCTTCTCGTATCGACAGGAACTGCTCGCCGCGGACATCGCCGGGATCGACGACCGAGCCGCGAGGCAGCGGCAAGTTGATCGCGAACGACTCCAGCGAACCATGGAGGACCTGATTCGCCGCCAAAGCTCCGTTCTGCGCCAAGCGCAGGATGGCGATCCCGATGACCCCTTCACGAAGGCCCTCCGGAATACCTTCAACGAGCTGGAGGCCGAGAAGTCCACCGTTGCCAGCGATCTCGATCAGCTCGATGCGGCCGATCGAGCTGAGCCTGCTCGCCCCGCCGACGCAGACGTCGCGCTGCTGGATGCACTGCCCTATCTCAGGCTCAACCTCGCTACCGCACCCGAGGAGTTGCTGCAGCGACTGTTCGAGATCACCCAGCTCTCAATCCAGATGCACGACAACGCAACCCGCGCCACCATCACCATCACGTTGCCCGCCGAACGCGTCCCGTCCATAGCCCACGCGGCCACGATTCTGGGCGACGCCGAAACCACAGCAACGGAAACGCCCGGTCATCGGCCGGGCGCGCAATGTGTAGATGCTGTACGTGCCCCCGGACGGGCTCGAACCGTCACTTGGCGGATTTTAAGTCCGCTGCCTCTGCCAATTGGGCTACGGGGGCGTCTGGGTCAGACTACCGAGCCGTACGGTCGTGCTGGTAGCAGGTATTTGGGGGAGGTCAGGGGGTGGGGGCGATCATGATGGGGGTTTGGACGTTGAGCAGGAGGGATTGGCTGGTGGAGCCGAAGACCTTGGCGGTGAAACCGCCTCGGCCTCGGGTGCCCACCACCAGAAGCTGGGTGCTGGTGGACAATTCGAGGAGGGAACGCTCGGGGCTGTCGTGGGTGGTCTCGCGGTCGATGCGGACGTTGGGGTAGCGCTCCTGCCAGCCGGCCAGGCTTTCGCCGAGGACGTAGTCGTCGAGGGCGTCCATTTCGGGGTCGTCGGTGGCGCCCTCGGCGTGCGCGGCGATGACGGCCACGCCGCGGACCGAGGCCTCGTCGAGGGCCGCCGCGATGGCGGGCTCGCTGATCTTGGTGCCGTCCACGCCGACCAGGATGGGACGGGTGAGCAGGTCGGGGGGTAGCGGGATGCCGTCGCGGACCACGACGAAGGGGCAGTGGGCGCGGCGGGCCAGGACCGAGGTGACCGAGCCGAACAGGGCGCGGCGCAGGGTGCCGCCGCTGCGGGCGCCGGCCACCACCATGCGGGCCTCGCGGGTGCGTTCCAGGAGAGTGGGAATGACCGCGCCGGAGGCCAGTTCGGTGGTGACGGTCAGATCGGGAGCGGACTTGGCGGCTTCCGCGGCTGCGGTGTCCAGCAGCCAGGTGCCGTGCTCCTCGAGTCGCGAGTAGTCCTCGTTGGTGAGCGCGGTGCCCAGGCCCAGACCCTGATCGGGGGTGATCTCGAGGACGCGCAGCAGGTGCAGCGGCGCGTGGTGCAGGGCTGCGGTGTGCGCGGCCCAGGTGACGGCCGAACCGGCCGATTCGTCCACGGCGACGATGACGGCTTTCCCTGTCGACATGCTGAGTCCTCTTCCCATCCTGAATCATGCGGTGCGGCTGCGGGATAGCTGAGCAGGCGCTCTCGACCCTACGCCGATGCGGGCCCGGCGCGGCCGAGCGGCGCCGCGATCCGGGTCACGGGATTCCGGTCATGTCCGGGACCGGCGGCGGAACGAACCCGTGGCCCCGCCGAGGGGTGTACGGGGACTCGGCGGAACCGCGAGACGGGCTGCGAACAGCCCATGTGGGCATCCTGGTGCCTCAACCCTGGTTGAGGTCAAGGTGGTGACACGGATTCGGGGGAAGACCTGCCCCCGTCACCGCGCACGTACCAATCGTGGGTCGTGATCGCGTCAGCGGAAGTGCAGCAGCCCGTTCAGCACGAGATCGACAACCTGCTCGGGGTAGTCCTCGGCAAACGGCTCGCGGGTGAGCAGCTTCCGAAAATGAATGGGCGCCGTGAGGATTTCGAGCACGAGCCACGGATCCGGAGTCGTCTTCAGCTCACCGCGCTCGACAGCACGATCGAGCATCGCGCCGGCGCCGTCGAGACGAACCTGCCAGAACCTCGCGCGGGACTCCGCGAGTTCCGGGCTGTCGCCCGTGCCCGCCATGGCCCGCCCGAGCACGGTGCCGAGCGGCGAATCGACGACCTTCATCAGGGACCGGTTGAACGCGATCAGGTCCGTGCGCAGGGATCCGGTGTCGGGGACGGGCAGGTTCTCCGCGCTGTGCTCCAGCATGGCGTCGAAGATCAGCCGCTCGCGGGTCTTCCAGCGCCGGTAGATCGAGCTCTCGTGCACGCCCGCCCGGGTGGCGACCGCACCGATGCTCAGCTGGTCGAATCCCATGTCGGCCAGCTCTTCCAGGGTCGCGTCCAGCACGGCCTGCCGGACGCGCGCGGAGCGTCCGCCTGTCCGGCGGCGAACTTCCGAATCGGTCATCCGGGAATCTTAACGCAAGGTTCTTGCATTAGTTCAGGCCGAGGTCTAGCGTTCCTAAACGCAAGCGTTCTTGCGTTAGTGGTAGGAGGATCGAATGGCGTTCCACTGGCAGGTCGACCCGCAGGACCTTTTCGTCGAGCGATACCCGCAGATGGTGGGCACCGGCCTACCGCAGGCCGACGTCGACGCCACCCGGGCGGTCATCACCGACATGTGGCCCGACGCCCCGGGCGGCTGGGTGCGCGAATGGTCCACGCTGGCCGAGGGATACGCGGCTACCGGCCGGCACCGGCTCGCGGCGCTCGCCTACGGCTGGGCCAAATTCCCCACCCTGGCCGACGAATCCAAGCGCACGGCGCTGTCCGAACAGGTCGATCAATACCTGCTCGCCGCACCGGATTTCGGTGTCGACTTCACCCGGTTGACGGTCGAGGCCCCGTATCAGGGCATGCGAATCGAGGTCCCCGTGCACCTGCTGACCCCGCCGGGCTGGTCGGCCGCCGACCCCATCCTGCTGGCCTCCGGCGGCGTCGACTCCTGGAAGATCGACCTGCACTCCATCTTCGCCGACCTGGCGTTGCGCACCGGAATGCGAGTGCTGGCCTTCGACATTCCGGGCACCGGCGAGACACCCGTTCCCATGTCCGCTGAGAGCGGCTACGGCGTGGTCCGCGCCGTCATCGAACGCGCCCGCACCCTCGGCAGCGGCCAGGTCGTGCACCTGGGTCTCTCCATGGGCGGCTGGTTCTCGGCCCGCTCCGGCCTGGCCGCCGAGGTGGACGCTGCCATCGTGCTGGGCGGCCCGATCGAGCGCGCCTTCGACCCGGACCGTACCTGGGCCTACGGCATGCGCGGAATCATCGGCAACGCAATGGGTTTCGACATCGAACCCACCGATGCCGAACTCGCGCAGCGCATGTCATCGTTCACCCTGCGGCAGTGGCTGGACCGGGACTGGAACGCGCCCATGCTGGTGCTCAACGGCGCGGACGATGTGCACATCCCGGCCGCCGACACGCTGGTCTTCGAGGGCCGCCGCGACACCGAGGTGCATCTGCTCCCGAACACCGGGCACTGCGCGATCACCGAACTGCCGGAGGCGATCCGGATCATGGTCGATTGGCTGGGCGCGGCCGCCTGGTGAACGAGCGGGCGGCTCGAGGTCGTTCGGCGCCGTTCGGCCACACCGAGCAGCACCGGCAGTCCGCCGAAACTGGTGTTGGCGGCCAGCACCAGCACCAGGGTGACCGCGATATTGGTCAGATAGAACATCCAGCCGGTGCCGAACGTGGCCGCCGAGAGCCGCGCCAGAATCGTCACGTCCCCGCGCGGCACCATGTGGTACTGCCGGATGAGCAGCGACAACCCGATCAGCATCATCCCCAGCAACGCACCGAGCGCGATCTCGGTGTGCTGGGCGCGTTTCACCGCCGGCGTGCGGAAGGCGGGTACCGCGTTGGCGATGGCCTCGACACCGGTCAGCGCGGAGCAACCGGCCGAGAACGCCTTGAGCAGCAACACGATTCCCACCGCCTCGACCGGTTCCGCCGGGCCCAGATCGGCGCCGATGACCGACACCGGATCGTGGTGGAGGAAGCCGCCCGCGATGACCGCGAAGATGGACAGCACGAACACGATGGCCGGCCCCATCAGCACCTTGGCCGATTCCGCGATGCCGATCAGGTTCAGCACCGTCAGCACCACCAGCCCGAGCAGCGTCGCGAGCAGCAGGTGATCGGCGAGCGCGGGGAAGGCGCTGGCCAGGCTGGCCGCGCCCGCCGCCAGGCTGACCGCCACGGTGAGCACGTAGTCGACCACCAGACTGGCCGCCGCCAGCAGCGCGGCTCCGCGCCCGAGATCCTTCTCGGCCACCGCGTACGCCCCGCCTCCGTCCGGGTGCACCGCGATGACCTGCCGGTACGACAGCACCAGCACCAGCAGCAGCGCCGTGATGGCCAGTGACACCGGCAGCGTCCACGCCACCGCCCCGACCCCGGCCGGAATCAGTGCCAGCACAATGGCTTCCGGGCCGTAGGCCACGCTCGACAGGGCGTCCAGCGACAGTGCCGCCAGCCCGCCCAGCGCGGTCAGCCGGTAGGCGTCCCCGCGCTGGTCGCGGCGCATCCGCCGGGGGTTGCCGTCACGGTGATCCGAACCCTTGGGTCCGAATCCGCGCCGGACGGGCGGTGATCCAGTTCACAGCACCCTGTCTTGAATATACCCCCAGGGGGTATTAGCTTGATCTCTCGTAAGGCACGGAAGCAGTCGAGAGGGACGAGAAAATGACCACCCAGGCGCACACCGGACATCACGACCACGCAGCCCACGACGACCACGCCGCGCCGGTCGACCACGCTCACGCCGACCACATTGCTCACGCCGACCACACTGGTCACGTCGACCATGCGGCCCACGCCGGGCACGGCGATCACGCAGCGGACGGTGGCCACGCCGCGCACGCTGCCCACGCAGCGCACGGTGGCCACCACGACGGCCTGCCGGGCGGCCTCCAGGTCACCCAGGACGGCTACACTCTCGACCTCGCCGAAAAGATCGTGGCCGCAGGCGAAATCGAGTTCCGCTTCCGCATCCTCGGCCCGGACGGCCTGCCCGTCACCGACTTCGACGCCATCCACGACAAGGAACTGCATCTGATCGTCGTGCAGCGCGAGCTCACCGGCTTCTGGCACGTGCACCCGGAGCGGCAGGCCGACGGCACCTGGACCGTCCGGCTGAACCTGTCCGAGGCGGGCGCCTACCGCGCCTTCACCGACATCGCCCCGCGCGCCCTCGGCAAGACCATCACTCTCGGAGCCGATTTCGCCATCGCGGGTGACTACCGGCCCGGCGCGGCGCCCGCACCGCGGCGCACCTTCACCGTCGACGGCTACGAGGTCACCGTGGACGGCGATCTGGTTCCCGGCGAGGGCCGCCTGCTCACCCTCACCGTGCGCAAGGGCGGCGAGCTCGTCACCGATCTGCAGCCCTACCTGGCCGCTTACGGTCGCCTGGTGATCCTGCGCGCCGGCGACCTGGCCTATGTCCACGTGCACCCGAACGGCGAGCCCGGCGACGGCGTCACCGCGCCCGGCCCCGACATCACCTTCCACACCGCCGTTCCCGGCCGCGGCACCTACCGGCTGTTCCTCGATTTCAAGCACGCCGATCGGGTCCGCACCGCCGCCTTCACCCTGCCGGCCGTCTGAGCCCACCCACCCGAATCGGAGCAGCCATGTGCGACTGCCGATGTCACCGGCACGCCAGCACCGAACACCGCTGTCCGCACTGCCCGACGACACCCTGAAGGGCATCCAGACGGCTGCCCTTCAGTCTGTTTTGCCAGTTCAAGACGCTGACGCTACCCCTCACAGGGAACTCCCAGGCGACCTGAAGCTCCCTTCGAAACCCGCCGCCTAGGCTCCGCGGGGTCAGTGGAAATCGGGGAACACGGGAAGGCGGGTGGCATGTCGACCATCACCAGCGTCGCGGGCGATGCGGCCTCCTCCGGAGGCGGCGACGTCGCCACGGGAGGCGACAACGCGGGCTCGGATGGGCAGCGCGCGTCGCGGTGGTCGACGCTGCTCGCCCCGCCCGGGCGGCCGCGCTGGGAGCGACCGGTCACCCTGGCACTGCTGATCGCTACGGCCGTCGTCTATCTGTGGGGCCTGGGCGGCGCGGGCTGGGGCAACGGCTACTACGCCGCCGCCGTGCAGTCCGGCACCCAGAGCTGGAAGGCGCTGCTGTTCGCGTCGCTGGATCCGCAGAACTCCATCACCGTCGACAAGCCGCCCGCCGCCATGTGGGTGATGGGCCTGTCCGGCCGGATCTTCGGCTTCAACTCCTGGTCCATGTTCGTGCCGCAGGCTCTCATGGGCGTGGCCGCGGTGGCGCTGCTCATCGCCGCGGTGCGACGCTGGGCGGGACCGGCCGCCGGACTCATCGCCGGCGCCGCACTCGCGGTGACCCCGGTGGCGGCCATGATGTTCCGTTTCAACAACCCCGACGCCCTCATGCTCCTGCTGCTGGTGGCCGCCGCGTACTGCACGGTGCGGGCCATCGACGCACGCGGCGAACGGTTCTGGTCCAGCGGCACCGGCTGGCTGGTCGGCGCGGGCGTCCTCATGGGCTTCGGCTTCCTCGCCAAGATGATGCAGGCCTTCCTGGTGCTGCCCGGCCTCGCGCTGGTGGTGCTGGTGGCCGGTGCGGGCGGATGGCGCACGCGCATCACGCAATTGGTGTCAGCGGGCGTGGCCCTGGTGCTGTCCGCGGGCTGGTACGTGGCGCTGGTCGAACTCTGGCCCGCCGGATCGCGCCCCTTCATCGGCGGTTCCACCAGCAACAGCCTGTGGGAGCTGGCCGTCGACTACAACGGTCTCGGACGGGTGCTCGGCAATCAGAACGGCGGCGCCCACCGTCCCACTCCGCCACCGATGCCCACGCCCGAGGCGGCCCAGCACGCCGACCCGGCCCAGATGCACGGCGGCTTCGGCGGTTTCGGGTCGCAGCCCGGCCTCGCCCGTCTGTTCAGCGGTGAGCTCGCCACCGAATTCTCGTGGTTGCTGCCCGCCGCGCTGATCGCCCTGATCGCCGGACTGTGGCTGACCCGCCGGCTGCCGCGCACCGACCGTGTGCGCGCCGGACTGCTGCTGTGGGGCGGCTGGCTGCTGGTCACCGCGGCCGTGCTCAGCTACATGAGCCGCAGCTTCCACTCGTACTACGCTATGGAACTGGTCCCCGCGATGGCCGCGCTGATCGGCATCGGCGCGACCCAATTGTGGCAGCGCCGTGCGCATCTCGCGGCCCGCATCACCCTTGCGGTGATGTCGCTCGCCACCGGTGGCTGGTCGTTCGTGCTGCTGCACCGCACACCCGAATGGCTGCCGTGGCTGCGCTGGACGCTGGTGGCGCTGTCGGTGATCGCCGCGGCCGCGCTGCTGATCGCCCCGAAGCTGCCGCAGTTCACGCTCGCCGTTGGTGTGTTCGCACTGCTCGCCGGTCTGCTCGGCCCGACCGCCTACACCCTCGAGACCGTCGCTCAGGTGCACAACGGCGGCAGCCCGGTGGCCGGACCGCCGAACAGCCAGCACGGTGGTCAGTACGGCGGCGGACAGCGCGGCGGCGTGGCCGATCCGCAGATCGCCGACCTCGTCAAGGGCAGCGATACCCGTTGGGCCGCAGCCGCTATCGGCGCGCAGGACGTCAGCACGCTCGAATTGAGCACCGGCAAGGCGCTGCTCGCGATCGGCGGTTTCAGCGGCCGCGACGACTCGCCGTCGCTGGCCCAGTTCCAGCAGTACGTGGCCGAACACCAGATCGGGTACCTGCTGGTCCGGCAGCGGCAGCAGCCCGGTCAGGACAACAACTCTCAGGCCGGTCAGTCGAACGTCCCGCAGTCCGGTCAGCCGAACAACCAGTCCGGTCGCAACCACTCCGGCCAGGGGCGTGACACCCAGCAGGGCGGCGGCACCGCTCAGCCGGGTCAGGGCGGCAACGCTCAGCAGCCCGGTCAGGGCAACCCGGAGTCCGACCAGTCCAGCTCCGCCCAGATCACTGCCTGGGTGAAGGCCAACTACCCGGTCACCATGATCGGCAGCGTCGAGGTCTACAACCTCAACCCGTAACCCGGTCGCGGAATTCACGGACAATGCACCGGTGCGGGCGCCCGCACGCCGCGCGGAACGCACCCGACACCGCTGTCGACAGTGTCGCGACTGCTGCTCGATCACCCCACCGGATCGTGTCCCCGCAGCCACCAGCGCGGGCGGCGGCGCAACGAGGACGTGTTCGCTGAGATCGCGGTGGCGCTGCTGGCGTTGATGTTTCTGCTGCTGTGCACGACACCCCGTACTGCCCTTGCGTGCCGCTCCGGTACACGCCCGGCCAGATACGGACCCTGCGCGAGATCCGCGCCCTGCGCGCCGCCGGTGCCCTGCCGAAGAGCCTGCGCGACGAGACACGCCTGCGCTGGTGGATGCTGCCCGTCGGGTTCGTCACGTTGTGCGGGTAGGCGATCCTGCTCTCGCACTCGATCTCCTGGATGTTCTAGCTCCCGCGGGGGTCACACCACGACCGGCCAAGGGCCCCTGTTGTGAAGCAGGGGCCCTTTGGGTGTCGGCAGAGCGGGCTTGGACGTGGTGCCCGCCCCTGCCGGTTCCGGGGCCGTCCCGCTTGGAACTCCTAACAGAGTGAGAGGTTGGCCAGCCAGTCCAGCGCCTCGGCGGCGTTCAGTTCGGCCAGCAGTGTTTCGTGCAACCGCTGCCAGACGCCGACCTGGTGCCAGTCCCGCAGCCGCCGCCAGCAGGTCATGTCCGAGCCGTAACCCAGCTCGTGGGGCAGGAACTCCCACGGGACACCCGGGTGGAGCACGAACAAGATGCCGCACAAGACTTTTCGGTCATCGAGCCGCTTGCGACCGGGATGGTGTGTGTTGCGGGGAATCACCGGCAGCAGGGGCTCGATGCGCTCCCACAACCGGTCGTCGATCTCCTAAAGCCTTCGTTGTGCCGTCCGCATGCCTCCAGTCACAGGCGACCCGCCAGGGCCGCTATTCGCCAGGGACGCTATTCAAGTAGTCGGGTGTTCGTAGTGAAGGACCTGCCTGCGGAAACATTCCGCGGCCCATGGAGTTTCGCGGATGTCCGCTACCGGTACTTCCCGATTGCGTCGTATGGCGTGATTCTCAGCGGTACCCCTTACCGGTGCCTGCTCAGTTTCCACAACCGCACCGTCTCGTCGGCGCTGCCGGTGGCCAGCAGGGTGCCGTCCGGGCTGAACGCCACCGAATTCACCCAGCCGGTGTGGCCGGTGAGGGGTTCTCCGGCGGGTTGGCGGGTCGCGACGTTCCACAACCGCAAGGTGTGGTCGTCGCTGCCGGTGGCCAGCAGGGTGCCGTCCGGGCTGAACGCCACCGAATTCACCCAACCGGTGTGGCCGGTGAGGGGTTCTCCGGCGGGTTGGCGGGTCGCGACGTCCCACAACCGCACCGTGCTGGCGCTGACGGTGGCCAGCAGGGTGCCGTCCGGACTGAACGCCACCGACCTCACCCAGCCGGTGTGGCCGGTGAGGGGTTCTCCGGCGGGCTGGCGGGTCGCAACGTCCCACAACCGCACCTTCTTGTCCCTGCCGCTGCCGCCGGTGGCCAGCAGGGTGCCGTCCGGGCTGAACGCCACCGATCGGACCCAGTTGGTGTAGCCGATGAGCCACTTCTCGTGGCTGGTGAAGGGTTCTCCGGCGGGTTGGCGGGTCGCGACGTCCCACAACCGCACCGTCTTGTCCCGGCTGCTGGTGGCCAGCAGGGTGCCGTCCGGGCTGAACGCCACCGCGTCCACCAACACGGTGAAGCGGTTGAGAAGTTCTCCGGCGGGTTGGCGGGTTGCCGTGTTCCACAACCGCACCGTGCTGGCGCTGACGGTGGCCAGCAGGGTGCCGTCCGGGCTGAACGCCACCGATTCAACCGTGCCGGTGTGGCCGGTAAGTACGCCGGCCGGGTCGGCGTCCGGTGGTGTCCTCGGCGCGGTCGGGGCCGAGTCGGCGGGGTGTGCACGGAGGGTCGGCGCGGTACGTGGCCACGACAGCGGCTTGGTCGGCTTGGGATCAGCACCGAACCTGCTTGTCGCGCCCGTCGCTGCGGCGGTATCACCGGAGGCCGAGGTGGGGCGCGGGGGAGTCGCTGGGGTGAGGGCGTCGCGGGCGGCGTGGGCGAGTTCGCCGCAGCTGGGGTAGCGGTCGGCGGGGTCCTTGGCGAGCGCGGTCGCGATCACCGCATCCAGCCCGGCGGGCAGGCCCTCGCGCAACCGGCTCGGTGCCGGGGGTGGGGCGACCAGATGGGCTGCCATCACCGCGGCCTGGCTGGAGCGGGGGAACGGGGTGTGCCCGGTGAGCAGCTGGTGCAGCGTGCAGCCGAGGGAGTAGACATCGGCACGGTGATCGACGGGCTGGTTGCCGAACCGTTCGGGTGCGGCGTAGGCGAAGGTCACCGCGACCGCCGACAGGGTGATGGTGTCGTCCAGGGTGCGGGCGATCCCGAAATCGGTCAGCAACGCCTGTTGCCCGTGGCGGGGGTGGTGTTCGATGAGCAGGTTGGCCGGTTTCACGTCCCGGTGCAGCACCCCTTGGGTGTGGGCGTAGTCCAGGGCGGCCGCGACGTCGGCGATCAACTCCACCGCCTGGTCGGGTGGTAGCCCGTCGGGGGTGGTGGCCAGCAGGGTGTTGGCGTCGCCGCCGGTGACGTGGCGCATCGACAGCCACAACACCGCATCCGCGGGGCCGCTGCGGTCGTGGACGGTGACGATGTTCGGGTGATCCAGCCTTGCGGCCAGGGCCGTTTCCCGGTCGAACCCGGCACGGGCGCCGGGGTCGGCGGCGAACGCGTCGTTGAGGACCTTCAACGCCACCCGGCGTTCCATGCGCGGGTGCCGGGCCAGGTAGACCGCGCCCATCCCGCCGGCCCCCAGCAGGCCTTCGATGGTGTACCCGGCGAACACCTCCCCCGCCTGCAAAACCAACCCCCGACTCCCGTCTTCCGATCGACGCCGCCGCTACACACCAGTGAACGGCCCTCCGGCTCAGTTATCTACGGTGGCGGGCACGAGATAAGCCAGGTTGGTCGCGACCATCGCGGCCAGAGCGATAGGCGCTGCGGTGAGGGGTAGTGCGATCGCGGCAGCTGCGAAGGTGGCTGCTACCGCGATCCGGCGGATCTGCTTGGTAAGCATGCTGTTCCTTTCCGTCGGTCCAGCCTTCCAGTGGGGCCGATACCGAGTGGCGGAAAGGCATCGCCTCCCCACCAAATCCAACTGTACGAACAAACGTCGCTTACATCTGCAAGTACACCGAATTCGTGGAATTCGATTGTGTTACAAACCAACTGGTCGATAACTGCCTAGCTTCAGCACGACCCACCATCGGACTCCGGCCCACACACGTACTGCCACAACATCCGTGGATGACTCGGCGATTTATCTGCGATAGAGCTACCTGGTGATGGCCGATCGGGAGCGGCGCATCGCGCCGACCGCGGGCACCTACGTGGTCGAGATGGGCGCGGCCGAGCTCTCCGAAGCGCAGGCCCGGCTCACCGAGGCCGTGCGGGAGCGGTCGATCACCGCCGAGAAACTCGTCACCGAACTGGAGAAGGTGTTCACCATCCGTGGCGGCCCACCGAGGGTGCTTCGCATGGACAACGGCCCGGAAATGATTTCGGCTGCACTGCAACAGTTTTGCGCTGATCGGGTCGGGATCGTCTACATTCCGCCCGGAACGCCGTGGAACAACGGGTTCATCGAGTCGTTCAACCGGCGGCTACGGGCTGAGTGCTTCAACCGCAACCACTGGACGAGTCGGCTCGAGGCGCGGGTCGTCATCGGCGACTTCAAGACCGAGCACAACCATCAGCACAGGCATTCGGCGCTGGGCTATCTCACCCCAGCCGAGTACAGTGCTCGCTGCGGCCACACCCACCCCCCGTGGCCTGCGACATCAACTGAAACTGGATCGAATATAACCCGGACTCGAAGACCGGGTGTTCCGTTATCGGGGACCGGTCAGTCTCCCAACCACTCACTCCCGATCACCAAAGATGCTCCAGCCATCCCCGAAATCGAGCCCTTTGCACGATCGCGGGAGAGACCATTGACGCGAATCAGTGATCGGCTGGAGTACCTTTCCCCAGCAGTGGACGGCAGCGCGAAGTACGAATGCCCGTCCATTTCCTCGACGTACTCGGTCGGCCGGCCTATGGCTACACGCTCGTAGAAGACTGTGTTCCGCTGCCGGATTCGGCTCCACCGTGTGGCTGTCATCCGGTAGAACGGCCAGGACTCCACGCCTTCGGCCTCCAAGATCGCGATGAGGTCGGACCGGTACCTGGCCTCGGCCGCGCGATACTGCTCCAGCTCGGATGCCGCTGGGAACGCCCGCACCGGTGCATGTTCGTCGTTTCCGAGTCCGGGTGGAACGAATTCGGCTCGGGGACCGACCAGTTCGGTGAGAAGGAATTCGGCGGATGCGAGGGTGGGCCGGCCGTGGATGGTTACAGTGGCGGACGACAGCTGGAGCCCGGCGGGAGGTCGGCAATGGGCGGCGGGCGCGCGCGGGTCGGGGTGCTCGGGCCGGTGCAGTTGACCATCGACGGGGTCGCGCAGCAGCTGGGCGGGCCCAAACAGCGTGCCGTGCTCGCCTATCTCGCGATCAATGCCAACCGCCCGGTATCGGTGGAGGCCCTGGCCAGCGCGGTCTGGGAGGACAGCCCGCCGCCCGACGTGCGCGTCAGCCTGCACGCCATCATCTCCAATCTGCGCAAGCCGCTGCGCGACGGCGGCATCGACGCCCGGAATATGCTGCAGCACATGGGCACCGGCTACCGCATCGTGCTCGAGGACGCCGCCTGTGATGTCTTCCGCTTCCGGACCCGCCGCGAGAACGGCCTGCGCGCCCTCTCCGCGGGCCGCTTCACCGTGGCCACCGACACCCTCTCCGACGCGCTCGCCCAGTGGCGCGGACCCGTCCTGTCCGATCTGCGCGGGCTCGGCTTCGCCGACGCCTACGCCGTCGCCCTCGACGACGAGCGCATCGGCGTCATCGAGGCCCGCGCCGAGGCCGATATCGCCCAGGGCCGCGCCGAGGGCGTGGTCTCCGAACTCGCGCTGCTGGTGCGCGATCATCCACTGCGCGAATCCCTCTGGGAGCAGCTGATCACCGCGCTCTACCTGACCGGCAGGCAGTCCGACGCGCTCGAGGCGTCCCGCCGACTGCGCGGCATCCTCGCCGACGAGCTCGGCATCGATCCGGGGCATCGCATCCGGGAACTGGAATCGCGCATCCTGCGCCAGGATCCGCTCAGCGTGCGCGCGGTCGCGGCGGCCTCGGCCACCCGCGCCACCACCATCGTCGACCGCGGCTGGCACGAACCGAAGGCACTGCTGCGCGACCGCTCCGGCCACGTCTTCCCGGTGACCGGCTCCACCACCCGCATCGGCCGCCTGTCCGACAACGACATCACGCTCGCCGACGGCCGGGTCAGCCGCCACCACGCGCTGCTCATCGACAACGGGCACACCTGGGTGATCAAGGACCTGCACTCCTCCAACGGGGTCTATGTCGATGGCGCGCGGGTTGCCGACAGCGGATTATTGTCCGACGGAGCGGTGCTGCGCATCGGCGATACCGAACTTGTCTTCGTGCTGGTTCGCGACCAGGACAACACCGTCTGAACAGCGGTTAATGTCATGTGACAGATCCGCGACGTCCCGAGTCAATGATTAACTGACCCTTCATTACAGATCCCCCTCACCGCCACGAACCCCCAAGCTCGATCGGCGATCCTCGACGGTAGCCGTTCCTATGCTCACAGGGGTTGCCATGGATCGGAGGCGTTTTCTGAAGCACGCCGCGCAGTTGGGTGGTGCGGCCGGAGCGATGTCGATGCTCCCGCCGAGCCTGGTACAGGCCTGGGCCGAACCGGCCCCGCCCGGCGGCTGGGACCGGATCGAGCACGTGGTCGTCCTCATGCAGGAGAACCGCTCCTTCGACCACTACTACGGCGCCATGGCCGGCGTGCGCGGCTACGCCGATCTCAACGCGCTGCAACTGCCCACCGGACGCTCGGTCTTCCACCAGCCCGACGGCGGCCGCGTCGTCCTGCCGTACACCACCACACTGCAGAACATCGATGGCACCGATCACGGAACCCGCACCGGCCATGACGCTTTCGCCTTCGGCCGGCACGACGGCTGGATCCCCGCCAAGGGCGAGGGCACCATGGTCGGCTACGACCGCGACAGCCTGGGCTTCTACTACCAGCTCGCCGAGGCGTTCACCCTGTGCGACGGCTACCACTGCTCGGTGAACGGGCCCACCGACCCCAATCGCATGTACCTGTTCACCGGCACCGTGGAAAACCCGCTGGCCCTGGACAATTTCGCGGAATCGCTGCAGGTCTCGCTGTTCGCCGACGACCTCAAACTGCGCTGGATGCGCAGCCTGCCGGTGGCCGGGATCGTGGACGCCGTCATGGGGATGGTGCACGGCCTGACCAGCGCCCTCCCGCAGTCGGTCGCCGAGTCGCTGGCCGGGCTGGTCACGCCGCGCACCGGCAATCTGTTCCTCTACGACGCCCTGCTCAGCCCCGACGCCGGGCGCTACGTCAACGACGTCATCTTCGGCCTGCCCTGGACCACCTATGCCGAACGACTCCAGGAGCGTGGCATCGGCTGGCGCGTCTACCAGGAGTGGGACAACTACACCGACAACGCGCTCGACTTCTTCCTGCCGTTCCGCGAAGCCGCCCGCGTCGTGCTGAAATACACGAACGGCGGCCGCGGCCTCGCCTTCGAGAACTTCTTCCGCTACTACAGCGACCTGCAACGCGATCCGAGCCTCGAACCCGCCTACGCCGCCGACCTGAAGCGGGGGTTGGACGAACTGACGCCCGGGCAGCGGGCGCTCGTGGAGCGAGGACTGCTGCGGTCGCGCACCGGCACGCTGGTGGAATCCTTCCGCGCCGACGTGGCGACCGGACGGCTGCCCACGGTGTCGTGGATCGTCGCGCCCTACGTCGACTGCGAGCATCCGGTCATGGGCCCGCGCAATGGGCAGGCCATGGTGCGCGGAGTGCTCGAGGCGCTCGCCGAACACCCGGACGTCTGGAACAAGACGGTGTTCATCCTCAACTACGACGAGAACGACGGGTACTTCGACCACGTCCCGGCGCCCGCGCCACCGGCGGGCGCGGCGGGTGAGTACTTCGGCCGCCACAATGTCGGACTGGGCGCGCGGACACCCGCGATCGTCGTGTCGCCGTGGAGCAAACAGGCCGTCTGCTCCGAATTGTTCGACCACACTTCGGTATTGCGGCTCCTGGAGCGGGTCACCGGCGTCGCCGAACCGAATATCAGCCCGTGGCGGCGGGAGGTGTGCGGCGACCTGTCCTCGCTGTTCGACTTCGGCGCGCGCCGCACCCTCATCCTGCCCGCCGCCGCCGCGCGGGCCGATCAGCCGATGTCCGGTGTCGCGCAACCACTTCCGTTCGTGCAGCGCCTGCCGAAGCAGCAGAGCGGCAGCCGGGCGCGGGTGCCGCTGCCGTACCGGATGCAGGCTCGCTGCGCGCCCGGCGAGCAGGGCGGGATCACCCTCACCATCGACAACGGCGGTACCGGCACCGTGCACTGCCGGGTGCATCCGAACGCCTTCGCCGGGGACTTCACGCCGACGCGTTTCGACATTGTCGGCGGTGGTTCTGTCTCACAGGACTTTCCGGCGGTGAACGGCCACTACGACTACTCGGTCTATGGCCCCGACGGCTTCCAGCGTCGTTTCGCCGGCGACATCACCGGACCGTGCGGCGCGCTCCGGGTCACCGCTACCGCCGCCACCTCCGGTAAGCGCAAGCTCGTGTGGACATTCGAAAACGGTGGGAAGCAGCCGGTTTCGGTGCTGGTCGTCTCCAACGCCTACCGTCACGACGGGCCCTGGACCATCGATATCGCGGCGGGCGGGACCGAACACCGTGAGATGACCTGCGAGGCCGCCGCCGAGGGCGCGGGCTGGTACGACTTCTCGGTGACCGCCGCCTCCGATGCCGGATTCTGGTGCCGGGCACGCGGATTCGTGGAGACGGGCGCCGCCGGGACCACCGCGGACGACGCCGCGCCCTTCGACCGGCTGCTGCTGGACCGGTCCCTCTACGAACCCGGCCGGGACCTGGTGGTCAGCTACAGCCTCGCGGGCGCCGTGGCCGGGCATCGGCTCGCCGTCTACGCCGATCCCGGCGGTCTGGCCGCCGCGGTGCCCGCGACGCCCGCGCTGCGCACGCTCGCCCTGGGGAACGGGGTGACGCGGGATCAGGTGGTTCTGCCGGTCGCCGGCCAGCCGGACGCGGCGGGAGTCGCCACGGTGGCGGGTATGCGGCAGGTCGGGTCGGCGGCGGTACCGGCCGATGCGCGGCTGCGGTCCGGACCGCTGCCCACCGGTTCGTATCTGCTGCATCACCTGGATGACGCGGGCCGGTCGCTGGCCCGTCCCGCGCGTTTCCGGGTGCTCTAGCGCGAAGCCAGCCGACTGGCACAAGGGGACAGTTCTGGCACGAGTTCTAGACATATCGTTAGTTTTGTCTTACGGTCGGTTCATGAGTTCAACGGCGTCTCATGCGGTGCGATTCGAACTGCGCTCCGGGGAAACCTGGCGCGATCCGTATCCCATGTATTCCCAGCTGCGCGACCATGATCCGGTCCACCGGGCCGTCCCCGAGGGCCGCGAATCCGACGACTTCTACGTCCTGTCCCGGCACGCGGACGTGTACGCGGCCGCGCGGGACCCCGAGACCTTCTCCTCGGCCTCCGGCCTGACCGTCGACTACGTCGACCTGCTGGCCGCCGGCTTCGGCGCCGCCAAGCCGTTCGTCTTCATGGATCCGCCCGACCACACCGACTTCCGCCGCCGGGTCTCACCGGGATTCACGCCGCGGCAGGTCAATTCGGTCGAACCCGAGGTGCGCGACTTCGTCGTCCAGCGCATCGAGGGCCTGCGGGCCGCGGGCTCGGGCGACATCGTCAAGGACCTGTTCAAGCCGCTGCCCACCATGGTGGTGGCGCACTATCTCGGTGTGCCGGAACAGGATCGGGTCAAGTTCGACGCGTGGACCGAGAACATCGTCGGCGGCGCGGTCGAAGGCGCGGGCCTGGCCGCCGGAGACCAGCGCGCCTTCACCGCGGTCGGTGAGATGGTCGGCTACTTCAGCGAACTCATCGACCGCCGCCGCCAGCAGCCCGGCGATGACACCATCTCGCACCTGCTGGCCTCCGGGCTCGGCGCGGACGGCGACAACGAGGGCCTGCTCGCCATGCTCGGCTTCGCCTTCACCATGATCACCGGCGGCAACGACACCACCACCGGAAACCTCGGCGGCGCGGTGCAATTGCTCACCGCCTTCCCCGAACAGCGCCGCCTGCTGGTGGACAACCCAGCGCTCATCCCCGACGCCGTCGAGGAATTCCTGCGCATGACCTCCCCGGTGCAGGGCCTGGCCCGCACCGCCACCCGCGACGTGGAGCTGCACGGCGTCACCATTCCCGCGGGCCGCCGGGTGCTGCTGCTCTACGGGTCGGCCAACCGCGACGAACGCGAATTCGGGCCCACCGCAGCCGAACTCGACGTCCGCCGCAACCCCAAGCGCATCATGACCTTCAGCCACGGCCACCACCATTGCCTGGGCGCGGCCGCCGCCCGCATGGTGGCGCGCGTGGCCCTCGAGGAACTGCTCACCCGCTGCCCGGACTTCACCGTCGATCTCGACACGGTGCAGTGGGCGCACGGCAACTACGTGCGCTGGCCGATCTCCGTCCCGTTCCGGGCGACGGCCTGACCACACCCGGGCCGGCCACCGCGCAAGGTCGGCCCGGTCGCATCGCACGCGCATCGCACGGGCAGAGTGTGAACGAGTGGGTCCGGTGGCGGCTGCCCCGCCGCCGGACCCCGCCGCACCGAAGGGATATCGCATGAGCCGAGACTGGCTGGCCGACGATCGCGCCGACCTGGCCGCCGAACGCATCCTCGACGCGGCCGCGTGCCTGTTCGCCGAGCGCGGCGTCACCGCGGTCGGCATGGGCGATATCGCCAAGGCGGCCGGATGCTCCCGGGCGACCCTCTACCGGTACTTCGAGAACCGGCAGGCCGTTCGCCTGGCCTTCGTGCACCGCGCCACCCGCCGCATCGCCGCGGGTGTGTTCACGCAGGTCGGCGCGATCGAGGATCCCGGCGAGAAGGTGGTCACCGCGATGCTGGGCGCCATTCAGGCGGTACGGGCCGACCCGATGCTCATCGCCTGGTTCCGGCCCGGCGAATCCGGTGCGGCCGGCCGCATCAGTCAGGACTCCGACGTCATCGAATCCATTGCGGCGGGCCTGTTCACGCCCACCGCGCTCACCGATCCCGAACGCAGCCGGCTGGCGCGCTGGCTGACCCGGATCATCGTCTCCTTCCTCGCGGCACCCGGACGTGATGCCGCCGAGGAGCGCGCCATGCTCGAGGAATTCGTGGTACCGGTGGTCAGCCGCGCCTTCGCCTGACCCGAGCCGCAGGCGGGAGACGAAGCGCCACAACGCTGTTCCACGGTGTCACTTCCCGCTCGGCACGCGCTGATTCAGGTCGTAGTCGACCGGATCCGGTGCGCTGCGGATCAGCTTCTCGTAGCGTCCCGGCGTCCACGGCCACAGCTCGGGCAGCCCGTCTCTGCCCAGGTACCAGCTGTTGCAGCCGGTGGTCCACACCGTGCTCGGGGCGGCGGCCCGCATGCGCGCGTTGTAGCGGTCGGTGGCGGCGCGCGTCGGGACGACGGTCGCGAATTCACCGGCCTGCCAACGCTTCAGCCAGCTGACGATGCGGGCGGACTGCGCCTCGGCGACCGCGGTCAGCGGGTGATTGGCGAACGGACTGTGCGGGCCGACGAGCATGAACAGGTTCGGGAAGCCCGGCATCATGACGCCCTCGAAAGCCCGCGGACCGTCGGCCCAGGCCTGATCCAGGGTGCGGCCGCCGGTGCCGGTGATCGCCATCGGACGCATGAAGGCGTGCGAGTCGAAACCCGTTGCCAGTACCAGGATGTCGAGCTCGTGCAGGCGGCCGTCGGCGGTCGACACCCCGCGTTTCCCGATGGCGTCGATGCCCTCGGTCACCAGCTCGACATCGGGTCGCTGCACCACCCGGTAGAAGCGGTCGGACACCACCAGCCGCTTGCACATGGCCTGATAGTCGGGCGTCAGCTTGCGGCGCAGCTCGGGGTCCTTGACCGACCGCAGGTTCCGCTCCACCACCCACTGGATCAACCGGCGCACCCGGCCCGGATGCACCAGACCCTGCGAGAACACTGCGAAGGCTGCGCGATTGAACCAGTAGGGGACCGCGCCCAGCGCGGGGAACAGCTGGTACAGCCGCTTCGACACCTTCGTGTACGACCGGTTCACCGTCGGCAGGATCCACTGCGGAGTGCGCTGGAACAGCACCACTTTCGCCGCGTCACCGGCCATCGCGCTCACCAACTGGGTGCCGGTGGAACCGGTGCCGATCACACCCACCCGCTTGCCGGTGATCTCGACGTCGTGCCGCCAGCGCGCCGAATGCATGACCGGGCCGGCGAATTCGTCCAGGCCGGGGATGTCGGGCCAGGTCGGGTGGTGCAGGAAACCCGTTGCGCACAGCACGAAGTCGAAGCGGCGCGGTACCCCGTCGGAAGTGGTGAGCTGCCAGCCGTCGCCGTCGAACTCCGCGGCGGTCACCTCGGTCCCGAAGCGGGTGTGACGGTGCAGCCCGTGCTCGCGGGCCACGCCGACCAGGTACTCCTTGATCTCCGGCCCGGCCGAATACAGCTGTGACCAGCCGGGATTCATGGCGAAGCGGAATTGGTAGTACCGCGAGGGCACATCACACGTCAGGCCCGGATAGCTGTTGTCACGCCACGTGCCGCCGTAATCGTGGGCCTTCTCGTAGACGGTGAAGTCGGTGAATCCGGCCCGCTGTAGAGCCACGGCCATGCAGATCCCGGAGATTCCGGCGCCCACGATGGCGATCCGCGGTGTGTTCATGGGACGCGAGCGTAGACACCTGTCCGACGTAGTGGGAAGACCTTCCGGGAAATCGGTAGACAATCCGTCATTCGATAGACGCAGTGTAAAGCGAGTGTTACCGTGTGCGCCAGATCACAAGCTCGAGGCAAGGAAGCACGATGCGCGCACTCCAGTGGACCGGCCCGGAAAAGGTGCAGATCAACGACATCCCCGTGCCTGATATCGGACCTACCGACCTGCTCGTCAAGGTCGGCGCCGCGGGCGTCTGCCACTCCGACCTGACCCTGGTCAACTTCCCGATCCAGCTGCGCGAGGACCCGCTCACCCTCGGTCACGAGATCGCCGGCTCCATCGAGGCCATCGGCTCCGACGTGAACGGGCGCGAGATCGGTGAACGCGGCGTCGTCTACCTGTTCTGGACCTGCGGCGTCTGCCGCGAGTGCGTGAGCGGCAACGAGAACGTCTGCCTGGCGGCCGGTCGCGTCGCCATGCCGCCCTGCCCCGGCCTCACCATCGAGGGCGGCATGTCGGAGTACGTGCGCATTCCCGCCAGCGCCTTCGTGCCCATCGGCGACCTGGACTTCATTCAGGCCGCACCGGTCGCCGACGCCGCACTGACCGCCTACCACGCCATTCGCGGTGCGCGCGAAGCACTTCGGCCCGGCGGCACCGCGGTCGCCATCGGCATCGGCGGACTCGGGCACGTGGCTGTGCAGATCCTCAACGCCATCTCGGGCGTGCGCGTGATCGCCGTGGATCACGTGCCGGAGAAGCTCGCCCTGGCCGCCGACTGCGGCGCCGATCTCGGCATCCTCTCCGGCGACGACACCGCCGAGCAGATCCTCTACCTCACCGGCGGACGCGGCGCGGACGCCGTCTTCGACTTCGTCGGCGCGGACGCCACCGCCAAGCTCGCCTGCGAGACCGTCGCCCCCAACGGCGCCTACCGGATGGTCGGAATCGGCGGCGGCGCACCGGAAATCACCGCCGGACCCGCAGGCGGCCCCGGCTGGCCCTGGGGCGCGACCGTGCGCAAGTCGCTGGGCGGAACCCGTGCCGACCTGCACGCGTGCGTGGCTCTCGCCCAGGCGGGAAAGCTGCACATGGAGGTAGAGCGGTTCGACCTCGCCGAAGGACCCGAAGCCTTCCGCCGCCTCGACGCGGGACAGATCCGGGGGCGCGCGGTCCTGGTGCCGTAACCGACACGCGGAACTTTCGCGGTCTACCGGGCGACCGACGCCGAGTCGGACTTCGTCAGGTCCGGCGAAGTGTTCGCGGTCGGAATCGAGCGCACCGCAAACGGTTACATCGTGGGCGAGACGCGGGGCAGCGCCGGACGGTACTGGTACGGCGAACTCTGGCACTTCGACGGGGGTCGGCCGGCGCGACGGAGACGGTCGACGACGGCGTTCATCCGAGCACCTGCGGCCCGAACGACGAGCTGGCGGCCGAACACCCCGAATTGATGGATGACGCCTTGGCGCAAGGGTTCTGCGCCGAGAAGCCGTTCCCGGCCCAACCCATCGGGCGATCGGCACGGCAACTCGGCGGTGGCTCACTGCAATTTGGAGATGCGGCGTTCCAGCCAGCGGCGCGATTCCGCGTCGCGGGCGTGGACGAGGACCTTGTGGCGGGCGGCGGGGGAGAGCGCCGACAGCAGGCGGGCCAGGCGCTTTCGGGTTTCCCAGCTGAGCAGGTAGCGGACCGCGCCCGCGATGGCCGGGCCATCGGCGAGATCGACCGCGCGGGCGAAGTCGGCGCGATTCTCCAGGTCCAGGAACCGGGCCGGAATGCGTTCGTGCGCTGGGTAACCCGAGTAGGCTCCGGTGCCCGCGGCGCACCACGCGCAGAGGCGCAGGATTCGATCCACCGCATCCGGGTACGCACCCATCAGCAGGGCGCGGGCCTCCTCCACCTGAGGCCCGGACAGACCGCCGCCGGTGGTGGATGTATCCAGGAAGACACGGGCGTAGGGCATGAGCGGTGCGGGGATCTCGGCCGCCCAGAGCCGGGCGGTGCGGTCACCGTCCGCCTGGCGCTGCTCGGCCGCGCGATATTCGCGCAGGGGAACCGAGACTCCGCGCACGGCAAGCCATTCCAGCGTGCGGATGCCGTCGGCGAGCAATGCGTCCTGGGGCCAGCCGTCCCAGCGGATGGCATAGCCGTGGTGCAGGGTGACGGTGGCGAGGGGGCCCTCGGCGGCATCGAAGAAGTCCATAGCCACATCGCCCCAGCACATACACACGAAACCGGGCAGGTCGGCGACGCGCAGGGCGTCCCGCAGCGCCCGCACGGCAATCGGGTCCCGCTCCTCGATCAGGGTCGGCGCGTCCCCGGGCATCTCCCGGACCCGGACGCCGTCCGCATGCGCCAGCACCCGATCCAGTGCGCTCGGATCACCGCCCGCGGACGCTCCCCCGAAAGCCATACCGAAACACTAATCCGACCCGACGGTCCCCGGCGTGCCGTTGCGCAGGCACGCTGGTGCGTTCTCGGTGACCAGCCTGTTGCTGAACTGGTACGTACCAGCCGGTGATACGGTTCCGTGTGACGCCGATAACTCGCCCGATGGCGACCGAACGGTGAGAACTGCATTGTTGCCGAGAAGCCAGATTTAGGAGAGACAGTGGCGATATCGGACTCACCGCGGGACGCTACCGGTCCCGCTGCCCAGCGCACCACCGGACTGTTCCGCACCAAGAGCGTCGAACGGTCCATCCGGGACACCGATGATCCCGATGCTAAGCTCCGCAAGGACCTGACCTCGTGGGACCTCACCGTCTTCGGCGTCGCGGTCGTGGTCGGCGCCGGTATCTTCACCCTCACCGCGCGTACCGCGGGCAACATGGCAGGACCGGCGGTCTCGCTGGCCTTCGTCTTCGCCGCCGTCGCCTGCGGACTGGCCGCGCTCTGCTACGCCGAATTCGCCTCGACCGTCCCGGTCGCGGGCAGCGCGTACACCTTCTCCTACGCCACCTTCGGTGAACTGGTCGCCTGGATCATCGGCTGGGACCTCATCCTGGAATTCGCGCTCGGCACCTCGGTGGTCGCCAAGGGCTGGTCGCAGTACCTGGGCACGGTCATGGGCGGACGTTCGCCCATCTGGCACTTCGGCTCGGTCAAGTTCGACTGGGGCGCGGTCGTGCTGATCGCCGTGCTCGGCGTGCTGCTCGCCCTCGGCACCAAACTGTCCTCGCGGGTGTCCGCGGTCGCGGTCGCCATCAAGCTGGCCGTCATCGCGCTGGTGGTCGTGGTCGGCGCCACCTACTTCAAGGCGTCGAACCTGAAGCCGTTCGTCCCCACATCGGTTCCCAACGCCGACTCCGGCAGCGCGAGCAAGCTGCACCAGACCCTGTTCCAGCTGGTCACAGGCGGCGGCAACAGTCACTACGGCTGGTACGGCCTGCTGGCCGCGGCCTCCATCGTGTTCTTCGCCTTCATCGGCTTCGACGTCGTCGCCACCGCCGCCGAGGAGACCAAGGACCCGCAGCGCAATGTGCCGCGCGGCATCCTGGGCTCGCTCGCGATCGTGACCGTGCTGTACGTGGCGGTCTCGCTGGTGCTCACCGGCATGGTGTCCTACAAGGACCTGCAGGGCGACGACGCCACCCTCGCAACGGCTTTCGCGCTGCACGGCGTCACCTGGGCCAAGAACATCATCTCCATCGGCGCGCTCGCCGGTCTGACCACCGTCGTCATGGTGCTGTTCCTGGGTCAGACCCGCGTGCTGTTCGCCATGTCCCGCGACGGCCTGATGCCGCGCAAGCTCGCGCACACCGGCTCCAAGGGCACCCCGGTGCGGATCACCGCCATCGTCGGCGTCGTCTGCGCGGTGCTGGCAGGGTTCGTGGACTTCGGCACCCTGGAGGAGATGGTCAATATCGGCACGCTGTTCGCGTTCGTGCTGGTGTCCATCGGCGTGGTGGTGCTGCGCAGGTCGCGGCCGGATCTGCGGCGCGGCTTCCGGGTCCCGCTGGTGCCGTTCATCCCGATCCTGTCGGTCGTCGCCTGTGCCTGGCTCATGTTCAACCTCTCGGTCGAGACCTGGCTGCGCTTCGTCATCTGGATGGCACTGGGCCTGATCGTGTACTTCGCCTACGGCCACCGGCACTCGGTGATGGCCCGGTCGGAGGCCGAATCAGGTAGCTGATCGGGTGCTCGAGTTCGGTGCTCGTGGTGTGTCGGCATTCCACCACCTCGCGGAATGCGGTTCAATTGCTCTGAATAGTGAGAGTTGTGCCACAAGTTCGGCCCGTCAGCACCATCTCAGCATCCCGAGAGGAACCGATCGTGAGCATGCTCCTGGCCGTGCATGACGCTTACACCACGGTTGTCGCGCAGATCGGCAACCCGACCCCGGAGACGCCGCCCGTGGCGGACAAGCTGATGAAGCTGGTCCGCTACTTCACCTGGTTCACCATGCTGTCCGGCGTCACCGCCATCACCTACGGCGGTGGCCGGTTCGCCTGGGAGAAGTGGAGCGGCGGCGGTCTCGAGTCACCGAAGATGGTGGCCGGAGCGATGATCGGCGGCGTGACCGCCACCAGCGCCGGCACCATCATGAACGCCGTCATCGGAAGCTAGAACAACGAGCGGGTGCGCCGGAAACCGGCGCACCCGTTGGCGTTTCAGGTGTCAGTTCTGGCCGAGCATGCCGTTCATCTGAGTGATCTCCTGCTGCTGGGCGGTCACGATGGACTGCGCCAGCGCCTTGGCGTCGGCGTTCGTGCCCTGTGCCAGTTCGCTGTTCGCCATGGTGATCGCGCCCTGGTGGTGCTCGATCATCATCTGCATCCACAGCTTGTCGAAGTCCGGGCCGGACAGACTCTCCAGCTTGGTCATCCGGTCCTTCGACATCATGCCCGGCATATCGTGACCCATGTCGGCGCTCGGCGCGGGCTTGCCGAAACTCTGCAGCAGCGTGGTGATCTGCCGCATTTCCGGCGACTGCGCCTGCTCGACGGCCGTGGCCAGGGTGATCAACTGCTGGTTCTGCGAGCGGGTCGGCACCAGCTTCGCCATCTCCACCGCCTGCGCGTGATGCGGGTACATCATCTGCAGGAAGGTGACGTCGGCGTCGTTGAAGTCGCTGCGGGTGGCGGCCGGCGTCGAGGTGCCGGTGCCGCGATCCATGCCGGGCATGCCGCCGTGATCCATGGCCATGGTGGTCGAGGACGGCGTGGCCTTCGAGGTGTCGGTGTCATTGCCGCCGCAGCCCGCGGCGAGGAGAGCGGTGGCCGCGGTGCCGGCGATCAGGACGAGCTTGATCCGGGTGCTGAACATGGTTGAACTCCTTGATGATTACTGGCGAATCAGGGAAAGGGCATGCGAAAACCCGCTTCCGCGTGGGGGATACGCGGCAGCGGCGGCCCATCAGATCCGCAGAATCGCCAGGTCGGCCAGGGAGAGCACCGTCCACGGAGGTGGACGGGCGTGGTTCGCGCGCGGACGGCGCAGTTTCCGGGATGCGGCATCGCGACGACCGCGACCGACCCAGCCCAGCAGGGCCAGGCCGAGACCGAGCAGGAGTGCGGCGAGCACGAACAGGCAGCCGTGCATTCCGGCGTGACCGCTGCCGCAATCGCCGCCGCAGCCGGTCATGGACATGCCGTTGTCCTCATCCAGAGCCGAGGACATGACCATGGGGGCGATACCCGCCATCGGCATCGCGTCGTGCATGTGCCCGGTCAGGACGGTCGCCGCGCTCCGGGCGGGTGTGGAGTGGTCGCCGGCCATGCCGTCATGGCTCATGCCGAGCACCAGCGCGTGCATGGCCACCAGCCCGGACAGGAGCGCGAGCAGCCCGAAGGCCCGGATGAACCGGGTGCCTGGGGGCTGCTGTTCGATCACGGCGGTCATTCTACGGACCCGCCGCCTGCCCCCGATGGGATACCCCCTGTCGGTATTCTCGCGGGGACGCGCCCGACTCGCCACCGCGAGGATCGGCGGCATGGGCGGTAGCCTGACGGCCGTGTCACAGCGCGAACTGGTCATTCTGGGGACGGCCAGCCAAGTACCGACCAAACAGCGCAATCACAATGGGTATCTGCTGCGCTGGGACCGCGAGGGATTGCTGTTCGACCCGGGGGAGGGCACCCAGCGGCAGATGAGCTTCGCGAGCGTGGCCGCCAGCGGCGTCACCCGCATCTGCATCACGCACTTCCATGGAGACCACTGTTTCGGCCTGCCCGGTGTACTGGGCCGCATCAGCCTCGACGGGGCGCTGCATCCGGTGGACGTCTACTTCCCGGCGTCCGGTGAGATCTTCTACGAGCGGCTCATCGATTCCTCGGCGCACAACCGGCGGGTGGAACTGCAACCGCATCCGATCGCCGAGAACGGTGAACTGCCGCCGCCGGGGGCCGATTTCACGCTGCGCGCGGCACGGCTGTCGCATCCGGTCGAGTCGTTCGGGTATCGGCTCGACGAGCCCGACAGTCTGCGGTTCATTCCCGAGCGGCTGCGCGAACTGGGATTGTCGGGGCCGGTCGTGGGTGAACTGCAGCGGCACGGCGTGGTCGAGATCGGCGGGCGCACGGTCACCCTCGACCAGGTGAGCGAAGCGCGGCCGGGGCAGAGTTTCGCGTTCGTCATGGACACCCGGCTCTGCGACGGGGTCTACGACCTGGCGCAGGGCGTGGACATGCTGGTCATCGAAGCCACTTTCATCGATGCCGATGAGCTCTTGGCCGTCGAATACGGGCATCTCACGGCGGGGCAGGCGGCGCGGGTGGCCGCACAGGCGGGGGTCCGCACGCTGGTCCTGACCCACTATTCGCAGCGCTATCGCACCCTGGATCAGCATCTGGCCGATGCCCGTGCCCATTTCGACGGGGAGATCGTGATGGCCGAGGATCTGATGCGCATTCCGGTTCCACCGCGCCGCTGAAGAGCGGCGCTGCCGCTGGGGGTGCGAAGTTTCCTTGCGGCCGCACGGCGGCGACGGGCGCGGGCATGATGGTCGACATGGACGCGCACGAGGAACTCATCGCACTCGCCGACCGGTACTGGGACGCCCTGCTGGAGTCCGCGCCCAGCGAGGCGACCCTGTTGGGGGACAGGCGATTCGACGATCGCATCGAAGATCTGTCCGTCGCGGCGGAGGAGCGGCTGCTCGGCACGTGGCGGGGGCTGCTGGCCGAGGTGGACGCGCTGGACCCGGCACGGCTGGGTGACGAGGACCGGACCACGCGCAGCCTGCTGCGCACCGAATTGGCCTCGGCGGTCTCGCATCTGGAGTGGCGGCCCGCCGAGATGGCCTCTGATCAGATGACCGGCGTACACGCGGGGATGCTGACCATGGCCCCACTGGTGAACGCGCCCCAGCCGGAGAACGCGGAGCGGCTGGTGCAGCGCTACCGGCAGTTCGGCACCCTGATGAACCAGGCCGTGGAGCGGTTCCGGGCGGGGCTCGCGGCCGGGCGCACGCCCGCGCACATCACCATCGAACGCTCGCTCCATCAGCTCGACGGCTACCTCGCCTCCGACCTGGCCGACGACCCGTTCGTCACCATGGCCGGACCGGCGGACTGGGACGGCGAAACCGCGTGGCGCGCAGCGCTGACCGAGGTCGCGCGGGAGGTCATCCGGCCTGCCTTCGCCGCCTACCGGGCGGCGCTGGCCACCGAGCTGGAACCCGTCTCGCGCCCCGACGACAAGCCAGGCCTGTGCTGGCTCGGCGACGACGGCGCTGACATCTACCGCCGTCTGCTGCGCCACCACACCACGCTGCCCGACCTGGGCGCGGACGAGATCCACCAGCTCGGCCTGGACGAATTGGCCCGCCTGCGCGCCGAATACGAAGAGGTGGGCGGCCGCCTGTTCGGCCTCGCCGATCAGACCGCCATCTTCGCTCGCCTGCGCGAGGATTCGGCGCTGCGCTACGGCGATGGCGAGGAGATCATGGCCGACGCCCGCGCGTATCTGGCCGCCGCGCAGGCAGAGATGGGCAACTGGTTCGGCCGGCTCCCGCGCGAGTCGTGCGACATCCTCCCGGTCCCCGACTTCCTGGCCGCGGACGCTCCCGCCGCCTACTACTTCACGCCCGCGGCCGACGGCTCCCGTCCGGGCGCCTACTACGTCAACCTGCGGGAACCCAAGAGCCGCAACCGCTATGAGACCGCCGCGGTCGCCTACCACGAGGCCATCCCCGGCCATCACCTCCAGCTCACCATCGCCAACGAGCTGGACCATCTCCCGCGTTTCCAGCGCATGTCCTTCTCCAACACCGCCTTCGTCGAAGGCTGGGCGCTCTACACCGAACGCCTCGCCGACGAAATGGGCCTCTACCCGGACGATCTCACCCGCATCGGCATGTTGGCCGCCGACTCCTGGCGCTCCTGCCGCCTCGTCGTCGACACCGGCCTGCACGCCAAAGGCTGGACCCGCCGGCAGGCCGTCGACTTCATGGCCGCCAATGCCCCGGTCGGCCTGGAGGAGATCCGCGTCGAAATCGATCGCTACATCGCCATGCCCGGCCAGGCCGTCGCCTACAAGGTCGGCCAGCTCGAGATCCGCCGCCAGCGCACCCTCGTCACCGATCGCCTGGGATCCGCCTTCGATATCAAATCCTTCCACGACAAGGTCCTCGGCTCAGGCTCCGTCAGCCTCCCCGTCCTCCGCGAACTAGCCGCCTCTCTCTGACCCGGGCCGGGCGTCCGGGTCGAAACCGGTCGCCCGCGTTCGTAACTCCGAAACCCGGGGAAGGCGATCTGCTGAGCATTGTCGGCTCACTGTCGACGGGATGTAGCCGAACAGGTCCGTGGGTCGACGTCTCGTCGGAGCGAGCCGGTCGGTCTTTCGGCTCTCCGTCGCAGAGTGCGTCGGGGCGGAGACCCACGGAGTGTTGGCGCGTGTTTGTCCCGCAGCGGAATAGCGGTCCCGGCCGTGCGTTCGACTCATGGAGTGAGTTGGGTTGAGGGAAGGGGTCGCCGATGACGGCTACTGATGTGAAGTCGTCGATCGGGTTGCGGTCGGAGCGGGGGCCGATTCTCGCGGCGCTCATGTTGTCGACGTCGCTGGTGGCGCTGGACTCGACCATCATTGCGACCGCGGTGCTGACGATCACGGATCAGCTGGGCGGGTTCGCGCAGTTCCCTTGGCTTTTCAGCATCTACCTGCTGGCGCAGGCGGTGACGGTGCCGATCTACGGGAAGCTCGCCGACATGGTGGGGCGGAAGCCGGTGATGCTGTTCGGCATCGGGGCCTTCGCGGTGGGGTCGCTGCTGTGCGGGCTGGCGACGAGCATGCCCGCGCTGATCGCGTTCCGGGCGGTACAGGGCATCGGGGCCGGGGCCGTCAGCCCGATCTCGATGACCATCGCGGGCGATATCTACACGGTGCCGGAACGGGCCAAGGTGCAGGCGTATCTGGCCAGCGTGTGGGCCACCTCGTCGGTGCTGGGACCACTGCTCGGCGGGGTGTTCTCGGAATACGTCAGCTGGCGGTGGATCTTCCTGATCAACCTGCCGCTGGCCGCGCTGGCGGCGTGGATGATCATGCGGAACTTCACCGAAAGCGCTCCGCGGCAGAGCCATCGGATCGACTACCTCGGCGCCGCGCTGCTCACCGTCGGGGCCGGCGCGCTCATCCTGGCGCTGCTCGAGGGCGGTCAGGCGTGGTCCTGGGGCTCGCCCGCCAGCCTGGCGCTGTTCCTCGGCGGCGGCCTGACGCTGGCGGTATTCGGCCTGGTCGAGCGGCGGGCCGCGAATCCGATTCTGCCGCTGTGGGTTTTCACCCGCCGCATCGTCGTGGCCAGCAGTCTGGCCTCACTGCTGGTCGGCGCGATCCTGCTGGGCCTCACCTCCTATGTGCCGACCTTCGCGCAGGGCGTGCTGGGGAGCGGGGCGTTGATCGCGGGACTCACCGTCGGCGCGCTCACCCTGGGCTGGCCGGTATCGGCGTCGCAGGCCGGAAACGTGTACCTGCGCATAGGCTTCCGGGCGACGGCGGTGATCGGCGCCCTGCTGGCCGTGGTCGGCGCGTCGTCGCTGCTGGTGGTGGACGCGCGATCGAGCCTGTGGCAGTTGGCGATCGGCTGTTTCATCGTCGGCATGGGGATGGGCCTGGTGGCCAGCCCGACCCTGATCGCCGCCCAGGCCAGTGCCGAATGGTCGGAGCGCGGCGTGGTCACCGCCACCAATATGTTCACCCGCTCGCTGGGCAGTGCGGTGGGCGTGGCCGTGTTCGGCGCGCTGGTCAATGCCCGCCTCGGCGGCGCGGGCCATCCGGTCGCGTCGGAACTCGCGGGGGCCGTGCACGTGGTGTTCGTGGGCGTGGCCGCCATGGCCGTGGTGCTCATCGGCGCGGCGGCCGTCATGCCCCGGCGCGCGGACGACACCTCGGAAATCCATTCTGCGTGAACAACATCGACATGTGATTTGCGGAATCGCAGAATAGTGCCGGGCTCGGTCAATTCCGGCAAATGACCGCCGACCGTGCCGAATGGAATAACCCGGCAATGATCTAGCACACTGTAGGTGTGGTTGAGGTCGAGGACGTATTGCGCCAGTTACGGCGGTATCCGGATGTCGAAGCGGTGAACCTGTTCGCGGTCGATGCCGCGGACCGCCTCATGCTGGATGTCGCCGCCGATTCGCTGGCCGCCGCCGGAGATGGGCGGGTGGCCGTGATCGACGACGGCTACGGGGCCCTGACGCTCGGGGCTGCCGCCGCGCACGACCTGCACGAGGTCCGGGTGCATCAGGATTTGCTCACCGGTGAATTGGCCCTCGCCAACAATGCCCGAATTGTCGGTCTCGCTGATCGCTTTTCGACCCGGGAATTGGGCGAGGCATTGCTCTCCGATGTCCGCGTGGTGTTGTGGCGGCTGCCCCGCGCGCTGTCCGGCCTGGCCGAAACCGCCGAGGCCATCGCACGCTGGGCCGCACCCGAGGTCGAGGTCTTCGCCGGCGGCCGCGACAAATACCTGACCCCCGCCATGAACGAGGTGCTGGCCGAGTCCTTCGGCTCGGTGCGCGCCACCCGCGGCCGCCAGAAGTCCCGCATCCTGCTCGCCTCCGAGCCCAAACCCGTTGGTGAGCCCCGCTTTCCGATCCGCAACCGGCTCGACGACCAGGACTTGGAGGTGGTGGCCCACGGCGCGGCCTTCTCCGGCCCGCGCCTGGACATCGGCACCCGCTTCCTGCTCGACCACCTGAAGCGGATGAAGCCCGATGCCCGCGATGCCATCGATCTGGGCTGCGGCACCGGCATTCTCGCGGTCGCCCTGGCGAAGGCCCGCCCCGGCATCCGGGTGACCGCGACCGACCAATCCGCCGCAGCGGTCGCCTCCACCCGCGCCACCGCCGCAGCCAACGGTGTCGCCGACCGCATCACCGTGCTACAGGACGACGCCATGTCCGGAGTCCCCGACAACAGCGCCGACCTGGTCCTGTGCAACCCGCCCTTCCACGTCGGCGCGGCCGTGCACACCGGTTCGGCCATCAAGATGTTCCAGCAGACCGGCCGCGTGCTGCGGCCCGGCGGGGAGCTGTGGACGGTCTACAACACGCACCTCAACTACCGGGGTGTCATGGAGCGCATGGTCGGCCGAACCGATGTGATGGGCCGCAATCGCAAGTTCACGGTGACCCGTTCGGTGCGCGGCCTGCACGACGCCGAACAATAGGCACATGGGACGAATCGATCTTCGAATCTTCACCGAACCGCAGCAGGGCGCGTCCTACGACACCCTGCGCACCGTGGCCCAGACCGCCGAGGACCTCGGCTACGACGCCTTCTTCCGGTCCGACCACTATCTGAAGATGGGCGACGTCGACGGCCTCCCGGGCCCCACCGATGCCTGGATCACCCTGGCCGGCCTGGCCCGCGAGACCCGCCGTATCCGGCTGGGCACTCTGGTCACCTCCGCCACCTTCCGGCACCCGGGCGTGCTCGCCATCGAGGTGGCCCAGGTCGACGCCATGTCGGGGGGCCGCGTCGAATTCGGCTTCGGCGCGGGCTGGTTCGAGGCCGAGCACGCCGCCTACGGCATTCCGTTTCCGGCCGAGAAGTTCCCGCGCTTCGAGGAGCAGCTGGCCGTCGTCACCGGCCTGTGGGCGACGCCCGCCGGCGAGACCTTCTCCTTCGCCGGCGAGCACTACACGCTCACCGATTCCCCGGCCCTGCCCAAGCCCGCGCAGTCGCGGATCCCGGTCATCATCGGCGGCATGGGCGCCAAGCGCACCCCGCGCCTGGCCGCGCGATACGCGACCGAGTTCAACGTGCCGTTCCAGTCCGCCGCGGCCAGCGCCGACCAATTCGAGCGAGTCCGCAAGGCCGCCAAGGACATCGGCCGCGATCCGCACGACATCATCTTCTCCAATGCGCTGGTCGCCTGCGTCGGCGCGAGCGATGCCGAGGTGGCGCGCCGGGCGGCCGCCATCGGCCGTGAGGTGGACGAGCTGAAGGCCAACGGTCTGGCCGGCAGCCCGGACGAGGTGGTCGAGAAGATCGGCCGCTATGCCGAGATCGCCGGTACCAGGCGGGTTTACCTGCAGATTCTGGATCTGTCGGATCTGGATCACCTGGAGCTCATCGCGACTCGCGTGATGAGTCAGCTGGGCTGAGACAAGCCTGCGGGGCGGCCGGACCACGGCTCAGCGGGCGGCGCGTTCGGTAAAGCTAAGGTAAAGTCCGATCCGTCCGATCTGTGGGGGTTCGGGAACTCCGGACCCCCACAGCGCGTTGGACGAGTAGCTTCAATGGCCACGACCGCCGTGAGCCGCGACTCCAGAAAGGGACGCACGGAAATGCGCTCCACATCCAACCCGGTCTTCCGGAACTTGCAGCCGCAGCAGGGCGGCTACGCCGGCTTCGGCGCGGCGCCTGGAGCCGGACAGTTCTCCAACAACCCGTACGGTCAGCAGCCGCAGTACCCGGGCTACCAGCAGCCCTACCAGCCGGCCGTGCCCACCACCCGCCCGATGACCATCGACGATGTCGTGCAGAAGACCGGCATCACCCTCGGCGTGGTCACCCTGACGGCGATCCTGTCCTACGCGCTCACCTCGGCCAACCACGGCCTCGCCATGCTGTTCCTACTGGTCGGCGGCCTGGGTGGTTTCGCGATCGCCATGGTCATGACCTTCGGCCGCAAGCAGGACAACCCGGCGCTGGTGCTCACCTACGCGGCGCTGGAAGGCCTGCTGCTGGGCTCGTTCTCGTTCCTGTTCACCAATGTGCAGATCGGTGGCGTCGGCGGCTCGGGCCTGATCGCGCAGGCGGTGCTCGGCACCTTCGGCGTGTTCTTCGGCATGCTCGTGGTCTACAAGACCGGCGCGATCCGCGTCACCCCGCGCCTCACCCGCATGATCGTCGGCGCCATGATCGGCATCCTGGTGCTGATGCTCGGCAACCTGGTCGCGAGCATCTTCACCACGGACGGCTTCGGACTGCGCTCGGGCGGCACCCTCTCGATCATCTTCAGCCTGGTGGTCATCGGTGTCGCGGCCTTCAGCTTCCTGCTGGACTTCGACGCCGCCGACCAGCTCATCCGGGCCCAGGCGCCGGAGAAGGCGGCCTGGGGCGTGGCCTTCGGCCTGACCGTCACCCTGGTCTGGCTGTACCTCGAGATCCTGCGCCTGCTGAGCTACTTCCAGGACAGGTAGTCCGGGAAGGGCTGACGCACAGCTTGAATACCCGAGTGGGCGGGCATCGGAATCCGGTGCCCGCCCACTGCTGTGTAGCCGGCCCGAGAGCGTTCACTCGTTGGTCACCACCTCCTTCAGGACGTCGGTGGCGACGTGATTCTCGCCGCAGTCCGCGGCGAGAACGCCGACGCTGGAACAGTTCCGGAGCCGCAGCGGCAGGATCTCCTGATAGGCGGCCGACTCGTACCAGCCGGTCACGGCCGGGTAGTCGGGGAATTCGATGACGATCACGACCGTGTCCGCAGGGCCCTCGATCACCCGCTGGGTGCCGCCGTGGACGATGAACTTCCCGCCGAACGGTGCCAGCGTTCCGTCGATCCGCTCCAGGTATTCCACGATCTCGGCATTGAGGTCGACGTCCCACAGATTGGCGATGGCGTAGGCGGGCATTTCGGACTCCTTGGTCGGATTGCTTTGCTGCCCTTGATATTTCCGTCCGCCAGGAACGAAGTCGATTACCCGCAGGGTAAAACTGAGGGGCTCAGCCCGCCAAAGGAAACGGGCCGCCCGACCATCAGGTCGGACGGCCCGCTCAGGTTCGAGCTATCAGCTCAGGCGCTCGATGATCATCGCCATGCCCTGGCCGCCACCGACACACATGGTCTCCAGGCCGAACTGCTTGTCCTGGGTCTGCAGGTTGTTGATGAGGGTCGCGGTGATGCGGGCACCGGTCATACCGAACGGGTGGCCGAGGGCGATGGCGCCACCGGAGACGTTCAGCTTGTCCAGGTCCATGTTCAGCTCGCGAGCCGAACCCAGCACCTGCACGGCGAAGGCCTCGTTGATCTCGTACAGGTCGAGGTCGCCGATGGTCATGCCCGCGTTCTTCAGGGTGTTGCGGACCGCCTGGATCGGGCCGAGACCCATGATCTCCGGGGACAGGCCGGAGACGCCGGTGGCCACGATGCGGGCCAGCGGGGTCAGGCCCAGCGCCTTGGCCTTGGTGTCGGACATGACGACCAGCGCGGCCGCACCGTCGTTCAGCGGGCAGGCGTTACCCGCGGTGATGGTGCCGTTCTCGCGGAAGACCGGCTTCAGCTGCGAGATCTTCTCGTAGGTGGTGCCGGCGCGCGGGCCGTCGTCGGTGGTGACGATGGTGCCGTCGGGCAGGGTCACCGGGGTGATCTCCCGCTCGAAGAAGCCGGACTTGATGGCCTCCTCGGCACGATTCTGCGAGCGCACGCCCCAGTGGTCCTGGTCCTCGCGGGAGATGCCGGTGTAGGTGGCGACGTTCTCCGCGGTCTGGCCCATGGCGATGTAGACGTCCGGGAGGATGTCGTTCTCGCGCGGGTCGGTCCAGGTGGCGTTGGACTCGGCGGTCGCCTTGGTGCGGGCCTCGGCGTCGGCGAACAGCGGGTTGTGCGAGTCCGGCCAGCCGTCGGCGGTGCCCTTCGGGAAGCGCGAAACGGTCTCGACACCGGCGGAGATGAAGACCTCGCCCTCGCCGGCCTTGATGGCGTGGAAGGCCATCCGGGTGGTCTGCAGGGACGACGAGCAGTAGCGGTTGACGGTGACGCCCGGCAGGGTGTCGTAGCCCAGCTGCACCGCCACGGCGCGCGCCATGTTGAAGCCGGCCTCACCGGCGGGCTGGCCGCAGCCCAGGTGCAGGTCGTCGATGTCGGAGACGGCGAGCGAGGGCACCTTGTCGAGGGCAGCGCGCACCATCTGCGCAGCGAGGTCGTCCGGTCGCATGCTCACCAGAGAACCCTTGCCAGCGCGGCCGATGGGCGAGCGGGCGTACGAAACGATGACGGCCTCAGCCATGAGGACTCCTTTTTTGCTGGGGTGATCCTCTTCGAATTTACGACGGGTGTGTTGTGGCTCAAACATCCGGTATGCCGGTATCTCACCTGATGAACTGTGGGATATCGCTCACTGTCAGGCGGGCACGTCAAAAGCGCTGTGCGCCGGGATGTTCGGCATGTCGGTGTAGACGGTGACGATGACGTGGCCCGGCCCGGTGTCCTGGAAGAGCGCGTAGTGCTCACTGCCGTAGAAGCCCGCCAGCACCGGAACCCGATATTCGCCGGCAGCGCCGGTGTCCATGTTCCGCCAGGCGACAGTGGCCACGGTGATGCACTGCGGGGCGAAGCTGTACTCGCCCGGATCGAACCCGGCGACCGGCAGCGCCTGGATGTTGAGGATGGCCCGGCCGTGCCACTGCGGGTCGGTGTCGGCCCAGGATCGGATATTGCCGCCGCAGATCAACGCATCGTGATAAACGCTCGGGACCTGCGGAAATTCGACTGTAGTGGCCTCAGCGGGCGCGGCCGCGACGATCATGGTCGCGAGGCCGGAGGTGGCGAGCAGGGCGGCGGCGGGCAAGCTCGTCGGCATCCTCATAGCGCCGATCGTAGTTCGCGGCGCGGTGATATCGCCGACGTGCGCGTGGGCGCGTATCTCCTTTCTGCAACGATGAGGGGTATGCGCATCGCTAACCATGTCGTCGATCTGATCGGAAACACCCCGCTCGTCCGGTTGAACTCCGTGGTGGGTCCGAACTCGGGACTGGTGGCGGCGAAGGTGGAGTACCTGAACCCGGGCGGCAGCTCGAAGGACCGCATCGCCGTCAAGATGATCGACGCTGCCGAGAAGGCCGGGCTGCTGAAGCCCGGTGGCACGATCGTCGAACCGACGTCCGGCAATACCGGTGTGGGCCTGGCCCTGGTCGCGCAGCAGCGCGGTTACAAGTGTGTGTTCGTCTGCCCGGACAAGGTCAGCGAGGACAAGCGGAACGTGCTGCGCGCCTACGGCGCCGAGGTCGTGGTCTGCCCGACCGCGGTCGCGCCGGAGGACCCGGACAGCTACTACAACGTCTCCGACCGTCTGGTGCGCGAGATCCCGGGCGCGTGGAAGCCGGACCAGTACTCCAACCCGGGCGGCCCCGAATCGCACTACGAGACCACCGGTCCCGAGATCTGGCGCGACACCGAGGGCAAGATCACCCACTTCGTGGCGGGCGTCGGCACCGGCGGCACCATCACCGGCACCGGCCGGTACCTGAAGGAGGTCTCCGGCGGCAAGGTCAAGATCATCGGCGCGGACCCGGAGGGCTCGGTCTACTCCGGCGGCACCGGTCGCCCGTACCTGGTCGAGGGTGTCGGTGAGGACTTCTGGCCCACCGCCTACGACCCGGAGATCCCGGACGAGATCATCGCCGTCTCCGACGCCGACTCCTTCGAGATGACCCGGCGCCTGGCCCGCGAGGAGGGCCTGCTCGTCGGTGGCTCCTGCGGTATGGCCGTGGTGGCGGCGCTCAAGGTCGCCGAGCGCGATCCGGACGCGGTGGTGGTCGTGCTGCTGCCGGACGGCGGTCGCGGCTACCTGTCCAAGATCTTCAACGACCAGTGGATGAGCTCCTACGGCTTCCTGCGCTCGCGTCTCGACGGTTCGACCACCGAGGTGCACGTGGGCGATGTGCTGCGCGGCAAGTCCGGTGAGCTGCCGGACCTGGTGCACACCCACCCGCAGGAGACGCTGCGCGACGCCATCGAGATCCTGCGCGAGTACGGCGTCTCGCAGATGCCGGTGGTCGGCGCGGAGCCGCCGGTGATGGCGGGCGAGGTCGCGGGTTCGGTCACCGAGCGCGATCTGCTGTCGGCGGTGTTCGAGGGGCGCGCCAAGCTCACCGACTCGGTCGCCCAGCACATGAGCCCGGCCTTCCCGCTCATCGGCGCGGGCGAGCCGGTCTCCGCGGCCACCAAGCTGCTCGAGTCCACCGACGCCCTCATGGTCGTCGAGGACGGCAAGCCGGTCGGTGTCATCACCCGACACGATCTGCTCGGATTCCTGAGCACCGGGGCCCTCTCCTAGATCGAAGCCGAATATTTGCCGCCCACCGGAACCGCGCCTGGTTCCGGTGGGCGGACCGCTATTCGCGGCCGGTATTCATGGTCTGGGACAAGCGGATCCAATTCCGCATTCGAGATCACAACGCGAGAAATGCGAGATAACTGCGCTGTCGCCATAATCGCTCATTTCGCGAATCCGACGGTACGGAACCACCACAGCGACGCCAGCGTCCATGCCAGCACGAAGCTGGCGAACACCAGGCCGCCGAGCAGCGGCAGCAGCAAGCCCGGAGTCCGCTTCAGGCGCAGCGTCAGCATCTTCGAGGCGAAGGCGCCGTAGAAGACCACGCCGGCGATGGAGTGCACCATGACCCGCTCGGTCACGCCCCGGCCGAACTGGAAGCCGAAGCTGTAGAGGCAGTAGCAGGCCACCGGCAGGCTGAGCAGGAAAGCCGGCCCGCCGGACAGCCGGTGGTAGATGTGGACCGATCGGGGCGCGTGGAAGCGATAGATCCAGACGGCCGTCAGCAACTGGCCGCCGATCAGCGCCAATACGACGGTGCTCAGATACGCCTTGAAGATCTGGGGCGCGGAGAAACCCCAGGTGGGCAGGGGTTGGGTGCCGGGTCGGTAGTGGGTTCCGGCTATTCCGAGCGCGACGGCGACCGCGGCGCCGGTCAGCAGCACGGGCACGGTGATCAGGTTGCGGCGGGACACGGAGAAAACGGCTGTCAGCAGGGACATCTCGACTCTGTCTCGATGGTTCTCAGCAGGGACATCGGAGATACCTCGGCGGGTTACATCGCGACGCCGTTATTTCGCGTGACAAATGTGACGAATGTTGTTCGAGATAACCAATGTGATTTGCTGAACTGTTACTTGCGCAATGCGAAACGCCGATGAATCGCCGCGAAATCGGGCAAATGTCGGTATATCGCGATCTTGGGGCTAAATTAATCTGTGATCTGAAACACTTTGTGTTTCGAATTGAGTCACCAGGTCAGCGCATGTATTGATGCAGGTACCGAAGGTGTCCAGCGGGCTAGTTCACTGTCCGTTCATCTTTGATTCAGGCTGTGTTAACAACGCGCAATCAAGCTGTGACCTTGTCGGAAACAGACCGCAAGTCTGAATGGCGCAAGGAGATGTGAACACACATGCGGAACGTGATCACCACATCGGTGCGATGAGGCACTGCGGCCGGAAGGTCGCGAACACCTCTGCGGTACTCCACGGAGTGCGCCAATTCCAGTGACCCGTAACGGGTTTCACAACAGAATCCAGAACCGATCGCAGCGTTCGGGTGAGCGTCGTGAGACGCGTGCCCTGGTCGTGCGCTGCCTTCTTCAGGCCTGCGAGCCCGAAACCGAACAGGAATCCAAATTCGCCATGCCCAAGAATGTTATGACTGCTCTCAGCTGCCCCGCCAGACGTAGCAAGATGGTTGCCACCGCTCGCACGGCCGGCGCCGCCGCCCTCGCTCTGGGCGTCTTCGGTTCCATCATCACCGCGGCCGGCTCGGCCAGCGGCGATGTCCAGCCCGCCGCTC
>NZ_BAGC01000051.1 GCF_000308655.1 Nocardia niigatensis NBRC 100131 | reverse complement strand
GGCTAGCCCGCCTCCCCGGGACCTCAGCGGGCGGCTGGAAGCCGTTGCCCGCTGCGCTGCCGTGCCGGCGGTTGGGAGCGAACCGATTTCGGATGTACCCGGCGAATTGCCCCAACCGTTGCGAAATCAGTTGTCGCCCTGGCATACGCACATATGGGACGTGACGGCCAGCCTCATCCGTGGTGTTCGAGCATCTGCGAGTCCAGCGACGGTACCGGGAGGCAGGTGCGGGTGAATCCCGCGCCGAACGAGGTCAATTCGATGGTCCGGTACATCACCTTGGTGCCGAAGCCGGCCCGCTTCAGCAGCCGGCGCACCTCCGGCATGGCTTCCAGCAGCTGGTAGCGGTTCGGATTGCCCAGCGCCTCGCGGGTGACGTCGATCAGGCCCAGCCGGTCCAGATTCGTCAGATATTCGTCGATCCGGTTCGGATACCGCAGCGCCGCATCCTCACCCAGCAGATTGAAGACGCCGCGGTAGGCCGTCCGTCCGGTCTTCACCTCGATCGCGGGCTGCGGGCCGTCCAGGTACAGGTGCCGCACCACGCGCGCCTCGTCGGGCGCGAGCTCGCCCAGAATCCGGGCGTAGGCGGTGTGGTGGTGGTTGTCGTCCTCGGTGTGGAAATCGGCCGAGCGGCGCAGCAATTCGGCGCCGCGGGCGCGCAGCACGCTGGCGGGACTGGCTTCGGTGGCGCTCTCGTCGGCATCCGGCACGGTCACGCCCAGCGCCTGCCGGACCGAATGCCGCACCTGCGCACCGGCATCGGAGAGGATCTCGCGCGGCGGCTGCCCGGCCATGCTGCCGCGCAGCACCACCGAGGTCACGCCGAGCGCGGTCTGCACGCTCCAGAAGCCGGCCTCGACCGCGGCGGACATGGCGACTCGTACCACTCCGGTGGCGGCGCGTACCGGTCCGGCCGAACCTCGCCGCTCGCCCTCGGAGACCGGCACCGGCAGCGGCGCGGCCTCCCGAACAGCGATTGCGGTGCCGGTAGCGGCGGGATCGTCCTCGCCCGAACCTGATTCGGCGCGCACACCGGTGGACGAGTCGGTCATATCCATGAGGTGGCCACTCCTGTTCCGAAGATCAGAAGGTGAGCGTAACCGGCGAAGAGGCCCAGCGCGCCGCCATGGACAAACAAAAGCCATTCGTCCTGTTTGATGGCCGAACGCAGCATGTCCACGAACTCCGGCGGGGGCAGCGCCGACATTTGTTTGGCGATGTACTCCTGCACCTGTTTGCCCTGCTGCACATTGAAGGCGGGGTCGGCGAAGGCGATCGGCGCGATCGTCATGGCCTCGGAGGTGAAGGTGTCCTGCAGCGAGTCGTACTCGCGGCTGCCCAGGGCGAACTTGACCACCGACCGGGCCGGGCCGAGTGCCCGGTCGGCCGCCGGCTTGAGGGTGTCCTGCAGCATCTGCATGGTGCGGTCGGCGCGCGGCCCGTTGAGCAGCTCGTCGCCGATATTGGCGACGGTCATGATCTCGCTGGCCACCAGGGCCGCGTAGCCCTCGGTGATCTCCCCCTGCCGCTTGATCAGCAGACCCTGCCGCCACGGGCACCACCACTTCGGGTAGGCCGGTTCGAAGATCAGGTTGATGCCGATCCAGTTGACCACCCAGCCGATGATCACACCGCCGACCGGCAGCACCACCAGCGACGACCAGCTCGTGAGGTGCAGGATGGCGACCAGCACCAGACCCATGGGCGCGCCGAAGTAGAAACCGAAGTTCTGCATGAATCGCAGTTCCTTGGCCCCCAGCACCTGGAACACCGAGTTCAGCATCTGCGGCCGCGCCTGGAAGTAGCGAATGGTCATGGACTTGACGTCCAGCAACTGATCGATGTTCTTGCCGAGTTCATCGGTGAGTTCCCGGAGAATATCCGGCAACTGTTCGCGCACCCGGCTGTGGACCATCTCCCGCAGACCGGTCGGCAGGTTGTACCAGAGCTGCGGATGCTCGCGTTTGAGGATGTCCTCGACAATGTCACGAATCTGAAGGTCCGCAATTTCAACAAAGTGTTCAGCGAGCTTGTCGGGTTCCAGTTCCCGATAGAAATCCGCGACGCTGCCGAGTTTCGCCAGCCCTTTGTCCACCGCGATGCTTGCCATCTTGTCCGCGCGGGACGGCACGATCCCCTGCCAGCCGATACGCCCGTCGTACTGCAGCAATGGCAACACCTGAATGCGCTTGGGCAGCAATGGAAACAGCGCCGCCAGCCCCGGCAACCGGAACCCGTGGAACCGGATCGGCTTGAACAGCATCAGCACACCGGTCCAGTTGGTGATATAGCCGATCACGCCCGTGAACAACGGGATGGTGATCAATTCCAAGAGGATGGTCGGACGCACCCCAAAGACACTTTCCAGCACGACACCCTCCTGCCGACCCGCAACGCACCGCCGTTGGCGTTGACAACCCCTCGGCGGTTCGGACCTTACTGGCTATTAAGTAAGCGAGTCCAGCGGCGGAGTGTCTGAGTCGGAGATCTCGGTCACACTGCACGGGCTCGATGTCCCTCTCTCTCGATGGGCACACGAGAATGACGGGGACCACATCCATATCGTGCCTGGTGCGAGTTGTGTTGGGGGTCATGTGCGTCGTTCGGCGAGGCACGTGGACTGGGGTAACCTTCGTCTGGCTCGCGGGTTCAACGTGCCCGAAGGTCCGTCGGGGGCAATAATCTGTGGACGATTTCTGTTCACCTGGCGATATTCGGAGATGGACGTGGCGGAAGACAGGATCCCTGGGCAGGACGTGGCCCGTCCGGGACCCCGTGCCGTGGAACGCAGTTCGGATGTGGAGCAGCGGCGGATCAGCAATGAGGCCCGCCTGATCCGCGGGGCCTTCCGGGCCGCCGGGCTGGCGGTCGGCACCGCGGTGCGGGGCACCGAGTGGGCGGTCGGCACCAGCGTCGAGATCACCAAACAGCTGACCCAGGCCGCGCTGGACGGCGAGTCGTCCGCCGATATCGCCGAGCGCACGGGGGCGGCGCTCCGGTCCATCGCGCGCAGCGCGCTCGGCGTCACCGAGGGTTCGGTGCGCGAGATCGTCAGTTACGTACCGACTCCCATGGGCACGCCGCCGCCGGCCATCGCCAACGGCCTGGTCCGCTCGGTCACCACCGATGACCTGCGCCGGCGCGGCGACGCGTTGCTGGCTCGCTCGGCCGACGTCTATTTCACCGAGGACGTGCACCCGGCCTACGACCGGATCCTCGATCAGCTCGCCCCCGACGAGGCCCGCATCCTGCGGTTCATGGCCCTGCAGGGGCCGCAGCCATCGGTGGACGTGCGCACCAACCGGCCGCTGGGCATCGGTTCCGAGCTGGTCGCGGGGGACCTGACCTCGGTTCCGGAGCAGTCCGGCGTTCGCTACCCGGACCGTTCGCGGCACTACCTGATCAATCTGAACCGCCTCGGTCTCACCATGACCTCGGACGATCCGGTCGTTCTGTCGCGATACATGGTGCTCGAGGTGCAGCCGGTCGTGGAGCAGGCGCTCAAGAAGGCCGGTCGCGTGCCGAAAATCGTGCGAAAGAGTCTGCGTCTGACCGAGTTCGGCGAGGATTTCTGCAACACCTGCTTCAGCATCAACGGCTGAGTCGGTATCCGGCTGATAGCGATCCGGTACAAATCCGTGCCGATCCCTGAAGGTTTCCTTCACCTGATGGGATTGTTGAAGGTATGGATTCCGATGCCGTCGCGGCGATCAGCCGGCTGAAGTTCCGTTACCTGCGCGCGCTCGACACGAAGGCGTGGGACGAGTTCGCCGACACCATGATTCCGGAGGCCACCGCCACTTACAGCGAGTACCTCCAGTTCGAATCGCGCGACGCCTTCCTGGCCTTCATGCGTAACACGCTGGGCCCGCACGTCATCACCGAGCACCGCTGCGACCACCCGGAGATCGATGTCGACGGCGACGAGGCGACCGGCACCTGGTACCTGGCCGACACCGTGCTCATCCCGGGTCACAACATGCTGCTCCGCGGCGCGGCGTTTTATACGGACCGGTACGTCCGCTGCGACGACGGGCAGTGGCGCATCGCGCACACCGGATACGAACGCACCTATGAAGTGGTGTTGTCCCTCTCGGATCTACCGAGTCTGCGCCTGACTTCGAGCCGCTGGGGGCTGATCGCCCGCAATCCGGAGGACACGCCGCGCGTCGAGCCGAGCTCGGACGGGACCGGCACGCTCGGCTGACCGGGGCCTGATCACTGCGCGCCGAATACGTTGCGCGTCAGTGCAATTGGTTCTGTGCGGCTTCCAACCCCACGCGCACCAGCAGCTCGACCGCGTCGGCGGTCTGCTCGACGATCACCGGAACCTCTTTGCGTTCCGGAGCGGAGAAGGGCTTGAGGACATAGTCCGCGGGATCCTGGCGGCCCGGTGGCCGGCCGATGCCGAACCGGACGCGCAGATAGTCCTTGGTGGTGAGGGCCTGCGAAATCGAGCGCAGCCCATTGTGCCCGCCCTCGCCGCCGCCGCGTTTGAGACGGATGGCGCCGAAGGGAAGGTCGAGTTCGTCGTGGACGACGATCACCTCGGAGGCGGGCACGGAGAAGAATTTGGCCAGCGCCGCGACAGGCCGCCCGGACAGGTTCATGTAGGTGCGCGGCTTGGCCAGCAGCACCTTGCGCCCGTCCAGGCGGGCCTCGAGCAGATCCGCGCCGGACTTCTTGTGCACGGTGAAACGGCCGCCGACGCGCTCCGCGAGCACATCGGCGACCAGGAAACCGACATTGTGCCGGGTGTGCTCGTATTCGGATCCGGGATTACCCAGACCGACCACGAGCGCGGGCCCGGCTGTTGCCTCGGTCATCGAGAACCGTTGTGGGAGTAGGAGTTACTCCGCGGCGGCTGCTTCGGAAGCGGCCGCGGCCTCTTCCTCGGCGGCGGCGGCCGGGGCGGCGATGATGTTGACGATCAGGGCCTCGGCGTCGCCGGCCAGGGTGACGCCCTTCGGCAGCTCGATCTGGCCCGCGAGGATCTGGGTGCCGGCCTCGGCGCCCTCGATGGAGACCTCGATGGACTCGGGGATGTGCAGGGCCTCGGCCTCGATGGAGAGGGTGGTGGTGTCCTGGGTGACCAGGGTGCCGGCGGCGGCGTCGCCGACCAGGGTGACGTTCACGTCGGCGGTGACCTTCTCGCCACGACGCACGATCAGCAGGTCGGCGTGCTCGATGTAGCGGCGGATCGGGTGGACGACGACCGACTTGGTCAGCGCCAGCTGCTTCTTGCCGTTGATGTCGAGGTTCAGCACGGCGTTGGTGCCGTGCTCACGCAGGACGGCGGCGAACGCCTGGGCGTTCACGGCCAGGTGCTGCGGCTCCTCGTTGTGGCCGTAGAGCACGGCGGGGACATTGCCGTCGCGGCGGGTGCGGCGGGCAGCGCCCTTGCCGAACTCGGTGCGTACGGTGGCTTCGAGAATGGTGACGTCGGACATGACTGTCTACTCCTACGGCTCGTCCGGGCTGCAATGTCAGCTGGTCGCCAGGCGACTGGGCCGCCCTGGCTGAGGTTGGTCTGCTCGTCGGCGAAGACCAACATGGACGGCCGTATGGGCCGAGCCGCGTCGATCACGGTGGGCAGTTTGGGTGCCACACCCTCGCCGAGACAACCCGAAGACTCTAACACGCGGGCGGAACGGCTCTGTGCCACCCCCTCGGTGGCCGCCGGCGGGCGGGTACTCCCAGGAATTACACAGGAATATTCATGGTCTTGTTTCCAAGAAACTGACACGCTAGCGTTTCGACCGATTCGCTGGCCTGTGGGAAATGTCTTGCATCATAAGGAAATACGCGCGAATCCCTTTCCGGGGCCAGTCGATCTGTTCGGCACGCTGAGTAGCCTGCCTTCCGAAGCAAAAGGAACTTGCATGAAGAACATCCGCCGGTTCGGCCTGAGCGCCGCGGGTATCGCCGCCATCTCCGCCACCGTCGCGCTCGCCGCCCCGTTCGCGGCCGCCGACACCTCGAGCAACGGCATGACCGTCGTCGGCAGCAATTTCACGACCGGTACGGCGTACACGATCAACATCATCACCGGCGTCCCGGGCGTGACCGCCGATGTCTACGACAATGTCGGCGGCAGCACGGTGGCGGTCGGTTCGGCCACCTCCTCGGGCAGCACCACGGCGTCGGTGCAGTGGACCCCGGCCACCTCGGGCTCGCACCACCTCTGGGTCGTGCTGACCGGCGGCTCCCAGTCGGTGCCCACCTCCGGTCCGGTGGATGTCACCGTCTCCGACCCCTCGACCACGACCACCACGGGGACCGGCAGCGCGAGCACGCTGATCCCGCTCATCTCCAATCTGCTGGGCAGCCTGGGCGGCAACAACGCCTCCAGCGTCGGCTGACGAACACGGCGGCCGGCGGCCGGTTGTCCTGGGCCGCTGGGTCCCGGGCGACCGGCCGTTTTCGTCCGGCGGCCACCACCTCGAAAATCGGGGCTTGCGGATGGCGTTCGGGGTCTTGCTTCCCGCAATTTGACACACTATCGTTTCGCATCATTCCCCAGCTCAGGGGAATGCGCTGCACCATAAGGACATATGTATGAAGAGCATTCGCCGGATCGGTATGGGGGCCGCGGGTATCGCCGCCATCTCCACCGCGGTGGCCCTCACCGCCCCGCTCGCCGCCGCGGACACGGTCGGTCAGGGTGACGCCCTCGAATTCGTCACGGCCAACGATTGCCCGCCCTCGCCGACTCCCACGCCTTCGACTTCGGGGACCGGCAGTTCGCTGACCCCGCTCACCACCATCATCAACAGCCTGCTGAAGGGCCTCGGCGCCGCGGGCGGAGGCACTTCCACTTCCACCGGTTCGGCGTCCAGCGTCGGCTGACGGACGGACGGCCGGTTGTTCGGATGCTGCGCGGGATCCGAACAACCGGCCGTTTTGTTTTATGCGGCCTGCTTCTTGAATGAGGTCGCGTAGCAATTGACATAGGGCCGCCCGGAGCGGCGCACGATATCGGCCATCAGCTCGTCGGTGGCGCGGCGCACGGCCTGTTGATCGGCCGGCGGGAAATAGCGCGGGTGGCCGAAGGAGATGCGCACCTTGGCCGGGCGCAGGAATCGCCGATTGCGCGGATTGACCCGATCGGTGCCGGACAGCACGACCGGGATGACGGGAGCCCCGGTCTGCATGGCCACCCGGATCACGCCGGTGCGCCCGCGGTAGACGCGGCCGTCGGGGGAGCGCGTCCCCTCCGGGTGAATGCCCCAGATGCCGCCCGACTCCAGGATGCGGACCGCCGCGGCCAGTGAATCCGAGCCCGCGGCGCCGCCGGTGCGGTCCACCGGTACCTGGCCGGTGGCGTTCATCACGAAGCGATTGACGCGGCCGCGGAAGCCGCCCCCGGTGAAGTACTCCTGTTTGGCGATGAAGGTGACCTTGCGGCGCAGCGCCAGGCACAGGTAGAGCGAATCGACCACGGCCAGATGGTTGGCGGCGATGATGACCGGTCCGTCGTCCGGAACGTGGTGCAGCCCTTCGATCTCCGGCCGTCCCAGCAGCCGCAGCACCGGCCCCACCAAGACGTGCTTCAGCAGCCAGTACCACATGGAAGACCTCCGAATCGCACTCGTAGACAGTGTCTACCCTTCGTTCTTACCGGATCGGAGTAGACACTGTCTACCCCTATCGGGAGAATGTGGCGCATGACTTCGGTTGAGCCACTGCGGGAACGTCTGGTGAGCGCGGGCGTCGCCCTGCTCGAGGAGGTCGGAGCGGGCGAGCTCGGCCTGCGGGCCATCGCACGGGAGGCGGGGGTCTCACACGGCGCGCCCCGCCGGTACTTCCCCACCCACAATTCCCTGCTGGCGGCGATCGCCGCGCGCGGCTACGCCGATCTGCGCGCCGAAATCGATGCGGTGCAAGGTGATTCGGCGCCGGTCCGCGTCCAGCGCACCTGCCTGGCCTACATCGATTTCGCGACCGCGCGGCCGGAGATGTTCACCCTCATGTTCCGTCACGACCTGCTCGCGGGCGCGGGGGAGAACCTGCGGGTGAACACGACCCTGCCCATGTTCGCGCGCTGGCGGGCGCTGGTCGCCGAGTGCGTGCCCGACGGCGCGGACGAACGGGCACTGAGTCTGTGGACCCAGCTGCACGGCATCGCGGTGGTGGTCGGGAATCGCAGTATCGAGGCGATCGCGCCGGGGACCGATATCGAAGCGCTGGTCGCGCGGGCCGTCGCCCGCCACCTCGCGGTGTGAACCGGTGAACAGCGCGGAGTGAGCTGGACCGGCCGGTCGGGCAGCGGGGCCGGTCGCGTACCCTGGGGCGGTTGCCTCGTCCGCACAAAAGGAGTCCCCCGTGAGTTCCCCGACTGCCACCTCAGCTACCGCCGGTCGGCTGGCCGACGAGGCGGCGCGGCGGCGCACCTTCGCGGTGATCTCCCACCCGGACGCCGGTAAATCGACGCTCACCGAGGCGCTGGCGCTGCACGCCAAAATGATCTCCGAGGCGGGCGCGATCCACGGCAAGGCAGGCCGCCGGTCCACCGTCTCCGACTGGATGGAGATGGAGAAGGCACGCGGTATCTCGGTCAGCTCCACGGCCCTGCAGTTCGAGTACGGCGACTGCGTGATCAACCTGGTGGACACCCCCGGCCACTCCGACTTCTCGGAGGACACCTACCGCGTGCTCACCGCGGTCGACGCGGCGGTCATGCTCATCGACGCCGCCAAGGGCCTGGAACCGCAGACGCTCAAGCTCTTTCAGGTCGCGCGCGATCGCGGCATCCCGGTCATCACCGTCATCAACAAGTGGGATCGTCCGGGCCAGGCGCCGCTGGAGCTGCTGGACGAGATCATCGAGCGCATCGGCCTGACCCCCACCCCGCTGTTCCTTCCCGTCGGCATCGCCGGCGACTTCCGCGGCCTGCTGCGCCGTGGGGAGGAGGGCGCGCCCACCGAGTACATCCACTTCACCCGCACCGCGGGCGGCGCGACCATCGCACCCGAGGAGCACTTCACGCCCGATCAGGCCGCCGAGCGCGAGGGCGAGGTGTGGGCCACGGCCGCCGAGGAGAGCGAGCTGCTCTCGGCCGCCGGGCAGGACCACGATCAGGAGCTGTTCCTGGCCGGGCACACCTCGCCGGTCATCTACGCCTCCGCCATGCTGAACTTCGGTGTGCGCCAGCTGCTCGACACTCTCGTCGAGCTGGCGCCGCCGCCGCGCGGCCGCAAGGACATCAACGGGAATCCGCGCGAGACCACCGCGCCTTTCAGCGCCGTCATCTTCAAGGTGCAGGCGGGCATGGATACCGCGCACCGCGACCGGCTGGCGTTCATGCGCATCGTCTCCGGTGAGTTCGAGCGCGGCATGGTGGTGACCCACGCCCAGACCGGGCGGCCCTTCGCCACCAAGTACGCGCTGACCGTCTTCGGTCGCGAGCGCACCACCGTCGACACCGCCTACCCGGGTGACGTGGTCGGTCTGGTCAACGCGACGGCGCTGGCGCCGGGCCACACGCTGTTCGTGGACAAGAAGGTCGAGTTCCCGCCGATCCCGTCCTTCGCGCCGGAGCATTTCGCGACGCTGCGGGCGCAGACCGCGGGCAAGTACAAGCAGTTCCGCAAGGCCATCGACCAGCTCGACTCCGAGGGCGTGGTGCAGGTGCTGCGCAATGACGCCCGCGGTGAGCAGTCGCCGGTGCTGGCCGCGGTCGGCCCCATGCAGTTCGAAGTCGTCACGGCCCGAATGCAATCCGAGTTCAATGTCGAGACACAGCTCGACCACCTGCCCTACCAGCTGGCCCGCCGCACCGACGCCGAGTCGGCCGAGGAGCTGAACCGGCAGCGTGGTGTCGAGGTCTTCACCCGCACCGACGGCGCCCTGCTCGCGCTGTTCAGCGACAAGTGGCGGCTGCAGTACATCGTCAAGGAGATGCCGAAGCTGACCCTCGAACTCCTGGTCGCTGGAACGGAATAGCCCGGCGGTCAGCCGAGGTACGTAGCGGTGGCCGAGCGCCGCAGCTTGCCGGAGGAGGTCTTGGGCAGCGCGCCCGGGCCGAGCACCGTCACGCTGCGCGGCCGTACCGACACTTCGGAGAAGACGGCGTGCACGATGTCGTGTTCGATCCGGCGGACCTCGTCGGGATCCTGGTGGTCGTTGGATTCGACCACGACGGCGAAGCTTTCGCGCTTCTGACCCACGTCGAGACGCACGGCGACCGCATTGCCGGGGCGAACGCCCTTGACGCGCAGGGCCGCTCGCTCGATGTCGGTGGGGAAGATATTGCGGCCCGCCATGATGATGACGTCCTTGATGCGCCCGCACACCACTACCAGTCCGTTCTCGGTGAAGTAGCCGAGGTCGCCGGTGTCGAGCCAGCCTTCGGGATCCTGCGCGGCGCGGAAGCCGTCGACGGTGACGTAGCCGGATGTGACTGCGGGGCCGCGTAATTCGATGACGCCGACGCTGCGCACCGGAAGGGGCCGGCGTTCGGCGTCCACCACCCGGCCCTCGAGATTGTCGACGAGATAGCCGAGGGTCGGCAGGCGGCGCACACTGCCGTGATGGTGAGCCGGGTCGCGGATGGGGACGGCCTTGCCGAGAGCTTCCAGCAGGTCGGCGTCGACGACGTCGAGGACCTGGCCGAGCCCCGGGTCGGGGATGGAGACGGCGAGCGTGGTCTCGGCCATGCCGTACACCGGCGTGAGGGAGGTGGCGCTGAGGCCGAACCGTTTTCCGGCGTCGGCGAGGGCGTCCATGGTGTCGGCGTCGACGGGTTCCGCGCCGTTCCACATATAGCGGACGCTGCTCAGATCGAACGCGCCGTCTTCGGCATTGCGTAATCGGCGCGCCAGCAGCGAGTAAGCGAAATTCGGTGCGGCGGTGACGGTTCCGCGATATTTGGAGATCAGCTCGGCCCACAGGATGGGGCGGGCGAGGAAGTCCAGCGGCGTCACGCACACCACCTCCGCGCCGAATTGCATGGGCACGCTGAGGAATCCGACCATGCCCATGTCGTGGAACAGCGGCAGCCAGCTGATCATCACGTCGTCGTCGAGCTGGAATTTCACCCGATCGAACATGGCGTAGGCATTGACGAAGAAGTTTCCGTGCGTGATCCGCACCGCCTTGGGGGAGCCGGTGGATCCGGAGGTCAACTGCTGCAAAGCGATATCGTCCTCGTCGGTGGGCACCGGATCGATCGGCTCGCCCGCGCGCATGGATTCGAAGGTCACCACTTCGATACCGCGTTCGCGCAGCAGGGGTTCCGCGATCTCGAACGGCGCGCCCAGAATGACCGCCCGCGCCTCGATCATGCTCAGCACGGTCTCGGTGTCGCGCACCCACACCTGGAGGTCGGTGCGCGGGGTCGGCTGGTGCAGCATGGTGATGGAGGCGCCGCGCATCCACACTGCCTGGCAGCCGGGCGCGATGTCGGCGGGCATGCCCGCCAGCACGCCCACCGCGTCGCCCGGGCCGATTCCGGCAGCGGCCAGCCCGCCCGCCATGTGCCGCGCGAGCTCGTGGATCTCGCCCCAGCCGTGCCGCACCGGCGCATCCGGTTCGCCGGTGACCAGCCCCCGCTGGGAGACGCGGGCGGTGGCATACATCTCGTCGGTGAATCGGCTCACGATGGACTCCTCAGACGCCGAACCAGCACCTCAAATAATCCCCGCTTCCGGGGAGGGCTGTTGGCCGTTTCGGAATTGTGCGCCGGCTGTTACGACGTGATGCGCCGGTCAGGCCAGGGTTCTGACCGCCCCGACGAAGCGATCCAGCTCCTCGAAGCTCACAAAGCAGTGCGGGGAGGCCCGGACCACCGAATTCAGCTCGCGTGCGGTCATGTCCAGCAGCGTGGAACCGCGGTGGCTGACGGTCACCGTGATGGCCTGCGCGGCCAGCCGATCGCGCACCTGGACGGGCTCCAGGCCGTGCACGGTGAAGGACACGATGCCCGCGTGCTGGATGCCCCGGTCGCGGACATCGACGCCGGGGATCTCCTGCAGGGCCTTGCGCAGGTATCCGGCGCGTTCGGCGATCGCCGCGTACACCTGCGACGGTCCGAGGTCGAGCAGGTAGCGGACGGCCGCGCCCAGTCCGAGGCGGCTCGCGACCGAGCATTCCCAGAATTCGAAGCGGCCGGCGTCGGGGGAGAGCACGTAGTCGTCGGGGGCGATCCATTCGGCGCTGTGCAGGTCGAGCCGCCCGGGTTCCAGACTCAGCGCGAGTTCGGGGCGCACGTACAGGAAGCCGGTGCCGCGCGGGCCGCGCAGCCATTTGCGGCCGGTCGCGGACAGCGCGTCCACGTCGAGTGCGGCGACGTCGAGCGGCAGCTGACCGGCCGACTGGCAGGCGTCCAGCAGTGCCAGCGCGCCCACCCGGTGTGCGATCCGGGCGGCCTCGGCGACTGGGTTCACCAGGCCGCCATTCGTCGGAACGTGCACCAGCGACACCAGTTTCACGCGCTCGTCGATCATGGCGTCGAGCGCGTCGAGGTCGAGCTGGCCGCTGCTGTCGCTGGGGATGGCCTCGACGACCGCGCCGGTCTGGCGGGCGCGCTGCAGGGCGGCGATGGCATTGCTGCCGTAGTCCACGCCGGAGATCAGGATGCGGTCGCCGGGGGCGAGGGGGACCGAGTAGAAGAAGTCGCTCCAGGAGCGGCTGGCGCTGTCACTGAGAGCCAGGGCGGCGGGGTCGGCGTTGATCAGTTCGGCGATGGCCGTCTTGACGCCGTGCAGGTCGTCGATGCGTTCGTTGGCGGCGCGGTAGCCACCGATCTCGGCCTCGCGCCGCAGGTGCGCGATGGTGGTGTCGACGACGATCCGCGGGGGGAGCGACGACCCTGCGCTGTCGAGAAATACCTGGTTTTCACACCCGGGCGTTTCGGCCCGTAGTCCGGCCATATCCAGCATGGAATCGACCATATCGGTTGCGGTGTTCTTCATTTCGTCAGATTTGTTGTCATAGTCCCTCGCTACTCTGGTTTGGGTCGCCGGCCCGATCCTGAGCGGCGACCGCATCAGACGGAGGTTGGCATGGCTGTCACAGCGTCACCGACCGATGTGCTGCACAGTGGCCTGGCCGAATCGGAGCCGGGTGGCGAATTCACGTCACGCGCCGCCGCCGAGGCTTATATCGGAAAAGTCTGTTTCAAGCAGGGCCCACCGCTGCTCATCGGCGCCGAACTCGAGTGGCTCACCGCGCAGGGTGAGCTTTCGGCGACCAACTCGCGTCCGGACCCGAGGGTCCTCGCGGACGCCCTCGGACCGTATGCGCCACGGTCCATCTCCCCCGATTCCCCAGCCGATCCGTTGCCGGGCGGCAGCCGGGTCACCCTCGAACCCGGCGGTCAGATCGAACTGTCCAGTGCCCCGTTCGGCACCGCCGCCGAACTGTGCGAGCGCTTGCGGACAGACGCGATACGCCTGCGGGAGCTGCTCGAATCCCGCGAAATTCGAATCATTTCCGCCGCCGCCGACGCAACTCGGCGGCCGCTTCGTGTTCTGCAGCTGCCCCGCTACCGGGCCATGGAGCAGATGTTCGCCGGCATCGGCCCGTTCGGCGCGCTCATGATGTGCAACACCGCCGCCACCCAGGTGAGTGTCGACGCGGGCGCGGATCCCGCCGAGATCGCCGCCCGCTGGCAGGTCCTGCATGCCGTGGGCCCCGCCCTGCTGGCCGCTTTCGCCTGCTCACCCGGTCTGCACACCGCCCCGCCCGGCGACTGGGCCTCCCAGCGCATGCGGGCCTGGCAGCGGCTCGACCAGCTCCGCACCCGGCCGCCCGTGCAGGACTGGGCCGATCCGATCACCGGGTACGCGCGCTGGGCGCTGGATGTGCCGCTGTTGTGTGTGCGGTCGGCGGATCCACAGGCCGGTGACTGGTCGGCCCCGCCCGGGGCCACCTTCGCCGACTGGCTGTGCGGGGCGCTGGACGAGGAGATCGGCCGCCGCCCGGACCGGGCGGATCTGGACTATCACCTGACCACCCTCTTCCCGCCGGTCCGCGCGGCCGGGCACCTCGAGGTCCGCTATCTCGACGCGCAGCCGGGTGACAGCTGGTCGGTGCCGGTGCATGCCTTCGACGCACTGCTGTCGGATCCCGGAACCATCACGGAGGCAACGACGCTGGCCGCCTCCACCGCCCAGCTCTGGTCCGAGTCCGCCCGTTGCGGGCTGGCCGACCGGGAGCTGCGGGCCGCCGCGGTGGCCCTGCTCGACCTGGCCACGGCCCATGCCGCCACTCCGGAGGCGGCCAAGGAACTGGCCGCCGCTGCCGACCGATGTCGCAGCGGCCGCACCCCGACCGAATCGGAAGTTCTCTCATGACAATTCAGCATTTGCCGGGATCGGATCGGGCGGAGACCGAGGCGTTGCGCGGGCGGATCGCGGACGCGCTCGACCGGGCGCGGCGGCGGACCATCGGCCTGACCGAGTGCATCGACGAGGCCGAACTGGTGGCCCAGCATTCGCGGCTGATGAGCCCGCTGGTCTGGGATCTCGCGCACATCGGCAATCAGGAGGAGCTGTGGCTGGTGCGCGATGTGGGCGGGCGGGAACCCGTGCGCCAGGACATCGATCACCTCTACGACGCCTTCCAGCACGCGCGGGCGGACCGGCCCGCGCTGCCGCTGCTGGATCCGGAGCAGGCCCGCGCCTATGTCGGCACCGTGCGGGACAAGGTGTGGGATGTGCTGGAGCACAGCCCCTTACGCGGCGGTGAGCTGGTTCAGGACGGTTTCGCCTTCGGCATGATCGCCCAGCACGAGCAGCAGCACGACGAGACCATGCTCGCCACCCATCAGCTGCGGACCGGCGAGGCGGTGCTGTCCGCCCCGCCCCCTCCGGTCGCGCGGGTGGCGGTCACCGGTGAAGTCGTGATTCCCGCAGGCGAATTCACCATGGGCACCGACTCCGATCCCTGGGCGCTGGACAACGAGCGCCCGGCGCACCCGGTGCGGGTGGACGCCTTCGCCATCGATGCCGCGCCCATCACCAACGAGCAGTATCTGGCCTTCGTCGACGACTGCGGTTACGAGCGCCCCGAGCTGTGGTCCGAGCGCGGCTGGGCACACCGCGTGGCGGCCGGGCTGACCGCGCCCCAGTTCTGGGAGCAGGACGCCGGGGGGCGTTGGTGGCGACGGGTTTTCGGCACCATGCAGCCGCTGCGCGCGCATCAGCCGGTGGTGCACGTCTGCTGGTTCGAGGCCGAGGCGTACGCCAATTGGGCGGGCAAGCGCCTGCCGACCGAGGCGGAATGGGAGAAGGCCGCCCGCTTCGATCCGGCCACCGGCCGCTCCCGCCGGTACCCCTGGGGCGACATCGATCCCACCGAGGCACTGGCGAATCTCGGTCAGCACCACCTGGAACCGGCCGATGTGGGCGCCTACCCCGCCGGCGCGTCCCCGGCGGGTGTGCACCAGCTGATCGGCGACGTGTGGGAGTGGACCGCTTCGGGTTTCGAGGCATATCCGGGCTTCCGCGCCTTCCCGTACCGCGAATACTCCGAGGTCTTCTTCGGCGGCGACTACCGGGTTCTGCGCGGCGGTTCCTTCGGCGCCGATCAGGTCGCCTCCCGTGGCACCTTCCGCAACTGGGATCACCCGATCCGCCGTCAGATCTTCTCCGGTTTCCGGCTGGCCCGGGACCTGAGATCGGACGAACGGTGATGTGCAGACATCTCGCCTACCTGGGCCCGCCCACGGCGGTCGGCGCGCTGCTGACCCAGGGCCCGCATTCCCTGCGCACCCAATCGTGGGCCCCGCGGGACATGCGCCGCGGCGGCACCATCAATGCCGACGGCTTCGGCGTCGCCTGGTGGCATCACCCCGACGCCGCCGCCCCGGACCACGGCCCCGGCGTCATCTGGCACGGCGGCGCGCCGGGCGACCCGCCCGAAACCCCGGGGCCGCCAATCGATCCGCTGGTCAGCCGCTACCGCAATGCCGCGCCGATCTGGACCGACCCCGCCGTCGACGAGGTGCTGCCCCAGATCCGCTCCACGGCGGTCCTGGCCGCGGTCCGCTCGGCCACGGTGGGAATGCCGGTGGAGCGGGCGGCCTGCGCCCCTTTCACCCACGGCCGTTGGGCTTTCAGCCACAACGGCGCGATCCCCGACTGGCGCCACGTCTTGACCACGGTGGCCACCGAATTCGACTCACCCCCGTTACTGGACGCCGAATCCCTGACGGATTCGGCAGCGCTGTGGGTGATCCTGCGCGGCCTGCTCGAAGACTCCGCGCGACCCGAGGAGGCATTGCGGCGGCTGATGGCCGCGGTGCTCGCACGCTCGCCGAGGGCGCGGTTGAACTTGCTGGTGGGGAATGGGGCGGGGGTGTGGGGGACGACGTGGCATCACTCTTTGTCGGTGTTGGAGGCCGGCAGGTTCGTGGTGGTGGCCTCGGAACCGTTCGACGACCATCCGCGCTGGCGGCCGGTCGCCGATCGGCAGCTGGTGAGTGTGCGGAACGGGCGGGTTGCGGTGGAACCACTGGATATCGAGATCGGAAGGGCTGATTCATGACTGCGGCTACGGTGGAGATCCATCTGACCGACGAGGATTTGACGACCGCGTTGCGCGCGGACGTGCGAGCGGGGCTGACCGCGCAGCCGAAGTGGCTGCCGCCCAAGTGGTTCTACGACGCTCGCGGCAGCGAGCTGTTCGAGAAGATCACCGAACTGCCCGAGTACTACCCGACCCGGACCGAGCGGGCCCTGCTGGAGCGGGTCGTCGCCGAGATCGCGCGCATCGCGCAGGCCGAGGCGCTGGTCGAGCTGGGTGCGGGATCGGCGGCCAAGACCCGCCTGCTGCTGAACGCCTTGAAGTCCGAGGGCGCGCTGAAGAGCTATGTGCCGCAGGATGTCTCGGTGTCGGCACTGCGGATGGCCGCGGACGAGGTGGCCGCGGAGTTCCCGGGTCTGGGCGTGCACGGCGTGGTCAGTGATTTCACCGCCACCCTGGACAACCTGCCCGGCGGCGGCCGCCGCATGGTGGCCTTCCTGGGCGGCACCATCGGCAACCTGATCCCCGCCGAGCGCGCCGAATTCCTGGGCGGCATCCGGGATGTGCTGGAACCGGGCGAGCAGCTGCTGCTCGGCGCGGGTCTGGTCATCGACCCGGCGGTGCTGGTGCCGGCCTATGACGATGCCGCCGGTATCACCGCGGAGTTCAACCGGAATGTGCTGCACGTCCTCAATACTCGCCTGGGCGCGAACTTCGAGCCGGAGAAGTTCACGCACGTCGCGATCTGGGACGCCGAGCGGGAGTGGATCGAGATGCGGCTGGAGGCCACCGAGGCCATGACCGTCCGCATCCCGGAGCTCGACCTGACCGTCGATTTCGCGGCGGGCGAGCAGCTGCGCACCGAGATCTCCGCCAAGTTCCGCCGGGAGGTGCTCGAAAGCGAGCTGGACGCAGCCGGTTTCAGCACCGAGCGGGTGTGGACCGATCCGGACGAGCGGTTCGCCCTGGTGCTCGCCGAGCGCCGGTGATCGGCACGTGCGGTGGCGGCTACTTCTGCGCCGTCACCGCCGCCAGCCACTCGATGAGCGGCCGCATCTCCTCCCACGCCGCCCGGATCTCCCGGGCGGCGCGCGGAGTGCTCAGCCACTTGGGCGCGCCGAAATCTCTTCCGGCGGTGAGCGACTTGTGCCGCAGCAGATCGATGCGCGGGTGATCGATGTCGTAGCCCTTGGGTTTGGTCGCCAGCTTGTCCCCGCCGATCTGGTATCCGGCCGAGACGAGCTGTGCGATCAGGCCTTCCAGTTCCGCCCCGCGCACCTCGTCGTCGATGGCGACGCGCAGCGCGGCGAGCTGGGCGGGCTCGGCGGCGTACATGCCGCCCGCCACCCGCAGCCCGGCGGCGCCGATCTGGACGTACCACCCGGAGTACTGCGCGCTGTACACCACCGCGCCCTGGTGGTTCTTGTAGGGCGACTTGTCCTTGGCGAAGCGCACATCCCGGTACGGCCGGAAGATCTTGGCTTCGCCGAAGTCCGGTTCCAGCTCGGCGACAAGGGCTTTCATCGGATCCCGGACGGACTCCTCCCACACCTGCTTGTGGGCGGTCCAGAAGGTCTTGCTGTTGTCGGCTTCCAGATCCTCGTAGAAGTCGAGTCCGGCGAGCGGGAATCCGGTGAACGTGGTCATGGTCAATTAGTGTTCGTCATCATCCCGGAGCCGTAGATCGCGACCCCGATGATGATGCCCACGACCAGCGCCACCCCGGAGGCGACCGCGGCCCATTTGCCCAGCGGCTCGCCCTTGTTGTGCCCGATCACGCCGAGCACGATGCCCGCGATGCCGAACAGCGGCGGGCAGAAGATGAGTGCGATGGCCGCGCAGACGAATCCGATGATCGAGAAGGTCTGCGGCCCTGAACGCGGCGGCGGCGCACCGAAATTCGCGCCGCCCGGGTAGGGCGGATACGGCTGCTGACCGTAGGGCGGCTGCTGGCCGGGCCCGAACTGCTGCGGGTACGGCGGCTGCGCGCCTTGGGGATAGGGCTGCTGTCCGCCCTGCGGGTGGGGAGCGTTCGGGTAGGGCGGAAATCCACCGCCCGGATAGGCGACGGGCGGCTGCTCACTCTGCGGCGGATACCCGTACACCCCGCCCGACGGATACTGCGGGGGCGCGGCGTCGGCAGGATTGGGATTGCCCTCCGGGACGGGGTTGAACCGGGTGGCGGGATCGTAGTGCGCCGCGGGGTTGAACTGTGTCAGGTCGGGCTGACCGGCCGGGGGAGTGCCCGGGGTGTACTGCGTCGTGGGTTCGTCCGTGACCGGTTCGTCCGGGGCCTGCGGCGTGCCGGCGGCCGGGGTGTCGGATTCCTTCTTGAACATGTCGGCCGGTCCGGTGCCGGATTCCTCCGACGGCTTGCCGGGTTCGTGCGGCGGCGTGCTCATGTCGCGCCCTCCTCGATCGTGGTGTGCCTCTTCACGGATATCCCGCTGCGGTACGTGCTGCGCAACAGTCCTAGTCGCCGGGTTCCTCCACGATCTCCATGGCGGCGACCTCCGCGGGCCGGTCGTCCTCGGCGACGAACTCCTCGCGCTGCCGCCGGCGGGTCCACTCCTGGTCGAGTTCGGACGCGATGCCGAGGCGTCCGGTGTCGTCGTTCTCGCGATTGCGGATGACGAGGTCCTCGGGCGGATCGGTGATGAACCGCGTGTACTCGCGGATCTCGTCCTCTTGGTCGTCGTCGCCGAGGTCATAGTCGAGGTTGTCGACATCGCTGTCGAAGACCTGATCGGTGTCGAAGATCTCGTCCATCACGCGGGCATCGTCCTCATCGGGCTGGCCGGCCATTCGGCACCACCTCTCCGCGCTATGAGCGCACCAGTAGCAAACCTCGAGTTCGATCCAACGCTACCGCTTGCCACTCGAAACGGACATCCATTGCCGCCGCCATTCCCGCGTGGGCGGCCACGGTCGGGAACGCGACGAGCGCCCCTCCTGCGGGCAGGAGGGGCGCTCGTCGATGAAGTCGGACGGACCGGTTACGCGTTCCCGTTGAAAAGGCCGGTGACGGAACCGTTTTCGAAGACCTCGCGGATGGTCTGCGCCAGCAGCGGGGCGATCGACAGCACGGTCAGCGTCGGGAACTTCTTGGCCTCTTCGATCGGCAGGGTGTTGGTCACCACGACCTCTTTGGCCCCGCAGTTGGCGAGACGCTCGGCGGCCGGGTCGGACAGGATGCCGTGGGTGGCGGCGATGACCACGTCGCCCGCGCCGGCCGCCTTGAGCACCTTGACGGCGCCGGCGATGGTGCCGCCGGTGTCGATCATGTCGTCGATCAGGATGCAGGTGCGGCCCTCGACCTCACCGACCACGCGGTTGGAGACGGTCTGGTTGGGGACCAGCGGGTCGCGGGTCTTGTGGATGAACGCCATCGGCGCGTCGGCCAGCGAGTTGGCCCACTTCTCGGCGACCTTCACGCGGCCGGCGTCGGGGGAGACGACCGTGATGTTGGACAGGTCGTAGTTGTTGCGGATGTGCTCGGCCAGCTGCACCTGCGCGTGCATGTGATCGACCGGGCCGTCGAAGAAGCCCTGGATCTGATCGGTGTGCAGGTCGATGGTGATGATGCGGTCCGCGCCCGCGGTCTTGAGCAGGTCCGCGATCAGGCGGGCCGAGATGGGCTCGCGGCCGCGGTGCTTCTTGTCCTGGCGGGCGTAGGGGTAGAAGGGCAGCACCGAGGTGATGCGCTTGGCCGAACCGCGCTTGAGCGCGTCGATCATGATCAGGTGTTCCATGACCCACTGGTTCAGCGGGGCCGGGAAGCTCTGCAGCACGAAAGCGTCGGAGCCGCGGACCGATTCCTCGAACCGGACGAATGTCTCACCGTTCGCGAAGTCGCGTGCGGTCTGGGGAGTGACGTGGACGTTGAGTTCCTTGGCCACCGCCTCGGCGAGCTCAGGATGAGCGCGCCCCGAGAACAGCATCAGATTCTTCTGGTTATCGGTAGAGAACGCGGTCACTGACGTTCGCCATCCTTTTGCTCGTTGGATATCTCGGTGGTTCCCGGCGGATCATCCGGGAGCGCCGCGAGAGCCGCTTCGGCCGCGCGGGCTGCATCGGTGCCGGGGCGATTGCGCTGCACCCAGCCGTCAATGTTGCGTTGTGCTCCACCCGACACCGCGAGCGCTCCCGGGGGAACGCTTCTGCGCAGTACAGTACCCGCCGCCGAATACGCGCCGTCACCCACGGTGATCGGCGCGACGAACATGGTGTCGCTGCCCGTGCGCACGTGCGAGCCGACCGTCGTGTGGTGCTTCTTGACCCCGTCGTAATTGACGAAGACGCTGGACGCCCCGATATTGCTGTATTCGCCGATGGTGGCGTCGCCCACATAGGTGAGGTGCGGGACCTTGGAGTGCGCGCCGATGGTGGCGTTCTTGGTCTCGACGAAGCCGCCGATCTTGCCCTCGGCGCCGAGCGAGGTGCCGGGCCGCAGATAGGCGAAGGGGCCGACGCTGGCGCCCGGGCCGATGCTCGACTTCTCGCCGTGCGTGCGCACCACCTTGGCGCCGTCGCCGACGGTCACGTCCGTGAGCGTGCAGTCGGGTCCGATCTCGGCGTCCTCGCCGATCACGGTGTCGCCCAACAGCTGTACGCCCGGCCGGATGATCGCGTCGCGGCCGATGACCACATTGCCGTCGATCCAGGTGCTGCCCGGGTCGATGATGGTGACCCCGGCGCGCATGTGCCGTTCCAGGATGTAGCGGTTCAGGGTGCGGGCGGCGCCGGCCAGCTGCACCCGGTCGTTCACGCCGGTGACCTTGGCGGAATCGATCAGCCGCGCGCCGTGCACCGGGTGCCCGGCCTCGCGGGCCAGCTTGAGCACGTCGGTGAGGTACAGCTCGTGGCGGGCGTTGGCGGTGTCGATGCGCGAGATCATGATTCGCAGCACGGCCGCGTCGAAGACGTAGACGCCGGAGTTGACCTCGGTGATGGCCGCCTGTGCCGGGCTGGCGTCGGCGTGCTCGACGATCTCCAGCACTTGGCCCTCGGCGTCACGCACGATGCGCCCGTAGCCGTTGGGGTCCTCGGGCTCGAAAGTCAGTACGGTGACGGCGGATCCGTCCGAGTAGCTGCGGTGTTCGTCGAGCAGCGCGTGCAGCGTGTGCCCGTCCAGCAGTGGCACGTCGGCATAGGTGACGAGGACGTCGCCGGTGAAGTTCTCCGGCAGCGAGGCGAGCGCGCACTGCACGGCGTGCCCGGTGCCGCGCTGTTCATCCTGCACCGCCAGGGTGATCTGGCGGCCCAGTTCGGCACCCACCTTGCCGACCGCGTCGCCGACCTGTTCACGGTCGTGTCCGATCACGGTGATGAGCGCCGTCGGGTCGATCTCGTGCGCGGCATGCAGCGCGTGGGCGAGCATGCTCCGACCGGCGAGCGGGTGCAACACCTTGGGTGTCTTGGACCGCATTCGGGTTCCGGCTCCGGCGGCGAGAACGACGACGGCGGTCTGCTGTGGCATGGATCTCCCTCGGCTGCCGGTCATCATGTGCTGAGTCAGGTTGTGCTGGGCCACAGTGCGGGTCAACGCCACAGTGTGGGTCAGCGATGTTGTGCGGGGCCAACCATATCGACCCTGCTCGCGAGCTCCGCCGCCAGGACTCGAACCTGGACAAACTGAACCAAAATCAGTTGTGCTGCCATTACACCACGGCGGATTGGCGCTTCATGCGGGTCTGATCCTCGCATGAAGTACGCCTCCACGTCGAACCGCTTACATAGATTCGAACGTGTCTGTCTATAGGCTACGTACGAATGCGCGGCGGCCGAGGGCCCCGCACCCCCTGCAAAGGTGCTCGGGGGCAGGGCGAAAGGGCAGGTGGCGATGACGACGGGCGAGGGCTCCAAGCCGGCGCGGCCGCGTATGACCGGCACCCAGCGCCGCCAGCAGCTCATCGAGATCGGCCGGGCGCTGTTCGCGGAGCGGGGGTACGACGCCACCTCGATAGAGGAGATCGCGGCGCGCGCCCAGGTGTCGAAACCGGTGGTGTACGAGCACTTCGGCGGCAAGGAGGGGCTCTACGCCGTGGTGGTCGACCGGGAGATGTCGACGTTGCTGGAGATGATCACCTCGTCGCTGACCCAGAACCGTTCGCGGGTGCGGCTCGAGCAGGTGACGCTGGCGTTGCTCACCTATATGGAGGAGCGGACCGACGGCTTCCGGATCCTGATGCGGGATCAGCCGGTGTCGGCGGCGGAGGGCACGTACTCGAGTCTGCTGAACGAGGCCGTGAATCAGGTGGCGCACATTCTCGCCGGGGATTTCGAGCGCCGCGGGCTGGACCCGAATCTGGCGACGTTGTACGGGCAGGCGCTGGTGGGAATGGTTGCGACGGCGGCGACGTGGTGGCTGGACGAGCGCCAGCCGTCGAAGGAAGTGGTGGCCGCGCACCTGGTCAACCTGTGCTGGAACGGCCTCACGCATCTGGAAGCGGAACCCGAACTGGCGTCGGAATGGCCGAGCGGCAAAGGGTTATAGAACCCGGCGGTCTGAATTCAGTCTGATATGTCTGTCCTAGCGGGGCAGAACTGGACAGTTAACCAGCGAATTGCGAAGGAGGACGGGTCGAATGCTCGAATCGGCTGGCAGCGCGCAGCCGGGTGGTACGGTTCACCCATCCTTCGAGTGCTGTTCGAACTGTGATGTCGGTCAACTTCGGGATATCGGTCTACTTCAGGATGGCTGGTTTGATGACAGGCGGCTCTGATGGCTAGGCAAGCGCGTGCGGAGATCACTCGCGATTCCGTGCTCGCGGGCGCTGCCGATGTCTTTCTGCGACTGGGCTACGCGAACGCGTCCCTGTCCGAGATCATCGCGCAGTCGAATGTGACCAAGGGCGCGTTGTACTTTCACTTCGGATCCAAGGAAGAACTGGCCCGCGCGGTCGTCGATCAGGGCAACGAGCGACTGGTCAGCGCATGCCAGGGATTCTTCGATCCGCGGGTGCCGGCGCTGGAGGCGTGCATCGGGATCACCTATGTGGTCGCCGATCTCACCATGAACGATCCGATGGTCGGCGCGATGCTCAAGCTCACCCACCAGATCGGCGACTACCGCGGCGCGACCGGCGACAATATCGCCAAGACGTGGGGTGAGACGCACCGTTTGCTCGCCGAACGCGCGATCGCCCAGGGGGATCTCAAACCCGATCTGGATCCCGATACCATCGGCCTGCTGCTGCAGGAGATGACCACGGGCGTCCACATCGTCGCGGTCAGCACGGAGTCCATCGATCAGATGGCGAGCCGCATGGAGCGGGCCTGGTACTTCCTGCTGCCGAGCATCGTGCCCGAGGAGAAGGTCGCCTACTTCCGCGAATTCGCGGCCCGGCGGCTGCGTCGCTACGTGCAGTGAGCGTGCGCGCGTAGCGAGCAGTCCTGCGGTGCGGCCGGTTTCGATCGGCCTGCGGCGCAGCCGGTTTCACCGATCGGCTACTTGATCCCCGTCTGCCACTTGGTGAGGGCCTTGGTGAACAGGCGGTTGGCCTCGTCGGCATGGTAGTCGTTGACGTTGGCGTTGTAGTCGAAATACCAGATCTTGCCGCCGGACCGGCACACGTAGTGCAGGCCGCGGGCCTGTCCGCCGCCGGCCGCGGTGGCGTCCATCTGGTAGCCGATGATCGCGTCGCCGACCGCCGGAATGTTCGGGATCTTCGTGTAGACGATCTGCATGCCGTCGTAGATCACCGTCGGGCAGCTGTCGGAGGCGTCCTTCTCCTCGTCGAACTCGCTCTGGATCTCGCTCTGCGGGCGGAACGCGACCGTCGTCGTCACCGAGGCGCCGCCGTATCCGCCCTTCTGGCCGAAGGCGGAGGTGGCCTTGGCCGTCGGCTTGGTCGCGGGCGGGGCGGCTTCCTTCTTCAGCTTCGCGGTGCAGTCCGGGGTCTCGCCCGAGACGCGGGCCTCGTCGGTGCCGCCGTTGGTCTGTTGCTCCTTCTTGGTGTCCTCGGTCCAGCCGACCGGCAGGTCGTCGACCGCCAGCACCAGCGCGGCCGGATCGTTCTTGCCCGCACCGGTTTTGGTGGTGGCGGCCGCGCTCGAGGTCGCCGTGGTCTGGGCCTGCGTACCGCCCGAATCATCGGATCGGGTCGCCACCACGGCGATCACCGCACCTACCGCCAGCACCACGACTCCGGCCAGCGCCGGCAGGATCATCCGATTCTTGTTGCGCCCCAACGGCTGTGCGACCGGTGGCGGTTGCACGCCGTACTGCCCCGGCGCGGGGAAGGGCGGCTGCTGCCCGAATTGCCCTTGCGGCGAACCGAACTGGTTCTGCGGGGCGCCGGACTGGTTTTGTGGGGCGCTGAACTGGTTTTGTGGGGCACCGAATTGGTACTGCTGCGCACTGAACTGTGCCTGCTGCGCACTGAATTGTGCCTGCTGCGCACTGAACTGTGCCCGCGGGGAACCGAACTGTGCGTACGGATCGACGTCAGGCCCCTGCGGCGCACCGACTTCCCGTGGCGGGTACTCCTGCGCAGGACCATTTTGGCCTGCAGCCTGCCCGAATTGCTCCTGCGGCTGCCCGAATTGCTGCTGCGGCGGGTACTGCCCTCGAGGCTGGGCGGGCGGTTGGACCGGTTGTCCTTGCCACTGCTCGGTGGGGGCCCACTGGCTGTCGGAAGGCGGTGGATTGGTGTGGTGATCGGGTCGGCCGCCGCTGGGTGGAGCGGGTGGCGGTGTGGTCATGCTGTCCCCTGGACCCGGGTGTTCTGGTCACAGCGGGCCGAGCCCCGGACCTCCTCCCGCTGACCATTGTTATCACAGGCTCCGGCCCCGCTCGGGCGGCGAAATCAGTCGCCCGCCCGCACCCCGGGCTCCCGGGCGGGTCATCGAGTACGTCTGCCTGCTGAAGCTGTCACCGTGGGTGATTAGACTCGGTTGGCCGTCTGCAACGCTGATCTGCGCCGAGGAGTCCGCCCCATGACCACCCAACGTCCACCTCTGGCGGGACTGGCTGCGGTGGCCGGTGCCGACGCCGCGCTGGCGCAGGTCACGAGCCTGATCGGCCGGGAGTCGGCGATGCTGGTCGCCCCGTCGGCGGTGCGGCCGTTCGTGGCGACCACCATTGCCGGGCAGCGCCCGCTGCTGGTGGTGACGGCCACCGGGCGCGAGGCCGACGATCTGGCCGTCGAGCTGACGGAGATGCTGGGCGACACGGTCGCGCTGTTCCCGTCCTGGGAGACGCTGCCGCACGAGCGGCTCTCTCCGGGCGCGGACACGGTCGGCCGCCGGTTGCAGGTGCTGCGCCGGCTGGCGCATCCGGAGGATCCGGGCTTCGCGGGGCCGCTGCGGGTGGTGGTCACCACGGTGCGCTCGCTCATGCAGCCGATGGCGGCGGGGCTGGGGGAGATCGAGCCCATCGTGCTGCGCCGCGGCGCCGAGTTCGACTTCGATCGATTGCTCGCTCGGCTGGTGGAATTCGCCTACGAGCGCGTCGACATGGTCGGCAAGCGCGGCGAGTTCGCGGTGCGCGGCGGCATTCTGGACGTCTTCCCGCCGACGGCGGATCATCCGGTGCGCGTGGAGTTCTGGGGCGACGAGGTCTCCGAGGTGCGCGCCTTCTCGGTGCAGGACCAGCGCTCGATCCACGAGGTGCCGATCGATCTGGTGGTCGCGCCGCCGTGCCGCGAGCTGCTGCTCACCGATGCCCTGCGCGAGCGTGCCGCCCAGGTGGCCGCCGAGAATCCGGCCGATGCCGCGCTGGTGGAGATGTTGGAAAAGATCTCCCAGGGCGTGCCGGTCGAGGGCATGGAGGCGCTGCTGCCGGTGCTGCAGCCCGGTGAGCTGCAACTGCTGGTGGACGCGCTGCCCGCGGAAGCCCATGTGCTGCTGTGCGATCCGGAGAAGGTCCGCACCCGCGCCGCCGACCTGGTCCGCACCGGGCAGGAGTTCCTGGAGGCGTCATGGACGGCGGCCTCCTTCGGCGGCGCCGCGCCGCTGGGCGCGCACGGGCTGGATCTGGCCGCCTCCGGCTATCGGGGCCTGGACGTTGTGCGCGCCGATGCCGAGCGGCGCGGCCTGCCCTGGTGGACGCTGAGCCCGCTGGCCGCCGACGATCCGCAGGAGATCGCGCTGCCGGTGCTGGCAGCGGCCTCCGCGCGTGGTTCCGAGGAACTGGTCGCCACCATCTTCGCGTCGCTGCGCGCGCATGTCGCCACCGGTGGCCGCGCGGTCATCGTGGTGGCCGGACACGGTACGGCGCAACGCATTCTGGAACGTCTCGCCGACGCCGAGGTGCCCGCCGCGGCACTGGAGGCGGGCGCCGAGCCGGTGCGCGGTCTGGTCGGCGTGCTGTGCGGTTCGCTGCACGACGGTGTGGTGTTCGACGACGCCAAGCTGGTGGTGATCGCGGAATCCGATCTCACCGGCAACCGGGTCACCGCCCCCGGCGAGGGCAAGAAGCTGCCCGCGCGTCGCCGCAATCAGGTCGATCCGCTGGCCCTGACCGCGGGCGACATGGTGGTGCACGATCAGCACGGCATCGGCCGTTTCGTGGAGATGATCGAGCGGACCGTCGGCGGTGCGCGCCGCGAGTACCTGGTCATCGAGTACGCGCCGAGCAAGCGCGGCCAGCCCGGGGACCGGTTGTTCGTGCCGATGGATTCGCTGGATCAGCTGTCGCGCTATGTCGGTGGCGAGATGCCGTCGCTGTCCAAACTGGGCGGTTCCGACTGGGCCAATACGAAACGCAAGGCGCGCAAGGCCGTTCGTGAGATCGCCACCGAGCTGGTGCAGCTCTACGCCGCCCGGCAGGCCGCGCCGGGTCACGCCTTCGGCTCGGACACTCCGTGGCAGCAGGAGATGGAGGACGCTTTCGCGTTCACCGAGACCGTCGATCAGCTCTCGGCCATCGCCGAGGTGAAGTCCGATATGGAGAAGGCGGTCCCAATGGACCGCGTCATCTGCGGCGACGTCGGTTACGGCAAGACCGAGATCGCGGTGCGCGCGGCGTTCAAGGCGGTGCAGGATGGCAAGCAGGTGGCGGTGCTGGTGCCGACCACGCTGCTGGCGCAACAGCATCTGCAGACCTTCACCGAGCGGATGGCCGGTTTCCCGGTAGTGGTGAAGGGCCTGTCCCGCTTCACCGACGCGGCCGAGTCACGGGAGATCCTGGAGGGCATGACCACCAAGGATGTCGACATCGTGGTGGGCACTCACCGCCTGTTGCAGACCGGGGTGCGCTGGAAGGATCTGGGCCTGGTCATCATCGACGAGGAGCAGCGGTTCGGCGTCGAGCACAAGGAGCACATCAAGGCGCTGCGCACCCACGTGGACGTGCTGACCATGTCCGCCACGCCGATTCCGCGCACGCTGGAGATGTCCCTCGCCGGTATTCGCGAGATGTCGACCATCCTCACCCCGCCGGAGGAGCGGCATCCGGTACTCACCTATGTGGGCGCGTACAACGACAAGCAGGTGGCCGCGGCCATCCGCCGTGAGCTGCTGCGTGACGGCCAGGTGTTCTACGTGCACAACCGGGTGTCGTCGATCGACAAGGCGGCCAAGCGGATTCGCGACCTGGTGCCGGAGGCGCGAGTCGTGGTCGCGCACGGGCAGATGAACGAGGACATGCTCGAGAAGACCGTGCAGGGCTTCTGGGAGCGGGAATTCGATGTCCTGGTGTGTACCACCATCATCGAGACCGGTCTGGACATCTCCAATGCCAATACCCTGATCGTGGAACGCGCCGACGCCCTGGGGCTTTCGCAGCTGCACCAGCTGCGCGGCCGGGTCGGCCGGTCCCGCGAACGCGGTTACGCCTACTTCCTGTACCCGCCGGAGAAGCCGCTCACCGAGACCGCGTACGACCGCCTCGCGACCATCTCGCAGAACTCGGACCTGGGTGCCGGTATGGCGGTGGCCATGAAGGACTTGGAGATTCGCGGCGCGGGCAATGTGCTGGGCGCCGAGCAGTCCGGCCATGTCGCCGGCGTCGGCTTCGACCTGTACGTACGCCTGGTGGGCGAGGCGGTGGAGGCCTATCGGGCCGCTGCCGACGGCCGCCCGATCACGGTGGACGAGGAGGTCAAGGAGGTCCGCATCGACCTGCCGGTCGACGCGCACATCCCGCCCGACTACATCGCCTCCGACCGGCTACGCCTGGAGGCGTACCGCAAACTTGCTGCCGCCCAGGACGATTCGGCGCTGTCGGCGGTGGTCGAGGAGCTGGTGGACCGCTACGGCCCGCTCCCGGTGGAGGTAGGCCGCCTGGTCTCGGTCGCCAAGTTGCGGCTGCTGGCCCGCGAGTACGCCATCGCCGAGATCGGCGTCACCGGAACGACGTTGAAGGTGTCGCCGCTGCAGCTCCCGGATTCCAAGCAGCTGCGGCTGAAGCGGCTGTACCCGAACGCCACCTATCGCGCGGCGACCGGCATCGTCCAGCTGCCGCTGCCGCGCGTGGAGGACAGCGTCGGCGCGGCGAGGGTCCGCGATGTCCAGGTGCTCCAGTTCGTCGCCGACCTGCTTCTCGCCCTGGACGGAAAGGCCCCGGGCGCAGTGGATGTCAAGGTCGCCGCGGAGGTGCTGGCTCCGCGATGACCGCAGGGGATGGCCTCACCACCGAGGCGGTGGCGGATATCGCGCGGATGACCGCGGCACTGGGCGACGCGGTCGAGGTGATGGACCGGCTGTGGAACTTCGGCGGCTGGGAGGTGACGCAGACGCACGATTCGCTGCGGCCCTACCTGCTGGAGGAGACCTACGAGCTGCTCGACGCGATTCAGGACGAGGACGCCGAGACCATCAAGGAGGAACTCGGCGACCTGCTGCTGCAGGTGCTGTTCCACTCCCGGATCGCCGAGGCCGCAGGGGAATTCACGGTTGCCGAGGTGGCAGCGGCGCTGGTGGCCAAGCTGGTGCACCGCAGTCCGCACCTGATCGACAACGCCTTCGATCCGGCCGCGGCGGTCGCGGACAAGATCGCGGCGCAGGAAAAGGCTTGGGAGGAGCGTAAATCCGCGGAGAAGGCGCGGCGCTCCTGCCTGGACGGTATTGCCATGGCGCAGCCCGCGCTGGCGCTGGCGGAGAAGGTCCGTTCGCGCGGTATCAAGGCCGGTTTACCCGAGGATCTGATTCCGGGTGCGCTGCGGGTCGTGGAACTCGGCGGCCCGGACAGTGCCGAAGAGCGGCTGCGCAAGGCCACTCTCGCGTTCGCCACGGCCGTTCGCGCCGCCGAGGACGCCGCGGAAATCGATCGTGGTGAGCGTCGGGCGCTGACCGCCGCGGACTGGCATCGGTACTGGCCGCGCGGCTGAACGGGTTCCGGCTCGGCGGATGGGCCGCGCGTTGCGGACGCGATGCCGGACGATAACGGCGGTGTTGCCTTCGGCGCGTTTCGGCTAGCGTCAGAGGGGTGCATGCTTCGGGGCGTGAATCGATCACCGAGTACTACCCGCCGCGGATGGGCGCGATCATCGCGCTGGTGTTCTTCCTATTGATGACCGCGCTACCGGGTTTCGTGGTCTTCGACGGTGATCAACAGTTGGTCATGCGGGTGCTCGGTGGATTGGCCATGGCGTTGTTCGGTTTCGGGGTGTACGCCATGCTCGAGGATCTGCTCCGCCCGCAGCCGACGCTGCTGGTCACCGATCAGGGCTTCACCTATCGCGGTTTCCCGCATGTGGCGTGGGCGGAGGTGGAGCGGGTGCGCCTGGGTATCGGGCGGTTGCGCAAGGGCGGTCGCGCGGAGATGTTCGCGGAGGTGGTGCTGCGTGATCCCGCCGAATTCCGTGACCGTGTACAGGCACTCGGTGATGTTATCGCGCGCCGGAATCCGGACCGCCGATTGTTCATCGTGGCCGAGCGCCTGCCGGTGCCGGTGCAGATGGTGGTGGACGTCATGCGGGACCATCATCCGGGTCTGTCCGTGCTCGCCGTCGAGGACGCGCCCGCCGACGCGCCGCCGCCCCCGCCGCGCTCGCCCGATCGCGACATGGTGGAGAGTGCGCTCGTCAGTGCTCTCACCGACGCGCTTCCGGCGAGCTGGAATCTCGCGGTGCTGTGGTTCTCCCTGGTCGGCGACGACGGTCACGCCGGCATCCAGCTGGAGATGACCGACCCCGAGGCCGATCACGCCGATGAGCTCCAGCCCTCGGAGGAGGTCCTCGCGCTCCTCAACCGGCTCAAGGAAGTCTGCTACGACCCGATGACCGGCACCTGGCTCAGCGGCCAGGTGGTCCTGCGCGCCGCCTCCACCAAGGCCCAATTCACCCTGTCCTTCAAGGACATCCCCGACTGGCTCCCCATCCCCGAGCCCGACGAATGCCGCCGCGAACTCGCCACCTACCCCCGCGCCGGCGACGAGATCCCCGCGTGGCTTCGCCAGCGCATCGCCTGACCGCTGACCGAACTATGCGGTCCGGTCGTACGGGTGGTTCAGCGTGATCGGAGTGTCCGCCGTGTACGCGGGTATCGGTGGCGGACAACGTTGGCGTCGCGAACAGCACAAACGCGTCAATACTTTGACGTGATCATTGCGTCACAGACTGAGGGCTTGCGGTCCGTCAGTCCTCGGCGAGGTAGCGCTCGACCGTGTCGACCTTGGCCTGCATGGCGCCGGTGACGCCCGGCCGGATGTCGGCTTTCAGGACGAGACTGCATCGGGGCGCGACGGCCATCACCGCGTCGGTGGCCTGTTTGACCACGGCCATGACCTCCTCCCAGTCACCCTCGATGGTGGTGAACATGGCATTGGTCTCGTTGGGCAGCCCACTGGCCCGCACGATCCGTACCGCTTCGGCGACGGCGCGACCCACGTCCTCGCCGACGCCGAGCGGTGTCACGGAGAAGGCGATGATCACACGTTCACGCCGTAATCGCGGGCGATGCCGGCCAGGCCGGAGGCGTAGCCCTGGCCGATGGCGCGGAACTTCCACTCGGGGCCATGGCGGTAGAGCTCGCCGAAGACCATGGCGGTCTCGGTGGAGGCGTCCTCGGTGAGGTCGAAGCGGGCGAGTTCGGCGCTGGTGACGGCGTCGATCACGCGGATGTAGGCGTTGCGGACCTGTCCGAAGGACTGGCGGCGGACGTCGGCCTCGTGGATGGAGACGGGGAAGAAGATATTGGTGATGGTCGGCGGCATGGCGGCCAGGTCGACATTGATCACCTCGTCGTCACCGTCGCCCGCGCCGGTGAGGTTGTCGCCGGTGTGTTCGATGGTGCCCTCGGGGGAGCGCAGGTTGTTGTAGAAGATGAAGTGCGCGTCCGAGAGCACGCGCTGATTGGATCCGCAGGCCAGCGCGCTGGCATCCAGGTCGTAGTCGGCGCCGGTGGTGGTGCGCACGTCCCAGCCCAGCGCCACCGCGACCTTGGTCAGGTTCGGCGCCTGCTTGGAGAGTGAAACGTTTCCGCCCTTGGCCAAGCTGACAGACACACGGTCTCCTTCGATACTCAGTTGCGGTCGGCCGCCATTACTTTCAGCGTCGCGACTCGTTTCTCCAGATAGCGTAGTTCGCTGTCGTCGAGGACGGTGCGCTGAATTCCCGTGGCGACCGCGAATGCCGATTGCCGATGATCGTCGATCACCTCGATGGTCAATTCCACCGCCGCGTAGTCGTCCGCGTCGGGCATGGGATCGGCGATCACCGCCGCCGAGCCGCGGGCGCACAGTGCCACATCGCCGCCGCCCAGGATCAGCAGCGCGATGTCGGGTTGCTTGCGCAGCCGGGCCAGGGAACCGCGATCGGACTTGAGGCTGAGCAGGATTCGGCGATCCCCGGCGCGCACCGGCCAGGAGACCGGGATGGCGTGCGGTGCGGGGTCGGTGGTGACCAGGACCGCGATGGTGTCCTGCGGCCATTCGGGTAGGATGTCCAGTTCGGGGTGGTCGGTCTCTTGCGTTCCGGCGTCGTCCGGTCGCGTCACTGTCGAGGGTTCCTGACGTTCCCGCGCGTCGGCTACCATCCGCGTCACCTCACCATCGGGTTGCGCACAGCGAGCTGGACTGTGCTCCGCAAGTGTATGTCGTTGCCGCGCTGGCCCGCTGGCGTCCGAATCGACCTCAGAGTGTTGCCCGTCTCGTGAGGTTTGTCCGTTACGACTGTGAAAACACCACTGGACCTGCGGGGAAACACATTGACGAGAAGCGATAACGGTTGCATCATTCGTAACAGTCCCTCGACTGAACGAGGTCACGCGAGTAACCGGCCGATGACCGCCCGGTGAAGGTCGCTTGTCCATCCCGGGCGTCGACGAACGCGACAGCTTTTGCCAACCGGCGCGACAGGCGCCATGTGAACGAGTGAGGTGAGTGCGAATGGGATTCCGGCCGTATCAGCGACGACCGTGGACCACACACCGCACCACCCTGTCCGCTCCGTTCTTCTGACTGCGCAACAGATTTCACGGCGCACGCCGGCACCGGGTCCCGCCCGGTGCCCGGTCGCGCCGAGACGAGGCCACGAACGTGAGGTGGACACAGCGAAGAGAGTGGAGACGGTGATGGTGGATCTGGGTTCCGGGCAGCAGCCGGAAATGGTGGAGATGGTGGGGCGCGCGACCGCGGCGAATCTGATGGTGTCCGACGCGGTGATCGACGATCTGCGTTACCTGCGTGGCGAACTGGCCGCCGCTGAGGTGCCGTTCGTGCTGGTGCGCGACGCCGACCATCGCCTGGTGCTGGCCGTGGACAGCGGTCACCGGGCGGCCCTGAGACGGGTACTGGGGGCCGCGATGGTCGCTGGGTTCTCCTGTAATGAGAAGCCGCACAATGTCTTCCGCCTCGGACGTGACCTGGATCCGGCCCATCATGTGGAACTCGAACTGTGGGAGTACCACGGCGACACGGTCGAATGCCCGCGTCCGAATGCCCTGACCCGCATGGTCTTCGACGTCGCCGACGTGGAGCCCGCCACAGTCCTGCTCTACGACGCCAGCTGGCCCACCCTGGCGGGCATGTTCACCCCCAATCCGACCGATGTCGGCTTCGACATCGACCTGGTCTTCTCGTGGGTGGACGGCACCGACCCCGAATTCCGGGCCCGCCGTGCGGGAATGATGGCGCAGGTGGTGGTCGGGGAGGGCGATGCGGCGGACGCCCGCATCCGTCAGATCGACGAGCTGCGCTACGCCCTGCGCTCGGTGCACAAGAACGCGCCGTGGATCCGCCGCATCTTCATCGCCACGGATTCCCGGGTGCCGGACTGGCTGGCCGAGGATCCGAAGGTCACCATCGTCCGTGCGGTGGACCATTTCTCGGATATCAGTGGGCTGCCGGTCTTCAATTCCCATGCGGTGGAATGCCAGCTGCAGCACATCGAGGGGCTGTCGGAGCATTTCCTGTATTCGAACGACGACATGTTCTTCGCGCGTCCGGTCCGCCCGTCCATGTTCTTCACCCCGGCGGGCATCAGCCGCTATATCGAGGCGGGTACCCGCATCGGTCCGGGGGCCAATGACGAACGCCGTAGCGGCTTCGAGAACGCGGCCCGCGTGAACCGCGCCCTGCTGGCCCGGCGCTTCGGCCACGTCATCACCCGTCACCTGGAGCACACCCCGGTCCCGTTGCGCCGCAGCGTTCTCCATGAAATGGAACAGGTCTTCGCGGACGATTTCGCCCGCACCCGGGCCAGCCGTTTCCGCGCCGCCACCGATATCTCGGTGACCAATTCGCTCTACCACTATTACGCCCTGCTCACCGGCCGCGCGGTGCCGCAGGAGGCCGCCAAGATGCGCTATGTGGACACCACGTCGTACACCGGCCTGGCGCTGCTGGACGGCTTGGCCAAGCGGCGGAACGTGGATTTCTTCTGTCTCAATGACGGCAGTTTCCCCGAGGTCCCGGAGACCGAACGGGTGCGCGCGGTCTCGGAATTCTTGGAGTCGTATTTCCCGGAACCGGCTCCGTGGGAGAAGCCGGACAGTGTTGCCGGAACCATGAGCGCCTTCGAATCGGGCGCGGCCTGAGCCGGGCCCGGGTTCGGCGCGCGGCCTGAGCCGAACCCGGGCGACCGGTCAGAGCACGTTGACCGTGGCCGTTTTCGCGGTTGCGGGGATGTTCGACGTTCCTACAACGACGTGCGCGTCGCGGTGTGGGAATCGACAACCACGAGCTCCGATAGTGTTCTGTTGGAATTTGATTGGTGCGTCCGCCGACTCTTGGCAGCATGAAAGAGAAGTTCCTCGCCGCCGCAGTTCTCGCCGCCGCTTCGACCGCCACCATTCTCGGCGCCGGCCCGGCTTCCGCGGACGACGTGCATCAGATCTACTTCGCGTACAACACCGACAACGGCTATGTCAGCGGCCGCCTGACCGGCTTCAGCCACGACACCTACCAGGTCGACGCCCGTGGCGGCCAGGTGATGATCGTCGAGGCGAGCCCGAACTGGTCCGACGCGACCGTCACCGTCACCGGCCCCACCGGAACCCTGTCCTACCAGCACCAGTGGACCCGGGTCGTGCTGCCGGTCAACGGTTCCTACCGGCTCACCATCTCCTCGCCGTCCCACGCCACCATCGACTACGGGATGAGCGTCAAGATCGACTGAATGCCTGACATGAACCCGTGGAGCGCGGCCACTGCCCCGCTCCACAGCGTCATGTCGGCTCTCGTCAGCCGCTGCGAGCGGACTTCGTCACCCCGGAGAGCCGGTTGAGTTTCTCGAAATACCGTGTGGCATCGAGACTTCCGGATGTCAGGTGGGCTGGGGCGAAGCATTCGCCATTGCAGAGAGTGACGCGCCCGCTGGAACTGATCGCGGTGATGGTGCAGTCGGACTCGTCTCGCCCGGTCATCCGGAACCGGACGGGCGCACCGACTTTCACCCAATCGGGCAGCCTGATCATGCTCGCCGCCCTTCGCGCTCATCGCGCAACCGCAGGAGATGTCGGCGCAGCGCGCATCCGCCCTTGTCGCATTCGTCGCCGTGGGCGCGCAAGAGGGCTTCGATCTCCCGATCGGAGAACATCGTGCTGTGGGAGGGTGCGGCATGCAAGGCCGGGTAATCGCGCAGCGATGCCGCCGCCCGGCCGGCCATGGGTGGATCGGCGGGCGCGATATAGGGATTGGTCATCATCGACTCCGATTCGTTCGATGGGAAGAGGGCACGTTGTTACCGCGCGCGATGTCTGCCGCGCACGCGGTGGCGGTTGTGTAGCGGCACCCGGGCGAACCGGCCCGCGACCGGCGGGGCGTGACCAGTTACAGCGGGGCGGGTCTCGCCGAATCCCCACCGCGCGACTGCCAGTAGTGCGATTCCGGTAGCAGTGATCAGAAGTAAAAACCAAATGTCCCAAAGCATTACGCCAGCTCCTCGCTGAATGCGCTTGCGGATCTTGGGTTTCGATACCGGGCGGTCCGTGCGCCACCTCGGCTGTGAAATGTTGTTCAAATCACACGTTACGTCTAGTTGTTACAACTAGCAAGACTTGAATCGGCACTTCGGGCGTGTCCGGTGCTATACGGTGTTGGCGGTTTCTTCGCAGGAAGGATCGAGATGACTGGTACGTCTCCAACGGTCGCCAACTGGGAGTTGATGCTGCGCATCAGAAACCGGGCCGACGAGCGCGGAGTGAAGACGAGCACGATCGCGAAGGCGCTCGATGTCAGCCAGCAGTACTGGTCCGCGCTCACTCGGGGGCGAGGCACGCTCGCCGAGGACAAGCTGAAGGACCTCATGAGCCTGCTCGAGTTCGACGCCGACGAACGAGAAGAGTTGCTGGCGCTGCGCGACATTGCGAAAGCGCGGCATCCGTTCGCTGAGTATTCCGCCCTGTTCAACGAACACCTCATGCGCTACTACGGGCTGGAAGCGGGTGCGCAGAGCATCCGCAGCTTCGAGAACATCGTGATACCGGGACTGCTTCAGATCGAGGACTACACACGCGTTCTCATGAAGGCCCGGGTAACCACTGGCAGGCCAACCGAAGTCGAGCCGCGTGTCAGCGCGCGGCTACGTCGGCAGCAGCTACTCGAAGCTTCCGATCCGCTCGAGCTGTCGGTCGTGGTGGGGCAGGCGGCCCTGATGTACAAGGTCGGCAACGATGACATTCGCAGCAGGCAACTGCAGCATCTGATCGAGATGGCAGAGAAGCATCCGGACACTCTCGACATCCGCATCATTCCGTACGAGGCAGGCGGCGCCATCGCGAGTCTGAACTCCGCGACCTTCCACCTGCTGGACTTCGACAGCGCGCGGCTTCCCACTCTGGGCTGGATCGAAGCTGCCGCGTACTTCGAGATCGTTGATGATGCCAAGCGAGTCACCGCACTCGAGTACCTCTTCGAGCAGATCCAAGCGATCGCGCTCGACCACCAGCGTTCGCTTGCGCTGATCAAGGAGATTGCATGTCAGAACTAAGGTGAAAAGCGTGAGCGCCGAATTCTTCAAGTCCACCTTCAGTGGCGGGGACGGTACCTGTGTCGAGGTCTCTCACCGCGCCGAAGGTGTACTGATCCGAGACAGCAAGTACACGGGCCCGTCTCACGACCAACCGACGCTGGCGATCACCGCCGAACTCTGGCCGGCCTTCCTGGACCTCGTGTTGAGCGGCGACTCCGGGCCAATCGGAGACCAGCTGTCCGTCGAGGTCCTCGCCGACGGAAGCGCAACCCTCATCAACCCCCAGGGCGTCACCCTCGACTACAACCCCGCCGAATGGTCCGCCTTCACCAAGGGCGTGGTCAACGCCGAATTCAACCGCTAGCCAGCACCTTTCGTCGCCGCGCGACTACCCGCCGAACCCGGTCGGGTCCTCTGCGGTCTTGGATTCGCGCAGCCAACCGAACACTCTTCCCGGCCGGGAGGCCCGCCGACTTCGACCAGTCGATCGCCGATCTCCGAAAGAACCTGTCGGAATCCGGCCGGCGCCGAGGACGCAGACCTGCCCGCCCCCGAGGACGAAGCTGAGACCGTTGCGGCACAACTCATCTCGTCCGCCGCAACCGTTGCGAGCATCGAAGCCTCAGGCCATTACCTCCACCTCGACCAGGTCGACCGAACCGCGACCGAGATTCTCTCTTTCCTGGATCGATTCAGATCTGCCGAGTGATCAGGTTGCCGAGCGTCGGCGGAAGGGTGGTTCGAACTGTACGCCGATCGCTCACTTATGCGGAAAATTCATCATCTTGATCTCCGAGCTCCGGACAAATCGCGCGGTAGCCGGGAGTATGCTGCTGACAGGGTCGGGTACCTATCGAAGAGCGAATCGGGTGTCGCGAAGTCGGTTCGACACGCGACGCATTCAGCAGTCCCTGTCCGGCGGTTGGGCAGCGCAGCCTAGTTGCACGTCGGACGTCACAAAGCTCGTTGTAAGGAAGCGAAATGTCCAGAAGAATCTTCAAAACCGTAGCCGCGACCGTTATTGCCGCACCCATGCTCGCCTTGGCCGCGCCCGCGGCTACCGCCGATTCCACCGCCCCGGCACCTCCGGCCACTTCCGCCACCCCGGTCGACGGATCCTTCGGATCAGCCGCATGGTGTTTCAACCTCGGCAGCGTCATCTGGTGCATCTGAGTCCGGCTTCGAAGAACTCCGGCCTGCAACGCTCGATATCCGAGTGAGCGTCTGGGATAGCAGTGATTGCTGAGATCATCTGCTATTCCAGAAGTTCATTCCCCATTCCGTATTGCCACGTGGTCGCCACACCCGACCACCGGATTTCATGGGCCGCGTTGACCACCGGTTTCGGGGCGGCGATCCGCCAATTCCTCCTGCTGAACCCGACGGCCCTGCCGCGTCGGCCGTGCTCTCACCGCGGCCGTACTCGCCGCGGAAGACGACGATTGGTACGTCGAGATCGCAACGGAGGAGACGGTTTTCGACCGTACCCAGCTGGGCGATGAGTCGGCTGCTCGGGCCCGCTGTGCTTCAACCGCACGGATGATTGGCGTCGGAGACTCGATCGGCTTGCAGGACTGGGTCGTTCGCCACGCCGACCGCATGGCCGGCAGGTTCGAGCAGTGGTGTCGCAGGACTTTCGGGAAGCAATCCTGCCCTATCGCAACACTCAATCGGCACGATCGTGCGTTCGCCGACAAGACCTGTCCCGTCATCGGTCACGGGGCGCAGTTCACCACCAGCAGCCGACCTCGTCGGCCGGTGACAGAATCGTGCCGTGACAGCCCCCAGAAGTGAGCGCTACCAAAGACTCTCAGCTGTGCTGGCTTCCCACGGTGACCTCGAGCTCACCGAGCTGATGGACGCGGGTCGGCCCGACAGTGTGGGAGTGGGCGGCAGTTCGGCGGTTCTCGACGTCGACGGCGTTCCGGTGTTCGTCAAGCGCATCCCGCTGACCGATCGGGAGCTGACCCGTCGGGCCTCCACGGCGAATCTCTTCGATCTGCCGCTGTTCTGCCAGTACGGAATTGGTGGCCCGAGCTTCAACGCGTGGCGAGAGCTGGCAGCGAACAGTATCGTCACCGACGCCGTTCTGGCCTGTGAGACACAGTCGTTCCCGATGCTCTACCACTGGCGGGTGCTGCCCGGCCGGCCGCCGGTCGCAGCCGAACACGCCGACATCGACACGGTTGTCGCAGCCCAGGGCGGGTCCCCGGCGGTTCGTGCCCGTTTGGCCGCGCTGGCCGCCGCGCGCTGCTCCCTTGTGCTGTTCTGCGAATACATCCCACTCACGATGGCAGACTGGCTGCGCGAGAACCCGGTTGGTAAGGCCGTCCTGGTCGAGCAGCAGCTTTCAGAGATCGTAATGTTCCTGCGCGATCACCAGTTGCTGCATATGGATGGACATTTCGGCAACATGCGCAGTGATGGTGAGCGGATCTATCTCTCCGACTTCGGCCTGGCCACCTCGCCGCGTTTCGACCTGTCGACTGCCGAACGCGACTTCGTCGAACGTCACGCCACTCATGACGCCGACTACGCCGCAATGCGTCTGGTCAACTGGCTGGTGACCGAGGTCTGCGGAATACCGATGCCAACCAGCGGCGGCCCCGTCGCCCGCAATGAGTACGTACTCCAGTGCGCCGCCGGCCATATCCCCGACGACGTGCCACCGGCAGTGGCCGAGATCCTGACCCAGCACGCACCCGCCGCCGCGACGATGAACGCCTTCTACTGGAGACTGTTCGCCGGCGAAATCCACACGGAATACCCCAGCGGGTAGCCCAGATCGGGCTCACCCCTCGACCATCCATCCGCAACAGCGTTCAGTCGGCACCGGATACTCACGGCCCGTTGACCTTTGCCTTCTCCACGCCGGCCGGTTCGGTCAGCGCGGCGTGCGGCATCATGGTGCGTTCTCGCCGATTCTCATCTGGATCGGGTCGGCTCGCTCGGTCGCACGGTACGTGTCTCATGTCAGACCGCAGGGTCGATACGGAAGACGGGGTATTGATCGGCGATCTTCTCGAACTCGTCCAGCGGTGCGTGACGATCGATCGAGATGTGAGGGCGGGCGCCAGGAGCTATGGCCAGGTAGCGGCGCAAGATGGGGGCACGAAGGTCAGGGGGTATTTCTTCCAGGTGCACAGCTTCGGACCCGCGGCGGTGCAGTATGGCTCGGCCGCCGGCGGCCCGGACATTGCGAACCCAGTTGGCGTCCGCGCCGAGCATCGATACCAGATAACGGTCGCCCTCGAAGTCTGCGGCCACGAGCGGCAGCAGAACCGGGCGGCCAGTACTGCGACCGGCTATCTCCAATGTCACGGCATAGTGAGGAGACAGCAGACCTGCCGAGTACTGCAGGCGCGAGATCCAGTTCAGCGCTTTCGCCAGGCTTCCGGGCCGCCCGCCCTGGTACATCCGACGTTTGATCGCATACAGTCGCTGAAACATACTGTGTACCAGAGTATTTGCCGGAATCATCGATGACCTCTATTCGTGTCGGGCCGACCGGGGTCCACCCACTCTGCGCGCTCCGCCAGCCACCCCACCAGGGCCGAAAGGATCGACCATCGGGGAATCCGCACCGAGACGGCGCTGATTGGCGGTAGGCAGTGCGGGACACCCGGCTATCCGTAACTCGGCGTTACCGTGCACTGACGACATCCGATCGGCGGGCTCAGACGGACCCCTGCCCGTTGACCTTCCACGCACCCGCGATGGCGGGTCCGGTCAGCGCAACCAGCGGCATCGCAGCTCGCTCCAGATGACTTTCGTCAGCCTGAATCGTGCAGCGCTGCGCGAGTACCTTCCGTCGCCCACGAGGCATACCGGTCCCGGAACTCTGCCGGCTGCGGGTTGACCCCAGGTCGGGGCCGGTCGTCGCCACCCATTCTCGACTTTCCCGCCGAACGATCTATGACCAGGCACTTGCGGATCTTGTCGGCCCTATGCGGCAGCACCTTCCCTGCGCCCGAGACGACACGTTCGCGGGCACTGATAGGAGGGCGGGGATAATGGCAATCCACCGATTCACAAAGTACGCACACCGCGCAGCTTTCGTCGGTGCGATCCAGCTGGCTCTCATCGCAGGAACCTCTGTCGTCACCGGGCACGCTGCCGTCGACCCGCTGACCACCTGGTGCGACCTGTACCTCGGGCAGAGCAAGGGGAAGTCATGGCCGCAATGGGAACTCCGAACGGTCACCAGGCCGATTCGCTCATCGCCACGGTGCAGTTCATGCATGACGGGGCGACGACTGCCGAATCTAGACGGTGACCACCGCGCTGTACTCTGCGGCGGACTGACCCCCGTTTCGGTGCCCGTACAAGTTTGGGGTCACCCATTTTGTGAAGCGAGAGTATTTCACTGCGGGTGAAGGCAGGATTCCGCTCGACCAGAAATCTGGACGAAGCAAGGAGCGCCAATGCCCGCCGCAAACCGTCGCGCACGCCACATCGCCTGGGCCGCAGCCCTTGTCGGCGTCGCCGGAACCCTCACCGCGCTGTTCCCGGCCCTCGCCACCGCTGGCATCCACGGCCCCGAGGTGCAGGACTGTTCGAGCGGAACCTGCACGACACCCGCGTCTTTCATTGTTGGACAAAGCTATTCGTTCATCGCTGGCTACGATGGCGTGAGCACCGTCAATCCCGTCAGCAGCTTCTACGACAACGGCGCCTGCATCGGAAGCTCCAGGCAGTCCGTCATCTGGGTTCCACTCACCGCAGGAACCCACACCCTGTCCACCCACACCGGCAGTAACACGGAATCGTTGACGGTGGTCGTGGTCGCCGCGCCCCCCGGAACACCGGCGGCGCAGCAGCTCCAGCAGGGCGGCTGCGGTGGCGGCGGCAGCATCGGATCCGGTAGTTCGAACCTGCTGCCCGGCAGCTAGCGCTCCGCCCCGGCAACTCTGACATCCGAGCTCGTAACAGGAAGCGAGCTACTCTCATGTCCAGCACCCCGGTCCTGCGCCATACGCGGCTACTCAAGACTGGTGTCAGGGCCGGGTCCCGGGCCAGGATTCGGTCCAGGTGCCCGGTGGGGATGCTCCGTCAAGCTGCCCGCCAGCGTGATCGGTGTGGCGCTCCGGCTCAGGCCGCGGAGCTACTAGATCGCATCGGCGCTACGCGGGTTGATACCGCGATCGCTGAGAAGCGGTGGTTCTACGGAGACGCCTCCTAGAATCAAGATCACCTGGTGACCGTCGGTTCGGTGGCCGGTGACCGGGGCGCTGTTGCACGCCGTCACGGGTGCGTGATGGGAGATTCCTTCTTCGTTTTCCGACGTGAGAGGAGTTCGAATCATGGCTGGCAACAACATTCCGTCAGATCAGTGGAAACTCCGCGGGGGCACCGCCTGGGTGTACCCGGCCAACGGTGCGGTGCGGGTCGTCGATCCGGTGATCGTGGTCGCCGAACCCGGTCCCGGACCCACCGACCTCGACGCGTTCGCGGACCGGGTGGACGGCCCGGACTATCCGCTGCGGACGAAGCTGGCCCAACGCGGCAAGGACGTGATCCTGGTGGGCTACGACGACAAATCCGACTGGGACACCGCCGAGCAAGTGATCGAAGAGGCTGCGCTGCGCACGCAGGCGATGCGCTTTGGCAGCAAGCCCATGGCCGTCGTCGGCGCCGGCCGGGCCGCGCTGCTGACCCGCTACGCCCTGGCCCGTCTCGAGTACAAGCGGATGGCTCATGGGGTGGGTGCCTTCTTCAGCCTCGACAGCACGACACCGACCGCGGCCGAACAAGACGCGCTCAACGCCGTCGGAGCCATGCCCCAGATGCCGCGGTTGGAGAAGATCACCAGCGCGGGAACCCGCGACCTCGAAGGCCTCGGCCCCCGCGACGATCCGGACAGCTCCCAGTTCGACGAGGCCCTCTACGCATCCGGCCCGGCCTCGAAAACCTCGCTGGTCAACGAGGAAGAGGGCAACTGGCTACTCGAACGAGTGCTTTGACCGCCTGGGCGGCATGACTGCCCGCCCTGTCGAAACCCAGGGGGTCCCCTGCTTCGCAGCAGGGGACCCCCTGCTGGCCGGGGTGTCACCCCGCGGGGGTTGGAGCCGACCCCACCACTCGCACACGAAGGGTGAAAGTAAGAATCGCGTCAGGTGGTACATGAAGCCGCTGAAATGCCTTGCGGCAAAGCGCCGCCGCGCTTTCATTGCGTCGGGTGACCAGCGGTTTCGGTAGGTTCCGGGCTTGCCGGCCGGGCAAATCGGGCGTCCTCGTCGCGCCTCGTCGCGCCTCGCCCGCGGAGGGCGTGGGTGGCGCTACGGTTCCGCCATGATGCTGCTGCAGCCGCCCACGATCGCGTCAGCGCAGGAGAAGGGGATGATCCTCGATGTGGCCGCTCTCGGCCGCCACGATCCCCTCGGTGCCGACATCCCGTACGTGCGCGCCACCGACGGCTGGATGTTTCAACTGCCCGAAGAGTTGCGGGAGTGGGCGACATTCGTCATCGGAGGCAATCTGCACAACCTCCAGGCCGGATACCCGTCGGAGTTCCCGTGTCGGATCGAATTCGGGGTGCGCGACGGCCGCATGTACGCCGAGATGCTGTAGATCGAATAAGGGCCGAAGACCGGGAGACACGCTCAGGTACCAGGCGACATGATTCTTACCGGCACCCGACGCCTGGCGCATCCGCGACCGAGAGAACCTGCCGGAGCTGCTGTTCGCTGATGAACGCAGCAAAGCTGACGCCGAGGCCGGACGGATCAGCGCGGCCGCCCGGTCCTGTCCTCGGCCGCGCGTGAGGCTCTCACCGAGCGGATCATGGGCGCCGACGTCCCGGTCGATCACCGCGGCGAGCACGTGCGGTTCGCGGTTACCTCGATCTCCGACAGCAACTACACCGTGGCCTGGCGAGTTTTCCCCGACCACCTGGCAGGCTGTTCCGTAAGCCGATCGGCTACCGGGACACCGCCGTGCGAGCCGGAGTCTCATGGTTCGAGGCCCTGTTCGACGGGCTTGCGAGGGGCGTGCTGGTGCAGGGTCAGCAGCAGGTGATCGAATTGCGTGCGCGTCGCCGGTGATATCTGGATGGTGGCGATTTCACCGATCAGGTGAGCCGCCAGATCACGAAGGCGGATGTTGGTTTCCTGCGACCGCCATACCAGTACCCGGAACGCTTGCTCGGCATTGATGCCGTAGGCGAGCATCAGCGCTCCTTTGGCCTGCTCGATCACCACCCGGTGTTGGAGTATCCGCGGCAGCAGGTCGTCGAGGATTGCGTGGGTTTGTGCGGCGTCGCGGTCGGTCAGGTCGATGTAGTAGCCCTCGGTGCCGACCACGGCGCCGGTGTCGTCGGTGATCGAGTCCGACACCACCACGACGTGGTGCTCGGTGCCGTGGGTGTCGATGATGCGGTGGCGGCTGGAGAACGGGGCGTGGTCGTGCACCGAGGTGACCAGTGCCGCTTCCACTCGGTCGCGGTCATCGGGATGTTTGTGCGACAGCAGCAGTTCGGTGGTCGGGGTCACTTCGCCGGGGGTGTAACCGTGCATGCGGGCCACCTCGTCGGACCACTCCCAGCTTTGGTCGGCGAAGTGGAACCGGAACCAGCCCGCTTGCAGTGCGTTGCCGGCGCCGACCACCTTCGCCACCGCTTCACCAGTGCCGCCGTAGTCCTCGGTCATGGCCTCAGTGGCGCATTCGGCGGCTGGGCGGGAGCCATGGTGGTGTTCCACCCGGATCGCAGGGGGCTGGGTTCGGGCCGGTGCACCCATCGGTGAGTCGCCGGAATCGGTTGCGGCCGTGAGCCTTTGTCCCACGTCGTGGGAATGATCGGCTGGGGCATGCGGATGTGATCGGCGGGTCATGATGATCCTCGTGCTGGTGTGCTGGTCGGCGCGTGTGCTGCCCGCGGGTGTCGGGATCGGAGGCGGCCGGCAAGAGCCTGTCGGGTTGTGGCCGCGTGACCGGGTCACGGCGTGTGGTGGCGCCACCGCGGCCGACGTTGTCGCACGCGGCGCGGACGGTGCGACGGGAGGAGTGGGGTCATGTGGGCGCGGGTGTAGGGCACGACGCGGGCGGCTTCGGGGCCGCTGCCGATGTCTGCGGCGGTGAACAGTGCGGCGGAGTCGAAGGCGGCGCGCACCCGTTCGGCCAGCGGTTGCAGCGCGGTCGTGTCCAGGCCGAGATCGCGATCGGCCTCGCGCACCAGGCGGGCTTGCTCGACGCTGTCGGTGCCGGCCGGGATGGTGGTCGTGATGTCACCATGGCGGTGTCCTTCCTCCCAACTCATCGGGTGGGCAGTGGAAGGGGCCGGGTGAGCCCGGAAGATGTCAGCTGACCGGGCTCACCCGTCGACGGAAGGTATCTGACGCAGTGTTGTGAAAGATCCCACGTGGGGGCGGGAACGACGCGCCTTGCCTGCGATGCCACCTCGAGTGGCTGTGCACGCCCGTCCTGAGAGTCTCGGACCGGGGACTGGTGCCGGCTACAGGCTCAGGGGGTCGACGCGCCCGGCCTCCCGTGCGGGAACGGTTGTGCTGTTGAGGGACAGGCATCACCTCCTCGAACGCTCACGATCTCGGATTCGGACCGACACAGCGCCCCGGGCTCGGGGGACCGCGCGGAGCCGGTGGGATCGGGCCCGGGCTGCGGCCGTGCAGGCGGGCGAGCCGCCCCGCGCGCCCCCGCCAGGACCGGCGCGACCGCGGCGCCGGGTGCAGTCCCGGTCGCGGGGCACCGGGTGCGGCAGCGCGTAGGGCCTCCTCGACCGCGGCGAACAACTCCTCGAGGTCGGGATCCAGCGCAAGCAGCCGCGCATCGAGCCACGAGGCTTCCGTGGCGCTGGTGCTGGTCGGTGCAGTCATCACCGGACCCCCATCGTCGCCGTGCGGGATCCGGGGGTCAGGCGTCGATGGCCTGGCGGTCGGGCTCGGCGCGGGTGATCTCGATCTTGCGGGGTTTGGCCTTCTCCGCGACCGGAATCGACAGGCGCAGCACGCCGTCGCGGTAGTCGGCGCGAATCGCGTCGGTGTCGAGGTTGTCGCCCAGGAACAACTGGCGAGAGAACACGCCGCGGGTGCGTTCCGCGGCGATCATCGACCGGCCCGGATCCAGTTCCGGGCGTGAGGCCTTCACGGTCACCACATTGCGTTCGACATCCAGGTCGAGTGAGTCCGGGTCGATGCCGGGCAGATCGAATTCGACGAAGAACTCCTCGCCCTCGCGCCAGGCGTCCATCGGCATCACCGCCGGCCGTGCCGGCGTGCCGAACACCGCCTGCGTCAGGCGATCCAGGTCACGGAAGGGATCGGTACGCATCAGCATGGTCGCCACCTCCCATTCACTCCATTCTCGATAGAAGGGAAATCAGATAACTTGTGTCATCTGGCTTAGATTTGTTTTAGCACTCTACCGAGAAGAGTGCAAGCATAGCTGTGAGGTAATCTGGGGAGAATGAGAGAGGAGTCCGATGCTGCAGGATCGACACGACCACTACCCGCCCGATCACCGGCCCGGTCGGGGGCAGGCGGTGTACGGGATCTCGGTGGCCGCCGAGTTGGCCGGGATGGGAGCGCATTCGCTGCGCCTTTATGAGCAGCACGGGCTGCTCACCCCGGCCCGCAGCTCGGGTGGCACCCGCCGCTACAGCGACGACGACCTGGCGCGGCTGGCGCGTATCGCCGCCCTGGCCGGGCAGGGGATCAACCTGGTCGCGATCGCGCGGATCCTCGACCTCGAGGACGCCAACACCGAGTTGCGCGACACCAACGCCGCGCTCACCGCCGAACGTGACCAGCTCCGCAGCCACCACCGCAGCTGCTCGTGACCGCCATCGCGTGCCGCTCACGGCCGTCGGTCACCAGGATCGAGATGCTCGAGCAGATCCCGGCTGGTGCTCGGCGACAATGCCCGCGATGTCGACACCTTGCACCAGATCGAGAAGATCCAGCAGCAGCACCAGGTCGTGCTCGCCTCGGCCGAGGCCATCTCCGGCCGCTCGAGCACCGACGTCACGGGGTTGCGGCAAACCCTCGCCCAACTCGGCTACCCCACCGTGGCGAAGGCCACCGCGGTGGGGAAATAGTCTCCGGCCTCACCGGTCTTCGCCGCGCGTGCGTCCCAGGGCGGGTCGCTCTCCCGGGCGTCACGAACGGATCAGCGTGGTTCGCGCTGTGCGAATTTCAGGAATTCCGATCATTCGTGCGGCGAGCAGGAACACCGCTGTCCCGACAGTAGCTCCCGCGGCGAGGGTGATGAGCAGCGGTGGCTGGACGAGGAAGGGGGCCCGCGACTTCATGTACGGCGACGAGGAGGAGAACTAAGATCCCTGACTTCTGCTGGGGCCTGCTGAGGTGAGTCAGTCAGATGTCTCGCCAGAAAGAGCGAGTCATTACTGCGGTGCGGGGTTGTTGTCTGATCTTGGACGTTGGCCGCTCGTCAGCGACCTCGTGAATGCGCGACATTCGGCGGCAGCAAATGTCTCTGGGCAGCTGTCGGTCTCGCCGCCGGCCGCACCGCGCTGACCGATTCGGACACCGCGGGCAACTGAGGAGGTTCGCTCCGGTGGTCGCGGTCGCCACCGCCGCTGAACGACGAAAAGCTCTCGAGAACACTGTATCTCGGAGCCTGACACCGATATGACAGGAAAGTCAGCGCTCATGTCCTCGACCGTATTGCCGCAGAACGCGCACTCGTAGGACTGCATCAGCCGATCCTCGCCCTGATTTATCGCTCATCGGCGATCGAGTGCGCCCTCGATGAACTTCATTGGGATCGGGAGGACCGTACAGCGGCAGGTCAAGCGTTGTCGTCCGGTGCGCGGCGTCCGAGGAGGAAGTATGCGACGGGGAGGGCGCCTATCGAGTTCACCAGCACGATCGAGGTTGCCCATACGCGTTTGGAGCCGCGGATCTGCTCGGGCGGCCGTCGGAGCAGATCCAGCAGGGCCGCGATCTTCGCGATGCCGTCGATCACGCCGGCGCCCACGATCAGCCTGCGAGTGCGCACGTTCAGATCTTTCCACTGCTTTCGGGCCATCTCCGATTCTCCTTCTTCGGCTCGAGGTGTCGATTTGCATGCGTAGGGTCGCTGGTCAGCGTGCCATTCGGAGTGTCTGCGGGGCCGAGCTGGTTTCGGTGTACATCACCCGGTGCCACCAAGAGTCCAAGGGGCTGGGGTCGGGCCAGATTACCGAGTTCCGGCCGATGGCGGGCTGGGCGGTGGTGTCGCTCATGCGATTCTCCTGATGCGCAGGAACATTCCGGAAGTGGCAGCGGCTACGCTGGCGCTGCCTGATCCAAGATCGCCCGCCACGCTGGCTCACCACAGGGGCCGAAAGTCAGCTGTCGGGGCCCCGAAGGGCACATCACTGTTCCCGCAACCTTGCCGTCGGTCCTGGATGCAGTGCACAACCGTTGGTGGCCAAGGCAAATCGGGAGGAGCCTTTCGGCCCTGCCGTGGCGTCGACGCACACTGCAGCCTGGTAGCCGTGATCATGGTTCTCGATACCACGCCGTCGCGACACACGATGAATCCCGGAATGTACGAGCAGACGGTGAGGCGGCTATGCGCGGAGTTCGGCGGCGAGGTTTCGCGGCGGCAGGTGGAATCGGTACTGCGCAGGTGCCTGACCGACCTGGCGGGCAGTCCGGTCGGCGCGATGCCGGAGCTGAGCGAACGCCTGGCCAGGCAGCGATTGGCGGACGAGCTCGACGTCGGCGTCCTGCTGCCGGTCGCGTGGACCTACACGGGCGCACCGCGACCGGCCTCGAACCGCGTGGCCTGAGCAAAGCCGCTGTGCTGGTTCAAGTTTCGACGGCCAGCAACTGGCTTCTCGGCGATGCTGCGCTCCATCGAGACGGCCGCGGGCATGTAATTATGTTGTCGGACATCAGGATTGGTGGATGCCTCCCGGCGCGCGTACCAGGCGTTCACCGACCGGCCTCCCGGATTGGGCCGCGAGACAAATGCGGCAGGGTCCGCTGCTGACCTTCAACCGTCCGCAGGACCATCACCCCTCTATTCGAGGTAGTCGTGGAGCAACTGTGAGCGCGATGGGTGACGGAGCTTCGACATCGTCTTCGACTCGATCTGCCGGATCCGCTCACGGGTGACGCCGTAGATCTTCCCTATGTCGTCGAGGGTTCGAGGCTGCCCGTCATCCAGGCCGTAACGCAGGCGCATGACGCCGGCTTCGCGCTCGCTGAGCGTGTCGAGGACCGCCCCCAACTGCTCCTGCAGCAGGGTGAACGCCACCGCCTCGACGGCTACGATGGCCTCGGCGTCTTCGATGAAATCGCCGAACTGGGTTGCGCCCTCGTCACCGATGGTCTGGTCCAACGAGATCGGTTCCCGTGCGATTTGCCGAATCTCGAGAACCTTCGCGGGTGTAATACCCAATTCCGCGGCAAGCTCTTCGTCTGTCGCCTCGCGGCCCAGCTGCTGAAACAGTTCGCGCTGTACACGCCCGAGCTTATTGATGATCTCCACCATGTGCACCGGGATGCGAATGGTGCGGGACTGGTCGGCCATGGCGCGAGAAATCGCCTGGCGAATCCACCATGTGGCATAGGTCGAGAACTTGAATCCTCTGCTGTAGTCGAACTTTTCGACCGCCCGCACCAGGCCCAGATTGCCCTCCTGGACCAGGTCGAGAAAGGCCATGCCGCGCCCGCTGTACCGCTTGGCGATCGACACCACCAGCCGCAGGTTCGCCTCGAGCAGATGATCTTTGGCCGCGATGCCGTCCTGCACGACCCAGGTCAGGTCTCGGCGACGTGCGACCGTGAGACCCGAGGGCCTGTAAGACTCGGCCCGCAGCTTCTCCGCCGCATACAGCCCGACCTCGATCCGGACCGCAAGATCGACCTCTTCGGCCGCGGAGAGCAGCGGAACTCGCCCGATCTGCTTCAGATACGCTCGCGTCGAATCACCACTGGCGGTGAGCTCGGCTTCCTTACGTGCCCGGCGCAGCGCCGGAGACTCGTCCTCATCCCAGATGCTGTCCGCAGCGTCATAGTGCCCCGCCAAGGCGGCAGTGGAGTCTTGGTCATTCGTTTCGCCTGCGGTCGTTGCCACATTCGCCTCTCCGAGAGATTCGGCCGGCATCGCGATTCGACAAGTTGGACCGCAGAGAGGCCTCGAGCGGCTCGGCAATCACCGGGACCAATGACCAGCGTACTGCTCAACAGGCGAGATGAGGCGACTACCGGCCCCAGCCCACACGTTCCTGTATCGCTTCGGCCGATCTGCCATGTGATCAGTACGCAGGACCGCCGTGCCGTCGGCGGTAGGGAGGGCACCGAACTGGACCGTCCACACCGCGAGCGCAGACCACCCGGACCGCCGGGAGCCGTTCGGAAAACGATCACCCAACCACGTGGCTGGTAGCAGGCGAAATCGTCTGCGGCGGTAGACCTTTCCGTGACCAGCCGTAGCGCGGGCCTAGCCGGGCATGGCCTTTGTGGCTATGCGATGCGCGCGATCGCGGAGCCTCATGGCATAGTATGGGATTGAGAACGGGCTTCTCACCAAGAATTTGCCCGGCTCACTACAGAGAAGAAGTTGTTTACAGCATGGCTCAAGGCAGTGTGAAATGGTTCAACGGTGAAAAAGGCTTCGGCTTCATCGCTCAGGACGGAGGCGGCCCGGACGTCTTCGTGCATTACTCGGCCGTGAGCGGCGCGGGTTACAAATCCCTCGACGAGGGTCAGCGTGTCGAGTTCTCGGTGGAGCAGGGCCAGAAGGGCCCTCAAGCCCAGGACGTCCGCGCCATCTGATTCAGCGCGACCTTTTATAAAGAGCTCCGCACCACAGGTGCGGAGCTTTTTCTTCGACCGCGTAAGGTTCGGCGCAGCGCGCCGGAACCCGTGGTTCGCCCTGGACACAGCCGGCCCAAACGCATGATTGCTGGTGGCCGAACCGCGCTCCGGGCAGATCGATATCGGTATTCCCCGGGTCATGGGTGTCGCGGCGCTCGATGGACTCATTCGACTTCACGTCTAGTCGGCGCTGCGCGAAATCGGCGAATGGCCCGCCTTGATCGAGCGAAGTGTCGGCTACGAGCATTCCGTGGGCGTCACCCGCTGGCCGGTGACCCACCGAACGGAACATAGCGGCCCTCATCGGCATAGCTGACGGCCACGTCCGGGCGGACGTCGACGACGGCCTCGGGCCCGAGCGCAGGATCTTGTGGTCAGTGCCCCGGGGCGAGGGCTCCGTATTCGTCGAGGGCGTTTTGCAGAGTGGCGTTGAGGGCCTGGAGTGCATCGGTCCCGTCGCCGTTCCTTGCGGTACCTAGTTGGTTCCGGCGAATGCCACGCTGGTCCCGACTCCGATGATCATCACGCCACCGGTAGTGCTGATCGCTTCGAGTCGACGTGGCGATCGCGCGAACCATGACCGCGCGGTGGCCGCCATCAACGCCCATGTGCCGTCCGAAAGCGCCTGGAGAACAAGGAAAATCACACCCAGTGTCAACAATTGCGCTGGCAGCGCGCCCGCATCGGGTGCCGCGAATTGCGGAAGCACCGCGCCGAAGAAGACCATCGTCTTCGGGTTCGTCGCACCCACGATGAATCCCTGTCGCAGCACGCGGTGGTTACCGGAGGCCGGAACATCGGCACCAAGCGCTGCAACCAGTTCCTTCCGTCGCCGAATCGTCGTGATACCCAGATAGATCAGGTACCCAGCTCCGATCAGCTTTACGAGAGTGAACAGCAACGCCGAGGCCATCAAGACAGCCCCCAGCCCCAGAGCCGCGCCTATGAGCGGTACCAGCGAGCCTGTCACACCACCGATGACCGACAGCACTGCGGGCCGCCGTCCCAACGTGAGTGCGCGCCCAACGGCGAACAGTACATTCGGCCCTGGAATGACAATGATGACGAACGCGGCGATGGCGAAACCAATCGCATGCGAGATCGGAACCATCCGCGAAGCCTAGTTCTGGTGGCCCTGTAAGCGGTCCGAAATGTCCTGGAACCGGCAGTTGCGGACGTTCTGCACCGCACCAGGTTCCGACCGCCGGCGCCTCGCACTGGCCGGTTCGGTCAGCGCGTTATGCGGCAGGAGAGTGCGCTGCCACGCGGACATGCACGGCCAACCCATCTGTTCTAAACGTTCACTACAGCTGAGGAATTGGCGCGAAATTGCCTTTCTACAGCGGATTGTGCGGGATTTGACCGGTCGCACGGCATTCGGCATGTGCGTGCGTTCCGCCGGCCTCGATCGCCAGGGCCAATTGATCTCCCACTGCGCCACACTGGCCGGTGCTCTCAGCGCGACCTGCGGCATGGAAAGACGTTCGGTGCTTCGGGTGTCTGGACATGAGGAACGTCCTCCTGATGCGCTTGTCGGGCTTGGTGTCCCATCGCAGGAGAACGTTCGAATGAGTAACGGTAGTTGAGGCCGCGCCGGTGGCAGCTAGGACGCTGTGGTGGGGCGGGATCGAGCGAAGTCGGCGATGGATGGCCTGCGTGCGAGGTCAGGTCAGCCGCAGGTGATGGGGGTGTTGCACGGGCGATCTGCGCTGCCGGTGAGGAGGTTGAGGAGGTTGATTGCGGCGCTGCCGCTGTCCGGGGTGTAGATCGGCTGGGCGACGGTCGGCTGGTCTGCGGGCGAGGCGAGTTCCAGGGGAACCCCGTCGGCTGACGTGGGGGAGGCGGCGGCGACCGCGGATCCCGCCGCGATCGCGGCGGCGGCAACCGTGGTCACCAGGCCGGCACGGAGAGCGGAGCGAACAGTAGTCATCGTGCGGAAACCCCTCTGTTGGAATGGAATGCGCTACCAACCATTCCAAGATCATTGTGCTGTAGCCAGCCACGGGTTCCGGTGCCCCGATCAGGAGGGGCACAACGTAATTCGAATACGTGACACCTCACGGAGCGCGCCCAGGACGATGATCCACTTGCCGTTGCCTCAACGATCGCTGTTGGTGGTCGCTGAGCCGACCGGGACAGTCCCCGCAGATGCGCCGAATAAAGCTCGGCTCCAATCACATTCGGTACGGGTCACTCGGGGCGGGCGGCCGACCGGGTGATGAACACCCGTTCCAACAAGGCGCACAGGTGGTTCTGCTCTTCGTCGCTGAGTCTGTTCAGCCCATCCCGGGTGGCATGCATCTTCGCTCGGATCGCGTCGGTGATCCGCTCACCCTCGGTCGTGATGATGAGGTTCGTGACGCGCCGGTCGGATGCGCTGGCCTCGCGGCGCACGAGCCCGCGCTTCTCGAGTCGGTCGATGATCCCGGTGACGTTGGAGGCGTCGCAGGCCATGATTTCGGCCAGGGCGCGCATCGCGACGGGCCCGCGGCGCAGCACGGTCAGGGTCTTGCCTTGGATCGCCGTGAGGTTCTCGCTCGCCGCCGCGAGCGTGAAGTCCCCGTAGTAGGCGCCGAGCGACAGCGAGAGCAACTCCATGAGCTGGGCGGTGTCGACGCGGGGAGCTGCTGCCATGGGACCAGCCTATCCGCAGATACTTGACTACCTCAAATATTTACCACTAGCGTCTGACCTATTGCTTGAAGTTCTCAACCATCGACATTGGCAAGTAACCACGAGGAGTACCCAGTGACCGTCACCGCCTCCGACGCCTCCCGAACGGCCCACCTGCTGTCCCAGCCCGTCGCACTGAACGGACTCACCGTTCCGAACCGCATCGTGATGGCGCCGATGACGCGCATGTTCTCCCCCGGCGGCGTTCCCGGCGAGGACGTGCGGTCCTACTATGCACGCCGCGCCGCCGCGGGCGTCGGCTTGATCGTCACCGAGGGCACCTACGTCGGCCACGATTCGGCCGGACAGAGCGATCGCGTACCGCGCTTCCACGGCGAGGACCAGTTGGCGGGATGGGCCAAGGTCGTCGAGGACGTGCACGCCGCGGGCGGCACGATCGTGCCACAGCTGTGGCACATCGGCATGGTCCGCAACCATGGCGAGCCGCCCTTCGCCGAGGCGCCCGCGGTCGGCCCCTCCGGCATTCGCCTCGACGGCACCGAAGGCACGGGCAAGGCGATGACCCAGCGCGACCTCGACGACGTGATCGGCGCCTTCGCGGAGGCAGCCGCGGCTGCCGAGCGCATCGGTTTCGACGGCGTCGAACTGCACGGCGCCCACGGCTATCTCCTCGACCAGTTCCTGTGGGAGCGCACCAACCGCCGCACCGACGCCTATGGTGGCGACGCCGTGGCCCGCACACAGTTCGCGGCCGAGATCGTCGCGGCGGTCCGCGCGGTCGTCTCCCCCGACTTCCCGGTGATCTTCCGCTACTCACAGTGGAAGCAAGAGGCCTACAACGCGCGCCTCGCCGAGACCCCGCAGCAACTCGAGGCAATCCTCGCACCGCTCGCCGCGGCCGGTGTCGACGCCTTCCACGCCTCCACCCGCCGCTACTGGCTCCCGGAATTCGAGGACTCGGACCTGAACCTGGCTGGCTGGACCAAAAAGCTCACCGGCAAAACAACGATCACCGTCGGTTCGGTCGGTCTCGACGGCGACTTCCTGCGCGCCTTCACCGGCGAGGGCGCCGCGCTAGGCAGCCTCGACAACCTCCTCGACCGCCTCGAACGCGACGAATTCGACCTGGTAGCAGTCGGCCGCGCGCTCCTCCAGGACCCGGAATGGGCCTCCAAAGTGCTTGCGGGACAGATCGACGAGCTGAAGCCATACGACGCGGCGGCATTGAAGACGCTGAGCTGACGGCCTGCTGGCTCGACCGCCGCACGAGCCAGCGGTCGAGTCCGAGTCGCGGCCGTTTCATCAGATGATCTGCGTACGTTGATCTTCCGATGCCTGCCTGCCGGTTCGGTCAGCGCGGTATGCGGCTGGAGAGTGCGTTGAAGCTGGAGGGTGGTCGGCGTTCCGGGTTGGCTGGATCACGCACGTTGCCAACGGAATTGGTCAGGATTCGCCGATTCGGAAGGGTTTGTGCGAGATAGGGCCAACCACTCGGATCTCGGCATTACGGTGCGTTCGTCCGTTCCTCGGATGGCAAGGGCCAGTTGATGTTCCGCCGCACTCACTGGCCGGTTCGGTCAGCGCGCCACGCGGCAGAAGCGGATGTTTATGGGCACGGTCAGTGCTGGCAATGGCGCGAAGTGGCGGCGGTCAGCTGCTGTGCAGGACGAAGAACAGGAAGTTCGGGCCGGTGGTGAGGGCTCGGTATTGCTCGGGGAACAGCTCGCGGGCGGCCGGGACCGGCTGCGGTTCGCAGATGAGCGAGATGTGAAAGCCAGCGGCGGTGAAGGCGTCGGTCATCGCGTGCAGTGGCCGCGCCCAGAAGCTCATCGGGACGGTCCTGTCGCCCAGGGTCCAGTTGAAGGTCCATTTGTAGGTTTCGAAGTAGTTGGGACTGCGTCCGGCCAGGCGTTGAACGCCGTAGGCCACAAAGGGATGGTCGACCGAGACGAGCAGTCGGCCGCCGGGGATCAGTACACGCCGCAGCTCGGTCAGCGTCGGTCCCCAGTCTTCCAGGTAGTGCAACACCAGGGACGCGACGACGTCGTCGAACGCTGCCGTGGAGAAGGGCAGCGGGCCGGCCAGGTCGGCGACCCGGAGATCCGCGTCAGCACCGAGGCGCTGTCGGGCCAGTTCCAGCATCCCGGTGCTCGCGTCGATGCCGGACACAATGGCCCCGCGATCGCGCAACGCCGCGGAAAGCGGGCCCGAGCCACAGCCGGCGTCGAGGATGCGTCTGCCCGCTACGTCCCCAGCGAGCTCCAGCATCGCGGGCCGTTCGTAATAGGCGTTGTAGAGGTTGGTCTCATTCTCGGCCGTGTACAGCTCGGCGAAGCTGTCATAGTCGTTCGCCCGAGCCGGATCAGTGGGAAGTGCACATTCTTCGGGGACCTGAGTCATGCGGCCATCCTGGCATGCCAAACCACGAGCCGATCCGCTCGTTGCGCGTGCAACGCGCGTGACCGAGCGGCCCGAGATGATCTCGGACCGTTGATCTTTCGTCACGCGACCTGGCCGCTTCGAACCGCGCGCCTCGCGGCGTATGGGTGTAGTTCGAAAACGGTGACCAGCGCGAGGAGGGTGCGTAGGTGTGGGCGACGCGATGAATTGATTATTCGCTCGCCCACATCCGGGTACGACGGGCCTGATTACGCGGTTGGGTGGTTCACCCGATCCAGGTGCTGGTCATCTCCTGCACTTTCGCGCCGTCGAGGTCGGCGAGTTTGACGGCGACGAAGTCTCGGGCGGTGTCGGAGGTCTGGACTCGGAACGGGAGGTCGCTGGCGTCGAGTGCTTCGACGATGGCCTGGGCCGTGGATTCGGGAGATTGGGCGTTGGCGAAGGCGTTCTCGGTGCGCTTGCGGTAGGCGGCCAGCGCGGCGGCATACGGTCCGGTCGCATTCGTGGCCAGTGCTTCTCGTCCACCGACGTTGGCGACGAATTCGCTTGCGACGGCACCGGGTTCGATGACGCTGACCGAGACGCCGGTCTGCGCGGCTACCGGGGCCAAGGCTTCCATGAAGCCCTCGACGGCGAACTTCGCGGCGCAGTATGCCTCGTTGAACGGCTGTCCGATGACCCCGCCGACACTGCTGACGGTCAGCACTCGTCCGCGTGTGGCGCGCAGCTGCGGCAGGGCGGCGCGGGTGACTTCGAGGACGCCGAAGAAGTTGACCTCCATGACGGCGCGGATCTCGCCGATGTCCTCCAGTTCGAGGGTGCCCAGGTGGCCGGCGCCCGCGTTGTTGATCAGTGCGTCGAGGTGGCCGTGGTCGTCGACGACGCCGGAGACACAGCGGTGGACGGAGGCCGGATCGGTGACGTCGAGCTGCCGGACCTCGACGTGGTCGGCGACGCCGTTGTGGCGGGCGAGTTCGACGAGTGCGGTCGAGCGCGCGGTGTCGCGCATGGTGGCGATTACCTGCCAGCCGGAGCGGGCGGCGTGGATGGCCGTGTGCAGTCCGATGCCGGTTGAGGTGCCGGTGATCAGGACGGTTTTCCGGTCGATGGACGGGCTCATGGGGTTCCTCCTGGCTATTGGTTATGAACCATAATCATAATACAACATAATTATTATGGGGTATCGCTATAGTGGAGGGCATGTCGAGCGAGCAGGAGCAGCGGGAACTGACGGCCGAGGTGGTGGGGCTGTTCGCCGCGATCAACCGCCGGTACGCCACCGAGGCGGAAGCAGCGGCCGGCGCCCATGGGTTGACGCCCATGCAGGCCAAAGCGCTACTGGCGGCGCAGGAACCGGTCGTGACCCGGCGGATCGCCGAACATCTGCACACCGAGCCGTCGAATGTCACCGCGCTCGTCGACAAATTGCAGACCCGGGGCCTGATCGAGCGCCGGGAGAATCCGAACGACCGTCGAGTGCGCCTGGTCGCGGCGACCGATCAGGGCAGACGCGTCGCCGAGGACCTGCAAGCCCGCATGCCCTTCGCCAGCCGGCCGCTGGCACGACTGACCAGCGAGCAACAACACCAACTCCGCACCCTGCTCACCATCCTGCTCGCAGACTGACCGGCAACCGATTAGCGGCCTCCGAAATACGCGACATTCGGCATGTGCGTGCGTTCGGCCGGCACCAGATCCCCGCAGCCCGTCAACAGTGACTCCAGCCAAGTGGCGTCGCCACGACAAGGCGGGTCGACAAAGCCACCCCATCGACCCGGCTGAGTGCCACGCCGCGGTGATGGCCTTGTGGCCGGCGATTTCCCGGCCGCGGTCCCAGGTCGGGGTTCGGCGTATCGGCGCGGGCAGGCTCGCACTCAGCACGGTGGGCGCGATAGTGCTCACCGCCGCCAACATCCGACCGTCACGTGACGTCAGATTCGATGGGTGGTTGCCGGGTATATGCCGAGTATGGCCATTCGCAATATGGCCTATCCCACTCATCAGGGTGTCGCGGCCCGACCTCTAACAACCTGGGGCCGTATCGGTGCTGCGGCAGCCGAGCAAGCAAGGAGTAGGCCATGAAAGATGGCGTAAGAATTGTGGTGGGGGTGGGGATCGGTTACGTGCTGGGACGCACGCGCAAGATGCGTTTTGCGTTGTCGCTTGCGGGTGCGGCGATGGCGAGGCGGAACACGGGGATGACCGCAGAGCTGCTAGAGCGCGGGACTTCGTTGCTCAAATCGTCGCCGGAGCTGGCGCAGCTCACCGACACGGTGCGCGGGGAGTTGCTGGGGGCGGTCCGCTCGGCCGCGGTGACTGCCACGAGCAACCGTCTCGATGCGCTCAGCGCCCGGCTAGAGCAGGGTTCGACACTCGTCGCCGACAGAGGCCCAGATGAGCGCGAAACGGATTCGCGTGAAACGGATTCGTACGAAGAAGAAGACGAGCGCAGGGGACGGCCCGCCGCGCGTGCGCGAGCCGGCAGCCAGGAATCGAGCTCTCGAAGCTCGCAGCGTCGCTCCGGTTCCACGGACCGTAAGTCGGTCTCCTCGGTCCGAGCCGGCGCCGACGCCGGCGAAGCGCCTGTGCGCCGCGTGAGGAGGTGAGGTCGATGCCGAAGACCGACGGACACCGTAAGGCGACCGCTCACACCATCGGCCGGGTCGCCGATACCGTGGGCCGTGCCGGGGCGACGGCAGGGAAAACCGCCACATCTGCCCCGACGGGTTTGCTGCAGCAATCGGTGCAGAACCTTGCCGGGACCGTGGCCGAACGCGCGGTAGCCGGTCTGGCGAACCGCGTATCGCGGACCACGGAACGGCTCAACGACTACGCAGACGGTAGTGGAGGCAA
>NZ_BAGC01000052.1 GCF_000308655.1 Nocardia niigatensis NBRC 100131 | reverse complement strand
CGTAGTCGGCGCCGGGCTCGGAATCGGCTCGGCGCGCACCGCGATCGACGCGGGCGCCGTCGCCGGAGAAGGTGAGCTTCTCGCCGGACGCGGTCTTGAATGTGTAGACCGGTCGGTACTCGTCGGAGGGGGTCGGGTCCGCGGTCGGATCCCAGTTGGTCCGCGACTGCGGGGCCCAATCGCTGGGATTCGGTGCGGCCCAGCCGTTCACGGTGGTCTGGGCGTTGTAATCCCAGTTCGGCTCGGGCTGCCAGTCGGCGGACTGGTCCCACTGCGAGGACTCATCCCACTGCTGACCGCCGTTCCAGTCCGCGTCGGAGTTCCACTGGGCGCCGGAATCCCACTGCGTCTCGCCGCCGTTCCAGGCCTGGGTGGCATCCCAGTCGCCGTGTGCGACACCGCTGTGCGTCGCGACGGGGGAATCGAAAGTGGTGGCGCCGCCGTAATTCTCTGCGTCCTCGCGATAACGATGTCCGCGGCGGGCGCGGGGCTGCGAGGGGAAGGGGCCGTCGCTCATCTGCGCCGGTCCGGAACGTGCTGCGGGGCTGACAAGTCGCCTGCGGAGCGGCTCGGTTCCTGCGGAGCCAGGAGATTCAACTCCGTATGTGGAGCGCTGTGCTGCGTCAAGCCTGCCGTCCTCCTGTCCGTGACCGGGTTGTGACATCGACCGCAACGACGGTAACGAAACGATTGCGGCTCAGCAAGCGATGGGCTTGGTTCGACACGCACCTGTGATATTCCTCACGTTATGAGCGGGAATGCGCTCACTGTGCTTCGGGTAACCGGGTGAGGTTTGTCGACTACGTGACGTAGTAGCCAGCATCACCGTCCGGGATTCGCGGGCCCCACCTGGCGCGCGGTCAACAAGCTACCGATGAGTAGCATTGACGAGGGGTTTTGCGGCCGCGGAGACAGTACCGTGACCTGCGCCACTTAGGCTGTATGCGGCTGATTTCCGCTCCATGTGACTGATTAGAGTCCGAGCCGACCCGCCTCCGACGACGGGCCGCCAACCAAGACGTTGTCACAACAACGCAGACGAGACGGTGAGTACATGGATCTCTTCGAATATCAGGCGAAGGAACTCTTCGTGAAGCACGGAGTGCCTTCGTCGGAGGGCCGCGTCACGGACTCGGCCGAGGACGCCCGTGCGATCGCGGAAGAAATCGGCAAGCCGGTGATGATCAAGTCGCAGGTCAAAGTCGGTGGCCGCGGCAAGGCCGGTGGCGTGAAGTACGCCGCCACCCCTGACGACGCCTTCACCCACGCGAACAACATCCTGGGCCTGGACATCAAGGGCCACATCACCAAGAAGGTCCTGGTCGCCGAGGCCAAGGACATCGCCTCGGAGTACTACATCTCCTTCCTGCTCGACCGCTCCAACCGCACCTACCTGGCCATGTGCTCGGTCGAGGGCGGCATGGAGATCGAAGAGGTGGCCGCCACCAAGCCGGACCGTCTGGCCAAGGTGCCCGTCGACGCCGTCAAGGGTGTCGACCTGGCCTTCGCCCGTTCCATCGCCGAGCAGGGCCACCTGCCCGCCGACATCCTGGACGCCGCCGCGGTGACCATCCAGAAGCTGTGGGAGGTGTTCATCAAGGAGGACGCCACCCTGGTCGAGGTCAACCCGCTGGTGCGTACCCCCAACGACGAGATCCTCGCCCTCGACGGCAAGGTGACCCTGGACGAGAACGCCGAGTTCCGTCACCCCGACCACGCCGAGTTCGCGGACATCGACGCCACCGACCCGCTCGAGCTCAAGGCCAAGCAGAACGACCTCAACTACGTGAAGCTCGACGGCGAGGTCGGCATCATCGGCAACGGCGCCGGCCTGGTCATGTCGACCCTGGACGTCGTCGCCTACGCCGGTGAGAACCACGGCGGCGTCAAGCCCGCCAACTTCCTCGACATCGGCGGTGGCGCTTCGGCCGCCGTCATGGCCGCGGGCCTGGACGTGATCCTCAACGACGAGCAGGTCAAGTCGGTGTTCGTGAACGTCTTCGGTGGCATCACCGCCTGTGACGCGGTCGCGAACGGCATCGTGCAGGCCCTGGAGATCCTGGGCGCCGAAGCCAACAAGCCGCTGGTCGTCCGCCTCGACGGCAACAAGGTCGAGGAGGGTCGCAAGATCCTCGTCGACGCCAACCACCCGCTGGTGACCCTCGCTCAGACCATGGACGAAGGCGCCGACAAGGCCGCCGAGCTGGCTGCGGCCAAGTAAGGACACGAACCAACATGTCTATCTTCCTGAACAAGGACAACAAGGTCATCGTCCAGGGCATCACCGGCGGCGAGGGCACCAAGCACACCGCCCTGATGCTGAAGGCGGGCACCAACGTGGTCGGCGGTGTCAACGCCCGTAAGGCCGGCACCACCGTCAAGCACGTCGACAAGAACGGCAACGAGGTCGAGCTGCCGGTGTTCGCGTCGGTCGCCGAGGCCATGGAGAAGACCGGGGCCGACACCTCGATCGCCTTCGTGCCGCCGGCCTTCTCGAAGGACGCCATCATCGAGGCCATCGACGCGGAGATCCCGCTGCTCGTGGTCATCACCGAGGGCATCCCGGTGCAGGACACCGCGTACGCGTGGGCCTACAACGTGGACAAGGGCAACAAGACCCGCATCATCGGCCCGAACTGCCCCGGCATCATCACCCCGGGCGAGTCGCTGGTCGGCATCACCCCGGCCAACATCACCGGCAAGGGGCCGATCGGCCTGGTCTCCAAGTCCGGCACCCTGACCTACCAGATGATGTACGAGCTGCGGGACTTCGGTTTCTCCACGGCCATCGGCATCGGCGGCGACCCGGTCATCGGCACCACCCACATCGACGCCATCGAGGCGTTCGAGAAGGACCCGGAGACCAAGCTCATCGTCATGATCGGCGAGATCGGCGGCGACGCCGAGGAGCGGGCCGCGGCCTACATCCAGGCCAACGTCAGCAAGCCGGTCGTCGGCTACGTCGCGGGCTTCACCGCGCCGGAGGGCAAGACCATGGGCCACGCCGGCGCCATCGTCTCCGGCTCCGCCGGTACCGCCCAGGCCAAGAAGGACGCCCTCGAGGCCGCGGGCGTCAAGGTCGGCAAGACCCCGTCCGAGACCGCCGCCCTGGCGCGCGAGATCCTGGAGAAGGCTTCCATCAGCGCTTGATGTTCTCGTGCCTCGCTGCCCGACGGCAGCGAGGCACAGGGCGAGATCGCACCGGTCCGCCCGATGAACGGCTGAACACGAAGGCCGCCTGCCGAATTCGGCAGGCGGCCTTCGTAATCAGGGGGCGGACGAGTAACCACCGCGGGCGCGTGGGTTTGCGGGCCGGGAGGGCCGGGTAAATCGGTCGTGTTCTGTGCCGATTCAGGTATTGCGGTAGTGGCACGGCCGGTGGTAGATGGTGCCACCGACCGTCAAGTGCAGTAGCGTCGGTGGAGGTTCGTGAACGACTCGATAGGAGACGACGACATGTCATACCCGACCGGGGGCTCGGGATACAACGCGCCCCAGCCGACGCCCTCTTCCGCATCCGGATACGGCTCGCAGCCCGCAGGCGCTCCCGCTGCCGGTTCGGGAACGTCGCCCGTCGCGGGCAAGGGCCTGCCTTTCTTCCTCACCATCGGCGTGGCCGCGCTCGGCGTCATCAACTTCCTGCTGGGCTTCGCGCCCTATGTCGGCACCAAGGCCGTCGAGATCGGCAACACCCGGGTCGGCGGCGACACCAGCTTCAGCCTGTTCGAGAGCACCGGTTCCGCAGCGCTGGTGACGATCCTGCTGATCGCGGGTCTGGTGGCGGGTCTGTCACTGCTGCCCAAGCAGAGCGGCAACACCGGCATCGTGGCGGCGGCGTCGCTCGGCGCGTTCCTGGGCATCCTGTTCGGCTCCTTCGACCTCGGCGACAGCGTGACGCTGAAGTGGGGCGGCTGGGTGATCCTGTTCCTGTCGTTCGTGCAGGCCGTGGTGGCCGTGCTGGCGCTGCTGTTCGAGCTCGGCATCGTGAAGGCGCCGGAGCCGAAACCGGCCGCCGCGCAGGGGGGTTACGGTCAGCAGCAGCAGCCGTTCGGTTCCACCGGGCCGCAGTACCAGCAGCAGGCGTTCGGTCAGCAGGGCGCCTACGGTCAGCAACCGCAGCAGCCGTCGTTCGGCGGCCAGCAGGCCGGGTACGGCCAGCAGCCGCAGCAGCCGTCCTACGGTCAGCCGGCCGGGTACGGTCAGCAGCCCGCGGGGTACGGCACCGGTTCCCAGCCGACCTACGGCCAGCAGCAGCCGTCTTACGGTCAGCAGCCCGCTCAGCCGGGTTACGGCCAGCAGCAGTCGCCGTACGGCACGCCGCAGCAGCCGGCCGGGAGCGCGGACGCGACCCAGCATTTCGGCGCCCAGCAGGCGCAGCGTCCGGCGCAGCCCTTCGGCGGTGAGCAGGCGGCGGATCCGGCGGCGGACGCCACCCGCGCTTTCCGGCCGGGCCAGGACGACAAGTAGTTTCGCCTTTCACAGGAGCGGCCTCCGGTATGTCACCGGGGGCCGTTCTCTTTTGCCAGCGCGCCGGTCGTACCGGCGCGCCTGACCCTACGGTTTCCGAGATGCTGCCACGCTGGATGTCCATGAGTGCCCCCAGAACTGCCCTGGCTCGCCTGAGCGACCCCGATCTCCGGGCGCCGCGGCGGCCGCCGGTCCGGCGTCGCGGTGGCGGAGGCGGCGGGGGTTTCGGATCGCTGACCCCGGAACGCGCGCGGGTGCTGATGCTGGTCTCCGCCCGCGCGTCGGCCATCACGCTGCTGGTGATCTTCGTGCTGGTATACGGCACCCTGTTCGCGGCGGGCAGTGGCATGAGCGGTTCGTCGGGCGCCATTGCCGCGAGCTGGCTTGCGGTGCACCAGGTTCCGCTGGTGATCGGGAAGACCGGGATCGGGCTGTGGCCGCTGCTGCCGACCCTGCTGATGCTGTGGCTGGTGGCGCGGGACAGTGCGCAGGCCGCCGGACCCGACTGCGAGACGGCCGATCTGGGCTGGGTGGTGGGCGCCGCGGTGGGCGGCCCGCTGCTGATCACCGCGGTGTGCCTGGCGGTGGCCGAGGACGCGGCGGCGGTGGTGTCGCTGCAGCCGCCGGACACCCTGGCCGCGTTCGCCTGGGTGCTCGCGCTGAATCTGCTGGCGGCGGTGATCGGCATCGGTTCACGGCGCTGGCGCGACTTCGCCGACATGCTGCCGATTCCCTTGCCGGAATGGGTGGTTCCCGGTTTCCTGGCGGGCCTGCGGGCGGCGGGCCGGCTGCTGGTGGCGGCGACCGCGGTGACCGTGGTGTCGTTCCTACTGCACTGGTCCCGCATCGGCGACACCTATCACGCGGCCGACGGAACGTTTTTCGGCGCACTGGGTTTGACGCTGCTGTCGCTGGCCTACCTGCCGAATGTGACGGTCGCCGCGGTGAGCGTGCTGGCCGGCGGGCAGGTGCAGATCGGCCCGGGGTCGTTGAGCCTGTTCGCGATTCACGGCGCGCCGGTGCCCGCGGTGCCGGTGGCGGCCGCGGTGCCGTCGGGTCCGGTGGCGGTGTGGTGGCTGGTGCTGCTGCTGGTGCCCGCGGCGGTCGGGGTGCTGTCGGGCCTGGATTGCGGTCGCACCTCCCGTGATCGGGCGACCGCGCCGTGGGCGACGCTGACCGCGGCCGGGGTGGCGGCGGTCGCGATGGCGCTGCTGGGCGTGGTGGCCGGCGGTGAGCTGGGCACCTTCGGCCGGATCGCGCCGGGCGCGCTGAGCGCGGTGCTGGTGTTCGTCTGGCTGGCCGTCGCCGGGTATGCGGGCATGCTGGGCACGCGGTGGTTCGGCGGCCCGGCCGTGGTGTCGCCCGCGGCCTACGACGACGAGTACGAGGACGACTACTACGACGAAGAGGCCGACGCCTACACGGACGCCGACGCCGACGCCTACGCGGACGATGAGTACGACGACTACGACGATGACGAGTACGACGAGGATTTCGACGACGAGGACGACGGTGACTCCGAGCCCCGCGCGGACCACCCCGACGAGAACGGCTGGTACGACGAGAAGGATCTCGACGGCGCCCTCGACGCCGAACTGGTCGACGACCGGGACGACGACGAAAGCCGGGTGGGATCCGCTGACAGCGCCGATATCGTGGATGCGGAAATCGTGGAGGGTGACGAAGGCGACGACTGATTTGGCGAGATGAGGGTAACTCGTCGGGTACGTCCGAAATAGGTGGCGGCATCCGGCCGCCGGCACGGGTGCGAGATGGATGACGGCGAGCTCGCTGCTGCCCGCTGAAGTTGCGGGGAGGCGGCGCAGTTAGGCTTGAGGGCGGCGGTTCGTTTGCCGCCGTCCCCATCCCGCACCGATCGACAGGGAGTAGTGCGCTGACGTCCACGCCCGCCCCGCAGCTGCCGCCGACCGCGCCCGCGAGCGTCGTGGTGCTGGCTTCCGGCACCGGATCCCTGCTGCGTTCCCTGCTGGAGGCGACCCGGCAGCCGGGTTATCCGGCCACGGTGGTCGCCGTCGGCGTGGATCGTGATTGCGCCGCCACCGAGCATGCCGAGGCCTTCGGCGTCTCGTCCTTCAAGGTCGCGCTGCGCGATTTCGCGGATCGCGCCGAATGGGATGTGGCGCTCACCGAGGTGGTCGCCGCCTTCGAACCCGATCTGGTGGTGTCCGCGGGTTTCATGAAGATCCTCGGCCCCGCTTTCATGGACCGTTTCGGCGGTCGCATCATCAATACCCATCCCGCGCTGCTGCCCGCCTTCCCGGGCGCGCACGGGGTGCGGGACGCGCTCGCCTACGGCGTGCGGGTGACCGGTTCCACCGTGCATCTGGTTGACACGGGTGTCGACACCGGGCCGATCCTGGCGCAGGAGGCGGTCACCGTGCTGCCCGATGACGACGAGGACACCCTGCACGAGCGCATCAAGGTCGTGGAGCGCCGGCTGCTGGCGGAGGTCGTCGCCGCTGTCGCTACCCGAGGCATTGTCTCCGATGGACGAAAGGCAGTTATCCCAGATGAGCGAGTTCTCCGGTGAGTGAACGCAAGCCGATCAAGCGGGCCCTCGTAAGCGTCTACGACAAGACCGGTCTGATCGAACTGGCCACCGGTCTGCACAGTGCGGGCGTGGAGCTGGTGTCGACCGGCTCGACCGCCGGCAAGATCGCCGACGCCGGCATCCCGGTCACCAAGGTCGAGGACCTGACCGGGTTCCCGGAGACCCTGGACGGCCGGGTCAAGACGCTGCACCCGCGGGTGCACGCCGGCATCCTGGCCGACACCCGCAAGGAGGAGCACGTCGATCAGCTCGTCGAGCTGGGTGTCGAGGCCTTCCAGCTCGTCGTGGTGAACCTGTACCCGTTCACTCGAACGGTCGCCTCCGGCGCGAGCGTCGACGAGTGCGTCGAGCAGATCGACATCGGCGGTCCGTCCATGGTGCGCGCCGCCGCCAAGAACCACCCGTCGGTGGCGGTCGTGGTGAACACCGGTGACTACGCCGAGGTGATCGCCGCGGTGCGGCAGGGTGGTTTCACCCTGGCCGAGCGGACCGCCTTGGCCGCCAAGGCTTTCCAGCACACCGCCACCTACGATGTGGCCGTCGCTAGCTGGATGACCAGTGTCGCGGTGCCGGCCGTCGCGCCGGAATCCGATGCCGCGCAGCAGTTCCCGGAGTGGATCGGCGGCACCTGGCAGCGCGCGGACGTGCTGCGCTACGGCGAGAACCCGCATCAGGCCGCCGCGCTGTACACCAGCCAGGGCGGCCCGGCCGGGCTGGCGCAGGCGCAGCAGTTGCACGGCAAGGAGATGTCGTACAACAACTACACCGATGCCGATGCCGCCTGGCGCGCCGCCTACGACTTCGACGAGCCGGCCGTGGCGGTCATCAAGCACGCCAATCCGTGTGGCATCGCGGTCGGCGCGGATATCGCCGAGGCGCACCGCAAGGCGCACGCCACCGATCCGGTCTCCGCGTACGGCGGTGTGATCGCGGCCAACCGTGAGGTCTCCGTGGAGATGGCCGAGCAGGTCGCCGACATCTTCACCGAGGTGATCGTGGCCCCGTCCTACGCCAATGGCGCGGTCGAGGTGTTGCAGCGCAAGAAGAACGTGCGCGTGCTGGTGGCCGAGCCGGCCCGGCGCAAGGGCGCGGAGCTGCGTCCGGTCAGCGGCGGCGTGTTGCTGCAGGACCGCGACATCCTCGACGCCGAGGGCGACGGCGCCGCCAACTGGACGCTGGCCGCGGGTGAGGCCGCCGACGAGGCGACCCTGCGTGATCTCGAATTCGCCTGGCGCGCTTGCCGTGCCGTGAAGTCCAATGCCATCCTGCTGGCCGATGACGGCGCGGCCGTCGGTGTCGGCATGGGGCAGGTCAACCGGGTCGACTCCTGCAAGCTGGCGGTGGAGCGGGCCGGTGACCGTGCCAAAGGCGCGGTGGCGGCCTCGGACGCGTTCTTCCCGTTCTCGGACGGCCCGCAGATCCTGGTGGCCGCGGGCGTGCGCGCCATCGTGCACCCGGGCGGTTCGATTCGCGACAAGGACACCATCGATCTGTGCCGTGAGGCCGGAGTGACCTTGTACCTGACCGGTTCCCGGCACTTCGCGCACTGATCGTGAAACGCCGCTGACGCGAGTCGGGTAGCGGTACAGCGAAATCGGGGCAGGGGCCCGGATCGGCATTCGATCCGGGCCCCTGTCGCATATCCGGGAGAGCCACTGCCTGTGCTCCCGGAACTAGGTGGCGCTCAGGACCTTTCGATCACCCAGCGGGGATTTCAGCTGGATCTCGAGGGTGCCGAAGACGGCGATCATGGTGCACATCTTGCCGACCGCCTCGGGCAGGGTGCCGGATTTCAGGTCGACGGTGACGGTCGAGGAGGTTTCGGTGACGGCGGCGTCCACGCCGTAGCACTCGGGGGAGCCGGTCTGGAAGTTGACCGCGATCTTGTCCGCCGCGACGCGGGTCCAGCTGTCGAACGAGATGCCGTGCGGGCTGACGATATTCGGATTCGGCGTGAACGCGCGTCCGATTTGTCCATTGGGTGCTTCGGTGGGTGTGGCCTTCGTGCTGGTCGCGGCGCCACCGCTCTTCGATTGGCCGCCAGTATTTTCCGTGCTTCCGCACGCCGTGATGGTAAGCCCGATCAAAGTGGCTGCGGTGGCAGCGATCAGGCGGCGTCCCCATGTCCCGTCCATGGCTGACACCCTAGTGTCCGCGACCGTACGGCCGGTTCCACACACCGGATCAGACCCTCTGGCGAATTTCTGGCGAAGACACGCCGAAATCTTCGCAGATCCGGCGCGTAACCCTGCGGCGACCGGCGACTGATCGGTAGGGTCGGGGCCGATGTGCGAATGCAGTTCCGCGCCATCGGCTTATCTCAAGATCACCCCTCCTGAAAGGACGCACCGTGGGCGACTCGTTGAAGGTCGGCGAAGAACTCGGTCGTGGAGAGGCGCTGCAAGGCGGTGCCTACACCCTGACTCTGCAAGATGATGGCAACCTGGTGCTGTCCGAGCCGAACGGCAATGCTGTGTGGGCCACGGGCACCAACGGCCAGGGCGTTGTCAAGGCCACCCTGCAAGACGACGGCAACTTCGTTCTCTACAAGGAGGACGGCGCCGCCTGGTCCACCGAGACCAATGGCAAGAGCGCGGACCGCCTGGTCGTGCAGGCCGACCGCAATGTCGTGCTGTACGGCTCCGACGGCGGCGCGCTGTGGAGTTCGGGCACCAACACCGACAACCCGCTCCCCGCGCCGGAGCCGGTCCAGGCTCAGGCCGCCGCGGTGGTCGAGGACGTGCCCCCGCCGCCGCCCGCCGCCCAGACCTACACCGTCGAGCCCGGTGACACCCTGTGGGCCATCGCCGAGCGCTTCTACGGCGACGGCAACCGCTACCAGGAGATCGCCAACGCCAGCGGTATCGACAACCCGGACCTCATCCAGCCCGGCCAGGTGCTGACCATCCCGTAGTCGCGGCGCTGCCACGCATACGTGAAGAGTGAGGCCCCGAGCGCACATGCACTCGGGGCCTTGTCTTCGTCGCCGGGTTTTCCGGGGATAATCCCCTGGGAGTCCGAGAGTTGTTTCAACTCTTGGCTTTTCGTTCTACCTACGAGGTCGCGGGCTAGCGGCTCGTGAAGGGCAGCAACGCCATCTCGCGGGCGTTCTTCACCGCGACGGCGACCTGACGCTGCTGCTGCGGGGTCAGGCCGGTGACCCGGCGGCTGCGGATCTTGCCGCGGTCGGAGATGAACGTGCGGAGCAGGTTCACATCCTTGTAGTCGACGGTCTCGATGCCCGCGGCGATCAGGGGGTTCTTCTTGGGGCGGCGGGCCTGCTCGGCACGGACCTTCTTCGACGGTGCTCGCTTCACTGCCATGTCAGCGGTTCCTCACTCACGAATCGTGGATGCTTACCAGCTCGATTTGTGCACACCGGGCAGCTCTCCTCGATGGGCCATCGCGCGAACGCGCACGCGCGAGAGGCCGAACTTGCGGAGATGACCACGCGGGCGTCCGTCCGCGGCGTCCCGATTGCGCAATCGTACCGGACTGGCATCGCGCGGCAGTTTCTGCAGGGCGGCCTGCGCGGCCGCCCTTTCGGTGTCGCTACTTGCCGGTTTGCGGATGATCTCCTTCAATTCGGCCCGCCGCTCGGCCCATCTGGCGACGACGAGTTTGCGCTGTTCGTTCTTGGCGATCTTGGACTTCTTGGCCACGTCACCGGTCCTCGCGGAAGTCGACGTGCCTGCGGGCGATCGGGTCGTACTTCTTCAGGATCATCCGGTCGGGATCATTGCGCCGGTTCTTGCGGGTGACGTAGGTGTATCCCGTCCCGGCGGTGGACTTCAGCTTGACGACGGGCCGGATGTCGGTCGATTTCGATGCCATCGTTCTCCCTTTCAGATCTTCTCGCCACGGGCGCGCAGCCGGGCTACCACTGCCTCGATGCCGTCGCGGTCGATGGTCTTGATGCCCTTGGCGGAGACGCTGAGCGTGATGCGCCGGTCCTCGCTGGGCAGGTAGTAGGTCTTGCGCTGGATATTGGGGTCCCAGCGCCGGTTGGTCCGCTTGTGCGAGTGCGATACGGACTTGCCGAAGCCCGGCTTGCGACCGGTGACCTGGCAGATGGCCGACATGGGCACTCCCTTCCGGTGGTAGATGTTCATGACAATCGTTTTCGACAACGAAGGTATTCCACGGTACCCTCGGTCCTCAGTAATTGAAAATCATTGTCGAAAGGGGGACCGGTGGCGTCCCAACACAAGCCCGTGCTCGTCCTCGCCGGACTCCCCGGCCGCGCTGCCGACGGCGTGGCACGGTCCGCGCTGCTGCTCGGCGCCGAACCCGGCACCGTGGTGGTCCGCCACGATCCGAGCGAACTGCACCACGGCGTGGTGCGCCGCATCGTCCGCGTCGACGGCCGCGAACAGGTCACCGTGCTGGAACTCGCGCACGGCTGCGTCTCCTGCACCCTGCGCGCCGACCTGCTGCCCTACCTGTGCCTGCTCGCCGAGCGGGATTCGGTGCGGCGCATCGTGCTCGCGCTGGATCCGGCCTTCGAGGCGGAGGCGGTGTGCCGGGCCGTCGCCGACGTGACGGTGACCGGTGTGGTCGGGCGGGTCGACGGCCCGGCCGGGCGCAGCGTGCGCGTCGACACCGTCCTGACCTGTGTCGACGCCCGCGACTGGCTGGCCGACGCCACCGGCGACGAGACCCTGTCCGAACGCGGCCACGCCACCGCCGAGGACGAGCGCACGGTGGCCCAACTGGCCGTCGGGCAGGTCGAATTCGCCGATGCCCTGATGGTTTTCGACGGTGACGCCGATCCGCTGGATCGCGAGCGCACCGCCGCCGTGCTGGCCCGGCTGGCGCCGCGCGCCCCCGTCGCCTGGGTGGCCGGGCCGGCCGGGCTGGGCGCCGACGACCTGACCTGGCTGCTGCGCCGGATACCCGCGGAGGCACGCCGCGGCGCGCCCTTCGATCCGCACGCCCCGCTGCTGGCCGGCGGTCCGCCGCTGGAGCCGGATTGCGGTGTGGCACTGGTGGAATTCGCCACCGACCGCCCCTTTCACCCGGACCGGCTGCACTCGGCCATCGACGTGCTGCTGGACGGCGTGGTGAGCGCGCGGGGCCGGATGTGGCTGGCCACCCAGCCCGATGAGGTGATGTGGCTGGAGTCCGCGGGCGGCGGGCTGCGGGTCGGCGGTGCGGGAAAGTGGCTGGCGGCCATGACATCCGGGGAAACGGACGAGGTGGATCTGGAGCGCCGCGCGCTGGCCGCGCTGCGCTGGCACGAGCATTTCGGCGACCGCCACACCTCGCTGGTGATCCTGGTCGCCGGCGCCGATCCGGAGGAGGTCCGCCACGCACTGCACTGGGCGCTGGTGGACGAGGACGAACTGCGGCAGGTGCGCTTCGCGCCGGAGCGGGTCGCGCTGTGGGCGGACCCGTTCGGCGACCAGCACGAGGAACCGTGCGACACCACCCGGTCGACGCCCGTCACCGGGGACGGCATGACCCGCAACAACGAAAGGTGAACTGATGCGACAGGGAATTCACCCCGACTACCATCCGGTGGTCTTCCAGGACGTGAGCACCGGGACGTGCTTCCTGACCCGTTCCACCGCGGTCTCCACCCGCACCATCGAGTGGGAGGACGGCAATACCTACCCGCTGCTGGTGGTGGACGTGACCTCGGATTCCCATCCGTTCTGGACCGGTAATCAGCGGGTGCTCGACACCGCGGGCCGGGTGGAGAAATTCGAGCGCCGCTATGGCAAACGCGTTCGCGCGGGCCGTGATTCGGCGACCGGCGAGGAGGGCATCTGATGGCCGTCCCCAAACGCCGCATGTCGCGCTCGAATACGCGCAGCCGCCGGTCGCAGTGGAAGGCGACGCCGCCGGATCTGGTGTCGGTCGTGGTCGGGGGAGTGGAGTACCGGGTGCCGCGCCGGATCGCGCGGGCGGTCGAACGCGGGCTGATCGATCCGGGTGAGCGCTGAAATCCGTTGACTTCCAGGGAGGTTCGGGGGCTATACCCCCGAACCTTCTTATTTCCGATGGCCGGGGCCCGGCCCCGGAAACCGTCAGCTCTCCTTCGGCGGCCAGGTGCACCTGCGTGGCGGCAAGACGGAAGTACTTGTCCTTGCCGAGGTCGGCGATGGTCTTACGCCGAGCGCGTCGCTCCTTCGTCGGGAGCTGGAGCAGGAAGATCGGACGACCCCGACAATAGCCCCGAAGTTGCTGTCCTGTCTGAGATCTGCCCGAGCGTCGCCCGGTGGGGGCTCGGTCGGTCGCTTGTGGCACAGGTGCGAAAAAGTTTCCCCGAAGTTGTGAACTCGTGGCCTGGCGACGGTATTCTCATGCGTTGAGGGCGGGTTCTCCTGATCACAGGAGAACCCGCTCATCGCCACTTCAGAGCCCGGTTCAGGCTCGATTCCAGCCCAGGTCACGCACTGTTTCGCCGCAACGTGCGATGCGGTCGGCGGTAGGCCGTGTACTGGAACAAATCAGACAAATCAGCCAAATAAGCTGTCGGATACCGGTTTCGGCGACTGTCGTGCCGGAGCTTGTCCCGTCTCGGCGGCTGTGACCGGATGACCGTTCGGCTCGATCCCCCAGCCGGGCAGCGGCACCCCGGGCACCAGCTGCTCGAGCTTTGCCAGCTGATCGGCGAGGGCCGTGGCCGGACCCTCCACGAGGGAGAAGGGGAAGGGCCATCGCGGCCGGCCGGGCGGGCTGGACAACCGCGCCACCTCGGCCTTGAGCTCGGCCGTGGTGGCCTCCAGATCGCTGATCTCGGTGCGCAGTTCGTCGATCTTCGCCAGCGCGGCCGCCAGCCCGTCCACCACCGTCCGGTCGCGGCCCTGGGCATCGGTGCCCAGTTGCGGCCAGCCGTTGAGGCCGGGTCCCCGCAGCTGGATCTGGATGTCGCGCAACACCTCGTCCTGTTCGGGAGTCAAGTCGGGTTCCTCCGTTTCCGCGTCCCACTGGCCGAAGTCGGCTCGGCCGGTTTGGTTCACATCGCACTGCACGCCGTCCACCGTGACCTGCTCGCCGGTCTGGTATAGGGCGATGCGCTGATCGACATTCCCGCCGGACCAGGCCACCGTCTGCCACGCCCAGGTCGCGGTTCCGGCGTCCAAGGCCCGTCTCACCGGCCAATATCCGCCGTAGATCCCGACATTCGCGCGTCCGATGACACTGGCCGCGCCGTCCAGGTAGGCGTCGATGGGCACCTGCTGCTGCGGGGTGGCGTCGAAATCGGCGGAGAAGTAGATGGGCCGGTCGGTCCGGCCGCCGCAGCGCAGCACCTGGGCGAGCGCTGCGCGCGCATCGGTGACGCCCGCGCCGTAACCATCCAGCATGCGGGCGGAAGTGGTCTCCCAGTTGGAAACGATGGAAATCCCGTGTGCGCGCAGGTCGTCCGCCTCGGCGGGCGTGAGCAGCTTGCCCGGCAGGGTGCGCTCACCGTCGGACAGATAGCGGATGACGAAGTCGTATCCCGCCGCCCGGATGGCACTCGGCGCGGGACGACCTGCGGCGTAGTCCAGCCCGAAACGCATGACTCCCACTGTAATTCGGTGGACACGCCGAACGGACTGTAATGCGGTGGTTGACTGGTCGGCTATGAGCGAACGCGACGACTGATTTCGCACGATCGGGGTAACTCGCCGGGGACGTCCAGAATCGGGTTGGCTCTCAACTTCACTCCGGATGCATGCCTGTCAACGGCTCTCAGCCGGGCGCTGAAGTCGCGGAGAGGCGGAAAGGTGATGACCGATGCCTGTACGCAATGAGGCCTGGCCCCCGGGAACACCGTGCTGGGTCGACTGTCAGGTCGACGATCCGGCCGCGGCCGGCGAGTTCTACGCCGCGCTGTTCGGCTGGGACATGCAAGGCGGCGAGGACGCCGGGGGATACCTCATGGCTCTGCGCGACGGCCAGGCGGTGGCGGGCATCGGCCCCAAGCCGGAGGCCGGAGTGCCGTCGGTGTGGACCACGTATTTCGCGGTGGCCGACGCCGACAAGGCCGCCGAGCAGGTGACGTCGGCGGGCGGCAGCCTGCTGGTGCCGGCCTTCGACGTGATGGAGTTCGGCCGCATGTTCGTGGCCGCCGACGCCTCCGGGGCGCCCTTCGCCGTCTGGGAGGCCCGCGCGCACGACGGCGCGGCGGTGTTCAACGAGCACGGCGCCTACGTCTGGAACGACCTGCACACCGGTGATTTCGCGGCCGCGAAGGCGTTCTACGGCGAGGTCTTCGGCTTCACCTTCACCGAATTCGACGACGAGGCCATGCGCTACGCCACCTTCACTCCGCCCGGCGGGACCGAGGCGGTCGGCGGCATCAACGACGACAGCGTCAACGGTGTGGCCGCCGCCCAGCCATACTGGCTGACCTGGTTCCAGTTCGCGGGCATCGACTCCGGCCTCACCCGGGCCGTCGAGCTGGGCGCGACCGTGCTCATGTCCGCCACCGACGGACCCTTCGGCCGGATGGCCATCATGGCCGCGCCGCAGGGCGAACTGTTCGGCCTGCTCGACCCCGCCACCGCCGCCCCGCTCGATCCCACCGGCGCCGAGACGCCCGCCGCCGCAGGTTGATCCGGAGACGAGTCGGGCCGGGTCGATCGGCATCGACCCGGCCCGGGAAACGACTCGCGCACAACGCGCGACGAGGAGAAACGCTCAGCGCACCGATTCCGGCCGCCGCTGACCCTGCTGGACCGCGGCCTGCTGCGAGGCCGCCTGCAGCGAAGTGCCGTGCGCCACCTGCGGATCGGCGGACGCCTTCGGGGCCCGCGCCTCACGCCGGTCGGGCGCGACCAGGATGGCCGTGATCGGAATCGCCAGCGACAGCGTGCCGATGATGAAGGTCGGCACGAAGAAGTTGAACAGCACATTGCCGTGCGGCACGGCCGCGGCCGGATCCACGTGCACCTCGAGCCCGGTCAGCCCGGCGTAGTGCATGCCGATCACCATGATCGCGTAGAGCACCGCGCCCGCCAGCACCATCGGCACCGAGGCGACCCACAGGCTGAACCACAGCATCAGCGCCGAGAGCACGAAGGCGATCACGTACACCGCCACCGAGGACACCAGGCTGCGCTCCACGCTGCCCTGAATCCGGATGGCGCCCAGCAGCAATTGGTGGACGTCACCGAAGCCGAAGGCCATGACGCCGGCCGCCACCAGCAGCCGCCACCAGACCAGGCGCCGCCCGTTGATGAGCAGCGCCGCGAACACGGTGGCCGCCGACAGCACCGAGAACAGGGTGATGGACACGTTGTCGTAGCGCAGCTGGCTGCCCCGGATGTCGAAGCCCAGCATCGACACGAACACCGGCATGGCGACGCCGACGCCGCCGATGGACACCGCCGCCACGAACAGCCACACGATCCGGAACCGCTGCGTCACCGACTTGGTGGACTGGCGGATACAGGCCAGACCGCACGCCGCCCCCGCGAACGACACGATCAACGCCAGCGCCAGGACCCAGTAGCCCATGGAGAAGTAGATCATCGACACCCCTGTCTTCGTCTGCGTCCGCGGTCGGGCGAACTGCTAACCGCGCTGGGCGGTTTCGCGCTGTGTCGCCGTGAGCCGTTCGATCGCGTACTCGGTGACGGCGGCCAGCGACCGGCGCACCTCGGCCGGGTCGCGCGCGTCGATGTCCACGATCGGCACGCCCTCGCGCACGCTCAACGCCTCGCGCAGTTCGGCGACCGGGAAGCGCGGCGCGTCCGGGAAGCGGTTGACCGCGATCAGGAACGGCAGCGACTTGGCCTCGAAGAAGTCCACCGCAGCGAAGCTGTCCTCGATGCGGCGGGTGTCGACCAGCACCACCGCGCCGATGGCGCCGCGGATCAGGTCGTCCCACATGAACCAGAACCGCCGCTGCCCGGGGGTGCCGAACAGGTACAGCACCAGGTTGCCGGGCAGGATGATGCGGCCGAAATCCATGGCCACCGTGGTGGTTTCCTTGCCCGGCGTGGCGGCGAGGTCGTCGACCCCGTCGGAGTAGCCGGTCACCATGGCCTCGGTGCGCAGTGGCACGATCTCCGAGACCGCGCCCACGAATGTCGTCTTGCCGGCCCCGAAACCGCCGGCTACGACGATCTTGGTCGAGGCCGTGCGCGACTCCTCACCCGGTCGCGGCGGGTACTGCAGCGCCAGGTTCGGGAACTGCCCGGTCGTGTACGCGGGGCCCCCGTGCGGGCCACCGGGGTAGCCTCCGCCGTCATAGGGCGCGGAGTCCATGCAGTGTCCTCTCCATCAGGGAACGGCGCTCGTCGAAGGTCGCCTGATCGCTCAAAGTCGAATGCACGCGCAGGGTTCCGGCGACGACGAGATCGCCGATGACGACCCGCACCATGCCCAGCGGCCGGCCCAGGTGCGCCGCGATCTCGGCGACCGAGAGCCGCGCGGTACCGAGTCGCAGGATCTCGGTCCGCACGTCACCGGCCGGCCAGTCGAAATGGGCGGTGTAGGACAGGGTTTCGACGACCGCTTCGAGCGGTAGATCGACCGCCGGCTCGGTGCGGCCGGAGGTCAGCGCGTAGGGACGAACTCGTGTGGTCGGTGGCCGGTTACCGCTGCCACCAAGGGGATTGGTCATGGGCGGCTCATCTAGGCAGTGCGGGCGGTGGCCGAGACCACGGACCCGACCCGGTCGACGAGGAGGGCCATCTCATAGCCGATGCGGCCGATGTCGTGCTGCTTGTTGGCCAGCACCGCCAGGTGCGAGCCATTGCCGACACTCATGACCAGCAGGTAGCCGCGCTGCATCTCGACGATGGACTGCATCACCTTGCCGCCCTCGAAAAGCTGTGCGGCACCGGCGGACAGACTGGCCAGACCGGCGGTGACCGCGGCCAGCTGCTCGCCGCGATCGGCCGGCAGATGCGGGCTGGTGGCCTGCAGCAGACCGTCCGCGGAGACCAGGACGGCGTGCGAGACGCCCGGCACCTCCCGGGTGAAGCGGGTGACCAGCCAGTTCAGATTCTCATCGGTGGTGGTGCTCTGGGTGTCGGTCATGCATACCCTCCGTCTTTGTACTGGGAGTCGGCCCGCCCGGAGCGGACGCCGCTGAGATGCCGGCTCAGGCTGTCGCGGATCTCGTCCGGATTGCGGCCGCTACCGTCGTCCTCCTGGGCGACGGCACCGGGCACCAGCTGGGCGCCGGGCCGCCGAATCGGCAGGCCGCCCTCGGTGCGACTGGTGGTGGTCGGATTGGCCGCCTCTTCGGCCGCGGCCCAGCCGCTGTCCGAACTCGACGACCAGGCAGCGCCGGTCGGGTTCCCGTCGGCCGGCTCCACCAGCCACTCGGAGACCATGCGCTGATAGATCGGGGTCGGTGCCTCGCCGACCGGACGCAGGCCGGGCGGGGGAGCGACCGGGCGCGCGGCGGCGGGTGCGGCCTCGCCGACGCGAACCCCGGTGTCGGCGTTGCCGTTCGGGGTGCTGTCGGTGGTGGCGTTACCGCTGGTGGCGGGGGCCGGGTTCGGGGTCGTGGGCCGATCGTTGTCGCCGAAGGCGCTGTACCCGTTGCCGAAGTAGCTGCCCGTGTCGGGGCCGTTCGGGTTGGCGCCGAATCCGTTCCCGCCGGTGCCGCGGCCGTTGGTGATCGGCGCGGTCGGCTCCGGGCCCCGGGGCGCGGGATCGTGGCCCCACACCACCGGCTCGGCGCCACGCCACTCGTTGTGACGAATGGGCGGCTCGGGCGGACGCACCGGCTCCACGGTCTGCGCGACCGGCGCGACGGGCTCGGGCCGCTCGATGGGCTCGGAAAAGCGGTCCGGCTCCAGGCTGCTCGCCTCGCCCCAGAACTGCGCGGGCGCGGGACCCTGCGGCGCAACCGGTTCCGGCCGCAGCGCGGACACACCGTAGGCGCGCGCGTCATCGGGTTCGGTGAAGGCGTCGGTGAAGCCGTCGGAGAACCGATCCTGAGACTGCGCGGGCTGCCGCCGCTCAGGGAGCGCGGGGACGATCGGCTGCTCACCGGTGTCCAGGCCCGGCTTGCGCTGCGGCAGGCCGGAACTGGTGAAACGTCCGGTGGTGGTGGCCGGGGCGGGCTCGGGCAGGTTCGGCACCGGGGTCAGGCGCGGCGGGGCGAGCGTCGGCTGCGGGCCCGGGATCGGGCTGGGGGGCACCGGAATCGGACCGGACGGAACGGCGATCGGCCCGGTGCCGGACGGCACCGCGATCGGCCCCGAGGCCAGGGCCGACGGGGGCACCGGCAGCGGCGAGACGGGGTACTGCCCGGTGGGATCGCCGACGCGCTCCGGCGCGGGCGAGACCAGGCTGCCCGGCAGGTGCACGCTGGCGGTGATGCCCGGCTGCTGCACCATGGCCGAGGTGCGGCGCAGGCTGACGGTGATGTTGTGCCGCTTGGCCAGCCGGCCGACGACGAAAAGACCCATGCGGCGGGCCGTCTCGACATTGACCTCGCCACCGGAGGCCAGGCGGTCGTTGATGCCCTGCAGGTCCTCGGCGTTCATGCCGAGGCCGCGGTCGGTGATCTCGATCAGGTAGCCGCCGTCCACGGCGCGCGCCACCGACACCGCGACCGGGGTGGAGGGCGGGGAGTAGCGCAGCGCGTTGTCGATCAGCTCGGCCAGCAGGTGCTCGATGTCGACGGCCGGCTCACCGGCGACGATGCCGTCGGGCACGGTGCCGATCTCGACGCGCTGGTAGTCCTCCACCTGCGAGACCGAGGACCACAGCATGTCCGACAGCGGCACCGGCGCGAGATGGCCACGGCGCAGCGCGGTTCCGGCCAGCACCAGCAGGTTGTCGCCGTTGCGGCGCATGCGGGTGGCGAGGTGGTCGAGGCGGAACAGCGACTGCAGGCGCTCGGAGTCGTCCTCGTCGCGCTCCAGTTCCTCGATCAGCGACAGCTGCTGCTCCACGAGGGATTGGCTGCGGCGCGAGAGGGTTTCGAACATGTTGCCGATCTGCAGGCGCAGTCGCGCCTGTTCGGCGGCCAGGTGGAGGGCCTGGGAGTGGATGTCGTCGACGGCTCGGGCCAGCTGCCCGATCTCCTCGGTGGTGTGCACGTCGACCGGCGAGATCTCCGGGGTCGCGCCACCGGCGCGCACCACCTCGAGCTCCTGCGGCAGGTCGATGTGGGCCACCTGCAACGCGTCTCGCCGCAGGCGGCGGACCGGCACTACCAGCGAGCGGGCCACCACCAGCGCCAGCGCGAGACCGGCCAGCAGCATGCCGATCACGATGGAGGTGTCACGAAGCACGTTGTTGCGCGCCTCGGTGGTGAGCTGCGACAGCTTGCCGTCCATCGAGTTCGCGACGGTGTTGAGTTCCTTCTCGTACGCCTCGGCGCTGCCGTGCAACGAGTCCTGCATGGCCGGCAGGCTGCCCGGATCGGCGACGTTCTGCATCAGGATGCCGACACGGGCGCCGGCGTTGTCCTTCAGCGTGTTCGCGTTCTGCGCCGAGTCCGGCGCCATGCCGCGATACACCTCGATCATGGTGATCTCGGCGCCGATGGCGGTGAGCAGCTTGGTCCGCAGCGCCGGGTTGGCGCCCACCCCGGGCGCGGCGAGCATGATCCGCTCCTGGGTGAGCAGGCGGGCAGCGGTCTGGGCCGCGCCGAACTGCAGGAAGGACTGCTGTACCCGGAGGTCGCCGACGGTGGGCGCGCCCGCGAGCGCGTTCTGCGCCTTGGTCTGCACCTCGTCGACCTGGTCGCCGATGGTCTGCGGGGAGCTGGTGCGCAGGCTGTTGCGCATGGTCTTGGCGACCGCGATGGAGGCGCCGAGTTCCTTGGTGACACCCGGATCGGCGTTGGAGGACTTGAGGACTGTTTCGAGTTCGGCCTCGGCCTGGTCGAACTTGGCGGTGGCGGCGTCGAGATCGGGGTCGACGTCCTGGTTGCCGCCGGTGATCGCGGCGACGGCGAGTTCGTTGCTGGTGATGAGGAATTTGACGGTGGGGCGGAGCACGTCCATCTGCTCCGTCGCCGCGCTCAGTTTCGAAATGGTCTGCAATTCGCTGTTGATGCGCAGTACCGCGAACGTCGCGGCGAGGAGCACCGGGAGCACCAGCACGATCCCGACCTTGCGGGTAACGGGCCAGTTGGACAGGCTGAATTGCCAGGACCGGGGTGCTGCTTCCATCCCGCTTCCGTCGCCTCCGCTTTCACGATTGACCCTCGGGTACGTATGCGGTTGTACGGCTTTGGGGTCGAACCCGCGCGGAACCAACTAAGGGTCTTCTTTTACGGCCTGCAACATACCGCGTGAGCTGACTAACGGCAATTCGGGCGACTTGGAGGTTTAGTTTCCGAATGCGCGCTTCCCGCAACAGGTTTCGCGTGAATTTGGGTGACACCGCAACCACTTGGCATCGGGCTCCCGTGAAATGCGCAGGTCATCTGCGCGAGTCGCCCGGCGTGTCGAAGGGGGCCTTCTCAGTCGCCTCTCAGTCGCTGTGGGCAGACTGGTGGTCATGCGCATTCTGGTAGTCGACGACGATCGCGCGGTCCGGGAATCGCTGCGTCGCTCGCTGACCTTCAACGGGTACACCGTCGACCTCGCGGTCGACGGTCTGGACGCCCTGGAGAAGACCGCCAGTCAGCGACCCGACGCCCTGGTCCTGGACGTCATGATGCCCCGGCTCGACGGGCTCGAGGTGTGCCGCCGGCTCCGCAGTACCGGCGACGATCTGCCGATTCTGGTACTCACCGCACGGGATTCGGTCTCCGAACGCGTCGCCGGGCTGGACGCCGGCGCCGACGACTACCTACCCAAGCCCTTCGCGCTGGAGGAACTGCTGGCCCGGCTGCGCGCGCTGCTGCGCCGCACCGCCGGCGATGCGGTCGATCCGTCCTCGGAGGCCATGGCCTTCGCCGACCTGTCGCTGGATCCGGTCACCCGCGAGGTAACCCGCGGCGAACGCCAGATCAGCCTGACCCGTACCGAGTTCTCGCTGCTGGAAATGCTGATGGCCAACCCCCGCCGGGTGCTCACCCGCAGCCGCATTCTCGAGGAGGTATGGGGTTACGACTTCCCCACCTCGGGCAATGCGCTCGAGGTGTACATCGGCTACCTGCGCCGCAAGACCGAGGCCGACGGTGAACCGCGTCTCATCCATACCGTGCGCGGCGTCGGCTATGTGCTGCGCGAGACCCCGCCGTAGGAGCCGTGCTCGTGGGAAGAACCGTTCCCCGGCGGCCGGTGGTCGCCGGACTCGGGTCTCGTCCGGAGTCGGCCGAACTGCGGCCGCCGATGCCGCTGACCCGGTCCGTCTCGCTGCGCTGGCGGGTCACGCTGCTGGCCGCCTCCGTGGTGGCCGTGGCCGTCGCGTTCACCTCCATCGCCGCCTACGCCATGGTGGCGCGCTCGCTGTACGCGGACGTGGATTCGCAACTGCGGGCGCGGGCTTCGGTGATGATCGACAACAACCTCGACAGCCTCGGCTTCCAGTCGCTGGTGTTCGCCGGGCTGTACTCGAGCGACGTCGGCGTGGCCCTGGTCTTCCCCGATCAGTCGCAGTATGTGCCGCCGCAGACCACGATCCCGCCGATCGGCAATCAGGAGCGTTCGGTGGCCCGCGGCGAGATCAGCTTCTCGCTGCGCACCGTCGACGATCAGCGAGTCCTGGCGCGGCGCACCCACTCCGGATCCACCCTGGTCGTCTCGCAGCGGCTGCAGCCCACCAAGGAGGTGCTGGATCGGCTGGCCTGGCTGCTGTTCGTGGTCGGCGGCTGCGGGGTCATCGTGGCCGCCGCGGCAGGAACCACCGTGGGCCGCACCGGCTTGCGGCCCATCGCCCGGCTGACCGCCGCCACCGAGCGCATCGCCCGCACCGACGACCTGACCCCCATCCCGGTCACCGGCGACGACGAACTCGCCCGGCTCACCGAGAGTTTCAACACCATGCTGCGCGCCCTGGGCGAATCCCGGGAACGGCAGCGCCGGCTGGTGGCCGACGCCGGCCATGAGCTGAAGACGCCACTGACCTCTTTGCGCACCAATATGGAACTGCTCATCGCCTCCTCCCGGCCGGGCGCGCCCCGCATCCCCGATGAGGACATGGCCGAGCTGCGCTCCGACGTGATGGCCCAGATCGAGGAGTTGTCCACGCTGGTGGGCGATCTGGTCGACCTGGCCCGGGAGGACGCGCCCGAAACCGTCTACGAGCAGATCGACCTCGGCGACGTGGCCGAGCGGGCCCTGGAACGCGTCCGGCGGCGGCGTACCGGAATCGAATTCGAGGCCCGGCTGCGCCCCTGGTTCATCTACGGCGACGAACCGGGCCTGGAACGCGCCCTGCTCAATGTGCTCGACAACGCCGCCAAATGGAGCCCCGAGGGCGCGAAGGTCTTCGTCGCCATGCGCGAGAGCGGGCGCGGCCTGCTCGAGTTCGCCGTCGACGACGCCGGGCCCGGCATCCCGCCCGCCGAACGTGAGCTGGTCTTCGAGCGCTTCTACCGCACCACCGCCTCGCGCTCCATGCCCGGCTCCGGCCTCGGGCTGGCCATCGTCAAACAGGTGGTGACCAAACATGGCGGCACCATCAACATCGATACTTCCGACCGTGGGGGCGCTTTGATCCGTATCGTGCTGCCTGGAGAAAGCGCGCCGCCGCAGCCCGACTCGGTACCGGACTGAGACTGCACCCGGGAAAGCTCGGCGAAAAGCAAGCACGGTCTCAGTCCACTCTCAGTCGTTCCCGCCAGGCTTGGCGACGAGACTCGAGGAGAAAACGAGAAATGACCGAGGATTCGACAGTGTCCCCTGGAAGCGGGCGGGGCCCCGAGCCCGAAGGCGCATCCGAGCCCACCGCCTCCGGCGCCGATACCACCGCGTCCGGCCTGCCCAAGCGCGACCCGGCCGGCTCCGCCACTCCCGAGGCCGGATCCCAGCCCTTCGACGGCTTCGCCGCCTCGGGGGCTCCGCAGCCGCACCCGGGCGCGAACCCCGCTCCGGGCGGAATGACGCCACCGGCGCAGCCGGGCCATCCCGCTCCCGCCGCACCGGCCGCTCCCGCCGCACCGGCCGCTCCCGCGGGATCGGTGCCCCCCGAATCGGCGGCTCCCGCCGGATTCGGTGCGGCGCAGTCCTTCTCCGCCGGTGCGCCGCACGCCCAGGGTGGCGCGCCGCAGTTCGGCGCGGTCCCGCCGCAGCCGTCCGCGGGCGCCGCCCCGGCCTTCGGCGGACCGGGTTACGGCGTTGCGGGACAACCGGGTTCGGGTGCGGTCGATCCGGCCACCCAGATCCTGCCCGGAGCGGCTTACGGTGCGCCGCAGGGGACTCCGGCCTACGGCGCGGCTTTCGGCGGGGCACAGCCGTATTCGGAGCAGTACGGGGCCGGGAAGCATACGACCGAGGAGATTCCGGCCGGGCCCTATGGGCAGTCGTACGCGGCGTCGGGGGCCGGGTACGTCACCGGACAGCATCCGGCACAGGTGATTCCAGGAGCGCCGGGTGGTCCGGGCATGCCGGGTGGTCCGGGGATGCCGTACGCGGGCGCGCCTGCGCCGAAGCGGTCCGGGCGCACCGGGCTGGTCGCGGGCGCGGTGGTGCTGGCGCTGCTCAGCGGCGGCGTCGGCGGTGCGGTCGGCGGGCTGGCCACCCACCACAACGACACCCGCTCCACGGTCACCAACGCGCTCGATCAGCCGGTGGGCAATGGCAAGATCGCGCCCGCCCCGGAGGGGTCGGTGCAGGCGGTCGCGCAGAAGGTGCTGCCCAGCGTGGTCATGATCCGGGTCGCGGGCGCGCGGGCCGAGGGCGAGGGGTCGGGCGTGATCCTGTCCTCGGATGGCCTGATCCTCACCAACAATCACGTGGTCAGCGGCGCGGGCCAGAACGCCAAGATGGATGTGGCCTTCAGCGACGGCACGACCGCCCCGGCCACCGTGGTGGGCGCGGATCCGGTGTCGGACATCGCGGTCATCCGGGTCACCGGCAAGACCGGACTGCAGCCGATCGATCTCGGCCAGTCGGGGAACCTGCAGGTCGGTCAGGGCGTGGTGGCGATCGGTTCGCCGCTGGGCCTGGCGGGCACGGTGACCAGCGGCATCGTCTCCTCGCTGAACCGTCCGGTCTCCACCAGCGGTGAGCCGGGCTCACAGGGCACCGTCATCGACGCCATCCAGACCGACGCGGCCATCAACCCGGGCAACTCCGGCGGCGCGCTGGTCGATATGAACGGCAAGCTGGTCGGCATCAATACCGCCATCGCCACCATGGGCACGGCCGAGTCGGCGGGCGCGCAGAGCGGGTCGATCGGCCTGGGCTTCGCGATTCCGGTGGACACCGCGCGCCGGGTGGCCGACGAACTGATCAAGAACGGCAAGGCCACCTATGCCCAGATCGGCGTGACCGTGCGGGCACAGGACGATGTCAACGGCGCGCGCGTGATGGACGTGTCGCCCGACAGCCCGGCCGCCAAGGCCGGCATCCCGAAGAACGCGATCATCACCAAGATCGACGACCAGATCGTGGATTCGGGCAATTCGCTGATCGCCGGTGTGCGCTCGCACCGGCCCGGCGACAAGGTCAAGGTGACCTACACCGACGACCAGGGCAAGAACCCCAAGACCGTCGAGGTGACCCTCGGCGAGGCAGCTGCGGAGGGCGGCCGATGATGATTCGCGAAGGCAGGCGCGGGGGCTGGGAGCTGTTGTCGGACAAGGACGCTACGGTGAGCACCATGGAAATCGATGCCGCTGTGGCTGGTCGTGCTCTTGTCGTGGTCGTCGACGATCGAACCGCTCATGGCGGGGTGGACTCACTGGGTCCGCTGGTCACCGAACTACTCACCGAGGCCGGGTTCCTGGTGGACGCCTCGGTGTCGGTGCAGGCCGACGAGGTGGAGATCCGCAATGCGCTCAATACCGCAGTGATCGGCGGTGTCGACCTGGTCATCTCGGTCGGCGGCACCGGCATGTCGCCGCGTGACGTGACTCCGGAGGCCACCGAGGAGGTGCTGGACCGGGTGTTGCCCGGCATCAGCGAGGCGCTGCGTTCGTCCGGGCTGGCCTCGGGATCGCTGGAAGCGGGCCTGTCCCGCGGTCTGGCCGGGGTCTCGGGCAGCACGCTGGTGGTGAACCTGCCGGGTTCGCGCGCCGCGATCCGCGACGGCATGGCCACCCTGGGCCCGCTGGCCAGCCGCGTCATCGATGAATTGTCCGGCCTGTCGGAATGACCGACGCCGGGAAACCTTCCGAGTCGTCCGATACCTCCGGGTCATCGCCCGAGGCCTCGGACTCACCCCGTCCGGCCGAGCGCCGGGCGGGGTCTCGTCGTCTCACCCCCGCCGAGCGCGCCCGGCTGGCCCGCATCTTCGGTGACGAGCTGCCGTCCACGACCAGGGACGAGCGTACTCCCGAACCCGAGTCCGGCCGGTCGTCCGAGGAGTGGCTGCGCTCCCAGGTTCCGCCGCATCACGGCTGAGCCGGTGCGTCTCCCTATCACGGTTGAGTCACGGTCGCGACCTATTCATATCCGGCTATACACCGTCGACTTCACATGCCCAATTCATGCCGTCACGAGGTCATTCGCTGGCTAATTGCCATAGCGCTGTTATGTGTTCCGGCATGGGTTTCATTGGAGATTTGCCATTTGATAGCTGTTGTGTCTAAAGTCTCCTTCTGGTCTTCAAAGCTACGGCTCTGGCTGGTTTGAGTAGCGTGCTAGTGCGTTGCCTTTGCTGGAATCCGCTGTCGTAATGGCCTCTTCAGTCGCGGTGGTCGGGGTTGTCCGCAAGAAAACTGATGAGGGAACCATGGGCGAGAACCGGACCGCCGGTTTGCGTCACGCTGCCCGTGTCGCGGGTATTGCCTCCACGGCCTCCGGCGTTCGGCCTGCTGTCTACCGGCGCCGCCAACGCCGACACCTTCGTGCCGTTGCCGGACGGTCAAAAGGTCGGACCCGGCGTCACCGTCACCCGGGTCGGCGAGCACGCCACCATCTCACCGTCGCTGTCGGCGAACGGCGCGGGCCGAACCGCCCGGTTCTCGGGAAAGGCCATCGCCGACGTGACCGCCACCCCCGACGGCACCGTCGGCCCGAACAACGGCCCCGAGAACGGTCCGGGCTCCAACAACTCCTCGACCCACGGCGCCTCGCAGATCAATACCGGCTACCTCATCGGCTGCCAGGTGAACATCGCCGACAACGCCGCTCCATCACCGAGACCATGGACGACGGCGCGGTCGTGACCATCTCCATGGGACCGGGGAGTCCGTCAACATCAACCCGTCCCTGGGCGCCACCCCGCTGCACCGCAATGCCTGGGTGCTCGTTCGTCGCGGTCCAGATCGAGACCGACAACGTCATCACCGCCTACACGCTGTGGGGTCAGCCCTTCGGTCTCGGCTGATCAGTTTCCGCTCAGCGGATTCCCAAGGGGCCCGGTGCGATTAGCATCGGGCCCCTTTTGCTATCCGCGACTTTCTGGATATACCTGCGGGTTTGTGGTTGGCCCCTGGTCGATCCTGTTCGCTCACGTCTCAGAGGCCACTCCTGTGATGTAAAGTGCCCTGCGTCGCTACGCCAAAAGAATTTGTGGCCAGTAACACAGCGGCAACAATGTAGCGACAAACTCAACCGGGGATTCGGAAGGGTCCCAATTCAATCTCGGTGGTCGAGGTTGAACTGCTTGAAACCTGATGAGGGGAAGTATGAGCGAGAACCGCACCCATGGTGTGCGTACCGCGGCCCGCGTTGCGGGCGTCGGCGCGGTCGCAGCCGTGGCCATGGGCCTTTTTTCCACTGGTGCCGCTAACGCCGACACCTTCGTGCCGTTGCCGGACGGCCAGAAGGTGAACCCGGCGGGCACCGTCACCATCACTCGGACAGGCGAACACGCCATCGTGTCGCCGTCACTCGCAGCCAACGGTGCCGGCCGTGTGGTGTGGGTGAGCGGCGCTGCCTCCGCGGTGATCACCGATACGCCGGAAGGCACGGTCGGCCCGAACAACGGCCCGACCAACAGCCCCGGATCGAACAACTCGTCCACGCACGGCACTTCGCAGATCAGCACCGGCTACATCGTCGGCTGCCAGGTGTCCATCGGTGAGGACGCGGTTTCGGCCGGTATCTCCGGCACGCTCTCTCTGACCAACGGATCGATCGGTGGTTCGATCGGCCTCAACCTCGGTCCTGGCCAGGTGGTGTTCGTCCAGATCGACTTCAAGGACGTCCCGAAGGCTGGTACGTACTCGGTCGAATACCGGGACGCCGAGATGCAGATCCAGGGTTGCGCGGGTTACGCCCAGGCGCGTGCGTACACGGTCGTCGAGATCATCGGCGACAACTACTCCAAGACCACTCTCTACGGCCAGCCGTTCAGCATCGGCTAGTGGTCTCCGCCCGCCAACTCCTTTCTCGCGTAAGCGAATTCAACTTTTGAGGGACAACCAGAAATGAACATCCGTAAGACCGCGGCGCGGGTGGCCGGTGTCGGTGCCGTCGCCACCGCAGCCCTTGGCCTGTTCTCCACCGGTGCGGCGAACGCCGACACCTTCGTGCCGCTGCCGGGCGGCGACATCACCCAGACCCTCTCCGACGGCACCGTTGTCACGGTGAAGCTGGTCGGCGAGTCCGCCAACATCAGCCCGTCGATGGGCGCCACCCCCGTGCACCGCAACGCCTGGGTCTCGGCGTCGGCGCAGGTCCACATCGACGGTGACACCACCGCCACCGGCGGCAACATCTACCCGGGTTACGTGGTGGGTTGCCAGGTCACCATCGACGGCGGCAACGTCAGCGGTGGCGCCAGCGGCGGCGCCGACTGGAGCAACGGCCAGAACGCCACGCCGACCGCCAGTGTGAACAGCGGCGCCAACCTGACGCTGGGTCCGGGTCAGGCCAAGTCGTTCTACATCCTCGACCGCGAGATGCCCGACGACTACGGCAAGGAAGCCCACAAGACCAAGAACAAGTTCAATGGCACCGACGGGTCGGTGACCTGGTCCGACGAGACCATCGGCCTGAGCGGCTGCGCCGGTTACGCGCAGGCGCGTGCCTTCGTGAACGTCGAGGTCGAGACCGACAACGTGATCAGCTGGATCACGTTGTGGGGCCAGCCCTTCAGCCTGGGGTGATACCCGCTAGCTGGTAATGGCAACGGGCCCGGCGCTTTTCGCGCCGGGTCCGTTCGCTGTCTCCGCGCCTCGGTCTTGCCGTGTCCCGCTTCAGATCTCGTGCTTGCCGCCGGCGCTCTTCTCGGAGAGCAGGTCGCGGATCTGGGTCAGCAGTTCGGTATCGGTGATCGCTTCCTCCTGCGTGCCCCACAGCTTCTTGGCCCTGGTGTACGGGAGCACCAGGACGAAGTAGAGCAGCGCCGCGATGATCACGAAGTTGATGCCCGCGGTGATGATCGGGCCGACGGCGACATAGGTGGCCGGTTTGTCGGCCACCAGCTGGAAGCCCAGGCCGAGCTGGTTGGTGCTGCCGAACACGGCCAGCAGCGGGGTGATGATGCCGTCGCTGAACGCCGTGACGATGGCGACGAACGCGGTACCCATGACCACGGCCACCGCCAGGTCGATGACATTGCCGCGCATCAGAAAACCTTTGAAACCCTTGAGCATTGCCGAAACTCCTCTACCGGAGGGGTCGAACGCAGAGTTATGGGGGTATACGGCGATGCTAGTTCACCCGTGCGCCGGTTCAGTGGAACACCACGGTGAGCGCCGTGCGCAGGGAGGCCGCGGCGACCGCGGCGGCCCGTCGGGCATCCAGCGCCACCAGCACGATCCGGTCGGTGCGCCCGCGCGAGTTCTCCGTCCCCGACACCAGCACCACGGCCGCGTCGGCGGCCAGCAGCCGGGCGGGCCGCCCGCCCCCACCGGAGTCCTCGCCGGCCACCACGTCCACCCGGTCCCCGGCCCGGAGGATTTCGGCAACGGCATTGTCCGCCAATCGAATCGGGACGATGCGCGCATCGGCGGAGCCCGCCGCCACCGCGGCCAGCCGCGGTCCCACCACCCGTACCTCGGTGACGATCTCACCCGCCGCCAGGGCGCCGGCCAGGGTGGCCCCGCGCAGCCGCGCGGTCTCGCGCACAGTCCCGGCGGGCAGGGTCGCCGTCTCCCGCGCCGCGACCCGCACGTCGGCATCGCCCAGCACCTGCCCGGGTGGCAGGTCCCGCGCGGCGACCAGGACCTGGGTGTGTCCGGCCGCGGGGTCGGCGCGCACGGCCAGGAAGCCCGCCAGAACGAGCAGCGCGACCGCCCCGGCCCGCCGCGGTAAGACCGCGTCCGCCCAGTTCAGGCGGCTACGGAGGTCCTGCAGGAGGGCTCGATACGGTCGCGTCATGCGGGGCAGCGTACGGCCGCCCCGATACCGACATGCCCGGGCCGAACCCGGGCTGTGGACAACGAAAGCCTGTGGAGAAACTCGGATCAGGCAGCGGAGGTGCTGGAGCCGCCGGTCGACGAGGACGGGGCCGACGAGCTCGACGCCGTGGAGCTGGAGCTGCTGTCCGAGGAGGTGGACGAGGACTTGGCCGGCTCCGAGGAGGTCGATCCGTTGCGGCTGTCGGTGCGGTAGAAGCCGCTGCCCTTGAAGACGATGCCGACCGAGTTGAACAGCTTGCGCAGCTTGCCGTTGCACTGGTTGCAGGTGGTCAGTGCGTCATCGGAGAAGGACTGCACGATGTCGAACTTGTTGTCGCACTCGGTGCATGCATACGAGTAAGTAGGCATCGGGAAACCTCCACGCTCTTCGTCGAATTAGCACTCTACAGCTGGCAGTGCCAACGCTGCCAATCGGGTGTCAATTCCCGGCTCGATCTTCGAGCGGTCGCAGGCCGCCGAACGGGGTCAGTGCCCACCCCATTCGATGGTCGTGCGGCTCCTCCGGCAAACGCTCCACGAGTTCGTCGTCGCGCACCACCGCGATCAATCGCGCGCCCGCGTGGCAGGCGCTCAGACTTCGATCGTAATAACCGGCCCCGCGGCCCAATCGGACCCCGCGTCGATCCACCGCCAGGGCCGGAACCAGAATCGCCGCGGCCTTCGCGATCCCGTTCGCGACCGGCGCGCCGTCCGGTTCCCGGAGTCCGAATCGACCGCGCCGCAGCCCCTCCGGCCCGGTGTACTCGGCCCATTCCAGCGGACCGGGCTCCCCGGTGAGCGGCAGCAGCACCCGCGCCCCGGCGGCCCGCAGCGCGTCGAGCATGGCCAGCGAGCCGGGCTCCCCGCCGACGGGCACGTAGGCACACACCCACTCCGCGTCGCCCAGCGCTGCGGCCGCCACGGCCAGGGCCGCCGCCTCCCGTTCCCGGTCGGCGGCGGGCAGGGCCTTGCGCCGCGCGAGGATCTCCGCGCGCCAGGCGGTCTTGTCGCGCTCGTCGGTCACTCTTCCACCCTAGGTCGGGCGGGTCAGCGGTCCGAGCGTGGCCGGGTCAGCGTGAAGGTGTCGACGGCCTTCAGTTCACTGGTCGGCCCGGTGAGGGCGTAGTAGGTGCCGGTGATGGTGGTGTTCCCGCCCGGCTGACCGGGGTCCACGTCGAAAGCGCAGAAGCCGTACGGATGTTCGGCGTCCTTGAACGCCGACCAGGGCGCGTCCTCGACCACGTACACCGGCGCCTTCTTGCCGGTGGCCGGATCCACGTCGCCGACGGCGGTGATGACCCGGCACTTGTCGCCGGGGAAGAACAGCTGATTCGACGGCGAGGAGGTCCCGCCGCCACCGATCACCAGGTGCACGGTGCCCTTGCTGGTGTCGACGATGTCCTTGCGGGTGTCGGCGGGCCTGGGGGTCAGCGTCTCGGATCCGGTCACCCCGCGCACGGGATGCGAACGCTCGTAATGGTGTTCGTGCCCGCACAGCACCAGGTCGACCTGGTATTTGTCGAACAGCGGCAGCCAGTCCTGCCGGATGCCGAGGTCCGCGCCGTTGAATTTGTCGGCCGAGGAGATGGCGACCTGGTGCATGAAGACCACCACCCAGTCGATGCCCTTGTCGGCGCGCGCCTTGGCGAGTTCGCCCTCCAGCCAGCGCTTCTGGGCGCCGCCGGAGTAGCCCTTGACGTAGGAGTTGCCGCCGTCCTGCAGGCAGATGTCGTCATTGGCGACCGCGATCACGCGCACGCCGCCGACGGTGAAGGAATACCAGAGGCCCTTGGCGTGGTCCTCGGCGCCGGCGTCCGGGACGGTGAAATAAGTCTGGAACGCCTGGTATCCGATGGGCCCGTTGCCGAGCTCGTTCTCGTGGTTGCCCGGGGCGGGCATCCAGGGCCGGTAGCGGGCGGAGCGAGAGTTGTTGGCCCACCAGTCGTTCCAGGTGCGGATGCGGTCGGTGGCGATATTCGCGTAGCAGAGGTCGCCGTTGACCAGGTTGAACAGCGGGGCCAGCGATTCCACCGCGGAGGTGACGTCGCCGGCGTACTGGGAGCCGAGGTTGTCGTTGAGGGCCTTGCCGTCGACGATCTTGCCGACGGTGGGGGTGCCCTGGTCGCCGAAGCTGGTGAACCGGAACTTGGCGCGGCCCGCGGGCGCGGTGCGGATGGTGCCGAGTTCGGGTGGGGCGCCGTCGTGCCCGGCGGCGTACACGTAGTCGGTGTCGGGGGACAAGCCGGTGATGCGGGCGTGGTGGGCCTGAATCTCGATGCCGGACTTGGCATCCCGGTAGGTGCGGGTCTCGGCCCGCACGCTCTGGCCGAAGCCGGCGTCGGTGGTGCCGTAGCGCACGGTGGGCTTGGTGACCGATCCGGTGGTGTGCCAGCTGACCACCACCTCGCGGGTGGCGTCGGCCCCGAACTGCAGGTGCAGGCCCGCGACCCGGGGCGCGGCCGCGCGGTCGGGGGTGGTGACCAGTTCCGCGGACCGCGGCCACGCCTCGGCGTTCGAGTCGTTGCCACGCAGTGCGACCGCGCCGCCGGCGCCGACCGCGAGCCCGGCGAGGCCGGCCACCGCGGAGGCTCCGAACAGCCGTCGGCGGCTCAGTCCGCGGGTGGCGTCGGGTGAGTTCGGAGTGGATGCGGCCGGGTTGCCCGGGGCGGAATCGGCGCTGTGGGAATCCTCACGGTCGGTCATAGGTGTCAGCTAACAACCGCTGGGTACGCCGGAGGTCACAGTGCGGCGAACTCGAAATGAAATGAACAGGTCGGTCTCTCGGTAACCCTCCGGTCCGGCGTTCGGTGCGCTCCAGCGGCCCCGGACCCTTAGGCTCTCGGGGATATCGAGGGCGGCCGTGAGCCGTTCTCGGGCATCTGACGGATGGATAGGGTGAATTCATGACAGCGAGTGGCGGCGGAGCCGAGTCGTCGAACGGCGGCGCAGCCGAGTCCTGCTTCCGGACCGCGGTGGTCCCCGCGGCGGGGCTCGGCACGAGGTTCCTGCCCGCGACCAAGACGGTGCCCAAGGAGCTGCTGCCGGTGGTCGACACCCCGGGCATCGAATTGGTCGCCGCCGAGGCCGCGGAGTCCGGCGCCAATCGGCTGGTGATCGTGACCTCGCCCGGAAAAGACGGTGTGGTCGCGCATTTCGTCGAGGATCTGGTGCTGGAGAGCACGCTGGCCGAGCGCGGCAAGTTCCATCTGCTGGAGAAGGTCCGCAAGGCGCCCGCGCTGCTGGACGTGACGTCGGTGGTGCAGGAGGAGCCGCTGGGCCTGGGGCATGCGGTGGCGCAGGCGGAATCGGTGCTCGACGCCGACGAGTCGGCCATCGCGGTGCTGTTGCCCGACGACCTGGTGCTGCCCGGCGGCGTGCTCGAGCTGATGGCGAAGGTGCGCGACACCCACGGCGGCTCGGTGCTGTGCGCCATCGACGTGCCGAAGGAAGAGGTCAGCGCGTACGGCGTTTTCGACGTCGAGGAGCTGCCGGGCGGCCCGAGCGACGTGCTCAAGGTCAACGGCATGGTGGAGAAGCCGGCCATCGAGGACGCGCCGTCCACCTTCACCGCGGCCGGGCGATACCTGTTGGACCGCGCCATCTTCGACGCGTTGCGCCGCATCACGCCCGGTGCGGGCGGCGAGCTGCAGTTGACCGACGCCATCGCGCTGCTGATCGCGGAGGGGCACCCCGTACACGTCGTGGTGCATCGTGGGTCGCGACACGATCTGGGGAACCCGGGCGGTTATCTTCGAGCAGCGGTCGATTTCGCTCTGGAACGCGAGGAATACGGTCCCGCCCTGCGGGAGTGGCTCGAGCAGCGGCTCGGGTCCGGCTGGAACCCCCAGCTGACCTCGTACGAATAGCCGCGACGGGCAGCAGTGAAGAACGGAACGTCGGCGGCGGCGGGCGAGACAACGGAAGGGCGGCATGCGCTCGGTTGAGGACCAGCAGATCAAGGTGACCGCTGCGGCTGTGGCCCCGCGGCCGGTTCGGGTCGCGATCAGCGAGGCGCAGGGACTGCTGTGTGCCGAGGACGTGGTGACCGAGCGTCCCCTGCCGGGCTTCGATCAGGCCGCCATCGACGGATACGCCGTGCGCAGTGTGGATGTGGCCGGCGCGGGCGCGAATATCCGTGACGAGGACGGCAATTCGGTGCACCTGAGCCTGCCGGTGGTGGGTGAGGTGGCCGCGGGCTCGCGGCAGCCGATCCGGTTGCAGCCGCGCCAGACGGTGCGCGTGGACACGGGCGCGCCGCTGCCCACCCTCGCCGACGCCGTGCTGCCGCTGGAGAACACCGACGGTGGCCGGGCCCGGGTGAAGGTCTACGAGTCGGTGCGTTCCGGCGATTACGTGCGCCGCATCGGCGACGATGTGCAGCCCGGCGATCTGGCCGTGCGCGCGGGCACCATCATCGGCCCGGCCCAGGTGGGCCTGCTGGCCGCGGTGGGCAAGGACAAGGTGCTGGTGCATCCGCGGCCGCGGCTGTCGGTGCTGTCGGTCGGCGGCGAGCTGGTCGACATCGACCGCACCCCCGGACCCGGCCAGGTCTACGACGTGAACTCCTACGCGCTGGCCGCCGCCGCGCGCGACGCGGGCGCGGACGTGAACCGGGTCGGCATCGTCAGCGCCGATCCCAAGCGGCTGCGAGATGTGGTGGAGGGCCAGCTGGTTCGCTCCGAGGTGGTCGTGATCGCGGGCGCGGTCGGCGGCTGGGCGTCGGAGCAGGTGCGCGAGGCCCTGGAGGGCCTCGGCGAGCTGGAGATCACCCGGGTCGGCATGCACCCGGGGTCGGTGCAGGGTTTCGGCCTGCTGGGCCGCGACGAGGTGCCGACCTTCCTGCTGCCTTCGAATCCGGTTGGCGCGCTGGTGGTTTTCGAGGTCATGGTGCGTCCGCTCATCCGGATCGCGCTGGGCCGCCGCCACCCCATGCGGCGCATGGTGCGGGCGCGTACCATCCTGCCCATCGCCTCGATCCCGGGCCGCCGCGGCTACCTGCGCGCGCAGCTCATGCGCGACGAGCAGACCAGCGACTACCTGGTGCAGCCGCTGGGCGGCCCGAACGGCGCCTCCTCGCATCTGCTGGCGACCATGGCGGAGGCCAACAGCCTCATTGTGATCGACCCCGACGTCACCGAGGTGCGCACCGGTGACGAGGTGCAGGTCGCGTTTCTTGCGCAGCGAGGGTGAGGCGTGGAGATGAATGTCTTCCGGACCGCCCAGCATCCGGGCTGGCCGGCGCATCTGGGCCCGGTGCGCGTCGCCGCGGGCACGGTCACACTGCGTCCGATCCGTTTGCGGGATGCCTCCGCGTGGAGCCGGATTCGCATCCGGGACAAGGACTATCTGGAGAAGTGGGAGCCCACCGGCCGCGGCCCGTGGGAGGCGCGCAACCACGCGAGCAACTGGCCCGCGCTGTGGTCGGCGCTGAAGGCCGAGGCCCGGCGCGGCGCCATGATCCCGTTGGTCATCGAGGTCGACGGCGTGTTCAGCGGGCAGCTCACGGTGGGCAATATCGTGCGCGGCGCACTGCGTTCGGCGTGGATCGGCTACTGGGTGTCGAGCGAGCTGAGCGGGCAGGGCGTGGCCACCGCGGCGCTGGCGCTGGGACTGGACCACTGCTTCGGTGAGGTGGGCCTGCACCGGGTGGAGGCCACGGTGCGGCCGGAAAACCTTGCCAGCCAGGCGGTTCTGCGCAATGTCGGCTTCCGCGAGGAGGGCCTGCTGCAGCGGTACCTGGATGTCGACGGGGCCTGGCGCGATCATCTGCTGGTCGGCATGACGGTCGAAGAGGTGTCGGGGACGGTGGTGGACAGGCTGATTCGCGCCGGACGCGCCGCCAGAGCCTGATAACTCGCTGTGTATTTCGGCGGCCCGATTGCCGCCGCTGCCTGCGCCTCTCCAGAATTGCCCTGCGAATGGGGGTTTCGGGGGCTGGACCCTGGGAACGGCGGGGAGTTGGCTGTTACTAGTGTTACTTGTGTGGTCGGCGCGCCTGTGGGGAATTACCCCGGTGTGGAATTAACCTACGGACGTCGGTGGTACGTCTGTTTACCCACCGGTAGGCGCTGCGGTGCACGTCGAAGGGACTATGAACTGGGCGGGATGGAGGTGTGACAGCAATGCCGAATTCGATCTTGTGGATCGGTTTGGTGGTGCTCTGGGTCTTCGTCCTGTTTCCGATGCTGGCCAACCGTCATCCTCGTATCCGGCAGCACACCGACGCCGCGCTCTCCACGCGGATCCTGCATCGCGGCGGTGCCGAACAGCGCGCCAGGAAGGGTCCGGCGACCGGACATGACACTGACCCGGACTACGTGCCGGTTCGCAGGAAGCTTCACCCGAGCGAGGATCCGGAGGATCGGATGACCAGATCGGACGACAGCGCCGCTGCATCGGACGAAGCGCCCGTGGCCACCGCCGAAGTACCCGAGCCCGAAGGGGATTCGGCCGACACCGTCGAGATGGCGGACAGCGCCGCCGAATCCGACTCCGAGGCAGCGGAATCCAGGTCCGAGACGGCAGCATCCCGCGCCGAGCCGGCAGAATCCGAGACGGTCTTCGAAACCGCCACGGACGAGGGCGAATCCGAGAACGATGGGGCGGTGGCAGACGACGCCGACCACCAGGCCGAGCGTGCGGAGCGGCGGGAGGCGCCGCAGCGCGCCCGCACCCCCGCGCTGCGCGAGCCCGATCCGCAACCGGAGCCGGAACCCGAATCCGACGACGGGGACGAGGATTTCGTGCCGTCTCGGCGCGGTCGCGGCGGTTTCGATCCCGAGGCCGACGCCGCCGCCCGCGCGGCCCGCTACACCTTCCGCCAGCGCGCCGTGCTGGGCCTGGTGCTGTCCACCCTGATCCTGGCCGCCGCCGGTCTCGCCATCTCGGCGGTGCTGTGGTGGCTGTGCGCCCTGTCCGGCACGGTCCTGGTCGCGTACCTGGGCTATCTACGCAGACAGGTCCGCATCGAAGAGGACATCCGCCGCCGCCGAGCTGCCCGCTTGGCCCGCAAGCGCGCCGAGGACGACGAGGACGCGGCGGAGCCGCACCGTCCCGAGCGCCCGCGCCCGGACCGCGAGCAGACCCGCACCCAGCTGCGCCGGGCGGTCCTGGTCGAATCCGATGACGAGGACCCGCTGTTCGAGCACCTGGACCTGTTCGACGCGGCGGCCGCCCGCGCCACCCGCCAGCGCGCCGCCGGCGCCCGGGAACGCCGCGCGGTGGGCGAGTAGCGCTACGACGGACCGAGAGGGCTCCCCGAGTGATCGGGGAGCCCTCTCGCTGTGTGTGTCGCCCTCTGCGTGAATCGCTGTGTGGGCAAAGGCAACGATCATAGGTTATTGCTATTTCAGTAACGGCCTGTGCCTATCGAATCCTGGATGGCGGTCGAGGAACTGCTGGAGTCGCGGTCGGAGATATCGAAAGGGCCCGGCACTCGGCCGGGCCCCTTCGATGATGCGGAGTAACGCTATTCGGTGTCGGGCATTCGCTCGGCGGCCGGAATCTGGCGCTCGATGAGTTCGGCCAGCGTCCGCAGTTTGGCCGCGAATTCGCGGGCGGCGACCGGGTGTTCGGTGGAGCCCTTGACCACCTTCTGGGTGAGGGCGGTGAGCCGCGATTCCACCGAGCTGAACAGATCGGGTGTCTGCGTCTGCTCCTCGACGAGGTCCCCGCGCAGCCACTCCCGCAGCCGCTGCACCACCGCGCCCTCGTCGTAGTCGTCGGGGAGCACGGCCACCGCCTCGCGCAGTTTGCCCGCGGTGACCTTCACGTCGGCGGCCAGCGTGGTGTAGACGGTGACCGCCGCGTCCTCGCCGTAGGCCGCGGCCACCGGCAGCAGCTCCCGGATCTGTCCCTCGTTGATGGCGGGAGCGAGGGGGTGCAGCCGGGCGGCCAGCGGCCAGGCGCGGATCAGCTTGTGCGCGTAGGACCGCTGCATGTCCCATCGCTTCTCGACGTACTCGTCGAAGGTGGCGTGATCGGCGCGGTAGAGCCGCCCGTCCCGCACGATCTGCAGAGCGCGCCCGGCGGTCCAGAACGCCACCCGCAGCGCGTCGATGGAGGACTCGCAGAGCTCGAGCTGATCGGTCTCGGTCCGGCTGAGCGGCCCCTCGCCACCCCTGCTGGGCAGCGGCAGGTCGAGCACGCTCGGCGCGGGCTCGACCTCCTGCGAGGTGACGGCGGGGACCGGAGCCGGTGCGGGCGGCTCCGGGGCGACCGCGGTTGGCTCCGGCTCCGGGGCGGTCGCTACCGGCTTCGCTGTAACCGACACCGGCTGCACCGCGACCGGTGCGGGCTTGATCGGAGTCGGTGCGGGCTTGATCGGACCCGATGCGGGTTTCGCGGTGGCCGGTGTGGAGACTGGCGAGTCCGATTCCGGCGGCGCGGGTTTGGCCGGCGCCATCAGCACGGTGGTCGCGGCCTGCGACAGTTTCGGAGTACGCGGCCATTTGGCGTCCCGGAGCGGCGAGACCGGGGGAGTGTGCTCGGCCTCGTCGGAGAGCGGGTTGCGGCCCAGGCCCCCGCCGATGGAGCCCTTGCGGCGCTGCGGCGGCATCAGGCCGACACCTCCGCCGGAATGCGCGCGGACTCCGCGGCCTCCAGATAGGGCAGCACCAATTCGTCACCGACGGCGCGGTATTCGCCGAGATCCTCGATCGGATTCTCGGCGCCATCGCCGACTTCACCGTCGGCGGCTTCGCGGTACCACTTCCACGCGCTCACATAGGATTCGAACACGTCGTATCCGGCGTCCTCCAGATTGCCGCGCTGCGTGCGGTATTCGGTGGAGACATTGACGCCGTTCTTCATGGTGACCGGAACCTTGGTCATGAGTACTCGCACCCGGATGGCCTTTTCGTGCTCGGCGGCCGCTTCTTCGGCGGCGCGATAGGTGCTGGGCACGCGCTTGACCTCCGAGGGGCTGACGCTGGTGACGAGAATGAGCTCATCGCTCACCGGGACGGCGGCCTTGAAGATGTCCGCCGATTCACCGCCGGCGTCGACGATGATCACGTCGTAGTTCGCGGAATTGTCGGTGATGCAGTCGTTCACGTGCCGGGACGGGAAGGCGAGCAATTCGTAGGGGATGGCGACCTCGGCCTTTTGCAGCCGCCGGTACCAGGAGTAACCGGTCTGGCTGAGCGGGTCGGCGTCGATCACGAGTACCCGGAGTTCGTGCACCGTAGCGAAATACGAGGCAAGGAAGAAGGCGGAGGTTGTTTTGCCCACTCCGCCTTTGAGATTCCCCAGTGTGACAACCAGGGGTCGGGGAAGATTCGGTAGCGTACCGGATTTGGTCATCGATCATCCTCCTGATGATGGGGAGGGCTGTTTTTCCGTCGTTCAGTCTCACACGGTCGTCCGTCCGGGCCCGTGAAGGCTCGCGTGATGTCGTCGAATTCGATGCAAATCGACTGTGCCCGAGCCGAAGAATGGCTGTGTCCAATTGGACACAGCCGCAATGTTTACTGTTTCGTTATCAATAACACGCCTGTCATTCGTTGCACCCTCTGCAGTTCCGGCGAAATATGCACTCTCGGATCTGCTGCAGGACCGAAGAGTTCGCGTGTGATGGACGGATACCGAATAGCTTTCACGGCCTATCGGAGGACGACCGCTCATGGAAACCAACGGTGATAGACAGAAGGTTCGAGTTCTACCGCGGCTGACCCTGCGGACCCTGGTGACAGGAGTCCTGGGCGCGGCAGCCGTCGGAGCAGCCCTGCTGTTCGCAGCGGGCCAGGCGCAAGCGGCGCCGGTCACGGTCCCCGGCATCGGGGAGATCGAGATTCCCACCGAGATCGTCACTCAGTTCGGCCTCGCGCCCACGCTGGGTACGGAGATCGCACCGGCTGTGGAGATCGCACCGGCTGTGGAGATCGCACCGCAGCCCGCGGTCGGCGAGACCGCCGCGGTCGGCGTGCCGGATGCCTCGCGCATGGTCGGGGTCCCGGGACACATCGCCGTCACCCCGGTCGACCCCATGCCGGATCCGCTTCCGGTCCAGATGTTTTCGCCGGAGTCGCTGCGCCCCGTGTTCCCGGCGCCGGAATCCCGCTCGGTCGTGGTCGCCGGCCTCGGCACCTTCCAGGTGCCCAGCAGCCTGCCCCCGCTGACCGGTATCCCCGGTGTGACGGATGCCGCGGCGGCCCCCGGGCCGGTGCCCGCGACGATGCCGAAGAAGACCGTCGGCGAACGTGCCGTCGAGGCGGCGCGCACCAAGCTCGGCGCGGACTATCGCACCGGCGGCAACGGCCCGGACTCCTTCGACTGCTCGGGTCTGGTGCAGTGGTCGTATCGCGAGGCGGGAGTCGAGGTGCCGCGCACCAGCTATTCGCAACTGGCCGCGGGAACGCCGGTGCCGCTGGACGATCTGCAGCCGGGTGATCTGGTCTCGTACTACGGCGGCGGCCATTCGGCGCTGTACCTCGGTGACGGACAGGTCATCCACGCAAGCGATTACGGGTCCGGCGTGAAGGTCTCACCGCTGACCACTATGCCGGTGGCCGGAGCCCGCCGCTTCTGATCGGTACCGGCCGACCGCGCTCGTGCCGACCTTCTCGGAACATGTTGTGCAGCGATATCATCCGCGCACGCATCCGCTATCTGGACAGAGGCCCGAGACGTGGCGACCGGGAACCCCGCGGCGAGGAGCCGGAAATGCGGAGCCGGGCGGATCGAAAACCCGGCACGGCGGCGTTGAACCCCGAGATCACCGGGTACGTCCTAGGATGCAGGGATTCATCGGCCGACATGGACGAGGTGCGACATTGGCTATCAGGAAATCCGCGGCGCTCGCCTTCTCGATGCTCGCCTGCGGCGCGCTGTCGACGTTCACCGCGGCGCCGGCCTCGGCCACACCGGTCTGTCCGGGCGCGGGCCAGCCGACCGGGGTGGTGGCCTCGGTACCGGGGGCCGCGCTCGAGGGGCTGACCATCGACCACGCCGGCCGGGCCTTCGTCACCGATCTGGTCAGCGGGCAGGTGTTCCGCATCGATGCGCCGGGCGCGCCCGCGGTGCCGATCGCCAAGGTGCCCAGCGGCGGTGCGGGCGCGCTGGCCTGGTTGCCGGACGGCCGTCTGCTGGTCGGCTATGGCGCGGATCCCCGGGTGCTCGTGGGTGACGCGCTGCGGAACGCCGGCAGCGTGACCGTCGACCCGGACACCGGGGCCGTGGCTCCGTTCGCGGCCGGGCTCTCCGCGGCCGACGGTATGGATGTGGCGCACGACGGAACCGTCTATGCCACCAATGATTTCGGTGCCCTGGTGGGCCGGGTGGCTTCGAACGGCGGGGTACAGGCGGACTGGGCGCGCTTGCCCAGTGCCAATGGCGCGGTGCTCAATCAGGACAACTCGTATCTCTACGTGTCGCGGACCTTCGTGAATCCGGGTGTGAGCCGGATCCCGACCAATGCCCCGTGGGCCCCGCAGTCGTTGCTGGACCTGTCCGGCGGTGACTTCACCGCCGCGCCCGATGGTTTGACGCTGGATTCGCTGGAGCGCCCGGTGGTTCCGTTCAATCTCTCCGGGCAGGTGGTCCGCATCGACGCCCCGGGCCAGTACTGCGTGCTCGGCGCCGGGCCACGGCTGACCAGCGAGGTGCAGTACGGCCGTGGCGGCCAGGGCTTCTCGGCCGGGCGGCTGTTCGGCATCACCTTCACCGGCGTGGTCTACGAGATCCCGGGCGGCTTCGACCCGGACGCCCGGACCGCGGCGCCCTGATCGACGGGCTCGGTCAGCAGTCCGACGATCATGGCGATGATGCTGTCGCGAGCGTCGGCCCGCTCTTCCGGGGTGGGCAGGTCCTGGCGTTCGTAGTCGGCGAGCAGGGCGAACATGACGGTGGTCATGCCCTGTAGCCGGTATCGGCGCTGTGCCGGGGTGAGGTCGGGCATGGCGCGGTAGAGCCGCGCGACCAGGACTCGGGTTGCGGCCCAGCGCTTCTCGTGCAGGTTCGGTCCGGTGACGGCAGGATGCGCGCGGGCCTGCTCGAGGAATCGCGCGTAGTGCGTCGACCCCTCGGCGTAGGGCACGTCGAACATGGGCCGCACCAGGATGGCTACTAGGGCGGCCACGCTGTCCGGCGCGCCCGCGGCCTCGTGCTCGGCGAGCAGCGCGGTGCGCCGGGATTCCAGCGCCGGCTGATGCCGTTCGATGATGGCGGCGATGAGCCCGTCCCGGGAACCGAAGTGGTAGTGCACCGCGGAGTTGTTGCGCTGTCCCGCCGCCACCGCGATATCGCGCAGGGCCACGTCCGGTCCGCGCTCGGCGATGGAGCGCTCACCAGCGAGCAGGATCAGCTCGCGCGCGTCAGGACTGTTCACCGGGTCACTATAGGGCGGCCGCCGGCTGTGGCAATTTCCCGGTTCGCGGCGAAACGGTACTATCGTGCCCCTCCGGCATGTACCGCGTCGTACCGCGCGGACGCCGGCAGAGACGACGGTGGTGATGATCCATGACGCCACGAGACCTCCGGTCGCGCCGGGCCACGGTGGACCTCGCGCTGGTGGTGCCGCTGAGCGGTCCCGCCGGTATCTTCGGGCCGTCCTGTGAGGCCTGCGCGGCGCTGGCCGTCGAGGACATCAACGCGGTCGGGGGCATTCTGGGCCGCCCGGTGCGGCTGCACACGGTGGATGCCGGCGCGCCGCTGCCGGTGCTGGCCGCGCAGATCGACCGGATGGTGAGCCTGGGCATGATCGACGGGGTGGTCGGGTGGCACCTGTCCAATGCCCGCAAGGTGATCACGCCGCACACCGCGGGGCGGGTGCCCTACATCTATACGACCTTCTACGAGGGCGGCGAGGATTCCGACGGCGTCTACATGGTGGGGGAGACGCCCGATCAGCAATTGTTCCCGGCGCTGCGCTGGTTCCGTTCCGAGCTGGGGGTGCGGCGCTGGTGCGTGGTCGGCAACGACTACGTGTGGCCCCGTGAAACCGCAAGGGCCACTTGGGATTTCGTGTCCGGCACCGATATCGACGTGGTCGGCGAGGTGTTCGTCCCGCTGGGCGGCCGTGATTTCACCGCGGCCGTGGACCTGATCCGGCGCTCGCCCGCCCAGGGGGTGCTGGTGTTGATGGTCGGCGCGGACTGCGCGGCCTTCAACCGGGCGTTCGCGGCGGCCGGGCTGGACGACGGGCGGCTGCGGCTGAGCATGATGATCGGCGAGGACGTGCTGTACGCCGGCGGCCCGGACAGTGCGCGCGGATTGTTCACGGCCTGTGGCTATTTCGAGAGTCTGGTGTCACGTGAGGGGATGGCGTTCGGCGGCCGCTACACCGCCCGCTTCGGGCAACTGGCCCCGGCGTTGAACAACATCGGCGAATCCTGTTACGAGGGCCTGCTGCTGTTCGCCTCGCTGGCGGAGGCGGCACGCAGTCTGGATGTCCGGCTGATCGAGCGCGGGGCGGCGCGGGTCAGTTACGGGGGCCCGCGCGGTGAGGTCCGGGTGCGCGGCGCGCACACCACACAGCCGGTCTTCCTGGCGGGAACAGATGTCATGGACTTCAGCGTGATCGCAGATCTGACCGGGAGCTGAACCGGCTGGCCGGTGCCGGGACCTGCAGTTCCCCGCTCCGCCGAACGCCGGCGCGCACGCCTGGCTCGGTAGCCCTAGAGCGCGGGCGCTCCGGGTGGTGAGCCGCGAAATGGATTCGCGACGGCGATTCCCGGGAATCTGTGGTGGATGCGATCCACATACCGGCGCACCGTGGAGAGTTCGGCATTGATCGACTGCCGGGCTTCGGGGGTGGGTGCGGTCTGCAATCGCCGGGTCAGTTTGACTACATGCCTTTCCAATTCGTCCAGGAAGATGCGGGCTTGAGCTAACTCGGGATCTTCGCCGGCGTCGGGATTGTCGAATCCCCTGTACTGCATATCGCGGAAGTATTCCACGCAGCCGGGCTCCGCGCGGCGCAAATGGATTGCGTCCAGCCGGAATTCGCCGCGCGCGGGGATGCGTGCGCCGCATCGAATACCCCGGCGGGGTGCCCCGCGGCCGGTGCCTGGATCCGGCCGATGCCCTCCGATCCACCACGTGTGCGCACGCCGGCACGGATCGAGTAGCCTCGCCAAGCGAGCTGCCCCGGCGCGATCGGGGTGTTCGGATCCCCGCACCGCCCCCGACAGGAATTCGAATGGCCATCAGTTATGTGGAGTCCATCATCGTCGGCGCGCTCCAGGGGGTGAGTGAACTCTTCCCGGTCTCCAGCCTCGGCCACAGCATCCTGCTGCCGGCCTGGGTGGGCGGCAAGTGGGCCGACGATCTGAGCATGTCGGCCAAGGACTCCCCATACCTGGCGCTGCTGGTGGCCATGCACGTCGCCACCGCGCTCGCCCTGGTGATCTTCTTCTGGCGGGACTGGGTGCGCATCATCCAGGGTCTGTGGGATGTGGCGCTGACGCGCCAGATACGTACGCCCGAAGCGAGATTGGGTGTGCTGCTGGTGATCGCGACGATTCCGGTGGGCCTGGCCGGCCTGCTGCTGGAGAAGGCGGTCCGCAACTATCTCGGCACCCCGATCCCGACATCGATCTTTCTCGCGATCAACGGTTTCGTGCTGTTGTCGGCCGAGCTCATGCGCAAGCGTGAGCATGAGCCGGAGTTCGTGCTGTCCAGCCCGACCGGCCGCACCGGCGACCTCTCCATGGAGGACACCATCGTGCTCCCCATGACCGACCCGGCGCGCGCCTCGGATGTCCGCCTGTCCCGCCTGAGCATTCGCGACGCCACCCTGATCGGCGCCGCGCAGATCGCGGCGCTCTTCCCGGGCATCAGCCGCTCCGGCAGCACCATCGTCGCCGGCCTGTTCAAGGGCATGCGCCACGAGGATGCCGCCCGCTTCGCCTTCCTGCTGGCCACCCCGGTCATCCTGGCGGCCGGTGTGCTGAAGACGCCGGAGCTGTTCAAGCACGAGAACCACGCCATTCTCGGCCCGGCCCTCGCGGGCAGCGTGGTGGCAGGTGTCCTGTCCTATATCTCGGTCAAGTTCCTCACGGCCTACTTCGAGACCAAGACCCTGACGCCCTTTGCCATCTACTGCCTGGTGGCCGGCCTCGGCAGCCTGGTCTGGTTCTCGATCCGCTGATCCCCGCTCGCCTGCTCGCACAACGAAGAATGCGCCGGTGCGGTCGACCCCTGGAGGGCCGCCGCACCGGCGCATTGCTCGTTCCTCGGTGAGATCGGGTTCTCAGTGCGAGGGAGTGGTGGTCGGCGGTGTGGTCGTGGTGGTCGTCGTGGTGGTGGCCGGGGCCGTGGTGGTGGTCACGGGGGGAGTGGTCGTCACCGCCGGCGTGGTGGTGTCAGGCGTGACGGTGGTGGGCGGTGTCGTGGTGACCGGCGGCGTCGTCGTGACCGGAGTGGTCGTGCCGGCCACCGGGGTGGTGGTACCGCTCGGGGGTGTGGTGCTGCCGGGGACCGCGGTCTTCGGGGCGGCGGCCAAGGCGGCCGGGGCACGGGTGGTGGTGCTCGTCGCGGTCAGGGTCTTGGGGTTCAGCTGGCCCGCCTGGGCTTCCTTGGCGAGTTCGGTGAGCCAGGCCGCGGCGTAGTCCGCGGAGCTCACCGGCTTGCCGTTGTCCGGGTTGGAGTCGTGCCAGTAGTCGAAGTGGTGGCCGGTGCCGTTCGGGCCCAGGGTGAGGTTGTACGGGTCGTTGAGCAGCACCGGGATGGTGTTCTGGTTGGTGGTGATCAGCCCGATGACCTCGTTGAACACCTTCTGCGGCAGGTAGGCCAGCGGCGACATGTTCTCGGCCTGGATGGAATCCGCGGCCACCGGGGTCGGGTTGTCCTGGTTCGGCTTGTAGTCGGGCTGCGAGACCTTGAGCAGGACGTCGAGGAAGGTTTCCTTGCTGGTCCACCAGCCCGGATTGTGCGCGATATCGGCGAAGGCGTTGCCCGCGATCTTGCCCAGCACCACGGCCACATCAATGCCGGTGGTGGGGGTGAGGCCGTCGCTCTGCATCTGGTCGGCGTTGATCTGGCGGCCGACATTGATGGCCAGTTGCAGCAGCGAGATGTTCTTCGGTGCCGCGCAGGTGAGGTCGCCGTCGGAGCAGAAGGAGGCGATGCGGCCGTTCAGCGCGCCGAAGTCACCGGAGTGGTCGGAGAGTGCGCCCTGGCCGCCGGCGATGTCCTTGCCGGTCTGATAGGTCTGGCCGAAGTTGTCGGGATGGCTGGGGTCCTTGGCGCCCGGGAACGGGCCCTCGCCCGCCGATCGGCCCGAGTCGGCGAGGATGACGACACCGGCCACATTGCCCGGGTCCACGATCCCGTACTTGCCGTCCGCTCCGGCGCTCTGGTGGCCGATGTCCATGGCGACCCGGCGCGTCACATCCGCGCCCTCGCTGTAGCCGACGATGGCGAACTTGGTGTTGGGGCAGGCTGCGGAGATGTCCCGCATGACCTGTTCGGTATTGGCGACGCCGGTGTCCACGGCGTTCTCGTAGCTGTCCAGGTTCGCCGGGTAGGAGACGTACACCGCCCAGTACGAATTGGAGTCGACCGAGCCGCCGGGCGCGTTCACCACCGGGTCCACCCAGTGGCTCTGGTAGTCGTCCGACAGTGCGGCGGGCAGCTCGTTGCCATTGGCGTCGACCAGCATCTTCGTCGTGCCGGCCTGCGGTGAGTCATTGCGCCCGGCGACCGAGATGGTCACCATGTCATGGCATTCCGTGACCGACGCCTTGAGGGCCGGCTCGGCCTGCTTCGAATCCGGTGAGGACGTGAGCGCGAACGTCGCCGCGACCGCGACCGCTATGCCCAGCGTCGCCGGCGCCGCGACCGCCGACGCAATCCTATGTCGCTTCATGAAGCCACGAATATCCATGCCCGAATCCCCATTTCACCCCGACAAGTGAACTGTCAGGCCCTGCGCGCGTTCGGGCCGTCTACCACCGGAGACGTCGTCACGAGAGATCCGAGCGTTACTCACACGAATGATTCGTTACCGCACGATGACCCGGCGAGGGTCCGAGGAAAGGGGGCGCGAGCAGTGTGAGCACGGTCACCCGCCCCCGGTTTCGGGGGGACCGGTCGGGTGACGTGGGTTACCCCGGCGTGTCCGGGCCGGGCCAGGTGAGTACGGCTAGGGCGTGTATCGGAGGATGGCCGCCGCGTGCGCGCCATCGGGAATGTCGTCGGCGCGCACGGCCAGCACGCGGCCGTTGGAAAGCAGCACGCGCCTGGAGATCTCATCGAGGACGTCGGGGGCGTCGCCGTCGCCGGAGGCCGCGGTGAACGCGCCGTCGTCGGTCAGGGAGCCGGGCACGGACGCGTCGATGTCGACGAAGAGGGTGTGCACGATGCCGAAGGTGGCGGCGCGGGCGATGTCGGACAGGTCGATGGCGCCGCGGCCGTCGCTGCGGCGCTTCTCGAATTCGCCTCGGACGTCGGCCAATTCGGCGGCGTAGTGCTGATCGAGCAGTGCGCGCGCGCGGGCCGCGAGGTCGCCGTCGGAGAGGTGCTCGGGGTTGCCGGGGATGCCCTCGGCCAGCAGCAGCGGGTAGCTTTCGACCGATCGGTACAGCGAATCCGTCGGTTCGGCGGCGGCCAGGATGAGCGGGATGTCGTGCCCGGCCAGCACCGGCCGCAAGGCCTGGTCCACGGCCCGGCAGAACTGCCGCACCCGCACCTTGCGACCCTCGCTGCCCTGCAGGCGGCCGTGCGGGGTGCGGCCCAGCGGCGGCAGATCCAGGTACTTGTTCAGATCGGTCGGGAGTCCGGCGACGGCCACCTCCTCGGCCGGCCCCTCGGCCGCGACCTCGACCAGCCGCACCGCGTTCTCGGACAGCGCGAGCACGAAGGCGGTTTGCGGAAAGGTCACCGCTCGCAGCAGCGGCTTGATGTAGAAGCGGTCACCGAGGGTGGAGCTGGGTTCGAGCCGGTTCGGCAGGCGGTAGGTGCGCAGGACGTCGGGGGTCGCGTGCACGGCCAGGGTGCGGGACTGGAAGCGCCAGTAGTCCTCGTCGTCGATGAGGTCGGCGAACGCGTCGGTCAGGGCGATCCGGGCTTCCTTGTCTGTTACCCGGTCGAGCGCCTCTTTCACCTGATTCTCGAAAGCCAACCGGTTCTTGTCCGGAGTCGGGGTGTCCCGCTCGGTCGGGGTGTAAACGGATACGCACCACGGTCCGGTGGTCGACGCCAGCGCCAGAATCTCGCCGTGCGTGGGGATATCGGTATGCAGCATGCTCACCCTCCGCGGAGTCGATTTCTTCTGCTCCATCCAAGGTAGCTGACACGTTGCTGTCGCTGGATCGGTATCCGGCGGCAGCAACGCTCCAGGGGTGGTCAGGCCCCGATGGGCTTACCGAAGAACGAGGCCAGGGTCTCGCCCAGGGTGTCGCCGAGGGTCTGCAGCTCGCCGGGGGTGCCGAGCATGGACGGCATGTCGGCGGTGGAGCAACCCGGTTGCGCCGCAACGCCGTTCAGCCGGTCGAACAGCCACATGAGCGCGGCGGGGCCACCGGTGACCTCGGCCATGATGTGCTCGCTGGCCCAGTCCCGGGTGTAGGTCACCTGGGCGTCCGGATGCTGGCAGTAGGTGTCGACCAGCTGGTTGGTGGAGGGCAGCGGCAGGATCTCGTCCCACCGCGAGTGCCAGATGAACAGCGGCATGTCGGGCAGGCTCTTGCCCAGGCGGGTGTCCTCGAGCATGGCCTGCACTGCCGGTTCCTGCAACGGGTCGGCCGAATTGATCATTCCGGTGATGTTCAGGAATGGCAGGAGCGCGGACTGGTACTGCACGCAGAACGGCGCCTTCACCGCGCGCAGCAGCTGCCCGACCGGGTCGAGCTTCTGATCGAGCAGAGCGTTGAAGTCCGGATATTCGCGCGACAGGCCCAGTACCGCGCCGAGTACCAGACCCGCGGTCGCCTGATTGTTGGCCATGAGCAGGGTCGCGCCCAGATCGGCGCCGATGCCGCCGGACGCCGCGCCGACGATATTCAGTTCCGGCGCATAGGTTTTGCGCATTTCGGCGGCGTGCATGGTGGGCATGGATCCGCCCGAGTAGCCGTACAGGGCCACCGGTGCGCCCGGCCCGACCTCGAGCGGTGCGAAGGAGGTGGCGGCGCGAATGCCGTCGAGGGTGATGCGCCCGCCCAGCGGACCCGCCGCGTAGGCCGAGTTCGGGCCCTCGTGATCGGGGATCACCACCGCGTAGCCCTTCTGTAGCGCGGACTGCGCGAACAGGAACTCGGCGGGCGCGACGATCTGCCCGAGCAACGGCGCGGCCGAAAGGTGTTGCAGCGCATAGGAGGGACTGCAGTAGCCCGCGGTGGAGTCCTCGGCGATCTGCACCGAGAGCAGCTTGCGCGGCGCCGGCGAGACCCCGCGCGGCTTGATGAGCGTGGCCACCGCCGGGATCGCCTCGTCGCGACCGTTGTTGGAGCGGTAGGAGACCTGCCAGGCATCCACGTTGAGCGGGATCAGCCCGAAGTTGGCGATATCGACCTGCCGGGCCGCGATGATCTCGCCGGGCGCGGCGGCCGCGACCACGTCGGCGGGCGGCTGATAGAACCCCGGGTCGAGTTCCGGGGGTAGCGGCACGATCTGCGCCGGCGCGATCGAGGGCAGGGCGGGATCGGCCGACGCCGGTCCCGCGGTCATGCCCGCCACCACCAGTGCACTGATGGATACCGTCCCGAGTCGCAGTAATCGCCCGGTCAGCCGCCTGGTCTTCATCGACCCACTTCCTCACCCTGATCCCCATGTGAGACTGTCTAGTCTCAATATTGCGGAGCTCACTCTGCCACAGGTGTGACCGGGCTCGCAATATGCACGCGTGGCGGAATCGGCACATCGCGCGCATCGCCGAATTTCCGGCTGCGCGACGGCTTCGCCCCTTGCTTCGAGTGCACTCCAGCTGTCTAGGGTCGGGGAAATGAGCAAAGTGTGGTTCATTACCGGCGTATCAAGGGGTTTCGGGCGGGAATGGGCGCTCGCCGCACTGGAGCGGGGGGACCGGGTCGCCGGCACCGCGCGCGATCTGAGCACCCTCGACGAACTGGTCGCCAAGTACCCGGAGACCTTCCTGGCGCTGCGGCTCGACGTCACCGACCGCGATGCCGACTTCGCCGCTGTGCAGCAGGCGGCCGACCATTTCGGACGCCTCGACATCGTCGTGAACAATGCCGGCTACGGCCAGTTCGGCATGCTCGAGGAGCTGACCGAACAGGAATGGCGAGATCAGCTGGAAACCAATGTGTTCGGCGCGGTCTGGGTGACCCAGGCGGCGCTGCCCATCCTGCGCGCGCAGGGGAGCGGGCACATCCTGCAGGTCTCCAGCATCGGCGGCATCTCCGCCTTCCAGAACCTGGGCGCGTACCACGCGTCGAAGTGGGCGCTCGAGGGCCTGTCGCAGTCCCTTGCTCAGGAGGTCGCGCCCTTCGGCATTCACGTCACCCTGATCGAGCCGGGCGGCTTCGCCACCGACTGGTCCGGGCCGTCCTCGCGGCACGCCACCCCCAACCCCGTCTATGACGCGGCCCGCGCGGCCCGCGCCGCCCAGCGTTCGTCGGTCCGCAGCGGTGATCCGACCGCCACCAGCGGCGCGATCCTCGCCGTGGTCGATGCCGACCAGCCGCCGCTGCGCATGTTCCTCGGCGAGGTCCCGCTGGCCATCGCCACCGCCGACTACGAGTCCCGGCTCGAGACCTGGCGGCAGTGGCAGCCGATTTCGGCTGCGGCCCAAGGTAACTGACGATCGGTTCGTAATCCGGGTCACCCGACCGCCCGTGCAGGCTCCGGCCTGCGCGGGCGGTCGTCGTTTTCGGGCGGTCTCCGGGCTCGGGCCGCCTTCGCTGTCCCGGGGGTATTTACATCCACTATGGCGTAGCTTACATTCGCATTTGTTGAACGCTTAGCAAGGAAGTTGCAGGAGGTTCCGATGCGCGTCGCCGCACACCCCCGGTTGTACGACCCATTGCCCGAGGATCCGGTGCTGAACGGTGCCGAGTGCGCGCACTGCGGCCGGGTGTACTTTCCGCCGATCGGGCTCGGCTGCGAGATATGCGGGGCGGCGGAGAGTCGGTTGCTGCCCAAGGCTTTACGGGCCGAGGGAGTGGTGTTCGCCGTGGCGGACGTGCTCATCGATCCGCAGGGTGCGGGGCCGTTCACCATCGCCGAGATCGTCCTCGACGGCGGCCCGCTGATCCGCGCGACCGTGCACCCGGAATCCCCGGCCCTCTCGATCGGTGATCGGGTGTCCGCGCGCTGGCAGGTGGTCCGGCGCGACGACTCCACGGCCGAGGTGGTCGAGCCCGCGTTCGCGGCCGCCGTACCCGGGGTGGACGCATGAGCGCGGGAGCGCGCCCCGCCTGGGTGATCGGGGTCGGGCTGCACCCCTACGGCAAGCCCGGCGGGACGCCGTACACCGACCTCGGCGTCACGGCCATCCGGGCCGCGCTGGCCGACGCCGGAATGAGCTGGAATCAGGTCCAGACCGCGTACACGGGAACGGCGACGACGTCGATGGCTTTGTCGCGCTTGATGTATCGGCATCTGGGGGCCACCGGCATTCCGATGGTGCAGGTCGAGAATGCCTCCGCCTCGGGGTCGAGCGCCTTCCGGCAGGCGTATCTGGACGTGGCCTCCGGCGTGCACGAGGTGGCCATCGCGGTCGGCGTCGACAAGCCCTCGAACGTCACCATGCCGAACCGGGCCGCCGGGCTCGAGGACCTGGTCGGCGATCGGATGCTGCCGGTCACGCACTTCGCGCTGCTGGCCTCGCGCTACCTGCACGAGACCGGTGCGACGCCCGAGCAGATCGCGCGGGTGGCGGTCAAGAACAGCCGCAACGCCGCGCTGAACCCGAATGCCCAGCGACCCAGGGCCAGAACGCTGGCGGAGGTGCTGGCACCGCCCGTTCTCAGCGGCATCTTCACACGCCTGCAGTGCTGTCCGATCGGCGAGGGCGCCGCGGCGGCCATCGTCGTCTCGGATCGGGCCATCGAGGAACTCGGCCTGAACCGGGATCGGGCGGTGCGGATCCGATCCTCGGCGCTGCGGTCGGAAACCTATTACGGCACCGAGAATTTCGACGCGGCCCTGACCGCCGAGACCACCGCCGAGGCGCTGGAAGGCGCGGGGGTGCGCGCGGAGGAGGTGGATCTGGTCGAACTGCACGACGCCTTCACCGTGGAGGAGCTCATCTATCTCGAGGCCATGGGCATGTGCGAGCCCGGACAGGCCGCGGCCGCACTGGCGGCTGGCGAATTCGATATCGGCGGCCGGGTGGGGGTCAACACCTCCGGTGGGCTGCTGTTCATGGGCCATCCGATCGGCCCGACCGGCGTGGGCCAGATCGCCGAACTGACTACTCAGCTGCGCGGCGAAGCCGGTCCGCGCCAGCATCCCGACGCCCGAATCGGCCTGGCGCACATGGTGGGCGTCGGCGCCGTCTGCGCGGTACACGTGCTTTCCCGCGGGGAGGAATGATGATGGACCAGCCCGACACCGGCTCTCCCGAATTCTGGGCCGTCCACCGGCCGGACCAGCCGGCGGTGATCAGCGGCTCCACGACCCTGACCTACAAGGCGTGGAACGACGCCGCCGACCGCGTGGCGGAGGGCCTGGCCCGCCGTGGGCTCACCGCCGGCGACCGCGTCGGCATGCGCTTCCGGCTCTCGGCGGAATGGTTCGTGATCCAGCGCGCTCTGCAGAAGCTCGGGGTGGCGCAGGTGGCCGTGAACTGGCGGCTGACGCCCGACGAGGTGATGTACATCCTTCGCGACAGTGGAGCGAAAGGTCTGGCGTGCAACGACGCTGACGTCAGCGGGTGGGACGCCGACGCCGTCGGACTGTTGATCACCGTCGGGCAGGAGTCGGACGCGTCCGGGGTCCGGTTCGAGGATCTCCTCGAAACAGCCGACGCCCCAGTACGTTTCGGGCCCGCGCGGGCCGCCTTGGTGCTGTACACCTCCGGTACCACCGGCCGCCCGCGCGGGGTGCCGCCGACCGACCCGGCCACCATCACCGATCCCGCGCGGCTGATGCGCTACCTGCGGTCCGTCGGCTCCATCCCGCCCCAGCCCGACGGTGTCCAGACCCTGCTGACCATGCCGATCCACCACGGCGCCGGGCCGTCGATCGCGGCATTGACCTGCGCGCACGGCGGCACGGTGGTGACCCTCGATCCGTTCGACGCGGAAACCGCGCTGCGACTCATCGACCAGCATCGCGTGCAGTCCTGGATCGCGGTCCCGACCATGCTGCTGCGCATCCAGAAGCTCCCCGCCGAGGTGCTCGCGCACTACGATCTCTCGTCGCTGCGGCAGCTCGGCACCGGCGCCGCCCCCGTCCCGCAGTCGCTGAAGGAGTGGGTGATCGAGCGCTTCGGCGACGACGTGCTCTGGGAGAGCTACGGCGCCAGCGAATCCGGCATGATCAGCTACACCGCGCCGGAGCATCAGTTGCGCAAGCCCGGCACCAGCGGCCTGCCCTTCGACGGGGTCGAGATCGCCATCGTGGACGAGCAGTGGAATCGGCTGCCCGCCGGGCAGACCGGCGAGATCGCGGTCAGCACCCCGATCCTGCTGCGCAACTACCTCGGCGGACCCGCGCTCGGCGAGGACGTGATCAAGGACGGCTTCTACCGCACCGGCGACGTCGGCCATCTCGACGTGGACGGGTTCGTGTTCATCACCGACCGGATCAAGGACATGATCGTCGCCGGCGGGGTCAACATCTACCCGGCCGAGATCGAGAAGGCGCTGGTCACGCATCCGCAGGTGGTTGATGCGGCGGTATTCGGCATCCCCGACAGCGACTTCGGCGAGAAGCCGCTGGCCTGCGTTGTCACCGCGCCGGATTCGACGCTGACGGAAGCCGAACTGCTGCGACACCTGGAGAGCAGGCTGGCCAACTACAAGCGGCCCCGGCAATTCGCCTTCGTCGACGACCTGCCCCGCAATCCGGCCGGGAAGGTCCTCAAACACGAACTGCGCCGGCCTTATTGGGAAGGACGTGAACGCAATGTCTGACACGACCGTGCTGACCGAGGTGCTCGAGGAGCACATCCTGCTCATCAGGATCAATCGGCCCGAACGCCGCAATGCCTTCGACGGCGCGACCGCTCGCGCGCTGGAGGCGGTGATCGACCGCTACGAGGACGACGACTCCCTGCGCTGCGCCGTCATCACCGGCTCCGACATCGTGTTCTCCAGCGGTCAGGACCTGATCGCCGCCGCGGTCGGCGACATGGGTGTCGGCGAGCGGCGCGGTGGGTTCGGGATCATGGCCGAGCCGCCGGTCAAGCCGATCATCGCCGCCGTGGAGGGCCATGCCCTGGCCGGTGGGCTCGAGCTGTGCCTGTCGTGCGATCTGATCGTGTCCTCGCGCACTGCCACCATGGGCGTGCCGGAGGCCGCGCGGTCGCTGGTGGCGGTCGGTGGTGGGTGCTTCCGGCTGCCCAAGCGCATTCCGTATCACCTCGCGATGGAGCTGATCCTCACCGGAAAAGCCTGGCCTGCTACCCGATTCGCCGAACTCGGCCTGGTCAACAAGCTGACCGAGCCGGGCGGGGCGGTCGAGGGCGCGCTGGAACTGGCGTGCGAGGTCGCGGCGGCCGGGCCGCTGGCGGTGCGGGCGAGCAAGCAGATCGCTGTGCACTCCTTCGACTGGACCGATACCGAATCCTGGCAGAACCAAATGAAATACGTTGCCGCACTACATGATTCCGAGGACCTGAGAGAGGGCCTGCGCGCCTTCGCCGAGAAGCGTCCGCCGGTCTGGAAGGGACGCTGACATGGTGATCGAACCCACCCTGCGGAGCACCCTGCTGGACGGGCAGGTCGCGATCGTCACCGGCGGTTCGCGCGGAATCGGCGGCGCCACTTCGGCCTTGCTGGCCGCCAATGGCGCGAAGGTCGTCATCGCCGAGGTCGACAAGGCCAAGGCCGAGGAAGCGGTCGCCGAGATCGAGGCCGCCTGCGGGGCCGGCAGCGCCTCCGCGTTCGTCGCCGACCTGGTCGCGCCGGGCGCGTGCGACGAACTCGTGAGCTACGCCCAGTCGTGGTACGGCGGTCTCGACATCGTGGTCAACAATGCCGGCTATGCCTGGGACGGCCGCGTCCACTCGATGACCGACGACCAGTTCCAGGCCATGCTGGACATCCACCTGGTGGTGCCTTTCCGGTTGGCGCGCGCCTGCGCGCCCGTCTTCCGGGCCGCCGCCCAGGCCGATGCCGCGAACGGCATACTGCGCCACCGCAAGACGGTGATGGTCTCCTCGATGGCCGGGCTCATCGGACTCGACGGCGCGGCCAACTACGCTTCGGCGAAGGCCGGCGTGCTGGGCCTGATGCGCACCCTGGCGCAGGAGTGGGGCTCGATGCACGTCAATGTCAACGCGGTGGCGTTCGGTGTCATCCAGACCCGTTTCGGGCTGCCGCAGTCCGAACGGGAGGTCATCCGCACCGGCGGGCGCGAGATCCAGGTCGGCATGCCGGCCAAGCAGGCGCGGCGGCTGGGCATCACCGTGGATCCCGACGTGCCGCCCACCGACGCGGAGATGTACGCCGCCAAGCCGATGCCCTTCGTCTCCCTGGGCCGGACCGGCACCATCGGCGAGGCGGCCGACGCCATCTTCTGGCTGTGCTCGCCGCTGTCGAACTATGTGACCGGTCAAGTCGTGCCCGTGAACGGTGGGTCGCGACTGGGCTAGTTAGGGTTGCCGCATGGCGGGTCGCACGGATAGGTCAGTGGCGCGGACGGAAACGGTCCCCGGGGGTGCCGCGGCCCCGCCTCCGCGCCGGACCCAGCAGGAGCGCTCCGCGCAGGCCGGGCAGGCGCTGCTGGACGCCGCCGAGGAGCTGTTCGCCCAGCGCGGTGTGGACCAGACCTCGCTGGCCGAGCTGGGGCAGGTCGCCGGGTACAGCCGCGGCCTGGCCAATCACCATTTCGGCAGCAAGGCCGCGCTGGTCGACCAACTGGCACAGCGCATTCAGGCGCGCTTCATCCAGGAGAACGACAGCGCTGTCCCGGCCGGGGATCCCGGTGATGTCGTCGAGGTCCTGTCGCGGCTGATCCGGGGCTACCTCGAGGCCATGATCCGGTATCCGCGGACGGGGCGCGCGTTCTTCGTGATGTGGGGCGCCGCGATCCCTTCCGAGGCCCCGCTGCGCCCGGTCTTCGCGACCGACGACGAGCGATTCCGCCGCGGCGTCGAGGAACTGCTCCGGGCCGGCCAGGCCAATGGCACCGTCACCGGCGACATCGATCCGGTCTCGACCGCGGTCGCGCTGACCGGGATGGCCCGCGGCGTGGCCGCCCAGCACCTCATCGCGCCCGACGCCTTCGATCTCGCCGCGGCGATCGAGGCCTGCCAGCGGTTCGTCGAGCGGAGTCTCGCTGCCACGACGTGAACCCGAATGGTGATCACCTATTCGTCAGATAGTGCGGTGGTGGGTAATCCGGCGTCGTTGCTGGAGGTACCGCAGTGCCGCGCCCGCGGCGTGGGCGCCACACATTCCGTGGGCGCCGGGTCCCGGTGGGGTGGCCGCCGAGCAGATGTACATGCCGGGCACGCCGATCGTGTACGGCGACAAGGTGATCCGGGGGCCGAATACCAGCTGGCGAATGTCCTTGGATCCGGTCATGATGTCGCCGCCGACGTAGTTGGGGTTGTATGCGGCCATCGCGGTGGTTGCGCGGACGGTCCGGCCGATGACGCGCTCGCTGAATCCAGGTGCGAAGCGTTCGATCTGAGCGGTGATCGCCGCCGTCGCATCGCCGGTGTATCCGTTGGGTACATGGGCGTAGGTCCACACCGGATGGATGTCGCCGACCGATCGCTGCGGATCGGCCAGGTATTGCTGCCCGACCAGTACGAACGGCCGTTCCGGCAGCCGTCCGGCGTGGATCTCGCGTTCGCTGGCGGCAAGTTCGGCGTACGTTCCGGCCAGATGCACGGTTCCGGCGCGTCGCGCATCCGGATTGGTCCACGGCACGCCGCCCTGCACGGCGAAGTCGATTTTGAAGGCCCCGGGTCCGCGCCGGAACCGGCGCAGGGCGCGGGCGATTCGTGACGGGAGACGGTCACCGAGGATACCGGCGACCGCCTCGGGCGCGAGATCGAAGAGCGTGACGTCGGCGGGCGGCAGCTGAGCCGCGGTGTCGACGCGGATTCCGGTCTCGATCGTGCCGCCGAGGTCGGCGAGCAAGGCCGCCAGGGCGTTGGCGATCGATTGCGAACCGCCCGCAGCGACGGGCCAGCCGTAGCGGTGTCCGGCTGTGAGGATGCCCAGTCCGATCGCGGAGGTCATGGGGTAGTGCAGCGGCCGGAAAGCATGGGCTGCGACGCCTCCGAACAGGGCTCGGGCCTGATCGCCGCGGAAGGCCCGCGCCAGGGCCGAGGCCGGCAGCACGGTCGGAATACCGAAGCGCGCCAGCGTCAATGGATGGTGGGGGAACCTCAGCAGCGGACCCATGATGTCCTGGGCCAGTGCGTCGTAGCGGGCCGATGGCCGCTCGAACAGTAACCGCCACAGCGTCGCGTCGCCGCCGAGCTCGGCCGCGGTCTGCTCGACCGACCGGCGCAGTACACCGGCACTGCCGTCATCGAGCGGATGCACACAGTCGATTTCCGTTGTGCGCCAGGACAGCCCGTACTCCTCCAAGCCGAGCCCGGCCAGAAAGGGCGAACCGACCGCCATCGGATGTGTGGCCGCGCAGTGGTCGTGCAGCAATCCGGGGACGACGGCCTCGCTGGTGCGGGTACCGCCACCGATCTCGTTCGCGGCCTCGAGGACGGTCACCTGCACACCGGCCCGGGCCAATTCGACGGCGGCGGCCAAGCCGTTGGGCCCGCTGCCGACTATGGTCGCGGTGCTCATGCGGTCAGTGGGGTTCGGGCGGCAAGGCGGCGCAGCGCGGGCTTGTCGATCTTGCCGACGGCGTTCTTCGGCAGCGTGTCGAGCACCGTGACGGCCGCGGGGAGTTTGTATTTCGCCAGCGACTTCTGCAGATGTCGCTCGATGTCCGCGCTCGCGAGCTCGCGGCCGGAGTTGAGCGAGACGAACAGCACCGGTTGTTCGCCGTACACCTGATCGGGGCGGCCCACGGCAGCGGCCTCGGCGATGTCGGGCAGTCGATGGGCGGCGGTTTCGATCTCCTTGGGATAGATGTTCTCCCCACCGCGAATGATCATGTCCTTGGCGCGGTCGATCAGGACGAGATAGCCGTCGGAGTCCAGGCGGCCGATGTCTCCGGTGCGCAGCCAGCCGCCGATCAGGGTCTTCTCGGTCTCCTCGGGCTTGTTCAGATAGCCGCGCATGACATTGGGTCCGGACACGAGCACCTCACCGGTCTCGCCCTCGGCGGCGGGAGTGCCGTCGTCGGCGGCGATGCGAATGCGCTGTCCGGGCAGGGGCAGCCCGACCGTACCCGGCTTGCGCAGGCCGGTCGGCGGGTTCAGTGTGCTGGCGCAGGTGCCTTCGGACAGTCCGTAGCCCTCGACAATCGTTATGCCGTAACGGGTTTCGAATTTCTCCAGCAGTTCCACACTGGCCGGGGCAGCGCCGCAGATCCCGAACCGCACCGCCGAGGTGTCCGGACGCACCTCGGGTGGCAGGTCCGACAGCATTGTGTAGATCGTCGGCACCGCCGAGAAATAGGTCGCCCGGCTGGTCTCGAGGCGGGAGAAGAATTCGTCTGCGCGGAAGCGGCCCGCGACGGTGGTGCTCCCGCCCGCGAGCAGCGGGGAGAGTACCGACACCACGATTCCGTTGACATGGAACAACGGGAGGATCAGCAGGCTGCGATCGGCGGGCCCGAGCGAGAGTGCCTCGATCACCATGTGGCACATGGCGTTCAGGTTCGCGTGGTCGAGCATTACGCCTTTGGGGCGGCCCGTGGTTCCGCTGGTGTAGATCAACAGCGCCAGTGTGTGATCGTCGAATGCCGCGCTCTCGTCCGAAGAGCCGAGTTCGGCGACAGCCAGGTGCCGCACCGGAATGGTCCGCACCGGTAGATCCTCGATCGGTTCCGCGGCGACCAGGACGACCGCGTTGGCGTCGGCGAGCTGATAGGCGATCTCGGCGGGCACCAGGGCGGGGTTGATCGGTGTGACGGCCGCGCCGAGCCGCCAGGCGGCGAACAGGCACACGATCAGATCGGCGGTGTTGGGCAGCATGACCGCGACCACGTCGCCGGCACGGACGCCGTCCGCGCGCAGTGTGCTCGCCGCGCGCAGGACCGCGTCGAGGAACGCCGCGTTGTCCAGCTTCGCGGTGTCGTCGGTGATCGCGAGCGCCCGCGGATTCTCGAAGGCGCGTGCGTCCGGTAGTTCGGGGAAGTTCATCAGCAGTCCTAGCCAGCGGTGAAGTGATCCAAGCCTTCGAAATCAGGCGCAGTGACGCGGACCACGGTACGAGGGCCGATGTCTCCGGGGCGCTGTCACGCGGTGATGAAGTCATTCCGGGCTTTTGTCTCCGGGGAACAAGAAGATCGGGAATCGGGACCCGGAAAATGGGCGCCGGTCTAGGGTGGAGGTGTGACGAACATGCGTCACGACGACGTCGACGCGGCGCGCTTCGTCGCGGCGATAGCCGCCCGGATGAACGACCGGGTCACCGATGTCAGTACGGCCATCCGCGCATTCCTGGAAGGTGATATCGCCGAACTGCGCGGCGATCCGCGCACCGGCGAACTTCTCGGCGCGAGCGTCGAATCCAATGTCGCGACCATTCTGAACGCTTTGCGCTACAGCCTGCCGGTCGCGGGTATCCAGGCCCCGCCCGCCGCTGTCGAGTACGCAAGACGTCTTGCGCAACAAGGGGTTCCAGCCACAGCGCTGATTCGCGCCTATCGTCTCGGGCAGCGCCGGATGACCGAACTGGTCTTCGCGGAACTGCATACCCTGGCGATTCCGGCCAATGACCGCATCACCGTCGTCGAGCAGATCACCGAGATCCTCTTCGATTACATCGACCGGATCACCGAGCAGGTCGTGGCCATCTACGACGACGAGCGCGCCCGCTGGCTCGAGAATCAGAACAGCATTCGCGCCGTTCGGGTCCGCGAGGTGCTCGAGGGCCGCACCAGTATCGACGTCGACGCGGTGACCGAGGCCATCCGGTATCCGCTGCGCTGGCATCACGTCGCGTTGGTGCTGTGGTACTCCGATTCCGAGACCGACGGCGATGCTATTCCGCGGCTGCAACGCTGGATCCGCGAACTGGCCGACGCTGTCGGAGCCGCGTCGAATCCTCTGGTCGTCGCCGCCGATCAGGTCAGCGCGTGGGCGTGGTTACCGTATCGGTCCGATCCCGGCGACCCGGTCGCCGAGATCCGGAAATTCGCGGTCGCCCGCCAGAGCGGACCGGATATCGCCATCGGTGGTCCTGGCCAGGGCCTCGAAGGATTCCGGTACGCGCACCGCAGCGCCCAGCGCGCCCGGACTGTAGCGCTGGCTCGCGGCCTGCCCACCGCGGCCGTTGTCGCGGCGAGCGATCCCGGTCTGGTCACCGCTGCCCTGTTGAGCGCCGATCTGGCCGAAACCCGGGCCTGGGTGAGCGAGGTGCTCGGCGACCTGGCCGGCGACAATGAGAACGACGCGCGCCTGCGCGACACCCTGCGGGTGTTCCTGCGAACCGGATCCAGCTACAAGGCCGCCGCCGCGGAAGTGGATCTGCATTTCAACTCGGTCAAATATCGCGTCGCCCGCGCGGTCGCCCGCCGCGGCCGGCCGATCGGGGACGACCGGCTCGATGTGGAGCTGGCGCTGTTGGTGTGCCACTGGTACGGGTCGGCCGTGCTGCGTTCAGCGACGCGGTAATGGCCTTCGCGCCGTGCCCCACAGCACAACTCCCGCAGGCGTTTTCGTCTACTCGGGACAATGGCGCACCCGGTCGCCCGCCCTACAGTTCACGGTACGGATCGCAGCTCGAAGCTCGTATCGATCTATGGCAGCTCGATATTCGGCAGTGTCGCCCGAGCGGACGGCCGGCGACACCTGCGAGAGCCGTCAGTCTGCTGTCCCGCTGATCGACCGATGCGCCGAACCGCTCGCGAAGTGTGGTTCGGCGCTATCCTTGGTTGTGCGTCAGCGCGAAGCGCCGGCCAGATCGCGGTTCGGCAACTCCATCGTCCGCACCCGCCGGCTGGCTTCGCCGCGGTAGTGAGCGGTCGATCCGGTGTCCTTCGGCAGTTTCGATGCGTACGGGATGCGGGTGAACCGCACTACCGAGGCCATCGCGATCAGCAGAATGCCCAGCATCGCAAGGATTTTCGACGATCGTTTCATCGTCCGGCTTCGTTTGGCACGGCAGTGGCCCGGTCGGTTGCGGGCAGTGACCAGGTCACCTGGGTCGGGATGGGCCCGTTGGGCAACCACGGCTGCTCGGCGACGGCATCGGCGACTTGCCAGGTGCCGCGTTCGATGACCCCGAGCGCGGCATCGATGAGCTTGTAGTGCTGGATCCCGCTGCCGAACGCTTCCGACTCGACCCAGGCGATGACGAGCTCGCCCGGCTCGAAGCGCGCCTCGTCCTGCACCGCCCGGATCAGGTCCTCGTTGTGCAGGTGTCCGTCGCCGAAGTTGAACCCGATCAGCGAGTTGCAGGTGAACTCGCCCTCGCGCACGGACCGGGAGTCGATGTCGGGCAGGTTCTTCAACAGCACCGAGAACAGGCCGCGGCCCTGGCTGTGCATGGTTCGCCACGCGGTCGTCTTCTGCAGCGTGATCTCGGCCCACTGGGGCTCATAACCGAATTCGATGAACTGGTCGATCTGGTTCGACGCCGTTCGGGTGACCCGATTCAGCTTCGCCTCCGCGCCCGGCGTGAACGTCCACACGGCCGAGGCCCAGTTGCCCGCGTACTGCCGCATGGACGGCAGGAACGACACCTTGTCCGGGCGCAGGTTGCCCAGTACCGGATAGAACAGCAGTCCGGCCGCGATGATCACGGTGAGCAACGGCGAGGACATGTCCGGGACGGCGTATCCGTCCCAGTTCGGAAGCCCGAGGAACAGGAACACCGTGGCGTAGGCGAACAGGATGTTCCACTCCAGCGGAACCGCCAATGGGAACGTCGAGGCGATGAAGAGGTGGAAGATCACCATGACTGCCGCCGCGGCCACCGTCAGGTACACATTGGTCGACAGCAGCAGCACCAGCGGCGCGATGATCTCGACCGTCGTCCCGCCGACGTGGGCCATCACGTGCGCCGTCCGAGACGGCCGCAGGTCCCGGGGGAAGTTTCGGTAATGGGCGCGCTTGATCGCCTTCGACGGCATCGAGGGGCTGTTGCTGACCATCGGCGGAACCACATTGGAGAAGTGCTTGCCGAACTTGGAGAACCCCGCGCCGACCCACACCACCACGATCAGCATCTTCAACGCGATGATCATGTCCACGAACGGCAGCGCGGCGAAGAACACCAACGCGGGCAGATACTGCTCGCCGCGTGCGCCGAGGAAGACCGTCTTGTCCCGCAGGCCGTTCAGGATCAGCAGCACGATCGGTGCGATGAGCAGAGCCGGGCTCACCAGCCCGGAAGCGTTGCCGGGCAGGACCGCCGACAGCGAATCATTGTGTACGCCAGGCGAAAACAGGGCGATGGCCAAGGACGCCAACAGCGCGACATAGAGCGTGACGTCGAACCAGGTGCGCCGATTGCCGCCGGTGAACGGCATCCACTTCCACGGCCGCAAGCGGATGGTGCCGGGCCTGGCCCAGAACAGGATCCCGCCGGTCATCGGCTTGACCTTGCCGGCCAGTGGACCCCAGGATCCGGCGACGCCGATGCTCTCGAGCAATACCGTCCACAGAATGGCCTTCTGATAGACGATCGGCTGATTCCACCACTCCGTCACGTGCCAGAACGCGGGCAGCCCGGAGGTCAGTGTCGCCACCGTGATGCCGCCGATCGCGTAGAGGACGGCGAGCTTGAGAATATAGATGGCGTGCACCATCTTCGGTGAGCCGAAGCCGTTCTCGGCCCAGTCGAGCGCGAGGACGCGCATCCGTTCCATCAGCGGTTTCTGCAGGAAGAGGTCCGGATCGACATCGGGTAGATCCGGTTTGGTGAATCCCATGGGCGAGCTCCTGTTTCGATGGGACACGCGGGGCGCGATCGACCTGTGTGGCCGCCGCGCACGGCGGTCTTGTGCCGAGCGCCATAACCGTAGGAAGAACGTGACCGGCGACACACTGTCGCGTGCCGACCAACTTCGCCGAGGGCGTTGTGTCCAGCGGACAAACGGAGGAGACCGGGATTCGAACCGCCGACCGAACAGCGCGAGACGGCTACCGGAGTCCAATGTGCCCGGTATGGACCACATGACTGTCTCGGCGATACAGCCCGCCGACGGCCGATCCACCATCTGATGTCAGCCATCCGGTGCTCACGGTGATGTCTGATTCTTGCCAGCCGCACGGGCGTTCGTAGCGTCGGGATCATGGAAGCGGAACTGATTGCCGTTGACCGGATTACGAGACTGCGAGCGCCGTGTGGTTCATGGCCGTCGCAGCCGCGCTCGGGACCCCCAGTATTCATCCGCTACAGCCCGCCATCGCGGACGTGGCCGGATCGTTCGGAGCATCGCTCACCGAGGTCGGGGGAGCGTTGGCGAGCGGGCCGGTGGGGTACATGCTGGGGCTCGCGTTGCTGGTGCCGCTGGTGGATCGGATGGCGCCGCGGACGGTGGTATCAGCGCAGTTCTGGGCGCTGGGGGTCGCGCTGGCCGGGGCAGCCGCGGTCGGGTCGGCGTGGCTGCTCGGCATCGCGCGCGGCGTCATCGGGGCCGGATCTTCGGTCGGGGCAGTACCTGTCGGCCTGGAATCGACTGTGCCACAGTCGAGGAACGATGACGGTACGGAAGCCCCGGGCAATCATGGGGCGGTCTGTGCCAGACTGGTCAGTGGCGCAGGAGTGTGCGGGTTCGCCAGCGGTATTTGAGCAGGGAGGCAACGACTTTCGGGGATACGCCGAGGAGTCTGAGGCTGGCGAGGGGTGAGGTGCTGGGGCGGGTTTCGAGGTAGGTGTACATCTGCTCGCGGGTGACCAGGCCGTTGCGGAATGTCCAGACCGGCCTCCGCGCCGCCGCCGAAGTCCTCAACCGCCTGTGAACGAGACGGTTTCGAGTATGTGAACGTCGGCAGGCGCGGACAGTCCGGATCGTGCTCGCCCTACGCTCACCGAGTGCATCTGGAACTGATCACGATCATCGTCGACGAGTACGACTCCGCCATCGAGTTCTTCGTCGGGACACTGGGTTTCGACCTGATCGAGGACTCGCCCTCGCTCACGAACGACGGCCGCCCCAAACGCTGGGTCGTCGTTCGCCCACCCCGTGCCGCCACCGGAATCCTGCTCGCCCGGGCGGACGGGGACCGGCAGCACAATGCCATCGGTGACCAGGTCGCCGGGCGGGTCGGATTCTTTCTCAGGGTCAGCGACTTCGAGGGTGCGTATCGCCGGATGCTCGACGGCGGAGTGCAATTCGTAACCGCACCGCGCAGTGAACCCTACGGTCAGGTCGCCGTCTTTCTCGACATCGCCGGAAACCGCTGGGACCTGCTGGGTCCGGGCTCATGACCGAGAACTATTTGTCAAGCGCCTGTGCTTCACAGTGAAATCGGAGACCCGGATTTCAGGGGGTCCGGCAGAGCGTGGCGGCCGCGGTTCGGCGGACTCCAACTCTTATTCGGCGGACCTGACGCCCCGTCCTACTCCGGTTCTCCGTCTGTGATCACGCCAGGCTCAAATATCTGCGCAGCTGACTCCACCACCAAAGCCGAGTCCAACCACCGCGTCAGCTGCGCGAGATCCGAACAGCCGTTGACCCGCTCCCGAACCGCCTCGTCGACGTCGAGCCCACGGCGATGCAGAATCCGCAGCACAGACCCCGCCAACGCCTCCGCCCGCCCCTCAGCCCGGCCGATAGCCTGGTGTTCTCGCGCAAAGTCGCTTTCCCAGTGGTAGTTCTCGATCGCGATAGCCACGAGCTCCTCCCACTCCTTCCGGTACCGGGCCGGTACACATCGGCTGATGTGGTCATGGTAGTGGACACGCCAGTCCGGCTGGAGGTGCTGCATTGCCTCCAGTGCCATCGCAAGCACTTTGGGCCGTTCGTCATCGCCCAGATGCCCGGGAGCCGACAGCAACGCCAACTCTGGCCACTGATCGGCCTCGGCGACCGTCGTGACGGCCGGCAGCATGCCCGGCCAGTAGGTCCGCGGCCGGAAGACGAACTCGGGATGACCGGTCACGACCGGGCTGCGACCCGGCGGGCGGTGGCCTCGTCCGGACAGAACGCCAGCAGCACGACCGGGCAGCCCAGCCGCTGCCGCGCATGAGTGACATAGGCGGGCCAACTCAACGCGATCCGTTCGAGTTCGGAAGCCCCACAGGAGTTCTGGACCTCATGAACGATCGCGAACTCCGGTTTCTCGGCCTTCGCGCCGACCAGCACGACATCCAGATGCAGCTCACCCGGAGACAACAAGGTCACTGTTTCCGGCCCTGGCCGCCAGCACGGTAGGTCCGGCACCGGCAACCTCAACACCGCCCGGGCGATCTGCGGTGCGACCTCAGGGCGATGACGCAACAACTGCAACGGAATCTCGTGACGAATGGACGGCACCCAGCAAAATTAGCCGTACATTCGAACATGCGTTCCTGGTTGCTCGGACATGCCCGAATACTCCCGCTCTGGGCGCGTCACCTCGCTTCCCATTGCGTCGCAGGAGGATTCGCGAGAGATCGGCACCCTTGGCCAGATCCAATCTCGACGTCAAGAGTGACTGGTATGTCTTCACCAGGTGGGAGAACCAGGCAGCACATAAAGGCCCCGGACCTAACGTCGTGGCCTGAATCGGGGGACAAAAGCAAGGATCCCCACGTCGTCGACCTGGGGATCCTTGGTGAGTGGACCTGACGGACCAGCATGCGAACCGGGCGGTGCTGGTAGACGGGCCGGACATCGCGATCAGGGCGGTCGGTACCCGGCCTGGCTCGGTCGGCGGTGCCCGATGATCGGGACCGCTCCGCGTGGCCGACCGCAACGAATCATCTGCGGATCAAGCCGCCGACTCATCAACAGTGCTCCGGCAAAGCAGCTGCTCCAGCGTCGGCAAGAAGCGCACGACCGTAGCGGCAGAACGCGCATACATCTTGCGGCAGATCGCGCGCACAATATGCGGCGGAACGCGCACGATATGTGCGACACTACCGCGGTGACCTCGTCCTTCTCGTCATCGCCTATTGGTCGAATCCTTCCCCGCCATGCCCACTCAGCAGTGCACGAGGCGCTTGCAGACACTCGCGTGGTGCTGGTTAACGGCGCTCGTCAATGCGGAAAGAGCACGCTGGTTGCCCGGATAGGGAGGGAGATCGGCGCGACCTGGCGGAGCCTCGACAAGCCGGAGACTCGACAGGCAGCCGGCTACGACCCGACGCAGTTCGTCCTCGACGATTCCCTCTTGATCATCGACGAGGTCCAGCGAGTGCCGGAACTGCTGTTGGCGATCAAGGAGACCGTCGACGCCGATGGACGACCCGGCCGGTTCTTGCTAACCGGTTCGGCTCATGTCATGGCGCTCCGCAGCGTTCCGGACGCCCTTCCCGGACGCATGGAGACGATCGAACTCTGGCCACTCTCCCAGGGCGAAATCGACGGCACCCCCGATAGATTCATCGATTGCGCCTTCGAGCGCGGACCACAGCTACGCCATGACGGTACCGAGAATCGCAATGACTACATCGAACGGATCGCACGCGGCGGCTTCCCGGAAGCCGTTGCACGAGAAGGCAAACGACGCTCTCGATTCTTCTCTTCCTACGTCGCCGATCTGATCAACCGAGACGTCATGCAACTGTCCGAGATCGAACGCTCCGCAGAGATGTTCGCCCTGACCAACCTCGTCGCGGCCAGATCCGGTCAACTCCTGGTACCCGGCGCCCTCGGCAATGAACTCGGCCTGCCCAAAGACACAGTTGCCCGCTATCTCCGCCTCCTGGAAGAGGTTTTCCTGATCAAGCGAATCCCCGCTTGGTCACGAAACCTGACCACCCGGGCCGTCGCAACCTCCAAGGTGTTCATGGTCGATTCCGGAATCGCCACCTATTTGTGCGGTGCCGACCCACGCGCACTGCGCGCGGTGAACGGTCCGCTCGGGTCACTTCTGGAAGGCTTCGTGGCCGCCGAACTCGCTCGTCAGCTCACCTGGTCCGACCAGGAGGCCCGCATGTTCCACTACCGCACCCGCGACAACGTCGAGGTCGACATCATTCTCGAGAACAACCGACGCGAGGTGATCGCCATCGAGGTGAAAGCCGCCGCCACGGTCAAGGGCGAAGACTTCCGCGGTCTCCGCCACCTCGCCGAACGACTGGGCGACGACCTCCTCGCCGGATACGTCCTCTACACCGGCACCGAAACCCTCCCGTTCGGACCGAAATTCCGCGCCCTGCCGGTCAGCGCCTTGTGGAACACACGCCCATGACCGCCTCGAACGGTTCGCGTGCTGCCACGAAAACAACAGAGCCGCAGGTTATTAACCTGCGGCTCTGCCGTTTGGTGGAGCTAAGGGGAATCGAACCCCTGACCTTCTCGATGCGAACGAGACCTTGATCCGTATTGTCTGTTTCTGGTAGCGGGTGATCTCGTTTGCTCTGCAAGCTGACCAGCGCTCTTACCTGATGACTCCGTTGGCTGGGATGGGCAGCCCACGGCAGTGCTGCGGACGAACTGCGGACGGCGGCGGCCCATCTCGGTGATGAACCGATGGGCATGCTGCGCTGCTCTGGCCACACTGAACAGCGCGGTATGCGGCAGAAGCGGATGTTTTCAGTCCACTCTTCTGCCAGCTGCGGTCGACCTTTCTGGTGCCAACAGGCACTTCCTACACCACTGCGAACAATTTGACCGAAATGACCGAAAATTGCGCCCTCGGCGTCGGTCCTTCGGATCGCCGTCCTGCCTACGTGCCATCATTGTGTGGTGAGTACTCACCCTCGCGATCGCGATCTCGAATACGACCTGTCTGAACAGCTACGTTTCCTTGTCAGCTCGGCCACCGCATTTGACGGAGGTGAACTACCCGAATCGAAGCGCATCGCCGTCGCCATTAGAGTGTTGGTCCACGACACCAACAACAGCCATAGCCTGCTTGCGCAGCTTGGGATCAAGAAAAGTCTCACATGGGCTGACAGCGCTCCTGTTATCGATCGCGATCCGAACATTGTCGGCCGCAGTCCCGGACTGACGGCCATCGGTATCGGAAGCGATGGGATCATTTTCGTTGCAAGAATGTCCGACCAGATCGAACAGTCGGTCTCGACTCGATATGTGAGCTTCGACGACTGGTGGCATGGACCTGTTCTACTCGACGCCAACGGTGCCGAATTCAGTAGGAAGGACCTTGTTCTGGCTCTGGCGAACAAGGATGGCGGGGCTCATATCGATCGATTGAACGAGAATACCTATGCGCTGGTTCACTCGAACAGCACCGGTTTTACGCGATTCGGCGGTGATAACGCAGCGGGTGAACCGATACCAACGCCCATCTACGCATCCGTGCGGACAATCGCCGAGGAATTGCTTCTGACTCTACGTCGCGGCGGCCGCGACGTACCCTGTTCGACTGTGACTCCCCCGCCCGGGATAATCGACGGGTTCCTGGCGGGCGATATCGTTGACCCACCACCGGTATTCGACAAGTCTAGAACCGGCGTTTCCAGTTCGACCTTCAAATTCGACACACTTCCCGGGGTGACATTCACCGCGACGCGGGCGAAGGACGGCCAATCCGACGACGGTGTCAAACACACATTTCCCGCAGGCTGGCTGGACATCGTCGGCGTCCTCGACGCAACAGGGGAGATAGTTCACGGGTCGGGAGTGGCCGGACCCACGGAAGAGTCCGCCCCGCCACCGGGCGCCGCGGTCGATCCGTCGACACCGACGGCTACGCAATTCATCTTCGATAACTTCCCGCAAGCTACGTTCTCCGCCAAGCGGTCAGTCGACCGACGGGAGACAGCTGGTCCGTTCGGTCTACACGTACAAGAGGCTGGATGGGTCGACCTCTTTGTCACGCTGAGCGGCTCGACATGGCCGATCGGCGGCTTCGCCGGGCCGGGAGGATCCTGACGGCCTTTCGCCACTCGAATAGCGCTGCCCGAATCATACTCAACTCGGCATGAGCGGACGTCCCCAGCGCCTAGAACCGAACGGCCGGTTGATCCTCCGCCGTGCGGCGCCGGCGCGGCCACAGGCGACGACGCTGCGACGGGGCTTGAGCTATTGCTGCTGCACGCAGTCATGGCCACCTCTATAACCGGCAATGCGAAGACAGTCCATTTCATATATTCTCCTTGCTCCTCTCTCCGATCCATGTTGAACGCCAGTTCAGCGCTCATGTCGCGGCGCCCGCCAACCCCTGGTGCCGAATCCGGCTCAGGCTGAATAGGTTTGCGTATCGGTCAATCGGTTGACCGGGCTACGTCGGCGGTGATAGTTACTAGCGCGAGCTCGATGAGGCGAATCCGACAAATGTAAGGGGGAAGCGTGAACTCACGCTTCAGTGGTGCTGTCCTGTCTATTTCCGCGGCGGCTGTGACCAGTCTTCTCGGGGCGGGTGTCGCACACGCAGACATTCGATGGGGAGCTATCGCGGAAGGTACATACGGGTTCAATACGGTCACGAACTATCCGAGCAGACAAGAAGCCATCGATGCGGCCGTTGCGAATTGTAACAACGCATATCCGGCACGCTGGGTGGATACCGGCTCGGGGGGCGGTCATACGGCTGGCGGCGACTGCAAAGCGCGCCTGGTCTTCCCTAGTGGTACCTGCGCCGCCATTGCCCAGGGGTACGGGATGGATTCGAAGGGAAACCTCGATAGCTCTCCGAGCAGGTACTCGGTCGGTTCTGGCGCGTCCATCGCCGAAGCTGACTTCGATGCGATGGCCAAGAACACCGGCTACAAAGTCAGCGTCATAAAGTCGGTCTGTCAGAGCTGAGCCAGCGGATGTCTGGCCGGTGAGGGAGAGCCTCCGACTACAACGTTGGCTCCCAGGCTCGTGAAGTCCGGTCGCGATGTTCTTCGTGCAAGCGGCGAACCCGTGCGGCGGTTCGTTTGGCGGTGACTGCGGCGGATGTCGGCGGTTCGGGCCCATGCGCGGCGTTCTGGAGATGCTGCACGGCTCCAGGTGGTCTGTGGACTGTCTTTGGTAAAAGTGGCCGGATCGGTTAGTACGACATGCAGTTATCAGGTACTAATTGCACGAGATGCCAAGCATCAAGCCAGGTCTATGTGTCTCGCAGTTTTTGGTCGGGTGCGCAGTACCATGACGAGATTGGAGCAGTAGGAAAGATGAGTGGCGTAATTCCACCGGAACCGAACCTCATTGTGGCGTCCGAAATATTTGGGCGCAGCTTTAGGCTGGCTGACCGTAGGGAAGTCTGGTCAAGCTGTAACCTGAAGCGCACTCTTGGGCTGGTCTCAAGAATACTCGCTCATCTCGATTATTCAATGTTGACTAACGGCTGGCAAGCCTTCGAACGGAAGTGGGCGGCTGGAGCGCCGGGGCAGGAGGGTGCTGAAATAAGAAGGCGCCTTGCGGTAGGGCATTATGCCCTCGCTCCATTTTCAATGGTGCAATGCGTCAAGGAAATTGTGATGTACGCCGATCCGGTGGGTGGTGGAGACCTCGGGTCGCTGGACTTTATTAAGTGTGTTCTTGGAATCAATGAACAGGTGGACTCTGATGCGGTGAGTGAATCGGGTGCGTGGCCAGAGCTCAGGGATGAATTCACCCTGTTCGCGATCGCCGAAACTTCGGGAACCCACGCCGCGACAATTGCCACCTTGTGTGCGGACGCGGGCGATATCTGGTACCGCAGATGGGCTCCAACCACTGACCCCGGACTCTTGGTGGACATCGGTGATGGTCCTGCAGACATGTTCAAGGAAGCCACTGGGATCAGCATTGATGACTTCTTTGCGCTTGGAATGCTGATCTATCGCAATTTTGAGACCAATAGCGGAGATTCGAGCGTTTCTCCCACGATATTCGAAGAAGCCAAGGTTCCGGAAGAAGTCAAATTATTCTTCCTGGAAAACTGCACCTCGACCCTAGGTAATCTGAGAGCGGAGCTACTGCGAGGCGAAGACGGTGATGCAATCAACCCATGGTCACGCTATGTACTCCAGCAGCGACCATTTCTTATATTGGATGATGGCTCGATAATTATGCTCCGCCTTCAGTATATGCTAGAGCGGTTTTTTGGAGATCATCCGTATCTTCAAGCGAACTGGATTCTGAGTAAGATCCCTGAGAAAAAGAGGACGGCCGATCACTTCGCTGGAGCAATGCGTCACCTATTCGAATATCGGGTGGGTGAGGTTCTTCAAAGGATCTCTAGGTCGAATTCGCCCCGTGCGGGCGGGATTGTACTTGCGGATCCAGACTTTCGGACTGCGTGGAGTATCCCCAATGCTAAAGAGGAAGATGAAATTTGCGATTGGGGATACTATCATGAAAACTTCGCCCTCTTGATCGATGCTAATATGCGAAACCTCTTGCAAGGACTGGCTGAGGGTACCGCTGACATCTCGGTTCTTGAAAAGGATTTTCGGGAGAAGTACAAAAAGAAGTTCAGTCAATTGATATCGACCGTCGAGCAGTTTAGGGAAAAGGGCTGGCCGGACGGTAGGGTGAGCATTGACGAGAACACTAAGTTTATCCCACTTGTGTTGGCGCCCGACGGCGGCATGGTCATCAACCCAATGACTCAACTAAAGATCCTTGAGATCGCAATGCCTATGGTTGCTCCCCTCGGGGGCTGTTCGCTTCCCCCTGGGATTATTAGCTGGCGCGAGCTCTTGATTCTTGAAGGGGAGGTGGAAGAGCGCGCTATCGATTTCATAGAGCTTCTAGTGGACTGGCGATTCTCCGGTTCCGACGGCGAGTCGCTAGCCACGTCATTGCAGCAATTTATGGAGATGCAATCTGGTTATGCCGGAAAGGCTCCAAAGTATTTCGAGGCAACGATGATCGAGTGCTTTGAACGTGCTACGCAACAGGGCTTTTCGTGGAGGCTGAGAGATCTGTCGGAATCCGATCGGCGCCGCGAAATTAATAGGTATCAGGCCTTGACTGGAAAGATCTGGAGGAAATGATCGGCGTGTAGCTGCGAGTTGATGACTACGCATCAATTCCGCTGAACGGCACGAGCAGCCTCCGACTTGAGGCGTACACGTCAACAGAGATTGATGTGTACGCCTCAACTCTCGGCTGGGGATTCCTCGGTCGTGCTCCACGTCGACCATCTCCCCCGCGTAAGAGGTGATCCCTTCGTTGTGGTCCTTCCGCGGACGAACCCTGCACGTGCCGCCGCATGGGCTCGCAACCCTTCCGGTTGTGGTCCTCTCTCAACGCAACTCACATGCCAACGCAACATCCGCACGCCACGCGCCCCCTTGTGGTCCTCTCCTTTGTGGTCCTTCCTTCACCACCTGACCTCCCAAAACCCTTGTCCTCCACCACACCCCCGTACCTATCTTTTGACTCTGGTCTGGTCTGGCCGAGACTATGTCCTCCGAAGGCGGATATAGTCTCGGCCAGACCAGACCAGAGTCCTGCGCCGAAGGCGCAGCTCAGGGGGTGTGGTGGAGGACAAGAGGACTCGAAACTTGGGAGAATCTTTGGTCCGGGCACTGTCCGGGCACTCTCCGAGCACTGTCCGGGCAGAAATCACGCTGCCGAGAGCAGTTCGGACAGCTGCGTGATGATGGCGGCAGGGGCCTGGGCGGCAAGAACTGCGGCCTTGGCCGGCCGGTTCGCAAAAGCTATGCAGGGTACGTCCGCGGCACGGGCAGCTATGACGTCAGAGGCTGAGTCGCCCACGAAGACGCTATCTTTCGGTTTCGACTGAAGGGCGCTAAGGGCATCAAGAAGCAGGTGCGGTTGAGGCTTCAGTCGTGACACGTCGCCGCTCTCGCGCCCGAACACCCCTTGGACGCAGTCGATGAGCTCATGCTGGGTCAAGTACTGACGGACGGCTGCCGATGAGTTATTGCTGACGATCGCCACGCGCCGGCCGCTCTGTGCCGAACTGCGTATCAGCTCTTCGGAACCGGCGGTCGGGCGGGCGGACTGGACTGCTTCGACCTCGATCTGTCGAAACTGTAGATCGGTGGCGTTGGCCTGGTCTGGTCCCAGTGTCGCTGCGAACTGAAGAACATCGAAGGGGTCGTGTGTCGCCAGTACATCGTCAGGGATGCTGTGATCGAGATTGATCAATAGTCGTTGTGCCGCTTCACGGTTAGTGATTCCCGAGAACACGGCGCAGATCGGTCCATCGAAGTCGAGCAGAAGAGTGTGCGCCTGTTGGAAGATGTCCGCGGCCCCGGTCACCGCTCGTAGTCCCGCGCGACCGTTGTCCAGATGCTGTTGAACCACATCTGAGACTCTTCGGCGAACTGACTGTCCTTGTTGTCTGGATGCTCTGCGTCCTTGCCGAACTCGAACAGGGTGGCGTCCTTGCCCATGAGATCCCAGATCGCAGTGGATTCGCCGTCGAGCTGAAGCTTGTGCTCACGGACTGGGTAGTAGCCGAAGAACGCGCGCGACCCGTTCAGCACGTAGAGCTTGAACAGTGGGACAGCAGGATAGGTCCGGACTTGTGCTGACGCGCTTGCCACGAGATCAAGTTCAGCAAGCTCGTTGACGGCATCCACAATCGCTAGAGCGTGTCGCTCCATGATGCGGGTCGCGCGACTCCTGAAGGCAGGGCTATCACTCAAGTCCTCAACCTTCGACGGAAGCGACCAGGGGATCGAGGCGTCAGGTACGAGCAGGCGGACGGTCAGTGATTCGGGTCGCAGCCGTCCATGCCGGATCTTATCGATCGGTTCGGCGATAGCGCCGTGCAGCGTCTCACCGGAGAACCCTGCGAAATCTATTGTGACATCGGCCTCTTCGAACGCACGCTCGATGTGAGGACGAAGTCCTACCGGTCGTTCAGTGCGTTCCCGGACATAGACGCCACTGCCCTGTCGTGAGACGACCAGCCCCTCATCGCGAAGCACACGAATTGCCTGCTGCACGGTCATCCGGGCAACGCCGTACCGCTCGGCCAGATGAGGCCCCGATGGCAGTTTGTCGCCGGGGTTTAGCTTCCGAGTCAGGATGGCCGCACGCAGTATGTTCGCCACCTGAAGGTACGGCGGGCGGGGGTCATCGGGGTCGAGTGTGTCCATGGACCACACGATATATGCAGGCCACACAACTTGCCTAGCCAACCTAGTTCGATTTGCAACTTTGAGCGGGTTGATGCGCTACAGTGAACTTGGCTAGGCAAGCTAGGAAGCCTGGTCAAGTTGAGACTCCCCATCAGTTGGAGCTGACGGGGAGTCGGTACCGAAGCAGTGTCCGCTGCTTCGGCTTTCACTTCAGGTTCTGAAAGGCCACTGAAGCATGTCCAGTGTAGAACGCTGCGCCCTGGTGTCGAACCGGGTGCTATCAGCGGTGATACCGATTCCTGCGCCGTGTGTGCGCGCTCGTCGGGAACGGCGGTGGGTTCGATGAGGATCAACGGGAAGCGGGTCGGGCCGTTCTCGAATGTCATTCGGTTTCCGGTCCCCGCGCAGCCGCTGTCGGGGCCGGACGACCGGCGCGGCGCGGAGGTTGATGCTCAGCCGAAACCACAACGGAGGGAGGTGGTTCCGAACGAGCATCTGTCGCTGTTGATGGCGTCGCTCAGGATCACCCCCACGGGCCTGGCGCATCGCATGCGTGCGGTGAGCGAGAGTGACGGCGGACGGCCGGTGCATCTGAAGCACACCAATATCGTCGGGTATCGGGACGGGTTGCATGATCCGAAGCCGCGGACCCTCGATGTGATGCTGACGGCGTTGTCGCTGAAAGCGGGTCGCCAGATCACTGCCGAGCAGATCGGTTACACCGCACCGACACCGGCGCAGCTGCGGTCGAACATCTGGAAACAACTCGACCCGTTCACCGCAGACGAACCGTATTTCGACACCCCCCGCACCAAGGAATCGTTGTCGGAGTCCGCGGCGCCGCGTCCGGGGGTAACGGCTGATCGGGAATGGGATGCGGCTCGGGCGGATCGGTTGCGGTTGATGCTCGAGATGGCCGAGTCGAGTGCTCCGCTCAAGGAGCGCGACATTCACCACGACGGCGTTCCCGGCCGTTCGGTGCAGGCGCCGGCGCGTCCGGCGGTGGATCGGCGGCGGTCGCGATGAACCACAACGAAGACCGCACCGATACGGACGCGTCGGGTCGGACGCGTCGAGTGGGTCCGGGCACGGAGTTGAAAGCGCTTCTGAGGAAACGGCATTGGCAGACCCACTGCACGTTCCTGCGTGAGTACGACAAGGCGGCCAAACGGGTCGATCCTGATTTGGTCGGGCGTGGTCCACTCAAGGCTCAGTTCTATCGCTGGCTGTCCGGTGAAATCAAAAGCCTTCCGTTCCCTGATCATTGCCGGGTTCTGGAGGAGATGCTGCCGGGCTACACGGTCGAGGAGCTGTTCGCGCCGGCGGAGCAGTCCCGCACCGTGGAGGTCGGCGAGCGTGACCGGCTGCGACTGGTGACCACGGCAGGTGTTCCGGTTGGAACACGTGACTCGGTGGTCGGTTCTGTGGGTGAGCAGAATCGCTCACCTGATCTGGGAGTGGTGCGGCAGGTGGATCGAATCGAACCACGTGACCGTGTGGTCGGTTCTGCAGGTGAGTCAAATGAATCACCTGACCCGGCGGTCGGTTCCCGGGCGAGGTTGTCGCAGCAGGAAAAGACAGCCGCGATCGATGAGCGGCTCCGCTCCCTCATGAGCTGGATCGGGGACACCGCGCCCATCAAGGAGCGCGATCAGCACGCACGACCCGTGCAGCGTGACCGCCGAATGGTGGATCGGCGGATGTCGCGGTAGGACACGCGCCCCGCACGAAGGGGGCGCACGCCCTGCCTGTGCGTGTGCCCCCCATGTGCGAAATGTGCCCCCGTGAGTGCCCTGTTGCGCCCAGCCCTGCGTGACTTGTGCTGGAGCGCAGCATCTTTCAGTAATCGATCGAAAGGAATACCTCATGAATCGGAACAACGACGGCCCGGGCGGCCGCTACAAGCATCTGTCGGGCGCCGAGCGCGACACCATGATTCGCAACCTGCGTGAGCTGGGCGAGGACTACCGGCAGATCGCCAAACGGCTCGGTATCACCGCCCGCCAGGTCGAGACCGTGCTCGGTGAAATCGCGGCCTTGCGTTCGGCCGGCCACCCCGATGCCGAGATCGGACGCCGTGTCGGGCTGCCACGCTCGACCGTGCAGCGGCTGCGTGGCGGAACCGAACCGCGGTCAGACCTGCGCAAGGCCGCCGCGTTGACGCTGCTGTCCCAGCACGGCGGAATGCAAATCGACCTGCTCGGACAGTTCCTGGGGCAAGGTGTGAACCACACCTACGTTCTGGTGCGGCAGCTGCGGGCCGACAATCTCGTTCGACCACTGGAACAGGTGCAGGCGGGGGAGAAGTGGGTGGTCGCGACCGCGGCCACCGCGTCCCGGTTCCTGGGCTGGCCGGTGCAGAACTGGCGGCCCACCCTCGGGCGCGTGGAACATCATCGGGCGGTCGCGCAGGCCCGGCTGATGCTGGTCGGCACCGACCTACCGGCGTGGGTGTCCGAACGAGAGCTCTGGCACCGCGCACAGCGGGTATCGCACCAATCGCGCTCCAAGAGAGCCGAATTCGAGACAGGTCGTGTGCACGTTCATGACGCCCTGTTCCGTGGGCGGCTCATGGGGACGCAGGGGTGGTGGGCGCTGGAGGTCGAACTCACGCGCAAATCAGCGGCCTCGATGGATCAGGCATTGCGGGGCGCGATCCGTGCGGCCCGCGATATGGAGCCCGAGGAACTGACGGGCCTGCTGTACCTGTGCCGCACCGCCAGCGTGAGTGATGGCGTGCATGCGGCCGCCGAGCGGCTCCCGCCCGAAATCCGAAGCCTCGACCTGGCCCTGGTCGTACGCGACCTCGACGCCGACTGGGGCCGCTACCTCGACAACCGCACGGCGAAAACCACTGCCCCCCAATCCCGTATCTCCTCCTTCAAGGACTTCTCGTGATCAGATACTCACGTCTCACCTCGCGTGGCGTTCAAGCGCTGGTCGGGCTCACCGAAATGCGTGCCATGCAAACCGATGTCCTGGCCGAGTTCCTCGGCGTCGGTGTGGCCCAGACCTACCGGCTGGCAGGCCAACTCGCTGACGCCAACGCCGCTGAACGGCTTCCCTCGGTGCGAGGAGAGCCGACGTGGATCGTGCCCACCCGCGCGGCGGCAACCTGGGTGCTGGGGTGGCGACCGGGAGAGTGGCGGCCTCGATCGAATTCCGCTGTGCATTGCCGTGCGGTCGCTCGTACGCGTGTCGCACTCGGTGCGTGTGCGACAGATCAGTGGGTCAGTGACCGCGTGCTGCGACACGAACTGCCGGGTCCGGGCCTCTACCCCTACGACGGCATGTTGCTACGCGCCGCTATGACCCCGGTCGCGGTAAAGGTTGACACGAGTGCGCGCGTCACCGGTGCGCAGCTGTCGCGACGGCTGAATCTCGTTGTGCGACAGGCGCGACAAGACGAATGCGCGGAGATCCTCTACGTCTGCGACGGCAGCCTGAGCACCGACGACGTTGCGACAGCAGCACGGCAAACCCTCCCGGACATCCCTGACCTGGTTCTGCGCATCACTCGCCTCGACGCCCTCGTCTCCGGCAAACCCTCTCACCTGCGGCCTGTTGACAGGTCATGCGACAGCCTGCGACAGCGTGCGACAGGCGGTGCGCACTGATGCGACAACCCACCCACCCCGTACGCGCCGTGCGACAGGCCGATGGTGCGCACCGCGACACCTTCGTCGCATCGTGCGACGGCGCGTGCGCACCCTGCGACACCACCTGCGCACCACGCGATGGCGTGCGCACCAAGACCCAAACCCGTTCCAATGAAGGAGTTTCCATGTCCACCGACCGCTACCTCCAGGCCACCGACTGTGAAGCCATGACCGGTATCCCGGCCGCCACGTGGCGGTACTGGGCCTGGGCGGGCAAAGGCCCGAAGAGCTTCAAGCTCGGGCGCCGGCGCGTCTGGCGCGAGAGCGTCATCCACTCCTGGATCGCCGAACAAGAAGCCGCATCTGACCGCGGCGGGATCGCCTGAAATGGCCGGGCGACGCAACCGCCGCAGCGGGGTGGAAGACCGCTGGTACAAAACCATCATCACCGCCGCGGCGGACGGCACCAAGACCACTGAGCGAGTTCCCTCGGCCAACCACGGCTGCGCCAAGCGGTGGAGGGCCCGCTACGTCGACGACAGCAGTCAAGAACACGCAAGGTCCTTCACTCGCAAGGCTGATGCACAGGACTGGCTGGATCAGGCCACCAGTGCCTTGGTGACAGGAACTCATATCGCTCCCTCGGCTGGGCGTGAAACTATCGGCGAGATCGGTAAGCGCTGGCTCAAGGCCCAGGCTCACCTGAAAGAGACGACGACATTCAATCGCGGTCATACCTGGGGCCTGCATGTCGAACCCCGTTGGGGCAAGGTCGAAGTGCGCGACGTCCGTACCACCGATGTACGGGCTTGGGTCGCGGACATGGTCGTGAGGAAGGCCGGTGTACCAACGATCGAGAACGCGGTCGGCATCCTCCGGATGATCTGCGAGACAGCTGTAGAGGATCGACAGATTCCGCGTAATCCGTGTGCACGAGTCAAGTTGCCGAAGCGCACGCATCGTGCCCGCGGATACCTCACACACGTTCAGGTTGAGCAGCTGGCGCGGGAGGTTACCGAGATGCCCACGGCAATGCGGTTTTTGGCCTACACCGGTCTGCGGTGGGGTGAGATGGCCGCGTTGAAGGTGTCCGACTTCGACATGCTTCGCCGACGGGTGAATATCCATGAAGCTGTCGCTGAGGTGAAGGGGAAGGCGGTGTGGTCCACGACCAAGACCCATGCGCGCCGCTCGGTACCGTTCCCGAAATTCCTGGCCGACGAACTTGCCGCCCTCATGCACGGCAAGGGCCGCGACGCACTGGTATTCACCTCACCTCAGGGCGCGGTCTTGCGGGTGTCCACCTATCGCAAGCGTGTGTTCCGGCCCGCAGTCACCCGGCTGCGCAGTCCGAAGAGAAGTCGCGCGACGAATTTTGAAGGGACACAGTTTCCGTACATCTCTCCGCACGATCTCAGGCACACCGCGGTGTCGCTCGCGATCAGCGCCGGCGCGAACGTGAAGGCGGTCCAGACCATGCTCAGGCACAAGTCCGCCGCCATGACTCTGGACACCTACGCAGACCTGTTCCCGGACGACCTGGAGTCGGTCGCTGAGGCTCTCGATGTTGCAGCCCGGTCCGCTATCGCCGCTGCTGCGGACGAACTGCGGACGGGCACCGATAATCAAGCTGTCGAATAGTCGCGAAAACGAAAACCGCCCGTGGCCTCTGTCGAGGTCACGGGCGGTTTCTTGTGTTGTGGAGCTAAGGGGAATCGAACCCCTGACCTTCTCGATGCGAACGAGACGCGCTACCAACTGCGCTATAGCCCCGCGGGGTCGTTTCCGGCCCGCGCTGGAGAACTTTAGCAGGTGTGTTGGGGTGGGGACGAATCGGCTGGTTAGGGAGGGTTTCTTGGGACGTGGGACGTGGGGTGGATGGGGACGCGTGGCAGGGGAGAACCGGCAGGGAATGGACGGCAGGAGAAGGTGTGGCAGGGCAAGGGCGTGGCCGGGAAGGGATGGCAGAGAAAGGCAGGGAGGGGTGTGGCGGGAAGGGATGGCAGGCGAAGTACGGCGCGGCTAGGGGGAGGGGGAGCGGAGGTGCTATGGAGAGAGGAGGGGCGTGGGAGTGGCAGGAGGGGAAGATGGGTGTGGCAGGAGGGGAAGATGGGTGTGGCAGAAGGAGGAAGGGGTGGGGGCGGCGTCGCTTATGTTGGCGGGAGCTGGAAGCGTCAGTGGGGGGCTGGGAGCTGTGAGCTGTGGGGCCGGTGTTGGGGAGCGGAATTGTTGGGTGGATTTTTGGTGGGGGTTGAAACTTGTAATACCAACCGGTTTTGATTCGTGTGGTTGTGGGGATCGCTTGGGCCGGTGGATCGATGTGAGTTCGGAATTCGTTCGGCGCGTGGGGAATTGCCGCGGACGGGCCCGTGGGACGGGTGGAGAAGTCAGGCGGTGGGCTCGCTATAGGAGTCGAGGACTCGGAGGAAGAGGTCCAGGCGGTATTCGTGTACTGCCTTGTTGTCCGGTTCCATCAGGCATTGGCCCAGGGTGCCGTCGTGGACTGCGACCAGTGCTCGGCCCAGGGCTGCCGGATCGGGTACTTGGCGGCCGTTGCGGCGGAGGAGGGCTACCACTACTGGGATGAGGGCTGCGGCGATGGCTTCCTCTCTGGCCACCATCACCTGACGCAATGCGGGATTGCGGAGGGCGTGGGCGGTGAATTCCGAGGTGATTCGAAACCACTTGTCGTCCACTGGAACTGCCGACAGCACCTGCTCGACCGCTCGTCGCGGATCGCCGCTCACGCCGCCGGGGGTATCCAGCATGGCTGCCGCTTCGGCCAGCATCGATGCCGACCGCTGCTCCCACATGGCGAGGAACAGCTCCTCCAGCGATGTGAAGTTCGAATAGAAGGCGCCCCGGGTGAATCCGGCTCGCTCACACACCTGCTCGACCGAGCAACGGCCGAACCCCTCTTCGGCGAACGCCTCGAAGGCCGCGTCCAGCAGCCGCTGCCGCGTCTCGGCTCGGCTGCGGCGCACCTTCACGCCCCCGGCTACCCCGTCGGCAGCTGTCGCCTCCCGCTCGGATTCGTCATCGGCCCTGCTCACGACCGCATCGTATCCGGTTCGGCGACCCCATCGGTGCGAGTGGCGTGTGCGCCGGCCATCGCAACAGTTCGCCCCGGTGACAGTGCCGGTCGTCGACAAGAATCACGGTCCGCCAGGCAAATGGGCACGGTGGCCCCCAAGCAGGTCGTCTTTCTCTCGAATGCCTGGTCTGGAAGCTCGATGGTCTGGCCGAGGGGTCGAACCGAGCGTCTAACGGCGGTGGCCGGGCAGTCCAGCGGCGTGGGCCGCGTTGGTGAGCACCTCTTCGAGCATGGCGGGGGTGAGCCGGCCGGTGAAGGTGTTCTGCTGGGAGGGGTGGTAGGCGCCGAACAGCTGGATGGGGGAGCGGCCGGGAGTGGCGGGGGCCAGCTCGATTTGCGTGCCGTGGGCGAATTTGGGCTTGGGTTTGGGTATGGCCCAGCCGGATTCGGACAGGGCGGGCAGTAATGCCTGCCAGCCCCAGGCGCCGAGGACCACGATCGCGCGGAGAGTCGGTGCCAGCAGGGTCAATTCGGCGGTGAGCCAGTGGCGGCAGGTGTCGCGTTCGGTGGGGGTGGGTTTGTTGTCGGGTGGGGCGCAGTGCACGGGGGCGGTGACTCGGGTGCCGAGCAGGAGCAGGCCGTCGTCGGCGGAGACGCTGGTGGGCTGGTTGGCGAGGCCGGCGGCGTGCATGCAGGCGATGAGGAGGTCGCCGCTGCGATCGCCGGTGAACATGCGGCCGGTGCGATTGCCGCCGTGGGCGGCGGGGGCGAGGCCGACGATCAGGAGGGGAGCGTCGGCGGGGCCGAGGCCGGGAACCGGCTTGCCCAGTAATTCTCGTCACTGAAGGCGGCCCGTTTCTCGTGTGCGACCTGTTCGCGCCACGCCACCAGTCGGGGGCAGGCGCGACACGCGGTAAGTTCCGCGTCTAGCTGGGCAATTGTGCGGCACACAGGGGCGACTCAACCATAAAGCGGCTCCGACCGTGCGGCGAAGTGCCGGTGCGGCGGGCCGGGCATACTGTCCGCCGGTAGCCGAGAGTTAGCGACCTGGAAGGAAACCGGCCACACATGAGTGATCTCGTCGAGCTCGGCACCCCTGTCGACGCGGCACAGAGTGTGGGAAACCTGCTGGGCGTGTTCGCATTCGGCGTGTCAGGTGCACTGCTGGCGGTGCGGCGCCGCTTCGATGTGGTGGGCATCGCGGTGCTCGCGGTCGCCACCGCCACCGGCGGCGGAGTGATCCGGGACGTCATCATCGGCCGCACCCCGCCGCTGGCCTTCGTCCAGGTCTCCTACGCCGGGGTCGCGCTGCTGGCCGCGGTCGTCATCTTCTTCTGGCATCCGCCGGTCCGGCTGGTCCGCACCCCGCTCTACACCGCCGACGCCATCGGGCTCGGCACCTTCTGTGTGACCGGCACCGTGACCGCCTTCCAGCACGGCATGTCGGCGACCTCGGCGGCGGCGCTGGGCCTGGTGACCGCGGTGGGCGGCGGTGTGATCCGGGACGTGCTCGCCGGCGTCACCCCGAGCGTGCTCAGCGACGGCGAGCTGTACGCCGTGCCGGCCCTGCTCGGTTCCGCGGTGACGGCGGTGCTGCTGCACTACGGCCAATACACATACTGGACAGGAGGTTTGGCGGGTGCGGGCGCGGTCGGGCTCCGACTGGTCGCTCTGAACCGCCACTGGCACGCCCCCATGGCCCGCCCGCACCGCCGCCGCGAGGAGTGAGCGACACGCCGCTCGCGTGGGGGCGAGCCCCGCAGAGTCGTGTCGCCGGGCACGGTCGAGGCTGATTGATAGCATGGCGAAGGCTTGGCCGACTGGCTGTGAATCACACCTCGAGAGAGTTTCCATCCAATGCAGTTCGAGATCGTCGAGCGGGACGAGACGTGGGTCGCCGGGTTGCCGGTGCGTAGTCCCAAACGTGCGCTCGGGGAACTGCGTGACCACGATCTGGAAGTGGCCTGGGCCGCCGTCCTGCACCAGGAACTCGGTGGTCCGCTGGCCTCGGCCTACACCGACTACGCGGCCGAGCTGGGCACCTACAACACCCAGATCGTCGGCTACCAGTGCGGCTCGCTCGACGAGGTGACCCGCGGCCACGTCGTGGCCCGCCTGCCGCGCGGCACCTACGCCCGCTTCTCCTCGGTCGGCAACTTTCCCCAGGTGATGACCGACCTCTGGACGCAGATCGCCTACGCGGAGGAGCACAAGCAGATCAAGCGCATTCACACCGGCGACTTCGAGACCTACCCGCACGCCTACAAGATCGATCTGTACCTGGCGGTCGAGCCCTCATGACCTATTCGATCGTGGTCCGGCCCGGCGGGGTCTACGGCGGCCTGGTGGTTCCCCGGGTGCGCCCCAGCTTCAAGGTCTCCAACAGCGAGCTCATCGAATTCCTGCGGGACCGCCTGCGTGACCGTGACGCCGCCGAACGCCCGCTGGCCACCGTCTACGTCCCCGATCCGGCCGGCAACTACAACGTGCTGGTCTCCTACGAGTACCAGGGCCCGGACGACGTCCCGGTCGGCGACGTCATGATCCGCGTCCCCAAGGGTGTCTACGCCCGCTTCCGGCCCAATGGCGACTACCACGATCCGGCCGAGGATGTCTGGGCTCAGGTCGACGACGCGACCGCCTCCGCCGAGATCACTCGCGCCTACCGCGAGGAGATCGAGATCTGGCACGGAACCGCCGAACTGGAGCTTTTCATCTCCATCCTGGTCTGATTGCTAGCTGTTAGCTGATTGGGTACCAACCGGTCTTGTCGCTGCTTTTCATGACTGATGGCAATGGTTTGACCAGGGATGATTTCGGGAGCCATCTCTGGGTTTCGGAGCATTTGCCGGACGCCTGGACAATTTCAGTTGGCTGACGGATACTCCCCTAGGTGCCCGTGCCGGGCATGGCCGATGCACGGCCGTATCGGGCGGGGGCTCAGGAGGATCGCGCGAGGTCAGCGCATTAGTGGAGTGGAACTTTATGGCAGTCGAACCGGTCGCGCTCGTCCCAATGGAAGGGCCTGGTGACGGCATGTTCCAATCAACGGATCCGCAGTCCGGTTACACCTTCGTGATCGGTCCCCCGCAGGCGGATCTCCGGTTATGGCGCAGATGCATGGACGGTGCGCGCGAGGTTTACCGCCAGTTCGGCACCGAGGACGCACTCGAATACGACAAAGTGATCGACGGCCGCTCCACCACGCTTTTCGGGGTCGCGCTGGATTCGGACGGCCGGGCCGTCGCGGGCATGCGCGTCTCGGGCCCGTATCAGCATGTGGACGAGGTGCACGCGGTGGCGAGCTGGGCGGGACTGCCCGGTGAGATCGCGTTCCGGCGGATGGTCGCCGATCAGATTCCCGAGGGTGTGATCGAGGGCAAGGCGGGCTGGACCGCGCGCGATGTCGAGCACCGCGGCGTCCTGGTCGACTGGATCGCCCGGGCCTACGTGCACTCGATGGTGCTGCTCGGCGTTCGATACCAGGTCGGTGTGGCGCCCGAGCACGCTCTCCGGTGCTACCGCAGCAGCGGCGCGCACGTGGCGTGGTGGATCCCGGCGTCGTCGTACCCCGACGACCGCTATCGCACCGTGCCGGTGTGGTACGACATGCAGACCTATCGGTCCGTGGCAACGGAATCCCAGGTTCGGCTGATAGACGCCGAATTGTCGGAATTCATGGAATCCGGCCAGAAATTACCGAACACCTGGGCCCGGGGTGAGGGACTCGCGTAACAATGGCTGCAGATCTACCCGCGGCCGGTGAATACCGTCCGCTACTGCTCGATGAATCGAATCCCCGAGATGCCGCCCGGCTGACCGCATTACGCGCCGATTCGACGGTCGAATTCTCCGATTTGCGCGATTTGCTGCGCGCCGAATTCGAAAGCCTCGTAGCTCCGCCGGAATTGTCCGAAGGGCCGGAATTCGATCGGTGGGTCTACTACCCCTGGCGGAACATCGTCCTCGGCCTGCCCGGCCCGCAACTGCTGCGGATCGTGCGCCTCGACCGCAACCGCAACAACCTCACCTATGCCGAGCAGGAACGGTTCGGCGAGCTGACCGTCGGCGTCGTCGGGCAGAGCGTCGGCCACGCCGTCGCGTACACCCTTGCGCTGGAAGGCATCTGCGGCCGGCTGCGGCTCGCGGACTACGACGCGGTCGAACTGATCAATCTGAATCGCATTCCCGGCACGCTGTTCGACATCGGCGTGAACAAGGCGGTGGTGACCGCCCGCCGGATCGCCGAGCTCGATCCGTACCTGCCGGTGGAGGTGTGGCAGGACGGCGTGACCGACGAGAACCTCGACGCGTTCCTCACCGATCTGTCGATCGTCGTCGACGAATGCGATTCCTTCGACATCAAACTCGCCTTGCGTGAGGGCGCCCGCAGCCGCGGGCTGCCGCTGCTCATGCAGACCAGCGACCGCGGCCTGCTCGATGTGGAGCGCTTCGACCTGGAGCCGGAGCGGGCGCCGTTCCACGGCCTGATCGGCGAGATCGGCACCGCCGAACTGCGCGGGCTGACCCCGCGGGAGAAGGCGCCGTACCTCATTCGAATCCTGGACGGCCGCAACCTGTCCAGTCGCGGCGCGGCCAGCATGGTGGAACTGGGCGAAAGCCTCAACAGCTGGCCGCAACTCGGCTCGGAGGTGATGCACGGCGGCTCCAGCGTCGCGACGGCCGTGCGGCGCCTCGGCCTGGGGCAGCAGCTGCCGTCGGGGCGTACCCGGCTGGACCTGGAGCGCAGCCTCGACGAGCTCGCCGAACCGGACCCCTTCGACGACCTGCGCTGGGTCGAGCCGCCGCCCGAGGAGACCACGCCGGAATCCGGGATCGCGGCTGTTCTCTTCTGTGCCCAGCGCGCGCCCTCGGTGGGCAATGCGCAGCCGTGGACCCTTGGCGTCGAGGCCGGGGCTGTCACGATTTCCCTTGCGCCCGAACGCTCTTCGATCGTCGACATCGCCTACCGTGGCAGCGCCATGGCGGTGGGCGCGGCGCTGTACAACGCCAGGGCCGCCGCGGCCGCACTCGGCATCCTGGGCGAGAGCGAATTCCGCGTCGGCGGACCGGGCCGGCTCGAGGCGATATTGCGGCCGGGAACGGGTACCGATCCGGTGCTGGCCCGCGACTATCCGGATCTGCTCGCGCGCCGGACCAATCGGCGGTTCGGCAGCGGCGCGCCGATGCCCGACTCGACGCTGGACGCCCTGTCCGCCGTGGCCGCGGACGCCGGCGCGGTCCTGCACGCCGTCACAGATCGTGCCGGTATCGAGGAAATCGGCGTGCTGCTCGGCGAGTCGGACCGTGTCCGCTATCTGACTCCCCACATGCACCGGGAGATGCTCGCCGAACTGCGGTGGCCGGGTGACGACGCGCGGACCGGCATGGATCTGCGCACCCTGGACCTCGCCGCGGATGAGCTGGCGAAGCTGGAGATCGCTCGCCGCGCCGACGTGATGGAGCATGTCCGGGCCTGGGAGGGCGGTTTCGCCCTGGGGGACTCGACCCGGAGCCGGATCCGCACCGGCTCGGCCGTGGTGGCCGTGACCTTCGTGGCGCCGCCCCCGGGCGATGCGTCCGAATTGGTGGCTTACGCGCGCGCCGGGGAGGCGGTTCAGCGGGTCTGGATCGAGGCCGAACGGCACGGTTTCGCGGTTCAGCCGGTCTCTCCGGCTTTCCTCTACGCACGACGCCCCGAGGAAGTGGATGGGGTTTCCCCGGAGTTCGCCGATACACTAACGTCAGTTCAGGGCCGCTTCCTGGGCCTGTTGGGAGTGCCTGACGACGAGACAATGGCGGTGGTGCTTCGCCTCAGCTATGCGATGGCGTCCACGGTTCGAAGCAGGCGACTTCCGATACCGGGCGCGGATACCCGCGGTTAGCGTGATCGGAGAATAAGGTGCCTCGGCGAACACTCGACTCACTGGTGACCCAGGTCGCCTCCGAGTTGATGGCAGTCGACGCCACGACCATGGCGTCGGCCAGTGAGCGGGTGCTGTCCTGGCTGGTCGAGCATTTCGATGTCGACTTCAGTTTCCTGCGCTACACCGACCAGAAGCGGCGGGCCTCGATCCTGATCGCGGAGTGGCCGCCGCGGCCGGTGGCGGTCGACCCGGACCCGCTGCGGGTGGCCTACTTCGATCAGACCAATTCGGTGTTCGCGCAGTTCGAGCACGCCACCGAGCCCATGGTGCTGCGGGACAGCGGCGAGTACCCCGACTATCAGCGGTTCATCCAGCAATCGACCGGATACTCGCAGGTGTCCGCGGCCGCGGTGCCGCTGGTGTCGCGTGATGTGTCCACCGGTCTGCTCGGCTTCATCAAGGTCGGCGATCGCGATTGGAGCACCCGGGAAGTCAATGTGCTCAAGGCGATCGCCGCGCTGTTCGCCCAGCTGCAGGCGCGGGTGGAGGCCGAGGAGCGGCTCCGCTATATCGCCATGCACGACGATCTGACCGGGCTCGCGGACCGGCGGGCGCTGCTGGAACACATGGAGGACCGGCTCAGACCCGGGAGTTCGGGACCGGTGGCGGCGTTCTTCCTGGATCTGGATCGCCTGAAGGCGCTCAACGACTTTCTCGGGCACACGGCCGGGGACAATTTCATCCGGACGCTCGCCACGCGGTTGCGCGAGAACCTGGATCCGGGCGACGTGATCGCCCGCCTGGGTGGAGACGAGTTCGTGATCGTGCCCGCCAAGCCGATGGACGCCTCGGCGGCCGAGCGTGAGGCCAGCCGGATCCAGCAGCTCATCGCCCGGCGGGTGACGGTCGGCGAGGAGACGGTGAGCCGGGGCGCGAGCGTCGGCGTGGCGCTCGGCATTCCGGGCGAGGCCACGGTCGCCGATGTGCTGCGGCGCGCGGACCACGCGCTGCTGTCGGCCAAGTCGAGCGGCGGCAACGGGGTCGCGGTCTTCACCGACGCCATGCGCGCGCAGTTCGAGCTGCAGGACGACGTGGAGCTGAATCTGCGCGGTGCGGTGTCCGACGGTTCACTGGTGCTGCACTATCAGCCCGAGGTGGATCTGCGGACCGGCCGGGTGGTCGCGCTGGAGGCGCTGGTGCGCTGGCAGCATCCGACGCGCGGGCTGCTGCCGCCGGGTGCGTTCGTGGGCGTCGCGGAGGCCACCAATCTGGCGGGCGAGCTGGGTCGCTGGGTGATCCGCACGGCCGCTGAGCAATTCGCGCAGTGGCGGCGGCGCGGGCTGGCGTCGAATGTGGTGATCCGGATCAATGTGTCTCCGGTGCAGCTGGTTTCGCTGGACTTCGTGGAGACCATGGAGGGGATCCTGCGGCGCTACGGCATCGACGGGTCGTCGGTGTGCCTGGAGATCACCGAACATGTTGTGGTGCAGGATCTCGCGCGCACGCAGGTGACGCTGCGCGGGTTGAAGCGGATGGGCGTGCAGATCGCCATCGACGACTTCGGTACCGGGTATTCCTCACTGTCGCACCTGAAGGCGCTGCCGGTGGACGCGGTGAAGATCGACCGGGGTTTCGTGCAGCGGCTGGGCGCCAGCGCGGACGATCTGGCGATCGTGAAATCGATTGTGGGGCTGGCGGGTTCGTTCGGTCTCGGGGTGGTCGGCGAGGGTGTCGAGACCACGGTGGCGGCGCGCACGCTGGTGGCGCTGGGCTGTTATCGCGCGCAGGGGTTCCTGATCGCGCGGCCCATGCCGGCCGCGGAGGTCGAGGAGCATCTGTCCGCGGGGCGGATCGCGCTGGATCTGGACCTTCCGGGAACCAGCCGGTCGGTCCTGCCGGGACCGTCCTGAGCCGCCGGCCAGGCGATTCGGGTCACGATCGGCGATCCGGCGGGGCACGACTCCCTAACTTCCCCGCACCGCGCGCGGATTCCCGGACCGGGGTGCGCGCGCCCAGGAAAATAGGGGCGTAACGGGTACTCGCCCGACTCGCGAACAAACTTGTTCGCGTAGTAGCGTGCGGTCTGACAGGGCTGTCGAAGTGAGGGATGGATCGACGTGCGTGATCGTGGCCTGAGCGGCAAGAAGACTTTGATTACCGGCGCGGCGAGCGGTATCGGCCGGGCGACGGCACTGGCGGCGGCCCGTAAGGGGGCGCGGCTGGTGCTCACCGACGTCAATGCCGAGGGGCTGGACGCGACCGTCGAATCCATCCGGTCCAGCGGCGGCATCGTCGAGGTCGCCACCGCACTCGACATCAGCGACTATGAGGCCGTCACCGCCTTCGCCGAGAAGGTGCACGAGGAGCTCGGCTCGCTGGATGTGCTGATGAACATCGCGGGCATCTCCACCTGGGGGACGGTGGAGAATCTGGAGCACCGTCACTGGAAACGCCTGGTGGATGTGAACCTCATGGGCCCCATCCATGTCATCGAGAACTTCGTGCCGCCCATGATCGAGGCGAAACGCGGTGGCGCGCTGGTCAATGTGTCCTCGGCGGCCGGTCTGCTCGCCTTCCCCTGGCACGCCGCCTACAGCGCCAGCAAGTTCGGCCTGCGCGGCGTGTCGGAGGTGCTGCGCTTCGATCTGGCGCGGCACGACATCAATGTCCACCTGGTGGTGCCGGGCGCGGTCGACACGCCGCTGGTGCAGTCCGTGGACATTGTCGGCGTGGATCGCGACGACCCGCGAATCCAGGCCTGGATCAAGCGCTTCCGCCGCCACGCCAAGTCCCCCGACCAGGTGGCCGAGACGATCCTGCGCGGTGTCGAGAAGGGTACCTTCCTGATCCACACCCAGTTCGACATCCGCTTCGGCTACTGGTGGTCGCGCAAGTTCGCCTGGCCCTACGAGTTCGCCATGCGCCGGGCCAACGACCTGTTCACCACGTTCCTGCCGCGCAAGTAGTCACTCCGGCTCGGGCGCGCAGACGCCCTGGGGGGTGCACTTCTCGGCCGCGTGGGTGTCCAGCACGCGCGCGCCGGGGCCCTCGTTGCCGAGGTGGTCGTGGGCATTGAAGATCTTGCAGACGCCCAGTGAGAGGCAGCCGCAGCCGATGCAGCCGGTGAGGTTGTCGCGCAGCCGGATCAGCTGTTCGATGCGGTCGTCGAGGTCGGCGCGCCAGGTGGTGGACAGGGTCTCCCAGTCGCGGCGGGAGGGGTTGCGGCCGTCGGGGAGGTTGTCGAGGGCGCGGCGGATCTCGGCCAGTGGAATGCCGACCCGCTGCGAGATGCGGATGAAGGCGACCCGGCGCAGCGTTTCCCTGGGGTAGCGGCGCTGATTCCCGCTGGTGCGGCGGGCCGTGATCAGACCCTCCCGCTCGTAGAAGTGCAAGGCGGACACCGAAACTCCGGCTCGCTGGGACAACTGACCGGGGGTCAGCTCTTTCGCCTGCCACGACGCGGTCTGCATACCTGAACATTACTCCAGGTTTCTGGCGGGTGCGACTCCGGTTTCCCGGTGCGACTCGAGGTTTTCCCAGGTGCGAATTGCATGCCATCCGTGCCGCGGGGAACTACCGTCGTGTCATGGGAACAGAGGCCGCACCCACGGCGCGACCGTTTTCCGTGACCTCGGAGGTCGGCACCCTGCGCACGGTGCTGTTACACCGCCCGGGCGACGAGCTGCGCCGGCTCACCCCGCGTAATAACGATCAGTTGTTGTTCGACGCCATTCCCTGGGTGGAGCGCGCCCAGCAGGAGCACGACATCTTCGCGGACGTGCTGCGCGGGCGCGGGGTGGAGGTGCTGCTGCTGGCCGACATGCTGGCCGAGACCATCCAGGTCAGCGGGGCCGCTCGGATCCAGGGCATCTCGGGCGCGGTGAACGCGCGGCGGCTCGGGCACGTGCTCGCCGACGAGCTGGCCGCCCATCTGCGCGGGGTGCCGGCGTCGGAGCTGGCGCAGATCCTCATGTCCGGCATGACATTCGACGAGCTGCCTTTCGGCGCGGACGCCACCTCGCTGGTGCGGCGCATGCACCACGGGCACGACTTCGTCATCGACCCGCTGCCCAATCTGCTGTTCACCCGCGATTCCTCGTTCTGGGTCGGGCCGCGGGTGGCGATCACCTCGCTGGCGCTGCCGGCCCGCGCCCGCGAAACCTCGCTCACCGACCTGATTTACGCCTTCCACCCCCGCTTCCTGGGCGTGCGGCGGGCCTACGAATCGCATACCGCGCCCATCGAGGGCGGGGACGTACTGCTGCTGGCCCCGGGTGTGGTGGCGGTCGGGGTGGGGGAGCGTACCTCGGCCGCGGGTGCTGAAGCCTTGGCGCGCAGCCTGTTCGAGGACGATCTGGCACACACCGTGCTCGTGGTTCCGATCGCCCAGACCCGCGCCACCATGCACCTCGACACCGTCTGCACCATGGTGGACGTCGACGCGGTGGTGATGTACCCGGCCATCCAGGATGAGCTGCGCGCCTTCACCATTCGCAAGGAGGAGGGGCACGGGGTCAGCATCTCCGGCCCGGATCCCTTCCTGCGGGTGGCGGCCGAGGCCATGGGCATCGGCAAGCTGCGGGTGGTCGACACCGGTCTCGACGGCGTCACCGCCGAACGGGAGCAGTGGGACGACGGCAACAACACCCTCGCCCTGGCCCCCGGTGTGGTGGTGGCCTACGAACGCAACGAGAACACCAATGCGCGGCTCGAAGACGCCGGAATCGAGGTGCTGCGCATCCCAGGCTCCGAGCTGGGTTCCGGCCGTGGCGGTCCGCGCTGCCTGTCCTGCCCGTTGTCGCGTGACGAGGTGTGATGAACCCATGCTGGACATCCCGGTCGACCACCACTCGACGGTCCCGCCCTACGAGCAGCTGCGCCAGGGCATCATCGCGCGGGTGCGCTCCGGTGAACTGGCCGCCGGGACCAAGATCCCCACGGTCCGGGCGCTGGCGGCGACGCTGAAGCTGGCCCCGAACACGGTGGCGCGCGCCTACCGTGAGCTGGAGCAGGACGGCGTCCTCGAAACCCGCGGCCGGCTGGGCTCCTTCATCGCCTCCTCCGGCGACCCCACCCGCGATCTGGCGGGCCGCGCGGCGACCGAATACGTCGCGGTGATCAGGCGGCTGGGCCTCGACGACGTGGCCGCGGTCCGCTACCTGCACGCGGCGCTCGGCGAAACCGCGATCTGACGAGGGTTCAGCGCCAGCTCGGCAGCCAGAGGTGGTCGTGCCAGTTGCCCGGGGTGATGGGCATGGCGGTCAGGATGGGCCACAGCCAGATGAAATTGGCGATGACCAGGGCCAGGTAGAGGCTGACCAGCAACAGACCCAAGCCTTGTCGCTCACTGAGCGGTGTGAAGTGTTGCCAGCCAGGCGCTCCCGACAGCCGCCGGCCGATGGGCGGGGCATGGCCGAGGATGTCGCCGAGCGCCAGCGCCACGCCCATGACCAGGAACGGGGCGAGCGGCACCGCGTAGAAGTAGTACATCTGCCGGTCGAGGTCCAGGAACCAGGGCAGGATGCCCGCGCCGTAGCCGACCAGGACGGCCGCGTAGCGCCAGTCGCGGCGGACCGCGCTGCGCCACAACGCCCAGGCCAGCATGGGGAAGGCCACCCACCACAGCGCCGGGGTGCCGATCGCCATCACGGCCTTCACGCAGGCGGGCTGGCCGCAGTCGGTCACATTGGTGTCGGCGTAGTAGTAGAGCATCGGCCGCAGTCCCATGGGCCAGGTCCACGGCTTGGATTCCCAGGGATGGTGATTGCCCGCGGAATTGGTGAGCTGCTGGTGGAAGGTGAGCACCTCGCCGCCGTAGTACCAGAGCCCGCGCAGCGCGCTCGGCACCCAGGAGAAGTCGCCGCCGCGCCCGACCTTCACCCCGACCGCGTACCGGTCGTAGCTGGTCTCGTTGGCGAACCAGCCCCAGAAGGAGGCCAGGTAGACGAACACCGGGATGACCGCGAGCGCGTACACGGTGGGCCCGAGGTCCCGCCGGGCGACGCCGGACCAGGGCCGCTTCACTCGGTAGCCGCGGCGGGCCGAGAGATCGAAGGCCAGCGACAGCGCGACGAATCCGATGATCCAGTACGCGCCGGACCATTTGGTGCCGCAGGCCAACCCGAGCAGGACACCGGCGCCGAAGCGCCACCAGCGCACCCCGAACCGAGGTCCGTATTCGCTGTCGTCGATGCGTCCCTGGGCGGCGACCAGCGCGATGCGGGCCCGGATGTCGTCGCGGTCCACCACCAGGCAGCCGAAAGCCGCTGTCACGAACAGGGCTTGGAAGATGTCGAGCATGCCGATGCGGGAGGACACGAAGGTGAGTCCGTCGCAGATGATGAGGATGCCCGCGAACGCTCCGATCAGCGTGGACCGGGTCATACGCCGCACGATGCGGATCACCAGCAGGACGATCAGCGTTCCGGAGACGGCCGCGGCAAACCGCCAGCCCCACGGCGAGTATCCGAAGATGGCCTCGCCCAGCGCGATCATCTGCTTGCCGACCGGCGGGTGCACCACCAGTCCGTAGCCCGGGTTGTCCTCCACGCCGCCGCCGGTGAGCACCTGCCAGCCCTGCGGCGCGTAATGCTTCTCGTCGAAGACGGGCGTGTGCAGATCGGTCGGATAGTTGAGGAGCACGAACCGGGTGATCGCGGCGATCGCCGTGAGGAACAGCGTGACCACCCACCCCCGAGCCCAATCCGTGGGCCCGAAATCGGGTGAGGGCACCAGCGGAGCCGGACTCGACAGCGCCGCCGTCTCAGCCCCCACCGCTGCCGGTCGCGCGTCGGTCACCTGGGTCACGTGGTCGATCGTAAGCGGTCCCCGCCCCCGAGTCCCGCCGCGGTGAGGATGGAGGCGCGTGGTGCCGGTCGACGGCCGCGCGGTGCCGGGGACGCGCATCGATAGAGTCGGGGGCGAGTTGGCGGACCCTTCGAGGAGTAGGAGCACCATGAGCGCGGAGCCGAGTGCCGGCGGACGGCTGGTCTTGGCGGCCACTCCCATGGGCGATATCGGGGACGCCTCGCAGCGGCTGCGGGACGCGTTGGCGACCGCCGAGGTGGTGGCCGCCGAGGACACACGGCGCACCCGGTCGCTGGCGAAGGCCCTGGATATCGAGATCACCGGCCGGGTGGTGAGCTTCTACGACCACGTGGAGACCGCGCGGATCCCGATGCTGCTGGAGGAGATCGAATCCGGCCGCACCGTACTGCTGGTCACCGATGCCGGGATGCCCTCGGTGAGCGATCCGGGCTATCGGATGGTGGCGGCGTGTGTGGAGCGCGGCCTGCCGATCACCTGCCTGCCGGGCCCGTCCGCGGTGACCACCGCGCTCGCGCTGTCCGGTCTGCCGGTCGAGCGGTTCTGCTTCGACGGCTTCCCGCCCCGGAAGCCGGGTCAGCGTAAGGAATGGCTGCGTACCCTCACCTCGGAGGCGCGGGCGGTCGTGTTCTTCGAGGCCCCGCACCGGCTGGCCGACTGTCTCGCCGACGCGGTCGAGGTGCTCGGCCCGGACCGGCGCGCCGCGGTGTGCCGGGAACTCACCAAGACCTATGAGGAGGTCGTGCGCGGCACCCTGGCCGAGCTGGCCGCCTGGGCGGTCGAGGGCGCGCGCGGGGAGATCACGGTGGTTCTCGAAGGCGCGCAACCGGTTTCCGCCGAACCCGCCGACCTGGTCGGCCAGGTGGAGGCGCTGATCGGTTCCGGGCTGCGGCTCAAGGACGCCTGCGCTGAAGTCTCCGCGGCCACGGGGGCCTCACGACGCGAACTGTATGACGCCGTGCTCGCCGCGCGGGCCTCGGAATAGTCGCTCGGGTTCCTGCAGCCGGTGCCGGAGTCGATTTGTGCACTGGGAGTGTATGCACCGGACAGGGCGGTCGATGCCGGGTTCCGGCCGGCCCGGCCGCTGTTAGAGTGCCCGATCATGGTGCACGAGAATGCTGTCCCGGCAGTCGATTTGGCGATCGAGCCCTTCGTGCTGACCGACGACTTCTACCAGCACCCGCATGCCGCGTACGACGTGTTGCGTGAGCGTGGACCGGCGCATTTCGTGCGTTTCCCGGACGGCGGCACCGGCTGGCTGATCACCGGCTACGAGGAAGCCAAGGCGGCCTTCCTGGATCCCGCCATCAGCAAGGCGCTCAAGTCCGAGGGCGCGCGGGCGGCCCTGGCGGGCGACGGCGCGGGCGCCCAGGCCGGCGCCATGTTCGGCGACATGATGCTCTTCTACGATCCGCCGGAGCACACCCGCCTGCGCACCCTGGTGAACCGGGCCTTCAGCAGCCGCGCCGTGCGCGAATTGGCCCCGCGCATCACCGAATTGGCCGACGGTCTGCTGGCCGACCTGGCCGCTGAGGCAGCCGCCGATCAGGATCTGCTGGACCGCTACGCCTTCCCGCTCCCCATGCTGGTGATCTGCGAACTGCTGGGCGTGCCGAACCAGGACCGCGACGACTTCCGCGCCTGGTCCACCACATTGGTCTCCAATGACGAGCCCGCCGAGGCCCGTGGAGCCGCGGTGCACAAGTTCCTGGCCTACATCGATCAGCTCATCCGCACCAAGCACGACGATCCATCCGATGACCTGCTGTCCGAACTCATCTCGGTCAGCGAGGACGGCGACCGGCTCTCGCACCGCGAGCTGATCAGCATGGTGTTCCTGTTGCTGGTCGCGGGTTTCGAGACCACGGTCAACCTCATCTCGAACGGGGTCGCGATCCTGCTGACGGACAAGGACGCCCGCGCCACGCTGGACGAAAGTCCGGACCGGGTACCGGATTTCGTGGAGGAGGTGCTGCGCTTCGAGTCGCCCGCGAGCGAGGGCACCTTCCGCTACACCACCGCCCCGGTCGTCCTGGGCGGCGTCGAAATCCCAGCCGGGCAGCGCATTCTGGTGTCCATGGCCGCCGCCGACCGCGACCCGGCCCGCTTCACCGATCCGCACCGCGTGGACCTCGACCGCGCCGACCGGAATCATCTCGCCTTCGGCTACGGCATCCACCGCTGTGTCGGTGCGCCGCTGGCCCGCATGGAGGGCGGCATCGCGCTGACCCGGCTGCTGGCGACCTACCCGAACCTGGAAATGGCCGCCGATGCCGAATTGTCCTGGCGCACCTCGCTGATCGTGCGCGGCCTCACCAATTTGCCGGTGCGGCTTCGCCCCTGAGCCGGGCGTGCTCAGGGCGTGACGGCGGCCGGCCGGTATTCGGGCACGAGCGCCCTGGTGTGCCCGGCCTCGACGGCCGCGCCCACGCGATCGGTGGACTCGAGGACCGCCACCAGCACATCGGCGTGGGCGGCAGCTGCACCCTGGTGCGCCGGCTCATCGGCCTACAGCCGCTACAGCTCCGGCCCGCGCTGCTGCCCGGCCGGACTCACCTGGTCAAGGCGGCCGTGCTGGGTCCCGCGCTGGTCGAGTTCTTCGGCTGATCCCTGGTCCGTTTTCCCGGGGCCCACCAGTTGGCGGGCCCCATCAGCTTGACCAGGGCCGGCACCAGCAGCATGCGCACCAGGGTGGCGTCGATGATCAGGGCGATCACCATGCCCAACCCGAGGAAGCGCATGGGGGTGAGCGGCGAGAGTGTGAACGCGCCGGTGATGAGCACGAGCAGTGTTGCGGCGGCGGTGATCACGCGGGCGGTCTGCACGGTGCCCACCCGCACCGATTCCTCGGTGTCCGCGCCCGCGTCGTGCGCTTCCACCATGCGGGACAGCAGGAACACCTCGTAGTCGGTGGAGAGTCCGAAGACCACGGCGATGATCAGGACCATCATGCCCGCCGACAGCGGCCCGACGCTGATGTGCAGTACGCCCGAGAGATGCCCCTGATCGAAGATCCAGGTCAGCACGCCGAAGGTGGCCGTGAGACTCAGGAACGCCATCAGGACGGCCTTGAGCGGCAGCACGATCGATCGGAAGGCCAGGGCGAGCATGAGCAGGGTGACCGCCACCATGACGACGATCATGAGCGGCAGCCGGTCCAGGACGGCCGTGATGCTGTCGACGGTGGTGGCGCTCTCGCCGCCGACCCGCAGCTCCAGCCCGTCCAGGCGCAGGTCCCGTAGGTCACGCACCACGTCCTGCGCCTTGGGCGAGCGGTCCGGCGCGGCCAGCGCGGCGTGGATGACGGTGGTGTTGTCGCGGGTGTCGAGGGTCATCGCCTGCCGCACGCCGGGTACGCCGCTGATCTCCCGCAACGCCAGGCTGACCGCGGCCGGAGTCGGTGCGCTGCCGTCGGTTTCGCGTACCAGGATGGTGGCGCCGCTGTTCGCGGCCGGGAAGTGCGCGGTCAATTCCTCGACGGCGAACCGGGTTTCATTGCCGGCGGGCAGTGCCGTGTGGTCGACGTCGCCGAGGCGGACGCCGCTCAGCGGCGCGGCCAGCACCAGCAGGATCGCGCCCACCGCGATGGCGACCGCGCCCGGCCGCCGCATGACCGCGGTGACGACCCGGCCCCAGAATCGTTGCGCCCGTTCCTCGGAACGCTCGTAGGCGTCGGCTCGCCAGCTCCACTTGGCGATGCGGGGACCGAGCAGCGCCAGGATCGCGGGCAGCGCCGTCACCGAGAGGGCGGCGGCCAGCCCGACCGCCGCGATGGCGCCGATGCCCAGCGAGCGCAGCACGGCCAGCGGGAAGACGAATGTGCCCGCGAACGCGCACATGAGCAGCAGCGCCGAGAACAGCACGGTGCGCCCGGCGGTGCCGAGGGTGCGGATCACCGCCTCCTCCACGGTGCGCCCCTGCCCGAGTTCCTCCCTGAACCGGCCGACGATGAAAAGCCCGTAGTCGATGGCCAATCCGAGTCCGAGCAGCGACACCACGTTCATGGCGAACACGCTGACCTCGGTGATCCGCGCCATCAGCCCGACCGCGCCGAGCGCGCCCACCACGGCCAGGGTGCCGATCAGCACCGGCAGCGAGGCCGCCACCACGCCGCCGAACACCAGCACCAGCACGATGGCGGTCAGCGGGATGGAAATGGACTCGGCCAGCACCAGATCGTGGCGGGACTGCGCGCTGATGGTGTCGGCGAGCGCGCTGTAGCCGGTCAGCTTGGTGTCGAGTCCCGGAACCCGCAGGGCGGCAGCGATTTTCGGATACTCGGCGACACGCTGATCGTCGTTGCCGGCGGAGAAGACGACGGCCACCGCCTGTCGCCCGTCCGAGGACCGCAGATACTGCGATCGCGGGCTGTTCCAGTAGCTTTCGATCGGCCGGTCCAGCAGCCCGGGATCGATCTTCCCGATCGCCTCGGTCACCCGCGGCCCGATATCGGCCAGTGACCGCCCCTCGGGCGCGGTGTAGATCGCGATGACGTCGGGGTTCTGCGGTCCCAGTCGCTCGGTGACCCACGCGTCGACCGTGGTGGATTCGCCGCGCGGCGTGACGAATCCGGCCGAGCTGACCCGCTGCTGCAGTCCCGCCGCGAAGAGGCCGAGACCCAGCGCGAGCAGGACCGCCACCGCCAATACGGTTTTCGGCCGCGCCACCACCATCCGCGCCCAGGCGGCGACCAGGCCGCCCGGCATGCCGGTACCGGACTGCCCGGCCGCTGCCGCGGACTCCTTGGCCCCGGCCGCGGACTCCTCGGCGGAATTGTCGATGGCGGTCATGGGGCACTCCGATTCTTGTGTGCGAGTGGACTACTGCCGCGGCCGGGCTCGGGTCGAGCGGAGGGTCAGCGGGCCGAGTCCGAATTCATCGGCGTCAGTTCACTTTCCAGCGTGCGGACGATGCGATCCAGCAGCGCGTCCAGCCGCTCCGGGATACCGCGTCCGCTGCGCGCGGAGACGGTGAGTTCGGTGCGGCCGCCGCATTCGGTCATGCCGATGAGCAGCGGCATGGCGACGCTGTGCTGCGGCATGACCTTGATGGCGGTGGGCGTGAATCCGGGGACCGCGAGCGCGTCGAGGTCGTAGCGGCCCATGTGGGAGACGGTGGCGGAGGCCAGGTTCCGGCCGGTGCGTGCGCCGAGCAGGTTCAGCGTGCGCAGCAGCCCGCGGCCCGCCGCCTGCGGCAGATACTTCAGGCCGCCGTTGTCCATCTGGTTGAGCTCGCGGTTCTCCTTCAGCCCCGCGCGCTTGATCTCGTTGAGCTGCTGCCAGTCCACGCCCGGCCGCACGTCCAGGAACAGCGGCAGCGCGAGGTTCGCGGTGGACCGCAGTTCCGGGTCGTGGCGGCGGATGTCGACCGGGATCATGATGCGCGAGATCGGCCCGCCCTCCTCGGCGAGTAGCGCCGCCACCCGCATCAGCGCGCCCGGCCCGGTCGCGTGAATGGTGCGGGTGCGCAACAGATGCCGGTGCGCGCCGGGATCCTGCCGTCCGTGCCCGACCGCCGAGCGGAAGCGCGGCAGCATGAGCGTGGGCCGTCCCGGCGCCCCGACCTTGCGGACCAGTTCGGCGTCGGCGATCGGATCGGGCGCGCCGACGGGTTCCTCGCCGCGCAGCACCCGCAGCACGTCGGTGGCCCACATGACCATGCCCATGCCGTCCATGACGCCGTGGAAGACCCGGAACACCAGGGTGGTCGGCTCGGCCGTGAGCAGCAGCACCTCGACGGTGGCATCCGGAGTCGGCCCGATCGGGCTGGTCAACACCGGATCCGCCTCCAGCGCCGGGTATTCCAGCGCGTGGTCGACCACCCGCACGCTCGGCGCGACGCCGCTGTCCACCCACTGTTTGCCGTCGCGCACCAGCCGCGCGCCCGGGTTGGCGGCGGCCGCGGTGGCGACCGCGCGCCGCAACTCCTCCGGGTCGATGCTGCCCTGGCCCTCCACCACCAGCTGCATCAGAAACGGCGGGGCCAGGTCCCGCATGGGGAAGTAGATGAGTTCGGTGGGGGAGATGGGACGGCGAAACATGTGCCTACCTGCCTAGATCTTCTCGGTCAATGCCAGGACGCCGCCCTGGGTTTCGAGCCAGGCCAGGAACCCGGCCAGCCCGGTGTCGCGGTCTACCACCGGCGTATAGCCGAAATCCCTTGCGGCAGCGGATGTGTCGTAGGTGGCGGTGCGGGTCATCAGGGCCACCACATACCGCGACAGCGGCGGCGACCACCGGGTGGCGACAAACGGTACGCGCCAAACGGTTTCGATGGCGGCCACGACCGCGTTCAACACCCGGGGGTTCGGCTGCCGGGTCGGCTTCGGGTATCCGAGGCCGGTGGCCACCTCGCCGAGGAAGCCCCAGACATCGGTCTGCTCGGCGTCGGCGATGAAATACGGTTTGCCGCCGACCTGGTCGGAGCGGGCGGCCAGCACGCACGCCTCGGCGATGTTCTCCACATGGCACAGCGAGGCCAGCACCTGCTTGCCGTAGGACAGATCCGGCAGCGTGCCCTCCGCTGCCCGGCCCAGCAGCCGCACGATGGGCCCGGACCGGTCGCCCGCACCCCAGATGGCGCGCGGCCGCAGCGCGCAGGTGGTGAATTCCGCTGTGTTCGAGGCGAGTACGAGGCGTTCGGCCGCTGCCTTGGTCTCGGAGTACAGGTTCAGATAGTGGCTCGGGTACGGCACCGATTCGTCGATGTCCACCTGATCGCCGCCGTCGCGGTCCATGAGCGCGCTGGGGCTGGAGATGAACACGAAGCGGGAGGCGCCATTGCGTTCGGCCGCCCGCAGCAGATTGCCGGTGGCCGTGACGTTCTCGGCCACGAACTGAGCCCGGGTACCGCGATCGTCGACCCGCGCGGCGCTGTGGAACACCACGTCCACGCCCTTGGTGGCGCGTTCGAGCGAGACCTGATCGGTGAGATCGCCGGTGATGATCTCGACCTGGTCGATCACCTCGTACAGGTCGCGCAGGTTGCTGGTGGGCCGGGCCAGGATGGCCACCTCGAAGCCGCCGTCGCGGAGCAGGCGGCGCACCAGCGCCCCGCCCAGGAATCCGGACGCCCCGGTTACCAGTGCCTTCACGCCGCCTCCTGTGTTTTCCACCAGGTGATTCCGAAGATCTGGGTCATGGCCGCCGTCTTCACCGGCGAGTGCCCGGTGCCGGCGGTGGCCTTCAAAGCGGCCGGTATCTGGGCCGCGTGCACCACGATGCTGAGGAACGCGTCGATCCAGAACACCGCGCGCAGCAGCCGATTGGCGGGCGCGCGATCGCCCGCCGCCAGTAGTAGGCCGAGGACCAGGTAGGCCCAGCCCAGTACCGGAATCGCCCGCAGTGCAAGCACCTTCATCGTCCGTCGTCCTTTCCGAGCCGCTCCGCCGCCCAGACCGCGAGCTGTTCGCGGCCGATCTTGGCATTGTGTCGGATGTCGACCGGGAACTTCGGATGGAACAGGAAGGTGGAAACCGGTGCGGTGACTTCGAATTCGGTGGCGCGCTGCCGCAGCTGGGCCGCCAGCGTCGTGGTGTCGATGCCGGGCGCGGCCTCCACACAGAGCACCGGGACCTGCGCGCCGCGCGCGCCCACGCCGACCAGCGCGGTGCGGACCACCCCGGGCAGCGTGTTGAAAACCTGCTCCACCTGCACGGAGAACATGGGTCCGGCCGCGGTGTGCACGCGCTGACTCTTGCGGCCGCAGAACCAGATCCGGCCCTCGCCGTCGATCCAGGCCAGGTCGCCGGTGCGATGCCACACCGTGTCGTCCTCGTGGATCTTGCCCGCCAGATTCGCCGACTCCGGCCAGTAGTACCGGGCGCTCACGTTCGGTCCCGACACCACCAGCTCGCCGATGCCGCGGGTCGCGACCAGTTCGGATTCGCGGGCCTCGGCCTGCGCCCAGGTCGGGATGGGATCGTCGGTGATGGCCACCAGTCGCGCCCGCACACCCTCGGCGGGCCGCCCGACGCAGGTGCCGTCGCCCAGGTGGGCGCGCTCCACCAGACCGCCCAGCAGTTCCCGGGACTCGATGGTGGACATGGGCAGCGCCTCGGTGGAGCCGTAACCGGCGTACACCTCGGCGTCCTCGGACAGCACCTGCCGCAGCCCGGCGATGCACCAGTCCGGGACCGGCGCGCCGCCGGAGTAGATGCTGTGCAGGGTCGGCACCGGGGTCCTGTGCTGCTCCAAATGCCGCAGCAGCGGAATCAGCACGGCCGGCGAGGCGAACATGGTCTTGACGCCGAACCGGTTGAGCGCGTCGACCACGTGCGCCGGATCGGTGGAGCCGACCTTGCTGGGCACCAACGGCGGTAGCACGCACCGCGATCCGAGCAGTATGTCGAGAATGCCCACCAGCGGCAGCGTGATCAGCGACGTGCCCGGTTCCACCCGGCCGCGCGCGGCGTGCACCTGCTCGACCATGGCGCTGAGATTGCCGTGCGTCATCTCCACGGCCTTGGCGGGCCCGGTGCTGCCGGTGGTGTAGGCGATGAGCAGCACCTCGTCCGCCGGCGCGGGCACGCGCTCGCGCAGGGTGAAGGCGTCGAACGGGGCCCGGTGCTCGCCGGCGGTCCGCTTCTCGGCGAGGGCGGCCAGCAGTTCCTCCAGTCGCGCTGCGACTTTCGCGCTGACCGGACCGGCCTGGCCGTCGGTGCGGAACCGGTTGCCGAGCCGGCCCGCGGTCACCGGCGCACCCCAGCCGCGCAGCGTCGGGCCGCCCCAGAACCAGCGCGGGCCGACGGTGAGCGCCACCCGCACGTTCCGGAAGTACTTGCCGAACAGCACCCGCGCGGCGTGCGCCTGCGGAATGCCGATGAAGGCCTCGGCATCGGCGGCGCGCAGGCAGTTGAGCATCTTGCGCAGGCCCATGCCCGGGTCGATGACCACCGGGATGGCCCCGATCTTCAACAGCCCCAGCATGATCGCGTACAGCTCCGGGCTGGGCAGCACCAGCACGATGGTGCGGGTGCCGCGGCCCACTCCCTCGGCGGCCAGGTGCAGTCCGATGGTGTCGGACCACTCGTCGAGCTCACGGTAGGTGAGGTGGCGATAGTCCGGGAGGCCGGAGGCGGTCTTCCCCGCGGGGTAGATCACCGCCTCGCGGTCCGGATCGGCGGCCACCACCGCTCGGAAGCGGTCGATGGCCTGCCAATAGGTCGCGGTGGTCACGCCGCGGCTCCGGCGAGGGCCGGGAGCCGGTACACGACCGCGGCGGCCGAGGGACCCGCGCCCGCCGCCACGAACAGCACATCCCGGTATCCGGCCAGCGAATCCGCTTGGGCGGCCGCGTGATACGCCAGGGTGAGAGCGGCGGTGTGCGGGTCGCCGTCGGTCAGGTCGGGCGTGAACACCGCCTCGGGGGCGATGCCGAGTTCGGCGGCCAGGCGGGCCGGGAAGTCGGCGCTCGGGGTGGCGGCGATGAGGGCCGTGGCGGTCTCGTCGATCTCGCTGTCCGCCAGCGCGGCGCGCGCGGCGTCGGCGGCGACGGCCAGCAGCCGGTCCAGGTAGCCGGGTTCGCGCTCGACCGTCATGATGCCGCGGCCGCGGTCGCCCATGGTCTCGGTGTCCACGAAGGACTCCAGGCCCGGGGTGCCCGCGGCGGCGCGGGTGTGCACCCGGCCGAAGCCCTCGGGCTCGCCGGTCTGCTCCAGCAGCAGTGCCGCACCCGCGGTGGCGTAGGGGAATTCGTCGTCGGCCGCGGAGCGCTGCAGTGACGGGTGGGTGTCACCCGACACCACCAGCACGTGCTCGGCACTGCCGGTGGCCAGGACCGCCTGCGCCACCTGCACGGCGTTGAGCACGCCGGTACCGGCGTTCATCAGGTCGAAGGAGAACGACCGCGGGTCCTCCTTCACGTAGTCCAGTCCGATGCCCGCGGCCTTCTGGATGAGGGCCGACACGGCCGGCTCGACGGTATTGCTGTCGCGGAAGATACCCGCGTTGATCATGACCCCGACCTGCCCGGGCTCGACGCCCGCGCTCTCCATGGCCCGCCGCGCGGCCCGGCCGCTCAGCTCCACGATGCTGAAAGTGTCGGTGTCCCGGCTGATTCCGGTGGACTTGATGCGCACACCCATGGCAGTACCTCAGACCTTCAGCGACGAGATGGTGGTGGACAGGAACCCGCCGACGACGCCGGAGGCCGCCGGAATCATCAGGATCTTCGACCCGGCCGCCAGGTTCTGCTGGCTGAGCTGATCGTGCAGCACGATGAAATGGGAAGTACTGGAGGTGTTTCCGTACTTCTCGATGACATTGAGATCCGGCGGCATGGGGTGGCCGAACTCGCGCTCGGCGATCGCGTTCATGAACGGGATCGCGGCCGCGCCGAACTGGTGGTGGATGATGTAGTCGAAACCCTCGTCGGCGAAGGTGATTCCGTTCGCCTCCATGAAGTTGCGCTGGGTGTCGGTCCACAGCAGGAACCGCGCCTCGTTGTGCATCTTCCGGTTGTCGGTGTAGAGCGCCACGCCGTTCGACTTGTCGCTGGGCATGCCCAGGCACAGGTGCGAGAACTCCGAGGCGGTGGTCAGCTCGATGTAGTGGATCTTGTCGTTGTCGTCGACGGCCTCGTCCAGCACCACGCAGGCGCCGGAATCGCCGACGGTCAGTGACGCGAATTGCAGATCGTATTTACTGGCAATCTCGTTGACGGCAGTTTCGGCGATCGGCGTAATGGCCTCGCCGCTGACTACGATGCCGCGTTTCACCGCACCGCTGCGAATCATGCGGTCGAGAATGTAGACGCCACTCATCATGCCCGCGCAGGCATTCGAGAGATCGAAGGCGATGACGTCCTCGCGGGCCCCGATGGCACGGCCGATCGCGCCGGCGAAGGACGGCTCCATGTACATCTTGGTGCCCTCCTTACTGCGCGTGATGGAAGTCGAGATGATGATGTCGAGATCGCCTGCGGCATAGGATGACCTGGACAGACAGTCCTGGACGGCCTTCATGGCCAGGGCGAAGGAGTCCTCGAGCGTCTCCGGGCGGGTGTCGCGGAAACGGCGTTCCTTGACGCCCGTGATTCGTTCGAGATCGAACTCCGGGACCTCCTTCAATTGCGAAAGCAGTTCGGCTGTAGTGACACGCTTCTCGGGCAGATAAGCGCCGATGGACTCGAATCGAGATTGCGGCACAGGGGACTCCTGGAACTGGGAGGCTGAAACCTCGTGGAAGAGAGTGAAATGTGTGATCGTCAAGCTCGGATGAACTGAGGCTACCCGAGGGTAACTAGCTTGGGGAACTGAAGCGTTCCGTGTAACTGTCTGAGACGAAACGTGAACGCGCGCTTAGTGTTACGTATGGTGCCGCAAAATTTCCGCACCCAGCCTGCCCGCGCGCGGCCTGGCTGAAGTGGGGGTACGCCGATGGCCGGGCGCTGTGGTCACCGTTCGGCAACCGACCGTTATGTGTCATCGGTATGGCCCGAGGATGACGAACCGAGCTGCTCGCTGTGAGTGAGTTCACCCGGCCGCGTCACACCCGCGGGCACCGGCGGCCCTGATTCGAAAACTGTCTGAGCGACAGTGGATTTCGCGCCGTGGACGCGGCGATTCAGGTCCGCGCGGGCAGGCCCAGTACCGCGATCACGAATTCCACGAACAGCGGCGCCAATTCCGGCACCCGGTGCGCGCCCTCGGCCACGATGACCCGGCGGGTGCGTTCGCCGATGGCGTCCGGAATCAGGGCGAACAGCTCGTCGGCGATGACCGGCAGGCTCGGATCGGTCGCGCGCGCCTGAGCGTAGAAGACCCGGTACAGATCCGCGAACCGATCCACCGACAGATCCCGCAGCGCCACCGACTCCTGATCCACCTTGAACGCCTCGACCAGCATCAGTCGCGCGAAATCCGGTTCGGAGGCCACGGTTTCGCAGAAGGTGACCACGATGGATTCGATGCGCTCGTACGCGCCGGCGTCGGTGGGCAGCTGTGCCAGCTCGTCGGCGATCCGGGTCGCGAGGATGTCGGACGCGGTGCGCACCGCTTCGATGAAGCAGTGCTCCTTGTTGCCGAAGTGCTCGTAGAAGGTGCTGCGCGAGACCCGGGCGCGCGCCACGATATCGGTGAGCGTGGTGGCGTGGTAGCCCCTGGCCTCCACGCACTCCACCATGGCCTCGAGCAGCCGGCCGCGCTGTGAGGTGAGGACGGCTTCGCGGGCGGCGCGATGCCGTTCGTCGAAATTGGTGCGTTGCAACGTGGTCCCGTGGGGCGCGCCAGCCGTCGTGTGGACCTGCCTGTCGCGCATCCGTTCCCTCTCTCACTGAATCGCGTTCGCTTCAGATGTTTATTATCGGTGGACCTTCGGAACATGGGCGTACCGGGATTGCGGGCGGGTGACCTCAGTCGCTACGCCCGCGGCAGCCGCAGGACCGCGAAGGCGAAGGCGCACAGATCCGGAATCCGTTGCGGCAGTAGGGCGATCTGCCCGCGTTCGATCATCCGCCGGGTGCGCTCCGCGATGGCGTCGACGATCAGGGCCGGCTGCCCGTCGCTCACCTCCGGCATATCCGCGGACTCGGCCCGCGCCCGCAGATGGAAGTCCCGACACAGCGCGGTGAACATGTCCAGCGAGGCATCGTGCCGCTCCACCGCCGCGCCGCCCGCCTTGAACGCCTCCACCAGCACCAGTCGCGCCAACTGCGGCTCGGCCACGACCACCTCGCAGTAGGTGGTCAGTGAATTGGTCACCAGCGCCCGCGCATCCGGATGCCGCAGCCTCGCCATCTCCTGGGAGATCCGGGTGTGCAGCAGACCGGCTCCCGCCTCCACCGCCGCGACGAAGCACTCCTCCTTATCGGTGAAGTGCTCGTAGAACGTGCTCCGCGACACCCGGGCCCGGCCCACGATGTCGGTCAGCGTCGTCCCCCTGTACCCCTTGACCTCGACGCATTCGCTCATCCCCGCGAGCAGCCGCCCGCGCTGCGAGATCAACAGCGCGTCCCGCGCCGCCCGATGCCGATCGGAGTGCCCGTTCCCGCGCGGCGACAGGTTGTTCCTCGGGTCGATGGGCTGCATATGCACATCGTTGCATTGTGACTGCACTTCAAGCCATCCGCCCGGGTCGTCCGGGTCCGGCGTCGCCGCGCCGCGCGCCCGTCCGTAGGCTGACCGCAGTCCCGTGAACAGCGGGAAGATAGGCGGGTCAGGTGGTCAGGGCGTTCGATCTGATTCCCGAACAACCATTGGTCGGGATGTATATGCGGTATCGGCGCGAGGTGCTGGGCATCACCCAGGAGGAAGCCGCCCGGCGCATGTTCATCAGCGTCTCGCTGTACCGGAAGCTGGAGAACGGCGAGCGCGCGCTCTCGGCCGAACGGGTCGAGGAGTGGTGCGCGGCCATGGACGCGCCGATGTGGCTGCTGGAGAAGATGATCTCGCTGGCCATGCCGAAGGTGTCCACCTTCGCACGCGGCATCTGGCCGCCCGCTCTCCGCCAGGAGGACCTCGACCATCTCAACGCGCTGCCTTATCCGGCGTACTTCCACCGGTTTCCCGAGTACGAGGTGCTCGCCGCCAATCAGGCCGCCGGTGGGGCCTTTCCGTGGCTGTCGCCAGCGAGCGCGGATGCCGCGCGTCCGGTGAACGTCATCGAGCAGTTCATGACCGTGCCCGAGGCCCGCGAACTGCTGGTCAACTGGGACACCATCGTCCATCGGCTGGTCTTCGGTTTGCGGGTCCTCTCGCCCGGGATCGTCGCCCCCGAGCGGCTCGCCCAGATCGTCGAAACCTGCAGCGTGAATCCGGAATTCGAGCGCATGTGGAACACGCCCATGGACGAGGAGGTGTTCAACGACTCGCTGGTCCTGGTCCGCGATCCCGCGACCGGTGGGCTCGTGAGCCTTACGATGCGCTCGTACAACGCCTTTCACCCGCAGAACTGCTCGTACCAGCTGTTCATGCTCACGCCGCGCGCACCCGGCACCCCGACCGTCGATCCCTACGCGACCGTCTGACCCGCGTCCCCCTGGAGGTAGACACTGTGGTGCTCGATGCGATCGAGACCATCCCCGAACAGCCTCTGCTCGGCATGTTCATGCGCTATCGGCGCGAGCAGCTCGGACTGACCCAGGACGAGGTCGCGCGGCGGATGTTCGTGAGCCTGTCGCTCTACCGGAAGCTCGAGACGGGCGATCGGCCCATGTCCCCGGATCGGCTGGCGGACTGGTCGCGGGCCATGCAGGCCCCGGTCTGGCTGCTGCGCAAGATGGGCTCGCTGGCGCTGCCGATGCCGTCCGCCGTGGAGGCCGGGGTGTGGCCGCCGGCGCTGCGCGCGGAGGACCTCGAGCATCTGGAGGCGCTGCCGTTCCCGGCCTTCTATCACCGGACCCCTGAATACGAGATCCTCGCGGCGAATCAGGCCGCGCGCGAAGCCTTTCCGTGGCTGATGCCCAGCGACCCGGATTCCGGCCGCCCGGCGAACGTCATCGAGCGGATGATGACCGAGCCGATCGCGCGGGAGGTGCTGATCAACTGGGAGCTGATCGTGCACCGGCTGCTGTTCATCCTGCGGGTGAACGCGCCCGGCACGGTGGCGCCGGAGCGGCTGGCCCAGATACTCGACACCTGCCGGGTGAACCCGGACTTCGAGCGCTTCTGGACCACCGATCTGAGCGAAGCGGAATTCAATGATTCACTGGTGCTGGTCCGGAATCCGGAATCCGGCGAGCAGATGGCGCTGACCATGCGTTCCTACAATGCCTGGCATCCCGACAACTGCCCGTACCAGTTGTTCATGCTGACGCCGCGCGCCGACCCGACTCCGAGCGTGGGTACCCCAATTCGTGCCACCTCACCGGGTTGACCCGGACAGGCGCCGGGCCGGATGCTTGATCGGCGAGATCAGCCGCTGCCCGATCCGATGCACGATTCGGACCGGGCAGTTCGTGTGTTCACGCGCCATGTTCCCGTTCCGGCGGCGGTGGAGTTCGGAGGGGAATCTCTACCCGGCGTGCGCGGGTACGACTCGGTGGCCGCCCGCCGCAGGGCGGGCGGCACCGGATCCGGCTACTTCGGCTCGACGTACTTCGGGAAGACCACGGCCGGTTCCGGCAGGGTGGCACCCGGCCGCAGCGGGGTGGCGATGTCCGCGAAGGCGCGGTCGGTGACGCCGAGCAGGTCCAGGATCTTGCCGGCCGAGCCGGGGATGACCGGCTGGACCAGGATCGAGACGATGCGCAGCACCTCCATGGTCACGTAGAGGATGGTGCCCTCGCGGGCGGTGTCCTCCGGGGTGCCGGCCTTGGCCAGGGTCCAGGGCGCCTGGGCGGAGAAGTAGCGGTTGGTCTCACCGAGGGTGAGCCACAGCTGCTCCAGGCCCAGATGGATCTGCTGCTGGTCGAATTCGGCCCGGACCTTCTCCAACAGGCCGTTGGCGCGTTCCAGCAGGGCGCGGTCGTCCTCGGTGTACTCGCCCGGAGTGGGGACCACGCCGCCGAAGTCGCGGGCCACCATCTTCAAGCAGCGCTGGGCCAGGTTGCCGTACTCGTTGGCCAGATCGGCATTGATGCGGTTGACGATGGCCTCGTGGCTGTAGGAGCCGTCCTGGCCGTAGGAGATCTCGCGCAGCAGGAAGAAGCGCACGGCATCCAGGCCGAAGGTGTCGACCAGGTCCATCGGATCGACCACATTGCCGACCGACTTGGACATCTTCTCGCCCTTGTAGTTGACGAAGCCGTGCACGAAAACCCGCTTGGGGAGCTCGATTCCGGCGCTCATCAGGAAGGCGGGCCAGTACACGGTGTGGAACCGCGAGATGTCCTTGCCGATGATGTGCAGGTCCGCGGGCCAATACCGCTGGAACGACGCCGAATCGGTGTCGGGGAAGCCCGCGCCGGTCAGGTAGTTGGTGAGCGCGTCCACCCACACGTACATGACGTGCTCGGGATGACCCGGCACCGGCACACCCCAGTCGAAGGTGGTACGGGAGATCGACAGATCCTTCAGCCCGGCCTTCACGTACGAGACGATCTCGTTGCGACGGGTCGCGGGCGCGATGAATTCCGGCGTGGACTCGTACAGTTCGAGCAGCTTGTCCTGGTAATTGGACAGGCGGAAGAAGTAGTTCGACTCCTCGGTCCACTCCACCGGGGTCTTGGTGTCGGTGGAGACGCGGGTGCCGTCCTCGAGGAGGGTGGTCTCCTCCTCGGTGTAGAAGGCCTCGTCGCGCACCGAGTACCAGCCGGCGTAGGTGTCGAGGTAGATGTCCCCGGCCTCGACCATGCGCTCCCAGATCGCGACCGACGCGGCGAGGTGGTCCTCGTCGGTGGTGCGGATGAAGCGGTCGAAGGAGATGTCGAGCGCCTTGTCCATGCGCTCGAACACATCGGAGTTGCGCGAGGCGTACTCCTGCTCGGCGAGACCGGCGGCCTTGGCGGCCTGCTGCACCTTCTGGCCGTGCTCGTCGGTGCCGGTCATGTAGAACACATCGAAGCCGTCCAGCCGTTTGAAGCGGGCCAGGGCATCGGACGAGATGTACTCGTAGGCGTGCCCGATGTGCGGGGCGCCGTTCGGGTACGCGATGGCCGTGGTGATGTAAAAGGCGGGGCGATCGGATGCGCTCATGGTGTGTCTACTCTATCTGCGTGTCCTTCGTCGCTCGCGTGAATATCCCCGTGGCAGCCGCCGCTCGTCGTTCTTCCGGGGGCCGGGCATGACCGGTCGCCGACCTGCACCCGAGCCGCCCGCGCCGCTGTCGCCGCTCATCGACGCGCACACCCACATCGACGCCTGCGGGGCCACCGATCCGGAATCGGTTGCGGCCCTGGTGGACCGGGCTCGCGCGGTGGGCGTGCGGGAGCTGGTGACGGTCGCCGACGATCTGGAGGCCGCGCGCTTCGCGGTCCGCGCCGCGCACTGGGACGACCGCGTGTACGCGGCGGTCGCGCTGCACCCGACGCGCGCCAACCACCTCGACGACGCCGCCAAGGCCGAGCTCGAGCAACTGGCCGCGGACCCGCGCGTGGTCGCGGTAGGGGAGACCGGGCTGGATTACTACTGGCCGGGCAAGCTGGACGGCTGCGCGGAGATCGAGGATCAGGTCGAGGGCTTCCGCTGGCACATCGACCTGGCCAAGCGGCTGGGCAAGCCGCTCATGATCCACAACCGGGAGGCCGATCACGACCTGCTGGCGGTGCTGCTGGACGAGGGCGCGCCGGAAAGCGTGATCTTCCACTGCTTCTCCTCCGACGCGAACATGGCGATGGCCTGCGTGGAGGAGGGGTACGTGCTGAGTTTCTCGGGCACGGTCAGTTTCAAGAATGCGCACGAATTGCGTGAGGCGGCGAAACTCGTTCCGGACGAACTGATTCTGGTGGAAACCGACGCGCCTTTCCTGACCCCGCACCCGTTCCGTGGCGCGCCGAACGAGTCGTACATGCTGCCCTACACCCTGCGCGCGCTGGCGGAACTGCGCGAACAGGATCCGGTGCAGCTGGCCAAGATCACCACGGCGAACGCCCGGCGCGTCTACGGAATCTGAGCGGCTGACCCGTCTTCGGGACTTCGGCGCCCGGCTCGGGTGCCGTCGCTGTACTGCGCGCGTGTCGGAGGTCTGGGATGGACCTATTTCGGGCGTACCCGGGGAGTTGCCTTCGGCGCTGCGAAATCAGTTGTCGCTGTCAGGAATCGGCCACCTGATCTTGGTTCGTCGTATGTGTCGCAGCTCACTGTGGTCGAGTGTGATCGTGATTTACCTGCGGTTCGATATCGGGTCGTGATATTCGTACTAGCAGTTCCCCCGGGGGTGGTTGTCAATCCCTGACCCCCTCGTTATCGTACTGTGACCATGCCGGGATTTCCGATGCACGCATTGACGAAGATCAACTCGTCGCGTTCCCCGATGCTGTACGGGGCTGTCGCGGCGATGCTCGTCACGCTCATCTTCGGTGCCGGCGTGGCCATCATGAGCAAGAAGCAGGTCACCTTCGTCATCGACGGCAAGCAGTTCGTCGAGACCACCATGCGCGGGGACGTCCGCGGCGCGCTCAAGGACGCCGGGTACGCGCTCACCAAGCGCGACGACGTATCCCCTTCCGCCGGAGCGCAAATCGCCGACGGCTCCACCATCACGCTGAACCGGGCCCGCGAGGTGTCGCTCATCGTCGACGGCACCCCCTCCAAGGCCTGGACCACCGCGCTCACCGTGGCCGAGGCCGTGAGCAAGCTCAACCTGCCGGGCGACGTCTTCACCTCGCCCGCGCGCCCGACCCCGCTGCCCCTCGAGGGCGCGCAGCTGCTCATCACCAATCCGCGCACGGTCGAACTCAGCGACAATGGCGCGCCCGCCTCGCTGGTGCGGCTCGCTGCCCCGACCATCGGCGAGCTGCTGCAGGTCCAGGGCCGCCCGCTGATCAATCAGGATTCGGTGGAACCGGTCGCGAGCACCCCGCTCACCGACGGCATGAAGATCACCGTCACCCGCAAGATCGTGGAGAACCGCACCGAGCGGGTGCCGCTGGATCCGCCGGAGAACATCATCGAGGACCAGACGCTCAATATGAGCCGCACGATCGTCGAGAATCCGGGCGTACCCGGTACGCAGGACGTGACTTTCGCGGTCTCCATCGTGAACGGCCATGAGGCGGGCAAGGATCCGATCAAGTCCACCGTGATCGTGCCCGCTCAGCCCAAGACCGTCCGCAAGGGCGCCAAGCCCGGCACCGAGGTCCCGGAGGTGCAGAACGGCAATACCTGGGACGCCCTGGCCAAATGCGAATCCGGTGGCAACTGGGCCATCAATACCGGCAACGGCTTCTTCGGCGGCATCCAGTTCGACCAGAACACCTGGGAGCGCCAGGGCGGCACCCGCTACGCCCCGCGCGCCGACCTCGCGACCCGTGAGGAACAGATCGCCATCGCCGAGGTGACGCGCGCCCGTCAGGGCTGGGGCGCGTGGCCGGCCTGCACCTCGCGGCTCGGCATCGGCTAGCGGGGCCTGTCCCTCCCTAGAAGGGCTGTCCCGACAACGTGGACAGCAGTTGCAACGGCATGCTGAGGAACATCAATCCGACGTAGAGCGGATAGCGGATCGGATCGCCGTTGAGGTAGCCCTCGGCCAGCCAGCTCATCAGGTCTGCGGAACCCATGTCTCTCCCTTGCGGTCGCGGTCACTGCCACCAGGCATGTCGGTCCAGCGAATCCCACTGTTACCGAACGGAAGTATTCGCCGGATCAGTGGGAGAGCGGTCGAGCCCGCCTCGGCCGCCGGGCCGGCGCTCCGCGTCGTACGTGTGTCGAGCAGGCCGGGGGCGGCGTCTCGTACTGCGGCAGGCCGACGAATCCGAGCGGCACGTCCGGCGGGAGCGCCGGCTCCATCGTCGCGTCGGGCTCGCCATTGACGAAGGCCGGCTGCCCGCGCGATGGGATTGCCGCGTCGAGGATCTGGCGCAGCACCCCCATCCGCTCGAACACCTCGGGCGCGCGTGGCTGGATGCCCACCGCCTTCGCGTACTGCGGGGGTTCCAGCAGTGGGTCGAGGATCCGGCACGGTACGCCCCGGCGGCGTAGTTCGATCGCCGCGGTGAGGCCGACGGGTCCGGCGCCCGCGATGACTACCTCGGTGTCGTCCATGGGGTCGCACCGGTCGTCGATTCGGACGGCGCGGGCGTGCTCGCGCCGGAATTGCGTTGTGCCGGATCATGTCCGGGTACGGCAGTGGCGCCGTAGAAGGTCGGCAGCATGCCCTTCACCAGGACCAGCGCCGACCCTTCGCCGGAGGGGACCGCCGACAGATTGGTGGCGACCACGATGGTGAGGCCGGTATCCGGGTCGGAGGCCATGTAGGTCATGAAGCCCGGGAGCTGGCCGTCGTGCCCGTACTGGTGCTCACCGAATCGCACCAGGCCCAGACCGTACCCGGCCATAGCTGGATTGTCCGGATCGATCGGCTGGATGCTGTCCATCCGCATCTTCTGGAACTCGGCGTCCAGCAGCTTGCCCTCGGCGAGCGCCTTCGTGTACGTGGTCATGTCGTCGACCGTCGAGATCGCCGCACCGGCGGTCCAGGCCCACGATGGGCTCGAGGTGGTCTGGTCGTTCGGGAGCAGGGTGCCCGCCTTCGCGGCGGCCTGCTGCTCCGGCGGCAGCTCGAAGGTGTCGATGGTGGAGACCATGGTGCCGAAGGTGTAACCCTGCGGATGCGGATCCGGAATCGAGGAGTCCGTCACGGCGGGGAAGGAGGTGTTCTTCAGCCCGAGCGGTTCGAAGATGCGCTGCCGGAAGCTTTCGGCCACAGGCATATTCGTGACCTTCTCGATGACCAGCCCCAGCAGGATGGTGTTGGTGTTGCAGTACTCGAACTTCTCGCCCGGCTGGAAATCGACCGGGTGCGCAAACGCGATCGCCAGCAGTTCCTCCGGTTTCCACACCCGCTGCGGATCCTTGTCGATCGCGGCGCTGAAGTCGTGGTCGAAGGTGTAGTTGTAGAGACCGCTGCGCATTTCGGCGAGTTGCGCGAGGGTGATCCGGTCGCCGTTCGGCACGCCCGGCCAGTACTTGTCGATCGGATCGTCGAGGGAGAGCTTGCCCTCCTGGGCCAGCTGCATGAGGACCGTGACCGTCATGGTCTTGGTATTGCTGCCGATCCGGAAGTGGTCCGCCACCTGCATCGGATCGTCCTTGCCGATGGTTCCGGTCCCGAAGGTGGCGGTCCAGTCACCGTCTTTGGGCGACTTGACCACCACCACCGCTCCCGGGATGACGTTGTCCTTCATCAGCTGGGTGATGAGGGGCCGCAATGTCTCGGCGTATGCCGGTTCCTTCGAGCCCGAGTCGTTCGATGAGCCGCACCCCGCCGCGACCGCCAACCCCATGGCTGCGACGAACACCCCCAAACTCCGCCGGTATCCCATAACTCTCCGTCCGGATCCGCTGGAACGTGGTTATGAAGCTGAGGAAGCGTGTGTCAGCCTAATGCCGTAGCAACCGGTCGCGAATGGAAATGGGTGGTGTCACTACATCAGCGCGCCGCCGTCGACGCGGAGTTCGGTGCCGGTCATATAGCGGCCGTCATCGGAGGCGACCATGGCGACCACGCCCGCGATGTCTTCGGGCTTGCCGAGCGCGCCGCCCTCGATCCAGCCGGGCAGCCGCGCCATGAGGCTCCAGTCGGCGTCGGCGGGCAGCGCCAGGCCCGAGGTGATGCCGGTGCTGATCCCGCCGGGCACGATATTGACCGCGCGCAGGCCCTTTTTCACGTATTCCAGCGCGATGGAGTGGGTCAGCGCGTTGACGCCCGCCTTCGACGCGGAGTACGCGGCCATATAGGGGTTGGATCCGAAGGCCGAGGTGGAGGAGAAGTTCACGATCACGCCGTGCCCCGACTCGATCAGGGCGGGGAGTGCGGCCTGGATCATGAGGAAGGTGCCGGTCAGGTTGACCGAGATGACCCGGTTCCAGTCCTCGAGCGGCATTTCGTGGGTGTGGGCGGCGCGCAGGATGCCGGCGGCGTTCACCAGAACATCCAGGCCACCGAGGAATTCGAGCGCCTCCGCGGTGACGGTCCGGACTGCCTCCGGGTTGGAGATGTCCACGGTGAGAGTGCGCAGGCGCTCGCGCTGATCGGCGGGGACGGCGTCGACGGTGGCGGCCAGTCCGGCCTCGCTCACATCGGCGGCGACCAGGCGGGCTCCCTCCGCGAGCAGTCGCAGGGCCACGCCCTGCCCGATGCCCGATCCCGCTCCGGTGACAAGTACTCGACGGCCTTCGTATCTGCTCGACATGGCGAGAAATTAGAACAAGTTTCAGGGCGCGTCAATGGGTTGGCCCCGACCTCGGCGAGTAGCCGATTGCCAGAGTGTTCTCATACTGGTCCTCCGTTCAAATCGATAAACTCCTGCCCCGTATGTCAATGACAATTGGGTCGGGACCTGATGGAGGATTCATGCGGTCAGTGCCTTGGCGGACGCGGATTTTCACCGCGGCCGTAGCGTCGGCGGGCGCCCTGCTGGTTCTGCCGGCAAGCCCGGCCCACGCCGAGACGGCGGCCACCACGATCGCCAAAACCGCACTACCGGACGGCTTCCGTGGTCTGCCGAACGGCACCATCATCGACTACTGGACCACCCGCTCGAACGGCGAACCGGTGAAAGCCAGTGGCGCACTGTTCGTTCCATCCGGCCCCGCGCCCGCGGGCGGCTGGCCGATCATGGCCTACGACCACGGCACGTCCGGCATGGGCCCAGGCTGCGGCGGGCAGACCGACACCTCGCTGATGACCCGGCCGAAGGAAGACCAGGTTCTGCAGTATTTCGTGAACAAGGGCTTCGCCGTCGTCGCGCCGGACTATCTGGGCCTGGGCCGCTTCGACACCGGCCCGCACCCGTATCTGGAGATCAGCACCGAGGCCGGTTCCACGATCGACCTGGTCAAGGCGGCCCGCGCCGCGAACCCGGCGCTCTCGCGCACCTGGGCGGTGACCGGCTTCTCCCAGGGCGGTCAGGCGGCCCTGGGCACCGCGCACCAGCAGTCGTCGCAGCTCCCCGACCTCGACTTCCGCGGCACCATCGCGGTCGACCCGGAATCGGACCTGGAGAAGATCACCCCGTTCGTCGGACCCTGGGTGCCGGCGATTCCGGGTCAGGCCGGGACCGCCGTCAACGGGTTCGTGGTCAGCATGCTGGCCGGGCTGCGCGCCACCCACCCCGAGGTCGATGTCGACAGCTACCTCACCCCGCGCGGAGAGCAGGCCCTGGACGCCTCGCAGAGCCTGTGCTTCCTCGACATCATGAAGGTGGTCGACGGGATGAGCATCGGCGACATGCTGTCGCGCCCGCTGGACGCCCCGGAGTTCCAGGCGGCCATGAACGAGTACATGACCGTGCCGGTCAACGGCTACGACGCGCCGATCCTGTTGCTGCTCAACACCAATGACACCACCGTGCCGTCGCCGCTGCACGCCGCGCTGGCCGCGCAGTTCGCCGCCAATGGTGTGAACGTCCAGACCGTGGTCGGCACCGGCACCCACACCCAGCTGAACCCGCAGATGTGGGATGCCATCAGCGCGTTCAGCGATCGGATCCTGACCACGCCGACCGTGCCGTGACATCCGACGGCGTCACTGCGGGAACCAGGAGAAGTCGGGCTCGCAGGTGACGTCCTCGTCGGGGCGGGCGCCCGTGTCGAGATAGGTGTTCACGAGTTTGATCACGCACGGGCTCAGGCCCGGCCGGAGCGCGCCGTGAACCCTGGTGTCCGCCAGGGTGACCAGGCGTGAGCCGGTCAGATCCCCATGCAGCGCAAGCCCTTCCTGGTACGCGGTGCGGGTGTCGTGGACGATCGCCACCATCAGCATCGGCGTCGCGTTGTGGATCTCGGTGGGCGGCTCGACCGGGTCGGGCCAGAAGGCGCACGCGGTGATGTTGTTGGCGAACGCCCCGAACACCGGCTGGGACGGGCGAGCCGCCTCGACATTCCGGTAGTACCAGGCGGGATCACGCGGCGCGGCCTTGTCGCCGCACTGGATCGCGGCCATGCTCGCGGAATCCAGCGGCACCGCGGCGATGATCTTGGCCTTGATCGCGTCCATGTCGATCGGACCGCCCGACACGCCGACGTCCAGCATGTGCACCACATCCGCGAGGTTGGAGTTCATCTGCGGATTCGTCAGCAGCGCGAAGATCATCATGGGAATGGTGTGCTCGTCGACCAGGTAGCCGCTGCCGTAGATCTCGTGTCCGACGGACCGCCGGATCAGGTCCTCGATGAAGGCGCGCACCTGCGCTCGGGTCGTGCCGAAGTGGTACTCGTCGTCGTGGCGGGCCGCCCAGGTGGCCCAGTCGTCGAGGGCGTACTCGTTGATCGGGCCCATGTCCTGGTAAAGGCCCACGTAGTAGCGGTCCGGGTCGATGGGGCTGTCCAGGATCATGCGGTCGATGTGGTCGCCGAACATCTGCGAGTAGACCGAGCCCAGATACGTGCCGTAGGACGCGCCGTAGTAATTGAGCTTCGCTTCGCCGAGAGTGCTTCGGATGACGTCCATATCGCGCGCGGTGTTGCGAGTCGTGATGTGGCGGGCCTTCTCCGGGTCGGTGCCCACGCACGCACCGGCCAGCGCCGCGGCCACGGCGGTGTCGCGAGCCATGCCGAAGATGTCGAAGCCCGCCGAGAACAGCATGGTGGGCACGGGAATCGTGCAGCTGACCGCCTCCGAGCGGCCGACGCCGCGCGGGTCCATGCCGATCAGGTCGTACTGCGCGCGCACGTCCGGGGTCAGCATCTGCGCGATGCCGAGCGTATAGCGCAGGCCCTGGCCGCCGGGTCCGCCCGGATTGGACAGCAGGACGCCGCGGCGGCGGTTCGGATCGGTGGCGCCGACGCGGGAGATGGCGACCGTCAGGGTGCGACCGCCCGGGTTGTCGTAGTCGAGCGGCACCAGGACCCCCGCGCACTGCGCGCCGGCGGCGTCGAGGGTCGCGTCGTCGCACGGCTGCCAATGCAGGTTCTGGTGATAGAACCGGTCCAGGCCGGGTGCGGCGTCCGCAGTCGACGGTCCCGCCGGTAGGGCGACCGCAGCGGTGAGCAGGGTCGCTCCCAGGACGAGCCGTCGAATCCGCCGAGCGGGCATACCTCTCCTTTGTGGTTGGTGTTCCCGATGGGCGACGCTACCCGGATACCTGGTCAAAGACCCTGCGAGATGGCTGATTTGGTCGGGCGCGTGTCGCCGCCACGCCCGGCCGGGTGGGCGTGGCGAATGTTCGGCGAACGCCGGTGCCGGATTTCGGCGTCGCGGACCGGGTGCCGGTCGATTCGCGCAGCTTGATAGTTTTTTCAGAATGTCCGAACCCGAAGTCGCCGGTCGTGGAAAAGCCGCCCTGCTGGGCCCCGCCGAAGTGCGCGAGCTGGCCGAGCGCTTCGGCGTCCGCCCGACCAAGCAGCTCGGGCAGAACTTCGTCCATGACGCCAACACCATGCGCCGCATCGTCGCCACCGCGGGCGTCGGCCGCGACGACACCGTGCTCGAGGTCGGTCCCGGCCTCGGCTCGCTGACCCTGGCGCTGCTGGACGTGGTCGACCGGGTCATCGCCGTCGAGATCGATCCGACCCTGGCGACCCACCTGCCGGAGACCGCCGCCGCCCGCGCCCCCGAGCTCGCCGACCGGCTGACCGTCGTCCCCATGGACGCCATGAAGGTCACCCGCGCCGACCTGCCCGCCGCGCCGACCGCGCTGGTGGCCAACCTGCCCTACAACGTGGCCGTGCCGGTCCTGCTGTCGTTGCTGGCCGAATTCCCCAGCATCCGAACCACTCTCGTCATGGTGCAGCTGGAAGTGGCCGACCGCCTCGCCGCCACTCCCGGCGGCCGCATCTACGGCGTCCCCAGCGTGAAGGCCGGCTTCTTCGGAACCGTGCGCCGCGCCGGAACCGTTGGCCGCCAGATCTTCTGGCCCGTCCCGCAGGTCGAATCGGGCCTGGTCCGTATCGATCGCTTCGCCGAATCCCCCTGGCCCCAGGACGAGTCGTTCCGTCAGCGTGTCTACGCCGTCGTCGACGCCGCCTTCGCGCAGCGCCGCAAAACCCTCCGCGCCGCCCTCGCGGGGTGGGCCGGTTCCGCCGCCGAGGCCGAAAAGCGCCTCATCGCAGCTGGAATCGCCCCGACCGCACGCGGCGAAACCCTCGACACCGCGGCCTTCGTCCGCCTCGCCCAGCAGAGCTGAGTCGATCCGCTCCGCGGGAGGGCGGGCGGCGTGTCAGGATCGAGGCGTGACCGCACAACGGACCTACGGCGGGGTCAAGGCCGAAGAACGCCGCGCGCAGCGCCGGGTCGCGCTGGTGGCGGCGCTCTTCGAGATCCTCGGCGCGCAAGGGCTGGACAAGCTGACGGTCGCCGGGTTGTGCGCCCAGGCCGGGTTGAACGAGCGGTAGCGGTTCGCCGAGACCACGCAGTGGGCATTGGACGTCTCCTCCACCGGCGGCATGCTGCCGCGGGGCCGGGGCTTTCGCTGACATCGCGCACTTCGCCCGCTACGTCGGCTGGGTCATGGGGGTGGAAGAACGGTTCCTGCCCAAGGACTTTCGCGACAGCGTCCGGATTCTGTACCGCACCATGACGGCCATCACGAACCCCGACGAGACCTCGGTCCAGCTGGCGCTGCCGATACTCGACGAGCCGCTCGGCTGGCATTACCGCCGTTTCGCCGGGCTGCGCGGGCGCATCGCGCGCTCCCAGCACCTGTCCATCGCCACCATGTATCTGAGCCCGGCGGCCATGAAACAACTCGGCCTGCCCGCCACCCTGCCCTGGTACCCCGCGTTGCGCACTTCGGCCCACCTGGTGCGCTCGGTGTGACTCCGGCTCGCGCCGGGACGACTGGCCCGCGCCTCCGAACGCGGACGTGCCGAACAGCTTTCGTTCATCCGCACCCTGACCGGCGACGATGGCGCGGTGATCGGCGAATCGGCCCAGCGCATCGCACACGCCGCGTAGCCCGGCAGCCGCCGGCGCGCGTCATCCGCGCCGGCCGGATCCGGTCCGAAGTCAGTGCACCTGCCGCTCCGCCTCACCCCAATGGCGTTGCCGGAGATCGCGTTTGAGGATCTTGCCCGCACCCGAGACCGGGAGTGAGTCGGTGACCTCGATGCTGCGTGGGGCCTTGTATCCGGCAATGAGAGTCTTTGTGTGCTCGCGGATTTCGTCGAGGGACACCTGTCGTCCGGGCGCGCACTGGATGACCGCGTGCACCCGCTCACCCCATTCACTGTCCGGCACGCCGATGACGGCGACGGCCGCGACGGCCGGGTGTGCGGCGACGGCGTTCTCGACCTCGGCCGAATACACGTTCTCACCGCCGGTGACGATCATGTCCTTGAGCCGGTCCACGATGTAGAGGTAGCCGTCCTCGTCGAGGTAGCCGCCGTCGCCGGTGAGCAGCCAGCCGTCACGCATGGCGGACGCGGTCTCGGCGGGCTTGTTCCAGTACCCGAGCATGACGTGCCCGCCCCGGGCCGCCACCTCGCCGACGGTGCCGGCGGGGAGGTCGGCGCCATCGGGATCGAGCACCCGGACCTCGCTGTGCGGGGCCGCGCGTCCGGCCGACCGCAACCGGCCGGACCGGTGGTCCTCGGGGCCGAGCATGGTGATGATGGGAGCGGCCTCGGTCTGGCCGTAGGCCTGGGTGAACCCGGCGCGGGCGAACACCTTCATCGCCCGTTCCAGTACAGCCGCCGAGATCGGTGACGCGCCGTACATGACGTGCTCGACGCTGGACAGGTCGGCTGTCGCGGCGCGGGGATGGTCGGCCAGCAGCTGGATCATCACCGGCACGAGCAGGGTGGCCGTCACCCGGTGCGTCTCGATGGCGGCGAGCACGGCCGCCGGCTCGAAGACCGGAACGGTCACGTGCGTTCCGCCCACCATCAGCACGCCCTGCCAGCCGGCGAGGTCGGCCAGGTGGAACATGGGCGCCGCGTGCAGGAAGACCGTGCCCGGTGTCATCAGGTAGCCGGTGGCGACACCGCCGAGCGCGGAGGTCGCCAGGTTGGCATGGCTGAGCATGACGCCCTTCGGAAACCCGGTGGTGCCGCCGGTGTAGAAGATGCCGGCCAATTCATTGCCACCCCGCCGCGCGTCGGCAATGGGTGTTGTTGTGGCGATGAGGTTTTCGTAGGAGTGCATGCCCTCCGGCGTCGGACCGTCGCCGCAGTGGACGAGAACATCGGCCCCGGCCTCGCGCAGCGCGTCGGCCATCGGCGCGAACGCGTCGTCGATGAACAGCACCCGGGTGCCGGAATCGGTGAGCGAATAGGCGATTTCGGCCGCACTCCAGCGCGTGTTGACCGGATTGAGCACGGCATTCGCCCACGGCACCGCCAGCAGATACTCGTGGTAGCGGTCGGAATTCAACGCGAGTATCGCGACCCGATCACCGTCGCCCACCCCGAGCCCACGCAGCGCGCCCGCCAGCCGCGCCACCCGATCGTGAACCTCGGCGGCGGTACGAACCCGGTCCCCGTGAATGGTCATCGGACGGTCCGGATACTGCTGCACCGCGCGATGCAGGCCCTGGGTGAGATACATGAGACGCCCTTCTGCGAGTGGTCCGCATCACGCTAACTTTGACACTATTTACTGTCAATGACAGTTTTCGGTGGCATCGATAAACTGTCGTCGTGGGCACCTACAGCCGCGAGGAACTCGCCGAGCGCAGCGGCGTACCCGCGCGCACCATCCGCTACTACCAGCAGGTCGGATTGCTGCCGAAGCCGGAAAGGGCGGGCAAGGAGGTCGTTTTCGACGAGACCCATCTGCGGCGCCTGGATCGCATCGCGGCGCTGCGCGCGCAGGGGCTCAAGCTCGACGGCATCCGGCGCCTGTTCGACGCCGGTCCGGATGTCCGCGCTCGGGGTGCGCAGTGGAGTGCGCTCTTCGCTCCGTACGACCCGTCGCCGGAGCAGCGGCACCCATTCCTCGATGACCGCCGGTTGTCGGACACGCTCGGAGAGCGACCCGCGGAGATCACCGATGAGCTGGTCGCGGCGGGTTTTCTGCGGCGCGAGGGTGACGGCTGGCGTGTGCCGGACCATGCCGCATTCAAGGGCGCGTTGATGCTGTACGACCTCGGCACCGACATCGCCGTGACCGCGGCGCTGAACAGGATAATTCGCGACGGCATCGCGGACGTCGCGCACAAGGTTGTCGAAACATTCACCGGCGCAGCAGGATTCGGCTATGCGGGTGAGGGATCGCGCGCCGACCTGGACCAGTTCCTGGACCGATTCCGTGCCGCCGCCTGGGAAGTCGGGGGTAGCACCTTCGCCGACGAGATCGAGAAGGCCGTCGGCCGATTGGAAGAGTGAGCCCCGGCCCTTTCCGGTCCGTCAGTAAGGGTCGTTGATTCACGCAGTGCCGCAAGGGCTTCGCGGAGGTCTTGCGCTGGATCGACGCGCGCAGCTCTTCGCGGTTTACCGCCGGCTCATGCTCAGAGCACCTGGATCACCTGTCCGGACGTGCCAGGACGTGCTCAGCTCGGTGCGGGGACGTCGATGGTCAGCTGGGACGGAGTGGGGTTCGTGCTCACCTGGGCGGAGACTTGGCCCGAGCCTGAAGAAGGCGGCGTGCCAGCCGTAATGGCTGTCGTACTGGGCGGATTTCGTCTCGGTGGCGCGCGGCCATTGCTCGCCGTCGAGCGGCTCAGCGGCCACACTGGGGGCATGGAGATCACGACGGCGGTGGGGGCGGTGCTCGGGGCCTTCGGGCTGTCGGGGGCCGCGGGGTTGAATGCTTGGCTGCCGTTGCTGGTGGTGGGGATCGCGGATCGGGTGGGATGGGTTGATCTGGGCGACTCCTACGGGTGGCTGGCGTCGACTCCCGCCCTGATCGGGATCGGGGTGTTGTTCGTGCTCGATCTCGTGGGGGACAAGATCCCGGCCCTGGATTCGGTGCTGCACGGGGTCGGGACGCTGGTGGCTCCGGTGTCCGGGGCGATTCTGTTCACGGCCGAGGCGAGTCTGTCGTCGCATCTGCCGCCCGCGGTCGCCGCCGTGCTCGGGGCCGTCACCGCGGGCAGTGTGCATGCCGGGCGCACGGTGGCGCGGCCGGTGGTCACGGGAACGACTGCGGGCGTGGGGAATCCGGTGGTGTCGACCGTCGAGGACGGGGTCTCGCTGGCTCTCACGATTCTGGCACTGGTGGTCCCGGTGGTGGCCTTCATCGTGATGCTCATCGTATTGATCGCGTTGGGCCGGTCGGCATTCCGGGCGATGCGCCGGCTGCGCGGCCGGCGCGAACGCGGCAAGCTCGAACCGGGCTGAACAGCGCGGGTCAGGCCGAGATGGACAGGCCCTCGAGGAGGGTGGTGGGGGCGCTGCCGTCACTGTCGTTGCGGGTGGTGATGGTCAACTGGACCAGGTACTGGCCGTTGGGGGATTCGACGATGATGTAGCGGTTGTACGCCCAGAGCGTGAGCTGCTCGACGGTGTAGATGCCGGTGATGCCGGCCGACGGCCAGCCCTCGAAGTCGTCGGTGTCGGTCTCGAGGTCCTGCCAGCCTGGGAGGCGGCGAGCGTCGTCGAAGGCGTGGGTGAGCAGTTCACCGGCATCGACGGGCGGGGTGAAGGTGGCCACCAGCAGCACGGCATTGTCGGCCCAGCCGTTCACGGGGGCCTGGGTCCAGACGCCGTAGGAGCCGGGAAACATGTTCGGCGGAACCTGCTGCCAGCCTTCGGGAACGCCGACCGCGACCTTGGGCGCTCCGGGGGCCGCGGGGTCGACCGGTGCGGCCTCGATCTTGGCGGTGGCCAGGTATTCGGCGATGGTGGTCAACGGGTCTCCTCGGGAGGGGGACGACGGTGGTCACCCGCCATTCAACACGATGCGACAGGGCCGCCCGGATCCGGTGATCCGGGCGGCCCCTCGGCTATCGCTCATCCGCGAAAGCGGCGCAGTCGCAAGCTGTTGCTGACCACGAATACGCTGGACAACGCCATGGCGGCACCGGCGAGCATCGGGTTCAGCAGTCCCGCGGCGGCCAGCGGGATGGCGGCCACGTTGTAGCCGAAGGCCCAGAACAGATTGCCCTTGATGGTCCGCAGCGTGGCCCGCGACAGCTTGATCGAGGTCGGTACCGACCGCAGATCGTCACGCACCAGCGTGAGGTCGGCGGCCTGGATGGCGACGTCGGTGCCGGTGCCCATGGCCAGCCCCAGGTCGGCCTGGGCCAGGGCGGCCGCGTCATTGACGCCGTCGCCGACCATGGCGACCACCTTGCCCTCGTCCTGCAGCTTCTTGACCACGTCCAGCTTGTCGCTGGGCAGCACCTCCGCGATGACCCGCTCGATGCCCACCTGATCCGCGACGGTGCGGGCGGTGGCCGCGTTGTCGCCGGTCAGCAGCACCGGGGTCAGGCCCAGCGCCTTCATCTCCGAGATCGCCTGGGCGCTGGTGGGTTTCACGGCGTCGGCGATGACCAGCACGCCGCGAGCCTGCCCGTCCCAGGCCACCACGATGGCCGTCTGGCCGGCCCGCTCGGCCCGAATCTTGGCTTCCGCCAAGGACTCCGGCAGTGTGATGGACCAGTCCTCCAGCAGCTCGGTGCGTCCGATGACCACCGCGCGCTCACCGACCAGGCCGTGCACGCCCTTGCCGCCGTGGCTGACGAACTGCTCCACCCGCTCGGTGTCGAGTCCGCGCTCGGCCGCACCGGCGACCACGGCCTTGGCGACCGGGTGCTCGGAGCCGTGCTCCACGGCCGCGGCCACCGACAACAGCTCGTCGGTGTCCACCCCGGCGCCCGGAATCGCCTCGGCGAGCGTCATCTTGCCGGTGGTGACGGTGCCGGTCTTGTCCAGCACCACGGTGTCGATGCGCCGCGTCGACTCCAGCACCTGCGGGCCCTTGATCAGGATGCCCAGCTGCGCGCCGCGACCGGTACCCACCAGAAGTGCGGTGGGCGTGGCCAATCCGAGGGCACACGGGCAGGCGATGATCAACACCGCGACGGCCGCGCCGAAGGCGGTCGCCACGGCCGCGCCGGTGCCGAGCCAGAAGCCCAGCGCCGCAACTGCGATCGCGATGACGATCGGGACGAACACGCCCGCGACCTGGTCGGCCAGCCGCTGCACCGGAGCCTTGCCATTCTGCGCCTCCTCGACCAGCGAGGCCATCTGCGCCAGCTGGGTATCCGCGCCGACCCGGGTGGCGCGCACGGTCAGCAGACCGCCCGCGTTCACGGTCGCGCCGACGACCTGATCGCCGGGACCCGCCTCGACCGGCACGGACTCGCCGGTCAGCATGCTCATGTCGAGAGCCGAACTGCCGCTCACCACCAGGCCGTCGGTGGCGATCTTCTCGCCGGGCCGGACCAGGAACTCCTCGCCGACCCGCAGCTCGCCGATGGGGATGCGGGTCTCGACGCCGTCACGCAGCACCGAGACATCCTTGGCGCCCAGTTCCAGCAGCGCCCGCAGGGCGGATCCGGCCTTCTCCTTGGACCGCACCTCGAAGTAGCGCCCCGCCAGAATGGCCGTGACCAGGGTGGCCGCGACCTCGAAGTACAGGGCCGAGGACGAATCACCGCGCTCGATGGCGAAACTGAACGGGTGCTTCATGCCGGGCATGCCGGCGTTGCCCCAGAACAGCGCGTACACCGACCAGCCGAAGGCGGCCAGTGTGCCCAGCGAGATCAGCGTGTCCATGGTGGCCGCGCCGTGCTTGGCGTTCACCCAGGCGGCGCGGTGGAACTGGGAAGCGCTCCACACCACGATGGGAGCGGCCAGGGTGAGCGACAGCCACTGCCAGTTGGTGAACTGGAACACCGGGAACATCCCCATGGCGACCACGGGCACCGCCAGCGCCAGCGTCACCAGCAGCTTGTGCCGCAACAGATCCGCCGCAGTCGGAGCCGAATCGGCCTCGGCCGTCTCGGCTTTCACCGGTTCCGTGTGGTGCACGGCGGCGGTGTAGCCGGTGTCGACGACCTTGGCGATCAGGTCATCGGTGCTCACCGAGTCGGGAAAGCTGACCCTCGCCTTCTCGGTCGCGTAGTTGACGGAGGCGGTGACGCCGTCCATCCGGTTGAGCTTCTTCTCGATCCGGGCCGCGCAAGAGGCGCAGGTCATCCCACCGATATCGAGTTCGATCGAACGCTCGGGCGCCGGGGCGCTCATGAGTGACCTCCTCCGTGGTGGGCGGGCGCATCCGAATCGGATGCGGCGGTGGATGCTTCGTCGGTGAATTCCGCGGTGTGGACCGCGCCACCGTGCTGGAAGTCCAGATACAGGCGGTACCTGCCGTCACTCGGCGCAGCCGGTTGGGAGGTAACGGCCGCGTGGAAGACGACGGCGGGGCCGGGTGCGGTCTTGCCGACCTCGCCCTCGGGATGGACGTGCAGGTAGGCCAGGTCCGTGGCCCGCAGCGCTACCAGGTGAGCGTACGCGCCCAGGTAGGGCTGCAGATCGGTCACCGGCTTGCCGTCGCGGGTGACGGTGAAGGTGAGCTCGCTGCCCGCGGTGTTCAGGTCGCCGTTCACGGTGACGCGATACCCATCCACCTCGGCGGTCCGCGAGACCGGCGGCAGCGGCTTGTCGGTCACGTTCCCCGCGACCGCGATGGTGCGGCTGAGCACCAGCTCGCCGGGCCCGCCGGTGGGGGAGAAGTCGGCGAACACGCGGTAGCTGCCGGGTTCGGCCCACTTCCAGTCGATGGACCAGGTGCCGTCGGCGGCCCGGGCCGGATGCACGTGCCGGAACTGGCTCGCGTCCGAACGGACCACGATCAGGTGCAGGTCCTTCTCGTGCAGGTTGTCGTACCGGGTGACGGTGCCCTGCGGTCCGGTGATCCGGAATCGCAGTGCGCCTTGCTGATCGGGGACGGGCGGGGCGCTGATGTCGCTGAGGGTGTAGCCGGAGAGGCTGTCCTGCAGGCCCGTCGCCGCGGCGGCGTCGTGCTGACTGTGGTCGGGGCCGGCTTCGGCCGGGGCCGCGCCCGATCGGTCGCCCACCAGGGCGCCGATGCCGAGCGCGGCTCCGAACAAGACGACCAGTCCGCCACCGAAGGCGGCGAACTTCAGTCGATCGTTCACACCGCCACCTCGTAACCGGCTTCGTCGACGGCGGCGACCACATCGGCGTCGGCGATCGGGGCGGTGGACTCGACCTTGACCAGGCCGGTGGCCAGATCCACATCCACGCTGGTGACACCGTCGATCTTGCCGATCTCCTTCTGCACCGAACCGACGCAGTGGCCGCAGGTCATGCCGGTGACGGTGTAGGTGCTGGTGGCCATGGTGGTCTCCTTCGCTCGATTTCATACGGTGTAGGGGTATCCCCGACATCCAGAAACATACCCCCCACGGGTACCCGACGCAAGTACTCGAGCGGGAAATCTGTCGACTAGGCTGTGCGCGTGCTCTCAGTTGTGCCCAGCCCTGTCGTCGTGCGCGCGCCCGCGAAGGTGAACCTGCACCTCGGGGTCGGCGACCTGCGCGAGGACGGCTACCACGACCTCACCACCGTGTTCCAGGCACTGTCGCTGAGCGACGACGTCCAGATCACGCCCTCCGCCACGCTGCGGGTCAAGGTCACCGGCGAGGGCGCCGACGAGGTGCCCACCGATCGCGGCAACCTGGTCTGGCAGGCCGCCGTCAAACTGGCCGACCTCGGCGGCCGCGCGCCCCTGGTGGATTTCGCCATTACCAAGGGCATTCCGGTGGCGGGCGGCATGGCCGGTGGCAGCGCGGACTGCGCGGCGGCGCTGGTCGGACTGAACGACCTGTGGGAACTCGGCCTCGGCCGTGCCGAATTGTCCGATATCGCAGCCGAACTCGGCAGCGACATCCCCTTCTCCCTGCACGGCGGCACCGCGCTCGGCCGCGGCCGCGGCGAGAAGCTGCTTCCGGTGTTGTCCCGCAACACCTTTCACTGGGTGCTGGCACTGGCCAAGGACGGCCTGTCCACCCCGGCCGTCTTCCGCGAACTCGACCGCCTGCGCGCGGCCGGCGATCCGCCGCGACTCGGCAACCCCGAGGAACTGCTGCAGGCCCTGGCCTCCGGCGACGCCACCCAGCTCGCCCCCCTGCTCGGCAACGACCTCCAGGCCGCGGCCCTCTCCCTCAAACCCGACCTGCGCCGCACCCTGCGCGCGGGCGTCACCGCGGGCGCCCTCGCGGGCATCGTGTCCGGCTCCGGCCCGACCTGCGCGTTCCTCTGCGAAAGCGAGGAGGCCGCCGTCACCGTCGCCGCCGAACTCGCGGGCGCGGGCGTGAGCCGCAGCGTGCGCACGGCCTACGGCCCGGTGCCGGGTGCTCGCCGCATCGTCGGCGACAACTGAGGCTGGGACGTTCGGGGGTTGAAATCCCGACGTGACAGCTGATTTCGCGACTTCCGGACAACTCCCGGGGCACGTCCGAAATCGGTTCGGCTCTCGATCGCCGGCAAGCGTGCCCAACGGTCGACGGCTCCCAGCCGGGCGCCGAAGGCGCGGGGAGGCGTATTGCGTACGCTCTTACGGTTCGGCAAGAGGCTCGGAGAGGCGGAATTGTTCATGGCCAACCTGGTCAATCTGGAAGCGGTCTCCAAGAGCTTCGGCATCAAGCCGCTGCTCGACAGCGTCTCTCTCGGCGTGCAGGAGGGGGAGCGGATCGGTGTCGTCGGTCTGAACGGTGGTGGCAAGACCACGCTGCTGGAAGTGCTGACCGGACTGGAAGACCCCGACTCGGGCCGGGTGAGCCGTCGCGGCGATCTGCGCATGGCCGTCGTCACCCAGCGCGGCGTGCTGCCGGAGGGGGCGACCGTGGGCGAGGTCGTGCTCGCGGGCCTGGCCGAGGATCAGCGCACCGACGGTGTGGCCGAACACGAATGGGCCTCGAACCCGCGCATCCGGTCCGTGGTCGAGGGCATCGGCATCGCCGACCTCGGCATGGACAGCCCGGTCGCCAACCTCTCCGGTGGTGAGCGTCGCCGCACCGCCCTGGCCGCCGCCCTGGTCCGCGACCTCGACCTGCTGGTTCTGGACGAGCCCACCAACCACCTCGACGTCGAGGGCGTGCAGTGGCTGGCCGAGCACCTGCTGAACCGCCGCAGCGCGCTGGTGGTCGTCACCCACGACCGCTGGTTCCTCGACACCGTGGCCACCCGCACCTGGGAGGTGCAGGGCGGCAAGGTGGAGACCTACGACGGTGGTTACAACGACTGGATCTTCGCCCGCGCCGAACGCGTCCGCCAGGCCGATGCCAGCGAGGCCCGCCGCCAGAACCTGGCCCGCAAGGAACTCGCATGGCTGCGCCGCGGCGCCCCGGCCCGCACCTCCAAGCCGCGCTACCGCATCGAGTCCGCCGAGGCCCTGATCGCCAATGTGCCGCCGCCGCGCGACAAGGTCGAGCTGGCATCCTTCGCGCGAAAGCGCCTGGGCCGCGTGGTGATCGAACTCGAGGACGCCACCCTCGCCACCCCGGACGGCCGGGAACTGGTGACGGACCTGACCTGGCGGCTCGCCCCGGGCGAGCGCGTCGGCCTGGTCGGGGTGAACGGGTCGGGCAAGACCACGCTGCTGCGCGCCCTGGCCGGCGATGTGGACCCGAAATCCGGCAAGCGGATCCAGGGCCAGACCGTCAAGATCGGCTGGCTGCGCCAGGAACTCGACGACCTGCCGCTGAAGATGCGGGTGCTGGAGGCGGTCCAGGACGTGGCGCAGCGAATGATGCTGGGCGACAAGGAGATCAGCGCCGGTCAGCTGGCCGAGCGGCTCGGCTTCACCCCGGCCAAGCAGCGCACCCCGGTCGGCGACCTGTCCGGTGGCGAGCGCCGCCGCCTGCAGCTGACCCGCATCCTCATGGCCGAGCCCAATGTCCTGCTGCTCGACGAGCCCACCAACGACCTCGACATCGACACCCTGCAGCAGCTGGAGGACTTGCTCGACGGCTGGGCGGGCACCCTGGTGGTCATCTCCCACGACCGCTACCTGATCGAGCGCATCTGCGACTCCACCTGGGCGCTGTTCGGCGACGGCAAGCTCACCAACCTGCCCGGCGGGATCGAGGAATACCTGCGCAAGCGCGCCGCCCTCACGGCTGGCCGGACCGACACCCCCGCCCGCTCGGCGGCTTCGGCCGCCGCGAATTCCGCCGCCCCGGCGACGGATTCGGCCGCCTACCGCGCGGCCCGCAAGGAACTGGCCAAGCTGGAAAGGGCCCTGGAGAAGCTCACCGACCGCGAGGACAAGCTGCACGCGGCGCTGGCCGAAGCGGCCACCGAACCGGACAAGCTGGTCACGCTGGGAGCCGAGCTGAAGCAGGTGCAGGCCGAGAAGGAAGCCACCGAAGAGCGCTGGCTCGAACTGGCCG
>NZ_BAGC01000053.1 GCF_000308655.1 Nocardia niigatensis NBRC 100131 | reverse complement strand
GGCCAAGAGCTGATCAACCCGCCGCTGCCGCAATGACGTCCTTACGGACAGGCCGAAATATCAGGTGCTGCCCCGCCCTGAGTGGGGTGAGGCAGTGCTGACCGGATCGGGTCGCCTTGGACAAGCAGTTCGCATTGTCGGGCACCCGTTTGTTCACCGGCTTCTTCTGGACCTACAACCTCGGACTCGTCCTCACGGCGGCGATGATGGTCGTGCACGGTTCACTCACGGTCCTGGGACGCACCGTCAGTCCCGCCGTCTCGGGAATCGCCGGAGTGGGCCACCTCGTCATCACCATCGGCTTCGCCCTGTTCTTCGCCTGCATGTACAGCCCTGTGGTCCACGGCGCGACCGGCGACGACCGCCCCACCCTGGATCAGCTGCGATGCACCCGTCTTCGAAAGCCGCCAGGGCTGTCGGCGGCAGTCCGGTAGTGCCGGCCGGAACTGTCCGATCCTGAAGTCCTTCAGGCGATTTCGCGGCCACCTCCCTGGACGGGCTGTGACCGGTATCGGCCGGCGAGGCCGTCGATGCCCAGAAGTTTTCCAGACACGCTCGGCGACGACCAGGTTCATCAGCACGAACTCGCCAACCAGCGCCCGTGCGTCGATGAAACGGTCGCTGAAGACACAGACCGGCAGGCTTCCGTCGAGTCGTAGAACAGCTCTGTGCGGACCTCGTCCGGGACGTCGAACTCGGTGAAGAACTCTTTCGGCGGTGTCGCGATAGGACGGCCGAGGATCCACATCACGATGGGCATGGCGATCGACAGCACCGCCCGGCTCACCAGCTTGCGCTGCGGCACATGGTGTTTGAGGAACTCATGCGCGAAGGAGATGTTGGCGCACTTCCGGTTTGCGCCGTGAGGCGCTGTGATTCGAGGAGGTGAGAGACCTTCGCCGCAGTCCTGTCGTAGTAGGTCGGTGGAGCTGAGGGCAGCCTCCGGGTGGTGCCGGGGAGGGTGGGAGCAGCCCTGACAACGCAGGCTGGGAGACCCAGCCGTCTGTCTGCAGATCGTAGGAAGCGGGGAAACGGTGAGTCGCCTGGTCCAGGTAGGAAGCGGTGCGCCGGAGAGGACCGGGAGGCTCGAGAACTCATCAACTCTTGATTGCTCACCTTGGACATGCATGACCAATGCGCTGGTGACCGATGTCTCTGGTCAGTGCGGTCGTTGTGCTCCTGTGCGGTGTCGGCGGCCCGGATAACGTCGGCTTCACCATGGTTCCGGCCGCCGGGAGTTGCGGCACGCCGGGTATGAGCGCCGACCGCGTTCGGTCGGGCCGCCACGCGATGACCGGGACGTGGCCGTTCCGTTCGTTCCTATCGGTCGACCACTCTTTACGCACGAACCGAAACCGTTAGCCCGCCACCGACCTACCCGTGGGTCACTGTGCACTTCATGACTGCTTCGGGAGTTCGGGGCCCGATACACCGGAGGTATCCGATGACCGTTCCCGAGAGCGCTCCCGCAGCCGTGTCCGCCATGCCGCGCATCGGTGATCCCGCGCCGGGGTTCACTGCCGCGACCACCCAGGGACCGATCGACTTCCCGGGCGACTACGCCGGCAAGTGGGTGATCTTCTTCTCCCATCCGGCGGACTTCACTCCGGTCTGCACCAGCGAATTCGTCGAGTTCGCGGCGCTGCAGGATCGGTTCCGGCAGTACAACACCGAGCTGGTCGGCTTGTCGGTCGACGGTCTCTACAGTCACATCGCCTGGTTGCGCACGATCGAGGAGAAGATCAGCTTCCACGGACACGACCACGTGCGGGTCCGCTTTCCGCTGGTAGAAGACGTCACGATGACGATCGCCCGGCGCTACGGGATGATCATGCCGGGTGAGGATTCCACCAAGGCGGTGCGGGCGGTGTTCGTCATCGATCCGGCCGGGATCGTCCGTGCCGTCATCTACTATCCACTGAGCACCGGTCGCAACTTCGATGAGCTGCTGCGCTTGATGCAGTCTCTGCAGACGGCCGACGCCTTCGGCGTGGCCACCCCGGCCGATTGGCGTCCCGGCGACCCCGTGATCGTGCCCACCGCGGGATCGTGCGGGGTGGCGGCCGAGCGCATGGCCGGCCGCGAGGCCGACGTCGAATGCCAGGACTGGTTCTTCTGTACCCGGTCGATCAGCGCCCAGGAGGTCGAGCAGGCGATCCGAAGTGACCACGCCGCTGCGGCCGGAAGCTGAACGACGACAACAAAAGCGGCTCGAGATGTAGCGGGCGCGAAGCGTTTCCCCTGCGGTCCGGCACCGGTATGCCGTGGTGCGTGCGGTGGACAGCGTCGGTGCAGGATCTGGCCGGCCCGAAGCTCGACGCGTCCGAGAAGGACCGTTGGCGGATGCCGCCGCTGACCTTGCTGGAGCCGGTAACCTGTTCGGCGGGAACGAAACTCGGCGTGCTGGCCCTGCGCGGATATCTGGTGATCGGCGCGATCCTGCTGGTCGTCAAAGCCGTCCAGCATGATCACCTTCACGCTACCGGAGATCCGCCGCCTGCTCATCGCCTTCGTCCTCACCCGCCACCACCCCGCCGACCACACCTGGGCCTGGTCACGCTGGCGACGCCGCGGCCACCCACTGCGAACGTCCCGGCAGTTGGACTGCCGGGACGTTCGCCGTCGGGGTCGGTCAGCGGCGGGCGCCGAGGCCGGTTTCGATGGCCTCGATGATGCGCGGGCGGAGTTCGGTGGCGCGGATGATGGCGTCTACCGAACCGACCTCGACGGCGCGTTCGATGTTGTGGACGCGGTCGAATTCGGCGGCGACCTCGCCCAGCTTCTCGATGCGGACCGAGGAGCGCAGTTCGTCACGTTCCGCGGTCAGGGTGGCGCGGTCGGTGCCGGAGGCCGTGACGGCGCGGGATTCGAAGTCGCGGACCCGGGGGTCGGCGGCGGTACGCGCGTTGACCTCGCCCGCGAACACAACCGCGGCGGCGGGGGCGCCGCCGAGCACGGAGGCGAAGGAGCCCTCCAGTGCCAGGACCGTCATGTTCGGGTTGAGGGCCTTCGAGAACACCACGAACGCGCCACCGTGATAGCGCGAGATCACGCAGAACACGATCGGGCCCTCGAAATTGACGATCGCCCGGCCGATTTCGGCGCCGTACTCGAGCTGCAGCTTGCGCATCGACTCGGGGGAGCCGTCGAAGCCGGACAGGTTCGCCAGCACCACCAGCGGACGGTTGCCGCTGGCCGCGTTGATCGCGCGCGCCGCCTTCTTCGACGACTGTGGGAAAAGCGTGCCCGCGGTGTAGGTGTCGGGGCCGTCGGTGGCCGGGAAACCGCGCCGCGAGACGCCCCGCGACTCGATGCCCAACAGACACACCGGGATTCCGCCCAGGCGTGCGTCCTGCACGACGGCCGTCTCGGCGTCGGCCATGCCCGCCCAGCGTTCCAGCACCGGGTGGTCCTGGTCGGCCAGCGCCCGCATAACGGTGCGAATGTCGAAGGGCTTCTTGCGATCCGGATTGTGGGTGGCGGAGAAGATCTCGCCGACTGTGGTGAAATCGCTGCCGTCGAGCACGTGCGGGAAATCGGAGACGTCGCGGTCGACCGGGTCGCCCGTCGCCATCCGGCGCGGTCCCCGCTCACCGGGCGCGACATAGGTGTAGTCGTAGTGCGACATCAGGATGTCCCGCGCGGCAAGCAGATTCGGCGCCCAGTACTGGGCCTGGCCGTTGGGGCCCATCACCCGGTCGTAGCCGCCGATACCGAAGTTGTCCTCGGCGGAGACCGCGCCGGAGAAGTCCAGCGCCTGCTTGCCGGTCAGCACCATGGCCGATTCCGGCGTCATGATCAGCACACCCTTGGTGTGCATGAGCATCGTCGCCTCGGCATTCCAGTACGGCTGCGCACCGACATTGATGCCGTTGACCACGATATTGATCTCGCCACCGGCCTGGGTGAACTCGACGATCCGCTTGAGCGCGGCCGCCACCCAGTCCATGTTCTCGGTACCCGACTGCATCGAGATGCGAGCGCCCGAGGACAGCGCGTACCACTCCAGCGGCACCCGCATCTGCTCGGCGAGGTCCAGGGCCGCGATCACCCGGCGGCACTCCGGTTCCGACAGCGCGCCCAGCGATTTCGTCGGATCGCCGAGCAGCGCCACACGGGTGACCCCGTCGGGGTACTGCTCGGTCGCCGTGGTGACCACACCGGCGACCAGCGCCGCCTTGTTGTGGCCCTTGGGCCGGTCGACCGGCACCAGCGCATACTGTCCGTCGAGGTCGTATTCGGTGAAATCGCCGAGCAGACCGGTCAATTCGTAGGGGTAGACGGTGTTGCGGCTGCTGGCGCGCAGCACCTTCTGCCGGTACTCGTCGAGCGGCTCGACCGGATCGTCGGTGCGCTCGTCTACGGTCACCGAGACACCGCCGGTCGCGTCGAAGGAGACCCGCACCGCGATCTTCTCCAACTGACCGGTCTGCGGGTCGCGCTGGCGCGCGATGAGCAGGATCTCCTCGAGCCCCGCGCCCGCCGTCATCGGCTGCACGTGCCCGGCGATCACCGTCTCCAACTCGCTGCGGGTGACATCGACCACCGGCCAGATGTACATGACGATGCGGTTGGTGTTGAACCGCTTGTTCGACGGCCGCTGCGTCTGCGCGCGGCGGATGGAGTCGAGGCAGGTGGCGATGGTGCTCTCCGCGGTCGGCAGCACCAGCAGCCGGCCGTCGTGCTCGCGCAGCGCGGCCAGGTCACGCACCTGCGCGAACGCGATGAGCCGTTCGTCGGCCGGATTCCCCTTGGCCACGGCCCGGAACAGGTACACCTCTTCGTCGTCCGAGGACGGCAACCGGGTGAGGTCGAACTTCCGCAGTCGCCGCATCTGCATCCGCTGGGCGATGTACGGGTGCAGGCCGCGGATGAGCCGTTCCTCGCTCATCCCGGTAGTCGCGGGCCGGAAGGTGAAGTGGTGGTGCATGACCGCACCGCCGCTGCCCGCCACCGTACAGGTGATCCGATGCACCTGACCCGGAAGCGGTTGCGCCGCCAGCGCTTCCTGCAACGCCACCGCCATCGCTTCGAAGTCCTCGGGCTGCTTCTCCCAGCTGAGGTAGATGTCGGCTTCGACGGAGGCGGTATTGCGGCCCACCTCGGCCAGCCCGCGCAGGACGGTGTCGAGCGCGTCGAAACTCACCGCCGCCGACACCAGGTTCACGCCCCGGCGCTCGGCGACGACGAAGCGGTGGCCGTTCGACTCCTCGGTCCGCACGTTGGTGAGGTCCTTGTTGCCGTAGTAGCGGCGGGTCAGCACCTCCAGCATGGCGGTGTTGTCCGCGCTGCCGCGCACCAGCCGCTGACCGAGCAGCCGCACCAGCGGTTCGGTGGCGCGCACCATGTCCGCGATGCGCTCGGCGCGCTCGTGGGTATCCGGCTGGGCGTCAAGGAAACTCAGGTGCTTGCGCACGGTGGTGTATACGCGGGCGCGGTTGCGGCGCAGCAGCGGATGGCCGTACCAGGCGTACGCGACGCCGCGCGCGAGGTCGGCTAGGCCGGGGAAACGGATCTGGGTCGCGGTGACCAGGCGCTCCAGTGCCAGACCGGCCGGCTCCCGCAGCGCGCGGTCCGGCACCGGCTCGCGCAGCCATTCGCGCAGTAGCGAGGTGATGACCGTGACGGTGTCGGCGGGTCGCTGCTGAGCGAGGAAGATCCGGAAGACCGCGGCCTCGAGGTCCGGGGAGCGGTCCAGTGAGGTGACGCCGTAGTGCGCGAACGCCTTCGAGAGATCGGCCCGGTACGACTCCGGCAGTCCGGCCCGCTCGACGTCGAGGCTCTGCATATATGTGTGGAAGAACTCGCGGGCGCTGTGCACGTGGCCCTGCGCGCCGCCGCCCTCCCAGGACCGGTTGGTGCTGAGCTCGGCGAGGTCGGCGAACATCTGCACGAGCTCGACCTCGTCGGACAGGGGCCGGCGGTTGTCGGCGACGGCGGCTCGGCGCACGGCCAGGTAGTCGTCGAGCACGCGCTGCTCGTCGTGCGGGTCGACATCGAAGCCCAGCAGCAAGCTGCGCAGATCCTGCAGGCTGCGGGTCAGGCCCTCGTGCGGCCGCACCGGCGCGGAGGCGCCGGGCAGATCCAGCTCGACCGCACCGGCGGCCGCGGTGTCCTCGGCCTCGTCGTCGGCGGCAAGCGGCTCGAGCCGCAGCAGCGGCGCGCCCGTCTCGACCTGGGTGCCCACCGAGACCGCGCTTTCCTTCAGCCGCGCCCGGAATGGTGCGCGCAGCACCGTCTCCATCTTCATGCTCTCCAGCACGAGCACCGGCGTGCCCGCCTCGACCTCGTCGCCGACGGCCAGCGGCGTGGCGACGACCAGCGCCGGTGCGGGCGAACGCACCACACCGCCCTCGTCACGGCTGATCCGGTGCGTGACACCTTCGACATCGACCAGCGTCACCGGGCCGTGTGTGCCGGTGACGACGCGGAATCGGCTGCCGTTCACCACGATCTGTCCGGTGTGGCGATCGAAGCGTTCGAGATCCACATCGGCGGTGCTCATTTCGCCGCCCGCCTCGATCCCGATCCGGAACCGGTGCGCACCGATGCGGGCGACCCGCACCCGGTAGCCGACACCGCGCAGCTTCAGGTCGTGCGGGCGTCCGCTCTCGTGCTGCACCTGCGGACGGCCGCCGGCCGCGGTGGACAGCAACCGCTTCCGCTCGGCCTGCTCTTCCTCCTCGTAGGCGTCGATGGCCGCGACGGCCACCGCGATCGCGGAGTGGCGATGCGACACCAGCCGTCCCTGCGCGCGGACGCGGTCGATCCAGCCGGTGTCGGCGCTGCCGTCGATCACCTCGGGCTGATCGAGCAGGTCGAGCACGAAACTCTTGTTGGTGGAGCCGCCTTCGATGACCACCCGGGTCTGCGACATCGCCCGGCGCAGCCGGCCGAGGGCCTCGTCGCGGTCGCGGCCGTAGGCGATGATCTTGGCGATCATGGAGTCGAAGTCGGCGGGGATGGTGTCGCCCTCGCTGACGCCGGTGTCGACCCGAATGCCAGGCCCGGCAGGCAGATCCAGGCGCGCGATGCGGCCCGGGGCGGGCGCGAAGTCGCGGTCGGGGTCCTCGGCATTGAGCCGAGCCTCGATGGCGTGCCCGCGTTCGGCCGGGGTCTCGCCCTCCAACCGGCCGCCCGAGGCGACCAGCAACTGCGCACGCACGAGGTCGAAACCGGTGGTGGCCTCGGTGATCGGGTGCTCGACCTGCAGGCGGGTGTTGACCTCGAGGAAGGCGAACAGTTCGTCACCGGGGTGGTACAGGAATTCGACCGTCGCCGCGCCGCGATACCCGACCGCGATCGCCAGCCGCTCGGCCGATGCCTTCAACTCGGCGGCCTGCTCGGGGCGCAACACCGGCGAGGCCGACTCCTCGATGACCTTCTGATTGCGTCGTTGCACCGAGCAGTCGCGCACCCCGAGCGCCCAAGCGGTGCCCTGACCGTCCGCGATCACCTGCACCTCGACATGACGCGCGCCGGTGACCAGGCGCTCCAGGAACACGACGCCACTGCCGAAGGCGCGCGCGGCTTCCTGCCGGGTGCGCTCGTAGGCATCGACCAGCTCGGCCTCGTTGGTGATCATGCGAATGCCGCGACCGCCACCGCCGGCGGTGGCCTTCAACATCAGCGGGTAGCCGATCTCCTCGGCGGCGGCCACGGCGGCCTCGACAGTGTCGACGCCACCACGGCTCCACGGCGCGACCGGCACGCCGACCTCCTCGGCGATCAGCTTCGCGCCGATCTTGTCGCCGAGCTTGCGCATGGCCTCGGGGCTGGGACCGATGAAGGTGATCCCGATCTGCTCACACAATTCTGCGAAGGCCGGATCCTCCGCGACGAAACCCCAGCCGACCCAGGCGGAATCGGCTTCGGTCGCCAGCAGCGCGCGCTCGAGCGCCTTCAGATCCAAATACGGGCGTGCCGACGCCGGCCCGAGGTCGTACGCGATATCGGCCTCGCGCACGAAGGTCGCGCTCCGGTCGACATCGGTGTGCAATGCGATGATCTGGATCGATTGTCCGGTCTCCGCTGCGAGATCCCGGACGGCATGAATCAGGCGAACCGCAGCCTCACCGCGGTTCACGATTGCAATACGGCTGAACACCGCCAGCTCCTTCCAATGCACTTCATTGGCCCGGTCGGGCGACGTTGCGACTGCCGGTCCCGGGTAGTCTGCATCCCTGCTGCATTCGATACCACCCCGGTAGGGGGTTACTCGTACGTATCGTGAGGGCAGCGTCATCCGAGCCCGTGACTTGTGGGAGGCGATCCGCGTGGCCGACATCATCGACGTACTGCACTCGCGCTGGGCCGAATCGGCCGCGGAAGCCATCTTCACCGGGAACGAGCACCCGAGCGTGACCCTCACCACCCACGAGGCGGTGGACCTCATCGCGCACATCGCGGCCCTGCGCCACGCGGTCACCGAAGCCGCCGTCTCCTTCGAACGCATCCGCGCGGCTCTGGACCAGCACACCGCCCACCCGGAAGCCCAAACCCGCCAGGCCTGCACCATCGCCCGCCACGCCGCCGAGAGCCTCACCCGCGCGAGCGAGCGCCCACTCTGAACGGATGAAGCTCCGGCGGTCGAACCGCGGGGCGTCGACCATCGGTCCGGCCGCTCAGCGGCGCGGCGCCGATACCTCGCGGTGGCTCCCGGGGCGCGCCCCCACTTTCCGATCGATCGCAACGCGCCACTGGACGAATTCGAGAGGATCGCCGACCGATATCCGGTCTTCCGGATAGACAGTGCGTTCTGATCGAAAGACCTCACACCGGGAAAACATGCGCGGCGGAACGAGCCGCGCAAACCCGAGTCAAGGATCAACGCGCCGAGATCATCTCAGCCACAGGAACGCGCGATCGTGCCGCATGCCGCGCTGACCGAACCGTCCAGCGCGGCGCGCCGTCGCCCGGAACCTGGTGCGGTGCAAAACATCCGCTGTCGAAGCCGGTTTCCGCGTCTTGTTCGCCGGTGTTTCGCCGCCCGACTCAGCGGCTCACCGCTCGGAACAGAGCGGTTTCACCGGGATGTTCGCGCTGGTCTGCTCCGCAAGCAGGGCCCAGGGGACGCGGGCCGAGTCGACGGAGTGAATTTGCGCTGGATTGGGGTCCATGTTCTCTCCAGCTCGGAGATGCGTTGCCAGCGTGCGGTCGGGCAGGTCGGCGGGGTGGGCTCGGTAAAAGTCGAGGTGGGCGCGCGCGGCCCGATCCCAGCTGAACAAGGCGGCCAGCGCCTTTCCGCGTTCGGCGCGGGATGGGTCGGTAGCCAGCGCGTGGGACATGCCTGCGGCCATGTCGACTGGCGACACGGCGTACTGGACGGTGTCGCCGAAGACCTCCCGCAGGACGGGGAGATCGCGTGCGACAACGGGGATTCCGGCGGCCAGGGCTTCCATAGCGGCGAGTCCGAATCCCTCTTTGGTGGAGAAGAACGGGACCATGGCGGCACTGGCCATCAGCGCGGGCAGGTCGGGGTGGGGAACCGTCCCCAGGATCGTGGGGCGGATGCCGAGTTCGGCGGCCCGGTCATGGAATCGGGAGCGATAGTCGCGATAGTCGAAAAGTGTTTCACCGCCGGCGAATACGAGATGCAGGTTTAGGTGATTCCGGCGGAGGAGGGCGAAGGCTTCGAGGAGGTCGAGGCTGCCCTTGCGGGGTTCGATTCCGCCCAAGGCCAGGACGTATCGGCCGAGCCGCCGTTGCCAGCCGGCGCGTGCCATGACGGCCTCGGCGAAATCGCCTGCGGCAGTGGCGAAGCGCTCGTACTCGACGCCATTGGGGATGACGGTCGGCCGCAGGCCCCACCCTGCGTGGACTTCCTCGGCGACTGCGGCTGACACGCAGATCCGCGCGTAGGGCTCTACGACGGCGCGTTCGTGACAGCTCGCGAGTTCGGGGGTGGTGAAGGTGTCGAGGTGGTGGATGGTCCGGATACAGCGCCCTACGGCGTTGGCGCTGATGCAGTCCTGGGCGTGCACGATGTCGTAGTCGGAGGGTCTGAAGGCGTCCCGTAAGACGTTGATGGATCGCATGATTCGCGGTCCGACGGCCTCGCCCTCGAGGCCCTCGAAAGGCACGACGCGTATCGTGACCCCCGGCTCGACCGGCCGGAAGAACGCCCCGTCGCCGCCGCGGCCCAGGGTCCACACGGTCGTGTCTGCGCCGAGGCGGGTGAGAGCCTCGGCGAGGTTGAGCGTGTGCACCACGCCGCCGCGCGGTTTGGTGGAGTAGGTGAGCAGCGCGATCCGCATCAGTGGCCGCCTTTGTCTGTCAAGAGGTTGTAGTAGGTGTCCACGCGGCGTTCGTCGAGATGCCGCAGCACGCGGCGGGCACGTTCGACCTCGGCGTCGATGTCGATGTCGGCCACCGCGAGTCCGCCCTTGGACCAGGTTCGGGAGAGGATGTCGCCGCCCGGACCGACCACCTTGGCCTGGCCGAGAAAACGCAGGTTCCCGGTGATCCCGGTTTGGTTGGAGGACGCGAGCACGACCTGGTTCTCGGCGGCGCGGGCCTGGTCGTAGAGATCGAACAACCGGGATTGGCGGTCATTGGGCATTCGGGAAGCCCGATCGGTGACGCTTGCCGGCCAGGCCGACAGGGCGGCGATGGTGCGCGCGCCGTCGAGGGCGAGGGCACGCGCGGACTCCGGGAAGGTCTTGTCGTAGTCGATGAGCATGCCGATCCGGCCGATCGGAGTATCGAAGGCCGCGAAGCGGTCTCCGGCGGCGTACGCCAGGTGTTCGCCAGCCGGTTGGTGGACCTTGCGGTGTCGTCCGAGGACACCGTCGCCCGTCAAGCACACCGCGGCGTTGTACCGGGTGCTGTCGGCATATTCGGCGTAGCCGATGCAAATCGTCATGGCCCCCGCCAGTCGGCACAGCAGCCGGATCTCGGGCCCATCCGGGGCGATGGCCTCCGGCGCGGTCGCGGGGTCCGGGTTCCGGAGGTCACCGATATAGCCGCCGAGGGTGGCGTCGGGCAGGACGAGCAGGTCGACGCCATCGTCGGCGAGCCGGTCCACGATGCTGGTGATCTTGTCCAGGGCCCGGGCGATGTCGGCTCCGAAATGGGCTGCGACAGCGGCGATTCGTGTGACGGCCATGACGGTGCTCAGGCGGCGGCGGTGGCGCGGGCGGTGACGGTGATCTGATCGGCCAGGTACTCGGCGTCTCGTGCGATGGCGGCGAAGCGACCCGAGCCCCAGGTGTGCAGCCACGGCAAACCCAGGAAGAACAGGCCGGGGGTGGTGGTGACACCGCGGTTGTGGCACGGGTGGCCTTCACCGTCGAAGACCCCGACCCGCAGCCACCGGTAGTCGGTGCGGAACCCGACCGACCACACCACCGCGGTGATATCGGCGGTGGCCAGGTCGATTTCGGTGATCTCGCGATCGGGCCGCCATACGGGCTGGTATCGCGGTTCGACGGGCGCGTCGATGCCTGTCCGGGCGATGTAGGCGTCGATGGAGTCCTTGATGCTCTCGGCGACGGCGTCGGCGGCGTCGAGCTCCTTCTCGAGTGACGATTCGAAATGTGCCGCGCCATCTGCCACGTCGACCAGGCGGCCGTAGAGCGCCATGCCCTCGACTGCGAACTGCCGCAGGTCGATGTCGCGGCCGCCATCGCGGCCGGTGACGTAGTGGTTGGTGTTCTCCCGCTTGCCGAGGCCGCCGGGCTGGTCTTCGATCGGAATGTCGTAGTGGCCCATATCCTGCAGCCACGCCACACAGTCGCGGCCGCGGTAGAACCGTGCGACACGGGGCGCGCTGCCGACCGCGAGATGCACCTTGCGGCCTTCCAAGTGCAGATCCTCGGCGATCTGCGCGCCGGACTGTCCGGTGCCGACCACCAGGACGGCGCCCTCGGGAAGGTCCGCGGCACTGCGGTATTCGGCCGAGTGCAATTGCCGGATCGAATCCGGCAGGCGTTCGGCGAAGCGGGGGATGGTCGGCGTGTGGTAGCCGCCCACGGCGACCACGATCTGATCGGAATGCAATGGGCCGGAGGTGGTTTCGACGTCGAAACCCCCGTCCTTCGCGACGGTGACGGCGGTGACCGCGACGCCCTCGCGCACCGGTGGGGCGAAGGTATAGGCGTAGTTGCGCAACCAGGCGTAGACCTCGTCGCGTTTCATGAACCCGTCCGGGTCCGGTCCGTGGTAGCTGTAGCCGGGTAGTACGCACTGCCAGTTCGGGGTGACGAGGGTGAAGTTGTCCCAGCGGGTGTCGCGCCATTCGTGGGCGATGGTGTCGCGTTCGAGCACGACGTGGTCGATGCCGCGTGCGTTCAGATGCCACGACATCGACAACCCGGCCTGCCCGCCGCCGATCACGACGATGTCGTGGTGCTCTACGGGATTCGAATCAGGGTGCGGGGTCACGGTTTTCCTCCGGGGGTAGCGGCCTGCGCCGACGGTGGGGTCATCGACAGCACACGCACCGAGCCGGGGGCCGTACGGGCTTGTGCGGCAGCGGTTTCGATGGCGTCCAGGGTCTGCACGGCGGAGCTGCAATAGAAGCCGAACTTTTCCCTCACGCGTTCGGCGGCGATGGTCAACGCGGTCGAGGCGCGTCGCAGGAATTCGTCGACCGGATAGTCCACGCCGGTAGCGAGGTGGTCGTGAATGACCAGCGACGGCGAATAACAGCTCTGGACAGCGCCATTCGGCCAGCGGATGTCGAAGGTCATCTCAGGCATGAGCAGCCGCCAGCTGTTCGGGTACGCCGGGCTGTCCCACGACCCCGTGCTTGGCGACGACTCGGTTGTAGAGCTCCGGTCGCCGGTCGCCCAGGTTGTACATGCCGCCGCCGCGGGCGAGTTCGAGCACGTGGTCGACGTCGACGGTCGCCGTGGCCAGCCCTGCTTCGGTGCCGGTGCTGGAGAGAATCTCGCCGCCGGGGCCGACGATCTTGGCGCTGCACACGAAGCGCAGTGAGCCGAAGGTGCCGGCCTGGTTGGCCGCGATCCACACCACCTGGTTTTCCAGGGCGCGGGCGCGGTCGTAGATGTCGAAGCGCTGTGTCCAGCGGTCGTCCTCGAGGCGTTCGGCGGTGGCGGTGCGGGCGGTGGGCCACGCCGAGAGCGAGGTGATGATCTGCGCGCCGTCCAGTGCCAGAGCGCGGGCCGCTTCGGGGAAGGCCTTGTCGTAGCAGATCTGCATCCCCATCCGGCCGACCGGGGTGTCGAAGGCTTGGTATTCGGATCCCGCTGCGTAGCAGAGGTTTTCGCCGAGTGGCTGGTGCACCTTGCGGTAGGAGCCGAGAATTCCGTCGCCATGCAGCGTCACGGCGGCGTTGTAGCGCACGTCGCCGTCGGCTTCGCAGAAGCCTAGCGTGATGACCAGGTCCCCGGCCATCTCGGCGATGCGGCGCAACTCTGGTCCATCGAGGGTGAGGGCAGGTGGCAGGCTCCGTAGCCGGCGTTGCCTGGCCTCGTCGCTCTCGGTTCCGCCGCCGAGGCTGGGCAGGTATCCGCCCAGGCAGGCTTCGGGCAGTACCAGCAGACGGCTGCCGCGGGCATGGGCCTGTTCGATCAGCCCCGCGATGGTGGCGTAGCAGGCTTCCATGTCGCGGCCGAATTCGGCGGCGGCCACCGACATCGTTAGTTCGGTCATGAGTGTCCCAATCCGGTGACGGTGCCAGGCACCGCTGTCGTGGTTCTTCCGTCCGGCCAGCGCAGGCGCACGCCGGGAGCGGAGGTGAGTACGCCGCACACTGCGGATGTGGCCGGGCCGGGGTCGGCGATGGCGGCTTCGGGGCGGTCGGTGGTCAGCATGGCGAAGCCGGGGAAGCAGGTGATCCATTCCGCGAGAGCGGCATTCGCCGGTCGCGGGATACGCGCCACCTCCAATTCGACGCCGACCCCGGATGCCTCGGCCAGCATGCCCGCCGTTCCGGCGATTCCCGCCATGCTGACGTCCTTGGCGGCGGCGGGAGAGGTCGCGGCGACGAACCGGCCCAGCGCGCGGAGCTCGGCGGCATCGCGGTGGGAGGACGAATCCCATTGGCGGCCTGGGTATCCGTGCCGCCACCGGCCGCCGAGGTCTGCGGTGAGGCGCAATTGGTCGCCGACGCGTCCGCCGCCGCCCGGCACCGGACGGGCTGCGCGACCCAGCGCGGTGACCGACAACGATGCCGGGCCGAGCTGGGTGTGGCCGCCCAGGACCGGCACGCCCCAGGTCTCGCTCGCGCGGGCCAGTCCTCTCATGATCCTGGTCAGCAACGAGCGTGTCGGGGCGGCGACGGCGTCGAGCAGACCGATGGGTTCCGCGCCCATGGCCGACAGATCATTGAGGTTGACCAGCACCGAACACCATCCGGCCCATTCCGGATCACGCTCCATCATCGATGGCAGGATCGCGTCACAGGCGGCGATGAGGTCGCTGCCGGGCACCGGGGCGCCGTCGTCGCCCCGGAATCCATTGCCGCCCAGAGTCATCGATTGTCCACCGAGGTCGCCCAGCAGCGGGCCGAGCATCGACTTGGTGGCGTGGGCCAACCGTTCGATGCGGTTGATCGGCCAGCGCATCCGAGCGTGGGGCGTCCCGTTGATCTCCTTCTCGCCCAGCTGAATCCAGCCCAGCTGGGTGAACATGGCGGCGTAGCGCGCCTGCACGGTCGCCTCGAAACGCAGCACATTGTTGCTCTCGGCGTAGGCGCAGGCCGTGCGGACCAGGGCGTTGCCCACGCCGCGGGTGCGGCGTCCGCAGTCCACGACCAGGCGGCTACCGGTCCACCATCCGAGGTCTTCGGCGGTGGCCGGTGCGACCCGGACGCCACCGAGTACGGTGCCGTCCGGTGTCAGGGCGACCAGCACGGTAGTGCGTGGGTCGTCGTCGATATCGTCGGCGTCGCTGCCGCGGAACAAGCCCTGCTCGATCACGAAGTTCTCGCGGCGCAGTGCCCGGTAGGCGGCCAGTTGCCGGACGTCGGCCGGGCGGATCAGGAATCCGTCCTCGGGTTCGACCGGATCCGGATGCCCGGACAGGACGCAGTAATCGAGAGATACTGCGCTGGGCTCGGGTGCGTCGTCGATCCAGGAGCGTTGTGTCCGAGAGGGTTCGGTGGTGGTCATGTCAGCCTCCCGCGGTCTGCAGCACGCTGCACGCCCCACATGCCGCGCAGCCTGCCTTCTGCCCTGCGCCGAACATCGCGGCAGCGCGCAGTTCGAGGGCGACCCGGCGGGTGACGTCCTCGAGCATTTCCGGCGTGGGTGCGATCGCCCTGTCGACGTCGACGGCGAGCGTCCCGGCCAGTGGCCGGAACGGGACGATGAACGGGTAGACGCCCATGGCGATCAATTCCCTTGCGCCGGAAACCAATTCGTCAGGTTCTTCGCCCAGGCCGACCAGGAGGTAGGTCGAGACCTGGTTGCGGCCGAACACGCGGACCGCCTCGGCCCACGCCGCCTTGTACTCCGCCATCGGCACGGTGGACTTGCCGGGCATCCACCGGGCGCGCACCCGGTCGTCGAGGGACTCGACGTGGATGCCGATGGAGTCGGCCCCCGCCTCGTGCAGTTCGGTGAGCACGGCCAGATCCCCTGGCGGCTCGCACTGCACCTGAATGGGCAGATTCGGCACCGCCCGCTTGACCGCTCGCACGCAGCGTGCGAGATGCCTTGCACCACGGTCCTTTCCGGCCGAGGTGCCGGTGGTCATGACCATTTGGCGCACCCCGTCGAGCCGGACCGCCGCGGCGGCGACCTCGGCCAGTTGCTCGGGGCGCTTGACCGCGATGGTCAGACCCGCGTCGAGGGATGCCTCGATGGCACAGAACCGGCAGCGCTGGTCCTCGGCGTAACGGATGCAGGTTTGCACGACAGTGGTCGCGAGGACGTCCGCGCCGTGCAGTTTGGCGATCTGCTCATAGGCGACGCCGTCGGCGGTCCTTAGATCATAGAAACGCGGCCGCCGCACCGGTTCCACCGAGACGCCGAGGTCGGCGCCGTCGAGGAGCAGTCGGTCGCCACGCAGGGTGTACGGCGAGTCGGAGCGGATGGGGATGGCAGCGCCGGCACCCCCGAACAGCACATGACCGTCGTCGCTGGGCCCGGCTCCGGAACGGCGCTGCACCGGTACATCGACGCGGATGCCGAGTAGCGCGAGGTCTACTCGTGTGGATACCTCGGTCATGGCTGCCGCCTACACCTGGTAGGTGGAGTTGATGATGGCGCCCTTGCGCGCGTAGTGGATCAGCGCGTCCTGCACATCCAGCGGGTGCGCGGGGATCACGCCCTCGATGAGGTCCTCTTCGCGGGCGCCGTGCAGGGCCAGGCCGAAGCGGCAGGCGAACACCTTTCCGCCCTCCTTGATGAAGGTAGACAGCGCCTCGTTGATGTTCTGCTCGCCGGGGAACCCGCTGTCACCGGTGGTCGGGAAGCCGCGGGTGGCAATGGCATTGATCGCGCCGGGACCATAGAAGTAGATGGCGGACTCGAACCCCTTCCGCAGCGCACGGGTCGCCTGCAGCACCGCCACGAAACTCACCGACGACTCGTGGGCGATACCGTGCACCAGCGTAAAGTAGGTCTCGCCCGCCTCGGCCTGATAGTCGGGGAAGATCTTCGTCGCGCCGTAGATATTGGTGCCCTTGGGCAGCGCCGGATGCGGGATCTCAGCGAGGGACTTGGCGATGTTCTCCTCGATGGCCTTGTCGATGTCGGCGGTCGTCTTGGTGGGTGCGGACATAGTCATCTCCTGCGAAAGATAGGCGAGAATCAGTGATTGCGGACCGTCTGCCGAGCGGGGGTAGCGGCTCACCGATGAGTTAAGTTGACGCTCGGGGTATTTCGGATTGGTCACATACGGAAGAAGTCGACGTTGCCGCCTGTTCACGATGAGCGCATGGCGGTCATGATCCAGTAATAGTCTGTGCCACAACAGAATTCGAGGAAATACCACCCTGGTCGGCGACGCATGTCATGGTGTGAGTTCGATGCGTTGTAATCACAATCTTGGGTTTTTGCAGACACCATTAACAATCGGTAGCCCGCGAACCCGCCCATTCGTAACATTGGCGAAATCACTACCTAGCTGTTGCTGGCAATGAGGTTGTTTACGCCCGCGGTCCGAACTTCGGGAATCGCCCGGTACTCCAGCCGGACTTCGTGATCGATGCTGCTGTTGGTCAGGGCGCTGGAAGTGGCGCGGCCACCGCGTGTTCATGTTGTGTTTGTTTGGGACACAACTGAATTGGCGGTGGCCGCGCCCGACAGCGGAGCCGTCCTGCGGTGGCGGCGACAGTTCGACGAGCTGACCGGCAGGATCGGGGCGCGGTTCGTGCGGACTCGCCGGACCGCGGCAAGGATGTTGACCGCGATGATGTCGGACCTGCCGGCCAAGAACTGCTGGACATTGCCAGAGCATTGCGGTGATCGGTCGCCGGATGCGATGCAGCGTCTGTTGTCGGCGGCGGGCGGCGATGAGGACGGGCTGCGAGATGACCTGCGCGCCTTAGTGATCGAGCATTTGGGTGACGTCGATGCGACGCTTGTGGTGGACGAGACCGGCGACATCAAGAAGGGCGTGCAGACCGTCGGGGTGCAACGTCAGTACACCGGCACGGCGGGCAGAATCGAAAACAGCCAGGGGCAGGAGTGGTCGAACGCCTCGGAGTCGAGCATGCGGTGTATCTCACCTATGCCACCCGCGCTGGGCACGCGTTCCTCGACCGCGCGCCCTATCTGCCGAAGTCGTGGACGGGCGACCCGGACCGCTGTGAGCGGGCCGGTGTGCCCCGCCGACGTGGGTTTCGCCACCAAACCCGCTCTGGCGAAACAATTGATCGTCGGTGCACTCGACGCCGGTGTGCCCGCCCCCTGGGTGACCGGCGATGAGGTGTACGGCGGCGACCCGAAGCTGCGCGCTGCGCTCGAATCCCGTGGCACCGATTATGTTTTCGGCCATCGCTTGGCAGGCCGGCTCCGGCCCGTGGTCGCAGCGCAGCGCGGCAGGATAGCCGCGGTCGACGGCGATGCGGTCGAGTTCGTCGATGAGCCGATCGGCGGGCGGTGATCGACCGCTCGACCAGGCCGCCGAGGCATTCGCGGGTGTGTGCGTTGCGCACGGACGCCCCTCGTTCACCGCCGTAGCCGTCGGCGCCGAAGAATGCCGTCGATGCCGTGATCTCCTGACCACGGCCCCGGCCGATGCTCGGGACTGCCGGCCTGCCCGAGCATCGGCGATCCCGGGTCAGGTCAGATCGAAACGATCGTTCTCCATCACCTTCACCCAGGCCGCGACGAAGTCGTCGAGGAACTTCTGCTCGATTCCCCGCTGGGCGTAGACCTCGGCGATGGCCCGCAACACCGAATGCGAGGCGAAGACGAGGTCGTTCGCGGTGGCCGTCCACTTGTGCTCACCGGTGGCGCGGTCGAAGCCCTCGTAGGTGTTCTCTGTCTGCGCGGACCTCCACTCGGTGCCCATGTCCACGACATTGACGAAGAAGTCGTTCGTCAGCACCCCGGGCCGATCGGTGAACACGCCGTGTTCGGCGCCGCCGTGATTCGCGCCGAGCACACGCAGGCCACCGAGCAGCACCGTCAGTTCGGGGGCCGTCAGGCCGAGCATGTACGCCCGGTCGACCAGCAGGCGCTCGACCGGCGCCTTCTCCCCGGACCGCACGAAGTTGCGGAAGCCGTCGGCGCGCGGTTCGAGCACCGCGAACGACTCCACATCGGTGTTCTCCTGTGAGGCGTCGGTGCGGCCCGGCCGGAACGGCACCATGATGGCGTGGCCCGCGGCGGCGGCCGCCTTCTCGATGGCGGCGGAGCCGGCGAGCACGATCACGTCCGCCAGTGAGACCTGCTTACCACCGGTGGCCGAAGCGTTGAACTCGTCACGAATCTGCTCCAGCACCGGCAGCACCTTCGCCAGCTCGGCCGGTTCGTTGATCTCCCAACTCCTTTGGGGTTCGAGGCGGATCCGCGCGCCGTTGGCGCCGCCGCGCTTGTCGGTGCTGCGGAAGCTGGCCGCGGATGCCCACGCGGCCTTGACCAATTGGGCCACCGACAGACCCGACTCGAGGATCCTGCGCTTCAAGGCCGTGATGTCGGGCTCGTCGATCAATTCGTGATCGACCGCGGGCACCGGGTCCTGCCACAGCTGCGGCTCGGGCACCCACGGGCCGAGATAGCGGCTGATCGGACCCATATCGCGGTGCAGCAGCTTGTACCACGCCTTGGCGAACGCGTCCGCCAGCTCCTCCGGGTGGTCGAGCCAGCGGCTGGTGATCTCGCGGTAGATCGGGTCCTCACGCAGCGACAGATCGGTGGTCAGCATGGTGGGGCCACGCCTCGCGCCGCCGAACGGGTCGGGGACAGTGCCGGCGCCGGCGTCGTCCTTGGCCTTCCACTGGTACGCCCCCGCGGGGCTCTTGGTGAGCTCCCACTCGAACCCGTACAGGGTCTCCAGAAAACTGTTGTCCCACACGGTCGGAGTCGGGGTCCACACCACCTCGAGCCCACTGGTGATGGCGTCCTTGCCTTTTCCACTGCCGAAGGAGCTCCGCCAACCCAGCCCCTGCTGTTCGATCGGGGCGGCTTCGGGTTCGGGCCCGACCAGGGTCGCGTCGCCGGCACCATGGGTCTTGCCGAAGGTATGACCACCCACGATCAGCGCGGCGGTCTCCTCGTCGTTCATGGCCATGCGGCCGAATGTCTCCCGGATGTCTCGGGCCGCGGCCACCGGGTCGGGGCGGCCGTTGGGGCCTTCGGGATTGACATAGATCAAACCCATCTGGACCGCGCCGAACGGTTTCGCGAGTTCGCGTTCACCGCTGTAGCGCTCGTCGCCGAGCCAGGTGTCCTCCGGACCCCAGTACACCTCTTCGACCTCCCAGATGTCGGGGCGGCCGAAACCGAACCCGAACGTCCGGAAGCCCATTGTCTCGAGGGCCACGTTCCCGGCGAAAACCAGCAGGTCGGCCCAGGAGAGCTGCATACCGTACTTCTGTTTGACAGGCCACAGCAACCGGCGTGCCTTATCCAGATTGGCGTTGTCGGGCCAGCTGTTGAGCGGCGCGAACCGTTGTGCGCCCTGCCCGCCGCCGCCGCGCCCGTCGGAGATCCGGTAGGTGCCGGCGGCGTGCCAGCTCATGCGGATGAACAGGCCGCCGTAATTGCCGTAATCGGCGGGCCACCAGTCCTGGGAGTCGGTCATGACGGCGGCGATATCGGCCCGCAGCGCCTCTACGTCGAGCCCGGCGAAGGCTGCACGGTAGTCGAAGTCCGGACCGAGAGGGCTGGATTTGGCGGAATGAGCGTGCAGCACAGACACATCGATCTGCTCGGGCCACCAGTCGCTCACTGTGCGGGGCCGGCGATCGGTCGCGGGGCTGGGCGAGGGGATCGCGGGGTTCTCGCTCTCGCTCGTGCTGTGGGTTTCGGTGGGTGGGCGATTCTCGGAGGTCACGGCGTTCCTTCCTGATTCATGGGACGAAAGCGATTGATCAGGTGGCCTGTGCGGGCGCGCAGGCCGGGCACAGCCCCCAATACACGACCTCGGCCTCGTCGATCGCGAAACCATGATCGGTGGACGCGGTCAGGCACGGCGCGTCCCCGATCGCGCAGTCGACATCGGCGATCAATCCGCATTCACGGCAGACCAGATGGTGATGGTTGTCGCCGATCCGGGTCTCGTAGCGGGCGAGGGAACCGGCTGGCTGAATACGCCGGATCAGGCCGACCGCGGTGAGTGCGTGCAGCGAGTCGTACACCGCCTGATGGGATACCGTGGGCAGTTGGGATCGCACTGCTCGGATGATCGAGTCAGTGTCGGCGTGCGGGTGGTCGTGCACCGCGATGAGTATTGCCAACCGCGGTGCGGTGACGCGTAGCGAAACTCCTCGCAGCATCTGCTGGAATTCCGTGGCCGTAGGCACGCAATGAAGTCTTGTCCCCCTGTTTGGAACCAGTCAAGCGTCTCAGCGGGGTGAGTCCAGGCACCAGCCACGGACGAGCTTCGGACCGAGGTGGAGCGCGCACGGAATTGCCCAACAGCCGATGCGCCGCCTTCTGGTGCGAGCGGCTCGGCTACTCGCACCGGACAGCATCCACGTTGGCGACTACTTCGACCGGGCGGAAGAACTCCTCGGGCACGTCCACGCCGGGGACAACGCTGGCGCCAGCTCTGTAGACGCTCCAGTTTTCCCGCGGGTCCCGCGGTGTTCAGCCGACCAGAAATGACAGCCGCACCTGCCGGACGGGATTGTCGACGTTGAGGTCGACCATCGCGACCGATTGCCAGGTCCCCAAAGCCATCTCACCGCCCAGCACCGGGATGCTCGCGTAGGGGGCAATCAGCGCGGGCATGACGTGAGATCGTCCGTGCCCGCGCGAGCCGTGCGCGTGACGCCAGCGATCATCGCGGGGCAGTAGATCCTCCAAGGCGGCGAGGAGATCGACATCGCTGCCCGCACCGAGTTCGATGAGCGCAATGCCCGCTGTTGCGTGCGGGACGAAAACGTGCAGCAGCCCATCGCGGCCTGCTGCAGCCTCGCGCAGGAACTCCGCGCAATACGGTGTCAGATCGTGAACCACCTCGACGGCGCCGGTCTTCACATCGATAAGTGTGCTCTGCATGGCCACCATCGTCCTCCAGCCACATGGCAACCCGCCCCACTGACACAGATCGCCACGATCCTGTCAGGCATGGCCCCGCGCAGGGCAGACAGTAAGCCCAGCTCGATTTTGCAGTGCGAGTGACGGGACCCCGTGATGCTGTCCACCTGATAAGGCCCGGGCGATCGGCTGCCAAGGGCCCACCAGCACAGGCGGTCTCGCATTGTGGCTGGAGCGGCACACATCTCCGCGCTCGCATGCACCGAGGGCGCGGCGGACTGCTACCCTGCGCGCCATCGCCGAGGTGGCCGACGCGATCGTGTGCCCGCCGGCCTTTGAGGCAGTAGTCGACGGTCAGCGCGTCGCACAGGCCCCACGGTGGCAGCTGAACGCCGCCGGAATCGCCACTGTGGCAAGAGAACTCGTCGTTAGGGGTCCGCAGTACCGGGCGCACCCGCGCCCATCGGCACCAGCTGTCTCCGCTCGCCCAGCATCCGCAGTGATGCCGTCCTGTCGCTCAGTGCGTGGGCCGAGTAGTGGCCCGAGAGTCGTGCCACTGGCCGAGATCGAAGTACAGCGTGGTCATGGAATCCCATATGATCGACCACTGCTGTTTCGGCCCTTTGCATTTCCAGACGGCGACCATGCGGTCGATGCCGGGGATGCCCATGGGATCGTCGAGTTGCCCCGTGCGTTCGACCTCGGCGAAATGGGATCGCAGGTTGGGCTCGGCGGTGTCCAGGCCGACGTAGATCACCGTGGTCGCCGAATCCGGTGGCGGGCCGAAGAATCCGAAGCCTCGGCTCGGACTGTAGGTGGCCGGCAGGTGGTACCTCCCGCCGAACTCCTCGACCGCGCCTCCCTGCCAATAGCCCTGGGTGACGATCGCGGAGTGCGCCTTCTCCTCAGGCGTCAGCGTCTCGTAACCGGCGTCGACGGCCGAAACCATGCGCGACCAATTGGTGGTTCCCCAGAACGCCGACCGGATGCCGAGATCGATGGCGTTCTGAGTCTGGCTGCGCCAGTCGGGAGGCAGCGGCAGGAGGGTGAGTGTGCCGATGAACGTCACCACCGTGAGCACGACGATCGGAGCCATCGCCAGGTTCATCCACCGTTTCCGGGGATACTGCCACAGGCCGACGGCCCCGATCGCGAACATGGCGGGGAAGAAGCCAGTCGGGTAGTACGGCCGGCCGTGCGTGATGACGACGAAGGCGGTCATCAGCAGCAGGGCGACCGCGATGAAGCGATACGGACGCAGCGACTCCAGCTTGATCACCGACCAGAACCCGATCGCGATCAGCACTGTGCCCAGGAAGCCGGCGAATCCGAGCCACTGCGGGAAGAATCCCGGCGGACCGTAACCCGTGGCGTCCTGCTCCGCGCCGATGATCGGGCCCATGGCCAGCTGCGGCCAGTTGTGCCGCGACTGCCAGTACAGGATCGGGACCAGCGACAAGGCGAGGATGCCGGTGGCCACCCACAACGCGGGGCGGCGCAAGACCTCCCGGGGACCACACAGGATGACGGCCAGACCGAGGCACGCCCACACCAGTGGGATCATCCACTTCACCTGCATGTCAAGGGCCGCAACCAATCCCGCCACGACGATCAGCCAGTCCTGACGGGTACGAACCCAGCGGATGAACAACCAGGTGATCACGGCCGTGAGGGTGGCGTCGAAGGAGAACGTGCTCAACGCGCACTGGGTCACCAGCAGGTAGGACGTCCCGTAGGTGCCCGCGGCGAGCAGCTGGACGCGGCGGCTGCCCCGGAGTTCGTAGGCGATCAGCGCCGACACCACGATCGCACCCACGCCCATCACGACGGCCGGGAACCGCACCGCCGTCACCGATCCCGGCGCGAGCACGTCCGCGATGTGGGCGAACAAGGCCACCACCACGCCCTGATCCGCATAGGTGTAGTCGAGTCGTCGTCCGGCGGAAAGGAAATAGAGTTCGTCGCCGAAGAACTCATAACGCCCCGCTGTCACCGTCAACACTATCGCGGAGATCGCAGACATCAACGCGACGCCACGGAAAGCAAACGGTGGGTGGGTATTCGGAATGCCTTCCGGCTCGGTATGAACCGCAACGACCGCTGTCATGAACTCCCCTGATACTTTCCGACAGACGCGTTCGACGCCCCACTCCCGTTAGTGGCGTCGCATCTGTTCGCTGGTGAACTGATTCCTCCCCGGCAGCGAACGTGATGAGCGCGAGAGCTCGCGGTCCTGCTCGGATTACGCAGTTTTGTGAGACGTTACTGCCTATCATCAGGGTTCGCAAAATGTACTGGACAGTAAGAATTGCACGCCGTGAACCAGTAAGCGCTGGTCAGCGCGACAGTATCGACTTGCCGTCCCGCAGCGACCGATTCGATGACCCATTCGATGACCCATTTAATTCTTGATGCCGGAACGAGTAGTGATGTGGCGAATCTCGCATCATGCGACTTCGTTGCCTTCGAATTCCGCGACTGTTCTTTCTCTGTTTCCTCATACCGGTCGCTCTGTCAATCGAAATCGTCCATGAACGCTTGACGTCGACAAGGTGCCGTGCGCTGCGCTCGACCGATTCAGTGACCGATCCGCCGACAGATTTAAGCCGCCGCGGCGCGAAACTGGTGAGGTGCGGGACAGGCGGCCGTGTGATATCGGTTGTCATCGGAATAAAGATCCACCAATACGCTGGCAGTTAGGAACACGATCAACATGGCAATCATCGGAGTCCTCTTCGATCTGCTCGGTAAGGCCGCCGCAATGGCGAGTGCAGGATCCGCCTACATGAACACTCCACACCGATAGGGGGCTGTGCGTCGGCCCCGTCGCAGGGGCCGGCCGCAATCGCGGCGGCGAGGCACCGGCCGCCGATTCGACCGAGCCTTCGCTCGTCGGCGCCGCAGCGGATTCGATCACGTCGACAAGCGTGGACCGTGGCGCACGCTACCCGGGATGAACGAAATTCGCCTTGCCCTCGATTTCGGGTTGCAGGGACCCAGTCGCTCGTAGGGAGCCGGCCCTCATTTCCGTGTGGCGCTCCAGGCGACAACCTTTCAGATCTGTGGTGGCGAACTCTGTTGCAGCACAGCAGATTCTGTCGTTCCGCCGCCCCTGAGCGGCGCGTGTGCCGGAGCGGCTTGGTTCCCCGGGGCGGCGTGTACGGGACAGTCACGATCGCGCCGAGCTTCAGCCGGCCGTCCCATGTCGCCGCCTTGTCTATCCGACCGAGTCGGTCGTGGCGTGGATCGGTCTCGGGAGTTGGTTCCGACTCTGGTTCTGGTTCAGGCTCGGTTCGCGCTGGGGAGCCGGTTGTGGTCGTCGAAGTCCCCTGGTGAGACGGTTCAGCCGGCGACGAGGCGCCGGTGTAGTCACTTTTTCAGATCACAGTAGATCCGTTGTCGCGCTGTCAATCTGAGTCAGGCATGCTATCCATGCGTCCTCAACCGGGCATCCATGCGGACTACTGATCTGTGGTCAGCGAGGGCGCGCTCGATGATCCGCTTGCTGGTCCCGTGTTCAAAACGCGGCGAAAGCCCTGTCGGGTACCCAGAGTTGCTAGCTGATCGTGCGTTCTGGAGAAGGATTGATGGCGTCAGCAGTTGTTGGGTTCGCCATATTTGACAACGGACAGGACCGCATCGCCCTCACCGAAAGGGGTTCCCGGGGAGGGGGATTGGGCGACCACGATCCAGTTGCGATCGATGATCTGGTGGCGGCCCTTGCCCGTGTAGTCCTTCGATCGGGAGTAGAAGACACCAGCCGCGTGGATCTTGTTCTGTGCGTCCTGCAGATTCATGCACACGACGGCGGGCATGACAGCCGCCGGGGACGCCGGCACAGCCGTCGTCGTGGGAGGAATCGTTGTGAGGGGCAGTAGCGTCGGGTCAGGAGTGCTCGATGGCGCAACGGTCGTTGTTTGCGGAACGGTGGCCAGCGTGAGAGATTTCAAGACCGTCGTTGTCGGATGTGCCGTGTCGGTGGCGACCCCGCAACCGGCCACGGCGCAGGCGACGCCGATCAGGACCACAAGGCGACGCGTGAACGGTCCGGCCGAAATGGCATGGTTGTACACAGAACTCCTTGTTACGGCCGCTGGGCACGCTGGACGTGGCAGCGAGTCGAGGACAGTGCCCGACCTGTCAGGCGGGTCGAGCAGTGGCAAAGTATTGCAGAGAATTCGCCACTGGGGATCGGCCGCCGAATCGGTCAGGGAATCGGAAACCTGTGCATCGTCCACAACCCTGGCTTGACTCGCTCCCGAGAATGACCCGTTCGGCACCTCCCTACATCCTCACCTTGCGGTGGTCAGCGCCCAATGGGCTGATTAACGTCCCCACCGAGATCGGGCACCACGAACGCCGACGGGCGCACACGTGAGCAGATGTTCCGCGCGATCCTCAGCCAAGTCGCTGCCCAGCACGGTGCCCCACCAGGCCCCACGAGCATCCTGTTCCTCTCGCTCGAACCCAACGATCTGGCGGCGAGCAAAGCGGGAGCCGCGGCATGGGCGCCGCGGGTGCGGACGCCCGACGAACTACTGCGGCGATGGAGTGAATCGCACCAGGTTTGGTGCTCACCTTCTTTCTCGGGAAAGACGGGCGCTTCATGCCTGCGAAGTACGACGAAGCGACCAGGGCCAAGGCGGTTCGGCTGGTCGTCGATCACCGCGACGACTACGACAGCGAGTGGGCCGCGATCGAGGCGGTCTCGGCCCGGCGGGGTATGACCGCTGAGACGCTGCGGAAGCAGGGCCGGCATTGCCCCCGAACGAGCGCGCCGGTGGCTGGTCAGAATTCACATCGATGGGGACCGGCTGACCGACCTGGTCCTCTGCTGGGGTCAGAGGAGCTTCAGCAGGTGTAGGTCGTCGACGTACTTGTGGACAAGGGCGGGGGAAAGGTGGGGGATGTCGGCGTCGGGGCCGAGATTGGCCTGCTGCACGGCGATGCGGAAGAGGTCGGCGGGGAGCACGGAGCCTCGGGTGGGTTCGGCGGGGGTGCGGTAGGCGTCCAGAAGCGGGAGGACGGATTGCTGGCGTTGCTGCTGGGGTAGGGCCAGCAGGGCGCTCTCGAAGCGGGACAGCCATTCGCTGTAGTCGTCGAAGCGTTGGACGGGGTGGCCCTCGTCGATGAGCCAGTCGACGAATTGGTCCAGGGAGATGCCGTCGTCGTAGGGGTTCAGGACGTCGAAGCTCTGATAGCCGCCGGCGGCGCGGCCGCCTAGGGCGACGATCGCCTCGGCGGTGAAGTCTGCGGGCAGGCCGTCGTAGTGCGCCCGCTGCCGATGGCCGCCGGAGTCTGTGCGGTAGAACGACTTCGGTGCCATGCCGGTCACCAGGATGCTGAGGAGCAGCCTGGTGAACATGTCGGTCACATTGAGCTGCCCGGCGTAATAGCTGTGCGCGAGGATCATGTCGGAGCGGAACACCGCCACCGGCAGCCCGAACCGCTCGTGCGCGTCCCGTAGCAGCACCTCGCCGGCCCACTTGCTGTTGCCGTAGCCGTTGGCGTAGCTGGTGTCGAGTGTCCGCTCCGGGCTCATCTCGCGGATGTCGCCGTTCTCGGCGAACTTCCCGGGCGGCACCTGGCCGGCCACCGCCACCGAGGACAGGTACGTAACCGGCTTGCGCCTGGCGGTCAGGGCCAGCCGGATCACCTCCGCGGTGCCGACGACGTTGGGGCCGAACAGCTGGTCGTAGGGCAGCACATGGTTCACCAGCGCGGCGGGATGCACGACCATGTCGGCGGTGTCCGCCAGCCGCTGCCAATCCTTTTCCGTCAGACCGAGATTCGGGTAACCGATATCGCCGGGTAGCACTTGCAGCCGGCGTTCGGACAGCTCCCGGTAGTGCCGTAACAGCGCCGGATCGCCCGAGTCGAACACCGCGTCCAGCCGTGCGCGCGCCGCGTCCGCGTCCTTGCCGCGGATGATGCAGGTCAGCGCGCCGTCGACGGCGTCCAGCCGCTCCAGCCAGCGCAGGCACAGGAACCGGCCCAGGTATCCGTTGGCGCCGGTGAGCAGCACGGTCCGCGGCGTCGTGGCCGCCGCCGGCAGCGCGGGCGCGGCCTCCAGAGTGCCGGTGTCGATGAACTTCTCCAGTGTGAGGTCGGCGGCGCGGATCCGATCGCCGGTGCCGTGCACCGAGACCGCGGTCGCGCGCCGCCCTGCGGTAACCTGCTCCTCCTCGAGGTATCCGGCCAGCTGTTGCAGATCGACCGCGGGACTGACGATCACGCCGACGGGCACCTGTATCCCGAAGATCTCCTGCAGCAGGTTGGACAGCGACAGCGCCGACAGCGAATCTCCGCCGAGATCGCCGAAGTGCGAGTCGGGCCGGATATCGGCGTCGGCGCAGCCCAGTAGTGCCCGCACCGCCCGGTGCACGATCTCTGGCACCGGCCGGTCACCGATACCGCTTCGCAACGCGGTCAATTCGTCGGTCTGCTGGCGCTCCAGCTCCCGGTAGAGTTCCTCCAGCCGCTCCCCGTAGCGCTGCTTCAGCTTGGGCCGCAACAGTTTTCCGACGCCGGACAGTAGCCCTTCGGCGCGGGTGAACGGGCGCGTCTCGATGATGATGTCGCGCGGTATCTCGTAGGAGGCCAGCCCGGCATCCTGCGCGATCTTCTGCAGCGACTGCAGGACGGCGGCCTTCAGATCGTCCGGATGCGCATGCAGCGCCTCGTCGGTGGGCACCACCACCGCGAGCACGTAGGCGCGCTCGCTCGAGCCGTACACGTAGATCTGCCGGACCAGCGCGCTGATCGCGTATACGGCCTCCAGCTGGGACACGGCGACGAATTCGCCCTGTGAGAGCTTCAGCACGTTGTTCCGCCGGTCCACATACACCAGTTCGTCGGGGCTGATCTCGGCCATGATGTCGCCGGTGCGGTAGAAGCCATCGGCGTCGAACACCTCCGCGCTGAGCTCGGGCCGCTTGTAGTACCCGGGGAACATCGTCATCGTCTTCACCAGCAACTCGCCGCGTGGATGCGGCCGGTCGTCGTGGTGGTAGCCGAGTTCGGGCACGTCGGCGAGCTTGTAGTCCAGCACCTGGGGTCGGTGAATGTGGTTGTCCCGCATGATGCCTCCGGCCTCGGTGGAACCGTACCCGTCGTGCAGCGGCAGTTCGAACACGGACTCGATGAAGGCCCGCGTCTCCGCGGACAGCGGCGCGGTCCCGCAACTCATCGCCAGCACGCGGCCACCGAACTGCCGCTCCCGCAGATCGATTCGCACCTCACGCTCGGCGGTGGTGCGGTCGGCGCCGTCCGCGACGCGCTGTTCCACCTCGCTGACGAACTCCTGGAATACCAGATCGCACACCCGCGGCACGAAGGACACCTCGGTGGGCCGCACCAGCGCGAAATCGTCGAACAGGGTGGACATGTGGCTGCCGGCGGTGAAATACGCGGTGCCACCACGCATCAGCGTGCTGACCACCTGCATCCGCCCCGCCAGATGGCTCTGTGGCATGTAGTTGAGCTCGATCGCGGGCAGCGAAATGCCATCGGTTCCGAAGCGGGTACGCCACATCGCGGCCAGCATCTGCTCGGTATACATCGCGCCCTTCGGGGTGCCGGTGCTGCCGGAGGTATAGATGAGCATGGACAGCGGATTCTCGCCGGCGGCGGGCACGAACAACGGGGCGGGAGACAGGCTGCTGCCTCGGTCGAGCACGGTGTTCAGCTCGGCCACCACGATGGGACTGCCGGCCTGCGCCAGGCGGTGGCGGGCGTCCTCCATGGCGGCACGGTCGCTGTCGTCCTCGGGGTGGTAGTCGAAGACCAGCAGTTGCTGCGGAGCGGCGGTTCCGGCCAGCACCGCGTCCACGGCCCCGGCGAGCATCTCCAGGCTGCTGGCGAACACCCGCGGGCAGGTCTCGGCGAGGATCGCCGCCCACTGCGCGGGCGTCGCGCTCACCTGCAGTGGCACCGATACCGCGCCCTGCCGGGTGCAGGCGAAGTCGATCGTGATGTAGCCGGGGCTGGTGAACCCGAGGATCGCGACGAAGTCACCGGCACGCGCCGGATACTGTGGGTCTCGGTGCCACACGGCGCCCAGCGCGCCCACCTGCGACCACAATTCCCGGTAGGTCATGGTGTCGAAGCGCGGCAACAGCCGACGGACCCGGCGCCCGGCGGCGTCGGTGCCGAGTTCGCTACCGCGCATACCCAAGGCCGGCCTGTCGGCATACCCGGCCGCGACGGTGTCGACCATCTGGGCCAGTCGCAGGCCGCGCCGCGCGGCGGCGGCGATGACCTCCTCCGATGGCATGGCATCGCGCACCTGCTGGTCGGTGAAGACCTGGTCGATGCGGTGCCGCTGTTCGGTTTCCCACGTATGCGTCGCCATGGCCGGTCTCCCTGGGTCGTTCGACGGACTACAACTGGAGAAAACCTCTGGCAAATGTGAAGTCTAATTCCGTGCCCCCGGCGCGCGCCACGAGCACGGTGGACCGGGCGAATACACGGCGACATCGCGGACTTGTGGTAACCGACGCAACGGGTACGTGGCGACGCCGCACCATTGGGCTGATGCGCGCTGATCTGAGCGAGGCCGCGTCAGAGAGCTGGAACAGTGCCCGGCACACCAATGCCATCCTTGCGAATCCCACACAACTCGTCCCGGACGCCAATTCCGCTCCCGAAGATCCGCGGATACGTTGTCGGCCAACGGATTACGTGGATCAACGGGTCGTGTCGGAACGTGCGGCGACAACGCCGCCATGGAATCGTTCTTCGCGCTCCTGCAGCACAGGGTCCTCGATCGACACCGATCGTTACGTCAGTCACTCGAGAGGGTTGAATCTGCCCCGAATTGGGGATCATGCCGTCACACGATATAGGTCGTGATTCCGGGCCGCACAGGGGTTTCCGGGCCGATCGCTGCAGGGGTGCTCGATCCGCGGGGGTGTGGCTCACCGGTGAGGAGCGACAGTGCCCGTGCGGCCTCCGGCAGCGAGGCGCGGACATAGGTGTAGGTCGGTCGTGGAGGCGACCCGACCTGCCGTATGTGTTCCACGCCTGGCTGTCAAAACGTGCCAGATGCTGGACGCGGTCAGGGTTGTTGATGCGCTCACGGAGCACATCGGCCGAGAGGAGGACAGCAGCGGCTCCCATAACTCCCAGGTGTGCAGCTGATCGCCGCATATGGGTTAAGTCCGATGCAAGCCCGCCTTCGTTTTTGTCCGTTATCGGATTCGTGCAGCGGGTCGGTATCCGAAGGATTCCCGTCGGTCGTCAACCATTACCGGTCCTGCGTCTGAGCGCCGTGATCACGAGCATCATCGCAATCGTTGTATCCAACGACGACACGTAATCTAAAGTTAAGCGACACAACAGCTTCAATCATCAATGGGTTCAACCACGGGGCGATGCTCCGATGTGATCGCGGCACAGGTAAGTCTCCGGCCCGAAGGATTCCGCGTGCAACCGGTTGAGTTCTGCACCGCCGCTGTGACACGACCATTTCGTTTGTTTCCGATTCGTCGCCAGCAGATCAGGTTCGGTGAGATCAGGTGGCGGGGCGAAGGGCTGAGTGCATCAGCCGGTGGGAGGTCGTGGAGTAGGACGAGTCCGACGGCGTCCAGCAGAGCATCAGGAGCGCAGGGCGGAGCGGGTATTCGGGATCCCCGCCTTCGGCGGTCTGGATGCTGGCATTCCCAGCTTCCATGTGATCGGGCTTGTTCCGTCCTGGGAACCGGTCAAGCGAGTTCGGCGTGTGCAGTGGCTTGTTCAGCGGGCTGGTCGAGGCGGTGGGTGAACCACAGATGCGCATCGAGACGCCCGTGTCCTTTTCCGACGAAGACCCGCATGCCCGACGGTGCCGTGGACGAGCCATGATCCCCGCCGGCTATGACCGGAAGGCGCACGCCACCCCACACGAATTCCCTGCGCCGGCGGCCTGTGGTCAGGATGGTCGTGACCTCGAATCGGGCCAACAATGCGAACAGGACAAAAGCGGATCGGAGATGCGTTGCCCTGCAACGGGGTGGGGGGCTTAATGGAAAGTGCGGGCTATCAATCGAGTTGGGCACCATCCGGTGCAGTAGAGGAAACACCATTGCGGCAAAGGAGGTAGTGCCATGCCTACCATCACCCCTCTCTCCCCTCGGCTCCCGCGACGGGAGGTCGAACGATGTGTCGAGTATTGGCTCTGCTTGTCCTTCGATCGTGCGGCTCGGTGCTCTGGTGACTACCTCCACTGTCAGCTCGGATGCGTGGATCATGGCGATCGCCTCCGCCGGCTCGGTCGAATTGTGCATGTCACGGTTATCGCCTCGGAGGGAGCCTGCAACAGGGGCTGTTGCGTTGGAGTATCTGCCTTGGACGACGTCGGGCCCAGCTGAGGGGCCGGTGCGTGCGGCGCTACGGCGCAGCCTCACCGGGGCTGGTCTGTCGATCGCCAAGAGCGGTACTGCGTCCGGGTCATCTCCGGACATCGTTGATGGCCCAGCCGGGCTGCGGTTTTCGGTCGAGTCGCCGCCACCAGGGTGGGGTTGCAGGGGTTGGGGGTTTCATTGGCTACTGTCCTGAAGATGCTGCTGGCCGAGCAGCATCGCAAGAGTTACTCGGATTTTCTGTCTGCATACGATCGGTGTGCCGCACAGCTCGATCCTCCCGTCCCTCCAGGGTATGGGCCAGCGAAGACACAGTTCTATCGATGGCTTTCGGGTCAGATGGTCGGGCTCCCCCGTGACTACCATTGCCGGGTGTTGGCCAAGATGTTTCCCGGCTGGACGGTCGAGGGATTGTTTCAGATGGCAGAGGACGCACCAATAGTCGCTCGAGCACACGAGTCGGGTCTTCTCGGAACGGACATCGAACTCGGGGAATTCCTCGGCGCCGAGATGATCACCAGCGGGATTACTCTCGTGTATCCGACCTTCGAGCTACCGCTGCGGCCAGTGCAAGCATGCCGTGCGGACGAGGCTCCCTATAGATGCACATTCGGAAGGAAGGTCCGAGCGTTTGCGGCTGACCATCGCTCAGATGTTTTGGTTGCCTTGCCGCAGAGTGAAGTTCGCGGACTGCTTTCCGTATTTTCTGTCCTTCAGCGCCACACTGCATTATCGATCGAGATCCGCAGCGATCGGGACATCGTTGCGGACTGTGACCGCCCCTATGTCAGCTTCGGGCTGACCTGCAACGACTGCACGCGTATGTATCTTGAAACCGTCGAGCGTCCGCTGTTCACTATCAACGGCATTGGCGCTGAAAGTGGTTGCCATTTCGAGCAGCTGGAATTGACGGACGGTAGCCGGTATGACTCGAGCGCGGATCGTAACGTCGGCGTCATCGCACGGGTGCGACCTAGTCCGGATCTGCACCCCGGTCGATACTGGATATTCTGCGCCGGCTTGGGCCCGCCTGGTACCACCGGGGCAAGCTGGTATCTCGCCAACTTCTGGAGTCTCCTGCAGCGACGGGCCGGTGATCGCGAGTTTGTCGCCGTGGTCGGTGTCAGTGAGAACTCTGACGGTGCGGCGCACTTGGAGCATATGCTGATCGAATCGACATAGACCCCTGGGCTGGGGACTTGCCCGCTGGCTCTTTGCTGAACAGGGCTCGCGCCTGCAAGGTCGCCTGCGTGTCGGCGCGGCGCGTAAAGACTTGGTCCGGCACAGACTTGGTGATCGACCCGTTCGGGATGCGAAGGGGCGGTTGATAATAAGGACGCGGCGGACACCCGGAAGCTGGCCTGGCAGTTGCCGGTGCCAACTCGTAGCGCAGGACATCGATCTGGTCGACCCGCTGGTCGATCAGCCTGGCAGGACCGTGCTGGCCGCCCGAAAGTATTGGCAGCGGCGTCATTCCACTCATTCGCGATGAAATCGGGCGCCTCCTGGCACACCGCCTCAGGGTGCGCAGAGCATCTCGGTCGCCTCACAGTGATTTCCGAAGTCTGTTTGTTGCCAGCCACGACTTATGGACAGGCCTGGTTCAAAACGCACGAAAACGGACTCGAGATCGGTTGCCGAAGTGGCCATGCCGGAGAGTTACTTGGTATGGCGGACTCGCGACAAAATCGACATCCGTTGCAGTACAACTATTTCGGTATCCTCAGTTATCAGGAAAGCGTAAGATGGCACCTCAAATCAGCTCACTTGCACCCTCTTCCGGCCCAGAAGCGGGCTTCAACTCCGTAGTGATCGCCGGCTCCGGGTTCGCCAACGTCGGTCCATTGACGGTGGTTTTCGGCACAACGGCAACAACGTTCACCATCGACTCCGATACCCGGATCACGGCCATTGCCCCGCCGGGGACGGGCACCGTTAACGTCACTGTCACCGCACTGCTGGACGGTACGAGTAACCCGATGGCATATACCTACAATCCTCCCGCCCAGGGCCTCATCTATGTCAGCGACGGCATAGATACTGTGTATTCAATACCGGCCGCAGGCGGCACCGCGACCCCTGTGGTGACCGGTCTGAGTCAACCCATGGGTATCGCCCGCGTCGAAAACACGCTCTACATAGCGGAATTCGCGGCCAACAGGGTGGTGTCGGTGCCGACAACCGGTGGCGTCGTAACCCCCCTGGTTCCGCCGAACGGTGGCCAGACAGACCGCCTGGCCGCGAGCGGGTTGTCGGGCCCTACCGATGTCAAGGTGTCCGGTAGAAGGCTCTATATCACCGACAGCGGCAATCTGAGGGTGGTGTCCGCACCGATCAGCGGCGGGAACCCCACCTTGGTCGCCGGTGGTCTCACCGGCGCATCGGGCATCGCGATTTGAGTTCAGCAGGACCGCTGAACAATCCACGTTGACCACCCGCCCTATAGCGGAAGTTCAGTCGATGGCACCGTGCGGCGGTGCATGTGGACACGACCACCATAACGGCCGCCGCACCTTCGATTCTGCCGAAGCCCGGGGACTGCCGCTCTGTGTCAGAGGCGAACCCCTGTTGCGGCCCGCGACCACCCGGGAGGGTTGCGGATCAGCCGATGGTCCGGTGGCTGCGGACGCGAGGACGGTGTGTAGGGGAAGGTGCTCGTAACCGTGCAGGGTGAACCGTGAATTCGAGGCGGCTCTCCGAATCTGCCAGCCGATCGGGCTGGACTCCGCTGCTTACCTTCGCCATCAGGGGAGACCGCACAGGCTTGTCCAGCACAGCGACCAACCGTGAGCGGCTGGGGTGCCAACCGCCCCCTCCAGCGGATGTCATCGTCGGCCGTCAGGTCCGGGGGACCGGCGGCACGAGAGGCGGCCTGCGCGCCGCCGGGCAATGAGCCCGTTGGATTAGGAATTCTCCACCAGAGCCGAATACGCCACGAGCGTTCACTTCGTCAGGTCGGCATATTCGTCGGTACCCGCGCACGGAGCGAACACCAGCACCGGGCAAGCTTCGGTGCAACAACTAAACTGAGCATCCGAGAACGTATGCGCCACCATCGGAACCATTGGTCTCATCGCTGGCACGGCCCTTCAGGTGTTGCCCGTCCGCAATCAGAGGAGGAGTCATGGGCAGGGAACCGAACCACAGTGCGCAACCGGACTTCGAAGCGCTGTACCGTGACGCGTCATCGGAACAGGATGCTGCTGCGTTGATCCCCTGGGATATCGGCGGCCCACAGCCGGTAGTGCAGCAGTTGGTGGCCTACGGCGCTGTACGGGGCGAGGTGCTCGATCCCGGAACCGGCCCGGGACATCACGCGATCTACTACGCATCCAAGGGCTACTCGGTAACCGGTATCGACGCGTCGCCGTCGGCGATCGAGCGGGCGAAACGCAACGCGGAGCGCGCCGGGGTGCAGGTGGACTTCCAGGTGGCCGATGCCACCACACTCGAGGGCTTCGAGGATCGGTTCGACACCGTCATCGACAGCGCTTTCTACCATGTGTTCCTCGATGACGAAGAAATCCAGACCCGGTATATGCAGGCCCTGCATCGGGCCACTAAACCGGGGGCGCGCCTGTTCATGTTCGAATTCGGCCGTCACAACGTCAACGGTCTTCAGCCCGAAGGTTTGCCGGCGGAGAATTTCGAGCGAGTGCTTCCCGCGGCCGGGTGGCGCATCGACCACCTGGGAACCACCACTTACGAGGCCAACTTCAGCCCGGAGACGTTCGCTCATATGACCAAGGAGATGAGCGACGACTCTGGATGGGCTGATCGGATGCGGCCGATGCTGGAACAACTCCAGATCATTACGCCGTTGCTGAAGAACAACCGGGTGCACCTGCCCGTGTGGGCAGTGACCGCCACTCGCCTCGACTGACCCGGCAGGGCCGGATACGCCAGCGCACGCGTTCAGCGAGCATCGGAGAGGGATTCGATGCCGGAGTGGCGTCGGGGCCTGGATCGGGTTCTACGGCTTCCTGATGCTCGGCAGACTCGATCACCGCATCAGGCAGATCGTCGGGCCTGGAATGAGCGGCTCAGCGTGCGACCGTGTGTTCCGCGTTCTGCTGGGCATCGCCGACCTCACGGGCCGCGGTCGTTATCGGGCCGCGCAGGCACAGGAAAAACATGGCGAAGCCGACGGACAACAGGATGTGGCCGAGTCCGGCGATACCCGAGATGGCGGGACTGACATCGTGGTTCAGGACCGTGAGGATGCCGTGCACGACCATCATGGCCACGGTCACGACCAGCCCGGTGTTGTAGGTCCAGAAGAACGCGTTGAACCACCGGCCGGTGGCCAGCGCGAATTGCTTGTCCAACACGATGACGATGAGGAAGAACAGCGTTCCGAGCGCGAGGACGTGGGTGTGGGTGGCGGTGAGTTGTGAGCTTCCGGAAAAGTCGTGGGCCTTGGCGAATTCGCGGTAGAAGAACCCTAGGACGAGACCCAGGACTGTGTAGCAGGCGGCGGCGTAGTACGACTTCTTCATCAGCTCTCCATCGTCGATGTTCGGCGGGTGCGGGAATTCAGGATGGTCGCGCTCACCAAGCCGAGGGCGAGAAAGCCGGCGGCCACACCCAATGCGGCCCTGGTGGCGTCGCCGAATCCTTCGGACAGTGCGGTGGTGACCTGTGGTCCTGCCGGTCCGAGTTTGCCGGTGTCGCCCTGTGCGCGCAGTACCGAGATCATTCCTCCGGCCGAATCTCTGGTCGCGGTGACCAGGTGCTGTGCCGTTGGCGGCGGCAGCGGAGTGACCGATTCCAATCGGTCGGTCAGGGAGTGCGCCAACCCGATCGACAGCACTGCGCCGAGAACGGCGGAGCCGAGTGCCGCACCGAGTTGCCGGACCGTACTCTGCGTCGCCGAACCCTGGCCCGACCGCTCCGGCGGGATGTCGGCCAATACGGTGCCGGTCAGCTGCGCCGAGGCGAGACCGAGTCCGGCGCCGTACCCGGCCAGCAGCACGGCGAGCAGCCAGGGCGAGACCGTCGAAGAGAGGAGCAGCGCGACCACGGCGACGCCCACCGCCTCGAGGACCAGGCCCACGATCACCGTTCTCGAGGCACCGAGCACGGCGGCGATGTGCCGGGCGGCGGCGCCGGATCCGAAGGCGCCCAGAGCCATTGCGGCCAGTACCAGGCCGGCGCCCAGCGTCGACAGGCCGAGCCCGTTCACGAGGAAGAGCGGCAGCACTAGCAGCAGACCGAACTCTCCGATCGCCACGGTCATCGCGGTCAGATTGCCCCAGCTGAAAGTCGGGACGGAGAACAGGCTCACGTCCAGGATCGCGGACCGGCCCGCCCGCGCCCGGTGGCGTTCCCAGACGACGAACAGCACCAACGCGACCACGCCGATCAGCCCGATGACCGGAACCACAGAGACCGGAGCGCTTCGCGGCCAATCGATTCCAAGGACGCTGAACGCGGAGTTCGGCCGCCACCAGCCCAGGCTCTGACCTTCGATGAGCGCGAAGACGACCCCGCCGAACCCGATCGCGCTGAGCAGTAGTCCGTCGACATCGAGCCCGGGTTCACTGACCGCGGCCTTGGTTTCGCGCACCGCGAGCCATGCGCCGATCAGTACCGCCGCTCCGATCGGGATATTGACGATGAAAATCCATCGCCAACTGAAATAGGTGGTCAGGCTGCCGCCGAGGAGCGGGCCCACGGCGGCCATGCCGGAGATGACCGCGCCCCACACCGCGAACGCGATGACGCGGTCCTTGCCGCGGAAAGTGGCGTTCACGCTCGACAGGGTGGCGGGCAACACGAAGGCTCCGCCGACACCCTGTACCACACGCGAAAGGATCAGCGCCGCAACGCTCGACGCGACGGCGGCCATCAGGCTGCCCGCCAGGAACCCGAGTACGCCGAGCACGAACATCCGGCGTCGGCCGAGCCGGTCGCCGAGACGGCCCGCAGTCAGCAACAGTGCGGCGAACACGACCGAATAGGCACTGTTGACCCACTGGGCATCGGTCAGATTGAGGCCGAGATCGGTGACGATCACCGGTAGGGCGACGCCGACGATGGTGCCGTCCACGACGATCAACGAGAGCCCCGCGGCGAGGACACCGAGCCCGATCCACGCGCTTCGGTCGGCCCGCGGCACCGAGTCGGTGGTGGTACTTGGATCGATCTGCATTGTTGCGATTCTGCGAGTTCGGACCGGTCGCCGGTAGATTCGATCGGTCCATGCCGGACCAACCTTCGATGGAGTTCGGATCGTCCGATCGGCAATCCGCGGAAGGGCCCACCGTCTGCGGCTGGGGATGGTGGGCGTGCCGCCGCCCGCCAGAAGGTCTGCTCAGATACGCAGGAGTTTCTCGATCGCATCACGCGTCGCCAGGGCCCGTGCGCCGTATTCCGGAAAGTGCTCCGGTGTGAGGCGCGCGGAGGGACCGGAAATGCTGAAGCTGGCACGGGCCGGGCCCGCGGGGGTCCGGATGGCGACGGCGACGGCGGATATGCCGGTGTGCAGGCCCTGCTGGGTGGTGGCGTAGCCGCGCTCTCGGATCAGGCGGATTTCGGTCCAGATCCGGCCGGGGTCGGTTTCGGTGTCGGAGGTGACCTGGACGGGCTGGGTGGCGAGGTAGCGGTCGATGTGGTCGTCGGGGAGGGTGGCCAGGTATGCCTTGCCGGTGGCGGCGGCGTGCAGGGGGAGGCGGGTGCCGAGGGCGAGGAACGCGCGCAGTTCGTGCGGGCTGTCGAGGCGTTCGACGAGGACGAGTTCGTCGCCGTCGGGGACGGCCAGGTGCACGGTCTCGCCGGTGATCGATTGCAGTGCGGACAGTTCGGGCAGGGCGAGTTCGCGGAGATTGTCCCGTCCGGCGACAGCGCTGCCGAGGCGGAACGCCAAGCCGGTGATCTCCCAATGGCCGTCAGTGGTCGGTCGGGTCCAGCCTGCCTGCTGCAGGGTTTTCAGGCAGCGCTGAACCGTGGACTTGGGGATGCCGAGCCGGCGTGCGAGATCGCTCAGCCCGGCCGGTTGGGTTGCCGCGACCTCCTCGAATACACGCAGTGTGGTCAGCACGCTGTTCATGCGTGCCGCCCGAATCGAGTCCGGGCACGCACCGACCCTTGACGGCGGTGTTGCCCAGCAATAGCGTGTGTGGTCCATATAGTAGCACGACGGTCCATATTGTGGACCATACACCAGAAGGAAGCCGCTATGCCAGTACCACTTCTGACGTCCCTGCACACCGGACCGGACGTCTCGCGGCCGCTGGTCACGGTCGGTGACCGGGCGCTGTCCGCGGACGAGTTGCTGGGCGCTGCGACCGTGGTGGCCGACGAGATCGCTGGAGCCCGCGCGGTCGCGATCGATGCCCGTGCCGACCTCGAGACCGTGATCGCGACGGTTGGGTGCCTGCTGGCGGGCGTGGCGGCGGTTCCGGTGCCGCCGGATTCGGGCGTGGTGGAGCGGCGGCATCTGCTGACCGATTCGGGGGCCGAGCTGTGGATCGGCGAAAAGCCGACGGATGTCGTGCTTTCCGGCTTCCAGGTCGATCCTTCTCTACGCTCGTCGACTGTTTATGCGGAACCGGAACCGGAAACGCCCGCCCTGATCGTGTACACCTCCGGCACCACCGGTGCGCCCAAGGGTGTCGTGCTGTCCCGCCGCGCTGTGGCGGCCGGGGTGGACGGTGTCGCCCAGGCGTGGCAGTGGACCTCGGATGATGTTCTGGTGCACGGCCTTCCGTTATTCCATGTGCACGGCCTGGTCCTCGGTGTGCTGGGGGCTCTGCGCGTCGGTTCCCCGCTGGTGCACACCGTACGCCCGGCCCCGGACCGGTACGCGGCCGCCGGCGGCAGCCTGTATTTCGGGGTGCCGACAGTTTGGTCGCGGGTGTGCGCGGACCCGGACGCGGCCCGGGCACTGTCAGGGGCTCGGCTGCTCGTCTCGGGTAGCGCCCCGCTTCCGGTTCCGGTGTTCGAGGAGCTGACGGCGCTGACCGGCAAGGCCCCCATCGAGCGCTATGGCATGACCGAAACGGTAATCACGATCAGCACTCGGTTCGACGGTGAACGGCGGCCCGGCTGGGTCGGCCTGCCCGTGTCGGGCGTAAGTACCCGGATTCGCTCGGAGGCGGGGGAGGAGGTCGTCCACGACGGGGAAACGCTGGGGCACTTGGAGATCGGCGGCGATACCCTCTTCGACGGCTACCTGAACAATCCCGCGAAGACCGCCGAGGTCATGACGGCCGACGGCTGGTTCCGGACCGGCGACATAGCCGTGATCGACCCGGCGGGATTTCATCGGATCGTCGGCCGGGAATCGGTGGACATGATCAAGTCCGGCGGCTACCGCATCGGGGCCGGCGAGGTCGAACAGGCGCTGCTGGCGCATCCCGCTATTCGCGAGGCGGCGGTCGTCGGTGTTCCCGATGCCGACCTCGGTCAGCGGATCGTGGCCTATGTGGTCGGCGAGGCCCCGACCCCGGGGGAGGTCATCGACTTCGTCGCCGGATCGCTGTCGGTGCACAAGCGCCCCAGGGAAATTCGGGTCGTGGACGCGCTCCCGCGCAATGCCATGGGCAAGGTGCAGAAGAAGGCGCTGCTCGAAGACGCCCGGTGATGATCGTGCGGCCCGTCCGGGATGCCGGCGCAGGCCGCACGACGCTGTTCACTCCGCCCGCGGACTCCCTCGCCGCCGGGTCGGCTTCTTCTGCGCCGCTGCGTCTTTCGCCGCTTCGTCAGCCGGCGGTTCGGGCGCCGGCGGAAACATGACCGATGGGTTGATGGTCGCCAGATCCCGGCTGGCCGCCGCGTAGAGGCCGGTCAGTACGTGCATCGACCGGATGGCGTGCTGCAGTTTCGCTGTCACATCGGCCAATTCGGCCAGGTTCGACGTCAGCAGCTCCTGGCGCAACGCTGCGTAACGGTCGGTGATTTCGCGCCCGGCCTCGGTCACCCGGAACACCGACGAGGTGCCCGACTTGCTGCGTTCCAACAGCCCCAGACTGACCAGCTTGCGCAGGCTGTACTGCAGATTCGGCAGATCCTCGCGATTGGTGAGCTGCGCGATGGTGGCGGTGTCCTTCGGGCGTTCCTGCATTCGCACCACATGCAGCGCCACCACCTCGTTGAAGGAAAGGTCCGCGTCGCCGGCGATGCGCAGGGCGTTCACGGCGAACCGTTCGAACTCGCCCTCGACTTGCAGCAGCGCGAATTCGAAGGCCGTCAGGGCTTCCTCGTGCGTGTTCTGCGCCAGGTGCCACCGTCGCTGCGGGTCCAGGGGCGGCGGCTGAATGGGCGCAGCAGGGTCGGTCGAGGCCATCGGCGCAGGGTTCTCCGTTCTGGGTAGGAATCAGGCTCCATCTTCATTGACCACTCAACACTTACGTTGGCCGGTCCGCAAGATGGGCCATGGAATCTTCGTGAAAAATCTATTGACTCTCTACGAAGATTCTGTACTGTGACTCAGGACACCGCAGTGTCCATCCTCGAATCGCGCAGATCTTCCGGTCTGCGCGCCTCCCATCTCCCGCCGCGTGCGTGAATTCGCTTGTCTCTGGAGGTTTTCCATGTCGTCTAAGCACTTCAACGGCAGTTCGGCCGGGGTCACCCGGCACTACGCGCCCTATGTCCAGGCCGACTGGGGCTACGCCAACCACTGGTATCCGGCACTGTTCTCCGACGAACTCGCCGACGGTGCCGTCAAGGGCGTCACCATCGGCGGCCACGACATCGCGCTGCGCCGCTCGGCAGGCAAGGCGTATGCGCTGTCGGATCGCTGCATCCATCGGGGCGTGAAGCTGTCAGCCAAACCCATGTGCCTGTCCGAGGGGACCGTCACCTGCTGGTATCACGGCTACACCTACGGCGTGGAGGACGGCACGCTCACCACCATTGTCGGCAATCCGGACGATTCGCTGATCGGCACCACCGGCCTTCGGACCTATCCCGTGGAGGAGGTCAACGGCCTGATCTTCGTCTTCGTGGGCGACCGCGACTACGGCACACCGCCGCCGCTGGAGGCCGACCTGCCGATCCGGGTCACCAACGACCCCAATGACACTCCCGTGCCCCACCTCATGGACGAGGGCATCGTGGTGCGCGGCATCCACCGCAAACTGGTCGGCAACTGGCGGCTCGCCGCCGAGAACGGCCTGGACCCGGGCCACCTGCTGGTGCACTGGGACAACCAGATCCTGGTCGCGCTCGATCGCGCCCTGCCGCTGGGCGTGAACGCGCTCTCGGAGAACGCGACCGAGGAGATCGACGTCCCGAACGGCCCCAAGGGCGTGATGAACCGCTACGACCGGCCCGATCTGTACAAGCCGGTGCTGGAGAACCCGAAGGTCGACATCAAGGCGCGCGGCACGGTCCCGCACTACTTCCGCACCTCGCTGTGGGTGCCCGGCGTGCTGATGGTCGAGCACTGGCCCATCACCGACCACGTGCAGTACGAGTTCTACGTCCCGATCGACGATCACCACCACGAGTACTGGGAGATCGTGGCCACCCGCGCCGGCAGCGACGACGAGCGCCGCGAATTCGACTTCAAGTACGAGAACTTCTTCAAGCCGCTGGCCCTGGAGGGCTTCAACAACAGCGACGTCTTCGCCCGCGAGGCCACCGAGGAGCACTACACCCGCTTCGACGGCTGGAACAACGAAATCCTCTGCGACATGGACTATTCCATCATCGCCTGGCGCAAGATGGCGGCCCGGCACCCGCGCGGCTTCTTCGAATCCCCCTACCTGGACGAGGACTGAGCATGACCATCGCTCCGATCGACCCCGTGCCGGACACCGTCGTGGCGCCCGTAACCCACTGTGTGCGTTTGAAGTTCGCCGACACCACCAAGGAGGTGCAGGTACCCGAGGGCGTTTCCGTCCTCGACGCGGCAGCCGCCGCCGGGACCCGGCTGGTCCACCAGTGCGGAATCGGCACCTGCGGCACGTGCGTGGGACGGGTGTCGACCGGAGCGGTGTCGATGCCCGAGGGTCGCGTGTACCCGCTGCGCCGGGACGAGATCGCCGATGGCATGCGGTTGCTCTGCCAGGCGCATGCTCACGGCGACGCCGAGGTGGAACTGGACTATCCGGCCGCCATGCTCGACGACAACCCGGTGGTGCTCACCACCGTGAAGCTCACCGAACTGAACTGGCTGGCCGACACCGTCGCCGAGCTGAAAGTGGCCGTGCCCAAGTCGGTGTCGTTCTCCTTCCGAGCAGGCCAGTACGCGCGCTTGCGTGTGCCGGGCACGGACGAGTGGCGCTCGTATTCCATGGCTTCGGGCGAGCGCAGCAAACGCCGGCTCGTCTTCACCATCCGGGTGCTGCCGCAGGGCGCGATGTCGGAGTACCTGCGCGAGCGGGCCGCGGTGGGTGACGAACTCTCGATGGAGGGTCCGCTGGGTTCGTTCGGGCTGTCGGGACAGTCCGGGCCGATCCTGTTGCTGGCGGGCGGCACCGGGCTGGCTCCCATGTTGTCGATACTCGAATCGCTGCAGACGGTCCGGGACCGCGCGCCCATCCGGCTGGTTTTCGGCTGCGCCCGGGAGCGGGACCTGTTCCATCTCGACGAGCTCGAGGGCCGCCGCAGCTTCATGCCGAACCTGTCAGTACGGGTGACGGTCGACGAACCCGTGAACCGGCCGGATGTGTTGTGCGGCAACCCCGTCGACGCGGTTACCGCCGACGATATCGCCGCGGACACCTCGGCCTACCTGTGCGGCCCGCCCGCCATGCTCGATGCCGCCCACGCGCGGCTGCAGGAGCTCGGCCTGCCGCGCGAGCGGATCCACTGCGAGCAATTCCTCCCCAGCTGAACACCCCTCGCGGCGCCGCTTGCCGCGATCGTACGAATCGAGACATCACCATGAGTATCGCCCGCCTCGGCGCTCTCGCCGTCGACGTATCCGACTTGGCGGCATGGCAGCACCTGCTCGCCGACGTCCTCGAACTCGACATCCGCCCGCGCGCCTCGGACCAGGATCCGCTGCTGGTGCGCCTGGACGATCGGCCGCATCGGCTGGCTCTGTACCCCGCCGCGCAGGACAGGATCCGTCGGGTCACCTGGGAGGTCGACTCGCCGGACGAACTGCGCGCGCTCGCCGACGCGGTGGCTGCCGAGCGCATCGATATCGAGTGGACCCATGCCGACAGCGAGAACGCGTCGAATGCGGTGGCAGCCTTCCGCTTCCACGATCGCGACGGGTTCCCGACCGAAATCTGCTGGGGACCGCTCACCGACCACCACCCCGTCCGAACCGGCGGTGTCATCAGCGGATTCGTCACCGGTGACCTGGGGCTCGGACATGTGGTGTACATGTGCGAGGACTATCCGGCGGCGGTGGACTTCTACACGCGGGTGCTCGGCTTCGAGCTCACCGACTACATCGCCTGGGACGGCGCGGACGCCACCTTCCTGCACTGCAACGCACGCCACCACAGCCTGGCGCTGATGAACGAGTGCTTCGGCTTCCAGGGCGGCGATTTCAACCATCTCATGATCGAGACCGCCACCCTCGACGATGTCGGGCGCGCCTACGACAGGGTCAACGCCGCCGGAATCGGCCTGAAGATGACCCTGGGACGCCACACCAACGACGGTGTCACCTCGTTCTACGTCAGCACCCCGTCGGGCTTCGGTATCGAGATCGGCTGGGGCGGCGACCTGGTGGGGGAGGACTGGGCGGTACACACCTACGGCTCACCCGCCCGCTGGGGACACGAAGTGCAGAAGGCGCGCTGAGATGGACATCGATCAGGCCGTCCTGCACGAGCTCGACGCCTGCGCACCCGCCACCGCGGCCGTCGAACGGTATCTGGACCGGATCGGCAAGCGCGACAGCGAGATCCGCGCCTGGGCGTTCCTGGACCCGGAGCTGATCCGGGCCCGAGCCCGCGAGCTCGACGCCGAGCCGGGACATTCACCACTTCACGGCATCCCGATCGGCGTGAAGGACATCATCGACACCGCAGATCAGCCGACCGGCTACGGTTCGCTGTTGTGGGAGGGTCACCGCCCCGGCCGCGACGCGGAGGTGATCCGGCGGCTCCGCCGCGCCGGAGCGCTCATCTTCGGCAAGACCACCACCACCGAATTCGCCACCTACCACCCGACATCCACCCGCAATCCGCACCACCTCGGGCACACCCCCGGCGGCTCCTCGAGCGGATCGGCCGCGGCGGTCGCCGACGGGCAGGTGCCGATCGCGCTCGGTACCCAGACCGCCGGATCCGTACTGCGGCCCGGCTCCTACTGCGGGGTTTTCACCCTCAAACCGACCTACGGCCGCTGGTCCTTCGATGGCGTCCTGCCGGTGGCACTGACCTTCGACACTCTCGGGGCGTTCGCCCGCCACCCGGTGTGGCTCGGCGCGGTCGACGATGCCGTCGCCGACCGCAGCGCCGACGAATCGTTGCCCGTCACCAAGGAACTCACGATCGGCGTGCTCCGGCCGCCGTGGGCGGATCGGGCGACCCCGGCCGCGGCGAAGCGGTTGGAGGAGTTCGCCGATGGGCTGCGCGCCCACGGCGTCGGTGTGGTCGATGTCGTGGTGCCCCCGGAGCTGGCGGACCTCGACGCCGCACACACGCTGATCATGGCGGCCGAGGCCGCCGCGTCGTTGGCCCAGCGCATCGATCGCCCGGGCGCGGACCGCATCAGCGACGAGCTGGCGCGCTTCCTCACCCTGGGAGAACTCGCCACACCGAGCGAGATCCAATGCGCGCGAACAGTACTGCGTGCCGCGCGACGCTTCGTGACCGACGCCCATCGGCGCGTGGACGTGCTGCTGACCCTGGCCGCCACCGGCGAGGCCCTGGAGGGACTGACCAGCACCGGTGACCCGGTGTTCAACAAACTCGCCAGCGTCGCCGGCACGCCCGCGATCGGGCTGCCCGCCGGCACCGGCGAACGCGGACTGCCGCTCGGTATCCAGCTGATCGGGCCGCCCCACACCGATCACGCCCTGGTGCGCATCGCAACCTGCCTCACCGACCGCCTCGACCTGTCCCGGCGCTGCCCACTTCCGGAGGAGTTGTGATGAACACGGCTATCACCCGCGCACAGGACCCCCACGGGGCCGCTACCGTCCAGTCCCTGCCGCTGGACGACGAACGGCGCGCCATGTACGACGCCGTCTGTGATCGACTGAACCCCGATCGTTTTCGTGACCTGCTGGTCTCGCTGGTGAACATCCACAGCCCCACCGGGCAGGAGCGCCGCGCGGCGGAATTCCTCGCCGGCCACCTGCGCACCGAGGTCGGCATCGACGCCGCCTACCAGCCCATGAGCGAGCACACCGGCAATGTGCTCGGCGAGGTTCGCGGCAGCGGCGGTGGCAGCAGATTGCTGTTGTACGCGCCCATCGACACCCACATCGATCCCGAGACCGACGTGCCCTGGGTGGGGCCGGCGCTGAGGCCGGACATGCTGCCGCAGGCCCGGGTCGAGGGCGATCTCGTCATCGGCCTGGGTGCGTCGAATCCGAAATGCATGGTGGCCGGGCTGATCGAGGTCGCGCGCGCCGTCGTCGACGCGGGCATCCCGCTCACCGGCGATCTCGCGCTCGGCTTCGCCGGAGGCGGCATGCCCGTCACCATGAGCACCCGCGACCACACCGGGATGAGCAGCGGCGTCTTCCATCTGCTCACCCACGGCGCGATGCCCGATCACGCCATCGTGTTCAAGCCGTGGTGGGCGGTCTACCCCGAGGAACCCGGCATGTGCTGGTTCAAGGTGTCGGTGCGCGGCACCTTCGGCTACGCCGGAATCAGCAGGGGCACACCGGGTTTCCGGTCATCAATAGTGCCCGCCGCCCGTGTGGTCCAGCACATCGAGGCCTGGCTGCCCGAATACACCGCGCGCAATACCGCCGGGTCCACCATTCCCGAGGGCTGGATCTCGGCTCTACGGTCGGGAAACCCGGAAAAGCCCGCCTTCCCCTCGGCGACCGCCGAGATCTACCTCGACGTGCGGGTCAACCCGCGCACCACACCCGCGGAAGTCCGCCACCAGTTCGCCGAACTCATCGCCCGCATTCGCGCCGCCGAACCGGATATCGAGCTGGACTGGGAGATGTACGGTTCACTGCCCGGCGGCATGACCGACCCGAGCAACTGGATCATCCAATCCTGCCGCCGCGGTTGGGAAGAGGTCGAGGGCCGCCCCTACGAATCCACCCCGCTCCTGGGCGGGCAAACCGACGGCACCCTCATCCGCCGCCTCGGGGTGCCGTGCGCCCGCATCGGCTATCCCTGGCCGCCCGCCGCAGCACCCGCCGAACTCAACGAGGGGCTCGGCGGCATGGGGGTCGCCTCCGTCTCCGACGTCATGACCGCGACCCGCGCCGTCGCATACGCGGTCATCGACACCCTCACCCGCTCCCGAGAGGACCTCGCACTGTGACCCATCGCGTACTCAATATCGTGCCCGTTCCGGTGCCGCCGGAAGCCCTGGACGCCTTCGCCGCCCAGATCCCGCCCGCGGTCGTGCATCCCGGCTTCGAGAACGTCTTCGTCTCCGCGCGCGCCGGCGGTACAACCCTCGACAGCGCCTACGAGACCACCCTCGCCGACGCCTTCGTTCTCGACGCGGGTTGCCGAGCGGAGCAGCAGGGCTATGCCGCGGTGTGCGTGAATTCCATGAGCGATTCGGCGCTGGCCGCGCTGCGTTCGCGGCTCAGCATTCCGGTGGTGGCCCCCAGCCAGGCGTCCATGCTGCTGGCCGCACTGCTGGGCAAGAAGTTCTCGGTCGTCACCATGTGGCCGCAGTGGCACGAGCTGTACCACAAGGCCGCGCGCGAGCACGGTCTCACCGCGCGGCTGGCATCGGTGCGCGATATCGGGGTGCCGCCCGATACCGCCGAACTTCTCGCCGGCAAGGAGGATTTCGTGTTCGCCGCGCTGGAACGGGAGGCGCGCGCGGCCATCGACGAGGACGGGGCGGACGTGATCCTGCTCGGGTCCACCACCATGCACCAGTCGCACGCTCACCTCGAGCGGGTCCTCGAGGTCCCCGTCATCAATCCGGGAGTCGTCGCCTACAAGATGTGCGAACTCCTGGTGCAAACCGGGCTGAGCCACAGCAAGCGGGCCTACCCGGCGCCTGCGCGGGTGCAGGACGAACTGCTCGCCGCCGTGGCGGTGGCCGGGTGAATTCTCTTTGTCGCGAACGGAGTACACGATGACGACCACGAATCCCGAGATCGGCCTGAGCCTGCGCACGGGTGCTTTCGACACCAATTACCACGATGTCGGCGCGGGCAGCCCCGTGTTGCTGCTGCACGGTTCGGGGGCGGGCGTCTCCGCCTGGGCGAACTGGCGCGGGCTGATTCCCGTACTGTCCGAACGGTTCCGGGTGATCGCGCCGGATCTGGTCGGCTTCGGCTACACCTCGCTGCCGGAGCCGGCCGAGTTCGCCATCTTCGACAGCTGGATCGACCAGATCCTGGCGCTGCTCGACGGTCTGGGCATCGAGAAGACGCACGTGGTCGGCAATTCCTTCGGCGGGGGTCTCGCGCTTCACCTGGCCACCCGGCATCCCGAGCGGCTGGACCGCATCGTGCTCATGGGCGCGGGTGGCGTGAAGATGGCCTTCACCGACGAACTCGATCAGCTCTGGGGCTACACGCCGTCGGTGGCCAATATGAAGAAGATCATGGACATCATGGCCTTCGACCGGTCACTGGTGACCGACGAACTTGCCGAACTGCGTTACCGCGCCACTATCCGGCCGGGCGCGCAGGAGGCGTTCGAGAAGGTGTTCCCGCCGCCGCGGCAACGCTGGCTCGATGCCCAGATCGTGCCCGACGAACTGCTGGCCGCCATTGAGCACGAGGTGCTGATCCTGCACGGGCGCGAGGACCGCGTGGTGCCGCTGGACGCCTCGCTGCATATGTTCCGCACCATCCCGAACGCCCAGCTGCACGCCTTCGGCCGCTGCGGGCACTGGACCCAGATCGAGCACGCCCGGCGCTTCCAGCAGCTCGTCGACCAGTTCTTCCGGGAGGCCGACTCGGCGATCGGAGCCGGCGCATGACCATCGCGTATTCTCCCGGCGCACAGCGGATTTCCGAGCGGGACCACCAGGAGATCGCCGACCGGCTGCTGTCGGCCTACCGCGGCGGCGAGCCGATCGAGCCGCCCAGTCGCACCCATCCCGGGCTGACAACGGCCGACGCTTACGCCATCCAGCAGCGCCAGATCCGGGCCTGGGAGCAGGCCGGTGATCCGGTGCGCGGGCACAAGATCGGCCTCACCTCGCGGGTCATGCAACAGCAGCTGGGCGTGGACAGCCCCGACTATGGGCGGCTGACGGCCTCGATGTTCCTGCCCCAGGGCGCGGCCATCCCGGCCGGGCGGTTCCTGCAGCCGCGCATCGAGCCGGAGGTGGCATTTGTCATGGGCCGCACCCTGGCCGGACCCGGCGTCACCCCCGCGGACGCGGTGCGTGCCATCGATTGCGTCCTGCCGGCCGTCGAGATCATCGACTCGCGCATTCGCGATTGGAACATCACCCTCGCCGACACCATCGCCGACAACGCCTCCTCCGGCGGTGTTGTCCTCGGCAGCCGGGCCATGGCACCCAGCGATGTGGATCTGCGGCTCATGGGAGTCGTGGTGCACCGCAACGGCGAGCCCGCGGCCACCGGAGCCGGTGCCGCCGTACTGGATTCGCCGATCAACGCCCTGGTCTGGCTGGCCAATACGCTCGGAGCGGTCGGCGTCGCCGTCGAGCAGGGCGAGATCGTCATCCCCGGCTCCATGACCGCGGCACTCCCGGTGCGCGCCGGGGACAGCTTCCACATCGAATTCGCCGGCCTGGGGACGCTGGCAACCCATTTCTCCGCCGAGTGAATCACACCGCGGCACAACAGGAGTCACTATGTCCATGATCACGGCCGCGATTGTCGGCCCAGGCAATATCGGCACCGACCTGCTGGCCAAACTCACCCGCAGCGGGACCATCGACGTTCGCTACATGGTGGGCGTGGACCCGGCCTCCGACGGGCTGGCGCGGGCCGCCGCGCAGGGGGTGACCACCTCCGCCGGCGGGGTCGAATGGCTGCTGTCCCAGCCTGAGCTGCCGCAGCTGGTCTTCGAGGCGACCTCGGCCGGTGCACACCAGAGGAACGCCGAACTCTATGCGCAGGCCGGGATTGCGGCCATAGATCTGACACCGGCGGCCGTCGGGCCTTTCCTGTGCCCGGTGGTCAATCTCGCCGAGAACATCACCGCCCCGAACGTCAACATGATCACCTGCGGCGGCCAGGCCACCATCCCGATCGTGCACGCGGTCAACCGCGTCACCCCGGTGTCCTACGCCGAGATCGTCGCCTCCATCTCCTCCCGTTCGGCCGGGCCCGGCACCCGGGCCAATATCGACGAGTTCACCGAGACCACGGCCCGCGCCATCGAGGCGGTCGGCGGCGCCGAGTGCGGGCGCGCGATCATCATCATCAATCCGGTCGAACCCCCGATGATCATGCGCGACACCGTCTTCTGCGCCATCGATCCCGACGCCGACCGGGACGCCATCATCGAATCGGTGCACGCGATGGTCGCCGATGTCCGGACCTATGTGCCCGGCTACACGCTCAAGTCCGACCCGCAATTCGACGATCCGCGCCCGGGCTGGAACGGCAAGGCGCGGGTCGCGGTGTTCCTGGAAGTACGCGGGGCGGGCGACTATCTGCCGCCCTACGCCGGGAATCTCGACATCATGACCGCCGCCGCGGCCGAGGCAGGCGAACGCATGGCCGCCGCGCTGCTGCGCACCGAGAACAAGGTGGGGACCCGATGAAAACCTGGGACAGGACCGAACGCGCTGTGCGCCTGGTGGATACCACCCTGCGCGACGGCAGCCACGCCATGGCACATCAATTCACCGAAGAGCAGGTGCGCGAGACCGTGCGCGCACTGGACACGGCCGGGATCTCGCTCATCGAGGTCGCGCACGGTGACGGACTGGGCGGATCGACGTTCAATTACGGATTCTCGCTGGTCGACGAGCGCAGGCTGATCGCCACCGCGGTCGACGCGGCGCGCCGGGCGAAGATCGCCGTGCTGCTGCTCCCGGGCCTGGGCACCGTCGCCGACCTGAAGCAGGCGCACGACCTGGGCGCGGGCGCGGTGCGTATCGCCACCCACTGCACCGAGGCCGACATCTCCATTCAGCATTTCGGCATCGCCCGTGATCTCGGCATGGAAACCGTCGGCTTCCTGATGCTCTCGCATATGTCCACCCCCGAGGCGCTGGCCCGGCAGGCGCGCATCATGGCCGACGCAGGATGCCAATGCGTGTATGTGGTCGACTCCGCGGGCGCGCTCATCCTCGACGACGTGACCGAGCGGGTGCAGGCACTGGTCGCCGAACTGGGCACGGACGCCGAGGTCGGCTATCACGGGCATCAGAATCTCAGCTTCGGCGTCGCGAATTCGGTACTCGCCCATCGGGCCGGGGCTCGCCAAATCGACGGCTCGCTGGTGGCGCTCGGCGCGGGCGCCGGCAACTCGCCCACCGAGGTACTGGCGACGGTCTTCGACCGGCTCGGCGTCACGACCGGGGTCGACAAGGACGTCCTGCTCTCCGCCGCAGAGGAAGTCGTCAAGCCGTACATCACCCGGCTGCCGGTCATGGACCGGTCCTCGATCGTCCAGGGCTATGCCGGGGTCTACTCGAGCTTCCTGCTGCACGCCGAGCGCGCCGCGGCCCGCTACGGTGTGCCCGCCCACGAGATCCTCTACCGCGTCGGCGCGAAGCGCTATGTCGGCGGGCAGGAGGACATGATCATCGATATCGCCCTGGAGCTACTGCGGGAGCGGGCCGCCGGCGAGCTCGCGATGGAGGCCCGATGAGAATCGCGATCATCGGCGCGGGAGTGGCCGGGTTGTGCTCGGCCAAACTGCTGCGCGAATTCGGCTACGACGTCACCGTTTTCGACCGGACACCGGATGTCGGCGGCGTGTGGAGCCGGACGCGGCAGTATCCGGGCGTCACCACGCAGAACAACAAGGGCACCTACGCGTTCTCGGATTTCCCGATGCCCCGGCACTATCCGCAATTCCCGACCGGTGCGCAGGTGCAGGCATACCTGGCCGACTATGTCTCGCGGTTCGGCCTGGACGACTGCATCCGGCTGAACACCGAAGTGCTCACCGCCGACCTGGACGAGTCCGCCGGGAAATGGACGCTGATCGCCAGGGATGTGGCGACCGACGGGGTGTCCTCATCGCAATTCGACCAGCTCATCGTCGCCAACGGCATCTTCTGCGACCCGTTCGTCCCCGAATACCCGGGCCTCGACGACTTCCGCACCGCGGGCGGGAGGGTTTGCGCGGCCTCGGAATTCAACGATCTCGCCGACGCCGTGGGCAAGGACATCGTGGTGGTCGGGTACGGCAAATCGGCCTGCGATATCGCGGAGGCGCTGAGCGAGGTGGCCGGGTCGACGACCGTGGTCGCGCGCGAGGTCACCTGGAAGATGCCGCGCCGGCTCGCGGGTTTCCTCACCTACAAATACATCCTGCTCACCCGCCTGAGCGAGGCGCTGTTCGAGCACGTCGACCAGCGCGGCGCGGCGCGGTTCCTGACCGGACCGGGGCGGTTCGTGCGCACCGGGTTGCTGGGCGCAGTCGAGTGGATCACACGGCGGCAGTTGATGTTCGACCGCCTCGGCCTGGTGCCGGAAGGCCGCTTCGAACGGATCGTCCGCCACGCGGTGAGCCTGGCCACCGAAGGGTTCTACGAGAAGATCCGCGACGGCGTTATCGACTTCCACCGCGGCGCGGTCATTACCGGGCTCTACGACAAGGACGGCCGCCCGACCGTGGCGCTGTCGGACGGCACCGTGCGCGCAGCCGATGTCGTGGTCTGCGCCACGGGATTCAAGCAGCAGACGCCGTTCCTCGCCGAGGACATCCGGCATCGGGTGACCGACGCCGACGGCAACTTCCTGCTCTACCGCCAGATCCTGCCCCTGGACGTGCCCCGCCTGTTCTTCGTGGGCTACGGCTCCTCCCTGCTGAGCCCGCTCAGCGTCGAAGCGGCGGTGCTGTGGGTGATCAGCTATCTCGGCGACGGCGTCGCGCTGCCCGATCCGGCGGACCGCCGCGCATTCACCGAACGCCGCCTGGCCTGGATGATCGAGCGAACCGAAGGCAAACAGGCCAACGGCACGAACATCATCCCGTTCTCGGTGCGGCACATCGATGAGGTGCTCGACGAGGTGGGCATAAACCTCGGCCCCGCGGCCCGTCTGCGCCAATGGTTGCTGCCCGTCGATCCCGGATCGTACCGATCGGCAGTGCGCAAGCTGCATCGCCGGCTGAACGAAACCGGCAGACGCAGAAACTGATTCGCCCCGCCCGGTGGTCGCCGCCCGCACCGTACCCACCCAGCCCGCCATATGTCCCCCTTCCGGCGAGTCGTTGAACATGATGCGATCGGGAAACGTCGTGTTGGCGTCCAGGCTGGCCGTCCCCGTTGTCGCCGTGGTGACCTGGCCGGGCCCATGGTCCCGTCCAGGACTTCGGTCACGCCCAGAGTCCCGCCGACAGAGGCCCCGGACTCACGCTCGGCGGGCTGGCCGAGACGCTGGGACCGAAGGAGAAATACTGCCGGCGGATCGACCGGGCGGCCCCCGAAACCATGATGGGAGAACAGGCTTTACGGCTCGGTCCGGCTTCAGGATTCCCGGTGCCGCTCCATGTCGCGGATCGTCTCCATCAGGTCGCGGATCTGCTTGTCCTGCTGCTCGAGGTGCCGATGGATGTCCAGGGTGGTGGTCAGGATCGCGTCACTGTCGTTGTAGGTGGCCTCGGCGCGTTTGTCGGCGGCTGCGGCCAGGATGTTCTGGCCCACGATGATGATGCTCAGGAGCACGAGCTGCAGGAACGTCTGACTGATCCAGGAGACCAGGATGACGGGACTGCCCGAGCCGATCGCAGCGGGCAGTGACACGAAACTGAGCGCGGCGAACGCGTACGCACACCACATGGTGCCGACGCCCTTGGTGATCACGACCGCCAGGTTCGCGTTGAACCGTGTGTACCACGCGGAATCGGGTGGCGCCGTGGCCACGTCGGTGGTTTTCGGCGGTCCGGCCTGCTTGCGTTCGGCGATGTGCGGATGAGGAATGTAGTGCAGGGGTTCGGACATGCCCAACAGCCTGGCACGACGATCCGGAGCCATCGGATCCGATCGGCCGACCGTCGCTACCCGCTCCCGTGCCTCTCGCACCCCGACGCGCCCCGCTGTGGTCCCAAGCGTGGGTTCGGGCCTATCAGTGCCATTGCGGCATGGGGATACTCGACCGGGCATCGAGGGATCTCGCCCACAGGCCCGCACTGTGCGCGGGTCACTGTACGGGCCCCGGGCGTGGGTTCAGCCACGCCCCAGCTGAACTGCCTTGACGACGAGCAGGATCGCGCCGATCACCAGATAGCCGCGCAGGGCGAGCATGCCGAGTCTGGTGCCGGCCGACCAGGTCACCGGCTCGAGCAGGGCCAGCGGTGGCATGCGCCAGGTGTCCTTCTCGGATTCGTCGATCTTCGGGATCGGCGGTGGCGCAGGCGAGCGGCGTTGCATCACGCGTAGCGCCACCAGCGTCGAGACGGTGAGCACGACGATGCCGGCCGCGAGGTACTCCGAGGTCGCCACCACGTCCAGTTCCGGGAACAAGGTGGTGGCCATGAGGATTGCGGACAACAGCAGCAGCGCCCCGACGATGACTCCGGCCACGATGTTGAGCCACGTTCGATTGACCCAGGGGCCCAGCACCTGCGGGTCGTTGCACAACAACAGCAGAAACACACTCGCGCTGGGCAGCAACAACCCGGCCAGCGCCTGCACCGCGGTGGTGATCAAACCCAGCGGCGCACCCGGAATCAGCACGATCATGGCGGCGACGACGACCATGGCGATGTAGGACAGGTAGAACTGCTTGGCATCGCGGAACCCGCGGTGCAGCGAGTGCTTGATACCGAATACGTCGCCGAAGGCGTAACTGGTGGCCAGGGTGACCGCGGCCGCGCCGATGATGGACGCGTCGAGCAGCACGATCGCGAAGAACGGCCCGAGGACGTGGTGCGCCTGCCCGAGCATGCGCGCGATATCGCCGGCATCGGTGAACTTGCCCACCGAGTCGGTGGCACGCGCGGCGTAGTCGGCCGTCATCACCAGTGCCGTCGCGCCGCCGACGACCACGAACGCGCCCAGGGTGGTGTCGGCGCGCTCATAGCCGATGAACCGTGGCGTGATGCGTTTGTCGACGATATTCGACTGCTGGAAGAACAGCTGCCAGGGCGCGACGGTGGTGCCGACCATGGCGATGATCAGCAGCACCGCATCGGAGGTGAAACCGCCCGACACACCGGGAACCACGAAACTGCGTGCCGCGCGGCCCCAATCGGGATGCGATATCAGCAGCATCGGGATCTGTAGCAGGGTGACCGCGATGAACGCGAACATCGCCCGCTCCCACCGTTGGAAACTCCCGGAAGCCATGATGGCCACCAGCGCCACCGCCGCGGTGGGCACCACGATGTATTTGGAGATGCCGAAATACTCCGCCGCCAGGCTGACACCGATGAACTCGGTGACGATCGTGAGGAAGTTCAGGACGAACAGGTCACCGACCGAGAACCAGCCCCACCCGCGGCCGAAACGCTCATTGATCAGCCGGGCATGCCCCACACCGGTGACCGCGCCCAGGCGCACCACCATCTCCTGGTTCACGATCAAGACGGGAATCAGCAGCAACAACACCCACAGCAGGCTGTACCCGTAGTTCTGGCCGGCTTGGGCGTAGGTCGCCACCCCACCGGCGTCGTTGTCGCCGACCATCACGATCAGGCCGGGCCCGATGATGGCCAGCAGCGTCAACATCCGGGTCTTGAACGTGCGCGGATGGTCGGTGTCGGTGAGCTTGATCTTCCCGAGCGCGCCCTCGATATCGCCCAGGTGCGCCGAATCCAGTACCGCCGAGGCGCGATTGACTGTCGCGGGCTTCGACTGCGGCGAAGCGCCCGCAGGATTCGATGGCTGCGCTGACGGACGCTGCTGAACGGTCTGAGCCGGTGCCGTCTTCGGTGATCCGTCGGAAGTCGAACGGTTTTCGTTGGCGTTGGTCATAGCTGTGCCGAGCCGTCCGCGTTCTCGCCGGAGTTGGTCGATGCCGGGGCAGGTTCGCGCACCGGCCGCGGCGCGGGCTCACGGCGCCGCCAGTCCTCGGGAATGATGTCCTCGAGCACATCGTCCACGGTGACCACGCCGAGCACCCGGTCGTCCTCGTCGACGACCGGCACCGCATACAGGTTGTAGTCGGCCATCAGCAGCGCGATGTCGGTGAGGTCGGCGTCGGGGGCCACCCGCACCGGATCGGCGTCCATGAGATCGGTGACCGTGGTCGTCGGCTGCGCCTGCAACAGCGTGATCACCGACGCGACGCCCACCAGTTGCCCGGCATCGAGCACGTGGACCTTCAGCAGCGCCTCCGGCTGCAGCCCCTGCGCACCCGCGACCATCGACAGTGCCTGCGCTGCCGTCGAATCCATCGGACAGGAGACGAAGTCGACATTCATCAATCCGCCAGCGCTGTCGGGATTGAAACCCATCAGCGTGATCACCTTGGTCCGTTGCCCGGCCGGCATCAGATCCAGCACTCGACGTCGGCGCGACTGGCGCAGTTCCATGATCGAGTCCGCCGCGTCGTCGGCGCGCATACGACCCAACAGTGCCGCCACCTCACTATCGGGCATATCGTTGAGCAACCGGCTGGACTGATCGGAATCCAGCTCCTCGAACACGTCGGCCTCCAGCTCCGGGTCACCGTGCACCTGGTCGAGGATCTCCCCGCGCTCATGCTTGTCGGCCTCCTCGAGCAAATCGGCGAGCTCGGCCGGCTTGAGCCCCCGCAGCCGGGCACTGATCCCACGGGCCGCCTTGGACTGATCGTGTCCGATGAGCGGCTCGAACGCCTTCCAATCCCGCGACGCCTGCCCACCCGAGGACTTCACGAGCCCGAAGAACCGCGCCGGCGGGCGCGTGTCCAGCCGTGCCAGCACCCAGCCCTCGCCGGTCCGATCGAGCTCGACATCATAGGCGCGCACCAGGTCCGCAGCCGCCACGTCGATGAGCCGGTGCCCGAGGATATCGGCCTTCAACAGCACCTCGCCCTCACGCCGCTCGAACGAACGCAGATCGACCTTGTTGACCGACAACACGATTCGCTCCCCGCCGAACTCACGGACCTGCTCGGCGGAGACGAACACATCACGCCCACCGACACCCACGACCACGCCGGTGACCGGCGGATAGGCATCCCCGCCGGACAAACGCACGATCAGATCATCCACCCGACCGATCGACTCGCCGGACCCGGCGACGACGGGAGCCTTCAGCAACCGCGACAGATGAACGGTCGTCACCGACTCCGGCGACGAATTCGGTGCGGTTGTACTCATATGCCCTCCTGGCTCGGTGTCCCCGCAAACCGGCGGCCACGGCCACACCCTGCACCGTGGCCGGTGCTATCACTGGAATAATGGCCCAACAGCGGGCATCGGGCAGACGAATGAAACGCCGACGCCACAGTACATAGGCACTACCTGTGCAATCTCGCAGACAACCCCGGACAACTGCCTATTATCCGGGTCACGAGCTGAGGCGGACTGCGGCGATCCGCCGCGGCGCTGCGCGAAGCGGCCCCGTCATCCGAGGCACGCCAGGCGAGGGGACACCGATGGCGGCGATCGTGACCCGGATCCGCGCGGTCGCGCCCCGGACCCTGCGGCCTCGGCCGAGTCGTTCCTGGACACCCTCCGCTCACCGAACACCCGCCGCGCCTACAGCATCGCGATCGTCAAGACCTCGACCAGCTCGCCGCCGCGACCACCAGGGCCGGAACCGGGTGGGACCTGCACGAACTCAGGCATTCCGGCCTGACGCATCAGGGCGAATCCGGGGCCGGCCTGCTCGAACTCATGGCCGAATCCCGGCACCGCAAGCCGGGGCCACGGAGATTCGAACCCTGATCCGAGGCTATGGGGCCCTGCTCACTCGGCCTAGCTCTCATGCCAGAGGACCAAAGGCCATCGAGGCTGAGTGCGCTCTGCTCTGCTCGATTGCGCACTCGCGGGGTCAGCATCGAAACCATGACCGATAAACCATCGACCGCACTCCACTCGGCCTCGGCCCGAGACGCGCTACGGGTGTTCAACAAGTACGTGACCAACCGAGCCATGAGGCCCTTGGCCGGGCGAAAACACTGGTACGCCTCGCTGATTCAGCACACCGGCCGACGCACCGGCACCACATACGCAACCCCGGTCGTCGCCGATCCGACGGCTACCGGGTTCATCATCCCCCTGCCCTACGGCACCCGAGTCGACTGGCTGCGCAACCTCCAGCACACCGGTACCTCAACCCTCACACGTCAAGGTCGCACCTACAAGATCGAGACTCCGAGGATCATCGATGCCGCCACCGCGCAAACCCTGCTGACCCCGCGGCGCCGCCGCCAATTCCGGCGATTCCATATCGACAACTTCGTCACCGTCGAACTCGCCGATACCAACTCCTAGAGAGATACATGACGGCAGCCCACTCGCCTTGACTTTTCGGCCTTCGACAACTTGATGGCTCGTTCCGACCGCAAGCGGGGGATTCTCGACGACCCCGTCGCGGGAGCACGACGGCCAGTGACGGCTCGAGCGATCGTCGCGACGACAGCCTTCGGCTCCCGGCCATTGGCAAGGTGGCCTCGAGGCCGACACTGGGAACCGTGGACACACTGTCGGCGCAACGCGAGTTCACCGCATATGGGCTGTCGCACTGGATAGTGCTGGCCGTATTCGCGGTGGGAGCGGTGTCGGTCGTCCGGATCGGACGTACTCACCGGAATGCACACGCGGCACGATTCTTCAGCAGAATCTTCGGTATATCGATACTCACGCTGTACCTGACGATCTACTTCGCCGCGCTGGTGCCACCAACCATCGGCCACGCCATACCGCTGCGCCTGACCGATCTCGCGACCATGGTCGCCGCGTACGCACTGTGGTCGCACCGGCACTGGGCTTACGCGTTGACCTATTACTGGTGTCTCACCCTGAGCACGCAGGCACTCGTATCCCCGGCGCTGCAGAGCCCGGACTTCCCGAACCGTGAGTTTGTGGCCTTCTGGGCGATTCACCTGATCGTGGTCTGGGCCGCGATCTATCTGACCTGGGGCATCGGCCTACACCCGAACTGGCTGAGCTATCGAATCGCCGTGGCGGCCACCATGGCGTGGACGGCGGTCACCTTCACCTTCAACACCATCGCCGGCACCAACTACGGATTCGTCAATGCCAAACCCGCGACCCCATCACTGCTCGACGTACTCGGCCCCTGGCCTTGGTACCTGGCCACCGTCGCAGCCCTCCTACTGGCTGTGTGGGCCTTGATGACCTGGCCATGGGTCAGAGCGCGACCCAGCCGCTGCTGTGACGGAACTCTTTCGGCGTAGTGCCATGCCGGCGGCGAAACGAACATTGAAGGTGCCGTGCTCGGTATACCCGAGCAGACCGGCACTCGATTGGGCGGTCGGCGTACGCGTTCGCAAGTTCGATTGCACACCGGTCCTGGTCGAACAGCACTAGGGCGCCGAACATGTCGTCCGACTCGGATTGTGGCCGAAGGGGCTCAGGTGCGGTGACATTGGCCTCTCATCAGCGTGAGCGATGCGGTGGCACAGTCAACGACGAGAGGAGGTCGCGATGCAGTCGCAGCCAACGAAATCAGATCCCATTCTCCAGATATCGGTGGGTCATCATGTCTCCGCCGGCGGGGCAGACTACGCCCGCGAGAAGATAGGCCATGCACTCAACTTCGCTCCGGAACCGGTGCTGTCGGCACGCGTGCGCCTGACCGGGCATCGGGATCCCGCCGCCGTGAACCCGATCATCGCCCAGGCGAATGTGAACCTCAATGGTCGGGGGGTGCGGGTGCAGGTGGCCGCCGCGACCACCCGGGAGGCCGTCGACCTGCTCGAAGCCCGGTTGAAGGAACGCTTCGAGCGAATCGCCCGGCACTGGGAAGGCATCCGCGGTCGTCACCCGGCGCCGGGTCCGCACGAGTGGCGGCACGATGCTCCACCGCGCAGCCCGATGCCGTACTTCCCACGGGCCGCCGAGCAGCGGGAAGTGGTGCGGCACAAGTCGTTCGCGCTGAGCGACGAAACCTGCGACGAGGCGGCGTTCGACATGGAGATGATGGATTACGACTTCCATCTGTTCACCGAATCCGGCAGCCGCGTCGACAGCGTGCTCTACCGCAACGGTGACGGTTACCGGCTCGCCCAGCTCGATCCGCAGCCCGGGGCCGTCACTCAGGGCAGTGTGCCCGTCACGGTCAGCGCGGCGTCCGCGCCGATGACGACCGTGGAGGGAGCGATCGAGCGGCTGGAGCTGACCGGGTGGCCGTTCGTGTTCTTCCGTGACGCGGATCGCGACCGTGGTTGCGTGCTCTACCACCGCTACGACGGCCATTACGGGCTGATCACCCCCGCCACCTGAGCCGACGATCGCGCGGCTCGCGTGGAAGGCAAGGAATTCGTCGATGCCGCGCCCGACCGCGACGTGGCTGGGCGCCCAGCCGTAGCACGCGCCGCGCGCGATTTCGGGCAGTTGAGCGGAGGCGACGACGCCGATGCGGTTGCGCACCGTTTGCAGCCAGGTGCGCACCATGTGGTCAGTGAGGGGTCCTCGGTGCCGGTCCGGTCGGCGACCGCGCCGAGGCTTTCGTAGGCGGTGTGAACGGCGGGGGTGAGGGGATCATTCGGCGCCATGACTCCCGCGTCGAACCGTCGACGGCCCGTGACAAGGCTCCGATGTCATCCACGCCGAGCTGATCATATTGCGCGCGAGGGAATTTCGCGTCTGCGACATGGGTGTGCCGGTGCGCGTCCGGGGTCCTTCATGCGAGGTTCCACGCCGTGCTCGCCGGTGCGTGCAATGGTTTGTCGTTGTGCATGGCGGCGATGGCTTCGGCCAGTACCGGCGCGATCGAGCACACCTGGAACTCCGGGTGCAGGCTGCGGTGGGCGATGGTATCGGTGATCAGCACGTGTCGCAGGCCGAGCCGGTGCAGACGGCCGAGGGCGCCGTGTACGAACACACCGTGGGTGGCCGCGACGGTCACATCCGGGGCGGCCTCGTGCAGCTTCAGCAGCCCTAGCGCGGTCTCGATGGTGGCGCCGGTGGTGATCATGTCGTCGACGATCACCGGCAACCGGCCCCGCAACTCGCCGATCAGCTCGAGTGCGGTGACCTCGGTGCCGCTCTCGCGGCGTTTGCGAACCATCGCAAGGGGATTCGGTGATATCGCGGCGTATCGTTCGGCCAGTTTCACCGCGCCCTCGTCCGGGGCGACGACTACCCGCTCGGACAGGGCGATCTCCTGAGCCAGCGTGGGCACAGCGGTGAGCGTCTCGACGGGGATGGGGCTGATCGCCTCCAGGGTGGGGGTGTGCGGGTCCACGACGACCAGTCGGTGCGCACCCGCGGCAGCGATCGCCCTGGTGAACACCGCGACGCCGACGGCCTGCCCGGCGCGGGTGCGGCGGTCCTGACGGGCGTAGCCGAGATACGGCACCACGGCGGTGATTCTGGCGGCGCGGGCGCGCTGGCAGGCGTCGAGCAGCAGCAGGAGTTCGGCCAGATGGTCGTTGACCGGCGGCGGGGTCGGCTGCACGATGTAAACGTCGCTGCCGCTGACATTTTCGACGGTCGGGAGCAGTTCCCCGTCGGGGAACCGCTCGAGGAGTGTATTGGTCGGTTCCGCGCCGAGGTAGTTCGCGACGGTGCCCGCGAGTTCGGGGTTGGCGCTGCCGGCGATGATGCGCAGTGTGCTCATGATCGGGCGTTGTCCTTTCCAGTATCGCCGCGGCTGCCGATGGCGGAGGGCGTCAGGTGAGTCAAGAACCAGTCACGTGCCAGTGCCGCGACTTGTTCCAGCGCACAGGGTTCGGGGAATAGATGTGTCGCGCCGTGCACGACGGTGAGCTTGTTCCGACAGGACACGGCTCGTTGGGCGTAGCTCTGCGCGCGACCTGTCTCATAGGCGGCCGGCACACCCCCGCGGGCGAGTCCGATTACCGCAACGTCTGCATCGCGCAGTGAGAGCAGCCGCACAGCGAGCAAGCGTCCGGCGTCGCCGCGATCGCGAAGCAGCATCTTCAAGCCACCTTCCGGGGACGCATTCACCGGGATGGTTTGTCTCGAGTAGCGCAAGGACCTGCCCGAGGATGGAATCCCCATATCAGGGCGGTGGGTCAAACCAGGCTCATCGGCGTCGATCGAACCTCTCCATCGCCTCGGACAGGTCACCGGTTCACCCGGTCTTTCGAGTATTGCCCCGGGTGCAACGTCGGTCGCGGGTCTTCGGTCCCTTCCTGGGGAGCGAAAGTCACTGTGCTGCAAGCAACGTGTGGTGCAGCGCTGGTCGAGCCAGGTAGAACCCGACGTCAGTTCACGCGGGATTCTCCCCATGTAGCCCCGGTCGGGACGACAGCGAGCAGGGCGGGCCGACGGATTGGGAACGGCTCGAGGCGCACCGGCCCCCAGCCGGGCCGAGCGCGATGCCCGGCGCTCGGACCTGGTGCGCCGGGTCGAGATCGTGGACCGCGAGGGCTGGGGCCACCACCGCTACACCTGGTCCAGCGGCGAAGTCGCACAGGTCGCCTTCCTGCGGGGCGACCGTGAGGTCCTGGCCGAGCAGGGGAATCCACCACGTCCGCGCTCGACACCCACGCCGGGTACCCGTGGGGCATCGACTGCTCCCGGGCCGATATCGCCCGACGGCCACCGGCAGACCCTCGCATGGCCGGCCGAGCTGCGCCGGGAACTCGACCGATGATCGAGCCGACCCCGACCGCGGCGACCGAGCGGATCGCCCGGCCCGAGCAGCGTCACGACCGCGACGAGCGCCCCCGACCGGCGAGCGAGCACCGGGCCGAGGAACAGCCGATGGACGCGCCGGTGCCCCGGTCACGCAAACCCACGCCGCTGCTCGAGTTGGTCGGCGTGGCCGGTGATCCGGCCACCGACAACACCACCAGGACCTACGCCGCGACGTGGCGGTGGTTCGCCGACTGGTGCGTCGAGACCGGGCACACCGCGCTGCCGCAGCAGCCGCGCTCGTTACGGGAGCAGCCCCGGCATCGGCCGACATCGTCTCCGTCCAGGCGGGTGGCCGCACCAACGAAGGCGGGTTCCAGGGGGCATGCATCGAGGTGAAAGCGACGACCTCGACTCCGGTGACGATTGTGGTCAACGGAGTCACGCTGGGGGGCAGCCCATTTGAGCTGAAACGAACCAACGGCGTCAATTACATCGTCACCGTCGAACTCAACCTGGCAGCCGGCGACCAGCACATCGTCGCCTCGCAGAAGAATGCCGATGGCGCGACCGGCCAGCAATCCACCGACTTCAGGTCCAACGGCACCACCGGAAGCTCCGTCATCCCGAACCCGATCGAAACGATCCTGAACGGCTTTCAGACCGGCAGCACCGGCGGCCGCGTCGTGTCGTTCGGCATGGAGTAGCTAGGTGATGGACTCGCGGTCGAATCGTCCGGATTCTGGCGCGCGGCCTGCCGGATCTGGGTCGCCGCGGCACTGTCCATGGCCGCCCGTTTACGCAGCCCCAGTTCATAGCTAGTGGCTATAAACTGCTGTGGCGCGCTCGAGGCGCCGACCACCCACTACGTCCGGTCCCGGAACGCGTCCAGGTTTTCCATCAGGAAGGATTCCAGTGTGCGAGGGGGCTTTCCGAGGATGCGGGCGACGGTGTCGGTCGGGCGTTCTGGATGAGTGATGGCCAGCCGCTGGATTTCCATGATGTGGTTGGCCAGCCAGCCCGGCAGGCCGGATTGTTCGATGAGGTGCTCGCGAAAGCCGGCGGGTGGTAGATCGATATAGCGGATCGGAGTGTGGAGCATGGCGCTCAACAAGGCCGTCAACTCTGGGTAGCTGTAGGTTTCCGCACCGGTGAGAGTGTATGTGCCCCCTGCGATTTCGGTTCGCGTATGCGCCGCGGCCGCGACGTCGGCGATATCGCGGCAGTCGATGTAGTTGCACGCGGCCTCGCCCATGGTCCCGACGATGGCGCCCTTCGTCGCCACCTCGGGACCGAGCAGGAGCAACTTCTGCATGAACGCGTAAGGGCGCAACACCGTGTGCGTGATGCCGGAGGCTCGCAGCACCTCCTCGATCGCGTAATGCCACCGCGCGATGGCCACCGGTGAGTCCGGAGCGGCCGTCGGCACAGAGAGTTTGACCACGTGCTCGATACCGCATACAGCGGCGGTATCGATTGCGCAAGTTTCGAGTTCGACCTGCGCCGGGCCGTTGGTCATGGTGAGGAAGAGTTGTGTGGCACCTTCGAACGCGGCCCGCAGCGTGGCCGGGTCCGCCGCGTCGGCATACCGGATCTCGACATCGGTAGGCGAATAATGCATGGCGCGCAGCCGTTCTGGATATCGGCTCAATGCCCGGCACGGCATCCCGAGCTCGAGCAGTCGCGTAAGAAGCGCATTGCCGGTCGCGCCGGTAGCTCCCATGACGACAATCATCCATGTGCCTTTCGTTGGACCGAGCACCAGCGCCAGGTGATGATCGTGGCGGCCGGTGCGGCGGCGATCGGTAAGTCGATGCGAATGCGATCGGCGAAAACGCCGTAGCGGTGAGGAGTTGGGCAGTCAGCACGACCAGCGTGGCCGCGCCGAGCCCGAATCCGGCCGCGAGCGCGACAGACGCCGCACGGCCCAGCCGAATAGCCCGGATTCTGCCCTACCGCAGCCACATTCCGAGCCGGAAGGCGACAAGCGCGGACGTGACTGCGATCGAGGTCACCGCGGCGCGCAGCAGATCCGCCTGCCCGGTGACCAATCCGCCCGCGCCCGCGCAAACCGCCGGGGCTACATAGGCGAACACGACCTCTCGCCTCACCACGAATCGCGCAGAGGGTCGTCAGATTCATCTACTTAGCTCCCTAACTATACGGGCATGGAGAACCGCCGGACGGCGATCATCCAGTCAGTCCGCAGTGAGCGCGCCCACGCCCTGACTGATGCGTTCGAGCAAATCGAGGAAGACCGCGCGCTCCTTGCGGGTCAATGTGCTGACCATCGACTGCAATCGGCCGAAATGCTCGGGCGCCATATCGCGCAGGTTCTGCGCGCCGCGCGCGGTGAGTACCACCATCACGGCGCGACCGTCCTCGGCTGAAGCGCGCCTGCACACCAGCCCCTGCTGTTCCAGGCCGTCGATCAGCCCGGTTACCGTCGCGCGCGTTACTCCGAGGCTGACTGCCAGCTGCGAAGGCGACTTCTCCCCGCCCGCGTCCTCGAGGTCGGCCAGCAATCGATAACGTCCGGTGGACAGCCCGAACCGTGCGAAGTGCGTCTCTGCCGCCTGACCGAGCTTCGCTCCGGCGGCCAGCAGTCGCACCGCGACGAGCACCGCCTGGGGATCGACTTCCGATTCCAGGCCGTAGCGCCGGATCTGCGACCGCGCCTGCCCAAGAGTGGGAACTTCCAGGGCTTCCGGATCCCTTGTCATGAACTTAATATGGCACCTAACTACTTGGTCGTCAAAGTCGCTCCGATCACGTCACAACGGGTGCCGTCCGGACGTTCTGGAAGGTTCGATCATCATGTCTCCACGGCTGACCGGCGTGCACCACCTGAAGTTCCCGGTTTCCGACCTGTCAGCGAGCATCGCTTGGTTCGAGGCGACACTCGCGGCGACTCGGGTCGAGAAGTACGACCACCGCCATCCCGACGGCACCCTGTTCGGCGTCATCCTGATGCTGCCCGGTGTGCCGATCCCCGTGGAATTACGCGTGGCCCCTGCCGCAGCCTCCGCGACCGCCGGCTTCGACCCGGTCACCTTCGGTGTCGATGGGCTCGACGGCCTGCAGCGGTGGGTGGACCATCTGGACTCGGTTGGCATCGAGCATTCATCGATCGTCACCGGATTCATCGGTCATCTCGTCGAATTCGGGACCCCGGACGGATTGCGCATCCGGATCTACACCGATCCGCCGAACGGTTTCGCCGACGTCGAAATGCGCCCGGATCAGGTCGATTTCAAGCATCCACGACTGAGTCCCGCCATGAGCCCGCAGACCGCCAGCGTCGAGTAGTCGGTGTCGATGCGTGTGCGCGTCGCCAGCGGGGGTCCCGGACTCGCCGAAAAAACAACGGATATGGGCGTCGGGCCCGGTCAGGCGTTGATGTCGCCTCTGGGTAGGCGGTGCGATAGCGCTGGTCGCCGTCAGGCGGCGCGAGATGCTCGAACGCGGCGGCAATCTGCGGTGTGGTCGGTTCGCTGCCGGGTCGTGTTGTAGAGCCGGAATTCGTCGCGGGTGTGGCCGATGAGCACGTCGATATCGCCTGCGGCACCGTCGGCGAGGCCACGCCACGGCGTGCACGGCAGGATATCGCCGTCAATGACGGGGGAGAACGGTGTGGGTGTGAGGGCCATCGGGCCCCGAACATCGACGAACTCCGGCATTCTCGCGATCAGGGCAGCAGTCGCACCGGTCAGGGCCCGCGGCGTCACGCGGGCGAGATCATCGACGGTGGCCCGAGCCCCGAGCCCCGAGGCGCTCGGCGATCGTCTCCGCGATCGCGGTGGCCAGCTGCGGGGAGAAGTAGGTGCCGGGCATACTCTGGCTGATCGCCCGCCGGAACAGCCCGGTCGCCGCCGGCATGACCAGCAGTGCAGCGATACACGCGCCGCCAGCAGACTGGCCGAAGACGGTGACTTTGGCGGGGTCGCCGCCAAAGGCCACGATGTTGTCCTGGACCCATCGCAGTGCAGTGATCTGGTCGAGAATGCCGCGGTTGTCCGGAGCACCGTCGATACGGGCGAAGCCGTCGGCGCCGATGCGATAGTTCATACTGACCACCACCACACCGGTCCCAGCGAGCAGGGCAGCGCCGTAATGCGGGTTGCGGGTGTGATTTTCCAGGTAGGTGCCGCCCTGGATCCACACCATCACCGGCAGTCGGGCGGCACCAGGGTCCGGTGTCAAGACGTTGAGGGTCAGGCAGTCCTCGGAGCCGTCCCCGGTGCTGCCGGTCAGCGACGACATCACCGCACCGATATGGCCGGGCTGCGGAACACAGGGACCGAACTCCAGCGCGTCCCGGACACCGTCCCACCCGCGCACCGGAACCGGCGCGCCGAAGCGACGGGGCCCGACCGGAGGTTCGGCATACGGGATCCCTCGAAAAACCGCGACCGCGCCATCCCAACTGCCCCGCACCACCCCGGCAGCGGCGATAGCCTCCACGCGATCCTCGCGCGAAACAGCATGACCTTCAAACGCACTCGCCATCAGAACATCTTCGGCAGCAGTCGTGTCGTGTTATCGCGCCACCGATTTCACGGCCGCTGCTCGCCCACCGATGCACTCATCTGCCGCATGCCGCGCGGGTTGAAGCGGCCATGACGATCGTCGATTGCGATCGCTGAGACGCGTGTACGCCGCAACTCGTGATCAGTTCGGCGAGTTGGCTTGCAAAGTGCAGAGAAGAGTACTCGCTGACGTTGGCGCGGGGCCGTGTCGCAGTAATGTCGCACTGCCCCGGGCCCTCTGGTTCGGCGTGGGACGTTCGTAGCGAACGCTCTGCTAGGTGAGTGGGAGATCGGTTGCGGCGCCGTATTATCGGATGGGTAACTATGACGCCATCAACGCCCGCGACGACGCCAGGGCGCTGGCCGCAGGCTGGCCGGAGCTGACAGGGACAAGCGGGTGGGATGGGCGACCACGGTGCGCCACGCCAAGCTCGACGAGTTCGAGGCCGGCCTGACTACCGAGCCCGGCGCAGCCAGATGCGGGCGGTGCTGCTGCGCGAGACGCGCGCGGCCGTCTGGATCGACTACCGCGACACCCCATGGGGCGCGGTATGGCTGGCCAACCTCACCAGCGACGAACGCGGGGCCCTACTTTCCTGCACAAGGGACCGGGCATGAGCGATATGGGGAAGTGGCGTGCCGCGGGGCCCGTCCGCGGTCGACCGGGCTTTCGGCATTGACACCGGCCGGGTCACGCCGCACGCTGCGCCCGTGACGATTTTCTTCGTGGTCGTGGTCGGATTCTTCGTCTTGCTGTTCGGCTACGCCATGGTTACCGCTGTGGTGCATCGTGACCCCCGGCCGCGCAGCCGGCGTAGCGGCTCGTTCGACGACTTCGGAATCTCCTCCGACACTTCCCATTCCGGCATCCCGCCAGAGCACGGTGGCCATCCCGACAGCGGCGGTCACCACAGCGGCGGCTCCATCGACTGACGCGCGATGACCGTTCCTTTTGACTTCGGTCCGGACGCCTACGTCGTACGCAAGGGACTGTGGCGGTGGCGCCGTGCGTCGCACGGCCGAGTGGTCTTCGCCGTCCACGGTGCGGGTGTCTACTTCGCTGCCGACGCGTTCGGCCCTGCTCAGACCGTGCCCTGGTCGCGAATCTGCGCGATCGAGCTGTTCACCGAAACCACCTCGACACCGCGAAATCAGCTCCGCCACCGGTGCATCGGCGTGCGGGCCCGCGGCACCGCCCAACCCGCCCGAGGCGGTCCTGCCGCCCGGCCGATTCCCGAGTCGTCGGCCCGGCTCCTGCGCGACGCCGGTCGCGCCGACCTGATCCCCGGCGCCGACGGCACCATCCGCTGGGCGTACCGCCGCATGACGGGCTGGCGCGTATCGCGTGAGAGCCTGACCACGGCCGTCACCCGCCACGCTCCGCATGTTCCGGTCATCGACGGTCCGTCCTGGCCGCCTGCCCTGACCTGGTCCGAGGCGCTCACGGCCCGCAAGCGACGGCCTCGGTGACAACGACGTCGCGGTGAGCCGCGCCCTCCACTCGCGACGACGCACCGAAACGGTCGTACCCGGCAGCGCCCTCATCACGCACAGCCGCACATGAAACCGCCAGCGCCGCAACGATGCCCGCGATTCGCCAAACAGGTCAGGCGGTCTCAACCCCGGGTTGAGCTCAGCGCTGGATTCCGGCCGGATGCGCCTTATTCCGAGGGTGGGGCGGCGGGTCTCCGCCGGCGTCGCGGCTTTGGCGCAGCAACACCCTTGTAGGCCGCCGGTGACATCAGCGCGCCACTCAAAGCCCCGGTCAACTGACATCGCCACTCGGGCGGGCTGACCGAGACGCGGGGAAGGCCGACGGAAGGAAAAGGCTGCTGCCCAGCGTTTGCTTGGGCTCGATCCCGACGGTGACGCCGTCGGCCTCCCGTGTCCGGTCCGCGCACCGGCACATCTGTCGTTGCTGGGTGCTCTGTCGAGGACTCACGCGGTGCGTAGGATGCGGTTTACATCCTGCGCGCCATCGCTTTCCGGTGTCCGCTCGATGCGGTTGCCGGGCTGATCTCCGGTAGCCGTCCACAGTGGGCTGGGTGCTGGGCGGTGCTGCGTCGGCTGTGGCGAAGAGCGTCGTGATCATGGAGATAGGTCAGAGTTTGCGCCGTGGCCGGATGGAATAGCGCCTCGAGCGTCGTGACGGCTCGATCGAGTTCTGTCCTTGTGGCGGACTGGAGTTGGTCCGTTTTCAATTGTCGGAGCACCGCTCCGGTGAGATTCGCCCGGAGGGTGATGCTGCTCGAAGCGGGGCCGATCGGTTGCAGTTGCGCCCCGTAGGAGAACGTCAGCAGTCCCGGCACCGCGGCGCTGAAGTGCAGCATCGATGGCGGTGTCCACTCGGTGATGGTCCAGCGGATCTCATGGACGGCGCCGAAGGCGGTGATTTGCTCGGTGGCGGATGTTCCTCTTCTGGGCGGTGTCGGCAGTGGATCGAGCCACTGTTGGTGGCACGGTAACCATTCGCCGTAGCGGGACAGATCCGAGACCACTGCCCACACGTCGTCGATCGACGCGGGCAGTCGGCGTGATGCGGTACTGGACCATCTCATGCGGGGCACTCCGTTGTCTTACGTACAGCCTGAACGACTTTCGAACGCATCAGGTGTCTCAGCGGGTGTGGCTGTCGTCCCCGACTGTCGGCAGCCCGGCACACCAATTGGTGGCACTTCGTCACCAATTGACACCCGCCGGGCATGGCGTTGTCAAGATGGATGAATGACTTCACCCCAGACCTGGGGCGGCCGTACCGCCGAGGCGCGGCGCACCGCACGCCGCGCGCAGCTGATCGATGCCGCGATCGATATCTGGGCGGAAGGAGGTTGGGGCGCCGTCAGTCTGCGCAGCGTGTGTGCTCGGGCGGGCCTCAACGACCGGTACTTCCGCGAGAGCTTCGCCGACCGGGACACGCTGCTGGCCGCGGCGTGGGATCAGGTCCGCCAGGAAACCACGGCCACCCTGGCCACGATCCTGGCAGACCTCGCGGTCACACCACCGCTCGCGGTCTTGCACCGGGTGATCGAGGTGATGGTCGTCAACTTCGCCGACGATCCGCGCCGCGCGCCAGTGCTTTTCGGTGACCATGCGGGCTGCGCGGTCCTCGAACGCCGCCGCCACGATCTGATTCTGGTCGCCACGGAGGTGCTCGCCACGGGTATGGAGCCCCATCTGCGCAAAGACAGGGATCGCGACCTGTTCCGCGGGTCGGTTCTGATGGCGGTCGGCGGCATCGTCGAACTGATCACCGCATGGCGGGTCGGAGTCCTCGTCACCGATGCCGCGGGAATAATCGACCGGACAACCCATTTCGGGACAGTCCTGGCCGACTACTACCTCGAGGACGAGCACTGACCAGCGTGCCTTCGGTCAGATGGCCCAGCACCGCCGTGCCCGGCCGCGGCGCGGCCAACGCATTCTTCCATCGGCGATCCTGTCGTTCGTCTGCTCGATCGGCAATGTGCCGCTGGCCGCGGTGCTGTGGAACGGCGGTATCAGCTTCGGCGCACAACCACTGCGGTCACCGGGCCACGCATGACCATGCTCGCAGCGGACACGATCACGCCGGCCACGACCACACCGGGCATCACCGTCGGGCCAAACCCATTGAGCCACAGCGCTATCCGGCTGCGATCTCGTCGATGGCCGCGTGGAGGCGGTCGCCGGCTTCATCGGCAACCTCCTTCACCCCTGGCACGTCGACCAGGTCGGCCATCATCTGCGGGTCGGCCGCTTCGACCAGCACCGTGTCGGGTCCGATGCCGCGTACCACGACGTTGCAGGGCAGCAGCACGCCGATGCGCCGCTCGGCATCGAGCGCACGGTGGGCCAACGGCGGATTGCAGGCACCCAGGATCAGGTAATCCTCCATATCCACCCCGAGCTTGGCGCGCATGGTCGCACGCACATCGATCTCGGTCAGCACGCCGAAACCCTGCCGCGCCAAGGCCGTTCGAGTTCGCTCGACCGCGTCGTCGAAGGATCCGCGCAGGGTGGCCGTCAATTTCGTGTCCATTGTTCGTCCCTTTCGGCGCTGTCCCGGATCCCGCGGTCAACTCGACGTGTCGCTGCCGAGGACCTTCAGGCGGCGGGTGTATTCCTCGTCGTCGATCTCCCCGCGCGCGTATCGCTCGGCCAGCATCTGCTGCGGGGTGGGCCGCGTACCGGTGTCGCCGCGCGGGGCGGGTCCACCCGAGTAGCGAATGAGTGTGACGAAGCCCCCGATCACGAGTGCCCAGAAGATCAGCATGCCGATGGTCATCAGGGCGTAGCCCCAGCCACCCATGCCATTGCCGTACCACATCATCATGTCCGTACTCCCTCGAATCGATCAGCCGCTGCCGCAGGCGATCACATGGTCATCGGGGGCAGAATTCCCTGCTGATGCAGCCACATCATGACCGTGTGGCACACCTGCATCAGCGGCGACTGCATGTCCATGTTGTTCATGTCCATCGATCTCTCCTCGAACCGGGGCCGGCGCACATCTCCGACCGTGTCGAGTTCGACGATCACACGGCAACCCCCGGTATCAGCAGGGTCCGAAGACCCCACCGCCGAGCCCAACGTCCTCGGCTACCGAACGATCCACTCAACAAAGACCACCGCTGTACCAATCCGTCGCACACGAGCATGCCGACTTCCTAGACGTCGCGGTTTTCAGCTTGGTCAGGATCTGCAGCCAGAATTTCGCGCCCTCACCGCCGTCACCGGGGCAGGCCCGAGGATTTCGCGTACGCCCTCGACCGTGACCGCCAACGCGACATAGACGGGCCGGTTGTGATCCGAGAAGCCCACGAAGAGATCGGGGTCGTCGTAACCCCATCTGATCTGCGGTTCGCCCATGTTCTGCACCAACGCAGCGACTCCGGCGCGGGACGCATCGGGTTCTTCTTCGAGGCCGACCAATGGATCGGCGAGCCACGCAATATGGAGCCGACCAAGTGCGCGGGCCTGCTGTGGGCCGACCCTAACGCACTCCCAACCAACACAATCCCGTATCAGGCAGCCGGGATCAGAAACTGCCATCAACGAGCACCGTTCGATCTGCACGGATGGAGCTGATCAGCGATGATCGCCGAGGTACCCACAGCCTTGCGTGACAGGCAGCTCGCCGTCGTCGATGCCGAGGGCAACGGCCGCCGCCCGACACCGGAAATCATCGAAATCGCCATCGTCCCCGTCGACGGTGCCGTAGTCGGCCCGGACAACATCCGGTGTCGGCTCCTCCAGCCGCTCAACCGGGTCAATCCTATTGTGACACAGAAGATGCACGGCATCCGTGAAAGCGATGTCGCCGACTGCCCCCTGTGGGCGCAGATCGAGCCATCGATGGGCGCGGCCCTGTCCGGGCGCGTACTGGTAGCCCACAACGCGACCGTGGAACGCCATCTGTCGGATTGGGAGCCGCCGGTCCTGCTCAACACATTGCAGCTGGCGAAAGCGGTATCGCCCGGCGTGCCCTGCAACGGGCTGGACGGGCTGGTCGACCACGCCGCACCGGACACGACGGCGGTCGGTTTCGGAGCGCCTGAGGGCCGTGCGATGGATCCTGTGCGCGCTGACTCGTAGCGCGGCAGCCCATGGCAGTTGGTCGCGAGCTTCGAAATCGACTTCGGCGGCTGCGCTCTCGTAGACACCGTGGGTGGTGTCGCGATCGCCTCGCGCACAACCGGTCCGAGCGCAACCGAACCGAATGCACCGCCGCCGGCCTTCTCGACTCCGGTGGGGAAGGCGTCTGCTCATCGTCGAATGGCTCGAGTCATCGGGAGATGCAACCCTGGGGGAGGTGTTCGACTCTGAGAATCAGTGTCGCCTCCCCATCAAGGCCCACCCGATGATGAATGACAGGATCGTCCAAATACCGACAAAGTGGACGGCGAGTTCTGGAGTTCCCAAGTGCTGACCTAGAATTGTGAATTGTGACAGCGGTCGGGTGTGAATAGATGTGACTCGCCGTTACTGGGCCTGTCGGATGATTGTCTTGCGTGGTAACGTCCGAGTCTCACAGGTCGTTGGCGATCAATAGGCTTCTCAAGCGTTCTTCCATGAGGCGGCGAGCGCGCAAGGCGGACCACCGATCTTTGGTGTACACACCCGGGAAGTTGTCGCTGAAGGCCATGAAGAGGGACCTCTCGCTGCTCCATACAACCTGAACGTGGCCGAACGTTGCGTTCTCTGCTGTCACAGTGTTCTCGTCCTCCGCTCGCGATTCGATTATTCGGGACACTGGTGGAAGAGGGCTCGTCGAAGAAGGACTTGAAGATGGCAGCGCAGGGCCGGTAAGGCGGTACGTGCGCAGGACCGTGCCGCCGATGGTGTAACGGTCATTTCCTCTTCCTGTTCGCGTGCATGTTTCGGTTCGGGTACCCGACGGTGGTGCCGCTGAGCTAACGGCACCACCGCGCAACGTTGGGGAGCGTTGGTGGGCGCGCCCCCGCAACCGAGGATCCGCCGAGGGGTGATAGCGGATCATTCGCCAAATTACCGGCAGCGGGCCGATTTTTAAGGATTTACCGAAAGAAGTTCCGTTTTGTCCATTTAATGACCGTCCCATAACGAACAAATTGGGCGCCCGCGAGCGTATTTCCGCTGTTTGCGCGGCACGGCGAGACCGTGTCTGAAATCGTGACCGTTGTCCAGTGTTGATGCTATTGAATAGCTGGAGATTGATCGGCCATGGAGGGCACGCCGCCGCAGCCGCCCCGCGAGCGATCTGAAGTCCCAACTCCGCAGCAACGCAGCAACTCTGCTCCGGTGGTCCGGACGGTCATGCCGGCAGCCCATCCACACCTGGCAGCCGTGACAGGTCGAGGCATGGGAGTGGTCCGGCGTCACGGCTCGGGATGTCAACCGCGACAACGGTTCTCTGTCGGCGGACTCGGCGCCGGAGAGGATCGGCTGTGCAAACCGTTGGCGCGCCGCATGGTTCGCGATATCGAGGACCGGCTCCGGGTCGACTCGGGGCACGACCGCCGGCAGGTGCTGGACGCGTTCCAGTCCTGGTCCGGCAACCTCGCCGTACTGCATCAGGTGCGGTCCGTCGCCGGGAAGCTGCTGCTGTGGTGTCGCATCAGGCCGGAATGGTGGAATCGTCGCCTGGCCGGCCGGGCGCGGATGCGGTCCTCGCCGAACGGAAAACGCCGCTATCCCATGGGATAGCGGCGCGCGCCGGGCCGGATCGTTGAGTCGGGTCAGGGCAGGGCGCCACAGTTCACCGGCGCCGGCAAGCCGGCGAGGCGGTCGGTCATCCACTGCTGCGAGGCCGCGAGCGCGGGGAAGAAGGCCAGCACATGGGTGCCCACGGCGCCGGAGACGGCCGGAATCGTGGCGTTCGCGTCGAGCTGCACGGGAGCGCCGCCACCGCACCATTGGGCGGCCATATCGCGGATGGCCGGGTAAGGCGTCCCCTCGTCGTTGCGGGCCGCCGCGATCAGAACCGGGACCGCCGGGGTACGCGTGCCGAGCCGCTGCTCGTCGAACGCAGCCTTCAAGACCGGGGAGCGATCGATCACGGCTGTGAGCGGTTGGCCGCTGGTGGTCCACTGGGCGGTGTTCTGATACCACTCGAACAGGCCGAAGAGGCCGGCGCACTTGTCGGCCGAGTCCCGCAGGACGGCCTTGCCGGTGTCGTTGAGTTCGGCGTCGAGCACCTGACGGGTGTCGGGGTAGTCGGCGGCGATGCCGTTGAGGATCCATGCAAAGGCGGGCGCGACGGAGGGGCGGCCGTCGTTGTACCCGATGAAATATTGGTCGTCCACAACCGGGCCGCCGGCATAGGCGGCGCGTACGTCCAGGTCGGGAGCGTAATCCGGCTGCAGCTCGGCTGCGGCGGCCGAGGCCATTCCGCCCTGTGAGTACCCGTAAAGGATAACCGGCGGGTGAGCACCGAGCCCGTTGCCGGGCAACCTGGTCGCGGCACGGGCGGAGTCGAGTACCGCGTAGCCCTGGGCCTTCCGGTTGAGGTAGTCGTGGGTGTCCGGTGTGCCCAGGCCGTGATAGTCGGTCATCACCACCGCCATGCCGCGCGAGAGCAGCGTGAACAGCGCCAGGAGGTCGTATTCGAAAATTGCGTCGGCCGGCGGCTGAAACTGCACGACCTGCGACAGCAGTTTCGAGGGGGCGCACTGCTTGCCCTGTCCCTTCGTGCCGCCCGCATACGCGACCAGCGGCCGTTCACCCGGGCCGGTCCACGGCTGTGTCGGCTGGAGATAGGTGCCCACCACAGCGGTCGGCGCGTCATTGGCGTCGCTGCTGACATACATGATGCGCGTCGAGGTGGCCGGAATGATCCCGGGCTGGCCGGGGGCCGACAGCGCCAGTGGCACCGACTCGCTGCGGACGATGTCGCCCGCACCGCCGGGCAGGGGCATGGGTGGAATATAGAAATCTGCCGCTGCCACCTCGGTGGCCGGTTCCGCCGCGGCGGGTTGCGCAGAAACGGCCGCGCTGGACGCGACGAGCACTCCGGTCAAAGCAAAGGCGCAGACGAGCTTTTCGCTCCTCACGTATTCGATCCTTCCCGCGGATTGGTTTTCCTGGCAGCTAGATCTAGATCGGTGAGTGAGAGTATGAGAGTAACCGTGCTGGGGCCGGGAAACCGGATGCGATGGCTCGTGTTGCCGATGACATCCGCCTGTGCTGTGAACGCTGAGACAATGCCCGCTATTGAGATCCTCCCGACCGGACGGTTCGGATGACTCGGCGCGAGTCTGCCGGACGCCCGAGAAAGAGGTGACCCGCATGTTACCGGTTCCAGGCCGAGAACACTGTGCCAATGTTCCTCGCTCCGGATCGAGGCATGTTAGGCTCGTGCTCGCCTGATCGTTGGACCTTGTTCTGACCGAATTTCCCTGGGTGGTAGTGGATTTCGCGTACTTGATCGGCATTCCCTCTCGTGGTCTGTGACCGTATCGCAACGTGCCGTTCGAGAACGCGACGCGAAAAACTGTATGCCGGGCATGTTGTGAGCCCGCGTTCTTAACCAGACGTTCGAAATGTCCGATTCTTCAGGCTTTGTGATACCGGGAAACGTTGATAGACGGGTGCGGGGGAGTTGCCGCACTACGGCATGGTGTCCGAGTTGGATTCCAAGGCCGACCAGGTGAAGGGGTTCAGATGAATCTGAGGTCGACCGAACCTGCTGACCGCCAGTCGGAACTGATTCCGCTGTCGAGGGCGCAATACGGTATGTGGCTTGCGGACAACCTGCCTGGCGGGCAGGCGATGAACATCGCACAGTACGTCGAGATCGAGGGCCCGATCGACGTCGAAGCCTTCATCAGGGCGGTGAACGATGCCGGCCACGAATCAGAATCTCTCGTCGTCCGGGTGGTCGAGTCCGACGGCGTTCCCTATCAATTCGTCGATCGCAGTATGACTTACGACGAGTCCGTGCTGGACGTCAGCGGGGAGAGCGATCCGTTCGCGGCGGCAATGGAATGGATGCGGCGCGACTTCAATACCAGAGCTGAGGATATGAGCCGTGACCGGCTCGCCGAGACACGGTTGATCCGAATCGGCGAGGATCGGTATCTCTGGTATGCGCGTGCCCATCATCTCGTCATCGATGGCTACGGTGCGTTCAACGTGTTGACCCGGCTGGCCGAGCATTACGACGCCTTGCTCGAGGGCCGTCCGCCGGCGCCTCGGGAAGCGGCCACGTTGCGCGAGATCATCGAAGCGGAGCACGCGTATCGGGCGAGCTCTCGGTTCGAGAGCGACAGGGAATACTGGCTCGGCAGGATTGCCGGCCTTCCGACGCCGGCGAGTCTGTCCGGTCGCACCGCCCGGCCGAGCAAGGTCGATCGTGTTTCCGGCGTCGAGCTTCCGCCGCAGTTGTCCGACCTGCTCGACCGTTTCTCCGGCAACCTGCAAGCATCGCCCGCGCAGGTCGTCGTGGCGGCCTTCGCCGCATTCCTCGCGCGAATGACCGGTGGCAACGATGTGGTGTTGTCGATGCCGGTGAGCGGGCGCGTGACGAAGGGCTTGCGCAATGCCGCCGCGATGTTGGCGAACATGGTGCCGATCCGATTCACGTTGGATAGAACGACCACCGTGGAGCAACTGGTCCGAGCGTCGGTGTCCGAACTCGTCTCCGCGATGCGGCATCAGCTCTACCGGTTCGAGGACCTGCGCCGCGAATCGAGTGCATTGGATGCGTCTGCGAACTCGTTCGGTCCGATCGTCAATATCCTCTTCTTCGACTCCGAAATTCGTCTCGGGTCTGCTGTTGGCCGCTATCGCGCGCTGACCTCGGGCACATTGGACGATCTTCAGCTGAATCTCTATCGTTCGGGGGTCGACGCGCCGCTGTTGATCGAACTGCACGGCAACGCGAATCTCTATGGCCAGGATGAACTCGATGCGCACGCCCACCGATTCATCGCCTTCCTGCAACGGCTGATCGAAGCGCCCGTCGAAACACCCCTGATCGCTGTTCCGCTCGTCGACCCTGCTGAAGAGGCACGGATCGTCGGGGAACTGGCCGGGCGCGATGGGGCAACGAGTACGGCGACGCTCGTGGATTCGCTGACGCGGCAGGTCGATGCGACTCCATCGGCAGTTGCCGTCACATCGGAGGGGGCCACCCTCACCTATCGTGAGCTGGACGAGCGTTCCAATCGGTTCGCACGCACCCTCATCGCGCTCGGGGCGGGTCCGGACTCGCTGGTGGCGATCGCGATGCCACGGGATGCCGATCTCATCATCGTCACGCTGGCCGTGCTGAAGTCAGGCGCCGGATACCTGCCGCTGGATATCGCGCATCCGGCCGATCGGCTGGAATACGTGCTGAACGACGCCGATCCGATCGCCGTCGTCACCACCGGCGACATGCGCGAGCTTGTGCCCGGAGACCCGGGCCGCGTGGTGCTGTTCGACGAGGTCGCCGGCGAGGAGGCTACGACACCTGTCACCGACGCCGACCGGACCAGCCCGCTGCGCCCCGACAACATCGCCTACGTCATCTACACCTCGGGGTCGACGGGCCGGCCCAAGGGCGTGGCCATTGCCCATCGCGCCGTGGCGACGTACCTGGTGAACGCGTGCGCCGAGATCGGCGTGCAGCCCGGCGACGTGTGGATGTTGTTCCACTCCTTCGCGTTCGACTACTCGGTGTGGGAGATCTTCGGCGCGTTGGCCAGTGGTGGCCGCCTGGTTGTCGTGGACACCCCCACGACCCGCTCACCAGACGATGTCGTGCGCTTGGCGGCACGCGAGAAGGTGACCGTCTTCAACCAGACACCGTTTGCGTTCCAGCAGTTCGGTGCGGCGTACCGGCGGTACGAAGATGCGGGTGAGCCTGACGGTGAGCTTTCGCTGCGACTGGTCATACTCTCCGGCGAACGACTCGACCCGGCTGTGCTGGCGGACTGGTATGAGCACAACCCGGAGCTCCCGGTGCTGGCGAACAGCTATGGCATTACCGAAACCACCGTATTCGTGACCTATTTCGGCCTGACACGGAGCATCGCGACGGCGGACGCCCCGAGTACGATCGGTCCAGCACTGCCTGGCCTGCGCACCTATGTTCTCGATGAACAATTGCGGCCGGCGCCGTTGGGCGCCTGGGGCGAGATCTACGTTGCCGGAACCCAACTCGCCCGCGGCTATCTCAACCGCTCATCGCTGACTGCCGCCCGATTTGTTGCCAGCCCGTTCGGCCGACCAGGCGAGCGGCTCTACCGCAGCGGCGATGTCGCACGCTGGAATCACCAGGGCGAGCTGGAATACCGCGGCCGCGCCGATCAGCAGGTGCAACTGCGTGGGTTCCGCATAGAATTGGACGAAATTCGCACTGCGTTGTCGACCCATAGCGCGGTCTCGGCGGCGGTTGTCATCGTCCATCGCCCTGGCACGGCGGCGGCCAGGCTCGTGGCCTATGTCGTGCCGACCGGCGAAGATGCCTGTACGGCCGACACTTTGCGCACGTATGTCGCGACATTGCTGCCGGAGTACATGGTGCCGGCCGCCGTCGTGGTGGTGCCCGAGCTGCCCCTGACGGTGAACGGCAAGGTGGACTATCGGGCGCTGCCGGAGCCGGTCTTCGATTCGTCCGCGGCCTATGTGGCGCCGAGTTCGGCGGTCGAGGAGACGATCGCGGCCATCTTCGCCGAGGTGCTGGACCTCGATCGAATAGGCGTGCTGGACAACTTCTTCGAACTGGGCGGCAATTCGCTCACCGCGACCAACGCCGCCGCGAGAATCGCCGAGCTGACCGGATCCGCTGTGTCGGTCCGCGATCTGTTCAGCAAGCCGACCGTCGCCGAACTCGCCGCGCATATCGACGTCGAGCACCACCACAGCGGGCTCGTGCTGAGCGCGCAACCGCGCGTCGAGCCGATTCCATTGTCGCCCGCGCAGAACCGGATGTGGCTGATCAATCAGGCCGACCCGGCCTCCACGGCATACAACATTCCGCTGGTGGTGCAGCTGACCGGCCGACTCGATGTCACCGCGCTGCGCCTGGCTCTGATGGATGTGATCGATCGGCACGAATCCCTGCGGACCGTCTATCCGGACGCGAAAGGGGAAGGGAGGCAGGTTGTTCTGGCGGCCGGCCACGGTGTCGGCCTGATACCGGAGAAGATCGATTGCGCCGACATCGCGCATCGAATCGGTGAGCTGACTTCGACCGGCTTCGACGTGCGAACAAGTCCACCGATCCGAGTCGCACTGCTCGAGTCCAGCGAACGGCGTCGGCACGTCCTGGTCGTGGTTCTGCACCATATTTGCTGTGACGGTTCGTCGCTTCCACCGCTCGCGGCCGATATCGCGACGGCCTATGAAGCAAGGTCGCAGGGAAGAATTCCGGACTGGCGGCCCCTGACCGTGCAATACGCCGATTACAGCATCTGGCGCCGCGGCATGCTCGGCGACGAAGACGACCCCGAGTCGTTGGCGGCACGCCAGTTGCGTTACTGGGTGAAACAACTGGCGGGAATGCCGCCGTTGCTGGAGCTGCCCGCGGACCGGCCGCGTCCTGCTCGCCAATCCATGCGCGGCGACATCGCCGAGAGCGTGATCCCAGCCGAAACCTTTGCTGCGATCCAGTATCTGGCCCGTACGTCCAGCGTCACTACCTTCATGGTCATCCATGCCGCGCTGGCGGTGCTGCTGGCCCGGCTGTCGGGCTCGGGGGATATCACCATCGGGACACCGGTCGCGGGCCGAGGGGAGCGTGCGCTGGAACCGCTCGTCGGCATGTTCGTCAATACGGTGCCGCTGCGTACCGAGGTGCGTTCCGATGAATCGTTCATCGAGTTTCTGTGGCGGGTCAAGGACATCGATGTCGATGCTTTAGCCAACAGCGACCTTCCATACGAACGGGTTGTCGATGAAATAGATCCCAGGCGATCGGTCGCGCACGCACCGCTGTGCCAGGTTTACCTCGTTTTCGAGAACATGGACCGTCCAAGGCTGGAGCTGCCCGAACTCACGGTCGAGATCCTGGATCCGGGGCCGCAACCGGCGAAGGTGGACGTTATCGTCACGGTCGCCGAAAACGCCTCTGCGGGAGGCGATGTCGCCCTCCGGATCAACTACGCCACAGATCTGTTCGATCGGGAGACGGTCGAGGAATTGGCCGCGCGGCTGAATCGGGTCCTCGATGCGGTGGTGTCGAGTCCTGACCTGCCGGTGGGTCGCGTGAATGTGCTGTCGGGGATCGAGCAGGCCGGTTTGGTGCCTGCGTCGGGGGGTCCTGCCGTGGCGCCGCGGGTCTTGGCGGAGTTGTTGTCGGTCGCGGATCCCGATGCGGTGGCTGTGGTTTCGGGTGAACACACGATGTCGTACCGAGAGCTCGATGAGCAGTCGAATCGTCTTGCCCGGCAATTGATCGCGTGGGGTGTCGGCCCGGGCGACCAGGTCGCGTTGGCGATGGACCGGTCGGCGGAGTTCGTGGTCGGGATGTGGGCGGTGACCAAGGCGGGCGCGGCGTTCGTGCCGGTGGATCCGCGCAATCCGGCCGACCGCGTTGCCCTCATGGTGGCCGATGCCGACGTGCGGGTGGGTCTCACCGTCGAGGCGTCACAGGACCTGCTGCCGGACCGGGTTCAGCGGCTGGCGCTCGATGCACCCGACGCACAGGCGCGCATCGCGGCTCGGTCTCCGGCCGCGGTGACGGATGCAGACCGGCTGCGGTCCTGCCGTGTCTCGGACGTGGCCTATGTGCTCTACACCTCGGGGTCGACGGGGGCGCCGAAAGGTGTCGCGGTCACGCACTCGGGACTGGCGAATTTCGCTGCCGAGCAGCGGCACCGCTATCGGGTCGACAGTTCCTCGCGGGTGTTGCAGTTGGCAGCACCGGGTTTCGACGCGGTTGTGCTGGAGTTGCTGATGGCTCATGCGAACGGCGCGGCGTTGGTGGTATCGCCTCCCGACGTGTTCGCGGGCCGTGAGTTGGCGGAATTGATCGGGAAGCAGCGGGTATCGCACGCCTTCGTGACCCCCAGTGTCCTGGCGACAATGTCGCCGGCCGGTCTGGATTCGCTGCGAGTGCTGGTCGCCGGTGGGGAGGCGGTGTCGGCGGAGACGGTCGCGGTATGGGCACCGGGCCGACAGCTGTACAACGGTTACGGGCCCACCGAGACCACGATCATGGTGGCGATCAGCGACCCGTTGTGCGCCGGGGACCGCGTCACCATTGGCGGCCCGATTCGTGGTGTCGAGGCCGTGGTACTGGACGCGGGCCTGCAGCCGGTGCCTGTCGGAGTATCGGGACAGCTGTATGTCTCCGGAGTGCAGCTGGCCCGCGGATACCTCGAGCGGCCGGCCGCGACAGCCACCACCTTCGTTGCCGATCCGTACGGTCCCCCGGGCACCCGCATGTACCGCACCGGTGATCTGGTCCGATGGACATCCGAGGAAACCCTCGAATATCTCGGTCGCGCCGACTTCCAGGTCAAGGTCCGGGGGCAGCGCATCGAACTCGGCGAAATCGAGGCCGTTCTCGCCGCGCACCCCACCGTGGCAGCAGCGGTGACGGTGGGTGCGGCGACCGCCGGCGGGTCGCGACTGGTGGCCTACGTCGTGCCGGCCAATGGCGCCGTCGACACCGCGGATCTGCTCGGTTACGCCGCGCAGCGCCTGCCGTCCCACATGGTCCCGGACACGGTGATGGTGCTCGACACGCTGCCGTTGTCGGCAGTGGGCAAGATCGACCGTGTGGCATTGCCCGAACCGGTTTTCGCCACCGGCACAACCGAATACGTCGCACCGCGCGACGCGGCCGAGCAGCTGGTCGCCGATGTGTGTGCCGCCGTGCTGGGAATCGAGCGGGTCGGTGTGTTCGACAGCTTCTTCGATCTGGGCGGCAACTCGCTGTCGGCGACCAGGGCAGCAGCACAGCTGAGCGCCGCGTTCGGCGCCGACGTCTCGTTGCGCGCGGTCTTCGAAGCGCCGACTGTCGCCGCGCTGGCGGAAAGCATCCGGACCAGCGACGCGGCCGGACGGGAACCGCTGGGTCCGCAAGAGCGCCCGGACCGGATCCCGCTCTCGCCCGCGCAGACACGCATGTGGTTCCTCAATCAGTTCGATACCGCCTCGCCGATATACAACGTTCCGATGGTCGTCCACATGTCGGGCAACCTCGACGTGGCCGCCATGCACGCGGCGATCGCCGATGTGATCGACCGGCACGAATCCCTGCGAACCGTCTACCCGGACAGCGACAGTGGACCACATCAGGTGATCGTGCCGATGGCGACGGCACGGCCTTCGTTGGAGCCCGTGCCGGTCCCCGAAGGCGAGGTCGAGGCGCGCATCGCTGCGGAGGTGACCGCCGGGTTCGATGTCACCTCCGAGGTTCCGTTCCGGATCACTCTGCTGCGCAGCGCACCCGGCGAGCACACTCTGATTCTCGTCGTCCACCACATCAGCTTCGACGGGTCGTCGCTGGCGCCGCTGGCCGCAGACCTCGCGACCGCTTACCAGGCTCGCGTCGGACACCAGTCCCCGCAGTGGACGCCGTTGCCCGTGCAATACGCGGATTACGCTGTGTGGCAACAAAAAATGCTCGGTACCGAAAACGACCCGAACAGCCTGACCGCCGCCCAGCTCGAGTATTGGCGCGCGACCCTCGCCGACCTGCCCGAGGTGCTCGACCTGCCGACCGATCGGCCACGACCGGCCAAACAGTCGTTCCGGGGGGCGGCCATATCGACGGTGGTGCCCGCAGACCTCCATCGTGATGTGATCGCGTTGGCCCGGCGACTCGACGCGACGGTCTTCATGGTGATGCACGCGGCGTACGCCATGCTGCTGGCGAGGCTTTCGGGAACCGGCGACATCGCGGTGGGCACACCGATCGCAGGCCGTGGCGAGCCCGGACTGGACAATCTGATCGGAATGTTCGTCAATACACTGGTATTGCGGACGCGCATCGACCCTGGCTCGTCGTTTCTGAACATTCTCGATCAGGTCCGGGCCGCCGATCTGGGTGCATTCGAGACCGCCGACATTCCGTTCGAACGGCTTGTCGAGGTACTGAATCCGCCTCGCTCGACGGCACATTCGCCCTTGACCCAGGTTGGATTCTCGTTCCAGAACATCGAGATCCCGACCGTGGAGTTCGAGGACCTGACGGTTTCGGCCCGGATGGTCGATCCGAGCGTGGCCAAGTACGACCTGCATCTGAACCTTGTCGACTCACCGGCGTCGGATGGTGATCCGGGCCACATGGCAGTCGAATTCAGTTATGCAACAGATCTTTTCGATGAGGCGACGGTCGCTGCGATGTTCGACCGCTACCTGCTGTTGCTGCGGGCGATCGTGGCCGAGCCCACCTGTGTCGTGGGCGATATCGAGCTGCTGACGGCGAACGAGGCGCGCGAGCTGGCGGCGCGGTCGAGCGGTGAGTTGACGAGCCCTTCGTCCGAGACGATCGCGTCCCTGTTCGCCGCGCAGGCTGCCGCGAACCCGAACAGGATCGCGGTTGTCGACGCCGAGGGTGGCGGCCGGCTCGGTTACGGGGAATTCGCGGCGCGGGTGAATTCGCTGGCTCGGGTGCTGATCGGACGCGGAGTCGGCCCGGGAACCGTCGTCGCCGTCGCGATGCGCCGCTGTGTCGATCTGCTGACCACGCTGTACGCGATTCATGCGGCCGGCGCGGCCTACCTGCCTCTGGATCCGGATCATCCGGTCGACCGGGTGCGTGCGGTCGTCACCGACGCGCGGCCGAGTGCCGTCATCACCCGGCCGGTCGACCAGGCGAATGTGCCCGAAAACGTAACGGTGTGGGCATTCGAGCAGCTCGATAGCGAGCGCGCGGATACGTCGACGGTGACAGACGCCGATCGGCCCCGGTCGCTGCGCCCGGATGATCTGGCGTATGTCATCTACACCTCCGGCTCGACGGGCGTGCCCAAGGGGGTGGCCGTACCGCATGCCGCGGTGGTCAACCAACTTCGCTGGCTGCGGGACCATTACGGGCTCGGGGCCGAGGACATCATGCTGTTGCGGACGCCGGCCACCTTCGATCTGTCGGTCTGGGAGCTGTTTTCCGCACTGACCTGCGGCGCGGCGGTGGTTGTCGCTGGTCGCGACGCGCACCTCGACCCCGGAGCCGCAGCCGGGCTGCTCGCCGAACACCGGATCACGACCGTGGACTTCGTGCCGTCCTCGCTGTCGGCATTCCTCGATGCGGCCGGCGCGCGTGAGTTCCCCGATCTGCGGCGGGTGCTGTGCATCGGTGAGGCATTGCCGGCCGAGACCGTCCGTCGCTTCCGGCAACTCAGCACGGCGCGCATCGACAACCTGTACGGGCCGACGGAGGCGGCGGTGAGCGTCACCGCTCATCGCATCGGCGCGCTCGACGACGTCACCGTGCCTATCGGCACCCCCGAGGCGAATGTGGTTGTGCGCGTGCTCGATTCGCGACTGCATCAGGTTCCTGTCGGGGTGACCGGAGAGCTGTACCTGGGTGGAGTCCAGCCGGCTCGCGGCTATCACGAGCGCCCTGGCCTGACGGCAGCGAGCTTCGTCGCCGACCCCTTCGGCAGCACAGGCGGGGCCCGGCTGTACCGCACGGGTGATCTGGTTCGCTGGGGCTCGGATGGCAACCTGCGTTATGTCGGCCGTGCCGACACCCAGGTGAAGGTACGCGGTCTTCGCATCGAGCTCGGTGACATCGAAGCCGCGTTGGTCGCGCACGAGCAGGTTGCCGCGGCCGTCGTGCAGATGCGCACCGAGCGCGGCGAACAGTACCTGGTCGCGTATCTGGTTACCGCGGAGGCGCTGGACCTCCAGCAGGTCCGAGCGTTCCTGCTGCAGCGGTTGCCGGCGTATATGGTGCCGTCCTCGATAGTCCGGATCGGTGCTGTCCCGCTCACCGTCAACGGCAAGGTCGACTACCGGGCATTGCCGGCACCGGATGTGAGAGGCCACGAAGCGGAATACCGTGCGCCGCAAGGCCTCATCGAGCAGACCGTCGCCGGGGTAGTCGGCGAACTGCTCGATCTTCCAGAGGTCGGCGCGGACGACAACTTCTTCGACCTCGGCGGAAACTCGCTCCTCGCAACGCGTGCGCTGAGCCGGATAGGCGAAATCGCCGGCGTCACCGTGCCGGTGCGGGTGATCTTCGAAGCACCCACTGTCGCAGAGCTGTCCGAACGAATCGGGCAGCTGCGCGCGGTGCCGAACCTGCCCGCGCCAACTCGCACGCCGCGCCCGGATCGTATCCCGCTGTCGCTGGCACAGGCCCGGATGTGGTTCCTCAACCAGTTCGATCCGAGTTCGCCCGGATATGTTGTGCCGCTGGCGATGCGGCTCGACGGTAGCGTCGATCTCGATGCGCTCGCAGCGGCGGTCGGTGATGTCATCGAGCGGCACGAGAGTCTGCGCACCATGTATCCAGCGGTCGATGGCATCCCCGCACAGGTCGTGCTCGACGCGGCCGACGTCGTCGGAAACTGGGACCTCGGGCCGCAACCGGTCGATGAGCACGAGTTGTCTGCCCGGTTGACCGAGTTCTTCGGTACCGGATTCGACGTGTCGAAGGGCGTGCCGCTGCGCATTGCCCTGTACCGGCTGTCCGACGAGACCTGGGTGGTCGCGCTGGCAGTCCACCACATCAGTTGCGACGGTTCTTCGGTTGCACCGCTGGCCGCCGACATCGTCACGGCCTACCGCGCACGGTCCAGCGGCAATCCGCCGGACTGGGCGCCGCTGGCCGTACAGTTCGCTGATTACGCACTCTGGCAGCGCGAGGTGCTCGGCTCGGCGGAGGACCCGGGCTCGTACCTGGCCCACGACCTCGCCTACTGGAAAACACAACTCGCGGGTATCCCTGATGTGATCGAAGTGCCGACCGATCGGCCACGGCCGCTCGTGCAGACACAACGCGGCGCGGTCGTCCATGCCACGATCCCGAGCGAGCTGCACGCCCGGTTGGAGGCGCTGGCGCGGCGCGCCGGGGCGACGACATTCATGGTCGTGCACACCGCGTTGGCGGTGTTGCTGTCGAGGCTTTCCGGCAGTGACGACATCACGATCGGTGTGCCGCATGCCGGCCGCGGCCATCGATCGCTGGACAACCTGGTCGGGATGTTCGTCAACACCCTGGTGATGCGCAGCCGGTGCAGGCGGGATCAATCGTTCACCAGTCTGCTGAACCAGGTGCGGCGCACGGCCACCGAGGCTTTCGACCATGCCACCATCCCGTTCGAGCAGCTGGTGGAGGCACTGAATCCGGCACGATCGACGTCGTATACGCCGTTGTTCCAGGTCATGCTCGCCTATCAGAACATGGCGCAGGCGCGGGTCGAGCTTCCGGGTCTCACCGTGGAGAGCCTCGATCCGGAAGACAGCGCCGCGATCTACGACCTGCTGCTGATGATCACGGAGGGACACGGCGCTCACCGCGAGCCGACCGGCATGACGCTGCGGCTGACGTATGCCACTGACCTTTTCGACGATGGCTCAGTGCTGCGCTTCGCAGAACAATTCGTGCGGGTGCTCGACGCCGCCGCGACCGACGCCGACGCGGCGGTCGGCGGTATCGAGTTGCTCGATGCCGCGGAGCGCCACCTGGTGCTGCAGCGATGGAACGACACCGCCGGCCCCGCGGCGACCGGCCGGACGCTGGTCGACGCTGTGGACGAACAGGTCGCCCGAACCCCGGATGCTCCGGCGATCTGTCTTCCGGGCGGCGTCAGGATGACCTACCGGGAGTTCGACACCCGCGTCAATCGCCTGGCCCGATGGCTCATCGCCCGTGGTGCCGGGCCGGAAACCGTTGTCGCGGTGGGCATCCGGCGATCGGTCGAACTCATCACCGCGCTGTACGCGGTAGTCAAGGCGGGCGCCGCATTCCTGCCGATCGATCCGGATCATCCGACCGCCCGCATCGCTGATGTGCTGAACGCGGCGCAGCCGCTGCTGGTACTCACCACCTCAGCGGATGGCGACGCACTGCCACGTGGTTTCGAGATCTCGTGCGTCGATCGAGTCGACGTGGCCGGTCTTCCGGATGTCCCGATCACCGACGCCGAGCGTCGTACGCCGCTGCGGCCGGACAACGTCGCCTACATCCTGTTCACCTCCGGCTCCACGGGAGTCCCCAAGGGCGTCGCGCTGACCCACGCCGCGACCGTGAGCCAATTGGCGTGGGCACAGCAGCAATGGCCGCACGACGCGTCCGACACCGTGCTGTACAAGACCCCGATCACCTTCGACATCGCCGTATGGGAGCTGTTCTGGCCCTTGCAGACCGGTGCGCAGATCGTGGTCGCCGAACCCGATGGGCATCGCGATCCCGGATATATCGCAACCGTCATTGCGGACCATCAGATCAGCACTGTGCACTTCGTGCCATCGATGCTCGAGGTTCTGGTCGAAACCGCCGCGGGGACGCCGCTGCCGTCGATACGACGGGTCTTCGTCGCCGGTGAGGCGCTGGCGCAGCGCACCGTCGACGCCGCATCGCGCGTATTCGCGCATGCCGAGGTGCTGAACTGGTACGGCCCGGCCGAGGCGGAAGTCGTGACGGCGGCGCGTTGCCTGCCGGGGGTAGCGAACCATTCGACGGCCCCCATCGGTACGCCGGTGGCCGGCATGCGGGTCTACGTCCTGGACCCGTGGCTGCGACCGGTGCCGATCGGTGTCGTCGGCGACCTCTATGTCTCGGGTGTCCAGCTGGCGCGCGGTTACCACGCCCGTCCCGACCTCACCTGCGGTGCCTTTGTCGCGCACCCGTTCGGCAGGCCCGGTGAGCGACTGTATCGCACCGGCGACCTGGTCCGGTGGGTGAAAACCGGTGAGCTGGAATACCTGGGCCGCAGCGACTTTCAGGTCAAGGTCCGCGGCCAGCGGGTCGAGCCTGGTGATGTCGAAGCGGCGCTGTCCACGCTCCCGGACGTCGCACGCGCCGTGGCCGTCGCTACGACGGATCGAATCGTCGCATACGTGACACTCGCTCCCGGCGCGCGCACCGATGGGCGCTCGATTCGCGACCAGCTCACCCACGCATTGCCGTCCTACCTGATTCCGGCCGCCGTGCAAATCCTCGAGGCGATCCCGTCGACACCGAACGGCAAGCTCGACCGAGCTGCCTTGCCGCAGCCGGTGTTCGACGATGCCGAGGAATTCGTGCCACCCCGCACCGAACGGGAAGCAGCCCTTGCGGCAATCGTCGCGGAGATCACCGATCGCGATCGGGTGACCGTGACGGCGAACCTCTTCGAGATCGGGGTCAACTCACTCTCCGCCGCCCGTATCGCGGCCCGGGCCGCCGCGGAGTTCGGCATCGAGGTCGGCATTCGCGACGTCTTCACCGAACCGACGATTGCCGGATTGGCCGAGCGCCTGCGCACAAGAGCCGGTCACGCGGTGGTTCCGCTCACCGCCCGGCCGCGTCCGGCAGCGGTCCCGTTGGCGGCGGCACAACGGCGGATGTGGTTCCTCAATCAGTTCGACACCGCCTCGGCGGCATACAACATCTGCTTTGCGGCCCGGCTGACAGGCCGGCTGGATCTCGAGGCGCTACAGGCGGCGCTACTCGACGTGGTGGAGCGGCACGAGCCACTGCGCACGGTGTATCCCGCCGTCGACGGCGAACCGTGCCAGGTAGTGCGTCCGGTTGCGGCTGTGGCCGAGGAGCTGATGCTGAATCCGGAGCCTGTCACCGACGAGGCGGAGCTGGCCGACCGGATCCGGCAGGTCGTCGAAACAGGTTTCGATGTAGTGGATTCGGTGCCGGTGCGGGCACGGGTATACCGCACCGGTGGCGACGAGCAGGTGATCGTGCTCGTGGTCCATCACATAGCGGCCGACGGTTCCTCGATGGCACCGCTGGCCCGCGACATCTTCGCCGCCTACGCGGCGCGTGTGAACGGCGAAGCGCCACAGTGGAAACCGCTCGAGGTCCAATACGCGGACTACGCGATGTGGCAGGGGGAAATACTCGGTGCCGAGGACGATCCGGCGTCGCCGATCGCCCGGCAGATCGCACATTGGAGCGAGGTCCTCGGTGGTGCTCCGGAGCTGCTGGACCTGCCGACGGATCGACCCCGGCCCGCCACCATGTCGATGGCCGGTGGCAGTGTCGGCTTCGCGCTGTCGGCTCGGCTGCACGACGAGGTAGTGCGGCTGGCACACCGTGAGGGAGTCACGGTGTTCGTTGTGCTCCATGCCGCACTGGCGATCCTGTTGGCGCGCACCGCGCACAGCGAGGACATCTCGGTCGGTTCTCCGGTTGCCGGTCGAGGCAGCCGGGCGCTGGACGATCTGGTCGGCATGTTCGTCAATACCGTGGTGCTGCGCACGCGGGTTCGGGACGATCTGTCGTTCCGCGAACTCTTGGCGGAGGTACGCGACGTCGACGTCGATGCGCTGGCCCACGCCGATGTGCCCTACGAGCGGCTGGTCGACATTCTCGACCGTGCCCGATCCACCGCGTATACGCCGCTGTATCAAGTGATGTTCGGTCTGCAGAACATGGGCGCGGCGCGGTTCGAGTTGCCCGGTGTGGATGTCGAACTGCTCGACCCCGGTATCGCGCAGGCGAAAACCGATCTCACCGTGCTGATGACCGAACGCGGCGATGGCGAACGGCCGGGCGGAATCGACGGCGAGATCATTTACGCCACAGACCTGTTCGTCGCGTCCACGGCGGAAGCGCTCGCGGAGAGATTCGTCCGAGTCCTGGAATCGGTCGTGTCCGACCCGGCGCGGACGGTCGGCGGAATCGATCTGCTCGACCCGACGGAGGCCGGACGACTGGTCCCGGCGCGAGGCGGCGAGAGCCCGTCGCCGTGTCTGCTGCCCGATCTGCTCGCCGCGGCGGTGGCAGCAGATCCGACCGCGATCGCCCTGATCGGTGAGACCGGAACCCTCACCTACGCCGAGCTGGACCGCCGGTCCAACCAGCTCAGCGCAGTTCTGCTCGCCCGAGGCGCCGGACCGGGTACGTTCACCGCACTGGCCGTGCCGCGCTCGGTCGACTACCACGTCGCCATGTGGGCGATCGCGAAGACCGGTGCCACGTTTGTACCGGTGGATCTGCGATATCCCGCAGAGCGGATTGCCCACATGGTGAACGATTCCGGTGTCACCGTAGGGATCACGATCGCGTCCGCGCGCGCGTCGCTTCCGGGCGATGTCCGATGGCTGGTGCTCGACGAACCGGAAGTAGCCGCCGAGATCGCCGCGCAGTCCGGCCGGGCCATCACGGATGCGGCTCGTGGCCGGACCCTGCGGATTCGGGAGGCGGCGTATGTGATCTACACGTCGGGGTCGACCGGAACACCGAAAGGTGTCGTGGTCAGCCACGAGGGATTGGCCGGCTTCGCCGCCGAGCAGCGGGCCCGCTATCGCGTGGACGCCACGTCGCGTGTGCTGCAGGTGGCGGCGCCTGCCTTCGACGCGGTGCTGCTCGAGGCATTGATGGCGTGCGCGGCCGGCGGTTGCCTGGTCGTGTCGCCGCCGGAAGTGTTCGGCGGTGCGGATCTTGCCGCACTGATCCGCGAGCACCGGGTGACGCATGCGTTCCTGACACCCAGCGTGCTGGTGACGATGTCGCCCGAGGACTTCGCATCGGTGCGGGTGCTGGCGGTCGGGGGTGAGATGGTCTCCGCGGACCTGATCGCCTCCTGGGCGCCGGGGCGGCAACTGCACAACATCTATGGTCCGACCGAGACGACGATCGTGGTCACGATCAGCGATCCGGTACAGCCGTCCGATCCGATCGACATCGGTGGTCCGATCCGTGGGGTCGAGGCTCTAGTGCTGGACGCACGGCTGCGTCCAGTGCCCGTTGGTGTGACCGGGGAGTTGTACCTTTCCGGCGGTGCCTTGGCCCGTGGCTATCTGAACCGCTTCGCTCTGACCGCCGGCGCGTTCGTGGCGAACCCCTACAGTGCGCCGGGATCGAGGATGTATCGCACCGGCGACATCGTCCGTTGGACCGCGAGTGGTGCGCTGGAGTACATCGGCCGGGTCGACTTTCAGGTCAAGATCCGTGGCCAGCGCATCGAACTCGGGGAGATCGACGCTGTGCTCCAAGCGCACCCGCAGGTTGCTGCTGCGGTCACCGTGAGCCGCTCGGGACCTGGCGGGCAGCCCATGCTCGCCGCGTACATCGTGGCCGAGACCGCGGCGGGCGTCGAACCCGATGTCGTGCTCGATCACGTCGCCGCTGTGCTGCCCGCCCACATGGTGCCCTCGACGATCACCGTGCTCGACCACATGCCGCTCGCCTCGACGGGCAAGGTGGATCGGAAACTGTTGCCCGAACCGGTCTTCGATACCGGCAGCGCCGAGGACGTCGTCGCGGCGACCGACTTGGAACGCACCATCGCCGCGGCTTTCGCGGGTGTGCTCGGCGTTGCGTCGGTCGGCGTGACAACATCGTTCTTCACGCTCGGCGGTGACTCCATCATGTCGATCCAGTTGGTGTCGCGGTTGAAGACGGTGGGTGTCGTCGTGACCGCTCGGGACATCTTCGAGCACAAGACCGTGCGCGGGCTGGCGCAGGTGGCCGCGGCTGCGGACCGGGTGTCCCTCGCCGAGCTGCCGGGCGGCGGTGTGGGAGACATCCCCTTCACGCCGATCGTGTCCTGGTTCGTCGACCGGATCGGGACCGCCGATCGGTTCGCACAGTCGATGCTGGTTCGCTTGCCGCGGGACGCGCGCGTCGACGAGGTGATCGCGACCGTGCAGGCAGTGCTCGAACAGCACGATATGTTGCGGTCGCGGATGCGCGAACAGTGCATGGATGTGCTGCCCGCTCACGCCGCCGATGCCATCGGCGCGGTATTCGCACGAACCTTCCGGGCGCACGAGGCGCCGGGCAGCGACGGTTTCACCGCCGTGGTGGAAGCGGCGCTGACCGAGGCGTCGGATCGTCTCGATCCCGCCGCGGGCCGGATGATGCAGGTCGCGTGCCTGCTTCCGGAATCGGGCGTCGAGGCCGATGCCCGTGCCCTCATCGTGATTCATCACCTGGCTGTCGACGGGGTGTCGTGGCGAATCCTGCTGCCCGACTTCGTCACCGCGTGGCAGCAGATCGGCCAGGGACGCGCGGTCGAGTTGCCGGCGCAGGGTACGTCGATGCGGCGATGGGCACACGCGTTGACCGCTGCCGCCACCGACCGGGCCAGCGAGTTCGAGTTGTGGCAGCGGATGAGTACCGCCGCCGATCCGCTTCTCGGGACGGCGGAATTCGATCCATCCGTCGACACCCACGCGACGGTGCGATACCTGAGGGTCTCCATTCCGGCCGCGGTGACCTCGGCATTGCTGGACTCGGTGCCACGGGCCGTGCGCGGCAGCGTCGATGACGCGCTGCTGGCCGGGCTGGCCGTGGCCCTGACCCGTTGGCGCCGACGCCGCGGCATTCTGCACCCGGGCATGAAAGTCCTGCTGGAAGGACACGGCCGCGAAGAGCAGATAGTCCCGGGAGCGGATGTTTCACGCACCGTCGGCTGGTTCACCAGCGCGTACCCCGTAACCCTCGACCTGAGCGGCATCGACGACACGGACCTGCGTACGGCAGTGAAGTCCGTCAAGGACCAGCTGCGCGAGATCCCCGACAAGGGCATCGGATACGGCTTGCTGCGCTATTTGAACACCGACACCGCCGACCGGCTCGCGCCGGCGCCCCAGCCACAGATCAGTTTCAACAATCTCGGCCGCGCCGGTGTGGACCTGGCATCCCTGTCGGATCTCGCGTGGGTCCCGACCGATGAGCAGTTCGACCGGCGATCCGCCTTCGATCCGGATATGCCTGCCGCAGCGGTGATCACGATCGACGTCGATATCGCGGACACCGAGATCGGACCCGAACTGTCCGCACATGTCGGCTACGCTTCGCGGCTACTGCAACACGACGAGGTGGCCGCACTCGTCGCCGGCTGGGTCGACGTCGTGACCGAGATCGCCAGCCTCGCCGGCGCCGACGACAAGTGGGGATTGTCCCGGGCGGATGTTCCGCTGGTCGACCTCACGCAGCACGATCTGGATGTATTCGCAGACCGGTACGGTCCGCTGAGCGAGGTGTGGTCATTGGCGCCGCTGCAGGAGGGCCTGCTGTTCCACGCCGAACTCGCGGCAGGCGAACTCGATGTGTACACCGCTCAGTCGGTCCTCACTCTCGCGGGCGCGGTCGACGAGGACCGGCTCGAATGTGCCGCACAAGCTCTGCTCGAACGCCATCCCAACCTGCGGGCTGCCTTCACCCGAACGGTGGATGGCGTTCCGGCGCAGGTCGTTCCGGCCGGCACCACCGTGCCCTGGTATCAGGTCGATCTCTCCGGCGACGCCGGCGCGGTCGCTGCGCTGATCGAAACCGAGAGGGCGGTCGTCTTCGATCCCGCCGACCCGCCGCTGCTGCGGTTCCTGCTTGTTGCCCTCGGGCAGAACGAGTTCCGGCTGGTGTTGACGGCGCACCATCTGCTCCTGGACGGCTGGTCGCTGCCGTTGCTGTGGCGTGAGCTGATCGGTTTGTATGCCGTTGCCGCGCAGCCGGAGCTGCTTCCGCCCGCGGCCTCGTATCGGCAGTACCTGGAATGGCTGGACCGGCGCGATCGCGACGCCAGCATCGAAGTGTGGCGGGACGCGCTGCGGGATATCAGTGAGCCGACACTCGTCGCCGATCCGCGCACGCCGGTGACGGCAGACATTCCGATCGATGTGCCGATCGTTGTAGATCGTTCCGCCACAGCAGAATTGGTGGCATTCGCGCGGGCACGGGGCGTGACGATGGCGACGATCGTGCAGTTCGCCTGGGCCGTGGTGCTGGGCAACCTGCTCGGTGTCGAACGCGTGGCATTCGGCAGCACGGTTTCCGGCCGCCCCGCCGAATTGCCCGATGTCGAGTCGATGATAGGACTGTTCATCAATACGATTCCGGTCGTCGCCGAGGTGCGCCGGGAGCTGAGCGTCGAGGACGCTCTGCGTCGGCTGCAAGCCGACAACACTCGTCTGCTCGACCACCACTACCTCGAACTGTCGCAGATCATGGCGGCCACCGGCAACAGCCAGTTGTTCGACACCCTGGTCGTTTTCGAGTCGTATCCGGTCGACAGCAGTGGCCTGGGCGATGTGGACATCGACGGTATGCGTGTGGTCTCAGCGGAGGGCCGCGACGCGGCGCACTACCCCATCACCGTGCAGGCGCACCAGACCGACGAGTTGCACGTCCGAGTCCGCTACCAACGAGCCCGCGTCGACGAGGTGATGGCGGCCGGTCTCGCGGGCCGTCTGGAAACCGTGCTACGGACCCTGGCCGGCGATCCGGATACGGTGCTCGGTGCGATCGATCTGCTGACCGAGGACGAGCGGCGCGCACTGGTGCCCGCATCGGGCGGAGGGGCCGTGGCACCGAGCCTGATGTCGGAGTTGCTGGTAGCGGGCGTGACGGTGAATCCCGATGCGGTAGCGGTAGTGTCCGGTCCGCACACGGTGTCCTACGCGGAGCTGGATGCCCGGTCCAACCAGCTGGCTCGGCAGCTGATCACGTGTGGCACAGGACCGGGTGATCAGGTCGCGCTGGCGATGCCGCGGTCGGTCGAATTGGTGATCGGCCTGTGGGCGGTGACCAAAACCGGCGCGGCGTTCGTGCCCGTTGATACACGGAATCCGGCCGAGCGCATCGCGCTCATGGCGTCCGATGCCGGCATTCGGCTGGCGGTCACGGTCGAGGAGACGCGAGATCTGTTGCCCGGCACGGTGTTTACGTTGGTAATGGACGATCCGGACATCGAGCGGTCGATCAACGCGCAATCGATTGCCCGTGTCACAGCTGGAGAACTCGTGCGGATGCCGCACATCCAGGATGTGGCATACGTTCTCTACACCTCGGGCTCGACCGGAATGCCGAAGGGCGTCGCGGTCACCCATGAGGGGCTTGCGAATTTCGCTGCCGCGCAGCGGGATCGGTGCGCTGTCGACACCGGATCGCGGGTGCTGCAGGTTGCCGCTCCCGGCTTCGACGCGATGGTCCTCGAGGTGCTGCTGGCTCACACCAGCGGCGCCGGGCTGGTGGTCGTGCCCCCCGCGGTTTTCGCCGGGCACGAGTTGGCGGAACTGGTTCGCGCACAGCAGGTCTCGCATGCCTTCATTACTCCCAGCGTGCTGGCGACGATGTCACCGGCCGGTATGGATTCGCTGCGGGTGCTGGTGGCGGGAGGCGAGGCGGTGACGCCGGAAACGGTCGAGACATGGGCGCCGGGCCGAACGCTGCTGAACGGGTACGGGCCGACCGAAACCACGATTCTCGCCGGCATCAGCGCTGCGCTGCACCCGGGTGACGCGGTGACCATCGGCGGGCCGATCCGTGGTGTCGAGGCCGTCGTGCTCGACGCGTGGCTGCGGCCGGTGCCGGTCGGGGTGGTGGGGGAGTTGTACCTCGCGGGAGTGCAACTGGCCCGCGGCTACGCGAACCGGGCATCGGCCACCGCAGGCGCGTTCGTCGCGAATCCGTTCGGTGCGGCGGGTTCGCGCATGTACCGCACCGGCGACCTGGTTCGCTGGACACCCGAGCACACTCTGGAATATCTCGGACGCCGCGATTTCCAGGTCAAGATCCGTGGCCAGCGCATCGAACTCGGTGAAATCGAAACTGTTCTGGCCGGGTATCCCGGGATCTCCCAAGCGGTGGTTCTGCGGCGGGAGGATCAACGTGGTGTCGACCGGCTCGTCGGCTATCTCGTCACCGACGAGGAGCTGGATCCGGACGATGTCCGTGCCGCTGCGCGGTTGCGGCTGCCCGCGCACATGGTGCCCGAGGCGTTGGCCGTGCTGGCCGAACTTCCGCTCACCACGACCGGCAAACTCGACCGCTCGGCCCTTCCCACTCCGGAATTCGCGGTGGGCGGGGAACGGGTCGCGCCCCGCACCGACGCCGAACGACGTGTCGCCGCAGTGTTCGAGAGCGTGCTGGGTATCGACAGTGTCGGGGCGACGGACAGTTTCTTCGACCTGGGCGGCGATTCGCTGTCGGCCACCCGGGTGGCCGCCCAGTTGAGTACGGCGTCAGGAGTGCGTCTGGGGGTTCGCGACCTGTTCCAGGCGCCCGTGGTGGCCGAACTCGCCGCTCGCCTGGCGACTCTCGACCGCGACTCCCGGGTGCCGTTGACGGTGCGCCCCCGGCCGGCGCAGGTACTGCTGTCACCGGCGCAGCAGCGAATGTGGTTCCTCAACCAGTTCGACACCGCCGTCGGCAGGTACAACGTCCCGCTGGTGATCCGACTGCGAGGAGTACTCGACATCGATGCGCTGCGGCGCGCGTGCGAACTGGTTGTCGACCGGCACGAATCGCTGCGTACGAAGTTCCCGATGGTCCATGGCCGGCCCTGTCAGGTCGCCGTCGCCGTGGACGAGGTCGTACCCGCGCTGGATCCGGTTCAGGTCGCCGAACATCAGGTGATGGATCGCGTGATCGCGGTGGTGTCAGCGGGTTTCGATGTGACGCAAGCGCCTCCGTTGCGGATGGAATTGCTCGCTGTCGACGACCGGGACCATGTTCTGGTCATCTGTGTGCACCATATCTGCGCGGATGGCCAGTCGATGATCCCGCTGGCGCGGGATGTGGCCATGGCCTACGAGGCGAGCAGGCATGGGAAAGAGCCCACGTGGCAGGTACTTCCGGTCCAGTACGTCGACTATGCGCTGTGGCAGCACGAGATGCTCGGGTCGGCGGATGACCCGGACTCGGTCATGTCCCAGCAGTTGCGATTCTGGAAGGACACCCTCGACGGGCTGCCCGAGCTGCTCGAGCTGCCGACCGACTTTCCACGGCCGCCGATCGCGTCGATGGACGGGTGCGCAATCGAGTTCGAACTTTCCGCCGATCTGCACGAGCGAATCGCCGGCGTCGCACGCGAGGCGAGCGCGACAGTCTTCATGGTCCTGCATGCCGCACTGGCCGTGCTGCTGTCGAGGCTGGCCGGCGTCGGCGATATCGCGATCGGCGCCCCGATAGCCGGACGTGGAGAGCGCGACCTCGACGATCTGATCGGCATGTTCGTGAATACCCTTGTGCTGCGGTCACGGGTGTCGATGCGGCAGCCGTTCGCCGAACTGCTCGCCGCGATCCGTGAGACGGATCTGGCGGCGTTCGCGCATGCGGATGTGCCTTTCGAACAAGTTGTGGAAGCGCTGAATCCGCCGCGGTCGACAGCGCATCTTCCGCTGTATCAGGTAACACTCGATGTCCAGAACCTGAGCAAGGCTGCATTGGAGCTGCCGGAGCTCAGTGTCGAGCTGATGGAAAACGGTTTCGAGCAGGCGCAGGCCGACCTGAATGTGAAGTTGGCCGAGCGATTCGGTCGGGAAGGCCGTCCAGATGGCATGGTGGGACGGCTCACCTTCGCCACCGATCTCTTCGTGAACGAGACGATGACTCGGTTCGCGCACGCTTACGTCCGGATTCTGGAGTACGTCACCGCGAATCCCGCGGTGCCGGTCGGCGATATCGACATCGTCGATCCGATACAGCGACGCGAATTGCTGGTCGCGGCAGGGGAAGACGGCGCCGCGGTGGCAGATGCGACACTCGCAGACCTGTTCGCTGCGCGAGCTTTGGACCAGCCGGATGCCGTCGCGGTCACCGACGGCGCCTCGCAACTGACCTACGCGGAACTGGATCAACGGTCTGTCCAGGTCGCGGCCCGGCTGACCGAACAGGGAGTGGAGCCGGAATCGCTTGTGGCCGTGGCATTGCCGCGTTCGATCGAACTGGTCGTGGGCCTGCTCGGAGTGATTCGGGCAGGCGCCGGGTATCTGCCACTCGACGTGGCGTATCCGATCGACCGATTGCGGTTCGTGCTCGACGATGCGCGTCCGGCGGCGGTGCTGACCTCCGTCGAAACGGCTACGGCCCTGCCCGAATGCGCGGCACCGATGGTGCTGGTCGAGGATTGTGTGGACGCGGCGAGGATCGCCGACGCGGCGATGCCGAACTTGCGGCCGGAGAATGTCGCGTACGTGATCTACACCTCCGGATCGACGGGCCGTCCCAAGGGAGTGCCGATCAGTCACCGCGAAGTGGTCACGTTGTTTGCCAACACGGCCGAGCGTTTCGATGTCGGCCCCGACGACGTGTGGACGCTGTTCCATTCGTACGCATTCGATTTCGCGGTATGGGAAATGTGGGGTGCGCTACTGTCCGGTGGCAGGTTGGTTGTCGTCGACTACGACACATCCAGGTCGCCGAAGGAACTCGTCGATCTCGTGGCGCGCGAGCGCGTGACGGTATTGAGCCAGACCCCATCGGCGTTCTACGGTTTCGCCGAAGCAGAGCGTGTGTATCGCGAATCCCGTTGCCCCGCCGGTCGACTCGCCCTGCGATACGTCGTATTCGGTGGCGAGCCGCTGGATGCATCCCGCTTGACCAATTGGCTCGCGGATCACGATCGAGGAACACCGTGCTTGGTCAACATGTACGGGATCACCGAGACGACGGTGCATGTCACATTCCGCGAGATCGAGGGCACGGGCGCGGCCGGGATCGGATCACCGCTGCCAGGGTTACGGGTGTATGTGCTCGACGATCGGTTGCGGCCGGTGCCGATCGGCGTCGCCGGGGAGATCTATGTGGCCGGTGGGCAACTGTCACGAGGCTACCTGCGCGCCCCGGCTTTGACCTCAGGACGATTCATCGCGAATCCCTTCGGTCCGCGTGGTTCGCGGTTGTATCGATCCGGAGATCTCGGCCGGTGGAGCAAGTCCGCGCGCGGGCTCGAATTGACCTACGCCGGCCGAGCGGACGCGCAGGTACAGCTGCGCGGCTACCGCATCGAACTGGGCGAGGTGGAATCCGCATTGCTCCAGCATCCTGATGTGGCGCGCGCCGCCGCGGCGGTGCATCGCCATGCGCGAGGCGTCGATCAGCTGATCGGCTACGTAGTGGGGGTCGACGGCCGGCACATCGATCCGGGCGAGGTCCGGGAGGCTGCCGCCCGTGTACTGACCACGTACATGGTCCCCTCGGCGGTGATGGTGCTGCCCGGTCTGCCATTGACGGTCAATGGCAAACTCGATCGAAAGGCTTTGCCCGCTCCCGATTTCGATGCATCGGTGACCGAGTTCGTCACACCGCGAACCCATTCCGAGAAAATGATCGCTGACGTCTACGCACAAGTCCTGGGCATGGAGCGGGTCGGGGCGTCGGATGGGTTCTTCGATCTGGGCGGCAATTCGCTGCTGGCCACGATGGTGGTGGCCGAGTTGCGCGCTCGTGGCGTGACGATCGCGCTGCCCTGGATGTTCGACGATGCGACGCCGAAAGCGTTGGCGCGCAGGGCCGACGAAGCCGCGGGCGGCTCCGGTCTGGAGGTAGTGCTTCCGCTTCGTGCGAGCGGATCGAAGCCTGCGATATTCGCCGTACACCCGGCCGGTGGATTGGCGTGGTTCTACGGCGGCTTGGTCGAGCATGTGGACAAGGAACGACCGGTGTACGGCCTGCAGGATCCACATGTGGTCGCGGGCGAACCAGGCGCGAAATCGGTGGATGAATTGGCCGAGCGGTATGTGGCCGAGATTCGCGGAGTGCAGCCGCACGGTCCGTATCACTTGCTCGGATGGTCTCTGGGTGGGCAAATCGCGCACGCGATCGCGGTCAAGTTGCAGCGCGACGGTGAACTCGTCGGAACCCTGACCCTGTTGGATTCCGCACCCGATATGTCTGCTGATTCGATGATCGCCGCCGTGGACGAGTCCGCACCAGGACACCTGATGGCGGACCTCCTCGGCGGCTGGCGGGAATTGTTCGATCTCGGCGATGTGGTCCAGGCGCACACCCACGAGCAAGCATGGGCGGTCATCCGCAGCCAAGTGGTCGGAACCGGGCTGTTCACTGCCGAACAGACGGATCGGGTGATGGAGAGTTTCGAAACCGCGAGCGACCTGGCCGCCGGCTACCGGCCCGCAGTTTTCGACGGAGATCTGCTCTTCTTCACTGCTGGCGAAGACCGCACCGAAGAGGACGCTCTCGCACAGGCGTGGCGCCTGTACGTGACCGGCAAGATACACAACACGGTTGTCGACGTACGTCACCTCGAGTTCAGTCATCCGCGCGCAATGGCCGTTGTCGGCTCGGTCCTGGAAAGGTTCGTGAACGCATGTTGACTACCCCTCAGCAGTTTCGTCTCGACGATGACAGAACTGTGACCTGCACGAGTCCGGCCGAGGCGCGCATGTTGTGGCGCGAGACGATGGCGGCGGACGGCTTCTATCAGTACGCCGCTGCCCGCCTGCGGCCCGAGGAGATCATCTTGGATATCGGCGCGAACATCGGACTCGCCACGATGATGTTCGCGGAGAAGTGCCCCGGAATCGGGGTCATCGCCGCCGAGCCCGTGCCGATGATCTTTCACTGTCTCCAGCGCAACATGGCAGCTCATGTGCCGCATGGGGTTTCGCTGCGGGTCGCGGTCGGTGCCGTGCCCGGGACTGTGCCGTTCACCTGGTACCCGCAGGCGTCGGCCAATTCCAGTCTGTACGCGGACCGCGAACGAGACGATGAAACGACCAAGATCTTTCTGCGCAACAGCGGCCTGGACGATGAGTCGATCGGATACATCACCGCCGGCCTGCACGACGGCGAGCAGATCGACGTGGACGTGACCACGGTGTCGGCGCTGCTGGCCGAACACGCTCCCGACGCTCAGATCGGGCTGCTCAAAGTGGATGTGGAGCGGGCGGAATTGGACGTATTGCGCGGCATTTCCGAAACGGATTGGCCCCGCATTCGTGCCGTCGTGGCCGAGGTGCACGACACCGACGGCCGCCTGGCCGAGTTCTGCGAGTTGTTGAGCCGGCACGGACTGTCCCCACACCACAGGCAAGACCCAAACTTGGTCGGGACCGAACTGCACGAGGTCTACGCCGCCCGGCCGTCGGACTACTGACTGATCGGAGGGGGGCGGGGGAGCGGGCCGATCGATCTACCTCATCAAGAGACAGGTCATGTCGTCACTTTGACGGGGCCATGCAGTCACCTGGTGGGCCGTGAAAGATCCGGCGGTCGATTGGGTGGCTGATCCAGTTGGATTCGAACGGAACGGTGCGCCGGGTGCGTGTTCGAACTGCGTCAGCTCGAACAGCGAAGCTTCGAGCACGGCCGGCCGCCTGTACGTCGACGCCGTCGCCAATGGCGGCAACCCGTGTTGATCGGCTCGGCCGCGTTCCGGACGAGCTTGCCCTCCGTGGCCGCCATCGCGAGCGCGGCCCGGAGCCCACAGGCGCGATCAGCCGATCGGTGGTGCGAGGTATTGCAGCTGACCTCGGAGTGGGCTTCGACGAACTCGAGTGGGGTTCGACCGGGACGACGCGGTGGACCTGGGCGAGCTGGTCGCCGCCGAATCGGTACCGCGGGACCGTGTTTCGGTCAGTGGTCGTCGTAGTGTCCCTCGTGACTGGCGTGTCGATGTCCGTCGTGGATGTAGTCGACGTGATCGCCGTGGGGGACCGCAATGTGCCCGCAGCCTTCGCCGTGAACGTGGGCGTGGTCGTCGTGCGCGGTGTGCTCGGCCGGTTCGCACTCGTCGTAGTGTCCGTCGTGCTCGCGGTGCAGATGTCCGTCGTGTACGTAGTCGGTGTGGTCTTCATGCGGGACGGCTACGTGCCCGCAACCCTCGCCGTGTGTGTGGTCGTGACCCGCGTGCGGGTGGTGTGCCGCTGTGGTCATGCCTCGTCGTCCTTCCTCTATTCCCCTGTCGTTACTGTGTCGATTTCACCTTCACCCAATTATGTGCGCACTTGTTCCGCTGGATGCGCGGATCGGTTGCCAGATTTCCTTGAAAGGCGTCGGGTCAGGCTTGAATGCCATCAACCTGTACAGATGCTGTTCGCCCTGGCTGATTTCGCCGTAATCCGCGGACGCTGATAAATCGCTTTGTCGCAGTTGCTTGATTCCCGTGAACCGGAAGCTTGGATTTCGGCTGGAATGCGAACGACCGGACTGCTATCAGCTTGACAACGATTGCCAGTTTCAGAGAATAAAGGGTTGCACGATGGCTCGTCCGGGGTTCGGTGGCGGTGAGGGGCCTCGGATATCGACTGCGCATCCGTCGAATAGCTGGATGCCTGCTCGCCATGGGCGATAGGCTGGGCACCGTCGAAAGGTGAGTCGATCATGTCAGATGCTCACAGTCATGCCGTGAGGATTGCGCACGGCTGATGGTCGACGACGCTGCGAACCGGACCCGCCGTGACGTGAGCATGACGGTAGCCGGCGAGATGGCGCTGCGCAGCGACCCCGCCGCCCGCGACCACGAGCCGCGCAACCGTCAGCCGATCTCGTCGGGGACCATAGGACACAAAGGCAACCTGCTGCCCGAGTTGACCAGCTTCATCAACAGGCGCGCCGAGCTGACCGAGCTCCAGCACCTGCTGACCGTGTCGAGGCTGGTGACGCTGGCCGGGATGGGCGGCGTGGGCAAGACCCGACTGGCGCTGCGGGCGGCCTCGGCCGCTCGACGCGATTTCCCCGATGGGGTGTGGGCGATCGATCTGGCCGACGTGCGTGATCCGTCGCTGGTGGCTCCCATCGTCGCTGCCGCACTGGGCGTGCGGGTCGATTCGGCTCGGCCGGTCCACGACACGCTGATCGAGTTTCTGCGGCCCCTGGAAACCCTGCTCGTCGTGGACAACTGCGAGCAGGTTGCCGAATCGATGGCAAGCCTGGCCGAGACACTGTTGTCGGCGTGTCCGGGATTGCGGATCCTGGTGACCAGCCGAGAGCCGCTGGATATCGGCGGCGAAGCGGTGCAGCGGCTGCCGCCGCTGAGCGTTCCTGCCGCCGGCCGCGAGCCGACACTGCGAGAGCTGCGCAAATACGATGCCGTGACGCTGTTCGCCGATCGCGCTGCGGCAGTCGTGCCCGGCTTCGCGTTGACCGAGGAGAACAGGGCCGCGGTGGCCGGGATCTGTTCCCGGCTGGACGGGTTGCCACTGGCGATCGAACTCGCGGCGGCTCGGATGCGCACCATGTCGCCGGACCAGATTCTGCAGCGGCTCACCGACCGGTTCGCGCTGCTCACCCGGGGCCACCGCACCGCGCCGACACGGCAACAGGCCCTGCGGTGGTGCATCGACTGGAGTTATCAGCTGTGCACCCCGGCCGAGCAGCGGCTGTGGGCCCGGTTGTCGGTGTTCGCCGGTGGTTTCGAACTCGACGCCGTCGAGGCGGTGTGCGGTGCCGATGCCGAGGCGGCAGAGCTGCTCGATGTGCTGTCCTGGCTGGTGGACAAATCGGTCGTGATCAGGGAAGAACTCGAGGGTGCGGTCCGCTTCCGGATGCTCGACACGGTACGGGACTACGGGCAGGACAAGCTGCGGGAGGCCGGCGCGGACGAGGATCTGCGGCGTCGGCATCGGGACTGGTACCGACAACTGGTGCTCGATGCCGAGGCGGACTGGATCAGCGACCGGCAATTCGACTGGATGGCCCGGCTCGACCGCGAGCAGGCGAACATCCGGGCAGTGCTCGAATTCTGCATGGCCGACCCGACCGAGCAGGCAGCCGAAGCGGGGCTGCAGATCAGCGCCGCCTCCTTCGTGTTCTGGACTTTCCGTGGCTTGTTCGGTGAAGGCCGCCGCTGGCTCGACCGCGCCCTGGCACATCCCCGCGCACATTCGACAGCCGACCAGGTCCGGGCGCTGCACGCCAGCATCTTCATGGCCGTGCGGCAATGGGACCTCGAGACGGCGGACACTCTGCTCGCGCAGGGGCATGTGCTCGCCGAGCGCGATCCCACGCCCATGAATCAGGCGCTGATCGCCTATGCCGAGGGCGATCTGGCGCTCTATCGCGACGAGCCCGCGCATGCGGTGTCGTGCCTCAATCGGGCCATCGAGGTGCTGAGCTCAGACCCGCGAGGATGTCTGCACGTTGCCGCGTTGCTGTTGCTCGGTGTGGCGCATGCGCAGCAGGGCGACACCGAACGGGCAGCCGAGTGCCATCAGCGGATCCTCTCCATCACCGAGGCGTGCGGCGAGTCGTTGTTCCGGTCGACCGTTCTGGGGATGACCGGGATCGCGGCGTACCGGCAGGGTGAGAACTCCCGCGCACAGGATTTGCTGCGGGAATCGTTGCGGCTCAATCGGCGCACGCGCAGCCTGCTGGTCGCGGCGCTCGATCTCGAAGTGCTGGCGTGGATCGCGGCCGGCACCGACGACCAGCGAGCTGCCGTGCTGATGGGCGCCGCCGCACGTATGATGCGGACCGCCCCCGGCGTGGCGATCTACTTCCCCCAGATGGTCGAGGCCCACCTCGACTGCGAGCGGGTCGTGCGTCGCGCGCTCGGTGCATCGCGCTTCGATGCGGCATGGCGACGTGGCCAGGCAATGAGAATCAACGCCGCGGTCGACTACGCGCTGGACGAAGGACAACCGGCCGGCGCCCCACGCGCCGGCGGGACGACACTGACCAAACGTGAACGCCAGGTCGCGGACCTGGTAGCCGAAGGGCTCACCAACAAGCAGATCGCATCCCAGTTGGTGATCGCCCAGCGCACCGCGGACGCCCACGTCGAGCACATCCTGGCCAAGCTCGGATTCACCTCTCGCTCCCAGATCGCGGCGTGGATCGTGGACACGGCTCGCCACGGAAGCTGATCACGTGCCATCAGGTTCGCGGTCGGTGCCGAATCTGTAGCCGCGCCGGACAATTCACTCTCGACGACCTCGAACACCACACCGCGCGCATCGCCCGCCGTCAGCGCCGACGCAACTCGAACGTCACTTCGACTTCCACGACAGCTGCCCCGACTACGCGCCGCCGACAGCCACCGGATCCCGGAGCGAAGGTCCCGCCGATGCAGGTGAAGTGGACCATGACGTTGGAGCACGGGAACCGCGGAAAGTATTACGCGACAATGAGTTCGGCCTGAATACACGGTGGATCGCCGCGTCTGTGGGGTGATCGCGCCGTCCGGCTTCCCGCCCGAATCCATCGGTGCTACGTGGCTTTGTCAACGCATGTCTCATCCTGCTTCGAAGCCCAAGACGCAATCTGTGACCGAGAGGCGAATCCCAGTTTCGTGAGGATGTGTTCCACGTGCGCCTTGGCTGTGCGCAGCGAAATCGCCAGTTGGTCGGCGATTTGCTTGTTGGTGAAACCGCGGGCAACGAGTCCGGCGACCTGGCACTCGCGCTTGGTCAGTTCTCCTGTCGACTGCGCGGCGGACTCGTGCTGATCCGGTTGCTCGCCGAGTGCGAAGCTGGCCGCGGCATCGAAACTCATCGCCGTGCCTTCCTGCCGCGCCGCCTCGAATGCGCTGTCCCCGAGCGCCTTACGGCTGCTCCCAGCGCATTCCTCGCGGTAGCAGAGCAAGCCGGGAAGCATGAATGCGGATCCGCCGGCGATGCTGGCCAGCGAGTCGGCTGCACCCATGAGGGCTGCGGCACGGCAAAAGTTGTTCCGCTCGGCGGAGATCCAGGCCAGCACCTCCGAGCAAGCCCCGGTCACCAGCGGATCGGCTCCCAGTCGAGCCGATCGAATTCCCTGCTGTAACAGCTGGATGGCCCGCTCGGAATCTCCACTGCGCCACAGGGAAAACCCGGCCCCCCACTGCCCCCACGATCGGAATACCGTCTCCTCGACGGATTCCGCGGTGGCGAGCACCTTCTGGAAGTTTGTGAGAGCGTGCTCGACGTCCCCGGTCAGCGCGTATGCCCACCCGATCGAGATCCGGGCTTCCAACTCCAACATCAGATTGCCCATGGCCTCGTAAGAGTCGGCGGTCTCGGTCAGGACTGCGATCCAGTGAGCCGGATCGGCATCGCCGGTGACGAGGCGAATGTTTGCCTCTGCGTGTGCGAGCAGGGCATCGACCAGCGGCTCGCGAGTGTGCCGGGCCACGCTCTTCAGCTCCGTCACGATGTCTGCGACGGCCGCTGTGTCTCCCTGCGCCAGGGCCATTTCGATGGACTTGTGCAGCGCATTGGCGCGGTCGCTTGTCTGCCTGCCGGCCGTGTGGTCGAGTGCGCGCTCGTACCAGGGGCGTCCCTCCCGGAGCCGGCCACGTGTCATCCAGAACGAGTAGAGCGCGGTGGTGATCCGCAATGCGGAATCGCCGGTCTCGGTCAGGCTGAATTCGAGTGCCTTGCGCAGATTCGGCAGTTCCCGCTCGAGCCGAGCGACCCACTGGAGTTGGTGCGGGCCGACCCACTCGTCCTGTGCTCGGGCCGCCAGTCGCTCACACCACTGTCGGTGACGGCGGCATGATTCGGTGTAACCGCCGGTCTCGGCGGCCTTGTCTCTGCCGTACTCCTGGACGGTCTCGAGCATGCGGAAGCGGACAGTGCCGTCGGCTTCGTCGCGAATCAGGATCGACTTTTCGACCAGCGCTGACAATGCGTTCATCAGTGTGGCATCGGGTATGTCGGGACCGCATACGTACTCGGCGGCATCGAGTTCGAACCCACCGGCGAACGCCGACAGCTGATTCCAGAGCAGTTGCTCGACCGGCGTACAGAGGTCGTAGCTCCACGCGATGCACCATCGCAGTGTCTGCTGTCTTATCGGGGCGCCGCGATTGCCGCGGGTCAGCAACGCGTATCGGTCGTCGAGCCGGGAGAGTATCTGTTCGGGCGACATCGTGCGCAGTCGGGCGGCGGCCAGCTCGATCGCCAATGGCAACCCGTCCAGGCGCGCACAGATTCGAGCGACGCTGAGCCGGGTGTCGTCGGTGATCTCGAAGCCGTGCACTGCCGCCGCAGCGCGTTCGGCGAAGAGGGTGAGCGCGTCATAGCGCGCTGCGGTCCACGGTGTGGGCTCGTCCGCCGGGGCGGGAAAGCTCAGGGCCGGCACCGCGAACACCGATTCCCCGCCGATGCTCAGGGCTTCGCGACTGGTTGCCAGGATCCGTAGCCCTGGGCAGCTCCGCAGGAGCGGATCGGCCAGGCCTGCGACTTCCTCGATCAAGTGCTCGCAGTTGTCCAGTATCAGCAGCAGATCGCGTGCGGCCAGGAACTCCATCAGCACGTCGAGGGTGGATCCGGTGCCGCGATTCCGCACGCCGAGCGCTGCGGCCGCGACGTCGGCCAGCAACGTCGCATCCCGCAGCTCCCCGAGTTCGACCAGCCACACTCCGTCTGCGAAATCTCCGCTGATCTGGTGGGCCAAGCGCAGCGCGAGTCGTGACTTGCCGACTCCACCCATGCCGGTCAGCGTGACCAGGCGCGATGTCGTCAGAAGCTTCTTGATCGCTGCCAGTTCGAGTCGCCGGTTGACGAAGCTGGTCAGTTCGAGCGGTAGGTTTCCTGTGCTGCCGGCTCCCGAGGGTGCAGGTGTCGGACCGGATACGTGGCCTTGGCGTTGTTCTCCGTGTATCTCCGCGCCCTCGTAACCGGCAGCACTCAGTTCCGTGACGACATCAATACCGACATCACGTTGCGTCTCGAACGGATCGATCTCCACCATCGGCTACCTGCGGCTCGACCACTGTCAGCGCTAGTCAGGATATCCGCGCTCTCAGTAGAAGACCACTGGGTCTGGTCAGCCGATGGTTGGCCCACCGACGAGGAGAAATCTCTGATCGCGGGGTGCGATACCGCGGGCCGGTTCGGTTCTGGTGACCGCTCCCGGCGCAAAAATAGGTATGCCCAGTGGCCATTCGACCGTCGTGGACGTACTCCGGACAGGCGATGCTGAACCGGAATCCAGCAGCACCGATACATGGAGGTTCCGTTCCATGTCCCGACCGAATGCCCAGTACACAGCGGGTGTCAGCGACGACAGCGCCGTTGGTGTCGAAGGCACGCTGACAATCCGGCGTTGCGCGGCCTGCGACAAGCTCTTCGCGCCGCTGACCTCCGCGTGTTCTGCCTGCGCGTCCGACGATCTCGAGTGGGTGCCCTCGTCGGGTGCTGGTTCGATCGTGTCCTGGCGGGTGGTGTACCGCACGCGTGGTCCGCACGGCGAGTTGACGCCGTTGATGATCGCCATAGTCGAACTCGACGAGGGCCCATGGGTCTACACCTCCCTCGAAGGTGAGGTCCCGCTGACCTACATCGGGCCGGTGCGGGTGTACTTCCAGCCGAGTCCCCGGCAGGACGGGTTTCCGGTCTTCAAAGTCGACGCCGACCCGCGGCAGCCGGCGTCGTGGCGTGTGAACGGGATGCTTCGATGACTGCGCTGTTGCCGCTTGCCTACGGATACGTGCGCGACGATCTGCTGAGTAACCACGACCCGAATTCCAGCGACACCATACTGCGAGCCGCCGCCAGATCACTCGGGTATGCGCTGGGCGCCGTATTCCACGAGCCGGCACCACGGAACGCGACACTGCCCCCGGCGTTCGTCGATCTCGTCCAGGAATGCCGGCGGGCCAAGGCCCACACCGTGCTGACGCTCCCCGGACACCTGTCGGGCATGTCCGTGTGCCGCATGGTCCTCCTCGCGATCCTCGAGGTTCGAGCCGAAGCCGCAGTACAGGAAGTCTGCCCGGACCGGACTCTCGGTGATGTGCTCGGCGGCCCGTCCGCGGCATACTCGTCATGAACAGCGCAGCGCCGTCGAAGAAGACGACGAGCGCCATTTCCATGCCGCTGATGCCGGTGGTGGTGATGGGGATCTTCGTGTACCGGATCCTTCAGTTCGCCGAAGCGACCTACTACCGGTGGCGCACAGCGGGCTGCCGGTGAGCGCTGATTCAGTGCGTGGGAGCGGGTGCGATGTCCAGCCGGGCGAGTTCGGCCAGGACGGCCGCCACTACTTCCGGGCGGGCGGCGGCCACCGGCCCGGAGAGGCCGATGCCCAGATCGAGGCGCTGGGCCTCGACCGCGATGACGACCAGTTCCGCCGGGACACGGTTCAGGACGCGGCCCAGTGGCAGGGCGTCGGGTATGCCGAGGGCGTGAGAACTGGTGGCGTGGGTGCGTTCGCGCAAGGTGTCGACGGTGGTGCGCCAGATGCGGCCGGGGGTCGAGGGCTCGCAGAGCACGGCATCCACGACCACCGCCAACTCGGCGCCGGCCCACACGTCCAGCAGGTCGGTGGCCTCACCGTCGCATAATTCTACAGAAACTCCTGGCAGACAGAGTTTTTGGAGGTACCGGACCACTGCCGGGCCGATGCCGTCGTCGCGCCGATACTCGTTGCCGACGCCGATCACCACCGCCCGTGGCCGGCTCATCGGCGCACCACGTCGAGTTCGAGGAAGTGCGCCGAGCACGAGATGCACGGGTCGTAGTTGCGGATTGTCTGTTCGCACAGGCGAGTCAGCGCCGCATCGTCCAGGTCGAGATTGTTCTCGGCCACCCGGCGCAGGTCGTCTTCGATCGCGGACTGATTCTGGGAGGTCGGTGGAATGATGGTGGCAGCGCGTACCGTTCCGCTGTCGTCGACTTCGTAACGATGGTAAAGCAGTCCACGGGGGGCTTCGCTGACGCCATGTCCGACGCCGGCGCGCGGCGCGCACGGGACGAATGGGCGGGCGGGCGGTTCGTAGTCGCCGATCAGCCGGAGCGCTTCATCGATCGCGTACACGACCTCGACGGCGCGAATCACGATGCTGCGGAAAGGGTTACGGCATACGGGTCCGAGGCCGGCCGCGGCGGCGACCTCCCGGGCCAGCGGTGACAGTTGCCCGGAATTGAGACTGTACCGGGCGAGCGGACCGGTCAGATAGCGCCGGCCGTCCAGCTGCGCGTGCAGCGCGGTGGAATGCGGCACTTGCTGCTCGATGACGTGGATGCCGAAATCGGCGGCGGGGAAGGATGATCCGGAGCTGGTCCGGACGGTCCCGTTCTCGATGGCGTAGCGGTCCGGTGTGGTGGCGGCGAGCAGATCGTACTCGAATTCCAGGTCGGGAAATTCGAATCCGGCAACGAAATACGCGGTTTCGATGGCGTATTCCTGAGCGCGGCGGAGCTGTTCGGCGATCCTCGCCAACTCGGTGCGCGTGGGCACCGAGTAGAAGCCGCCGACACGGACATTGATCGGATGGATCGGGCGGCCGCCGAGGAGTTCGAGCAGGCTGTTGCCCGCTTTCTTCAACGCCAGCCCGTGCTCCACCAGTTCCCGATGGTCTTTGGCCAGGGTGATGGCGTCCGGATATCCGAGGAAGTCGGGGATGTGCAGCAGGTGGATGTGCAGCGTGTGGCTGGAGATCCATTCGCCGCAGTACAACAGCCGCCGCAGCGCGGCGAGCGGCGCGTCGAGTTCGATGCCGCAGAGCTGTTCGAGGGCGTTGCACGCACTGGTTTGGTAGGCAACCGGGCAGATACCGCAGATTCGGGCGGTGATATCGGGAGGCTCGGTATAGGCCCTTCCTCGCAAGAACGCCTCGAAGAACCGCGGCGGCTCATAGATGTTCAGCTCCGCGCGCGTGACGCGGCCGGCCTCTACGATGACGCGCAGCGCGCCCTCACCCTCCACCCGAGCCAGTGAACTGACCCGCAATTGCCTACTGCGATGGCTCATCCCGCGTCCTCTCCGCGAGGTTCGGCGCGCCCACTACAGCTCCCGCACCGAGATCAGTGGTTCGGCGACCGCGTAATCCACGATGGGACCATCCCGGCAGACGAGTAGCGGGCCGAGCTGGCAGTGGCCGCATCGGGCGATGCCGCACTGCATATTTCGCTCCAGGGAAATCCGGATATCGTTGGGGGGCATGCTCTTACTCAGCAGTGTCTGCGCGCAGAACCGCATCATCGGTTCCGGCCCGCACAGGAACGCGGTGGTGTGCGCGGGGTCGATGACGAGCTTACCGAGGGGTTCGGTGACGAACCCGATCCGTCCCCTCCACCCCGGCGCCGGGTGGTCGACGGTCTGGTGCAGTTCGATCGTGCCGCTGTCGGCCCACAAGGACTGGTCGTGCCTGAAGAGGATGTCGCCGGGGGTTCGGGCACCGGTGATGAGCACGACCCTCCGGTACTCGGCGCGCCGCGCCAGCACCTCCAGCACCACCGGACGCAAGGGGGCCAGGCCGACCCCGCCACCGACGATGATCAGATCGCGGTCGGCGGCGGAGTCGAGGTCCCATCCGGTACCGAACGGGCCGCGCACGCCGATCACCGCGCCGACCGGGGCATCGTGGAGAGCGGCGCTGACCGCGCCGACCGAGCGGATGGTGTGCTCGAGCAGATCATCCGGGCCACAGGGATTCCCGCTGATCGAGATGGCGATCTCGCCGACCCCGAAACGGTAGAGCATCATGAACTGTCCGGCCCGGAATCGTTGTGCCGCATCGTCGATCGGTGCGAGCAACAGCGTTACGGTGTCGGCGGTCTGCGGGACACGGTCGGCCACGCGATAGCGGAGCATGGTGTCCGGATCCGCCACCGCGTGAACGGATGGCGCACTGCTCATCGCCTGCCTCCGGCCTCACCCAGGCGCAGCGGTGCGGTTGTGCAGGTTTCGCCCGAGTTGCGATAGAGGTTGAGGAGTCTGGCCCGGGTGGCCTGCAGCCGCTCCAGGAGCGCTTCGAAGAGCAGCAGCGTCAGCGCTTGCCCGAATTTGGGGTCCGCGTCGGCGAATTCGGTCAGGCGGGCCGAATCGAATTCGATCGCGTGCACGGGTTCGGCGGTGATGGCGCCGAAGTGCCAGCGATACGGCGGCACCAGCCAGGACCAGCCCAGCAGATCGCCAGGGCCGAGAGTCTGTATCGCGACGTCGCCCCGTCCGGGCACCGTCGCGTCCAGCACCACGTATCCCGAGCGGATGAGCCAGCACCGGTCAGCCCGATGGCCTTCCGCGATCAAGCGCTGCCCGGCGGGATAACGGACCTCCCGGCCGGCCTGGGCGAGGGTCTCGAGTTTCGCGTGATCGAGCGCGGCGAGCGCAGGGAAGGTGGACAGATCTTCAGCGCTGGTCGTCATCACCATCCCCTGCCAGTTCGGCGAGCCTGGCGAGCTCGGCGGTCAGGTCGATACCCGCCGGGCACCACGCGATGCACCGCCCGCAACCCACGCACCCGGAGCTGCCGAACTGGTCGTACCAGGTGCCCAGTTTGTGGCTGAGCCACTGCCGGTAGCGACTCTCCCCGGACTGCCGGACACTGCCGCCGTGCAGATAGGAGAAGTCCAGTTCGAAGCACGAGGCCCAGCGCTCCCAACGTTCGGCGTGGGTGCCCGTGAGATCGGTGACATCCTCGGTGGTGGTACAGAAGCAGGTGGGGCACACCATGGTGCAATTGGCGCAGGCGAAGCAGCGGCTCGCGACGTCCTCCCAGTGCGGGGACTCGCGTGAGTTGCGGATCACCTCGCGGATATCGACGTCCGGCATGGTGCGTCCCATTCGGCCGGCCGCCGCCGCGACGTCGGTTCTGGCCGCCGAGATCTCGGCGGCCGAGGCGGGTTCGGTGACAAGTTCGGCGATGATTCCCGCGCCCGCATCGCTGCCCGCCTCGACGAGGAACCGGTGGCCGCTGTCGTCGAGGCGTTCGGTGAGGGCCAGGTCATAGCCGGAGGAGACACCCGGGCCGGTGCCCATCGAGGCGCAGAAGCACACCCCGCCAGGCTCGGTGCAGTTCACGGCGATGATGAACAATTCCCTGCGCCGGGCCGCGAAGGCCGTATCCACGCCGCCCAGCACCCGGCCCAGGACGGCGATCGCGGCGAGATCGCAGCCGCGTACGCCGAGAAACGCGGTTGGCACCGGAATCTCTTGTACCGCTTCGGAATTCAGTTCGGCGTCGAGCTGCGCGAGCTTGCGGTGCGGGGGCTGTAGAAACTGCTTCCACGATCCCGGTCCCGCCGAATGCGAGAAGACGGCTTCGTCGTCGCGGCGGTACAGCCGGTAGCGACCCGGCTCGGTGTGCACGCCCCAGCCGGCCGGCAGCGCGGCGCCGGAGTCGAGTTCGTCCAGGATGATCGCGCCGTCACGGACCTGCGGTCCGATAACTCGGTAGCCGTGCTCCCCGAGCACCTCGACAAGTCGATCGAGGCCTGCCCGGTCGATCGTCACAGTCTCGCTGATGGTCATGTGAGCCTCTGTTCGCCCAACGGTCGATGGTCGTCGCAGCGTCGGTTTCGAGTCTGGCCGGGGCGGTGCCGGATCGGGAGCGGCAAAGGTCCCTGTTCATCTGCCGGAGGGCCCGAATCGAGGCGTTCGGGTCAGCCGGCCGATCATCGCCGTGACGGCGACCGCCGTGGTCAGCCTGTGATTTCGGCGGCTGCGCGCAGGCCGGAGTCGTAGGCGCCGTGGACGGTGCCGAAGGAGGCGCGGTTGGTCGCTTCGCCGGCGAAATGCACGCGGTCGTCGATGCCGGCGGCGAGGTGGTCGCGCATGTCGGGGGTGGAGCCGAGTTTGTTGAACGAGTAGGAGCCGCGGGCGTAGGGGTCGGATGACCAGCGGGTGATCTGGTAGTCGATCGGCGTGGGTATGGCGGGCCCGAAGATGGTGCGCAGGGTGGCCATGGCGTCGGCGACAAGGTCGGCGTCGGACCAGTTTTCGCTGGTGCGGCCGAACTCGGCGGCGTTGAAGCCGAGCAGGATCGGGTGGTCGGCCGCGCGGGCGTAGTTGATCCATTGACCCCAGTGCCCAGGCTTGTCGAGGCCGGGAATGTAGGTGAGCCAGTCGGTGTCCGGCCAGAACCTGCTCGGGAATCGCAGGTAGCACTTGTCGAGCACGCCCATGCCCAGTTTCGAGATCGCGGTGGTCTTCTCGGCGGGCAGACCGGGATCGAATTCGATCGCGCCGCTCTGCAAGACGCCCAGTGGCACAGTGACGACGACGTGATCGGCGTCGAGGGCGCCGCCGGCGCTGGACACGGTGACACGGGACCGGTTCCAGTCGATGCCCTCCACGACCTGCCCGGTGCGTACGGTCAGTCCGCGGGCCAGGTAGTCGGTGATCGCCCCGTAGCCGGCGGGGAAGAGCACGTCTCGGCCCTTGATCTTCGCGTCGTCGTCGAAGTACAGGCTCGACAACTCGTCGGCGCTGCCGGAGTACTCATGTTCGTAGTCGTTGAGTATCGAGGCCACCAGCGTCTTGTCCGCTTCGGGCAGTGCGGGCCAGTTGACCCCGCGTTCGGCGACCGAGCGCAGCGACGCGTCGGGTGCCTCGTCGGCGTCGTTCCGGGCATCGGCGAGCGCCTTGCCGATGGTGGTGCGCCACTGCTCGATTCGGTCGGCGGTGTGCTCGGTGACGCGCTGCCCGTCCGTGCCGTAGTCGGTGCCGTTCGCGTAGCTGGTCGGCACCACCCGCGCACCGGCCTTTCGGGCCAGTTCTGTCAGCGGGTTGCCATCCACTCCGTGGATCCAGGACGCGCCCAGATCGACCGGGGCATCGGGCCAATGGTTGGTGGTCCAGACCCGGCCGCCGATGCGATCACGCGCCTCGAGCACGACCACGTCATGGCCTCGATCGGTCAGGGTGCGCGCCGCGGCGAGGCCGGCGATCCCCGCACCGACCACGATGACTTTCCGGCTCCCGCCCGCCGGCGGGGTCGAGCCGTCGTTGTCGTCGCAGGCCGCGGCGATCATCAGTGCCAGTGCGGACAGGCCGCTCGTCTGCAGGAACCGGCGACGGTGCATCGTCATGGCCACCGAACCCCTCTGTCGCCGCCCGCGCCCGCAGGCGTGACGGTGCCGACCTCGTAAAATAAGAATCTGATACGCCAGAGAATACTTTGAGACACTCATGTGTCAAATGAGACGTATGGAGTTGGTAGCGGATGCGTACCGATGCGGCAGAGGTTCTGGATGCGGCGATCCCGGCCCTGGCCAAGGACCGGGGGGCGTCGATGCAGGTTATCGCGGCGCGTGCGGGCATCAGCCGCGCGACACTGACCCGGCTTTTCCCGACCCGTCAGGTCCTCGTACAAGCCATGGCCGCCAAGATCCTCGAGGATTGTGACCGTGCCCTGGTCTCCGCCGAAACCAGCCCGGGATTCACCGATGCTGTGCTGGCCGGGTTGCTCGCCGAATACATTCCGTTCGCGCAGCTGTGGAATCTGGTCTACGTCGAGCCCGATGTGCTGGGCGCTCCCGAGGCCACCGACCGCGCCGAGGAGATCTTCGCCCGCACGGTAGCGCTGATGGCTGCCGGTCAGCATGCGGGCATCCTGCGCGGGGACATGCCCGCCACCTGGCTGGCCTCGACATTCTGCGGACTGGCCGAAACCACGTGGGAGCTGACACTCGAAGGCCACATGGGAATCCGTCAAGCCCCCGGCTTCCTGACCGCCATCCTCGACCAGGGTCTCACCACCGAATCCGAGATACCGGCGCGGTAACTTCGCGGGCGCCCGCAGGGCGCGATCACATCTGCATCGTCATCGGTGGGCAGATGCCCTGGGCCACAAGCCACATCATGATCGCGTGCATGGCCTGCATGACGGGGGATTGCATATCCATGGTCATCGGCTTTCTCCCTCGGGACGGCTGTCTTCTCGGCGTCCACGGTCGTCGGTCATCGGCCGGACCGGCAGGGTCCGAGGTCCCCGGGCGCCGGACGGAGGTCACGCTGGTCAGCGATTCGCTGGGGGAGTACGGCCCTGCCCGGGAGTGACGTTGTTCTCTGTGGTCGGTCCGGTGAGAGCGGGATGCTCGGGGTACCGCCGATTCAGGAGATGCCATGGAAGAGAACACTGGTCCAGCAATGGTTTTCGAGCCCTCCGAGCACAATGATCTGGGTGTTGTGGTCGGTACGGATGGATCGGAGATCTCGTATCAGGCGGTGGCGTGGGCCGCGGTCGAAGCGGACCTGCGGGGTTGTCCACTGCGCATCGTCACCTCGTACGCGAATCCGATCGTGCCGGGGGCGCCGGAACTGGACCCCGACGATCGGCGTGACCTGCGGCAGCAGGCGCAGCAGGTGCTGTCCGACGCCGTGCACATCGCTATGCACGCCGTGCCGGGGGCAAGCCTGCACATCACGACCGAACTCATCTTCGACCTGATCGCCGGAGCGCTGATCGATCGCTCGCGGCGGGCACAGCTGCTGGTGGTCGGGAATCGGGGGCTCGGCGCGGTCCGGCGGGCGGTACTGGGCTCGGTGAGCACCGCGCTGGCCCGGCACGCGCACTGCCCGGTAGCGGTCGTGCACGGAATCTCGGAAACGGATCCGGCCTCGGCGTCGAAGCCGGTCGTGGTAGGGGTGGACGGGTCGCCGAACAGCCTGCCGGCCGTCGAACTCGCCTTCCAGGAGGCGTCGCAGCGGAAGGTCGATCTGATCGCCGTCCACGCGTGGAGCGACACCAGCGGCTTCGACCTGCCCGTGCTGGGCTGGGACTCGATCCGTTCGACGCAGGATGTGCTGCTGGAAGCGGCACTCGCCGGTTACGTCGCGCGGTATCCCGAGGTAACCGTTCGCCGGATAGTGGCCTGCGATACCCCGGTCCGGTCGGTGCTGGAGCAGGCCGAGAACGCACAGCTCGTGGTGGTCGGCAGTCACGGCCGAGGCGGATTCGAAGGCATGGTGCTGGGTTCGGTGAGCACCGCGCTGCTGCATCTGGCGCCCTGTCCGGTGCTCGTGGTCCGTCAGCCATCCCAAAAGCGGGCCGAAGAACCCGCAGGACAGTGACTTTCGGCAGTCACGAGCAGGCTGTCGCACACGCCATGCTGAGGTCACGAGAACGCGAACTCCAAGGAAGGACACGCGATGTCGACTCACCCTGATCACGACACCATCCGCGCCGCTGTGGCGCTGGCGGTGCGGGCGCCATCGGTGCACAACACCCAGCCGTGGCTGTGGCGAGTCGGGGACACCACGGTGCATCTCTACGCCGATGACAGCCGCCGGTTGCCCTACACGGACCCGGACAGCCGGGAGCTGGTGGTGAGTTGCGGCGCGGCGCTGCACCATCTGCGTGTGGCCTTGCGCGCGGCGGGCTGGGACACGGACGTGCACCGGTTCCCGAACCCCGCCGAGCCCAAGCATCTCGCCGCCCTGGAACTGCACCGGGCCGAGCCCGACGCATCCGCCGTGCGCCTGGCGCGCGCCATTTCGCAGCGGCGCAGCGACCGCCGGCGGTTCACCTCGTGGGAGGTGCCGCCCGGCCAGGTGGCCGCCGTCGTCGCCGCGGGCGCGGGCGTGACCGGCACGCAGGTCCGTGAGGTCGACGCGACCGGTGAGCACGCACGTCTGCTGCAGGCTTTCGTCGACGCCGCGACCGCACATCGTGGCGATCCCGGATACAACGCCGAGCTGGCGGAGTGGAGCGGTCATCATGCCAGCGACCAGGGGGTGCCCGCGCGTAATGCGGTCGTGCCGCCGGATGCGACGGTCCGGCCCTTCGACGATCCTCTGCTGTCCGAGGCTGTCGTCCACGACACCGACGAAGCCGCGCGAATGCTGGTGGTGTGCACCGCCTCCGATGATCTGCACGGCTGGCTGAGCGCGGGTGAGGTGGCGAGCGCGGTGCTGCTGGAGGCCACTGTGCGGGGGCTGGCCACCTGTGCGCTGAGCGAACCCCTCGAGATCACCGGGATACGGGCAAGGATCCGCCGGGATCTGCTGGGCGACTTCGGTTATCCGCAGCTGATCATCCGGATGGGCTGGGCGGCGACCAGCGCCGCGCCGGTTCCCGCCACTCCCCGGCTCCCGCTCGAGGACGTTGTGCATCCGCTCGAAACCCTGCGCCTGTCGGGCGACCAATAGCGAAGACACGAGATTCAGGAGCTGTCACCATGACCGAAAAGTTTGTACCGCAGGGTGATTCGAATCCGCCGGTCATCGTCGCCGCGGACGGGTCGGCCGTCTCGTATCAAGCCGTGGCCTGGGCCGCGCTCGAGGCCGCACGGCACGGTTCCCGCCTGCACATCGTCACCTCGATCTGCGCACCGGTCGGCCCGCCGCCGAACACCGTGCTGGATGCCTCCGATATGGCGTGGCTCGAACTGGACGGCGAGCGCGTCGTGGGTGAGGCGACGCATATCGCCTCCGAGGCGCTGTCCGGCGAAGGGGTCGAGATGTCCTCGGAGGTCACGGAGGAGCCGATCATCTCGCGGCTGATCGAGCTGTCGCGGGACGCCCGCATGGTGGTGCTCGGGAGCCGTGGACTCGGCGCGCTCCGGCGCGGTCTGCTGGGGTCGGTCGCCTCGGCCGTCACCCATCATGCCCACTGCCCGGTCGCCGTCATCCATACCACCGCGGCGGCGGACCCGGTGTCGGCGCGTCAGCCGGTGCTGGTCGGCGTCGACGGCTCACCGAACAGTGTTGCGGCGCTGCAACTTGCGTTCGAAGAGGCGTCGCTGCGCAAGACGGGCCTGACCGCCCTGCACGCTTGGAGCGATGTGAGCGGGCCCTATCTGCCGATGTCGGGCTGGGAGACCATCGAGGAGCAGGAACGGGCGACCTTCGCTGAGGAGATGGCCGGATACGCCGAGCGCTATCCCGATGTGCCGATCCGCCGCATCCTGGTGAAGGACCGTCCGGTCCGGTCGATGCTGGACGAGTCCGAGCACTCCCAGTTGGTGGTGGTCGGCAGCCATGGCCGCGGCGGCTTCGCCGGCATGCTGCTGGGTTCCACCAGCAATGCCCTGCTGCACAGCGTCGACTGCCCGATCGTCATCGTACGCGGGGCGTAGCAGGACCGACATCGCCTTCGGGGCAATGCTTTCCGTTCAGGAGCCGGCGGCCGATCGACCGCCGCCGGCTCATCCCAGTGGCACTGCCCAGCGCAGCAGGGTGCCCTGTCCCTCGGGGTTGGGAACGAAGGAGAACGTCCCGCCCATCTCCTCGGCCCGGCACGTGAGGTTCTGGAGTCCGCTGGGGGTGATGTTGTCGGGTATCCCGCAGCCGTCGTCGGCGATCAGCACGGTCAGGTCGTCGGAGACGTCGATGGTCACCGCGAGCGTCTCGGCGTGGGCGTGCCGCACCGCATTGGAAACCGCTTCGCGCACCACGGCTTCGGCATGGTCGGCGAGTTCGGGCGCGACCACCGACAGCGGCCCGGTGATGCGCAGTGAGGTCCGCAGGCCGGTGTCGGCGGTGTGGGTACGGATCACCTCCTCGATCCGCTGCCGTAGCCGGGTGCTGCTCGCCGCGCCGCCGTGCAGATCGAAGATCGAGGTGCGGATCTCCTGCACGACGTCCTGCAACTCGTTGATGACATCCGAGATCCGGTCGCGCACTTCGGCCGAGCGGGCGCGGGCGACGGTGCCCTGCAGGCTCAGACCGGCCGCGAACAGCCGCTGGATGACATGGTCGTGCAGGTCGCGGGCGATGCGGTCACGATCGGTGAGCACATCGAGTTCACGCATCCGCTGCTGTGCCTCGGACAGCTGGATGGCCAGCGCCGCCTGATCGGTGAAAGCGCCCGCCAGCTCCCGCAATTCGTCCGGGAAGGGGGGAGCGCCGGCCGATCGGACCATCACCAGGACGCCGAAGGTCGACTCCTGGGCGTTGAGCGGCAGGATCAGCGCGGGGCCGGCGTCGAGCGAGGCGTCGAGTCCGAGGTCGTCGCTGTCGGCGAGAGTCAGGGCGATTCCCTGGCGGAATGCCCGCCCGATCGCCGTCCCGGTCGTGCGGACCACCCCGGTGTGCCGGTGCCCGTTCGGTCCGGCGCAGTGGCTGATCCGCAGCCCTTCGGCATCGCTGTGGTTGCTGTCGAGTTCGTCGTCGACCGCCAGGAAAGCCCACTCGGATTCGGTGAGTGTGCGCGCGTGTGCGACGACGTGGGCGAGGACCTGCTCGGGGTCGTTCTCGGCCAGGAATTCGGTGGCGATGTCGCGGGTGGCCTCGATCCACGCCTGGCGGGTGCGGGTGGATTGATAGAGCCGCGCGTTGTCGATCGCCGTGCCGGCGGCCGCGGCGAGGGCCTGCACGATGACCTCGTCGTCCTCGGTGAAGGGCTGTCCACCGGACTTCTCGGTGAGATACAGGTTGCCGAAGATCTCGTCACGGATCCGGACGGGTACGCCGAGGAAGGTCCGCATCGGCGGATGGTTGGCCGGGAAGCCGACCGATGCCGGATGATCGGCGATGTTGTCCAGGCGGATCGGCTTGGGCTGGCTGATCAGCAGACCCAGGACACCGCGCCCCTCGGGCAGGTCACCGATGCGGGCTCGCATCTCCTCGTCGATGCCCTCGTAGATGAACTGCTCGAGTTGATCGTCGGCACGGACGCCGAGAGCGCCGTACCGCGCGTCGACGAGGTTGATGGCGGTGTGCACGATGGTGCGCAGCGTCTGGTCGAGATCGAGTCCCGAGGTGACCGTGAGCATGGCTTCGACCAGGCCATCCATGCGGTCGCGGGCATCGATGATCTGTTCGACGCGGTCCTTCACCTCGGTGAGCAACTCCCGCAACCGGAGCTGGGAGAGGGTGTCGCGTACCGAGTAGGAGCCATCCGGGGGCTCAACAGTCATATCGGGTGTTTTCCTGTACTCGTGTAGGTGCGCGCACGAAATATCCCGTTACGGCAACCTCATTCTAGGCGCGCACCCGACCCGGCTTGTGCAGGAGAACAGTGTGAGATTCTCACCGCCCGTCGGCGGACAGGGCGCGGTCCAGGAGTACGCGCCGCTCGGCCGCGGCGACCGCGCGGCGGGTGCGTGCGACCGCGTCGGGGGAAACCGACACCGACGTGATGCCCGCCCGCACCAGATGCTCCACGAACTCCGGCTTGGTGGAGGGCGCCTGGCCGCACAGCGACGACGTGATGCCCAGTTTCCGCGCGGTGGTGACGATCTGCCCGATGGCGTCGAGTACCGCCGCGTCGGACTCGTCGAACAGTTCGGCGCACTCCTCGGAATCGCGATCGACGCCGAGCATCAGCTGGGTGAGATCGTTACTGCCGATCGAGATTCCATCGATACCCAGCTCGACGTACTCGGGCAGTCGGTAGACCACCGACGGCACCTCGGCCATGATCCAGCGGTGCAGACCGCGCTGGCGTCCCAGTGGACTCGCGTCGACGAGCTCCAGGCAGGCCGCCAGCTCCCAGCGGGTGCGCACGAACGGAATCATCAAGTGCACGTTGGGAGTTTGTTCCCGCACCCGCGCGAGCGCGGCCAGCTCGAGGCGGAACATCTCCGGCTGGCGCACATAGCGGTAGCAACCCCGGAAGCCGATCATGGGGTTGTGTTCCTCGGGTTCGTAGTGACTGCCGCCCTTGAGCGCCCGGAATTCGTTGCTGCGCATATCACTTGCCCGGTAGATGACCGGGCGGGGCGCGAAGGCGGAGCTGATCCGATGGATGGAGGCGGTCATGCTCTGGATGAACTTCTCGTCCTCGCCGCGCGCGATGAGGTCGCGGGGATGCCGGCCGCCGAGCGCCTGGGTCAGCAGGACCTCCGCGCGCAGCAGGCCGACGCCGTCGGCATCGGTGGTGGCCACCCGTTCGGCGGCTTCGGGCAGCGCGAGATTCACATAGACCCGGGTCGCGGTGGCCTCGGGTAGCGCGGTCTCGGGAATCGCGCGGGGCACCGCGGTGATCGAAGCCGGAAGCGGATTTCCGGCGTACACCCGACCCGCGGACCCGTCCACGGTGACCTCCGCGCCGGTGGTCAGCTGGGTGGTGGCCGTGCGCGCGCCGACGATGCACGGAATCCCGAGTTCGCGGGCCACGATGGCGGCGTGGCAGGTCATGCCGCCGCTGTCGGTCACCACGGCCGCGGCCCGGGACAGCGTCGGCAGCCAGTCCGGGTTGGTCATGGGCGCGACCAGGACCTCGCCGTTGCTGAGCGCGGATCCCTCCGCGGGTGAGCGCAGGACGCGCACCGGTCCGACGGCGCGGCCGGGTGCCGCGGCCAGACCGCGCACCAGCACGCGGCCCTCGGCAGTGTGTGGCGCTTTCGCGTCGGCGTCGTGGGGCAGCACGGTGATCGGCCGTGCCTGCACCAGCCAGAGGTGCTCGTCGTCGAAGGCCCATTCGACATCCTGGGGACGACCGTCGTGGTGCGCCTGCACCTTCAGTGCGAGCCGGGCCACGGCAACAGCCTGCTCGTCGGTGAGCGCCGGTGTCTCGGCTTCGGATTCGGAGAGCTCAACGCGCTGATCGCCGTCGGGGCCGGACACGATGGCGAAGCTCTGGCGGCCGACCTCGGTGCTGAGCAGCGTCGGTCCGGCCGCGTCGAAGACATAGGTGTCGGGTGTGACGGCGCCGGACACCACTACCTCGCCCTGACCGCGCGCCGCGTCGACGATGATGCGATCGAGCTTGCCGGTGGCCGGGTCGGCGGTGAAGGCCACGCCGGCCGTGCGGACGGTGACCATGCGCTGCACCACGACGGCCATCTCGGGCCGATTGTGCATTCCTCGCCGCGCCCGATAGGTCAGCACGCGCGGGGTGAACAGCGATGCCCAGCAATCGGTGAGCGCGGTGATCAGTTCCTCGTCACCATGAATATTGGTGTGGGACACGTTCATTCCCGCGAATGACGCGGTCGCGCTGTCCTCGCCGACCGCCGATGACCGGACGGCCACGGAGACCCCGTCGCCGAGCCGGTGGTATGCCGAGAGCACGGCATCGCGGACCGACGGTGAAATCGGGGTGCCGTGCACGAGTTCCCGCATGCGGCGGCACAGCTCGTCGAGCTGCTGGGCCTGGTCGCGGGACGCGTCCTGCGCTGCCGCGAGCCCCCGGGCGTGCAGCTCGTCGAGTTCCGGCCCGTGCGCGCCGGCGCAGACCACCTCCTCGTAGGCGGATCTGAGCACGACGAATCCTGGCGGCACGGGCAGGCGGGCCGCGACGAGTTCGCCGAGATTGGCTCCCTTGCCACCGGCGCGGTCGGCATCGGTCAATCGCAATTCATCGAAAGTGGCGACATAGTCACCCATGACGGCTCCAGTTCTTTGTCGACCCCGGCAGCATGAGCAGCAACAGGATCGGGACGGCGAGGATGAACGGGGCGGACAGCATCGCGAGCGGCGAAGCGCCGCTGAGTTCGAGTCCGGTGACCACGAAGGGGAGTGCGATCACGAACAGAGGGGCGTGCCGAATGGTCACAGCAGTTGCTCCGGTGTCTCGAAAATTCCTGCGGCGCTGAGGATGTCGCTGAAATCGGCGCCGAGCAGAACGCGCCGCAGCGGTGCGGGAAGCTGTGCCAGCACGTGATCGAGCTGGCCGGGGGAGAAGAGCTGGGCCAGCGCGTCGGTGACCGCCGCGGACAACCGCCTCGCCTCCGCCGTCGACACGTCCGCCGTGTGGGCGAACTGGTGCAGGAACGACTGCGGATCATGGGGCACCGGAACGCGTCCCGGGGTCCAGCCCTCGTAGAAGACGCCGCGCAGCAGCGTGGGCAGTTGGGCGCTCAGGTGTGCGGCCGCACCGATGTCGAGGCGGTCGCGCACGGTGTGCAGCCAGGCGCGTAGGGCCTGATGCGCCGCCATCCGGTCGTCGGTGCCGAGCCGGTCAGCGACGGTGCGCAGCCAGATGCGGCCGGTATGGATCGCGGGGGCGAACGGATCGGTGTGATGGCTCATCGGCGTGGTCTTTCTCGAAAAAGGCGTGTGCTGGTCAGGGGTGTGTCGGGGTGGCCTGCGCCTGTGGCAGCCGCAGTGCCTCAGCGATGCCGTCGGCCCAGCGGGTGATGGCGGGCCAGTCGCGCAGATCTCCGTAGCGGGTGCCGCCCAGGATCCGGTAGATGGTCCGGGCCGGCAGGTCGACGCCGGCGCGTTCGTAGTGGCCCGCGAAGGCGTGGAAGTCGCGCGGCGAAATGGAATCACGCAGGGTGGCAATCTTTTTCGGGACGGCGCGGCCGAGCCGGCGTCCGATCGGGCCGACCAGTGCGGGCCCCAGGCCGACGCTGAACAGCCACACCGGTCGCGAACCCAGCTCGGTGCGATGCGACCGGACGAAATCGGCCATTTCGGGCAGCAGGGCGCGATCGTGCACAGCGCTGCCCAGCACGACGGCGTCGAAGGGCGTGAGTTCGGGGGCGTGTTCGGCGTCGGCGACCTCGACGGTCGCGCCACGGGCGGTGAGGTAGGAACCGATGAAATCGGCGATCTCGCGAGTGGATCCCTGGGCGGTGGCGTAGACGACGGCGATGCGGGGGGTGGTGGTTTCCATGTATCGAGCCTGCTCGCGTGGCCGGAGTTCGGTGAGAGGACTCCTACCCGCGGTGGCCGGGACCATGGTCCTCGGTCGCCTCAGCCGGCCGCCGCGGCGGTGCGGGATAGTTCCGCCATTGCGGCGGCGAGCAATCGGCGAGCCTCCTCGGCCGGGCCGGCGAGTTCGGGCCGGGCCAGGACCTCGACGAACAGGGTGGGATCGGCGGCCTCCACCAGCACGCCGGTCCGGTCGGCCCGGACGACGACGTTGCACGGCAACAGCAGGCCCGCCTCCCGGTCGACGGCGAGCGCGCGACCGGCCAGCTGAGGGTTGCAGGCGCCGAGGATCAGATACTCCTCGATGTGCTCGCCGGTCCGCTCCCGGAGGGCGGCCTGGACATCGAACTCGGTCACCACGGCGAATCCGTGCTCCTGCAACGCTGTCCGGGTGCGGTCGACGGCATCCGGAAACGCCGTGTCGAGGTGCGCGGCGATGGCCGGGGCGGGGGCCACCGGAATCCGGATCTCCGTGATCAGCATGCGCGGATCGCTGACCTCGTCGGGGCCGATGAGATACGCTTCCGTCGGCGGCCCGACCGGCCGATAGCCATTGCCCTGCAACCACTCTCGCAACGCGCGGTAGCCCGCGTCGATATCGTGGTAGCTGCCGCGATGGCAGGTACGGGCCACCAGTACGGGCGGCTGGATGGCCAGCTCCGCCCCGGAACTCGGGCCGAGGGCCGGCGCCGCCTCGATCGGAAGCCCGAAATCTACGACGATGGCCTCCTCGGCGGGCAGCTCGCGGTGAAAAGTGATCGTCGGCGCGCCGTTCGCGACGAGCCCGGCCCTGTCGGCGACCTCTGCCAGCCGGTTCATACCGCCGACGATGCCGTCGCTCAGTAGGTCCGGGCGGATCTCCAACGGTATGCGCAGTACCGCCTGCGGCGGGGTCTCGCACACGTTCACCCGGTACTCCATGACGTGCCTCCTTGGGTTGGTTCGTGTGTCCAGCGTGCGTCCGGCCGCGCGGACGGCACAGAGGACAAGGTCACGGTGGCGGGGGAACAAATGCACGACCGTGCGGGGTGATCGGGGGGAGGACCAAGGTCCCGGGATCGTCCGACCATCGCGGTGCCCGGAACGGGGCCAAGAGCATCGCGAAGGCCGGACCTTCGCCGCTGTGTGACGCGGCTCACCGCGCGCAGAATCTAGCTATCGGCTCGAAGTCCGAAGGCTCGAAGTTCAAGGGCGACAATGGCGCCGCCCCAGCGAGTGGCCCCGCAGCAACGGCGCGGCGGCGGTGCCCGCGACCATGACGAATCCGGCCCAGGACGCGCCCAATGCCCAACCGGCGATGATGTCGCTGGGATAGTGGACACCGAGATAGACGCGGGAAAAGCCTACGGCGGCAATGAGAACGACCGCCGCCGCCCAGACTGCCAGACAGGTCCGGCGGGACCATCGATACCCGCGGGTGAGCATCCACGCCGATACCAGAGCGACCACGGCGATGCCCGCGGCATGGCCCGACGGGAACGAAGACCCGTCAACGGCGATCGCTCGCTCCGCATCCGGCGGCCGGGGCCTTCCCACCGCCAGCTTCACTGTCACCACCATCAGGATGAACCCGGCGAACGCGACGCTGCCGAGGACGACCGGGGCGAGCGTGCGAACCCGGATGGCCGTCACGGCCGCGGTGGCGGCGATCGTCATGGCCAGCACGGGCGGATTTCCCACGTCGGTCAGCCCTCGCATGATCGCGGTGAGCGCCGGTTCGCGATGTGCCGCAAGCCATGTCGATATCGGCTGATCCCAGGCCGTGAATCCGTCGCCGTCGAGGACGTTGTCGAGGATCTTCGCGAACAGGACCGCCAGCGCGCACACGGCCGCCGCACCCGCCGCTGTCACGAGTACGGCGATACCGCCCGGAGTGAACCCCGGGTCCGGCGGCCGGCCGGCGGCGGATCGGGCCATGATCACCGCCGTTCGTCGGCGGCGAGGGCGAAGTAGTTCTCCTCCTCCTGGACGAAGTGCAGGCGCAGGACGGCGTACAGGCCGTAGAGGCAGGCCTGCAGGTCGTCGATTTGATCCGGGTCGAAATGGCCACGGGCGTGGGCCAATTCGAGATGGGTGCCGATCCGCGTGGCGAGCCGCTGGATCTCGGCGTGGGCGCGGCTCATGGTGGCCGTCGCGTCGGCGCCGCCGAGTGGTCCGGCGAGTGCGGGATACAGCTGGGTCTCCTCGGCCAGCTCGTGGGGCAGTAGGTCCTCGACCAGGAGACGGTGCACGCTGTCGAGCGCCGTGAGGGCATCGTCATCGGGGTGGTCGGCGATCCGATCGGCGACCGTACGCAGTTTCGTGAGGGCGTCCTGCAGGACATCGTGTTCGGCGGCGAAGCGGTGCAGCAGCTCTTCGGTGTCCGCCGGCAGATCGAGCCGGACAGCCGGATTGCCGCGCAGAGCGCGCAGCGCATTGAGGATCACGGCGACGTCGATGGCCTCCTGCAGGAGCGCGCCCGCCGCAGGCGGTAGCCATCCGACGGCCGCGATGACCATGGCCGCCAGCGACAGCGTCATACCCACGGTCGCGCTCTGCACCGCGATGCGCCGTGACCAGCGGGCGATGTCCATGGCGTCCGCGAGCCGGTCCAGCCGATCGGTGGTGAGCACGATATCGGCGGCCTCGGACGAGGCGGTCGATCCGCGTGCCCCCATGGCCACTCCCACCGTGGCGGCGGCGAGGGCCGGGGCGTCGTTGATGCCGTCACCGACCATGACGGTCACGTGCTGGTCGCTCTCCCGGCGGACCGCCTCGACCTTGTCGGCGGGGCTCTGGCCCGCGTAGACCTCGTCGAGGCCCAGCACCGTCGCGACCTCGCGGGCGGGTTCGGGGCGATCACCGGTGAGCATGACCAGGCGGTTCAGTCCGGCGTCGCGCAGCCGGCGCAGGGTGCGGGGTGCGTGCCGCCGCAAGGGATCTCGCAGCAGCACGACACCGAGGGGCTCGTCGTCGACGGTGATCCACGCGACGGCGGCGGAGTCCAGGCGTGCCCGATTCATTACCGGCCGTGCCCATTCCGGGGCGATCGCGGCCTCCGGCAACTTACCCACCTGGACACGATGACCGTCGATCGTTCCGGTCACGCCACGACCGGCCTGCTCGGAAACCGCCGTGGCAACGGCGAGTTGGAGCTTGCGGGCCAGCGCCTCGGTCACGATGGCCTCGGCCAGCACGTGCGGCGAGAACTGATCCACCGACGCGGCCTGCTGCAGCAGCCACGCTACATCCGTGCCCGGAGCTCCGGTGACCTCGGTGACGACGGGCTGCCCGGCTGTCACGGTGCCGGTCTTGTCCATGACCAGAGTGGTTGCGCGACCCAGGTTTTCCAGCGCCCCGCCGTCCCGCACCACCACACCGATCCGCGACGCGCGGGACAGCCCCGACACGATGGCGACGGGCGCGGCGAGCAACAACGGGCACGGCGTCGCGACGACCAGCACCGCCACCGCGCGCACCAGGGACCCGCTGAACCAATATGCGGCGCCGGCGACGATCAACGTCAGCGGCAGAAACCAGACGGCATAACGGTCCGCCAATCGGACCGTCGGTGCGGTGGCGGCCCCGGCTTCCTGCGCCAGCCGAACGATTCCGGCGTATGTGCTGTCGTCGGCCGTGGCGGTGGCCCGCATCTCGAACACGCCACCCGCGTTGAGCACGCCGCTGCGCACCGGCTCACCGGGCGCGCGCTCGACCTGGAGCGGCTCACCCGTCAGCGCCGATTCATCGAGCGCCGCAACGGTATCCATGATCCTGCCGTCGGTGGGAACCACCTCGCCGGCGGCGATCACCAGGATGTCGCCCGGGACGATCTCCTCCAGATCGACGATCCGCACCACATCCTCGCGCCGCCGCCGCGCCGTCCGCGGCGCCCGCTCCAGCAGAGCCCGCAGATCCCGGGCCGCGCGCCGCTCGGCAGCGGCATCGAGGGCATGCCCGGTACTGAGCATGACCGCGATGAGCGCGCCCGCGAGGTACTCGTGCACCCAGAGCGTGCCGGCCAGCGACAGTACCGCGATGAGATCCACTCCGGCGCGCCCGCGCCGCAGCGCCGCGACCACCCACCACACCGCCGGCACCATGGCCACCACCGTGCCCGCGGCCCAGCACCAGTCGGCCACCACTGTCGCCCCGGCGATCCAGGCGATGCCCCCGGCGACCAATGGCGCGATCGTCCCCGCCAGCAGCACGGCACCGAAGACACTGCCGGCCCGATCCCACAGACCATGGACACGCGAATCGACCACCATGGCTCTCGTCCTTTCGCCGGGTGTTTTCCTCGACCAGTTCATCGTGTTCGTCGAGCGGAGCGACAGGGTCGCAGTCCCCGATCACCACAGCCCTTCGTCCCCACCGTAGCCGCCACGGGGTGCGTGCGAGGTGCGCCGGCCCGTGTCCGAAGGATGTCCGAGACAGGACCTTCGGCCCTGTGAGGGGCGCAGGGCGAATGCTGACATGGATTCGGGGTCTGCGATGCAAGGGGACCAGGTGAGAAAGGATTGTGTCGAGTTCATGCGTGGGTATGAGTTCGCTCCGCGCGCCACCGTGAGTCTGGGGCGCACGGAAGCGCTGCGGCTGCTGGCCAGTGTTCCGTTCGGGAGGGTCATCTTCACTCGCGAGGCGCTGCCTGCGGTACGGCCGGTGAACCATCTGGTCGACGACGGCGAGATCATCGTTGTGCGGACCCGGCTCACGTCCAGGCTTACCTCGACGGTGCGCGCGGATTCGAATGTGGTGGTGGCGTACGAGGCCGACGACATCGACCCCGTCGCGGGGTTGGGATGGTCGGTGGTGGTGACGGGGATCGCCCGCACCGTGACGGATCCGGAACGGGTCGCCCGCTACGAGGGCCTGCTGCGGCCGTGGGTCGACGGCGCGATGGACACCGTCGTCGCCATCGAGCCGACCCTGGTGACCGGCCTGCGCCTGGTGGAGAAGCAGGCCGGTTGACTCTAACGGACGAGTGCCTCCGCCGGTCGTGCGGAAGTCCCCTGTGCGGTAGTCCCCTGTGCCGGATGCGGTCCGGTGGCGAAACGCGCGGCGCGACGGCGCACTCGATGATCGGGCCGGCGGTCGCGGGCGGCGGGGACCGCCGGGGCTGTCCGGAAGAACCAGCGCTTCGCGGTTTCCGCCAGTACCAGGTACACGACGATCATGGCGAGCAGCGCGACGAAGAAGGCGCCGGGTAGTGGCTGGAAGCCGAGCGTGGCGGCCAGCGGCGTCACGGGCAGCAGTGCGCCGATCCCGACCGCGGCCAATGCGGCGGTGACCAGGGCGACGCTCGGGTGGCTGCGGAAGAAGGGGGTTCTGCGAGTGCGGATCACGAACAGCACCAGCGTCTGGGTGGCCAGCGATTCGACGAACCACGCGGTGTGGAAGAGGGCTTCGCCGGCGTGGAAGACCCACAGCATGATGCCGAAGGTCGCGAAATCGAACACCGAGCTGATCGGGCCGAACACCAGCATGAACCGCTGGATCAGCCCGATGTCCCAGCGCGAGGGCCGGGCCAGCTGCTCCTCGTCGACAGTGTCGGTGGGGATCGCGAGCTGGCTGGAGTCGTAGAGCAGATTGTTGAGCAGGATCTGCGAGGGCAGCATGGGCAGGAACGGCAGGAACGCCGAGGCGCCGGCGGCGCTGAACATATTGCCGAAATTGCTCGACGTGCCCATCAGGACGTACTTCATCGTGTTGGCGAATACGCGGCGGCCCTGGGTGACGCCGTCCGCCAGCACCTGCAGGTCCTTTTCGAGCAGCACGACGTCGGCGGCGTCCTTGGCGACGTCGGTGGCGGCGTCCACGGAGATGCCGACATCGGCGGCATGCAGGGCGAGCGCGTCGTTGACGCCGTCACCGAGGAAGGCGACGTCGACTCCGAGGGAGCGCTGCGCACGCACGATGCGCGCCTTCTGTTCGGGATCGATGCGGGCGAAAACGGTTGTGGTGGAGAGCTTCCCGGTGAGCTCGGCGTCGCTGAGCCGGTCGAGATCGGCGCCCGAGAGAGTATCTCCCGCCGGTAGGCCCAGCTGTTCGCAGACGCGCGCGGCCACGGTCGGATGATCGCCGGTGATGACCTTGACCGCGATGCCGAGCCCGGCGAGACGGCTGATCGCTTCTCGCGCAGAGGTTTTCGGCGGGTCCAGGAAGACCAGGAACCCGGCCAGTCGGAGCCCGGTCTCGTCGGAGCCGGTCAACGTCGTCCGCCCGGGCGCCGGACGGGTCGCGACGGCCACCACGCGATGCCCGGCCGCGAACTCGGCGCTGAGCGCCGACGCGGCTGTATCCGGCACGTTCTCGCAGCAGGCGAGGACGGCCTCGGGCGCCCCCTTCGTGATGATCGTTCTCCCGGTGCCGGGCGCGTCGACCAGCACCGACACCATGCGCCGACGGTGATCGAAAGGCAGTGTGGCGAGGCGGGTATATCGCCCGGCGTCCTCCCGCGGCGCGAGCGGCGCTGCCCACAGCGCCGTATCGAGCGCGTCACCGCCGGCCAGGCGGCCATTCTGGATCACGCCGTCGGTGCACGCCATGCCCAGCGTGGTGACTTCGCCCTCGGACTGCGGTCCGGCGGCGACCGTCCGCATGAATTCGATCCGTCCCTCGGTCAGCGTGCCGGTCTTGTCGGTGAACAACACCTCGATGTCGCCGAGGTCTTCGATGCAGACCAGTCGCTTCACCAGCACCTTGCGCTGCGCCAGGGTTCGCGATCCGGCCGCCAGACTCGTCGACACCACGGCCGGCAACAGTTGCGGGGAAATGCCGACCGCGATGGCCAGCGAGAACATCAGCGCGTCCAGCAGCGGCCGGTGCAGCACCAGGTTCACCGCGAAGATGCCGATCGTCAGGACCGCGGCGACGCGCACCAGCAGCATCGAGAACCGGCGCAGCCCGGCCTGGAACTCGGTCTCGGGTTCGCGGCGCGCCAGACCGACGGCGATCCGGCCGAATTCGGTGTCGCTGCCCGTCGCTGTCACGACGCCGCGGCCGGTCCCGGCCGCCACCACGGTGCCCATGAGCGCGCAGCAGGTCAGCTCGGACACCGGGCTGTCCTGCGCCACCGGGTCGATCGATTTGACCACCGATTCCGACTCGCCCGTCAGGACCGATTCGTCGCACTGCAGTCCGGTGCCGGACAACAGCCGCAGATCAGCGGGTATCAGCTCACCGGGCCGCAACTCGACGATATCGCCCGGTACCAATTCCGCGAGGTCGACCGATCGGGCCTGCCCGGCCCGCGTCACCACCACGCGATGCCGGATTCGGTCGTGCAGGGCGGCTGCGGCCTGCTCGGCGCGGAATTCGTTGACGGTGCCCAGACCCACGGACATCGCCACGATCACCCCGATGACCACCGCGTCGCTGCGTTCACCGAGGAAGAACGACACCACAGCGGTCACAGCGAGCAGCAACAGCAGTGGTGAGCGCAATTGCCGGGCGATGACCGGCCCCAGGCGCGCACGATGCGCCTGGATGGCGTTCGGTCCGAAAAGGCGTGCCCGCCCGGCATATTCGGATTCGCTCAGCCCGCTCTCGCCGGTGGCGAGCGCGGTCAGTATCGCGTCGGCGGGCAGTGCGGCGGCGCTCGCGGCCGGGATGGCGCGAATCGTCTGGGGCCGATCGGGATTCGTGACGGTGGCGTGCGCGTGAACGTGCATATGATCGAGGTTTCCGTTGACCGAGCCGGACGGGTAGGGCCTGCTCGCACGCGGCGAGGGGACCAAAGACCTTGTCGCCGAGGACTTCGGCTACTCCGGGTTCGGGTGGTCGCCACGCAGCTTGGACGCGTAGACCGCGGCCTGGGTGCGGCGTTCCATACCGAGCTTGGCGAGCAGCCGGGACACGTAGTTCTTGACGGTTTTCTCCGCCAGGAACATGCGTTCGGCGATCTGGCGGTTGGTCAGACCTTCACCGAGCAGGTCGAGGAGCTTGCGCTCCTGATCGGTGAGTCCGGCCAGCGGCCCGTCGGACTGGGTGCTGCGTCGCAGCCGATCCATCAGTGCCGCGGCGGCGCGGTTGTCCAGCAGCGAGCGGCCCGCGCCGACCTCCTTGATGGCCTTGGCCAGTTCCATGCCCTTGATGTCCTTGACCACATAGCCGCTGGCGCCGGCCAGGATGGCGTCCATCATGGCCTGCTCGTCGGTGAACGAGGTGAGGATGAGGCAGCGCAGTGGATCGACGCGCGAGAGCAGGTCGCGGCAGAGCTCGATACCGTTCCCGTCCGGCAGCCGCACGTCGAGCACCGCGACGTCGGGTTTCAGCGCGGGAATTCGGGCCAGGGCCTGGGCGCAATCCGACGCTTGACCGATGACGTCGAGTTCGGGGTCGCTCTCGAGCAGGTCGACGAGTCCTCGGCGGACGATCTCGTGATCGTCAACGAGAAATACCTTGATCATGTGGCCTGTCCTGTCCTGTCTTCTGGGACTACGTGGTCAAACATAGCTCGCACCGCGCATTATCGGGGACGGCCGAAAGGCGTTCGATCACTGGGTGGTTACGGCCTTGCTGATATCCAGAATCTTTTCGAGGGGCAGCCTCGGAGTCTGCGTCGGCTTCCGGTCGGAGGCCGGTACCGTGCCGACCCTGACCAGGACCTGGGGCTGCTCGGTGCGACCGGTGAGCTCCCGGATGACGGCGCGGCTCTGCGGTACCTCGGTGACGTGGGTGATCGGACATGTCGCGTAGCCCGCGACCGTGCATTCGAGCAGGATGGTGGACAGCGCCTCACCGCACCGCAGCAGATCCGTGAAGCTGCCGCCGCTGGACACGACGAGCACCACGGATCGGTCCTCCTCGATCTCGGTCCGCCGCGGCTCGTCGCCGGTGGCCGGGAGTACCCGGCTCAGATCGACTCGCTCGCGCTCCTCAGCGGACACCCGGGCCGACGGCGGAACGCCTTCCATCGGGAGCGAATGTCCTGCCCACCAATGCAATTCAGCCTGATAGTCGGAATCGTAGCGGCGTACCGCTGCGGTGAGCCGCGACGCGCGGGCGAGTTCGGTGTGCGCCTCGGGCGGCAGCACGGTGATCACGGCGTCGTAGGGGTCGACGATGACCGGGAGTACGGGCTCGAATTCGCGCCAGCCCGCCGGTGCCGCGAAGGGGAGCCGATCGGTGTAGCGCGTCGCGATGGCGGCGGCTCGTTCCCGGTCGGCATCGGTGACGATCCGGGCCGGTTCGAATGTCACTTCCGCCAACTGATCGTGGCGCGTGGGATTCGGGAAGTAGGTGACCTTCGTCTGCCACCCGACGCCGGCGAGCACGGCGCGTAGATGTCCCAGTGCGATACCACAACTGATCAGCATCTGCCGGCCCGAGTGGTCGGTGGCGGGGAGCATGCGGGATCGCACCGAGAACAGGTTCAGGGTCCGGCCGTCGAAGACCCAGTGCCAGGGCTGGCTGTTGTGCAGGGAGGGCGCGCGACCGGCCAGCCGGACAGCCTGCTCGATCGTTTCGCCGCTGGGTAGTGGGCTCATGGATTCACGCTAGGACGTGGTGCGGGCCCGCTACAGGGGCCGTTGGTCCTCGTTGCTGTGCTACAGGACCCTTGGCCCCGGCGCCCTGGCGGACGCAGGCTGAAACCGTGGACGACAACATGCAGCCCGCGCCCCTGATCGATGCGCGGCGCCACGACGCGGTGATCTTCGATATGGACGGCGTGGTGACCGACAGCGCTCGCGTCCACGCGGCGGCCTGGAAAGAGATGTTCGACGAGTTCCTCGCGCACCGTGCGCCGGCGCCGGGCGAGAACCTGTCGCCCTTCACCGATGAGGACTACCAGCGCTGGGTGGATGGCGAGCCGCGCTATCGGGGTGTGGCCGATTTCCTCGCCGCACGCGGTATCTCATTGCCCGCAGGCGATCCCGCCGACAGTGAGGACGCGGGGACGGTGTGCGCGCTCGGCAATCACAAGGACCGGCTGTTCCTCGAGCGGCTCGCCCGCGACGGCGTCCCGGCATTCGACTCCACCGTGGCCCTGGTGCGGCGCCTGCAGACGGCCGGAATCGGCGTCGCGGTGTTCTCCGCCAGCCGTAACTGCGCCGACGTGCTGAGTGCCGCGGGCATCGGGGACCTGTTCACGGTGCGGGTGGACGGCATCGTGGCGGCGGAGCTCGGGCTGGCGGGTAAGCCCGACCCGGCGATGCTGCTCGAGGCCGCGCGCCGACTGGGCGCGGAGCCGGAACGGACTGTCGTGGTCGAGGACGCGGAGGCCGGTGTCGCCGCGGGCCGGGCCGGGGGATTCGGTCTGGTGATCGGGGTCGACCGGGGCGGGCACGGTGACCGGCTGGCGGAACGCGGGGCCGACGTGGTCGTGGCCGATCTCGATCGGGTGCGGCTGCGCAACGGCTTCCGGCGGATGTCGGAGGTGCCGGACGCGGTCGCGGGGCGGCTCGGTGACCTGCTCGACGTCGAGAAGGCGTCCGTCCTCCTCGACTTCGACGGCACGCTGTCGGCGATCGTCCCCGATCCGGCCACGGCGACTCTGGTGGAGGGCGGGGCCGCGGTCCTGGCGCGGCTGGCCGCGCAGTGCCCCGTCGCCATCGTCAGCGGGCGCGAGCTGGCGGATCTGCGCGATCGGGTGGGCGTCGACGGTCTCTGGTACGCCGGCTGCCACGGTTTCGAATTGCAGGCCCCGGACGGCACGACGTACGTGCACGAGGCCGCTCCGGGCGCGGAGCTCGCACTTGCCGCTGCCGCCGACGACCTGGCCCGGTCGCTGAGCGCGATCGAGGGAATCCTGGTGGAGCACAAGCGGTTCGCGGTCGCAGTGCACTATCGGCGGGTCGTCCCGGACCAGGTCGGCGCGGTGACGGCGGCAGTGCACGCGCAGGCACGCCTGCGCGGCCTGCGGGTGACGGGCGGGCGCAAGGTGATCGAACTGCGGCCGGACATGGACTGGGACAAGGGCACCGCGCTCGGGTGGATCCTGGGCCACCTCGTCACACCCACCCTGCCGATCTATATCGGCGACGACCTCACCGACGAGGACGCCTTCGACGCCATCGAGGCGGAAGGCCTTCCGATCGTGGTCCGGCACGACGAGAACGGCGACCGCCGGACCGCCGCCCAGTGCGCGCTGCCCGGACCGGAGGGCGTCCGGTCGTTCCTCGACGAACTGGCCACCCTGCTGGCCGCCGAATCCGCCGGAGCCTTGTCGGATTCGTGGGTGTTCGCGTTCGACGGATACGATCCGACGCACGAGCGGTTGCGCGAGGCACTGTGCACCGTCGGCAACGGGTATCTCGCCACCCGTGGGTCCGCGCCCGAGTGCGCCGTGGGGGAGCATCACTACCCCGGTACCTATGTCGCGGGGATCTACAACCGGCTCTTCGATCAGATCGCGGGGCGCACAATCGACAACGAGAGCCTGGTGAACCTGCCGAACTGGCTGCCGGTCACCTTCCGGGTCGGCGACGGCGACTGGCTCGACATCGACACTGTCGAATTGCTGTCCTACCGCCAGGAATTCGATCTGCGCCGGGCCGTCCTGCTGCGGCACTTCCGCTTCCGGGACGGTACCGGCCGCATCACCGCGGTGCGGCAGCGGCGGTTCGCGGCCATGCACGCGCCGCACCTGTGCGCGCTCGAGACCGCCGTGACCGCCGAGAACTGGTCGGGCACCGTGGTTTTCCGCTCCAAGGTGGACGGCGCGGTGACCAACAGCCTGGTGGCGCGCTACCAGGATCTGTCGGGTCGGCACCTCGTGGAGGTCTCGACGCGCGAGCTGTCACCGGAGTCGGTGCTGCTGACGGTGCGCACCGGGCAATCCGGGGTTCCGGTCGCGACCGCGACGCGCGGCACGCTGCACCGGGACGGCGTGAAGCTGTGTCCCGCCACCGAACTCGTCGAGACCGCCGAGTCGATCGGGCACGACCACGGGGTCGTGATGGCCGAGGGCGACACGGTCGTGCTGGAGAAGATCGCGGCCGTGGTCACCGGGCGCGACCACGCGGTCTCGGCCCCGGATGACGAGGCCATCCGCTCGTTGCGCAGCGCTGGCCGATTCGCGGAGCTGCTCGAATCGCACACGGCCGCATGGGAACACCTCTGGGATCGGCTCCGTATCGATCTGGACGGCGGCACGCACGCGACCCGGGTGCTCCGGCTGCACCTGCTGCACCTGGTGCAGACGCTCTCGCCGCACACCGCGGATCTGGACGTCGGGGTACCGGCTCGCGGTCTGCACGGTGAAGCCTATCGGGGGCATGTCTTCTGGGACGAGCTGTTCGTGTATCCGGTTCTGAACCCCCGCTTCCCGCGTCTCGCGCGCGGTCTGCAGCGGTACCGGTACCGGCGGTTGCCGGAGGCGCGTCGCGCGGCGGCGGCCGTCGGGCTGTCCGGTGCGATGTTCCCGTGGCAATCCGCCTCCGACGGGCGGGAGGAAAGCCAGCGCATGCATCTGAATCCGCTGTCGGGACATTGGAATCCCGATCCGAGCCCGCGCGCCCACCACATCGGCAGCGCCATCGCCTACAACGTCTGGCAGTACTATCAGGCGACCGGTGATCTCGAATTCCTCACCGACTACGGCGCGGAACTCATGGTGGAGATCGCTCGCTTCTGGGCGAGCCTGGCCGACTACGACCCTCGCCACGACCGATATCATCTGCGCGGGGTCATCGGGCCCGACGAGTTCCACACCGGTTCGCCCAGCGACCCCGGGAGCGGTGTGGACGACAACGCCTACACCAATGTGATGGCGGTGTGGACGCTGTTGCGGGCGCGCGACGCGCTGGACCGGCTGACCCCCCGGGCGCGGGCGGAACTGCTCGAGTCGCTGCGGGTCTCACCGGTGGAACTGGCGCGGTGGGAGCATGTCGGGCGGCGGATGCACGTGCCCTTCCACGACGGGGTGATCAGCCAGTTCGACGGTTACGACCAACTGGCCGAACTCGATTGGGACGGCTACCGTCAGCGTTACGGCGAGATCCAGCGGCTGGATCGCATCCTCGAAGCCGAGGGCGACGACGTCAACCGCTACCGGGCCGGCAAACAGGCCGATGTCCTGATGCTGTTCTACCTGCTGTCGGCTGACGAATTGCGGGAGGTGTTCGAGTATCTCGGCTATGAGCTACCCGGCGAGATGATTCCGCGGACGATCGACTACTACCTCTCCCGCACCTCGCACGGTTCGACGCTGAGCGCGCTGGTCCACGCCTGGGTGCTGGCCCGCGCACATCGCGGGCGCGCCATGGAGTTCTTCGATCGGGTGCTGGACTCCGATATCGCCGATATCCAGGGCGGGACGACGCAGGAGGGCATCCATCTCGGCGCCATGGCGGGAACCATCGACCTGGTGCAGCGCTGCTTCACCGGCATGGAGATCCGGTCCGATCGACTGATCTTCAACCCGTGCTGGCCCGGCGGGCTGGGGGAACTGCGCTTCCCGATCGTCTACCGCGGGCATCGGCTCGCGATCAGGGTCAGCGCCTCCGAACTGGAGGTCGCCGCCGATCCGGGCGCGGCCGACCCGGTCGAGATCCATTGCGGCGGGTTCACCGAATTCCTGCCGGCGGGAGCGACGGTCCGAATAAGCTTGGGCCGCAAGGTATCCGATGCTGACACGCTCACGCCCGCAGCTGGGTGACGCCCCACCGGAGAAGCCCGATCGCGACCGCCAGATACTCGACGAGCGCCAGATAGACCAGCACCGCGCCGTACAGCCGGGCCCAGAGCAAGACGTATTCGGCGGCGGCGGGGACCGCGACCACCATTGCCGCGCCGAGGACCAGGGCCACGGTCGCGACGGCATGCGGTGTTGCGGCGGGAGGATTCATGGGAGCAAGCTTTGCCGGGTTTCCCGCGTGACCCCAGGGCCGATGTTCCCGATAGCGGTGGGACCAAGGGCGGCGCCGAAGCCCCGCATCGCCACCGGGTCGCCACGCAGAGGTCTTTGGTCCTTACACCAAGGACGATCGCCCGCAGAGGGCGGTCAGCTCCGATTCCTACCGTGAGAGTACGAGCCCTTCCCGGGCGCCGACGACTTCACCTCACCTCGGAGGTCACGATGACACACCAGGAATTCGACGAACCGCATCGGCTGGCCTCGGCGCCGGTCGTCGTCGGAGTGGACAATTCGGAAGGGGCGGTGCGCGCGGTGCACTGGGCCGCGAATTACGCCGCCCAGCGGCAGCGGCGGCTGCACATCGTCCACGGATTGGATCTGGTGGCGATCAGTGGTGGCGTCGGACCCTACGCGGTGGCGACTCCGTCGCTGGTCGACGCCGTCAAAGCCGCCGGTGCGGCCGCGATCGCCCGGGCCGAGCTGGCGGCGAAGGGATACGAGCCGGAACTGACGGTCTCGTCCGCGGTGTCGACCGACAATCCGGCCCAGGTGCTGATCGATCTCAGCGAGTCCGCCTTCGCGGTGGTGATCGGGGCGACCGGGACGGCCGGGACGCTCTCGCATCTGGGATCCACCTTGTTCTCGGTGACCAGTCACGCCCGCGGCGCGGTTGTCGTGGTGCGGCCGGATCCCGAAGCGGCCAACGCGGTTCGCGGCTCGGGCCCGGTCGTGGTCGGCGTCGACGGCAGCCGCGTCAGCGAGGCCGCGATCGGCGCGGCCTTCGCCGAAGCCGCCGAGCGGGGGGTCGGGTTGGTCGCCGTCCACGCCTGGAGTGATTGGGACACAGGGCAATTCGCCGGAGAGGTGATTCCCGTGGTGACCGCGGAGCTGGAAGGCGTCGAGGAGGCCGTCCTCGCCGAGCGCCTGGCGGGCTGGCAGGAGAAGTATCCGGACGTCGAGGTGACCCGCGAGGTGTTCGCCGCCGGGCCCGCCGCCCGGCTGCGCGAGCTGTCGAAGATCGCGCAGCTGGTCGTGGTCGGCAACCGCGGCCGCGGCGGATTCATGGGCATGCTGCTCGGGTCGACCGCGCACTCCCTGGTCCAGCACGCGCACTGCCCGGTGATGGTCGTGCACCTCGATGACAAGGAGACCAAGCGATGACGATCACGATGCCCGGCTCCGGAACCGGAATCCGGGACGATCTGATCGATCTGGACGCGTGGTGGCGGGCCGCCAACTACCTGGCCGCCGGTCAGATATATCTGATGGACAATCCGCTGCTCGCCGAGAAGCTGCGGCCGGAGCACATCAAGCAGCGGCTGATCGGGCACTGGGGAACCGTGCCCGGGGTGACCCTGACCTATGCCCACCTCAATCGAGTGATCATGCGCACCGGTCAGGAGATGCTGTTCGTGCTGGGTCCCGGCCACGGTGCCGCGGCGCTCACCGCGGCGACCTGGCTGGAGGGCACCTATTCGCTACGGCATCCGGAGGTCGGGCAGAATCTGTCCGGGATGCGGGAACTGTTCCGGCAGTTCTCCTTTCCGGGCGGTGTTCCCAGCCATGCCTCACCGCATCTGCCGGGTTCCATCCACGAGGGCGGTGAACTGGGCTATTCGCTCGCGCATGCGACCGGAGCGGCGCTGGACAATCCGAATCTGGTGGTGGCCTGCATGATCGGTGACGGCGAGGCCGAGACCGGGGCGCTGGCCACCAGCTGGCACAGCTCGCTGTTCCTCGACCGGGTCACCGACGGTACCGTGCTGCCGATCCTGCACCTCAACGGCTACAAGATCGCGAGTCCGACACTGTTGGGGCGCATGTCGCGCCGTGAACTGGACGACATGCTCAGCGCGCAGGGCTGGGAGCCGATGTACGTCGACGGGGACGATCCCGCCGAGGTCCACGAACGGTACGCGACCGTGCTCGACGAGGCGATGGAACGGATCCGCGAGATCCGCGAATTCGGCGAGCACGGACTGGGGCCGCGCGACCCCTGCCGTCCGATGATCGTGCTGTCGACCCCGAAGGGGTGGACCGGTCCGATGATCGTCGACGGGGTACGCGTCGAGGGCACCTTCCGGTCGCATCAGGTGCCGCTGACCGGCGTCCGTGAGAATCCGGAACACCTTGCGCAACTGGAGGATTGGTTACGGTCCTATCGTCCCGAGGAACTCTTCGACGACGAAGGCCGCCCCGTCGACCGGATCGCACGCCTGCATCCGGAGTACCTGCGGATGAGCGCCAATCGTGCCGCGCACGGTCACGACAGCCTCGACCTGAGGCTGCCGTGCCCCACCGACTACGCACTCGAAATCGCCGCGCCCGGAGCCGAATCGGCGGAAGCGACGCGGGTGCTCGGCGAGTATCTGCGCGACGCGCTGGTCGAGAACCCCCGCAACCTGCTGTTCTTCTCGCCGGACGAGCACACCTCCAACCGCCTGGATGCCGTCCTCGAGGTCACCGGCCGGCGCTGGCGCAGCCGCCGGATCGCGGACGATGACCGGCTGTCCCCGGACGGTCGCGTCTTCGAGGTGCTGTCGGAGCATCTGTGCCAGGGCTGGCTGGAGGGCTATCTGCTGACCGGCAGGCATGGCGTGTTCTCGACCTACGAGGCCTTCGCGCACATCATCGACTCGATGGTGGTGCAGCACGCCAAATGGCTGCACATGGCGGCGGAGTTCTCTTGGCGTGAACCGATTCCCAGCCTGAACTATCTGATCACCTCGCACGTGTGGCGGCAGGATCACAACGGCGCGTCCCATCAGGATCCCGGATTCATCGACCATGTGCTGAGCAAGCGGCCCGAGGTCAGCCGGGTGTACCTGCCGCCGGACGCCAACTGCCTGCTGCACGTGTTCGACCACTGCCTGCGCAGCCGTGGCCGGGTGAATGTCGTGGTCGCAGGAAAACAGCCCGCCCTGCAATACCTCGACGACGAGGCGGCGCGGGTGCACTGCGCCGAGGGGATGGGCGTCTGGCACTGGGCGAGTTCGGACTCCGATCGTCCTGCCGAGGTCGTGCTGGCCTGTGCCGGTGACGTCCCCACCCAGGAGGCCCTGGCCGCCGCGGCGCTGCTGCGAGAGTTGGTGCCGGACTTGGCGATCCGCTTCGTCAACGTGGTGGACCTGGCCCGCCTGTTCCCGCCCGATCGTCACCCGCACGGAATCTCGGACGAGGGATACCGCTCCGTCTTCACCGACGCGCCGGTGATCTTCGCCTTCCACGGCTATCCCTGGCTCATCCACCGCATCGCTTACCGACGCCCCGGCCACGACGTGATGCACGTCCACGGATTCACCGACAACGGCACCACCACAACGCCTTTCAGCATGTGCGCGATGAACGGCATCGACCGTTTCACCCTGGCGGCCGCCGCGCTCGCCGAGGTGCCGCGCCTGTCCGACCAGCTCGCGCCGCTCACCGAGCAGCTCACCGAGCGCCGCGCAGCCGCCGACGCCTACGCCCGCCGCTTCGGCGTGGACCCGCCCGAGATCGCCGACTGGCGCTGGAGCCGATAGACCATCGCGCCAAGCTCCTCCCAGCACTTCTGAGGCCGGCACTCAGCGTTCTCACAGCGGTCGTGTGGAGACTCTGACCAGTCCGCATCCCGCCCGAACGAAAGTCGCCGATGTCCACCTTCAACGGCCTTCCGGCCCACATCCTGCTCGTGCATGCGATCGTAGTGCTCGCACCGCTGACCGCGGTGCTGGCGATCCTCTGTGCTGTCTGGCCGGTTGCCCGGCGGCGGCTGGTCTGGCTCACCCTGGTGCTCGCGGCGGTGGTCACGGTCCTCACCCCGATCACCACCGAGGCGGGCGAATGGCTCGAGGCGCGAGTGGGCCGGACACCCGATCTGCGCGCACACACGCATCTCGGCGATTCGTTCGCCTACTTCGCGCTCCCCTTGTTGATCGCGGCGATCCTGCTGGCGGTCGTTCAAGTTCGCGAGGCCAGGGGCCGGGCGTTGTCGCGAATGCTCGTCGGTGTGGTCGCCGTGCTGACCATCGGCGCGAGCGTCGCCGCCACCGTGCAGGTGTACCGCATCGGCGAATCCGGTGCTCGTGCGAGCTGGAACGGAGTCTCCGCACAGCCGGTTCGAACCCCCGCGCCGCGCTGACGGGAGGGTCCGAGCGCCGGATACGGTCCACGGCCGCGAAATCCACCGCGGCTGGACGGAGATCAGCGACGCGTCGCCGGATTCGACGATGTCGCTGCGGTCCGGCCGGCCAGGGTGAGGATCTCGGTGACCGGTCGTCGTGGTGTGGGCGGCGGCGTGTAGGCGCCGGCCGCCGGCATCGCTCCGATGCGGATCACCACCTGCGGGATACCGGGGCAGGAGACCAGGCCGGTGAGAAGGTCTCGTCCGGCGGGCAGTTCGGTGATGTTGGTCAGCGCACAGGTGGCGAGTCCGGCGACCGTGCACTCGAGCAGCACCGACGACAGCGCCTCGCCGACCCGCAGCCATTGCGGCACCGAATCGCGCACGGCGCTCAGCACCACGAGCCGGGCGCGGTCGGTGAGGTGGTCGCGGTGGGCCGCGCGGGGGCCCGGCGGAAAGACGCGGCCTACGCCGACCCGGGCGGACTCCGCGGCCGAGGCCAGCGCGTTACGCGGAATTCCCTCGTGATCCGCGGAATGGCCGGTCCACCAGTGCAGTTCGGTGTCGTAGAACAGGTCGTGGCCGCGCAGGGTCGCGAACTCGTGGGAGAGGGCGGCAAGCTCCGGCCGGACGGACTCGTCGAGCGCGTCCAGGCGCACATACTGTGCCGCGGTCAGGGCGGCCAGTCTGGGCAAGAGCTCGTCCCAGCCGTCCGGCTCCCGGAGTGCGAGCCGGTCGGTGCGTCGATCCCCGACGGCCCGTGCCAGGGCGTGGATACTCGCCGGGGGCGTGCTCCACGGCCGGAAGTCGAGGACCGCCAGCCGATCCGGGTGGCGTTCCTCGGGCACCCGCAGGACATCGGTGTGCCACCCGTGCTCGGCGAAAACGGTCCGCGCGTGATGCAACATCGCACCACAGCTGATCACCAGCTGGCGGCCCAGCGGGTCGGTCGAGGTCAGCTGCCGTTCGGCGTCGGCGTACAGCGACAGGCGCCGGCCGTCGAATCGCCACCGCCACGGCTGCGTGTTGTGCAAGGACGGCGCTCGCGCCGCCGACTCGATCACCGCCGTGATCGTTGCCGGATCGGGCACCGGCCGGCCGCGCACATCATCGTCGACGCTCATGCGGCCAGTATCCGCTTTCGTGCGGCCTGTATACACAGCCATTGATCCTGTACCGCAGGGCATTTGGTCCCCTGATACCGTCCATGCCGGTCGCCGGTCCGGCGGTGCGCCATCTCCTGTTGCGGGCCGGTAGGCGTGTACCGATCGGCGCGGGGTGACCTCATGGTGTTGCAGGCACGATCTTGTGCCTGGTCCAGCGGACTCTCGGCGTGATCACCGAGGCCGGAGACATAGGGGCAATGGTCATTTCAACTACGACCTGTCGACTCTGCTGGGCCTGCCGCCGGCTGAGCGAGGCTCGGGGATGCTCGCCGGATCGATGGCGGGCACGAGCTTCGACAAGCGGATGAGGGCTTGATGATGACTACGGCACGCGAGCCGGCGGAAGCACACGGCACGCCGGATCCCCCTGGTGCGCACGGGGATCGCGAACCGGGGACCGGGCGGCGGATCCTGATGCTGGTCTTGGCGACCGCCGGGTTCGCGGTGAACTTCTGGGCCTGGGCACTGTTGAGTCCGCTGGGGCCGCGGTTCCAGGAATCACTGGGTCTCAACGCCTTCGAGCAGGCGCTCGTGGTCGCGGTTCCGGTGGTGGTGGGCTCGCTCGGGCGGATCCCGGTGGGGGCGTTGACCGATCGGCTCGGCGGGCGGGTCATGTTTCCGCTCGTCTCGGCGGCCACCATCGTGCCCGTCCTGTTCGTGGGTCTGATCGGACACGATTCACTGGCGGCGCTGCTGGCCGGCGGGTTCTTCCTCGGCATCGGCGGCACCGCGTTCGCCGTGGGCGTGCCGTTCGTGAACGCCTGGTTCCCGCCGGAGCGGCGCGGGCTCGCGATCGGCGTGTTCGGCGCCGGCATGGGCGGCACCGCGATCAGCGCGCTCACCACCGTGCGCCTGGTGAAGGCGGGCTCGCTCGCCACGCCGTTCCTGGTGACCGCGGCGGCACTGGCGCTGTACGCGGTGGCGGCGGCGGTGGTACTGCGGGACGCGCCGGACCGGGTGCGACCCGGAGAGTCGTTGGCGCGCAGGCTGTCCACGGTCGGGCGGATGGCGATCACCTGGCAGGCGGCGGCCCTGTACTCGGTGGCCTTCGGAGGCTATGTCGCGTTCTCGGTGTACCTGCCGGCCTATCTGAAGACGGCCTACGGTCTTTCGCAGTCGGACGCGTCGATGCGCATGGCCGGATTCGTGCTGCTGGCCGTGCTCATGCGCCCGCTGGGTGGGTGGGCATCCGATCACGCCGGTCCCGTTCGGGTGTTGTCCGTGGCCATGGCGGTGGTGGGCGTGGCCGCCGCGGTACAGGCGACGACACCGGCCCTGGCGCCGGTGGCGACCATCGCGTTCCTCGCCATGGCTGCCGCCCTCGGCGCCGGCACGGGCGCCGTGTTCGCGCTGGTGGCGCAGTTGGTTCCCGCCCCGCGGGTGGGTGCGGTGACCGGCGTGGTGGGCGCGGCCGGCGGGCTGGGCGGCTTCGTGCCCCCACTGGTGATGGGTGCGGTGTACGGCCACTACGGTTCCTACGCAGCGGGTTTGGCGGCTTTGGCCGTCGTGGCCGCCGCGACCGGACTGTTCACCCTCACCCTGGTGCGGCACCGCGTCCACCTCGCCCTTCCGGTGCGTGCGGCATGATGCGGCGCAAGCGGCGGGAAGCGGCCCCGGCCGCTGCCGGTACCCGGACCGCCGCGCTCGACGACGGAGTCACCGAGGCGTTGGTCCGGACGCGCCGATTCTTCACTCGCGCCGACATTTCCGACGACGGGCGCACCCTGTTCCAGATCGGTGGCCGGCGAGCCGACGAGTTCTACCGCGATCGCTGGGCGCACGACAAGGTGGTGCGCTCCACCCACGGTGTGAACTGTACGGGGTCGTGCTCGTGGAAGGTGTACGTCAAGGACGGCATCATCACCTGGGAGACCCAGCAGACCGACTATCCGACCGCCGGACCCGACCGGCCCGACTACGAACCGCGCGGCTGCCCGCGGGGCGCGGCCTTCTCCTGGTACACCTATTCGCCGACCCGGATCCGCTATCCGTATGTTCGCGGTCTGCTGCTCGACATGTATCGAGAAGCCAAGGCGCACACCGGAGATCCGGTACTCGCCTGGGAGCGGATCGTCAGCGATCCCGAGGCGGCGCGCCGCTACAAGTCCGCGCGCGGCCGGGGCGGCCTGGTGCGGGCCTCCTGGGAGGAGGCGACGGAGCTGATCGCGGCCGCGCATGTGCACACCATCAAAACCTATGGCCCGGACCGGGTCGCGGGCTTCTCGCCGATTCCGGCGATGTCGATGGTGTCGCATGCCTCCGGCGCCAGATTCGTATCGCTGCTGGGCGGGACCATGCTCTCGTTCTACGACTGGTACGCGGATCTGCCGGTGGCCTCACCGCAGGTGTTCGGCGACCAGACCGATGTGCCCGAGTCCGGAGATTGGTGGGACGCGGGCTATCTGATCATGTGGGGCTCGAATGTGCCGGTGACCCGGACCCCGGATGCGCACTGGATGGCCGAGGCGCGCTATCGCGGCCAGAAGGTGATCGCGATCGCGCCGGACTACGCCGACAATGTGAAGTTCGCCGACGAATGGCTCGCCGTTCAGCCCGGAACCGATGGCGCGCTGGCCATGGCGATGGGCCATGTCATCCTGCGGGAGTTCTTCGTGGACAAGCGCACCGACTACTTCGACACCTACGTCAAGCGCTACACCGACCTGCCGTTCCTGGTCCGGCTGGTCCCCGACGGTGACGCCTACCGGCCCGGGAAATCGCTGACCGCAGCCGATCTGGACGGCTTCGCCGCCGAGGAGAACGCCGCGTTCAAGACCGTCGTGCTCGGCGCGGACGGTCGCGTCGTGATTCCCAACGGGTCCCTGGGCTTCCGTTACGGCGAGCAGGGCGCGGGGCGATGGAATCTCGACCTCGGCGACGTGGACCCCCTGCTGACGCTCGCGGGCGGGGAATCCGTCGAAATCACGGTGCCCCGCTTCGATATTCCCGACGCGACGCTGCGGCGTGGTGTGCCCGTGCGCCGGATCGGCGGGCATCTGGTGACCACCGTGTTCGACCTGCTGCTGGCGCAGTACGGCGTGCACCGGGCCGGCCTGCCGGGTCGCTGGCCGACCGGCTACGGCGATCCGGCCGAGCCGGGCACGCCCGCGTGGCAGCAGCCGATCACCGGCGTCCCCGCCGCCGCGGCCGCCCGCATCGCCCGCGAATTCGCCGCCAATGCCGAGGAATCACGCGGGCGGTCGATGATTCTGATGGGGGCGGGCACCAACCATTGGTTCCACTCCGACACCATCTACCGGGCCTTCCTGACCCTCACCACGCTCACCGGCTGCCAGGGCGTGAACGGCGGCGGCTGGGCGCACTATGTGGGCCAGGAGAAGTGCCGTCCGGTGACCGGCTGGGCGCAGCTGGCTTTCGCGCTGGATTGGGCGCGGCCGCCGCGGCAGATGATCCAGACCGCCTACTGGTACCTGCACACCGACCAGTTCCGCTACGACCGGTTCGGCGCGGAGACGCTGGCCGCGCCCGGCTCGGGCGGCGCGCTGGCGGGGATGACCACCGCCGATGTGATCGCGCAGGCGGCGCGGCTGGGATGGATGCCGTCCTACCCCACCTTCGATCGCAACCCCCTGGATCTGGCCGACGACGCGGACCGGGCCGGACAGCCGATCGGCGACTATGTGGTGGCCGAATTGAAAGCGGGCCGGTTGCGCTTCGCCTGCGAGGATCCCGATGCGCCGCAGAACTTTCCGCGTGTGCTCAGCGTCTGGCGCGCCAATCTGCTCGGTTCCTCGGCCAAGGGCAACGAGTACTTCCTGAAGCATCTGCTGGGGGCCGATTCCGCGCTGCGTGCCGACGAGGCCGAGCCCGGGACCCGCCCGCGGGATGTGGTGTGGCGCGCGGAAGCACCGGTCGGGAAGCTGGATCTGCTGCTGAGCGTGGACTTCCGGATGACCAGCACCACGTTGTTCTCGGATGTGGTGCTGCCGGCGGCGACCTGGTACGAGAAGCACGATCTGAACACCACCGATATGCACCCGTTCGTCCACTCGTTCAATCCCGCCATCGCGCCACCGTGGCAGACCCGCACCGACTGGGCGGCGTTCCAGGCGATCGCGGCGGCGTTCACGCCGCTGGCCCGCAAGCATCTCGGCGTCCGCCGCGATGTGGTGGCCACTCCGCTGCTGCATGACACCCCCGACGAGCTGGCGACACCGCACGGCGTGGTGCGCGACTGGAAAACCGGTGAGTGCGAGCCGATTCCGGGTGTGACGATGCCTCGCCTGACCGTGGTCGCCCGCGACTACGGTGCGGTCGCCGCCAAGCTGTCGGCGCTCGGGCCACTGCTGGATTCCCTCGGCGCGACCACCAAGGGCATCACCTACCGGGTCGAGCGGGAAGTGGATTATCTGGCCCACAAGAACGGGGTGATCCGCGGGGGACCCGCGGATGGACGGCCGTCCCTGCGTCGTGAGATCGATGCGTGCGAGGCGATCCTCGCGCTCTCGGGCACCACGAACGGTCATCTCGCCACCCAGGGATTCCGGACGCTGGAGCGGCGCACCGGAACCGAGCTGGCCGACCTGGCCGCCGAACACGAGGGCAAGCAGATCACCTTCGCCGACACCCAGGCCGCGCCGGTTCCGGTGATCACCTCGCCGGAATGGTCGGGCAGTGAGTCCGGCGGACGCCGGTACTCGCCGTTCACCATCAATGTCGAGCGGCTCAAGCCTTGGCACACCCTCACCGGCCGCCAGCACTTCTACCTCGACCACGACTGGATGATCGAACTGGGCGAACAGCTTCCGGTGTTCCGGCCGCCGTTGAACATGACGGCGCTCTTCGGCGAGCCGAAGGTTGGGCACAGTGGCGAGCCGAAGGTTGGGCACAGTGGCGAGCCGAAGGTCGGGCACAGTGGCGAGCCGAAGGTCGGGCACAGTGGCGCGCGGGAGATCACCCTCCGCTATCTGACCCCGCACTCGAAATGGTCCATCCATTCCGAATACCAGGACAACCTGTTCATGCTCAGCCTCTCCCGCGGTGGCCCGACCATCTGGATGTCGGACCGTGACGCCGCGAAAATCGGTGTCGGCGACAATGACTGGATCGAGGCGGTGAACCGCAACGGCGTCGTCGCGGCTCGGGCGGTGGTCTCGCACCGCATGCCCGAGGGCACCGTGTACATGCACCACGCCCAGGACCGGCTCATCGACGTACCTCTCACCGAGACCACGGGCAAACGCGGCGGCATCCACAATTCGCTGACCCGACTGCTGATCAAGCCCAGCCACCTCATCGGCGGCTACGCCCAATTGTCGTTCGCCTTCAACTATCTCGGCCCAACGGGCAATCAGCGCGACGAGGTCACCGTGATCCGCCGCCGCAGCCAGGAGGTGACCTACTGATGCGCGTCATGGCCCAGTTGGCGATGGTGATGAACCTCGACAAGTGCATCGGCTGCCACACCTGCTCGGTGACCTGCAAACAGACCTGGACCAACCGGTCGGGCACCGAGTATGTCTGGTTCAACAATGTGGAAACCCGACCCGGACAAGGCTATCCACGTGGCTACGAGGACCAGGATCGGTGGCGGGGCGGCTGGACGCTGAACCGCCGCGGCCGCTTGCGCCTGCGCGGCGGCGGGCGCTGGCGCAAGCTGGCCACCATCTTCAGCAACCCGACCCTGCCCGGCCTCGACGACTACTACGAGCCCTGGACCTACGATTACGCCGAACTCACCACCGCGCCACTGCAACCGAACACTCCGGTCGCGCGGCCGCGGTCGCTCATCAGCGGCCGGCCCACCAAGATCACCTGGTCGGCCAACTGGGACGACAATCTCGGCGGCGCACCCGAACACGGCCGCGAGGACCCGATCCGCAAGGGCATCGAGGAGAAGGTCCGCTTCGAGTTCGAGCAGACCTTTATGTTCTATCTGCCGCGTATCTGCGAGCACTGCCTCAACCCGGCCTGCGCGGCCTCCTGCCCGTCCGGCGCCATCTACAAGCGCAGCGAGGACGGCATCGTGCTGGTCGACCAGGACCGCTGCCGCGGCTGGCGTATGTGCGTGTCCGGATGTCCGTACAAGAAGGTGTATTTCAACCACCGCACCGGCAAGGCGGAGAAATGCACCTTCTGCTTCCCGCGTGTCGAGGTAGGGCTGCCGACGGTGTGCGCGGAGACCTGCGTCGGCCGGCTGCGCTACATCGGACTTGTTCTCTACGACGCCGACCGGGTCCTCGAGGCCGCCACCACTCCCGACGACACCGATCTCTACGACGCCCAGCGCGCACTGCTGCTGGACCCGAACGATCCGGCCGTCATCGGCGCCGCCGAACGATCCGGAATTCCGGCCGACTGGGTCGCGGCCGCCCAGCGCTCACCGATCTACACCCTGATCAACACCTATCGGGTGGCGCTGCCCCTGCATCCGGAATACCGCACCATGCCGATGGTCTGGTACATCCCGCCGCTGTCCCCGGTCGCCGACATCCTGCGCGACACCGGCCATGACGGCGAGGATCACCGGAACCTGTTCGCCGCCATCGAGGCGCTGCGCATACCGGTCGAATACCTCGCCCGGTTGTTCACCGCCGGCGATCCAGCCCCGGTTACCGCGGTGCTACGGCGGCTGGCCGCCATGCGTTCCTACATGCGCGACATCACCCTGGGCCGGGAGCCTCGCGAGGAGATCGCCGCGGCGGCCGGCATGACCGGCGAGCAGATCCACGACATGTACCGGCTGCTGGCCATCGCCAAATACGAAGAGCGCTATGTTATCCCGCCCGCGCACGCGGAACAGGCGCACAGCCTCGAGGAACTCGCCACCGAGTGCAGCCTCGACTACGACGACGGCCCGGGCATGGGCGGCTCCGGACCGTTCGGCGAGAACTCCGGGGCCGCCTCGCCGCTGGCGGTGGAGAACTTCCGGATGCTGCGGGACCGGCAGACCGCCGACACCGTGGCCGCGCCGGTCGACAAGGGCTCACGGATCAACCTGCTCAACTGGGATGGCAAGGGCCGTCCCGCCGGCCTGTTCGCGCCCCGTAGCCCCGCGGGCGCGCCGACCGAGGACACGACATCATGACCGACACCCCCCGTACGACGGCACGGCAGATCCAATCCCTGCTCCTGGGCTATCCCGATGAGACGCTGATCGGCCGATTGCCTCTGGTACGCAGCGGTATTCGTACCCTTCCCGAGGGCTGGCGGCCGGCGCTGGAGTCCTTCGCCGATCACGTAGCGGCGACACCGCCGCTGGATCTGGCCGCCGGGTACGTCGCCGCGTTCGACCACCACAAGCGGCTCAGTCCCTACCTGACCTACTTCACCGACGGTGACACCCGCAATCGCGGGATGGCGCTACTGCGTCTCAAGAACACCTATCGGGCCGCCGGACTGATCCTCGACGAGGGCGAACTGCCCGACCATCTGTCGGTCGTGCTCGAATTCGCCGCGATCGACCCCGTCGCGGGGGAGCGCGTCCTGGGGGAGTTCCGCCCGGCGATCGCACTACTGCACGCGGGTCTGGCCGATGCCGGTTCCCCGTGGGCGAGCGTGCTCGACTCGATCGCCGATACCCTGCCCGCTCTGAATTCCCGTGAGCACCAACGGGTCGCCCGGCTCGCCGCCGCCGGCCCGCCGATCGAGTCCGTGGGGCTCGCGCCCTTCGCCCCACCCGGCCACGGCTGCGCGGGAGCGGGTCGATGACCGCCGCGCCCGCCACCGATCCCGTGAGCACCCTCGATTTGCTGCTGTGGGTCGCGGCGCCGTACGCGGCCTTCGCCGTCTTCGTCGTGGGTCATGCGTGGCGCTACCGCTACGACAAGTTCGGCTGGACCACGCGTTCCTCGGAACTCTACGAGCACCGCCTGCTGCGGCTGGGCAGCCCGCTGTTCCACTACGGCATCCTGCTCGTCGTGCTCGGACACATCGGCGGCCTGCTCGTGCCCGAATCCTGGACGGACGCGGCCGGAATCACCGAGGCCGCCTATCACAGCGTCGCGGTCGGCGTCGGCACCGTAGCAGGCGTCATGACCCTGACCGGAGCGGCGATCCTCCTCTACCGCCGCCGTACCGTGCGACCGGTGTTCGCTGCCACCACCCGCAACGACAAGGCCATGTACGTGCTGCTGATCGGCACCCTCGCGCTCGGGCTCGGCACCACCGTCCTGGGCAATCTCACCGGCCATCCGCACGACTACCGGCAGACGGTGTCGCCCTGGTTCCGGTCGCTGTTCTACCTGCACCCGGATCCGGCGCTGATGGCGGCCGCCCCGATCGGATTCCGGCTGCACGCGCTGTCGGCGCTGATGCTCTTCGCGTTCTGGCCGTTCAGCCGTCTGGTGCACGTCTTCTCGGCGCCGCTGGGCTATCTGACCCGTCCCTACATCGTCTATCGCTCTCGTACCGATCGGCTCGGTGCCCGCGCGCCGCGACGGGGATGGCAGCGATCATGATCATCTACCGGAAAGGACCGATTCCATGACCACCGCCCGGGCCTTCGTCACCGCCGCCGTCTTCCTCTGGCTGGGTATGGTGCTGGCCATCTCGTTCATCGAGGTGCCCCTGAAGTTCCGCGCCCCCAATGTCACCCTCGCCATCGGGCTCGGCATCGGCCGCCTGGTCTTCCGCGCCCTCAACGGTGTCGAATCCCTGCTCGCCGTGCTCGTTCTTGCTGCGTTGTGGGCCGATCCGCCGGGAACCGCGGCAACCATCGCTGTCGCCGTCGCTGTCGGCTCGCTGGTCGTGCAGCTGGTCTTCGTGCGTCCCCGGCTGACCCGGCGCAGTGACGCGGTGCTGTCGGGTCAGGAGGGGCCGCGTTCGCGTAGCCACTACGCCTACGTCGGCCTCGAGGCACTGAAGGTCATCGCCCTCCTCGCCGGGGGCGTGCTCGTCCTGGACAGCGTGATGCGGTGACCTCGCGCGCTACGGTGCACTGATGGGTGACGCCAGAGGACGGTGGCTACCCGGGACTCGGCAGTTCCGTGGTTACCGGCGCGATTGGCTGCGGTCGGACGCCGTGGCCGGAGTCACCGTGGCGGCCTACCTGATTCCGCAGGTGATGGCGTATGCGACCGTGGCCGGTCTGACGCCGATCGCGGGCCTGTGGGCGACGCTCGGCCCGCTGGCCGTCTATGTGGCGCTGGGGACCTCACGGGTGCTGGCGGTGGGGCCGGAATCGACGACCGCGCTCATGACGGCGGTGGCGCTGGCGCCGCTGGCCGCCGGCGATTCCGGCCGGTACGCGGCGCTGGCCGCCGCGCTGGCGCTGCTGGTCGGCGCCTCCTGTGCGGTGGGCGCGGTGGCCCGGCTCGGGGTCCTGGCCGACCTGTTGTCGAAGCCGGTGCTGGTCGGCTACCTGGCCGGGACCGCGGGGATCATGATCGTGGGTCAGCTCGGCCGGGTCAGCCGGGTGACCGTGACCGGGGAGTCCATCCCCGATCAGCTGCGGTCCTTCGCCGCGCACGTCGATGAATTGCATTGGCCCACTGTGTGTCTGGCGGGCGGCACCCTGGCCGTGCTGCTGGCGGCGGCATGGCGGACGCCGCGGATCCCGGGGCCGCTGGTCGCGGTGCTGGGCGCGACAGCGGTGGTGGCGCTGTTCTCGCTGCGGGAACACGGGATTCGCGTCGTGGGTGCGATCCCATCCGGGCTGCCGGTTCCGGGCATACCGCACGTCGCCGCGGCGGACCTGACGACACTGCTGCTGCCCGCGCTCGGCATCGCCCTGGTCGGATTCTCCGACACGGTCCTGGTCGCGCGGGCGTTCGCGGCCCGGCAGGGCACGACCGTGGACGCGAACCGGGAACTGCTCGCCATGGGCGCGACCAATCTGACCGCCGGTGTCGCGCAGGGATTTCCGGTCAGCTGCAGCGGCAGCCGCACGACCATCGCCGACGCCGCGGGCGCGCGCACCCAGCTGTATGCGGTGGCGGCGCTGCTGACGGTACTGGCCGTATTGTTCTGGGGGCGAACCGTACTCGCCGCGTTCCCGGCCGCCGCGCTGGGAGCGTTGGTGGTCTACGCCGCGCTACGTCTCATCGACCTGCCGGAGTTCCGCCGGCTGGCCGGGTTCCGTCGCAGCGAACTCGTGCTCGCCCTGAGCACGGCCATCGCGGTGCTGGCGGTCGGTGTGCTCTACGGCATTCTCATCGCCATCGGCCTGTCGATCCTGGACCTGCTGCGCCGAGTGGCCCGCGCCCACGACGCGATCCAGGGTTTCGTCCCCGGTCTGGCCGGCATGCACGACGTCGACGACTATCCGGACGCGACAACAGTGCCCGGCCTGGTGGTCTACCGCTACGACGCGCCCCTGTGCTTCGCCAATGCCGAGGACTTCCGCCGCCGCGCGCTGGCGGCCGTCGACACGGCCGCCACAACGGTCCCGGTCCGCTGGTTCGTCCTCAACGCCGAGGCCAATGTCGAGGTCGACCTGACCGCCCTCGACGCCGTCGACCAGCTCCGGGCCGAACTGGACTCCCGAGACGTGGTTTTCGCGATGGCCCGGGTCAAGAAGGATCTGCGGGCGGCCCTCGACGCGGCCGGGCTGACCGAGCGGATCGGCGCCGACCGGCTGTTTCCGACCCTGCCGACCGCGTTGGCGGCCTATCGGCGCCAGACCGGAGACCTCGGACCGGCGGATCGGTGACTTTCGGCCGTCACCGTGCGGCTCCGGATTCGAGATGCTGAACGGGCAGACGAGAACTCCAGGGACGAGGTGGAAGACCATGTCGCACAATTCCTCACTGCCGTGGCGGGTGTGGCGGTTGCGGCCGTGGAACACGAACCCCCTCATGCGGGCATCCGATCGCTGGGAATCGATGCTTCACCTGCTCGTGGTCGTCCTGCTGCTGCTGGCGATACCGGTGGCCGCCGCGGTCGGCACGGAGACCTACACCCGCAGCGCCGACCGGATCCGGGCCACGAACGCCTCGGAGATCGCCACCCAGGCGACGGTGCTGACCCCGCCGAAGGAGACTCGGCCGGCCGGTCCCACCCAGTCCGCGCTGTACGAATCGCAGATTCAATGGCAGCGCGACGGGAACCTCGTGAACGGAACGATCGAGGTTCCGCGCGACACGAAAGTCGGTGCCACCCTGTCACTGTGGCTCGGGTCCGATGGCCGGCCCGCCGACCCGCCGCGGCGCACCGAGACGGCCGTGTGGGACGGCGTCGGCACCGGCTTCGCGCTCCTGGTGGGCGCCGGATTCGGAGTCTTCGCGTTGCTCTGGTGCTGCTCGCAGCTGCTGGCCCGGCTGCACGCCGCGCGCTGGGAGGCGGAGCTGCGCGGGCTCGGCCGGCCCATCGGCAGATAGCCGCCACACGGACTCGGCAGATAGCCGCCACATGGACTCTCGAGAGGGATACCGATCATGAGCACAGACACCAGCTCTCTTGCCGGGCAGAGGCATTCACGTATCGTCGCCGCCGTCGACGGCTCGGCGAGCTCGTACCAGGCGGCGGCATGGGCCGCGGTGGCCGCGGATCTGCACGGCTGCCAACTGCACCTCGTCACGTCCACCGCGCCGTCCGCCGGCGAACTTCCCCGCGAGGTGCTCAGGGACGCCGATCTGGCGCTGCTGGACCGCGAGGGGCAGCGCATCGTCGACGAAGCCGGTCGGGTGGCGCGCGCCGGAGCGGCGGGCGCGGTGGTTCCCATCACCTCGGAGGTGATCGGCGAACCGATCATCGACTACCTGCTCGAACAGTCCCGGCGGGTACGCGCCGTCGCCGTCGGGAGCCGCGGACTGGGCGCGATCCGGAGCCGGGTGCTCGGTTCGGTGGCCGACGCGGTCGTCCGGCACGCCCACTGCCCGGTGGCGGTGATCCACGGGACCGAGGCGCCCGATCCGGTGTGCGCGGACAAGCCGGTGCTCGTCGGCGTCGACGGCACGCCGAACAGCGTGCCCGCACTGGAATTCGCGTTCGAGGAGGCTTCGGCGCGCAAGGTCGGGGTGACCGCGCTGTACGCCTGGACGGACATCCTCGGCTCGTACGTGCCGCTGATCGGCTGGGAGCCGCTGCGCGCGCAGGCGAACGAAGTGCTCTCCGAACGGCTCGCCGGGTTCGGCGAGCGCTACCCCGAGGTGACGGTTCGCCGCCTGCTGGTGATGGAACGCCCCGGCCAGGCTCTGCTCGCGGAATCCGAGCACGCGCAACTGGTCGTGGTCGGCAGTCACGGGCGCGGCGGCTTCACCGGCATGCTGCTCGGTTCCACCAGTTCCACCGTGCTGCACCACGTCCAAATCCCAACGGTCGTCGTGCGCGCCTAATCGAAGATCAGGTATCGGTCATGACCGAATTACAGCCACTGGACGCGGGGTTCATCGAACTCGAGGACTCCGACCGGCGCATAAGTCTGGGTATCGCGGCGGTGGCGATCCTGTCCGGGGAAACGCCGAGCCGTGCGGAGTTCACCGCGGCGATGGCGCAGCGGGTATCGGCGAACGAACGCCTGCGACAGCGCATCCGGCGCGCACCGCTGGACCTGGCGGTGCCGGTGTGGGAGTCCGATCCCAATTTCGATCTGGCCCACCATATTCGGTGGAGCGCGCTGCCCGAGCCGGCTGACGAACCGGCGCTGCGCGAGTTCGTGGCAGCCGAGTTGGCGGAGCGCCTGGACCGAGACCATCCGATGTGGGAGTGCGTCGTCATCGAGCATCTCGCCGGCGGGCGCTGGGTAGTGATCGTGAAGGCGCACCACAGTCTCGTCGACGGCGTCTCCGGCGTCGCGTTGCTCGAAAGCCTTTGCGACCCGTGCGAAGCGGCCGGCCCGACGAGTACGTCGCTGGAGGGCGCCGCCGCGCAACCGAAGGACGAGGGCAGTGCTGCCACCGGACCGAAGGATCGGTTCGGGTGGCTCGTCAGCGGGCTTCGGCTGCCCGTCGAGGTGCCGCGCTACGCGGTGGGCATGATGCGCAGCCTGGTGCCCGTGGTGGCCGGGGTGATTTCGGCGCCCGAGTCCTCGTCGCTCAACGGCCCGATCGGCAGGCAACGACGCTATGCGATCGCCCGTGCCTCGCTCCCGGAGATCCGCGAAATCGGTCGCGGGTTGGACGCGACGGTCAATGACGTGGTGCTGGCAGCCCTGACCTCGGCGTACCGAGCGGTCCTCATCGCGCGCGGGGAGCAGCCGACCGGCAACACCATGCGCATACTGGTGCCGGTGTCGATGCGCGCCGCCGACGCGAAATCGGTTTTCGACAACCGTGTTTCGGCGGTGCTGTCGCTGCTGCCATTGCATCTGGACGACCCGGTCGAACGTCTCGCCACCATCCACCGCCGGATGGCACGGCACAAGTCCGGCGGCGCCGCGCAAGCCGAGAAGTCACTGCTCACCGTGGCCGGGTGGCTGCCGTTCGCTCCGGTTGCCTGGGGCATGCGCCTGTTCTCGCGTCTGCCGCAGCGCGGTGTCACGGCCGTGGCGACCAACATTCCGGGCCCGCGCCGCACCCTCACCATGGTGGGCCGCGAGGTCTTGGAGCTGATCCCGGCCGTCCCCATCGCGATGCGCCTGCGCACCGGCATCGCGATCCTGAGTTACGGCGATCAACTCACCTTCGGCATCACCGGCGACTATGACTCGACCCCCGACCTCGAGGCGATCGCCGACGGAATCCACAGCGCCGTCGCCGAACTGCTCACCGCTGCCCGAGCACGGTCGCAGCATCGGGCCGGGTAACCGGCAGGGGGCGCACCGATGCCCGCCGAGGGCCGTCGCCCATCGCCGGCGGGACCAATGTCCCTCCGAAGGCGCCCACGCGCCGGGTTGAGAGCGTCGAAAGGCCGCCGGGAGTGGGACTTTGGCTTCTGTCATCGGCCGCCCGGCACGGCGCACGATCAAGGTGACGGGCTGAATGACGCGCTCGCGGAGGAGGACACGGTGCCCACGAAATACGAGACACCCGGAATCACGGCGGCGGCGATGTTGCTCGCCCTGCGGCTGCCCACCGGGCTGCGGCATTCGGTAGGGGAATTGCGTTACGAGACAAGACTTTCCGGTCGGCACATCGCGTTGCCGGTGGGCTACGTGCGCGACGGCGACAGCGTGGCGATCCGGGTCGGTCACTCCGGCACGAAGACCTGGTGGCGCAATTTCCGGGCGCCGCACGCGGTGTCGATCTGCCTCGACGGCGAATGGCGGACCGGCGTCGGGCACGTCGTCACTCCGGACACGCTCGCGTACGAGGAGGTCGACATGGTCTACCGCGCAGCGCATCCGCGGACGACGACGTCGGCGCGGGATCCGTATGTGGTGATCGATCTTTCGACTGCGCCGCCGGATTCCGCGGAGCGCGCGCTGCGCCGGCGCTGGTTCACCAGGGTGACGACCGGGGAGTTTCTCGGATTCCTCGCCCCGGCGATCGGCGGCGCGCTCACCGCCCACGCGAGTGCGGCCGTGCTCGTGACGGTGATGCTGGCGGCCGGAGCCGTCGAAGGCATGGCGCTCGGCTATTTCCAGGCCGGTGTGCTGCGAACGGTACTGTCCCGGTTGCGGATACGTGACTGGATGACGGTGACCGCGGCCGGGGCGGTGGTGGCCTGGTCGGTGGGTGTGCTGCCCATGATCGCCGGCGAACGGTTCGGCGGCTGGCCCGCCTGGGCCCAGATTCCGGTAGCCGTGGCGGGCGCGCTGATCGTGGTGTTCTCCCTCGGCGTCGCGCAGTGGACCGTCCTGCGTCGCTTCACCGATCGGGCGGCACTGTGGATCCTCGCGAACGCGGTGGCCTGGATCGGCGGTCTCATCGCCTTCATGCTGGTCGCGCCGCCGCTGTGGCAGCCCGGCCAGCCTCCGATTCTGGTCGCCGCCATCGGCGTGCTGGCGGGTGCGGTCATGGCGGCGGTGATGGCCTGGGTGACGGGCGCCTTCCTGCCTCGGGTCCTGGCCGCCGGACACCTGCTCCCGCCGCCCGACGAAGGCCGATCCTGACCCGCCGATGCGGACCCGACCAACCCCCGAGATCCCGACAAGGAGTCCGATATGAATCCCGAACCCATCGCGATCCGGTCCGTCCGCTTGCGTGGCGACCTGGACGAATCCCTGTCTCGCTGGCTGTGGCTGGTGAAATGGCTGCTGGCGATACCGCACTACATCGTGTTGTTCTTCCTGTGGATCGCCTTCTGGGTGGTGACGGTGGTGGCGTGGTTCGCGATCCTGTTCACCGGGCGCTATCCGCGCCCCCTGTTCGACTTCACCGTAGGTGTCATGCGCTGGTCGTGGCGGGTGCAGTTCTACACCTACGCCGCACTGGGGACGGATAGGTATCCGCCGTTCACACTGCGGCAGACCGACTATCCGGCCGATCTGGAGATCGACTATCCCGAACAACTTTCGCGCGGACTGGCTCTCGTGAAGTGGTGGCTGCTCGCCATCCCGCACTATCTGATCCTGGCCGCCCTGTTCAGCGGCGGCGTGGCACTCGGCGCCGACACCGATAACGGCAACGGCAACACCACGATTCCGCTGATCGGCGTGCTGGTCCTGATCGCTGCGGTCGCCCTGCTCTTCACCGGCCGCTATCCGCGTGGGCTGTTCGGTTTCGTCCTCGGCATCAACCGCTGGTTCTACCGTGTCCTGGCCTACGCGGCACTGCTGACCGACGACTATCCGCCCTTCCGCCTCGACCAGGGCCCGCGGGAGCCGGCCGAGGATGTCGTGTCGTGACAACGAAATTCCCGCGGGAGCGCTGGGTTCTGATCGCCGTGCTGCTGGCCGTCGTGGTGGTGCTCGCGGCGGCCGTGCTGGTGGCGATATTCGCCGACCGGAGTGAGCAGTCCGCACCCGCGCCGCCGGCCGCCGACGGCTCGTCGAGTCCGGCCGGGCCGGGCGCGCCCACGGGGACGGCGTCCCCCTCGGCCGCACCGGCCGGCGCCGAGTTTCGCTACGAGCCGCTGTGGCCTTTCCACAGCCTCGCCGAGGCCGCGTCCTGGCAGCAGGAGGCCGGCCCCAGCGGCCACCAGCCGTGGCACCTGGACATCGGCGCGACGGCGCAGTCGTTCACGCAGTCCTACCTGGGCTTCAGCGGCGTGGACAAGGTAGTGAAGGTGTCGCAGCAGGGCGAACAGGCTTGGGCCAGTGTGGGATTCAGCAATCCGAACGGTGTGGCCGCCGTGGCGGCGGTGTTGCATCTGGTCCGCATGGGCCACGGCGACACCGCCCCCTGGGAGGTCGTCGGAAGCGAGGACACGACCTTGACTCTGACCGCCCCGGCCTACGCCACGGCCGTCCATCCGCCGGTCACCGTCGGTGGCGTCCTCACCGGCGTCGACGAGAGCCTGCGTATCCGGATCCTCCGCGCCGATCGCGAGCGGCCGGTCGGTGAGGCGGGCCCCATCGCGGCCGGCGGCACCGGATCGCCGTGGTCGGCCACGGTGCCCCTCACCGACGCGTGCCCCGGCACGCTGACCATCGTGGTCGCCACCGGCGGACACGTCGCCGATATCGAGCGCTTCGCCGTTACCGGCGTGCACTGCTGAGCCCGGCGATCATCGATCATCGGCTGCGTGGAGCGCGGTGTCAGAGCCCGGTCGGATAGGTCTCCGGGGTCGTGCCCGCGCTCCACGTGCTGTCCGGCACCAGCGGTTCGAGGGCCGTGGTGCGGTCGATGTGGATGATCGCGTCATAGCGTTCGCCGGCCCGGGTGTGGAAATAGTGGCTCTGACGTTCGGTGCCGGGCTGGTAGATGACGCCGATGGCGCGTTCCAGCCGCGGCATGTTCAGGATCTGGGCCACATCGTCGGGCTGGTCCGTGCGCAGGTACAGCGCGGGCATCCCGGTGTCGTGCAGCAGTTCCTCGATGCTGCTGGGCAGCGGTTCGCGAACCGACTTGCGTTCGGCCGTGCCGTCCCAGCGGTCGGCCGCCGTGACCGTGCCCGTCGCGGTGGTGAATCCGATGGTCCGGCAGTGCTCTCCGTGTCGTTCCCGGACCAACTGGCCGAGCGAGAGCTGACCCTCCGCCGCCATTTCCGTAGCGCGGGCGTCGCCGACATGGGAGTTGTGCGCCCACACCACGATTCGCGCCGGCCGCCCGGGGCGTGACAGATGCTCGGCCAGGGTGTCCAGGGTGTCCGCCATGTGCTGGTCACGCAGGTTCCACGAATCCACCCGGGAGCCGAACATGGCCCGGTAGTACGCCTCGGCGTCGCGGACGCTCCAGGCATTGCGCAGCGCGTCGAAATGCGCCTCGCCATCTCCGGTTTCGATGAGGTCGGTGGCACCGCGCTGCAGCTCCACCAGCTGCCGGACCACCTCGGCCTGGCACGATTCCCCGGCGCCGAAGGCCGCCGCGAACCCATAGGCCTGCCCGTCCTCCTCGGAGACCCGATCGAAACAGGCGTAGCGGCGTGCGGCGCGTCGCGCTGCCGCGGGATCCACGCGCTCCAGGTACTCGATCACCCGCCGCATCGAACGGTGCATGGAATACAGGTCGAGGCCGTAGAACCCGGCGCACTCCTGTCCGGTGCGGCGGCGTTGGTCATTGTGCAGCCGCAGCCACTCGACGAACTCGCGGACCTGCGTATTTCGCCACATCCAGCCGGGGAACCGCTCGAATCCGCTGAGTGCGTGGGTGGGCGAATTATCGGTGCCGAGACCGCGGACATAGCGGTCCACACGATAGGCGTCGGGCCAGTCGGCCTCGCACGCTACGCCGTTGAAGCCGTGCTCGCTGATGAGCCAGCCGGTAATGGCGGCACGGGCGGCGTAGAACTCCGCCGTGCCATGTGAACTCTCACCGATGAGCACGAATCGCGCGTCTCCGATGAGATCGGTCAGTGCGTGCTCGGGCGGGACACCGGACGGCGCTTCGAGCGCGGCGGCGCGCAGCACGGCGACCGGATCGGCGGCGGGTGTAGTGCCGGCTCGTGTCGGCGTCGCGAGCAGTGTGCGGACCTCCTCGTCGGTGACCTGGCTGAAGTTCCAGAACGAATCGCCGACCGCCCGGAACGGCGAAGGCATGGTGGCGCAGACCATTTCATCGACGAGCCCGCCGAATTCGCGGCAGGTGGACTCCGGCGCGGCCGGAACCGCGACGACGATGCGCTTGGGTTCCTCCGCACGCAGAGCCTCGACGGCGGCGAACATGCTCGCACCGGTCGCCAACCCGTCGTCGACCAGAATCACGGTCCGCCCGGACACGTCCACCGGCGCCCGGCCGTCGCGGTAGGCGGCCTCGCGGCGAGTCAGCTCGCGCGCCTCGGCCCGCGCGATCGAACGCAGCTGCTCGGCGGTCAGGTGCAGGGCCCGGACCATGTCGTCGTTCACCACGACCCGCCCGTCCGAGGCCAAGGCGCCGATGGCGTACTCCGGATTGCCGGGTGCGCCCAGCTTCCGCACGATGAGCGTGTCCAACGGCGCACGCAGGGCCGCGGCCACCTCCCAGGCGACGGGGACGCCGCCGCGCGCCAGGCCGAGCACGATCACATCGGGATCGGTGCGATAGTGCTCGAGCAGCCGGGCCAGCACCCGGCCGGCCTCGCGTCGGTCACGGAAGATCTGCTGCCGTTCGTCGCGCACGATCGGCGTCTCGGAAGTCATGGCATGCTCCTGGGGGAGAGGCGAATCGATCGATCGATGACCCGGTGCGGGAGCCGGTCGAGGGAAGGCAGATCCAGCCTGCCGCGGTGGACCCTCGCCCGACAGGGGAGTGCGGCCCGTCGAGAGAGGACGAATGTCCTCATCGGATGCGGCCGGCCGCGTCGGCATCGGATCAGCGGGGCGTCAGGCCGATCACTTGCCACCATGGTCCCGGATCGTCACCGAGATTCGGAGCGGGGACAGGATTCGCGGCGGGGAGCGCGGCGAACAGTTCGGTCCGGCGCCGGCCGGTGATGATGTGGAAGTGGATGGAGCCGGGGATGCTGACCAGTGCCAGGATTCGCCACAGGGCGCGAGCGTAGGACTCGGCGCGGGCGGGGGTGTCCCATTCGTAGAGACCTCGGTAGGTCCCGTGCTGGTCGTGGGCCAGCCAGAGTTTGGTGATGAGGCCGGGGAATCCAGCGAAAAGAACGGTGTTGAGCAGGCTCTCGCGCCGGAAGACGGCGTGACCGCGGCCGTGGACTCCGCGGAGCGCGAATTCGACGATCAGGATGCACGGGTCGGCTGCGCCGGCGGCTGTGATCGCTGTTTCACGGAATACCGATGCGCGGGACCCGTCCGCGAAAGCGATTCGCAGGCCGATGTTTTCACGTGGCAGACGGATCCTGCGGCGCAGCAGCAGGATCATGGTGGCCGCGATGCAGCGTGTGACAGCGAGCGCGGCCGGCCCGATCGGCGAAGGGCCTTCGATTTCGGAGTCACCCATGGTGTCGGATGTGGCTGCGCACGGGGGATTCCTCCTCTGAACGGTCACGTCGACGGTGCCGAGTCGCGCGACTTGCGGCCGTGGGTGTCGGTGGCCGCGTCGAGTGAGTCGGCGAAGACCCGGAGCTGCTGGACCTGATCGCCGTGCCGGCGCAGGAAGTCCTCGCGGGCGCGGCCGCGGCGGAAGGTGAGGAAGGAGCGGCCGGTTTCCAGTTGCCAGGTGTACCAGAACAGGTAGGGGATGGTGAGAACGAAATTGACTATGCCCCAGACGATCCAGACATCGTTGTTGAACCAGCCGTCCGACGGCATCACCTTCGGGAAGATGTTGTAGATCGCGATCACGAGCATGAGCACGGGCAGCGTGTAGATGCGGGCCATGATGTAGAGCTCGGGGCGGCGCTTGACCAGCGGATAGATCTCGGCGACCGCGAGAATGCAGATGCTGGCCGCGAAATGCTCTTCCTGCGGGGGATATCCGCCGAAGGTGAAGCAGAGGTTCCAGGTGGTGTAGAGGAAGTTCCACGCCATCGTCGTGTAGGCGACGAGTTCGGCATTGTGGCCGGGCAGGATCTCCCAGAAACGCGGGCAGTAGGGGATCGTCAGACACAGCCCGAGCCCGACGGCGGCATTCCAGTAGTTGCCGATCTGGGCGTCGCGCAGGGTGGCCTCGGCGATATTGAGGAACAGGATCGCGTACGGGAACCACAGGAATCGCGGATTGCGCAGGATCTCCCAGACCCGGCCGGGGCGTTGCTCGGCCACGGAGATCCGCATCGCGCCGACCAGCGTCAGCGGAATCAGCACCGACAGGATCTTCGCCCAGGAGAACCAGTTGATCAGCCCGATATCGCGACCCGGACCCCAGATCCAGAGCGGGAAGCTCAGCAGCGACAGTCCCCATACCCACATCGCCGGTCGTGGGTTCCTGCGCATGTAGTCGACGATGAGCCACAGGATGCCGCAGAACACCAGCATCGAGACCGCCGTCACCCAGGTGAAGGGGGCCGGATTCCCGGACACCGCCTGCGACGCCGCGCTGATCATGGTCGATACCGCCTTTCGCTGACTTCGGGGGAGAGCGATCGGGCAGCCGCCTGCTCCCGTCGCGTCAGTCCTCGATCGTGAAGATGTCGGCCAACGGGCGCCGAGGTGTCATCGGTGCGGGCGGCTCCCCGGCCGGTGCGGTGCCGATCCGCACGACGATCTGCGGTGTGCCGGGATGCCCCAGCAGATTGGTGAGAATGGTTCGGCCCGTGGGTAATTCGGTGATGTGGGTGAGCGCGCAGGTCGCCAGCCCGGCCACCGTGCACTCGAGCAGGACCGCCGACAGTGCCTCGCCGGTGGCCAGCCAGTCGGTCACCGAATCGGCTTCCGAGCTGAGCATCACCAGCCCGGCGTGGTCCTCGGTCTCCGCGCGCCGCATCGAGTGCGCGGAGGACGGGAAGACCCGGCCCACCCGGACCCGGGCGAATTCCGCGTCCGAAACCAGCGCCTCGGCCGGAACGCCCTCGGCATCCCCGGAATGTCCTGCCCACCAGCCGATCTCGGCCTGATACATCATGTCGTGCCGGCGCAGCGCCGCCGCCTGGTCCGACACCGCGGCGAGCCTGGCCTGCACCGCGTCGTCGAGCGTGTCCAGGTCGACGTAGTGCGGCGAGACCAGCATGCGCAGCCTGCGCTGCACGTCCTCCCAGTTCCCGGGCGCGTCCAGCGGCAGCCGGTCGGTGCGGCGCTGCTCGATCGCGCCCGCACGGGCCAACAGTCCGGCCGGTGGATCGGGCCAGGGCCGGAAGCTGATCTCGGCCAGCCGGCCGGGGTCGAGCGGGTCCGGGACCCGGGTCGTGTCGGTGTGCCAGCCCTGCGCGCCGAACGCGGTGCGGACATGGTGCAGCATGGCGCCACAGCTGATCACCTGCTGGCGGCCGTGCGGGTCCATGGCGGTGAGCAGGCGGTCGGTGTCGGTGTGCAGGTGCAGCCGCGCCCCGTCGAAGCGCCAATGCCAGGGTTGGGTGTTGTGCACGGAGGGCGCGCGCGAAGCCAGCTGCATCGCGGCCGTCAGGGTGCGTCGGTCGGGTACGGCGACCGGAGTGGCGTTCATTGCGGTCATACTCCGAGTGTTCGCGTCGGCCAGTTCGGAACATACGGGCTTTCCGCCTGGTGCCCAGGGACGTTGGTCACCTGGGTGGGCGTCGCCACCACGGTGCGTTCGGCGCGCTCCTTGATGCCGCGGAGCATCTTGGCCTCCATGATGAGGCTGCCGGGTTCCATGATCAGCATGTAGAACAGGCGTTGCAGCGGGCCGGCATCCGGGAGATCGATGCGGTTGCGGCTGACCAGCCGGGTGCCCTCCTGGGTCGGGTACAGCCCGAACGCCCACACCCAGTGGTGGTCGGCCGAGGCGAGGACGAGGGCGTGCGGCCGGTCCAGCACTGCCACCCGCATGGCCGGACCGGACTTGCCCATCGGCAGCACGTCATCCACCGCGAGCTGCTGATACTGCGGCAGGATCTCGTCGGCGCTGTGCATGTCCAGACCGAGGAGGTTCTCGACCCAGTCGTAGGTGTAGGCCCCGGCGCGTCCGGGGCCCATCTGAACCAGCCACGGCCAGATCTGCTCCGGAGTGGCGGCGACCGTGATCGCACGGGTCGTGACGGTGCCCGCCCCGGGCAGCAGGTCGTCCCCGGGCATCGCCCGCCCAACCTCGTCGGTGGTCGATCCCCAGGTCACGCACTTGGTGCGGGCGAAGAGCCGGTAGCCGGCCGCCAGGCCGGTGAGGGCAGAGGCCAGGCCGATCGCCGTCGCGGTCGATGTCTTCATGGGCGTTCCTCTCGGTGGAATGTCGACTTCGATCCTCGGCCGTGCGGCGGATTTCCCGCAGGGACCGATGGCCCGACATACGCCCTCGGAACCGGTGACTTTCGGCCGTCTCGCCGCATCTCACCCGCGCGGGATGCTGTGAAAGAACAGCGGATTCACGCGGATCGGAGGACAGCCATGACGGAGTTCGCGGACAGGAGTGCGATCGTCACCGGCGGTGCGCGAGGCATAGGCGCAGCGGTGGTCGCGGAACTGGTGAAGGCGGGCTTCGGTGTGGTGATCGCCGACCTGCTCACCGACGACGGGACGAAGCTCGCCGAAACCCATGCGCCGCAAGCCCGATTCCATCATCTCGACGTCACCGACGAAGACGAGTGGGAGCGGGTGCTGGAGGAGACCGAGCGAGAGTTCGGCCCGCTCGGCGCGCTCGTGAACAACGCCGGAATCCTCGACTACGGGACCGTGGAGTCCGAATCGCCCGCCCTGTTCCGGCACGTGCTGGACGTCAACCTCTACGGGTCCTGGCTCGGCATGCGGCTGGCCGCGCCTCGCCTGCGCGCCGCGGGCGGCGGCACGATCGTCAATATCTCCTCGACCGCCGGCCTGATGGGCTATGCGGGTATCAGCGGCTACGTCGCCAGCAAGTGGGGACTGCGCGGAGTGACCAAAGCCGCGGCGCTGGAACTGGGTTCGTCCGGCATTCGCGTGTGCTCGGTGCACCCCGGCCCGATCCATACGGCGATGACCATGGGCATGGACGAGTCGATCGCCGCCACACAGCCCCTGCCCCGATTCGGCGAGCCGGCGGAGGTCGCCGCCATGGTGCGGTTCCTCGTCACCGAGGCGACCTTCTCCACCGGTTCGGAATTCGTGGTGGACGGGGGCGCGACCACCGGTCGAGCCGACGTGCTCGAGGCGTCCGGCGCGGACCAGCGGTAACGGCGACACAACGGAACTGGAGGCATCGCCATGATGTATTGGTACGGCCACGATATGAGTGGCTGGGGCTACGCCTGGATGGGCGTGGGCATGTTGGTCTTCTGGGCCCTGCTCATCGTCGGGATCGCGCTCACGGTCCGGTTCGCGGTTTCCGGCCGGGACAGCTCCGGCCGCTACGAATCCCCGTCGCCGCAGGAACTCCTCGCGCAGCGCTTCGCGCGCGGCGAGATCGACGAGACCGAATACGCCAATCGCCTTGCCGCACTGCGGGCGGCGGGCGTGCGGTAGTGGACGACAGGAGCACGAAGATGTCGAAACCATCCGAAGCCAGTGGCACGCAACTGAATCCGCCGGTCGTCGTGGCCACTGACGGATCGGCCGTCTCGTACTTCGCGGTGGCGTGGGCGGCCGTGGACGCCGGATTGCACGGTTCGCCGCTGGAGATCGTCACGTCGATGGCGGTCCCCGGTGGATGGGGGCCCGGTGCGATGCTCACCGACACCGACACCGATTGGCTCCGTGTCGAGGGAGAGCGCGTGGTGACCGAAGCGACCCGCGTGGCGCGCACCGCCGCCGTCGGCGACGCCCTCACCATCGACTCGAATATCACCTTCGACACGGCGATTCCGTATCTGATCGAACGGTCGCGGCACGCCCGCCTGCTCGTGGTGGGCAGCCGCGGGCGCGGCGCGATCCGGCGCGGCCTGCTCGGATCGGTCAGTACCGCGGTGACCCGGCATGCCCACTGCCCCATCGCGGTCGTGCATTCGGCGTCGGCGATCGACCCGGTCTCCACGGAGAAGCCGGTGCTGGTCGGCATCGACGGCACCCCGAACAGCGTGCCCGCCCTGGAACTCGCCTTCGAGGAAGCGTCCCGGCGCAAGGTCGGCCTGGACGCGCTGCACGCCTGGAGCGACACCAATCGCGCCGGTCTGCCGCTGGCGGGATGGGACGCCGCGCGCGAACGCGAAACCGAGCTGCTCGCCGAGCGACTCGCCGGATTCGGGGAACGCTACCCGGATGTGCCGGTCCGCCAGATCCTGGTGCGTGACCGCCCGATCCAGTCCCTGCTGGATGCCGCCGAGAACGCCCAGCTGCTGGTGGTCGGCAGTCATGGCCGCGGTGGCTTCGCCGGCATGCTGCTCGGCTCGACCAGCAACGCGCTGCTGCACAGCGTGGAATGCCCGATGATCGTGGTCCCGACCCGCTGACCGGGACGAGAATGGAGGGGAGGTACGCCGGCCGGAGGTGAGGGCCATGGGTGTCATCGAGGCGCACGCGGTGAGCAAGCGCTACCGCGCCACGCTCGCGCTGGACCGGCTGGAGCTGGATATTCCGGCCGGTCAGATCTACGGGTTCCTGGGACCCAACGGCGCGGGGAAGACCACCACGATCCGGCTGCTGCTCGGCCTGCACCGGCCGAGCGCGGGCACGGTGCGCGTCGCGGGTCGCGACGCCTGGTCCGAACCTGTTGCCGCGCATCGTCATTGCGCGTACGTCGCCTCCGAGGCGATCCTGTGGCCCGCGCTGACCGGCGCGGAAACCTTCGAGTACCTGGAGAATCTGCGGGGCGGTTGCGATCGCGCCTACCGGGACCTGCTGATCGAGCGGTTCGACTTCGATCCGCACAAGAAGGTCCGCGCGCTGTCCAAGGGCAATCGTCAGAAGGTACAACTGATCGCCGCGTTCGCGACGCGGGCGGAGATCCTGATCCTCGATGAGCCCACCTCGGGGCTGGACCCGTTGATGGAGGCGGCTTTTCGCGACACGGTCGGTGAGGCCCGCGAGCGGGGGCAGACGGTCTTCCTGTCCTCACATGTGCTCAGTGAGGTCGAGGCGCTGTGCGACCGCATCGGCATCCTGCGGGCGGGCCGGCTCATCGACGAAGGGACCCTGGCCCAGCTGCGGCACCTGTCGGCGCGCACGGTCGAGGTGAACTTCGCCGAATCCGGCGTCGATATCGCAGCGCTGCGCGCCCTCGCGGGTGTCGAGGTCGCCGATCGTTCCGATCATCATGCGGTGCTTCAGGTTCGGGGCTCGATGGGGCCGCTGCTGTCGGCGCTCGCCCGGCTGCCGGTGACGACGATGGACAGCCGGGAACCCAGCCTGGAGGAGATCTTCCTGGTTCACTACCACGGCAGGGACGACCGAGGTGAACGAACCGGGGTCACGCCGCACGACTCGGTGCTGCCGGGAGCGTCGAGATGACGCGCGAAGCGTGGCACGGATATCTGGTGATGGTGCGGGCGAGGCTGCACACCAATCGCGTCTCGCTCGTGGTGATGACAGTGCTGATGGCCGTGTTCTGCACGGTGTCACTGCAAACCTACGTCGTGGCTTTCCCCGCGAAGGCGACCCGATCGGCGATGCTGGCTCCGCTGGTGAACAACGGTGCGTTGCGGGCGCTCTACGGCTATCCGTTCGATATCGGTGATCCGACCGGATGGGTGGCGTGGCGGACCATGACCAGCGTCGGAATCATCATGGCGGTGTGGGCCTCGGTGATCACCTCGGGTGCGCTCCGTGGCGAGGAAGACGCGTCCCGGGGCGATCTGGTGCTGTCCGGAGGGCAGTCGCGCCGACGGTGGTTCGCGGCCGCGGTAACGGCTACCGTGGTGCAGGCCTGCGTGATCGGCGGTGTGAGTGTGCTCGCGCTCGCGGCCGTCGGTGTGCCGCAGGACCTGCTCACGGTCGCGGAGTCGGGGGAGCTCGGACTCCAGCTCGTCACGCCGGCGCTGCTGTTCGCGGCGGTGGCCGCCTTGACCTCCCAGCTGACGGCGACCGTCCGTGGCGCGCGGCTGCTCGCGGCGGCGGTCGTGGTCATCGCGTTCGTGGTCCGTGCGCCCGCCGACATCGGCGACGGGATCCCCTGGCTGCGCTGGGTGACGCCGCTGGGCTGGTTCGAGGAATTGCGGCCTCCGGCCCCGCCGTCACCAGCCGCGCTCGCGGTGATCTTCTCGGGAACGGCTGTCCTGCTGGCGATCTCGGTCGTCCTGCTGCGCACTCGTGACATCGGACGCGGCCTGCTCGAGCTGCGCGACAGCCGCGCGCCGCGCCGGCTGCTGCTCGGTTCGTCCTGGCAGGCGGCGTTGCGGGACGAGGCGCCACAGTTGGGGTTCTGGTTCGCCGGAACGGCCCTCTACGCGCTGCTGATGGGCAGCCTGATCAAGACGATGCTCGATTTCATGCAGCGCACACCCATCTACACCCAGTTCTTCGGAAAGAAGCTGGCCGTCGACGGATTCGTGTCCGCGCTCTTCTCACTGATCCAGCTGCTGGCAGCGTTGCTGGCCGTCACCGTGATCGTGGCCGCGCGAGGCGAGGAGGCTACCGGCCGCCTGGAACTCGTGCTGGCCATGCCCCGCTCATGCGTCGGCTGGCTGTCCGGCCGCGCGCTGCTGGCCCTCGGGTCCGCCACCGCACTGGCCTTCCTTGCCGCCGTCGGTATCTGGGCCGGTGCCGCGCTGACCGGCCGCCCCGTCGCCCTCGGCTCCCTCACGGCGGCAGCGGCCAACAGCCTCCCGCTGATCGGTGTCACGATCGGTGCCGCCACCCTCGCCCTGGCGGTGGTCCCGCGTGCCGTCACCTTCGTCCACGCCCTCGTCGTGGCCGCCTACCTCTGGGACACTCTGGGCACCGCACTGAAGCTCCCCGAATGGTCCCTGCGCCTGTCCCCGTTCCACGCGCTGGCGCGCATCCCGATGCAGCCGTTCGCGCCGACCGCGGCTGTCGTGCTCACGCTGATCGGAGCGAGCCTGTTCGCGGTCGGGCTTGTCGTCTTCCGCCGTCGCGACCTCGTCTCGGCGTAGCGGCGCAGGCGCTTTTCAGCGGGTACTGTCCGACGGCGCGGCCGGGAGTCCCAGGGCGGAGCGATTGCAGGCCAAGGCGAGGTCTGTCGAGGTGACGAGGCCGGCGAGGCGGCCGGCAGGGTCGGTGACGGCGACCGCATCGAGGTTGGGACGCAGGACGATTCGGGCGATCACGTCGCCGAGCGGATCGTCGGCGCGGACGATGGCCGCCGGAGGGAGCGGGCGGGCCAGGTCGGCGACACGGAGGCCGGGGTGCAGCCGCGCGCGGGGACCCAGCAGGTCGGCCCAGGCGAGAACCGCGAACGGGTGGCCGTCGTGGTCGACGACCGGGAACACCCGGTGGCGGGAGTAGACGAGCTCGGATCGGAGGAGCTGGTCCAGGGTCCATGCGGCGTCGACCGCCTGCGGCGCGGGAGTCATGATGTCCCCGACGGTGGTGGCGCCCAGCTGATGTCGCAGGCCCGCCATGGTCAGCTCGCTGTTGGCGGCGCTGAAGAGGAACCAGCCGAGCAGGATCAGCCACAGGCCGCTGAAGTTGCCGAACGCGATGATCTCGGCGACGCCGATGCCACCCAGGGTCATGCCCAGGACCTGTCCGGAGCGGGCGGCCGCGGTCTCGGCACGCAACCGGTCGCCGCTGCGCCACCAGATCACCGCCCGCACCACCCGGCCGCCGTCGAGCGGCGCGCCCGGGAGCATATTGAACACGGCGAGCACCACATTCACGGTTGCGAGCCAGACCAGGGTCGCGGTGACCGCGCCGCCTGGGGAGAAGACCGACGACACCGCCGCCGCGCCGAAGCCCATGATGCCCAGCAACAGGCTGGTGCCGGGGCCGACCAGCGCGACCCGCAGGTCGGTCCGGGCGTCCTTCGGCTCGTCGGTCAGCTCGGAGGCCCCGCCGAGCAGCCACAGCACGATGCGTTCGACATGAATTCCGTTGCGGGTGGCCACGATCGAATGCGCGAGCTCGTGCGCGAGCAGACACGCGATCAGCGCGAGCGCACCGACCGTCGCGGCGGCCCAGACGATCCCGGTGCCGGCGGTGCCTTGGAGGTAGGTGGCGAGAATCCAGGTGAAAAGCCCCACGGTGACCGCGGCGGACCAGTGCACGGCGATGCGGATTCCGGCGATTCTTCCCAGCGGAACTGTGGATTGGAGCAGCATGGCTTCCTCGTTCGATGTGGTGCGGTGCGCGTGCCGCGGGGGCTGTCGACCCGTCCCGCGGCGCATTCGTGGTGGTGGGTCAGCGCCCGGATCCCGTCAGTCCCTCGGCGAGCAGGATCCGGTGAGCCCGCTGCGCGGCGGAGAAGGCGGCGTTCTCGTCGAGTTCGTTGTCCGCGGGGAACTCGAGGCCCCGGACGAGTGCGGCGACCGCCTCGGTCAGCGCGGTCAGCCGGCGGTCGAAATCCTCGGCCTGGGTCGCATCCGGCTGCGGGAAGACCGCAGCTCCCGCGTAGACCGACGCCAGGTCGGTGCCGAGCAGGAGGAAGCGCAGCCGCACCGGCAGCTGCGCGAGCACATGATCGAGCTGGCCGGGCGAGAAAAGGCCGGCGAGGGCATCGGTCACCGCACCCGCCAGCGGCACGGCCGCTTCCGGGGTGACACCCGCGGCATGGGCGAATTGGGTGAGGAATGACGGCGCATCGTGGGGGACCGGCACCTGTGCCGGCATCCATCCCTCGAAGAACACCCCACGCAGCAGTTCGGGCAACTGGGCGCTGAGATGCGCGGCCGCATTGACGCCCAGGCGGTCACGCACGGTGTGCAACCACGCGCGCAGGGCGCGGTGGGCGACGAAGCGGTCCTCGGTGTCGATGGCCTCGGCCACGGCCGCCAGCCATTCGTGGGCGGTGTGCAGGCTCGGTGCGTACGGATCGGTGTGATGGCTCATCGGACACTGCCTTTCGGGAGGTGGTCGAGCACTCGGTACGGCTCGAGCGTGCGCTCCCCGCGGTGGTCGACGGCAGAGGACTCGTGCCACGGCACGGACGACGGAGGTCACCGCCGCGATGGTCTTTGCGCCCTGCCCCGCATCAGGGTCGCGGTCGTTGACTGGATATGGGAGGTACCGATGAAGACCACGAACCGCCAACAGCCGTCGATGCCGACGCCGATGCGCTGGGCGCCGATCGACAAGACGCCGCGGGAGCGGGCCGAGGCCAATCTCGAGGCGTACGAGATGTCCTGCCGGGCATTCAGTTGGGACACCGCCCACGCCGCTCTCGATGGGCTGCCCGGCGGTGGTGTGAACATCGCTCACGAGGCCGTCGACAGGCATCTCGGAACACCCCTGGCGGATGCGCCGGCGCTGCGTTGCCTGGCCGCCGCGGGCGGCGTCACCACCTTGACGTACTCCGAACTGGCCACGCTCAGCAACAGATTCGCCCATGTGCTGCGTGACCTCGGTGTGCGGCGCGGCGATCGGGTGTGCCTGCTGCTCGGCCGCACGCCGGAGCTGTACATCGCCTGTCTCGGAGCGTGGAAGGCCGGATGTGTTGTGGTCCCGCTGTTCTCGGCCTTCGGCCCGGAACCGGTCCGGCAACGGCTCGAGATCTCGGGTGCGACCGCATTGATCACCACCGTCGGGCAGTACCGCGGCAAGATCGCGGCGAATCGGGCGGTTCTGCCCGCACTCCGGCATGTGCTGGTCACCGACGCGGACATCGACGATCCGCCGGTCGACGACACCGTCGGCCTGACACTGGCGATGGGTCTCGTCGAGGACGAATTCCCCATCGCGCCGACCGGACCCGAGGATCCGGCCCTGTTGCACTTCACCAGCGGCACCACCGGCACACCCAAGGGCGCCGTGCACGTGCACGGCGCCGTGCTGGCCCACCGGATCAGCGCCCACTACGCCCTCGATCTGCGGCCCGGTGACGTCTTCTGGTGCACGGCCGACCCCGGCTGGGTCACCGGCATGACATACGGTGTCATCGCACCCCTGGTGCTGGGGGTGACGCTGATCAGTGACGAGGCCGATTTCGATGCCCAGCGCTGGTATGAAGTCCTGACCGCGGAACGGGTTTCGGTGTGGTACACCGCGCCTACCGCGCTGCGGATGCTCATGCGGCGCGGCGACGAACTGCCGGCCGGTACCGATCTGTCGTGCCTGCGTTTCGTCGCGAGCGTCGGTGAGCCGCTGAACCCCGAGATCGTGGTGTGGGGCAAACAGGTGCTCGGTCATGCGGTGCACGACAATTGGTGGCAGACCGAGACCGGTGCCATCATGATCGCCAATTTCGCGGCCGAGCAGATCCGCCCCGGTTCGATGGGCCGTCCGCTCCCGGGTATCGAAGCGACCATCCTGCGCCGTGGCCGCGATGGGCGTGCCGCGGTGACCGACGACGGACGGGTCGAGCCCGCGCCACCCGGCGAGGTGGGGGAGCTGGCCCTGCGCACCGGGTGGCCGTCGATGTTCCGCGGCTACTGGAACGAACCGGAGAAGTACGCGCGAGCCTTCGCCGACGGGTGGTACCTGAGCGGGGACCTGGCGCGACGGGACGACGACGGCTACTACTGGTTCGTCGGCCGGGCCGACGACGTCATCAAGTCCGCCGGGCACCTGATCGGCCCGTTCGAGGTCGAGAGCGTGCTGATGGCGCATCCGGCAGTCGCCGAGGCCGGGGTCATCGGCACCCCGGATCCGATTGCGGGCGAGGTGGTCAAGGCGTTCGTGCAACTACGGCCGGGACGGGAACCGTCACAGGAGCTTCACGACGACATCGTCGCCTTCGGCAGAAGGCAAATGGGCGCGGTGGCCCCCAAGCAGGTCGTCTTCACCGACGCCCTGCCGCACACCCGCAGCGGAAAGGTGATGCGCCGCTTGCTGAAGGCTCGCGACCTCGGTCTTCCCGAAGGTGACATCTCGACGCTGGAGAGTGCCCGGTGACCGCCGCAGCGGGGGACGGGGCCGTGCCCGCCGTCGACGAGCGACTGTCGTTGCTGCGTCAGATGATTCGCATCCGCCGCTTCGAGGAGCGGTGCGTGCAGCTCTACAGCGCCGAGTCCATTCGTGGCTTCCTGCACCTGTCGATCGGGGAGGAGGCGATCGCTGCGGGGCTGCTGAGCGTGCTCGAACCCGGTGACGCCGTCGTCTCCACCTACCGTGAGCACGGGCACGCGCTGGCCCGGGGCATTCCGATGGACGCCGTGATGGCCGAGATGTACGGCCGCGCAACCGGATGCAGCCACGGCCGCGGCGGCTCCATGCATCTGTTCGACGGCCCACGCCGCTTCTACGGCGGCAATGCCATCGTCGGCGGCGGGCTGCCCCTGGCGGTCGGTCTGGCCCTCGCGGACTCGCTCCGCGGGCGCGATGCCGTGACCGTGTGCCTGTTCGGCGATGGCGCGGTCGCCGAGGGTGAGTTCCACGAGTGCCTCAACCTCGCGGCACTGTGGCGCCTGCCGGTGCTGTTCGCCTGCGAGAACAACCGATACGCCATGGGCACCGCGCTCCGGCGCGAGCACGCGGTGACCGATCTGTCCCTGCGGGCCGCGAGTTACGGACTCGCGTCCTGGCCGGTGGACGGCATGGACGCGGTCGCGGTCGCGGCCGCCACCCGGCGCGCGACCGAATCCATCCGCGGCGGGCGCGGACCGTGTTTTCTGGAATTGCGCACCTATCGGTTCCGTGCGCATTCGATGTACGACGCGGATCGGTACCGGGACAAGGCCGAGATCGAGCAATGGAAGTCCCGCGATCCCATCCCGAATCTGTTCGCGGCACTGCGCGCCGACGGCGCGTGCGGGCCCGACGATCGGGCCGTGCTGGAGAAGGAAGTCGACGCGGAGATCGACGCCGCGGTCGCGACCGCCGAAGCGGCGCCACTCGAACCTGTCGCCGACCTGACCCGCCACGTGTATGCGGAGACGAGATGACCACCTATCGGGACGCCGTCCGGGAAGCGTTGCGTGAAGCCCTGATTCGCGATGATCGGGTTTTCCTCATGGGCGAGGACGTGGGCGCCTACGGCGGCTGCTTCGGCGTGAGCAGGGGCCTGCTCGACGAATTCGGCCCGCAGCGCATTCGCGACACCCCCTTGAGCGAATCCGCCTTCGTGGGCGCGGGAATCGGTGCGGCACTGGGTGGGCTGCGTCCCATCGTCGAGATCATGACCGTCAACTTCAGCCTGCTCGCCCTGGACCAGATTCTCAACAATGCCGCGACCCTGCGGCACATGTCCGGCGGCCAGCTCGGCGTGCCGCTGGTCATCCGCATGGCCACGGGCGCGGGAAGGCAACTGGGGGCGCAGCATTCGCACAGCCTGGAGGCGTTCTACGCGCACATCCCCGGACTGCGCGTCCTCTCGCCGGCCACCGTCGCGGACGCTCGCGGCATGTTGTGGACGGCGCTGCAGGACCCGGACCCGGTACTGATCTTCGAGCCGATCGCGCTGTACAACAGCGAGGCCGAACTGCCCTCGGATGCTGGCGCCGTGGACATCGACTCGGCCGTCGTCCGGCGCGCCGGGTCCGATGTCACGCTGGTCTCCTATGGCGGCGCGCTCCGCGTCGCGGAGGCCGCGGCCGACGAGCTGGCCGTGGAGGGCATCGCGGCGGAGGTCATCGACCTGCGCACCTTGCGTCCGCTGGACGAGGCGACGGTCCTCGCGTCACTCGCGCGGACACACCGGTTGGTCATCGTCGATGAGGGGTGGCGCAGCGTCGGCATCGCCGCCGAAATCGCCGCGCGTGCCGCGGAGAACGGGTACTACCTCCTGGATGCTCCGATCGCGCGCGTCTGCAGCGCGGAGGTTCCGATTCCCTATGCCCGCCAGCTCGAGGAAGCCGCGCTACCCCAGCCCGCGGTCGTCGCCGAGGCCGTCCGCAAGGCGGTGAGTTGAGTTGTCCGAATTCCGGATGCCGTCGCTCGGCGCGGACATGACCGAGGGCACCCTGCTCGAATGGCGCGTGCGGCCGGGCGATGTCGTTCATCGTGGTGACGTCGTGGCCGAGGTCGACACCACCAAGGCGGCGATCGAGGTCGAATGCTTCGAGGACGGCGTGATCGGCGACCTGCTGGTCTCCGAGGGGACCACGGTTCCGGTCGGAACGCCGTTGGCGACGATCGATGTGGCGGCCGCGCCGGCCGCTGCGAACCCGCCACCCGTACCGGAGCCGGCTACCGGGCCGCCCGGCCCGCAGGAGCCCGAATCACCGGTCCGCGCAACGCCGCTCGTCCATCGGCTCGCCGACGAGGCCGGGATCGACCTGGCGGCGGTACACGGCACCGCACCCGGCGGCCGGGTCGTACGGGCCGATGTCGACCGCGCGATCGCCGAGCGTCGGGGCGGGCACCGGGCGGCGGTGCGCGCCACCGGGTACGCGCGTCGGCTGGCGAGCGAAACCGGGGTGACGCTCGCCGATCTCACCGGGACGGGCCCCGGGGGCGCGGTCCGGGCCGCCGATGTGCGCGCGGCCGCCTCGCGACCGGCCCCTGATGCGGCGCCCGCCGCCGCGCGACCTCCTGCCGAACCCGATACCGCCACAACGAGATCCGTCCCTGCCGCGGATTCCGCGGCACCGGAGCCCGCGCGGACCGCGGCACACGATCCCGCGGAGGTCCGCAAACTGATCGCGGCCGCGATGACGAGATCGAAACGCACTGTGCCGCACTACTATCTGTCGTGCACCATCGATATGAGCGCGGCGCTGGACTGGCTGGCGGACTACAACCGCGGCGTACCGGTCGCGGCCAGGATGCTGCCCGCCGCGCTGCTCCTGGCGGCTACGGCCCGGGCGGCCGAGGCGGTGCCGGAACTGAACGGCCACTGGTTCGACGACGAATTCCATCCCGCCGCAAGCGTTCACCTCGGGGTAGTGGTGTCCATGCGTTCGGGCGGCATCATCGTCCCCACGATTCCCGACGCCGGCCGCCTCGCTCTGCCGGACCTGATGAGCGCCCTGCGTGGCGTCGTGGAACGCGCCCGTGCCGTGCATCTGCGCTCCTCGGACGCCACACCCGCGACCATGACCGTCACGAATCTCGGTGATCTGGGCGTCGATTCCGTCTACGGGGTCATCGCGGCGCCGCAGGTCGCGATTGTCGGATTCGGCGCGATCAGTGACCGCCCCTGCGCGGTCGACGGTCTGCTCGGCGTCCGTCCCCAGCTGACCGCCACCCTGTCGGCCGACCACCGCGCCACCGACGGCGCGATCGGCGCCCGCTTCCTCCATACGCTGTCCGACCTGCTGCAAAAACCAGAGGAGCTCTGAAGGCCATGTCCACCACGCTGTCCGACGATGTCGCGGAGGGGATCGTCCGCGACGCCCTGCACGGATTCGACACCCCCGACCGGCTGGCGGCGCTCCCCGCCGACGCACCCCTGCGCGAGACGCTGGCTCTCGACTCGCTCGACTTCCTGACCTTCGTCGAGCGGATTTCCGCGGCCTCCGGCCGCCGCATCGAGGAATCGGACTACCGGCGGCTGACCACCATCGGCACGTGCGTGCAGTTCCTGACCGAATGATCCGTCCGCGCTCCGCATGATCGGCCCCGCGCCGAGGAGCGTACTCGAGGGCGCGGGGAGATCAGCCGCGGCGGGAGACCCGGCGACCTAGGCGGAATCAGCGGGGTGAGCGCGCCGCCGGACGAGCCAGCGGCGGAATTCGTCCGCGCCCCAGACTATGAACGGGAACGGGGCGGTGAGAGCGAGCATGCCGGGGGTGAGCGCAGCGGTGCCGAGGAGAGATTGAAGGGGCGGGAGATAGATGATGGCGGCGGTGAGCGCCAATTCGAAGGCAATGCCCCACAACAGGAGTGGATTGGACAGCACACCGATCGAGCGGAGCGAGGCGCGTTCGGTCCGGGCGGCGAAGGCGGTGCCGATCTGGCCGGTGACCAAGCCGAGCAGGGTCATGGTGGTGGCTTGCCGATAGGCATGATGCAGGGGAGTGCCCGGCCCGGTCGGGGCCCCTGGACGCCATCCGGCGCGCAGCAGCACATAGAAGAACCCCGCCATGGCCAGGGCCGCGCAGATCACGCCCAGGAACAGCCAGGCGCGCAACAACATCGGCGCGCGGATGACCGGTTCGTCGCGAGGACGGGGAGGCTGATGCATGAGGCCGGGTTCGGCGGGTTCGCGACCGAGGGCCAGGGCGGGGAGGGTTTCGGTGCCGACGTCGAAGGACAGCAGCTGCAGCACCGTCAGCGGAATGGGAACCGCGCCACCGGAGAGCGCGAACACCAGGAACGGTACGACCTCCGGGGTGGCGTGGGCGAAGATGTAGAAGATGAACTTGCGGATGTTGACGTAGACGCGCCGACCAGCCTGAACGGCGGCTGTGATGGTGGCGAAGTTGTCGTCGGTCAGCACCATGGTGGAGGCTTCCCGGGCCACGTCGGTTCCCGAGCGGCCCATGGCGATTCCGATATCGGCGCGGCGCAGGGCAGGCGCGTCGTTGACGCCGTCGCCGGTCATCGCCACCACATGGCCCGTGGCGCGGAGCGCGTCGGCGATCCGCAGCTTGGCCTCGGGTGAGGAACGGGCGAAGATCGGGACGGCATCCCCGGCGAGCAGCTCGTCCAGCTCGTGCTCGGACATGTTGTCGAGGTCGTCGCCCGTCACGATGACGGGGTTACCCCGGGTAATGCCGACCTGGGCGGCTACCGCACCGGCGGTCAGACCGTGGTCTCCGGTGATGACGATGACCCGGATGCCGGCGGTGTGGCAGGCGGCCACGGCGTCAGCCACCTCCCGGCGCGGCGGATCCTCCATCGCCACCACGCCGAGCAGCGTCAATCCGCGCTCGGCCTGCTCGTCCCGCTGCGGGGCCGGATCCGCTTCGTTCAGGCGATGTTCGGCGACGGCGAGTACCCGCAGACCCTGCCGGGCCAGGTCATCGACCAGATTGTCGAGATCGGCGCGCCGCGCGGCGGTGAGTGGCACCGGCCGGGCGTCACGATCGAGCTCGGTTTCGCACAGCGGCAGCAGCGATTCCGGGGCTCCCTTGGCGTGCACGATCCGCGCACCGGCGTCGTCGGTGTCGAGGGTGGACATCCGCTTGCGGGACGGATCGAAATGGAACTGGCGGATCCGCTGTCTCGAGCGCACCTCGGGGTCGAGTCGAAAACCCAGTGCCGCAGCGGCTTCGAGGATTGCCACCTCGGTCGGGTCGCCGCTGGCGCTGCTGTTCGTTCCGGGAACGCCGAGACGCGCGTTGTTGCAGGCGGCCATCGCGGTGGCCATCCGCATCAAGGTGGGGTGCGGTGCGGGTGGCGGATGATCGGGTGCGAAGTCGAATCGGCCGGCGGCGGTGTGCGCCACCACGATTCGCATCCGATTCTCGGTGAGGGTGCCGGTCTTGTCGGTGCAGATGACGTCGGTGGACCCCAGCGTCTCGACGGCGCTCAGCCGTTTGACGACCGCCCCGCGCTGGGCGAGCTCTCGCACGCCGATCGCCAGCGCCAGCGTGATCACCGGGAGCAGACCTTCGGGAACATTGCCGACCAGCAGTCCGACCGCGAAGACGATCGCGTTCACGAACGACAGCCCGGCGGCGAGGGTCGCCAGCGGAATGAATGCGGCCCCGAGTGCGACGGAGACCAGCGCGATGAGCCATGCCACCCGGCGCACCTGGTGTTCGAGCGGGCTCTCCTCGGGCCGTACCCGCTCGGAAAGAGAGGCGATCCTGCCCAGCTCCGAACTCATCCCGGTGGCGTACACGACCGCCCGGGCCTCGCCCTCGGTGCAGGTGGTCCCGCTGAAGACCAGGTCGCGCGCATGCAGCAGCGGGACGCCGGCATCGGCGAGATCGGCCGCCCGGTAGACGGGCATGGATTCACCGGTCAGCGCGGACAGGTCGACCTCGATGCCGCCGTCGAGCATCCGGGCGTCCGCCGAGATCCGATCGCCCTCGGCGATCACCAGCACGTCACCCGGAACCAGCTCGGTGGCATCGATCTCGGCGAGGGTCCCGTCCCGGATCACCCGCGCCCGCGGCGGCAGATAGGCGGCCAGCGCCTCCACCGCCTGCTCCGCATGGCGTTCCTGCACGAACGCGAATCCCGCGTTGACCACGATCACGATCACGATGGCCACGGCGATCGGCACGATACCCACCGCGGCGGCCAATCCGGCTGCCGCCCAGAGCAGGAGAGCCAGCGGATGCGTGAACTGCCGCACCAGTTCCCGAGGCCAGGATCGGCCGCCGCGTCGGCGGAGCTGGTTCGGGCCGACCTGGACCAGGCGGCGCCGGGCCTCGCGCTCGGTGAGTCCGTTCCGGCTGCTGCGCAGATCGCGGAGCAGCAGATCGAGGCGTTCGGTCGGATCCAGCCGCACCGCGGACTCGCCGGCCTTCGCGCCCTCCCGAATCTCGGCTGCGCGCGCGGCCATTTCCGCAGTCATGCGGAGGTCACCGCGGCGGGTGCGCGGGTAGACGGTGGATGGACCCGTTCAGCGAGCTCGCTCGCGGACCGATCGCACTCCATCCGCGCAGCGCCTGTGCCAGGGTCGTGTGGAGCGGTGCGGTCGTGTCGAGAACCATTGCGGCCGGCCACGGGTCGGCGGTCGCGGCCAGCGAACGCGCGATATCAGGGGTGGCCTCGGAGTCGCCCGACCGGCGCGCGCGGATGCGCCCGGCCGCGGTCTCGGGCGGGCAGTCGCAGCGCAGCGGGACCAGTTCGGCCTGCGCGTGTTCTGCGAGCGCGGCTGCGCGGGCACGTTTGTCGGCGTCGATCCAGGCCGCGTCGAGTATCACCGAGGCGCCGAGGGCCAGTCGCTCACGGGCCAGTTTCAGCATGTGGATGTACACCAGTGCTTTCGCCTCGGAGCCGTAGGCCCCCGCGTCGAAAACGCCGCTCTCGCCGGTGATCTCGCCCGCGGCCCGCAGCCGCGCGCGTACGGTGTCGCTCGAGATGACCTCGGCGCCGGTGGCCTCCGCCAGACGGGTTGCGACAGTGGACTTTCCGGTGCCCGGCAGCCCGCCGACCAGGACCAATCGTACCGCCCCGGCCTCCAGGTGCCGCGCCGCCAGTTCCAGGTGCCGACGCGTGTGGCCGAGGAACTTCTCCTCGCCCTGCGCGACGCGGAGCTGGTTCGTCTTCGCGCGCACCATCGCCCGGTAGGCGATGTAGTGGTGACGGAGGGCCGCGGGTGGCGAATCGTGGCTCGCGCCCAGGTAATCGTCGAGAAAACCCTCGGCCAGGTCCGGTCGTCCGAGGAATTCCAGATCCATGGCCAGGAAGGCGGCATCGTCGAGCCCGTCGACGGCGCGGAGGGAGTCGTCGAAGTCCAGGCAGTCCAGGATCCGGAAGCCGTCCGCAAGCGCGAAGATGTCCTCGGTCAGCAGGTCGCCGTGCCCATCGAGGATGCGGCCGTTCTCGATGCGCTGCGCGAACAGTGGCGCCCGGCCGTCGACGAACCGCGTGGCCAGCTCCTCGATGCGGTGGACCAGCGCCGGCTCCAGCTCGGTGAGCGGATGGGGTGGCGAGCCGTGCAACAGGGTTCGCCAGCGCTGCCGCAGCGCCTCGGCCGTTCCGGCCTGATCGATGGCGCTGCCGCGGCTGGCATTGCGGTGAAATTGCGCGAGGATCGTCGCCAGCTCGGACAGTTCGGTGCGGCCGACCTCACCTCCGGTGACCAGTACGCTCAGCCGACGCGATTCGGGCATGCGTCGCATGATCAATACGGGTTCGGCGGGACCATCGAGCGGATCGGTGAGGTGGGCCAGGCCGAGGTAGACATCGGAGGCCCAGCGCCGGTTCAATTCGAGTTCGCGTCGCAGCGCCCGTTCTCTGGCCGCAGTAGTGGCGAAGTCGAGGAAGTCGGTGGCGATGGGTTTCTTCACCTTGTAGGCGCGGTCACCGAACAACAGGACCAGGCCGGTGTGGGTCTCCCGCAGCTGCGCCGGAAGCCGGTCCGGGAGAATCGCGTTGCGCAGGTGCTCGGTCGCGGTGGTCATCGGTTCGCTACCTCCGTGTGAATGGCCGGATCCGGTGTGTCCGGGAGAATCAGCACCGGGCAGGTCGAATGGCGCACCAGGTCCTGGACCGGGTGCCCCAGGCGCGACGGCGTGATCGCGTCGGAGCGATGGGTGACGACGACGAGCTGAGCCGACCCGCTGAACCGTTCGACCGCGGTGACCACATCGCCCACGATGGTCACCGGCCGGAACTCGACCCCGGGATAGTCCTGCGCGCAGCGCCGGATCTGGGCGTCGGAGATCAGCGATTCGCCGGTTCCCCACTCCGGTATGCCCGACCACGGCCGCCCCTGCCAGACCCGCGCCACCGTGACGTCGGTGCCACGATCCTGCGCGGCCTGGAACGCCGCTCGCAGGGCAGTCTTCGCGCTGTGCCAATCGGTGACCACGACCAGCACGCCGCTCCGTCGCGCGTCCGCCGGACGCACCAGGGCGACCGGGCAGCGTGACTCGCGCGCGACGGTGAGCGCCGTGGAGCCCAGCACCATATGGGAGAAGAATCCGATTCCGGTGGATCCGAGCACCAGCAGCGCGGCCGCGCCGGACGCGTCGCGCAGCACGTGATCGGTCTGTCCGCGCCGGACCTCGACGGCGATGTCGAGCGGGTCCTCCCCGGTACTCGGATGCCGGGCGAGCACCGCGTCGCGAGCGGCCTCGAGCGCATGAGCGGCCTCGCGGTACCGGCTGCCCCCGGGGCGGAAAGCGGGCTTGTCGATCGCCGGCACCACCGCGACCAGCCGTAGCGGCGATCGCCGGGCCGCGGCCTCCTCGGCCGCCCACTCGGCGGCGCGCACCGCCGCCCGCGAGCCGTCGATGCCGACGATGACCGGCTGTCGCCGCTGGTCCGGGCATACCGCGGTGTCAGGGGCACAGGCGTTGGTGTCCATGCCTCCAGGGTTGCCCGGGAGGTCCCGGCAGAACAGAGGACTTCGGTCTCTGCGGCGACGACCACGGTCCCACCGCCGGACTACCCGATGCCCTACCGGTCGCCACCGGATGCGCGTGAAATCGACTGCGTCAGCAGCACCGGGCCCACAGGAGGCGGCCGATGTCGATCGTGACATTGACAATGAATCCGGCGATCGATATCGCCACCACGGCCCCGTCCGTCCGGCCCACCGACAAGACCCGGTGCACGGCACCGAGATTCGACCCCGGCGGGGGCGGCATCAATGTCGCGCGGACCATCGCAGCGCTGGACGAGACGGTGACCGCGGTATTCCCCGCGGGTGGGCCACCGGGCGAGCTGCTGATGGAACTGGTGCGCGGGGCCGGCGTCCCCATGCGGCCGGTGCGCGTCGCCGACAACACTCGCGAGTGCTTCGCGGTGACCGCGTCCGACACCGGCGAACAGTACCGCTTCGTACTGCCCGGTCCCCGGCTGACAGCCCCCGAAGTACATCGCTGCCTCGCCGAAATCGAACGGGCGGCACAGGATTGCCGGTACGTGGTCGCCAGCGGCAGTCTGCCGCCCGGAGTTCCGGCGGACTTCTACCAGCGCCTCGCCGACCTGCTCACCGATCTCCAGGTACCGCTGGTTCTGGACACCTCGGGGGCCGCGCTACGCGCCGTCCGGCGCGGCATCCACCTGGTCAAGCCGAGCGTGCGCGAACTCACCGAGTACATCGGCCGTCCATTGCCGGACCGCGAATCACGAGTCGCCGCCGCGCGCGAGCTGATCACCCGTGAAGTGAGCGAAATCGTGGTGGTGTCACTGGGTTCCAGCGGTACGCTCGCGGTGACCGCGAAGGACGACGAGTGGTTCCCGGCGACGGAGGTCGCGGTCCGCAGCGGCACCGGCGCCGGTGACGCTCAGGTAGGCGGCATCACCGTGGGCCTGTCCCGTGGCTACCCGCTCGACGACGCCGTCCGTCTGGGCATCGCGGCCGCCACCGCGGCCCTGATGACGCCGGGAACCGGGCCCGGGCTCCCGGCCCGGATGGCCGAACTGTTCCACCGGCCGGCACCACCGCCCACTTCGCCCGACCACCTCGCAATACCGAAGTGACACAAAGGAAAACGTCATGAAGGGCCGAATTCTGATCGCCTATGCGACCCGCTACGGCGCGACGCGGGAGATCGCCGACCATCTCGCGAACACGCTGCGGGAATCGGGACTCGACGTGGAGTGCCGTGCCATGCACGACCTCCGCACGATCGACGACTACCGCGCCGTCATCCTCGGCGCGCCTTTCTACTACGGCCGCTGGCCGCGTCCGGCCCGCAGCTTCCTGAATCGCTTCGGTCCCGTGCTCGCGCACCGCGACGTGGCCGTCTTCGCGATCGGCCGGATCGGTCCGGACCAGTCCGAATCCGACGTTCGATCCCAGCTGGACCGACTGCTCGCCCGCTACTCCTGGCTCGCGCCCTTCTCCACGGCACTGTTCGGTGGACGCTGGAACCCTGCCGGCCTCCGTGGACTGGACCGCTGGATGCTGAAGCTGCCCGGCTCACCCCTGCACACGCTTCCGCCGTCGGATCTGCGGAACTGGGACGACATCAGTGCGTGGGCCACCGCCGTAGCCACGGCCCTGAAAGCGCGTGCCGCACAACCGAATCCATCCACCGCCGAACCGACCGGCACCTCCCGCGCCGGCGCGGCCCTGTCGACCATCCGCAACTACATCGCCGATCAGCAACTCCCGTGGCGACGACCATGGGGCGCATGAACTCCGTGCACCCCAATGGGTCCGGACAACCGCGCGACGCTGCGCGGTTGTCCGGACCGGAGTCGACTGTTCAGCCCGCACCTCGAGGGCCGGCTCGTCGACGATCAGTACGCCGAGTTGACGTTGTCCATCGAACCGTAGCGCGCTGCCGCGTAGTTGCAGGCGGCGGTGATGTTGGCTACCGGATCCCAGATGTCCCACGAGGTTCCGGCGACATGGTATGCCTGGAAGGTCGGATCGATCATCTGGAGCAGCCCTTTGGACGGGGTGCCCTTGGCCGCATTGGAGTCGTAGAGGTTGATCGCGCCGGGATCCCCGCCCGATTCCCGCATGATATTGCGGTGGATTGCGTCATAGCTGCCCGGAATGCCCTGTGCGGCCATGATAACCATTGCCTGGCGGATCCAGCCGTCGAGTTCCGAACTGTTCACGGCGGAGTCCGCCGAAATCTTTGTGCCGGAAAGGCTCATGGCTGCTGGAATGGTCCGTGCCGGCGATTCCGGGACGAGTGCCGAAGCCTGAGCGGTCGCCACGATCGACAATGATGCGGCTGCCAGGGCGTAGACAGCGAGACGGCGGGCGGTCCGGTGGTGGGGACGACGTCCGGTAGCCATTGAGATCCTCCTCAGGATTTTCGATGCCGAGCCTGTGTCGCCCGGTGCGACCTGCGGGGCTGAACGAAGCCCTGGCGGAGTATTCGGGAGAATCCACCGCGCTCGGCAGTGAAGACAGCATCGATCGCGCGGTTGCCTCCGCACGACGGTCGATTCACCAGCGGCATACCTATTTCCGGCATACCTACATTTCCCGGGCTTGCCCGGTCCGGTTCTCGGCAGGATTCGCCCGACGCCGGTACTCACGGCCGGTCGCGAGCATTTTTCGCGATGGTCCGACCACGCGCGTGGAGATATTCTGACTGGTGTCCGCTGCTGGCGATTTGCGAGTAACCGATGGCCGAAAGTGATTCATTCGAAGCGCAGCGTGGTGGCGATCCCGATATCGTGACGGAGTTGAGCGCTGCCGGGCTCGAAGACGCCCATGAGATCGGGCGGGGCGGTCTCGGAGTCGTCTATCGGTGCATCCAGGTTGCCGCCGACCGCGACGTGGCTGTGAAGGTTCTCACCGGCGACCTGGAGGAGGACCGGGAACGGTTCTTTCGCGAGCAGCGAGTGCTGGGGCGTCTCACCGGGCATCCGAACATCGTCGGCATGCTCGAGGTCGGTCAGACGGCCGGCGGCCGTCCCTACCTGGTCATGCCGTACTTTTCCCGTGGCTCGCTGGGCGAACGGCTCCGGGACCACGGTCCGCTGTCGCTCGCGGAGACGCTGCATATCGGGGTGCGGATGGCGGGAGCGCTGGAGTCCGCGCATCGAGCGGGAGTTCTCCATCGCGATGTCAGGCCCGCGAACATACTGCTCACCGACTACGACGAGCCGGTGTTGACCGACTTCGGCTTCGCACACGTCTGCGATGAGTTCGAGCCTGCGGCCGAACCGAGCACCGGCTCGCCGGCCTTCACCGCGCCCGAGGTGCTCGGTGGAGCGGCCCCCGGCCGCGGCTCGGACGTCTACGGGCTGGGAGCCACCTTGCTCTGTGCTCTCACCGGCGACGTCGCGTTCGCACGCCGCAGTGGCGAGCAGGCGGTGGCCCGGTTCGTGCGCATCACCGCCCCGTCGAATTCCGAGCGCTGTGAAATCGGTATTGCCTGGGATGTACGCGCGGTGATCGAGGCGGCGATGTCGCGCGACCCGCACGACCGGCCGTCCGCGGCGGAATTCGGCGGGCGACTGCGCCGAATACAGCTCGAGCGCGGATTCGCGGTCGACGACATGGCGGTGCGCGGCGAACCCGGCGCCGAATCCGAATCGTCGGTGAATTCGGAACCGTCGGTGCCGCAAGGAGTTCCGCGTATCCGCAGCGACGGATTGCGCGAGGGGACGGGAAATCTGCCGCTGGAGCTGACCAGCTTCGTCGATCGACGGACCCAGCTGTCCGAGGTCGGCAATCTGCTGCCCGGGTCACGTCTGGTGACTCTGACCGGGATCGGCGGGGTCGGAAAGTCCAGGCTCGCACTGCGGGTCGCTCACAAGGTGCGGCAGAAATTCACGAACGGGGCGTGGCTGGTCGAGTTGGGGGAGCTGCGCGATGGCGCGTTACTGCCCGATGTGGTGGCAACGGCGTTCGGAATACGAAGCCAAGGTGTCATATCCGTGCACGACACGCTGGTGGAGGCGCTGGCGCCGCATGATCTGCTGCTGGTGCTGGACAACTGCGAGCACGTGATCGACGCGGCCGCGAAGCTGTCGGAGGCGCTGCTGCGGGCTTGTCCGAACGTGCGAATCCTGGCCACCAGCCGGGAGGCGCTGGGGATCGGCGGGGAAGTCGTGTATCCGATTCAGCCGCTCGGGATTCCCGATTCGGCCAATGAGCGGGCGCTGGCACACTCCCATGCGGTGGCGCTGTTCGTCGAACGCGCGGCCGCGGCGGTACCGGGGTTCGAGCTGACCGAGGCGAACCAGCGCGGCATTGCCCAGATCTGCGTCAGGCTGGACGGATTGCCGTTGGCGATCGAGCTGGCCGCGGCGCGCCTGCGCACGATGTCGGTCGAGCAGATCCAGACCCGGCTGAGAGATCGGTACGCCCTGCTGACCCGGGGTAGCCGGGGAACGCCGAAGCGGCAGCAGACGCTGTGGTATTCCGTCAGCTGGAGCTACGACCTGTGCACACCCGACGAGAAGCGGCTGTGGGCCAGCTTGTCCGTGTTCACCGGCGGCTTCGAACTCGACGCGGTCGAGCAGGTGTGCGCCGGTGATATGACCGAGTCCCAGGTTCTCGATACGTTGTCCGCGCTGGTGGACAAATCGATCCTGGTCCGGCAGGAAGCCGAGGGGGCGGTGCGCTTCCGGATGTTCGAGACCGTTCAGGAATTCGGCCGGGAGAAGGCCGAGGAGTCCGGCCGGTACCCGGACCTGCACTGGCGGCATCGGGACTGGTGTGAGCGACTGGTCAGAGAGGCGGACGCCAATATGATCGGTCCGCATCAGCTGGATTGGGTTGCCCGGCTGGAGCGGGAGCTGCCGAATCTGCGAAAGGCAATGGAATTCAGCCTGTCCGAGTCCGAGGAAGGCGGGCTCGGGATGGTCACGAACCTGTACCTGTTCTGGAGCTTGCGCGGGCGACTCCATGAGGGACGTCGCTGGTATGAGCGCGTGCTCGGCCATTCGCGCGGCGGCCGGACCACGGATCGAGCCAGGGCGCTCTACGCCGCCGGCACGATCGCGGGTCTGAACGGCGACCTGGCGACCGCGAACCGCTGGTTCGCGGAGCTCTGCGCCTTCGCCGAGCAGACCGGGGAGCCGCTGGTCGGCGCCCTGGTCAACCACGTCTTGGCGAATATGGCGCTCGCCCGCGGCAATGTCGGTGAGTCCGACGCGGTTGCCCGCCTGACCGACGCGATCCGCAGCTACGAGGCGTGCGGTGAACTCGGCATGCAGTTGGATGCTCAACTCTCGCTCGGCTGGGCCTACGCCCTGGGGGGCGATACGGCCCGGGCCGTCGCCTGCCACGAGAAGACGCTCGCCATGACAGCAGCGTGCGGCGAAACGATCTATCGATCGTGGGCGTTGTTCGCGGCGGGTTTCGCCGTGTGGCGCAACGGCGACGTCGAACGTGCCAAGCGCCTGTTGGAGGAGGGCGTGCGACTGTCCGCGCTGATGGCCGATCCGCTCGTCGCCGCGGGTTGCCTGGAGACGCTGGCCTGGATCGCCGCCGACCGGGGCGAAGCTCGCCGTGCGGCTGTCCTGATGGGCGCGGCGGACAAGTTGGGGCGCCTCGCCGGCACCGCGACGCTCGTGGTCTTCGATCTGCTCACATTCCGGGAGGAGTGCATGCGGTGTAGCCGCCGAGCGCTCGGCGCGCGAGCCTTCGACCGAGCCCGTCAGGAAGGTTCCGCGATGAGTCTCGACAGCGCCGTACGACTCGCGCTCAACGAGCCTTCCCCCGCCGCCGAGACTGCGCCGCAGCTGTTGACCAAACGCGAACGGCAGGTCGCCGACCTCGTCGCGGAGGGCCTGACGAACAGAGCCATCGCGACGCGTCTGGTGATCTCCCAACGCACCGCACAGGGGCACGTCGAACACATCCTGACCAAATTGGGTTTCACCTCGCGCACGCAGATCGCGGCTTGGGCCGCAGAACATTCCGGCGGCAGTTCCGGCTGACGGGCGGACTGGTTGTGCGTCGAGAGGCAGCGATCATCGAGCCGGCGTGCGAAGGTCTGCTCGAATCGGGCGGGCGGTGGCGCGCCGCAACAGTGGCGAATAGATCAGTGGCACGGCGATTTCCACGATGATCATGAGGACGTAGAACCAGTGTGGCCATCCGACGTAGGCGACGGTCGGTAGCCGGACGAGTCCGCCGATGAAGAACACAGCATCAGCGGATGGATGAAGCCGGCGTGCCGGTCGAGGTCCTGTCCCGCTCGGATGGCACGCGCCGGGTGCCGACCCAATATGTGAATCCGGGCGCCGCGCGATCGCATCCTTCGCGAATATTGGTAGATCCGTAGGTCATGCTCGTACCGTGACGAATCCGGTCTCCCGAGCCACTCCTTTCGGCCGGACGTAGGTGATAGACCCCCCGACGGCACCTTCGCGATCGGCTACGACCACCTGTTCCAGCAGGAATAGAGCGGCCAAGTCGAAGTATAGATATTTACTTATGTGACAAACGGATGATCAATCATTCAGCAGGAGAGATTAATTGGGGCATTCCATCGTTGGATTCCTCTAGAATGTCGAGTAACATAGGGGCGCGGGCTCCGGCGCTGGGACGTTCGGGGTGCATTCCGGGCGATGTGCCGATGCGCCCGCGGGACGCGATGTCGATCGTACGCGCACTCCCGGGTGGCGCCGTGCGCGCCGTGCAGCACGACCGTGCGCGCGAACTGTTCGCGCCGCGGCCCAGTCGCGCGGACCGGCTGTCGCTGGGGGCGGTCGCGGCCGGTCTGCGAACCGGATACGCCCTGGCCCCCGCCGTGCTCGATACGTGCTCCAAGTGCGTGCCGCCCAGTGATGCCGCGGCTGCTCGCGTGGAATCGCTTGCCGCTCAGCGCTTGCTGCTCCGGTCGAGGCGGCGGGGGAGTGGCGCGCTCAGTCCGATGTCGCGACCGGATCGGTTTCCTCGAGTCGGCGCCGCAACAGCTTGCCGGTGGCGTTGCGCGGCAGTTCGTCGACGAAGATCACGTCACGTGGCACCTTGTGGCGGGCCAGATTCGATCTGACGTGGTCCTTGATCTGCTCCGGGTCCCGATCGGAGCCGGTCGCCGGAACAACGAAGGCGCGCAGGCGTTTTCCGAAATCTCGATCGTCCACGCCGACCACCGCGGCGTCGAGCACGTCGCTGCGGCCGACGAGGAGGTTCTCCACCTCGAGCGGGAAGACGTTCTCGCCGCCGGAGACGATCATGTCGTCGTCACGGCCGTCGATGAAGAGCCGGCCCTCGGCATCGAAATGCCCGACATCGCCGCTGGAGAGCATGCCGTCCACGATCTCCTTGTGCCTGCCGTCGGTGTAGCCGGCGAAGCTGAGCCCACTGGAGACGAATATGGTGCCCACGGCTCCAGGGGTGGTGACGCGGCGGCGGCGCTCGTCATAGATCGCCACCCGGCATCCCACCGGTGGCCGGCCCACGGTTCCCGGAGCCGCGCGCATGTCCTGCGGTGTCGCGACCGCCGCAACCGCGACCTCCGTCGAGGCATACAGGTTGTACAGGACGTCGCCGAACGCATCGGCCGTGCGACGGCTGAGGTCCGGCGACAGGGAGGAACCGGCAGCGAAGATCACTTGCAGCTGCGAGGTGTCGAATTGTTCGAGGACGCCACCGCCGAGATCGACAATCCGCTGCAGCATCGTCGGAACCAAAACCAGTGTGGCCGCACGATGTTCGGCGACCGCGGCCAGCACCCGCGCCGGATCGAACTTGCGCTGCTGGAACACCACCTTGTTGTTCAAGGCCCAGCCGAGCATCAACTGCGACAGGCCGGTGCCGTGGAAGCACGGGGCCGCGATGACCATCGCGGAGGAGCGTGGCAGTGGCACCCGATCGAGGAACTGCGCGGATTGCAGTGGCGAGACCTTGTCCCGCGGGGCGCCTTTCGGCGTTCCGGTGGTGCCACTGGTGAGGATCACCAACCCGCCGGGCTTGTCGGGGCCGGGTAGCGCGGACCCGGAGTTGACGGCGATGAGCGCGTCGATGGTGGTGTATGTCGCGCCGATGGAATCGAGATGGTCTACCCAGGTCAGGATTCTGGGGATGTCGGCGGGGATCTCACCGAGCAGGTCGATGAATTCGCTGTCGAGCAGGATCGCCTCGACGCCCTCCCGCTTCGCCACCTGGGCCAGCTGGGGTTTGGCGAATCCGGTGTTCATCAGGACAACCCGCACGCCGAGCTTCCCGGCCGCCAGCAACGCCAACACCATTCCGCGATGATCGCGGCACAGTACGGCGAGCACGTTGCCCGGCCCGAAGCCCGAGCTGCTCAGACCCCGAGCGAGTGCGTTCGACTGGTCATCCAGCTCGCCGAAGGTCAGTGTTCCGCGTTCGTCGACGATGGCCGCGGCGTCACGATCGCGGCGTACCGCGTGGGCGAAGACGGTGACGAACGGGCCCACCGACGCGGCGTCACGCATCGAACGAACTATCTCCCACGGTCGGCCGAGGTCGAACATGCCTCGTCTGCGGAGCACATCGACCGCGGCCACCCCGTCGGTGACCATGCGACCCGCGCGCAGCAGTGAACTCATCGTCGACTTCATCGACACCTCCAGGACGGCCGTGCCCGCGACTGGGCATAGACAAGAATAAGCATTCACATAACTTGGGCCTGAAGCGCCTGTCAAGCCTGATGTTGCCACTATTGCGGTATGTTCGGTGTTGTATCGGAAAGACATCAAGTAAGATTGATCAATAACATAAGGACAACTCGGTCGAGTAGTCAGCCGAGGATGTGCGGGTCGGAGGCACTCCCGTTGCTTCTCCCCGTGCTCTCATCGCCTGTCGCCTGATCGAATTCGGGTCGGGAGTCGTGCCCTCGGCGGATGCCGCGCGCGCCCTGTGCACCGGCTGTCGCGCCGTTCGCGGGGAGAATCATCGCCGCGTCGTCGGCGGCGGTGGTCAGCAGCGAGGATGGGATCAGGACGACGGCGCGCACCCCGCCGAATACCGACTCCGACAACCGCACCGAAACACCCAGCCGGGCAGCCAATGTCGCGACCACGAACAGCCCGAGCCGTCCCCCGCCGGCAATGGCGTCCAGGTCGAACCCCGGCGAATGCGACAGCAGGGTGTTCAGTCTGACGAGTTCATCCTCGGGTATGCCCAGTCCCTGATCGACGATCTCGAAGACCGCTCCCTTGCCGACCACCTGCCCTGACACCTCGACCCGGGAGTCCGGCGGCGAGTACGCCGTGGCGTTGTCCATCAGTTCGGCCAGCACATGGATCAGATCGGCGACCACGACGCCGGCCACATGGATATCGGGCGGCCGACCGACGGTGATGCGCCGGTATTGCACGCTCTCCCCGACGGCGGCGCGCACGATGTCGATCAGCGGAATCGGTTTGCTCCAGTTCCGGCCCGGGCGGCCGCCGCCCAGGATGATCAGGTTCTCGGCGTGGCGGCGGGCGCGGGTCGTCAGGTGATCGAGCTGGAACAGCAGCTCGAGCTGTCTGGGATCCTGCTCTTCGGCTTCGGCCGCGTCGAGGACCTCGAGTTGGCGGTGCACGATGACCTGGCTGCGCTGGGCGATATCGACGAACACGGCGCTGACCCCACTGCGGATCTTGGCCTCGGCCACTGCGGCGCCGACGGCCGCGGCGTAGGCGCGGTTGAACGCGTCGGCCACCTGCCCGATCTCGTCGGTGCCCAACTCGAGGCGACTCGCCTCGGAGGTCCGCGGGTCCACGGCTTCACCGGCTTCGAGCCGCCGCATCATCTCCGGCAGATGCGTATCGGTGAGTTTCAGGGTCTGCCCGCGCAGCCTGCGCATCCGCCCGATCAGCCGGTTGGCCATGGCCATGGCCGCGACGAATCCGGCGATCGCCGTCACGAGCACCGCCGCTCCGCCCAGCATCGACTCTCGGGCGACGTCATCGGCGTACTTCACCGCGATCGCCTGTGCGTCGAGGGTCTGATCGTTCCACAGCGCCAACAACTTCGGCACCGTCTGCGCTGCCGCGGCTTGTGCGTCGGCGTCCTCGGCTGTCGTCACTTGCGTGGCCCGCGAACCGGACTTGTTGTCCGCCCCGTCGGGCGAGGGCCCGCGGCCGATGATCGCGTCCTGGCGGTCGATGATCCGATGCCAGTCGGGACTGTCGAGGATCGCTTGCAGCTGGGCCAGTCGCGGACCCCGTAAAGTCGTCACGGCGAAGGCGACTTCCGAGCGTTGCTCACCGACCGCGGTGACGAATTCGATGAACCGTTCCGTGGTCATCGGGTCGGTCGTCGAGGCGAACGCACTCGCGCGGGACAGCGACTCGCATGCCCGCAACGCATCGATGCTCTTGAACAGCCCGTCCACCACATCCGGCGACGGTGCCGCCTGTGCGGACAGGACCGTCGCGGTCAGGATGACGTCGATGATCGAACCGAAGGTCGCGATCGCGGTCTGCCCGGGGATGATTCGCTGGTCGATCCGGGCCCGCAGTACCGGCAGCTGCGAGTACAGCTTGTCGAAGCCGTGGATATCGCCGGCCATATCCGAGCGCATCTCGGATGCGGCCTGCCCGCGCGCTCGGACGGCCTCGAGCACCGCGTCGGAGGCTTGGCGGGCGGTGATCAGGTCGCTGTCGGCCGAGGCGTCGCCCGACAAGTGCAGGATCGACAGCCGTCGCTCCTCCTGGAACGACTTCACCATCTGCACGGCGGGACCGATGGTGCCGCTGGCCAATTGCGCCCAATCCCGGGTGTGCCGACCGTGGACCACCAGGTAGCCCGCCGCACCGACCCCGATGCCCAGCAGTGTGAGACTCGGTATGAGCACGATGATCAACACTCGGTCGCGCACCCCGAACGTGCCGTGCGGCAGCAGGTGCGCCAACCGCTCCCGGGACGGTAACCAGGAATTCCGTTTTGTCACAGCCGATTCCGATCGCCGGTCCGCTGGCCGACACTCGTGGATAGGTTCGCGAGAGTCTCGCTCCAGAGGTCTCGTCCCTGATAGGACAACCTGTCCAAGGACGCATGTGCGAATCTGGCCGGAATGCCACATTCGCGCCGCGCCACATCATCGGCCACCGTGCTCGGGCACCGCGATCCTGCTGTGCCGGGTCAGCGGTGTGCGCGTTCCGAGGACCCGACGAAGACGCCTAGGCCGCGGTGAAACCGTAGGGGTTCATCAGTGCCGTGTGGCTGCTGCTGCCCGCGGAACCAAGGTCCAGCTGGTTCAGGAAACTCTGAATGATGGCGTAGGGGTTCATCGTTGGTCCTCTGTCTCGCTTGTCGGTCTGTCGTGTCGAAAGTCGTTCTCGAACAACGGCACACGCCGGGCCCGCGCTTCCTGCTGACGGAACCTGTTGTCAGGCAATTCATGCCAACTGGTTGTGAGGGTGGTCACGGGTGTGCTCTCATCAAGATACACAGATACAACGTATGTGTCTCTGTATCAGACTTGTGAGGTTGATCGGCATGGATGCACACCGTTTCAGCAGGCGTGAGGCTTTGCGGACAGGTGGCGGGTTGTTGGGTGTGGTCGGTGCGATGGCGTTGACGGCGCGCACGGCGCGGGCGGAGCCGTGGAAGTGGTCGCCGGCTGATTCGGTGGTCGGTGCCGGGGGTGGTGCGGATCCGTTGACGGTGTATGACCCCGAGGCTGATGCGGTGCTCGCGGAGGTGATCGACCATGAGGATGTGGGGGCGGTCAACCGGTTGCTGGCGAGCTGGGTGTACAACGATCAGCCGTTGCCGGCGGGTCTGCCGAAGGGGTTGGCCGATTTCATGGAATCGGCGCGGCAGTTGCCGTCGTGGACCGATCAGGGCAAGCTGGCCAGTTCTTTCGAGTTCAACAAGAAGCGGGGCTTGTATCTGGGTGTGCTGTACGCGTTCGCCAGCGGCATGATGTCCACGGTCATCCCGCACGAGGCGCTGGCGGTGTACTACTCGCGTGGTGGGTCGCATCTGAAGGAGCGGATCGCCAAGACCGCGAAGTTCGGTTACGACATCGGCACGGTCAACGCGTACGGCGCCGGTGGTGAGATGGTCGTGACGTGTGTGAAGACGCGGATCATTCAT
>NZ_BAGC01000054.1 GCF_000308655.1 Nocardia niigatensis NBRC 100131 | reverse complement strand
CGCGAAGGGATAGCCCGACTCCCGGAGCGTCCACACCGACGGCTGTTGCCCCACCTGGAAAGGTGGGGCCACAGCCGTCTTCGGGAGTTGCCGGGTCGGCCGGCGCTCATGTTGACGACGAGGCCGTCCTGGGCGCACTGGAGGGGACGTCGGGGCTGCCGAGGACGGCCTTGCGGGACCAGCCGTCGATGGTGGCCACGTCGGTGGTGCCGACCTGACGGACTTATCGGGTGGCCACGTTGATCGAGTCGGTGCAGCCGACGCGGCCGGCGGGGTGCCGGACGGCGGTGACCGTGCGGGTGCCGCCGCGCACAGGGTCGCGGGCAAACACTCGGCGAACATGTTGGTTCGCAGGGAATGTCGCGTCGGGACAGTCGGATTCGCAGCTGCGCCAACGGCTCAGATCAGCAATATCCGATTCGGTTGTGTGGGGCCGATTCAGCTCGGCAGCGGCCCGATTCGCACGGCCGTGGTCGTCACCCCGCCCACGACGAACCACAGCCGCAGCGACGCCGGATGCCCGCTGCGATCACCCGGCTCGTACCGGCTGCGCACGCTGATGTGCTGGCGCGCCAGCACCGGTGCCACGTACTCGATGACCGCGCGATGCGGTCCGGCGACCAGCTTCGGGTAGTCGACCAGGTACTGCTCCACCGCCTGCCAGTAGGCCGCGTTGTTCACGTGGTTGTACTGGTCGATATCGGTGGCGCGCACCGGGAACGGCAGATCCACGTCCGACTCCGGCGGCGTGGGATCGGTGAGCCAGGGCCGCCAGCGCAGCCGGTGCTCATTGGTGGTGCGGGCGAGTTCGGCCAGGCCCTCGTCGCTGATCCGGGTCGGCATATTGGTGAACTCGTTGATATTGATCCAGAAGCCCTCGGTCTCGATCAGGCCGCCGTTCTCGCTGGTGATGCGCACCCGCATATTGGTCCACCGCGTCGACATGGCCGAACACCAGCGCCGCAGTTCCACCCGGTCCGGCCAGTGGATGGGCCGCACCACGTCCACCACGGTGCGCCGCACGATCCAGGCCGGATCCGTCCGATGGAAGAAACCGGATTGCATTTCCTCCCAGGCGATGTCCTGGAGGTAGCGGGCCACGGCATCGAATCGCAGCCGGTGATAGGGATCCACGTCGCCGGCTCGAGCGGGCCACGCGGAAGCGAAGCCCATGCCCTCCTGGGGAAGCGGGGCGAGTGGCTCATCGAGTGACACTGGTGCTCCTCGCGCTGCACGGTGTGCCGCATGTCTTTCCATAAGCACCGGTGAGGTGCTTGCTGACCGAAGTCCGTGACATGACTCTACGGGGCGTGCGGGACACACTCACGTCGAGTCACCTGTACTTCTGTAGTGGGAACGACAGTGTTTCTCGACTGCGGAGATCAGTCCAGCCGAAAGCGAAACGACACTGTTCGGGGCTTGACGGCGGGTGCCTCGGGACTGCCGGTGGGTTCGGGGGAATGACAGTGCGCGCCATGGCCCGTAGCCTTTCCTGTTGTACATCCAGCACTAGGGAGGATGACGCGGGTGGCCGCAGGGGAGAGGGCTGGTTCGCGGTTCGGGCAGTACGAGTTGCGCCGGCTGCTCGGGGTCGGCGGCATGGGCGAGGTCTACGAGGCCTATGACACCGTGCGCGACCGGGTGGTCGCGGTCAAACTGCTCGATGTCGACCTGGCGCGGCAGCCCACCTACGTCGAGCGATTTCGCCGCGAATCGCGCACCGCCGCCAAACTCCAGGAACCACACGTCATTCCGGTCCACGACTGGGGTGAGGTGGACGGCGTCCTGTTCATCGACATGCGGCTGGTGCGCGGCCGCGACCTCAAGGCATACCTGCACGACGAGGGCCCGATGCAGCCCGAGCGGGCCGTCACCGTGGTGGAGCAGATCGCCGCCGCGCTCGACGCCGCCCACGAGAGCGGGCTCGTGCACCGCGACGTCAAACCCGCCAATATCCTGCTCACCGGCGAAACCTTCGCCTACCTGGTGGATTTCGGCATCGCGCACACCGAATCCGACGTCCAGCTCACCCAGACCGGCAATGCCATCGGCTCCTTCGCCTACATGGCCCCGGAACGCTTCGAGCACAATGCCTCGGTCTCGCCGGGCGCCGACATCTACGCGCTGGCCTGCGTGCTCTACGAATGCCTCACCGGCGGGCCGCCGTTCCGGGTGGAGGGCAATCTCGCCACCATCCGGGCCCACATGCTCACGCCCCCGCCGCGGCCCAGCGTCCGCGCCGGCGTGCCGGTCGGTCTGGATCAGGTGGTCGCCATCGGCATGGCCAAGGATCCGACCCGGCGCTACGCCACCGCCGGGCAGCTCGCCCGCGCCGCCCGAGCCGCGCTCCTGCGCGCCGGCCAGGGCGAGCCGACCCGCACCACCGTGCCGCCCGCCCCGCCGACCATCGGGTCACCCGCGGTGCCGGACGGGCATTCCGGGCCGAACTACCTCGACCGGCCTGCGGGCGCCGGCGATTACCCGCGTCCGGGGCACCCGTCCGGGCCCGGCGAGGTGCCTGCCGGCGCGCATCCGTCGGGTCCGGTGGACTCTTCGGGACCGCAGCAGCTTTCCGGTCCGGTCGACTACTCCCGAGGCGGCCAGGTTTCCGGCCCGGTCCCGACCGGGCCGGACAACGAGCCGACCGTGCTGCGCCGCGTGCCCGCCGGACAGGCCGGGTATCTGCCCGGCCACGGACCGTACGCGAACCAGGCAGCGCCCTACGCGAACCAGGCAGCGCCCTACGCCAACCAGGCAGCGCCCTACGCGAACCAGACTGCGCCGTATGAGAACCCGGCCCTGCCCCGCGAGCACCCTTCCGCGCCGCTGCCGTTGCCGCCCGAGCCGCGCAACAACGTGCCGTTGCTGGTGGGCGCGCTCATCGGGGTGGTCCTGGTGCTCGGCGCGGTGCTGACCTGGGTCCTGCTGTCCGGCCGCGACACCGGCGGCAACACCGATGCCGGAGGCACCACGACGATCACCCGTCCGGCGACCACCACCGGCGTCACTGTGCGCACCTCGGCGGCGACCGCCCCGACCACCACCCTGGTTCCGCTCGCCGGCTCCGTATCCGGTACGGACACACAGGGTTTCACCTCGCAGCTGCCGCGCTGCAATGCCGACGACCCGGCCATGGCCATCGGCCGTACCGACAAGTCGCGCCTGGTCGTGTGCCGCACCGCGACCGGCCGCTTCTACTACAAGGGCGTGCGTATCAGCGACAACGCCGGCATCCAGCTCGACGACCCGGTGCCCGACGGCACCGGCGGCTTCACCGTCACCAATCCCACCGACGGCACCCAGTACCGGATCACCGCCTACAGCCTGGTCATCAGCACTGGCGGCCAGGTCGCGGCGAATGAGTCCATGATCGAATACGCGCATCGCTGAGCCTCGGCGACCGAATTTCTTCGTGCCCGCCCGAATGATGTTGCTGCTCTCCGACTCCCAAGGCGAGAACTGATTTCGGAACGTTCGGGGCAACTCGTCGGGTACGCCCTGAATCGTTTCGGCACCGCCCGCAGGCACGGGTACGAAACCGGCAACGGGGCTCTCGGCCGTCCGCAGAAGGCACGGGGAGGCGGGGGGTGCTACGTTCGGCTGGTATCCGCCGGTGTACTGATCGGAGTTGATCGAGAATGCGCGCAGCCGTGGTGAGCAAGCTGGAAGGCCCGGAGGCCATCGAGGTTCTCGACATCCCGGAGCCGGCGGCCTATCCCGGCGGTGTCGTCATCGACGTGCACGCGGCCGGTATCGCCTTCCCCGATGTGCTGATGACCCGCGGCCTGTACCAGATGAAGCCGCCGCTGCCCTACGTCGTCGGCTGCGAGGTCGGCGGCATCGTGCGCGAGGCGCCGGAGGGCTCGCACGTGCGGCCCGGCGACCGGGTCGTCGCGCTCACCCTGCTCGGCAACGCGGCCGCGGAGGTCGCGGTGGCCCCGGCGGAAATGGTCTTCAAGCTGCCCGACAACGTGTCGCTGGAGTCCGGGGCGGGCGTGCTGTTCAACGACCTGACCGTGCACTTCTGCCTGCGCAACCGCGGTCGCCTGGCCCCGGGGGAGACCGTGCTGGTGCACGGCGCCGCCGGCGGCATCGGCACCTCCACGCTGCGCATGGCGCAGGCGCTGGGTGCGGGCCGCGTCATCGCCGTGGTCAGCACCGAGGAGAAGGCCGAGGTCGCGCGCGCCAACGGTGCCACCGACGTGGTGCTCACCGACGGCTGGCTGGCCGCGGTCAAGGAACTCACCGGCGGGCGCGGCGTCGACATCGTGCTCGACCCGGTCGGCGGCGACCGCTTCACCGACAGCATTCGCTCGCTGGCTTCGGCCGGGCGGCTGCTGGTGGTCGGCTTCACCGCGGGCGACATCCCCACCGTCAAGGTGAACCGCTTGCTGCTCAAGAACGTCGAGGTGGTCGGCGCGGCCTGGGGCGAGTGGGTCATGTCCCACCCGGGCTACCTGCAGGAGCAGTGGGCCGAGGTGGAACCGCTGCTCGCGAACGGCAGGATCACCCCGCCGGAGCCCGTCCTCTACGCCCTCGCGCACACCGCCGAGGCGGTCTCCGCCCTCGACAAGCGCACCGCCACCGGCAAGGTCGTCGTCACCCTGCGCTGACCGGTTCGCCCGCACGATCGCGCGCGAACCCGGTGCGGCTCACGTAGCGTCACCGATCGTGAAGCTGTCCCACCGGGTGCTGAACCGGACCCTGCTCGCGCGTCAGCATCTGCTCGAGCGGTCCGGGCTCGGCGTGCACGAACTGTGCGACCACCTCATCGGCCTGCAGGCGCAGGACATGCTGCCGCCGTTCGTCGCATTGTGGAGCCGCGCAGCCGATTTCGACCCGGAGACGGTGTCGAAGGCGCTCGATGACCGGTCGCTGGTGCGAATCACCCTGATGCGCGGCACCATTCACCTGGTCACCCCGCCCGACGCGCTGCGCATCGCCCCGCATATCCAGCCCGAACTCGAAAAGATCCCCTTCCGTAAGGGATTCAACTTCGGCGCCCTGGTCGGCCTCGATCCCGAAGAGGTGCGCGCGCACGGGGAATCGGTGCTCGGCGACGAGCCGACCCCCGCCGCGACCCTGCGCGAACACGCCGCCGCCCGCTACCCGGACCGCGATCCCGGCGCGATCGTCCAGGCCTGGCTGTACCAGCTGCCCGTCCTGCAGACCCCGCCCCGCGGGCGCTGGGGCGACAGCAGCCGTCCGGTCTGGTCCCGCGTGCAACCCTGGCTCGGCGCACCCCTCGACCCCGGCTACCCGCTCGAGGAACTGCTGCTGCGCTACCTGCGCGCCTTCGGCCCCGCCACCACCATGGACATGCAGACGTGGTCCAAGCTGACCGGCATCAAGAAGGCCGTCGAGAAGCTCGGTGACCGGGTCCGCACCTACACCGACGACCGCGGCCGCACCCTCTACGACGCCGCCGACGCCACCCTCGCCGACCCGGAGCTGCCCGCCCCCGTCCGCCTGCTCGGCTGGTACGACAACGTCATCCTGTCCCACCAGGACCGCACCCGCATCGTCCCCGACGGCAACGCCCCGCCCCTGCGGGCCTTCGCCAACCAGGTCTCCCCGATCCTGGTCGACGGCTACCTGTCCGGTGTCTACAAGGTCTTCGCCAAGGGCGGGACCGCGGCACTGCGGATCAGCCCGCACACCAGGTGGTCCCGCGCCGACCGCGCCGCGGTGGAGGTGGAAGCCGCTGCCCTGCTGGCCTTCTCGGAACCGGACCGCGCGCCCGTCGTCGACATCCTGGATCCGGGAGCCGACCTGCGCCCCTGACCGCGCCGATCCTCAGCGCGCGGCGCGATAGGCCGGAGCCTTGCTCGACCCGGACGGGGTGAGCGTGCGCAGCAGCGGCAGGGTGCGCTGCGGGACGACCGTGGACAGCACCACCACACTGTGCGACCGCACCACCGAACTGGTGCGGTCGATGCTCAGCAGGACGGCCTGCAGTCCGGCGTGCGAATCCGCGCCGATCCGGCACATCACATCCGCGGAACCGGTGGTGGCGTAGGCCTCCAATACGCCGGGGATGGCGTCGAGGTCGACGGCGACCGCGTCCAGCGCGCCCTGCGCGATCTCGAGCGTCACGAACGCCTGCACGTCGAAGCCGGCCGCGGTGACATCGATCTGCGGGTCGTAGGAGGAGATCACCCCCGCCTCCTCCATGCGCGCGATGCGCGACTGGACGGTGGCGCGGGCGACCCGGGTGCGGCGGGAGAGCTCCAGGATCCCCGCCTTCTGGTACTCGTGCATGGCGGTGAGGATGGCCAGATCCAGCTCATCCAGCCGGGCGGGTGTGCGGGACATGGCGGATCCTCCGCTCGTGGGTTCTCTACTATTCAAATTGTCCAGCACCCGGTGGCAGAAGATGGTGCAATTCACCAGAGTGTCCAGTGAAATTCAGCGATATTGCCTAGTGGCGACCGCTGGGCTTTTCCTGGGCACATGAGCATCGACGCAGGACACCACGGCAGCGCCCACGCCCGTAACGGGTTCGTCCGGGCCCGGTCCGGAGACCTGCCCGGCGACGACGAACTCCGCCGCCTGGTCGGCCTGGTGGACCACGATGCAGCCGCCGACCCGTTCCCGGTGCTGGGCTGGGACGCGATCATCTGGGTGGTCGGCAACGCCACCCAGACCGCGCACTACCTCCAGTCCGCCTTCGGCATGCGGTTGGAGGCCTACTCGGGTCCCGAGACCGGCAATCGTGACCACAAGGCGTTCGCGCTGCGCAGCGGCGGCGCCCGATTCGTCGTCAAGGGCGCGGTTGATCCGGCCAGTCCGCTTGTCGCACACCATGATCGGCACGGGGACGGGGTGGTGGACATCGCCCTCGAGGTCCCGGACGTGGACCGCTGCATCCGCCGCGCCCGCGCCCAGGGCGCCACCGTTCTGGTCGAACCGCACGACGACACCGACGAATACGGCACCATCCGCACCGCCGCCATCGCCACCTACGGCGACACCCGGCACACCCTCGTCGACCGCTCCCGCTACTACGGCCCCTACCTGCCCGGCTACGCCCCGCGCCGCTCCGCCTACGCGCCCCGCGCCGGGCAACCCAAGCGCATCTTCCAGGCGATCGACCACGTGGTCGGCAATGTGGAACTCGGGCGCATGGACGAGTGGGTCGAGTTCTACCGGTGCGTCATGGGATTCGAGAACATGGCCGAATTCGTCGGCGACGATATCGCCACCGAGTACTCCGCCCTGATGAGCAAGGTGGTCGCCAACGGTAACCACCGGGTCAAGTTCCCGCTCAACGAACCCGCCCCCAGCCGCAAGCGCTCCCAGATCGACGAATACCTCGAGTTCTACCGTGGCCCGGGCGTCCAGCACATCGCGCTGGCGACCGCCGACATCCTCGCCGCCGTCGACGTGCTGCGCCGCGAGGGCATCGAATTCCTCGACACCCCCGACAGCTACTACGAGGACCCGGAACTGCGCGCCCGCATCGGCCGCGTCCGCGTCCCCGTCGCCGAACTGCAGCGCCGCGGCATCCTGGTCGACCGCGACGAGGACGGCTACCTGCTGCAGATCTTCTGCAAGCCCCTCACCGACCGCCCCACCGTCTTCTTCGAACTGATCGAACGCCACGGCTCCCTCGGCTTCGGCAAGGGCAACTTCAAGGCGCTCTTCCAGGCCATCGAGCGGGAACAGCAAGCACGCGGAAACCTCTGAGCTGTATCTAATTTGCCCTCCGCTTCGCTCCGGGCGGGTTCGCGGCGCTGGCGGTCCCGTTCTTCCCTCGCTTCGCTCCTCCGCTGCGCTCAGTCCAGAACGAGCGCTCCGCCTCCCCGCGCTTGCGCCGCGAACCATGGAGCTCCGCTCTCCGCGCAACGGCTGCTCCTGGCTGTGCACAGTAGAGTCGGGTCCATGCGAATGGCGTCCGCGGTTGTCACGGGGTTGAGCCTCGCGATGCTGCTGTCAGCGTGCGGGGGAAAGCACGATTCCGGTGATGAGCCGGGGTTCAAGCCGCCGCAGAAGGTGGCCACGCTGGGCCCCTTCGTCGGCGAGTGCGGCCACCTCACCGACGACGAGGTGCGGGACCTGGGCGGGCTCGGGACCCTCACCACGGTCTTCAAGAACTCGACCGGCTGCAACTGGCAGGCCGGCGGAATCAGTTCCTCCAGTGTCACTTTCGCCTCCTACCGGGGCAGCCCCATCGATCGCGAGAAGGCCTGGGTCGCCAGCGTCGGCCGCACCCCGGACACCATCGAGGTGGGCGGGAAGAAGGGCTTCCAGGCCCTCGACCCCAGCAACGCCGTCTGCGATCTCGCGGTGCAGCTCGACGACGACTTCTTCGAATGGTCCATCTCCTACGGCGTATTCAGCAGCGGCAACCTCGGCAACCCGTGCGACCGCACCCGCAAGATGGCCGAACTGACCGTGCAGCGGCTCGGATGAGAGGGACCGGGATGTCACGATCCAGGCGGACACGCGGCGCGATCGCCCTCGCGGTGCTGGCGCTGACCGTCACGCTGGGCGGCTGCGGCAAGACCGTCCCCGGCAGCGCGCTGCCCGCGGGCGGCACCACCGGCACCGGCGGAACCTCGCGCATCAACACCAATTTCGACAAACTGCTGCGCGAATGCCAGGTGGTCGCCCAGGACGACATCGCGAAATCGGTGGGCGACAACATGTATGTGGAGCCGTCCTTCAACGGCGCGGTCTGCATGTGGAACCTCACCGGCGGCACCGCCGGCAGCGGCATGGTCACTCTCAGCTGGTACGAGCTCGGCTCGCTGAACAACGAGAAGCAGAACAACGACCGCCTGAAATATGTGACCAACGACATCACCGTGCAGGGCCGCCGCTCGGTGGAGACCCGCCGCCCGAACGATCCGGACTCCTGCGGCGTGAGCGCGCCGGCCGCCGACACCGGCATCGTCGGCTGGTGGGTCAACTACCGCAGCGGATCTCAGCACGCGGACCCCTGCGATGCGGCGCGCAAGCTGGTCGAGTTGACGTTGAATCTTGCGCGATAAGCCCTCTACCAGCCCCGCTCGAGGGACCCTCTTTTGCCCCGGATAGAGCGTGCGGGTATCGTGGACCGCTGTGCCCGGAGCATGCGGGCAAGTTGATGTGCAGTACGTAGGCCAGCGAGAGCGGCTGACCGTTTCAGCATGCCTTGAAAAAGGTCTCTGAACTGTGCACGACACGCCCGACCTCGTGGAGACGAAATGCCACGAGAACAGGGCGGAAAGCTCGAATGACAAAGACATGAAGTTCCAGACACCTGGTTACTAAAAGGAAAGCCGGTCTATGCCAACCATCAACCAGCTGGTCCGCAAGGGTCGCCGCGACAAGGTCGCCAAGACCAAGACTGCGGCCCTCAAGGGGAGCCCGCAGCGTCGTGGCGTGTGCACCCGCGTGTACACCACGACCCCGAAGAAGCCGAACTCCGCGCTGCGTAAGGTCGCGCGTGTTCGCCTGACCAGCGCGGTCGAGGTCACGGCTTACATCCCCGGCGAGGGTCACAACCTCCAGGAGCACTCGATGGTGCTCGTGCGTGGCGGTCGTGTGAAGGACCTCCCGGGTGTGCGCTACAAGATCATCCGCGGCTCGCTCGACACCCAGGGTGTCAAGAACCGCAAGCAGGCCCGCAGCCGCTACGGCGCCAAGAAGGAGAAGAGCTAATGCCGCGTAAGGGTCCCGCTCCCAAGCGCCCCCTGATCAACGACCCGGTCTACGGCTCGCCCCTGGTGACGCAGCTGGTCAACAAGATCCTGCTGGACGGCAAGAAGTCCACCGCCGAGCGCATCGTCTACGGTGCCCTCGAGCAGGCTCGTGAGAAGACCGGCACCGACCCGGTCGTCACCCTCAAGCGCGCGCTGGACAACGTCAAGCCCGCCCTCGAGGTCAAGCCCCGCCGCGTCGGTGGCGCCACCTACCAGGTGCCGGTCGAGGTCCGTCCGGGCCGCGCCAACACCCTGGCGCTGCGCTGGCTGGTCAACTACTCCCGCGCCCGTCGCGAGAAGACCATGATCGAGCGTCTGGCCAACGAGCTGCTGGACGCCAGCAACGGCCTCGGCGCTTCGGTGAAGCGTCGCGAGGACACCCACAAGATGGCCGAGTCGAACCGGGCCTTCGCGCACTACCGCTGGTGACCTGTGGCCCGGCCCTCCGTTCGGAAGTGCCGGGAGACGAGTCACATGTCGGGCGCGACAGCCGAGCTGTTGTAAGCGAGGCACTTACGGGTCGCGCCCGACGTTGACACCGAGGGCTCAGGGAAAACCCCGGGCCTATCCCGTTGAATCCCAACTAGCTACGAGCGGGGAAGATTTCCGTGGCACAGGAAGTGCTCACCGACCTGAACAAGGTCCGCAACATCGGCATCATGGCCCACATCGATGCGGGCAAGACGACCACCACCGAACGCATCCTGTTCTACACCGGTATCACGTACAAGATCGGTGAAGTTCACGATGGCGCCGCCACCATGGACTGGATGGCGCAGGAGCAGGAACGCGGCATCACCATCACGTCCGCCGCGACGACCTGTTACTGGAACGACAACCAGATCAACATCATCGACACCCCCGGGCACGTCGACTTCACCGTCGAGGTGGAGCGTTCGCTGCGCGTGCTCGATGGTGCCGTCGCGGTGTTCGACGGCAAGGAAGGCGTCGAGCCGCAGTCCGAGCAGGTGTGGCGTCAGGCCGACAAGTACGACGTGCCGCGTATCTGCTTCGTCAACAAGATGGACAAGCTGGGCGCTGACTTCTACTTCACCGTTCAGACCATCAAGGACCGTCTGGGCGCGAAGCCGCTGGTCATCCAGCTGCCGATCGGCGCCGAGGACACCTTCGAGGGCATCGTCGACCTGGTCGAGAACAATGCCAAGGTCTGGCGGGGCGAGACCAAGCTCGGCGAGCAGTACGAGGTCGTCGAGATCCCGGCCGATCTGAAGGACCGCGCCGAGCAGTACCGCCAGGAGCTGCTCGAGACCGTCGCCGAGTCCGATGAGTCCCTGCTGGAGAAGTTCTTCGGCGGCGAGGAGCTCTCGGTCGAGGAGATCAAGGGCGCCATCCGCAAGATGACCGTGAACTCGGAGCTCTACCCGGTGCTCTGTGGTTCGGCGTTCAAGAACAAGGGCGTGCAGCCCATGCTCGACGCCGTTGTCGACTACCTGCCGTCGCCGCTGAACGTCGAGTCGGTGCAGGGCCACGTGCCCGGCAAGGAAGACGAGATCCTGACCCGCAAGCCGTCCTCGGACGAGCCCTTCGCGGCGCTGGCGTTCAAGATCGCGACCCACCCGTTCTTCGGCAAGCTGACCTACGTCCGTGTGTACTCCGGCAAGGTCGACTCCGGCGCCCAGGTCATCAACGCGACCAAGGGCAAGAAGGAGCGTCTGGGCAAGCTGTTCCAGATGCACTCCAACAAGGAGAACCCGGTTCCCGAGGCCGTGGCCGGCCACATCTACGCGGTCATCGGTCTGAAGGACACCACCACGGGTGACACCCTGTGCGATCCGCAGAACCAGATCGTGCTGGAGTCCATGACCTTCCCGGACCCGGTCATCGAGGTGGCCATCGAGCCGAAGACGAAGGCCGACCAGGAGAAGCTGGGCGTCGCGATCCAGAAGTTCGCGGAGGAGGACCCCACCTTCAACGTGAAGCTGGACCAGGAGACCGGCCAGACCGTCATCGGCGGTATGGGCGAGCTGCAGCTCGACATCTACGTGGACCGCATGAAGCGCGAGTTCAAGGTCGAGGCCAACATCGGCAAGCCGCAGGTGGCGTACCGCGAGACCATCACCAAGACGGTCGAGAAGCTCGAGTACACCCACAAGAAGCAGACCGGTGGTTCGGGTCAGTTCGCCCGCGTCATCATCGGCCTGGCGCCGCTGACCGACGCCGAGGACGGCGCCACGTACGAGTTCGAGAACAAGGTCACCGGTGGCCGCGTTCCGCGTGAGTACATCCCGTCGGTGGACGCCGGTGCGCAGGACGCCATGCAGTACGGTGTGCTCGCCGGCTTCCCGCTGGTCAACCTGAAGGTCTCGCTGCTCGACGGCGCCTACCACGAGGTCGACTCCTCGGAAATGGCGTTCAAGATCGCCGGCGCGATGGCCCTCAAGGAAGCGGCCCGCAAGGCCGGTCCGGTGATCCTCGAGCCGCTGATGGCGGTCGAGGTCACCACGCCCGAGGACTACATGGGCGAAGTGATCGGCGACCTGAACTCCCGCCGTGGCCAGATCCAGGCCATGGAGGAACGCAGTGGTGCCCGTGTCGTCAAGGCGCTGGTTCCGCTCTCGGAGATGTTCGGCTACATCGGTGACCTGCGGTCGAAGACCCAGGGCCGGGCGAACTTCTCGATGGTGTTCGATTCGTACGCGGAGGTTCCGGCCAACGTGTCGAAGGAGATCATCGCCAAGGCGACCGGCGAGTAGTTCGCTGCCGGGACGGGTTTGCGAGAATCCGTCCCGAGTCGGTCGTCTGAACGACCCCCTGTAAGAAAAAACCGCACTGCTGCAAAAGCAACGCACTAACTAGTCCAGGAGGACAACAGTGGCGAAGGCGAAGTTCGAGCGGACGAAGCCCCACGTCAACATCGGCACCATTGGTCACGTCGACCACGGCAAGACTACGCTGACTGCCGCGATCACCAAGGTGCTGGCTGACAAGTACCCGGACCTGAACGCGGCCTTCGCGTTCGATCAGATCGACAAGGCGCCGGAGGAGAAGGCTCGTGGTATCACGATCAACATCTCCCACGTCGAGTACCAGACGGAGAAGCGCCACTACGCGCACGTCGACGCCCCGGGTCACGCGGACTACATCAAGAACATGATCACCGGTGCCGCCCAGATGGACGGCGCGATCCTGGTCGTGGCCGCCACCGACGGCCCGATGCCGCAGACCCGTGAGCACGTGCTGCTCGCCCGTCAGGTCGGCGTGCCCTACATCCTGGTCGCGCTGAACAAGTCCGACATGGTCGACGACGAGGAGATCCTCGAGCTCGTCGAGATGGAGGTCCGCGAGCTGCTGGGTTCGCAGGAGTTCGACGAGGATGCCCCCGTCGTGCGCGTCTCCGGTCTGAAGGCGCTCGAGGGCGACCCGAAGTGGACCGAGTCCATCGTCGAGCTGATGAACGCCGTCGACGAGTCGATCCCGGACCCGGTCCGTGAGACCGACAAGCCGTTCCTGATGCCGATCGAGGACGTCTTCACGATCACCGGTCGTGGCACCGTCGTCACCGGTCGTATCGAGCGTGGCATCATCAACGTCAACGAGGAAGTCGAGATCGTCGGCATCCGCGAGAAGACGCAGAAGACCACCATCACCGGCATCGAGATGTTCCGCAAGCTGCTGGACAACGGCCAGGCGGGCGACAACGTCGGTCTGCTGGTCCGTGGTCTGAAGCGTGACGACGTCGAGCGTGGTCAGGTCGTCGTGAAGCCGGGCACCACCACCCCGCACACCGAGTTCGAGGGCCAGGCGTACATCCTGTCGAAGGACGAGGGCGGCCGCCACACCCCGTTCTTCAACAACTACCGCCCGCAGTTCTACTTCCGTACCACCGACGTGACCGGCGTCGTGACCCTCCCCGAGGGCACCGAGATGGTCATGCCGGGCGACAACACCGAGATGAGCGTCAAGCTGATCCAGCCGGTCGCCATGGACGAGGGCCTGCGTTTCGCGATCCGTGAGGGTGGCCGCACCGTTGGTGCCGGTCGCGTCACCAAGATCGTCAAGTGATTTCCCGAAATCACTGGTGATTTCTTGAATCGCTGACGAACGGCGTCGCTCCGAAAGGGGCGGCGCCGTTCGGGTTTCGCACGACGAAAAGGGCCGCTCCCCGGTAGGAGCGGCCCTTTCGCGTGTGGTGGGCCCGGTTCGGGCCGTCAGAACGTGGTGAGCTTGTCCGCGGACGTCGCGCCGAGCAGGCGGCCGGATTCGAAGGCGGCCGCGGCGGCGGGGAGCCGGGCGAGGCGGCCGGAGGCGAGGATGCGGACCGCGCCGGTGCCGGCGGTGGGGCGGGCGAGGGCGTCCATGCGGCGGAGGGTCTGCCCGGCGACGGCTTCGGCGCTGTCGAAGACGCGGACGCCCGGCGGCAGGGCGGCGAGGATGTCGTCGAGGACCAGCGGGTAGTGGGTGCAGCCCAGGACGATGCCCTCGGTGTCGGCCGGGGTGCGGGCCGCGGCGTCGGCGATGGCCTCGGCGATGACGGGGAGGTCGCCGCGATCGATGGCGTCGGCCAGGCCGTGGCAGGCGACGCCGGTGATGTCGGCGCCGTCGCCGAAGCGGGCGATGAGGTCGGCCTGGTAGGCGCTGGCGGTGGTGGCGGCGGTCGCCCAGACCGCGATTTTCCGGCAGGCCGCGGCGGCGGGTTTGATGGCGGGCACGGTGCCGATGACCGGCACGCCGGGACCGACCATGCCGCGGACGTGCTCGAGGGCGGTCACGCTGGCCGTATTGCAGGGCAGCACAATGACTTCGGCGCCTTCGTCGAGCGCGAGGCGCGCGGTATCCAGCACCCGGTCGATGACCCACTGCTCCGGTTTCGGCCCCCACGGTGCGCCGTCGGGATCGTTGAGCAGCAGCAGGTCGAGATCGGGCCGCAGCTTCCGCAACCAGGCGGCAGTGGGCAGCAGCCCAAATCCGGAGTCGATGAGCGCGACGATCACACCCTGCACGGTAGTGAAAGCCCCCGCCGGATCGCGAACCGCGGGGTCGAAAGGACCGGCGGCCGGGGCCCGCGGGAGCGGCCCGCCGAGTTGCGGGCCGAGGGTGGCTACGCCTGGCCGACCGTGGCCCGGGGGTGCAGGGCCGCGGCGAGTTGGGCGCGGGCCTTCATGACCTTGCCTGCCATGCCGGCGCCCACGACGGCGACGAGTTCGCCCCCGCGCAGGTAGTGGGCGAGGAACTTGCGTCCCTTGTCCTCGACGATCTGCACCTCGTCGGCGAGCGCCGGGATGCCGAGCACCTGGATCTTCATGTCGTACTGGTCGCTCCACACGTAGGGCACCTGTACCTCGGCGGCCTGGTCGGCGCCCAGGAGGGCGGCGGCCAGCAGCTGGGCCTGTTCGCCGGCGTTGGTCCAGTGTTCGACGCGCTTGTTGCGTCCGGCGGCGTGTGGCCAGGCCGCGACGTCGCCGACCGCCCAGACGCCGGGGACGCTGGTGCGCCCGGTGGCGTCGGTGCGCACGCCGCCACCCTCGGCGGGCGGGATGAGCGGGATGCCGGAGTCGTTGAGCCAGCCGGTGACCGGCACCGATCCGATGCCGACGACGACCAGGTCGGCGTCGATCACGGTGCCGTCGGTGAGCCGAACCCCGTGGACCGAATCATCTTCTGTGACAAGCGATTCCACGCTGATCCCGCAGCGCAGCTCGACGCCTTCGGTTTCGTGCAGCCGGGCCACGAGCGTCCCGACCTGTTCGCCGAGTGCGGCGAACAGGGGAGTGGGCTGGGGTTCGACGATGGTCACCGAGAGTCCGCGCGCGCGGAAGCTGGCGGCCAGTTCGCAGCCGATGAAGCCGGCGCCGACGATGACGGCGTTGCGCGCGCTGTCGAGGTGTTCGCGCAGGGCCTGGGCGTCGGCGTGCGAGCGCAGGACATGGACGCCGGAGACTTCGGGGAATCCGGGGATCCGGCGCGGCCGCAAACCCGTGGCGATCACGAGGGCGTCGTATCCGGCGGTGCTGCCGTCGGAGAGCCGGACCTGCCGGGCGGCGGTGTCGACGCCGGTGGCGGCGACGCCCAGGCGTAGCCGGATGTCGTGCTCGGTGAAGAATTCGGCGGGCCGCAGGGCGGTGTCGTCGACTTCCCCGCGGACGTACTGCTTGGACAGCGGCGGCCGGTCGTAGGGCGCGCGGTTCTCGTCGCCCAGCAGGGTGAGTTCGCCGGCGTAACCCCCACGTCGCAGCTCTTCGGCCGTGCGCAGTCCCGCGAGCCCCGCGCCGACAATTAGAACGTGTTCTACCGAGTGCGACATGCGCCAACTTTAGCGGTTCCCGGCGTCGCCCGCCGACGTGTCGACTGTCACACCCGAGATGCGGCCCAATCGTATCCGGGCATTCATTGATCGGGCGGTCAATCAGGAATACAACGGGATCAGGACATACTCCCTGGCCTTTAAGGAGGCATTCCATGTTCACCGTGAATCGCGCGGAGCAGGCCCTGGCGGTCGTGCTCGGCGCAATCGCCGCGCTCTCTCCGATCTGGGTGGCGCACAACGACCGTGCACTGTGGACCCTCGTGGTGCTCGGCGTGCTGATCGCGCTCGCGGGCCTGGCGCAGATCGCGGACATGGCGACCGGAATGGTCGGCTACGCGCTCGGCGTGCTGGGCGTCCTGATGTTCATCTCCCCGTGGGTGATGAACTTCCACTCCTTCAGCGGCGCTTCGTGGGTCGCGTGGATCGTGGGTGCGTTGACGGTCGTGGTCGCGCTGGCGGAGATGCCCGAGGTGTCGGGCCGCTTCGGCGCGGCGGCACATCACTGACCGATTCGCGGCGGGTCGGCCTCGGCGCTCCGTGACCACCGGCGCACAGCCCCGGTGGCCGCGGAAGATGCGGCGAGGTCGGCGCGTCCGCGCGTTATGCTGGTCGTCTACGTCCGCCCGGCCGGTGGCGGCCGCCTCCGCGTCATAGCGTGAGGAGGAAGTCGAGCAGTGCCCACACCACGGCGTCGTCGCAGCAAGAAGGTCGACGGGGACGCTCGCCAGCTCATTCTGGATGCGGCCGAAAAGCTTTTCGCGGCACATGGTTTCGACGCGACCGCCACGGCGTCCATCGCCGGGGCGGCCGGCGTGCCCAAGGGCCTGATCTTCTACTACTTCCCGACCAAGGACGCGATTCTGTCGGCGCTCATGGCCGAGCGCGTCCCGTCGCAGCCGCTGGACGACATCGAGTCCGTGGTGGTGCCAGGAGATCCGGCCAAGAGCCTGGTCAATATGGATGCCGCGCTGAATCTGCGCGAGAACAATTCCTCGGTGCTGCGCGTGATCATGTGGCGTGAGGCCGATACCCATCCGGATGTGCGGAAACAGTTGCGCCGCATGCGAGATCAGCTGCTGGACGCCACGGCGCGGGTGCTGGCGGCGAGCGCGCCGGTTCCGGTGCAGCCGGGGACGTTGCGGGCGTGTGCGGCGGCGTGGGTGTCGGCGATGCTGGCCATCGCGAGTACGGATCGGTTGCACGCCCTGGACGGGGTGCCGCTGCCGACGGCCGACGAGATTCTGAATGTGGCGCAGGTGGTCGCGGCGGGCATGACCCACCTGGGCTGAGCGCTCACGAAATGTTTGCTGGCGTGTCGCTGTGTCTTCTGGCGAGCTCTCGGACCACACTCTTTTGGGGCAAACGTGTGATTCTCACTGCGATGTGCGTGGAGGAACCGTTGAAGGCCAAATTGTTGCTGCGTGGTTTCGGAATCCTGGCGGCGGGTCTGACGATCGCGGGCGTGACGCCCGCGGCGCACGCGGATCCGATCTATCCGGCCCCCGACCCGGACCCGTTCTACGCGCAACCGGGCGACATCGCCGACCACGATCCGGGCGACATCCTCGCGGTACGGCCCATGCCGCCGCTGCTGATGTTCCCCGAGACCACGGTCACCATGGTGAAATTCCGTTCCACCAATTCCGAAGGCGGCCCGATCGCGGCGGTCACCACCGTGCTCACCCCGCGTGAGCATCAGCCGGACGGGCCGCTGCTGTCGTATCAGCACATCATCAACGGCCTGGGCGCGGAATGCGCGGTGTCGCGGGTGCTGTACACCAACGACCCGAATCTCCAGGTGCGCGAGGCGGTTGCGCTGAATGTGGCGCTGCGGCGCGGCTGGTCGGTGGCGCTGCCGGATCACCTGGGCCCGAATTTCTCCTACGGCGCCGCCCGATTGGGCGGGATGATCACCCTCGACGGCATTCGGGCGGTGAAGCGGCTGCCGGAATTGGCGGTGGCGAACAGCCGGGTGGCGATGGCCGGATATTCCGGCGGCGGCATGGCGACCGCGTGGGCGGCGGCGCTGCAGCCGAGCTACGCACCGGAATTGGATATCGCGGGCGCGGCCACGGGCGGCGTGCCGATGAATATGGTGTCGATGGTGAGCGCGCTGGGCTGGCAACCGCATCCGGCGTTCGGGCTGGCGATGGCGGCGGCGATCGGATTGGAGCGAGAGTATCCGGACCGGTTGCCGATCAGTTCCCAGATGAACCCGGTGGGGCTGGCGGCGCGCAATGCCATGGCCAATGGCTGCACCAACGAGATCATGGCGATCGGGGCGGGGCACAGCGCGCGGGAATTCGCGGCCAGCACCTCGATGATCGACGATCCGACGGTGCTGTCGGTGCTGCAGGAGAACAGCCTGGAACTGTACGACGGGGTGCCGAATATGCCGATCTTCGAATGGCATTCGTCGAGTGATCCGCTGATTCCGGTCGACGCCATCGTGAATACCGATCGTCGCTATTGCGCGGCCGGGGTGCGGCTGGAGATGGATATGAATCCGTCGCCGGAGCATCTGTCGGCGGCCGTGCTGGGGATGCCGTCCGCACTGGCGTGGGTGGACGCGCGGCTGCGCGGAGAGCCCGCTCCGAGCAATTGCTGAGCGGCGTCAATACCCCAATACCGTTGATCGTGAGCCGGTTTCGCGATGACCTTGTTCACGCCTTCATCACAACCCGAGTCGCACCCGCTCCCGCCGGCCGGTAAGAATGTCGGCCATGGATGCCGATTTCACCACCGGCTCGGGGGATTCGCGCCCCGCGCGCCAGCCGGGCTACCGACTCACCCACCCGGACACCCCCTCACCGGGCACGTCGCCGAACCCGGTGCTGACCGGCATCGACACCGGCGGCCAGGCCGTGCAGTGGTCCACCGCGCCCGTAACCCTGCGCGCCACACCGGAACCCGATGCCCTGCCGCGCCGGATCGCTCCCGATCTGCCGCAGCGCACCGCGGACCCGGAGGCGGTGGCCGCGCGGCTCGCCGCCGAGGGTGAGCCGTTCTCGGCTCGGATCACCACCGACAGCGAAGTGTTCGCGATGCCCGACACCAATGGCGAGCCGTTCGGTGGGCGCAACGGCGAGTCCTACGCGGGCCGCAACGGCGAGTCCTACGCGGGGCACTCTGTGACGAACGGGTCGCCCTATGCCCGCTCCGTGCCGGAGAGCGCGTCGTTCAGCAATGCCGCCCTGGACGCCGAGATGTACGCGGCGGCGCCCATGGTGGACAACGAGACGATCGCGGTGCGGCCCGCCGTCAACGGCTCGGCGTACGCCCATTCCGGCGTGCACGAGGATGTGCTCGCGGCGAGTGCGGCCGGCGCGGCCGTCGACGTCGAGGCTCCCACCGGTCGCCGGCACGCGCCGGATCCCGAGCCGCCCGCCCGTGTGGAGAGTCCCGCCCGGTTGGAGGCTCCGGCCCGGCTGGAGAGCATGGAGGCCGTCGCGGCGTCGTTGCGGGACAGCGTCCAGGACGCGGCGCGGGTGTCCGAGCGGCCGGCGAGCGCCCCATCCCGGCGTCGCGCGGCTCCGGAACCCACTGTGGCGCAGCCCGACCCGGTTCCCGTCGGGGCCCAGGCCAAGGCCGAGGGCGAGACCAAGGCCGGCGCCGAGTTCCGCACCTCCGACGCCACCATCGATCTGCACCACATCATGCGGCTGCTGGTCGCCAGCCACGATCTGGAGGTGGCGGCCGCGGCCGTCGAGTCCGGTGAGATGACGGCCGCCGAATTGGCGGAGACGGCGCGCCGCACCCGCACGGCGGCGGTGGAATTGGTGGCCGCCTGGTACGGCGGAGCGGATCACATGCGCAAGTTCGGCGAGGTGCTGTTACAGGCCGCGGCTGAAACCGCTTGAGGGAGATTCAGGATTCGATCGGAGGACTCTCCGGCTCACGGACGCGGGAGGCGCGATGAGCGGAACCGGCGTGCCGGCGCGGGACCTGACCGCGGCTGCGGTGCAGGCGGATCTGGCGGAACTCGCCGATCCGGCCGACGCGGTGCAGTTGCAGCGGTTCTTCAAGACCGGGCCGGGGGAGTACGGGGAAGGGGATGTGTTCATCGGAGTCCGGGTCCCGCAGACCCGGAAGGTGGTGAAACGCTTTGCCGGCCTGCCGCTTTCGGAGATCGATGTGCTGCTGGACAGTCCGGTGCACGAGCACCGGCTGGCCGGGCTGGTGATCCTGAACGGTGAAATGGCCCGGGCGACAAGCAAACGCGGGGCCGATGCGGCGCGGCAGCGGGAGATCGTCGAGCTGTATGTGGCGGCGGTGCGCCGCGGCCGGGTGAACAACTGGGATCTGGTGGATGCCTCGGCGGAGTTCGTTCTCGGCCCGTGGCTGTTCGAGCGGCCGCGGGAGCTGCTCGACCAATTCGCGGCGGGGGATTCGCTGTGGGAGCGGCGGGTGGCCCTGCTGACCACGTTCGCGTTCATCAAGCGGGGCGATACCGCGACCACGCTCGCGCTCTGTGAGCGCCTGCTGTCGGATCGCCGTGATTTGATCCAGAAGGCGGTGGGCTGGATGCTGCGGGAGATCGGCAAGCGGGTGGATCCCGCGATTCTGACCGGGTTTCTGGATGTGCACGCGGCCGATATGGGCCGCACCGCGTTGAGTTACGCGACGGAGCAGCTCACCGGCGAACAGCGGGCGAAATATCGCGCCCAGCGCTGATCGGCGCCGAACCCGGTGCTGATTCGAAGGGTGAAACGGCTACGCTGCTGGGTTGCTGTGACCAACCACTCGAGTTTTTCGCACTAATTGTTCACCTTGTGTTGTGTTTACGTTCATTTGGCGAGATCAGTCTGTGATCAGTCGGCGATGGCCGATACCAGCTCGAAACGATCTGGTGACCCGCACGCGGAGACCGCCGCCTTCGGCGAGAGCGTCAATGAACGGTGATAGCTGGGAAGTCTCCCGGATCTCGTTCTGCCACTTGCACATCACAACCCATGCAGCGCATCGATGGGTCCCTCCGGGTACCCGTCGTGGTCAGCACTGCGCCTGTTATCGCCATGAGCAAACGCAGCATTTTCTCCCAGCCCGTCAAAACCATCACCGGTGCCGCCGCCGCGGCCCTCGCTGTCTCGGCCGTGATCGCCGCCGGCCCGGCCTCCGCCGATGTCAACGGAGTGCCGCCGGAATTCCAGGCCACCGCCCAGCAGGTCCAGCAGCAGGCCGTCCAGCTCAACAACGGCCTCCCCGCCCCTGCGCAGGACCAGGTCCGCGCCGCTGTCCAGGGCCTCCCGGCCCCCTTCAATCAGGTCCTCCCGCCGGCCTTCTCCAACGACCTGAACGGGTGGATCCAGAACGCCCTCTTCGTCATGGGCCAGCACGGCATCCCCGGCAGCTACGACGGCATTTTCCGCAATATTCAGCGCGAGTCGGGTGGCAATCCCCGGGCCATCAACCTCTACGACTCGAATGCCGCCAAGGGCATCCCGTCCAAGGGCCTGCTCCAGGTCATCGACCCCACCTTCCAGGCGTACCACGTCGACGGTACCTCGTGGGACATCTACGACCCGGTCGCCAACATCTCGGCCGCCTGCAATTACGCGGCCCACCGTTACGGCTCCATCGACAACGTCTTCTCGGCGTACTGACGGACTCTCGGTCTTCAACGATCGATTCCCGGTGTCCGGCGGGTCCCATCGGGACTCGCCGGACACCGGACCCATCTAGACCGAAACCTGCTGGCAGCCAAGCGAAGTCGTGAACCATGACTACATGCCGGCTGCCGGGGTGACACCACCTTTACTCGCCGTGGATGGCTGTCGTACGACGAGTTCGGCGACGATGAAGAAACACTCGGCTTCAACCCTTGGTCCGGCCGCAGCGAGTGGACGCACATCAAAGCCATCCGATACTTCGATGACGCGGAGGTCTGGTGTATCGGCAATACGCACTGGCGAGTTCGTTCGACACCCGATCAGCTCTGGATCTCCGATACGCGGGTCGAACGGAGCCCCGAACTCTTGACGGCCTGCCCGGAATGTGGCCGATCGGGTACGCCCCGCGGGATCTCAACCCACCGCGGCCGCATGCACAGTGTGCGGAAACAAGGGGTGACGACTTTTGAGCGCACCCAGTTCATCCGGACGCGGGATCTGGGCCACCGACATCGCCTTCGCACCTCGGCTCCGGCGCGTACCGGCGAGACAATCGACATCAGCGGTAACGAGGCGGCCATCCCCGGCCGGCTGATGGGGGATGGCAATCTGCGTCGCGATCCAGCCACCCGCCGATGGGACGGGTGCATTTATCGAGCCAAGCCCGCTCGGATCCGAGAGCTACCGGCCGGAATGGAATTCGGCGAAGGCGTCCGTGATCGCGGCGGGAACAGGCAGGGGCCCGAGCATGCGTTCCGATTGCGGCGTGCCTATGTGACCGGGCTGTTGATGCGAGCGAATCTCGATAGCGGTGCGGCCGATCTCGAAGGATGGATCGCGGTGCTGAATCCGGTTCAGCGTCGGGAGTGGTTGCGCGCGATCATCGACGCCGAAGGTCATACCAGGGACGGCTTTACCTGAATTACCCAGGTGGAAGGCAACCTTCAGGACGCGATACGGCTCGCCGGGTATTCGGAGGGGAACCGGCCGACGTATTCGCGGCTTCGGGCAGCGGAGCGCGGATACCGCCCTGCAGGGAATGTGGGAATTGCACGGGCGCACGTCGTGCCCTCGATGTTCCCTGCGCCGAAGGAACTCGAACGGCAGTCGGTGTGGTGTGCGGACATGGTTCTGGGTTCCTGGACGATGCGGCAGGGACACCTTGTCATGCTGACCGGTTCCGGTAATGCCGGTTCGGTGCCGGCGGCTGGTTGTCCGGTCCGAACGCCGGTCGGCGCAACCCCAATGCGATCGGCCGCCGCGTGAACCATGCGGCGGCCGGATCGGTTACGAGATCTCTCTCAGAACTGGATCTTGAGGTGGTCGGTGACGGGGCGGGCCTGGCAGCCGAGGATGTAGCCGTTGGCGATGTCCTCGGGGTCGAGGATTTCGGCGTTTTCCATTTCGACTTCGCCTTCGAGGACGGTGCAGGCGCAGGAGCCGCATTCGCCTTCGAGGCAGGAGTAGGGGACGTCGAGGCCCTTGGAAAGCATGATGTCGACCAGAGTTTGGCTGCGGGGCCAGGTCATTTCGTGGGTTTCGCCGTCGAGTTCGACCTCGACGCTGGCGGCGTCGGCGGCTTCCTCCGCGGTGATCTCGGTGGGGGCGACCTCCGCGAAGGGGTCGCCGGAGAGCGAGTTGAAGACCTCGGCGTGGGTGCGGTTGCGGGGCATGCCGAGCTGGCCGAGGGCGTCGTGGACGCGGTCCATGAACGGCTTGGGGCCGCACATGAACGCCTCGTGGGACGCGTAGGGGGCGACCAGGGTGGCGAAGGCGTCCGCAGTGGGCAGGCCCTGCAGATGCTCGAGCCAGTGGATGACGACAAGTCGCTGCGGGTGCTTGTCGGCCAGTTCGCGCAGTTCCCGGGCGAAGATGACCGAGTCGTGGTCGCGGTTGGCGTAGACGACCACGATGCGGCCGCTGCCGCGGGACAGCGCCGACTTGAGGATCGACATCACCGGGGTGATGCCGCTGCCGGCCGCGAACAGCAGCAGGTCCTCGTCGAGGTTCTTGGGTGTGAAGACGCCCGACGGCGGCAGCACCTCGACGGTGTCGCCGGCTTTCACGTTGTCGCACACCCAGTTCGACGCGTAGCCGTCGACGGTGCGCTTGATGGTCACCTTGGGCTTGTCGTCGGTGTGCGGCGAGCTGGCCAGCGAGTAGCAGCGGGCGACGGACCCGGTGAGGTCGCTGGGGATGCGCAGGGTCAGGAACTGGCCCGGCTGGTAGGTGAAGCGCTCACGCAGGTCCTCGGGCACGTCGAATACCAGCGAGCAGGAGTCGGCCGTCTCGTTGATGACCGCGGAGACCCGCAGCACGGCCGATCGCGAGCTGTGCGGTACGTCGACGGTGGTCATAGTGTCCTCTCGAACCCGGCGGAGATGGTCAGCCGGTGCAGTCTACCGAAACTAGAACGTGTTCTAGTTTGACTATACGTGGCTGTCCCGCTGCCGGACAAGCTGAGCTTCCAGCCCCGCGATCAGGACGTCCATCGAGAAGTCGTAGGAGTACCGGCCGCGCAGATCCGCCAGGTGCTTGGTGGCCCGCTCCACCGCCTCGGGCAGCACCCGGTCCTGCAGGTTCGCGCGGTCGCGCGGGTTCACCTTGGACCGCCCGAACAGATAGGTGTGGATGGTGGCGTAGGCGGAGAGCACATTGCGCTCGTCGAATCCGGCGTCGAAGAGGATTTCCATGATGGCCGCGATCAGATCGAGTTGTTTGCCGAGCATCTGCTCGATCAGGACGTCGCCCAGACCGGGATGCTTGCGCAATTTCTCGTCGATCTGGTCGATCAGATCCCGCAATCGCATTTGCCACGTACCGAATTCGGGTGGCGGCTTGCGCACCCCGGTCAGCGCCGCGGTGGCGACCAGATCGAGTAGCTCGCGCTTGTCGGCGACGTAGTAATACGGGGCCATCGGCGAAACTCCGAGTTCGCGGGAGAGCCGTCGCATGGACAGCTTCTCCACTCCGTCCTGCCGGACCACCCGCAGGGCGGCCTCGACGATCTCGGATTCCGAGAGGGTGTTACCGCCCCCGCCTGTCTGCATGCGCCCGACTCCCATACCGCCTCGACCACCACGGGCACGGATTTCCGTCCCCTACCTGTTCAACTGCCGATTTTCCTCCCGCAGTGTAGAGCGCCGGATGCGTTGCCGGTCGCGGTGCGGGCGGATGAGCGCGGTTATCGGACGTTCCGGATAGCGAGCGGCGCGCCAATCATCATTGCTACTGGTTGGCTGACTTAGCATTCGGGAATGCGCCATGATCGCCTTCCCGATGGTTTCGGGGTGCGAATCGATCCCAGGGTGCGCACTTATTCCGGTGGACGGCTCCTGGTTGGCGGCACGCCGACGAGGTTGCTACGGCTAGCTCCGGAAGCTGCGGCCTTGATCGGTGACGGGTACCTCGAGGTGACCGACCCCGCGTCGGCTCGGGTTGCCAGACGTCTTCTCGATTCCGGCGTCGCGAATCCGCGCCCGCGCCTGTTGCCGGCGCTGGAGGACGTCACCGTGATCGTGCCGGTGCACAACAACACTCCCGAGCTGTCGCGGTTGCTGTCGGCGCTGCGCGGCCACACGGTGATCGTGGTGGACGACGGTTCGGATCAACCGGTGCGGATTCCGGACGCCCGCAGCCGCTGCCGGATCACGGTGCTGCGGCGCGATCGCCGGCACGGGGCGGCGGCCGCCCGCAATTTCGGATTGCGGGCCGCGTCAACCGAATTCGTGGCCTTCCTGGATCCGGAGGTGGTGCCCCGGACCGGCTGGCTGGAGGTCATGCTCGGGCATTTCAGCGATCCGAAGGTGGCGCTGGTGGCTCCGCGCATCCTGGCCATGGACCCTGAGTCGACGCTGCTGGCCCGCTACGAGCACACCCGCGGTTCGGTGCATCGCGGCCGCCGCGAGTCGGCGGTGCACGCGCACGGCCCGGTGCCGTACGTGCCGAGTTCGGCGGTGCTGGTGCGCCGGCTGGCGTTGCTCGGTGAGGGCGGGTTCGACGAGACCATGGCGGCGGGCGGCGATGTCGACCTGTGCTGGCGCTTGGATCGCGCGGGCTGGCGGTTGCGCTACGAGCCGGCCGCCCGGGTCGCGCACAGCAATCCGGTGTCGCTGCGAAAGTGGTTCGCTCACAAGGTCACCCACGGGACAGGGGTGGCCCCGCTGGCGCAGCGGCATCCCGGTCTGGCCGCGCCGCTGTCCATGCCGATCTGGACCGCGGTGGCGGCGGTGGCGCTGGGCACGATGTCGCGCTGGGGCGTGTTCGGCGGTCTGCTGACCTTGAGCGCGACCATGATCCGGCTGCGCCGGGTCTTCGCCGGGCTGGATAATCCGACCCGGGTGGCGGCCATTTACATGACGCGCGGTTTCACCGGCGGCGTGTGGCGGCTGGCGACGGCCATGTGCCGGCACTACTGGCCGATCACGCTGCTGGGCATGCTGTGCTCGCGCCGGGTCCGCCATATCGCGTTCACCCTGGCGATGGCCGAGGGCCTGGCGGATTGGTTCACCCATCGGGAGCCGGGCAGCCTGGACCCGGTCCGGTATGTGCTGTGCCGGCGGCTGGACGATGTCGCCTACGGGACGGGTCTGTGGTGGGGCGCGGCCCGTATCCGCAGCGCGGCGGCGCTGAAGCCGACCCTGCCGACGAGCTGAACCCGCTCAGCGGGGTGTCAGGCGGACCGGCATGTGCCGCACGCCGGTGTGCTTGTTGCTGCGGGTGTATTCGACGGGGGCGGTGAGTTCGGCGGTGCCGACGCGGTCGAGGAGAGCGTCGAAGATGACCCGCATCTCCATGCGGGCCAGGTTGGATCCCAGGCAGAAGTGGCCGCCGCGCCCGAAGGCGAGGTGCGGGTTGGGCCTGCGGGTGATGTCGAAGCGGTGTGGTTCCGGGAAGACGTTCGCGTCGCGGTTGGCGGAGGCCCACCACAGGGTGACCTTGTCCCCGGCCCGGATTCGCTGCTCGCCGAGCGCGGTGTCGCGGGTGGCGGTGCGGCGGTTGTACGAGGTGGAGGAGGCCCACCGCAGCATTTCCTCGACGGCGCCGTCCAATTGGGTGCGATCGTCCTGCAGCGTCCGCCAGATCTCGGGCCGTTCGATGAGCGCGAGCATGCCGACCGCGATGGAGTTGCGGGTGGTTTCGCTGCCGGCCGCGATGAGCAGGCTGAACAGCATGGCCTTCTCCATATCGGTGAGCGGCTGCCCGTCGATGGTGGCGTGCGCGGCGAGTGACATCAGATCGTCGGCGGGCGCGGCGGTCTTGGCGGCGAGGAGTCCGGTGCCGTAGGCCCGGGTTTCGGCGACGGCCCGCTGGCTGCGGGCGGTGGCCTCGCCGAGGTCTCGATCGTCGTAGTCCAGGGCCACGTTCGCCCAGCCGAACAGCTGGTGGCGATCCTCCTGCGGTACCCCGAGCAGTTGGGCGACGGCCTGCAGCGGTAGTTCGGCGGCGAGATCGAGCAGAAAGTCGCAGTCGCCCTCGGCGAGTGCCGCGTCCACGATGGCGGCGGCCCGGTGCCGCAGATCGTCCTCGATGAGTCTGAGCGTGCGCGGTGCGACGCTGGGCATGAGCAGCTTCCGCACGCCCGCGTGCCGGGGGTCGTCCATCATGTTGAGCAGCACCCCGACCGCCCAGTCCACCGGCAGATCCTCGATGAGCGTTCCGCCGCCGGCGCGCCCGCCGCCGCTCTCGGAGGAGTACGTGGCCGAATCCCCGGCTACGGCAACGATGTCCGCGTACCGGCTGATCACCCAGAATCCTTCGCCGGCGGGGGTGTGCGCGGTGGGCGGATGCCACCACACCGGTTGTTCGGCGCGGAGGTGATCGAAGACCGCGTGCGGGAAGCCGTGCGCGAAGCGGCCGAGGTCGGTCAGGTCGATGTCCTCCACGGACCCACCCTGACACAGCCTGCAATGTCACGGCAGCGCATTCGGTGAACGGGACAGGGGCGAAAGGCAGAGCGCTGCAGTCTGATTCGCCATTGCCACGGACGCGCTCGAAACTAGCAAACGCTGGGAGTTCGCGGCCCGGCTCGATTCTGGACCGCGCTCCGCCTCCCCGCGCTTGGAGCGGGGGAGCGAAGCGGGGGAGCGAAGCGGGGGAGCGAAGGAGGGAAGAATCGAGCTTGCAGGGCCGCGAAGAGCCGGAGCGTAGCGAAGGCAAATAGACACAGCTCACATTTTGCGGGCGGGCTGTTGGCGTGTGACCTGTCGGACAAACGTCCGGCTTCCGCCTTGGGGTCTTGGGTGCGCCGGTACTCTTTGGGGCGGAAAGAAAGGCAAATGGTCAGCAATCTCGCAGGTGGTGGGCAACCCAACCACGGCGTCGAACCGGGCAGTCAACTCGGGGCGCTCGAAACTTATGCCGCCCAGGCACACGGATACCTCAGTGTGGGCGGGGATCAACTGGGGCAGTTGCCCGGCCTGCTGCGGCCGATGGTGCTCGAGTCATGGCTGCGCAGTCTGCGCGGCGGCGTCGATCCGATGGACGACGGAGACGGTCGTGGCCTGCGCGGCGCCGACCTGGAGCGTTACCGTGACGCCCATCCGATCGCCGCGGTGATGCCCCTGGTGGACAAGCTGTTGCTGCGTGACGCCACCAGTACGGGACTGATCGTGGTGGTGGCCGACCAGTTCGGCCGCGTGCTCTCGGTGCACGGCAATGCCGATCGGGTGCAGGCGGCCGCGGAGGCGGGCCTGCGTGAGGGCAATGACCTGAGCGAGCGCCGGGTCGGCACCAATGCGGTGGGCCTGGTGGTGCGCACCGGCCGCGCGGCCTGGATTCACGGGCCGGAGCATTTCCTGCATCGCATGCACCAGATCACCGGAGCGGCTGCGCCGGTGCACGATCCTGACGGCCGTCTGGTGGGCGTGCTGATGATCGCCGGCGGGGTGCGGGTGGCGCGCCCGGAGATCCTGGCGCTGGTGAAGGCGGCGGCCACGGCCGCGGAGATGGACCTGCTGCTGGCCGCGGTCCGTTCGGGCCAGGATCGGCGCGCGAATGCCGGTGCGCCGGCACCGGAGCGGCTGGGCCTGGAGGTACTCGGGCTGGGGCAACCGCAGTTGACGGTGGCGGGGGAGCGAGTCCCGTTGTCGCAGCGGCACGCCGAGATCCTGCTGCTGCTGGCCGAGCACACCGAGGGCCTGTCGGCCGATCACCTGGCGCTGCTGCTCGACGACGCCGATCTGGACAACGCTACGATTCGCGCGGCCATGTCGCGGCTGCGTTCGGTGGTCGGGTCGAATGTGTTCGGCTCGCGCCCGTACCGGCTGCGGGTGCCGATCGCCACGGATGTGGAGGCGCTGCGCGCCGCACTGGACTCCGGGGATGTGGATTCGGCCGTGCGTTTGTACGCGGGTCCGGTTCTGCCGCGTTCCACCGCGCCGGGAGTTATAGACATTCGCGATGAATTGCGAGTGCGCCTGCGCACCGCCGTATTACGTTCCGGCGACACTTCGGTCTTGAGTCGGTGGACATCCGGTGCCGAGGGTCGTGATGATGCGGCCGCGTGGGCCGCCTATCGGGCCACCGTCGATCGTGAGTCTCCGCTGTATGCGCAGATCGAGGCCAAGATTCGCGTGCTGGATCGGCGCATGGGCGCAGATGCAACGCAGTTGCAACGTTTCGACTCATAGTCTCCACATCCGAAAGTGTGGTCGGTCACACGTTTGGCTTGTCATGTGGTCGTACCCACATTCATCGCGATCTTCGCGTGCTGCTGCCGGTCAACTAGACGCTCGTCCAACTTTTTTTCGGGAAAAAGTTCCTTTTTATTGTGTAAACGCCTAGTGTCCACATGCATGAACGGCATCCCTGTGATGCAGGTGACAGTTGGAGGAGATCGGCAGCAGGACATCCCGGACGCGATGACCCGGAGGCAATCGCGTCCCGGCCGGAGAGCCAGCAGGCCCGGCCGCTTCGAGCACTAGTTGGATCACGCGCGGACTTCGCCGCGCATTCGTCGAATCACCCAGGGCGGTGCGATTTTTCGCGGCCTGGTGCGCCCTCGTCAGCCGAGCGCACCCAGGTCTATTTCGTGATGCCCGAAACCGTTGGTCGACATAGCAATTCGCCATGACAAGGGAGGCTCTGGTGCAGGGTACGGACTCGAGTGGTCTCGGACCGAGTGAAATTCCGACGTCGGATGTCTCAGCGCCCTTTCCCCTCGGACCCGCGCAGATCGGCGTCTGGTACGCCCAGCTGCTGAACCCCGACGTGCCGTGCAGCATGGCCCAGTACGTCGATATCCAGGGCGATTTCGATGTCGACCTGCTGCTGCGGGTGTCCCAGGACGGCGTGCCCATCTGGCGTTCCTCCCAGCTGCGCTTCACCGAGATCGACGGTCAGCCGTTCCAGTACATCGACGAATCCGCCGGTCACAACACCCGTCTCATGGACCTGCGGTCCGAAGCCGATCCCATCGCGGCCGCGCACGAATGGATGCGCACGCAGGTCGTCCAGCCGGTGGACGTCCTCCGCGACGCCGAGCGGCTCTTCGCGCCCGCCCTCATCCAGGTCGCCGATCAGCGCTGGTTCTGGTTCGTGGTCGGCCACCACATCGTGGGCGACGGCTATGCCGCCATGAACACCATGCAGTGGACGGCTCGGCGCTACACCGCCCTGAAGCGCGGCCTGGAACCGGAGACGGTGAAGGTCGGGACCCAGCAGGAGCTGGTCGAGTCCGAGCTGGCCTATCGCGAGAGCAGCCGCTTCCGGACCGACCGCGCGCACTGGGCCGCGCGCACCGCCGGCCTGGAGGGCGGCACCACGCTCAAGGGCCGTTCCGCGCCGCCGCGGGCCGGCAATATGAGCTACGGGCAGATCCTGCCCGAGGAGCTGCAGCGCCGCATCGAAAAGTGCGGTGAGCAGCACGATTCCGGTCTGCCCGGGGTGATCATCGCGGCCTTCGCCGCCTACCTGGCCCGGCTCACCGGCAAGGACGAGGCGGTGCTGAGCCTGCCGGTGACGGCCCGCACCACCGCGGTCATGCGGCGCTCGACGGGCATGCTGTCCAATATCGTGCCGCTGCGGATTCCCGTCCGCGACGAGACCACCTGGGGTGAGCTGCTCACCTCGGCGCGGGTGGAGATCTCGGGCGCGCTGCGCCATCAGCGCTACCGCCACGAGGACATTCACCGTGATGCGGAGCAGCAGGGCAGCCCGGCCTCGCGCGCGCTGTTCGGCCCGATGGTCAATGTCATGCTGTTCCATCCCCAGCTGGAGTTCGGGGATATCCAGGCGCGGCTGCACCTGTTGTCCTCCAGCCCGATCGAGGACATGAGCCTCAACCTCATCTACGGGGACGGCGACCGGATCCGCCTCGATCTCGAGGTGAACCCGAACCTGTACACCAGCGCGGAGAACGTCCGTCACCACCGGCGTTTCCTGAATTTCCTGGAGCACCTGGTCGGCCTGGGGTCGGAGGAGCGCCTCGCGGGTGTGGACATCTGCACCGAGCTGGAACGCGATGTGGTGCTGCGGTTGTGGAACGACACCGCGTACCCGGTGGATGCCGACGCGACGCTGGTGTCGATGTTCGAAGCGCAGGCGGCCCGCACGCCGGCGGCTCCAGCGGTGGTCTTCGCCGGTGAGCCCGCCCGCGACCTGACCTACGGCGCGCTGGCGGAGCGTGTGAATCGCCTTGCCCGCCACCTGATCTCCCTGGGCGTCGGCCCGGAGTCGCTGGTCGCGCTGCATCTGCGCCGGTCGCCGGAGCTGGTGGTGGCCATGTACGCCGTGCAGGCCGCCGGTGCGGCCTACGTGCCGCTGGATCCGGATCATCCGGCCGAGCGCACCGCGCACATCCTGAAGACGGCCGCGCCCGCCCTGGTGCTGACCACCTCGGCCGATCGCCCCGAAACCACTGTCACCGCACTGGATCTGGACCAGCTGAGCGGCGACGCGCTGGCCGGCTACTCGGCCGCGCCGGTGACCGATGCGGAGCGCCCGGCGCCGCTGCGGGCCGCGAACACCGCCTACGTCATCTTCACCTCGGGTTCCACCGGACGCCCCAAGGGTGTGGCGGTGACCCACGCGGCGATCGTGAACCGCCTGGTGTGGATGCAGCAGACCTACCGGCTCGCGGCCACCGACGTGGTGTTGCAGAAGACGCCCGCCACCTTCGACGTTTCGGTGTGGGAGTTCTTCTGGCCGTTGCAGATCGGCGCCACCCTGGTGCTGGCGCAGCCCGACGGCCACCGCGACCCCGCCTACCTGCGGGCCGTGATCGCCGAATACGGCGTCACCACCGCGCATTTCGTGCCTTCGATGCTGGAAGCGTATGTATCCGAGTTGGAGCAGTCCCCGCCGGAGCGGAGCGGAGGCAAATTGAACACAGTGTTCGCCTCCGGTGAGGCGCTGCCGGCTCGGACCGCCCAGCGGCTGGGCGCGCTGACCGGCGCCGCCCTGCACAATCTCTACGGTCCTACCGAAGCTGCGGTCGATGTCACCTTCCACGAGGTGACCGCCGCGGACACCGTTTCCGTGCCGATCGGCGCACCGGTGTTCAATACCCGGCTGTACGTGCTCGACGCACGCCTGCGGCCGGTCCCCGTAGGGACCCCGGGTGAGCTGTATCTGTCGGGGGTTCAGCTCGCCCGGGGCTACGTGGCGCGTCCGGGCCTGACGTCCGAGCGCTTCGTCGCCGATCCCTTCGCCGCCGGGTCCGGCGAGCTCATGTACCGGACCGGCGACCTGGTCAGCTGGACCGACAATGGTGAGCTGGAGTACCTGGGCCGCACCGATTTCCAGGTGAAGGTGCGCGGTCTGCGCATCGAACTCGGTGAGATCGAGTCGGTGCTGGCGGGGGTGGCGGGCGTGTCCCGCGCGGTGGTGATCGTGCGTGACGATCAGCTGGTGGCCTACGTGGTCGCGGCCGCCGAGGTGGATGCCACCCGGTTGAAGGCGGCCGCGGCGCGGGCGCTGCCGGCCTACATGGTGCCGAGTGCCTTCGTGGTGCTGGATGCGCTGCCCGTCAATGCCTCCGGCAAGCTGGATCGGGCCGCGCTACCCGAGCCGGTGCGGGTGGCGGTGCGGCACGAGGCGCCGGTCACCGTGACCGAGCAGGCGGTGGCGCGGGTCTTCGGCGAGGTGCTGGGTGCGACCGAGGTCGGCCGGACCGACGATTTCTTCGCCCTGGGCGGCAACAGCCTGATCGCCACCCAGGTGGCGGCGCGGCTGAACGCCGAGCTGGGCTGCCGGCTCACCGTGCGCGAGATGTTCTCCGCCACCGGCGTTTCCGAGCTGGCGGCAGTCATCGACGACCAGTTCCTGGACGCGGACGCGGCGGCGGGCAGCGCGGTCGCGCTGGTGCGCCGCGAGCGCCCGGAGGCGCTGCCGCTGTCGCCGGCGCAGCAGCGCATCTGGTTCCTGAACCGTTTCGACACCGGCAGCGCCGGCTACAACATGCCGTTCGTGGTGCGCCTGCGCGGCGAGGCGGACGAGGCGGCCATGCGGGCCGCGCTGATGGATGTGCTGGACCGGCACGAGGTGCTGCGCACCGTATTCCCTTCGACGGCTTCGGGTTTCGCGTGCCAGCAGGTGCTGACCGTCGCCGCGGCGGCGGAGCCGGTGGCGCAGGAGGCGTGCGACGCTGACGAACTGGACGCACGGTTGCGCGAGTTCGCGGCGCATGGCTTCGACCTGGAGAGCGAGATCCCGTTCCGGGCAAGGCTGTTCACCGTCACCGGTGCGGTCGCCTCGGATTGCGGACTGGGCGGTCCGGTAGTGGTGGACGCCGCCGATCTGGACGTGCCCGAGTACGCCGTCGCGATCGTGCTGCACCACATCGCCGCTGACGGCCTGTCGCTCCCGGTCCTGGCCCGCGACCTGATCACCGCCTACCTGGCGCGGTCCCAGGGGCAGGCCCCGGGCTGGCAGCCGCTGGCCGTGCAGTACGCGGATTACACGCTGTGGCAGCGTGATCGCCTCGGCGCGGCCGGCGATCCGGACTCGCTGCTGTCGCGTCAGCTGGACTTCTGGCGGCAGGCCCTGGCGGGCGCCCCGGACCTGCTGGAGCTCCCCTCCGACCGCCCGCGCCCGGTGGCCGCCACCGGCCGCGGCGCCAAGCTGGCCGTCGAGCTGTCCGCCGAGTTGCATGCGAGCATTTCGGAAACGGCTCGGGCCGAGGGTGTTTCGACCTTCATGCTCATGCACGCCGCGCTGGCGGTGCTGCTGTCCCGCCTTTCCGGCGAATCGGACATCGTCATCGGCACCCCGGTGGGCGGCCGTGGCGCGCGCGAACTCGACGACCTGATCGGCATGTTCGTCAATACGCTGCCGCTGCGCACCGAGATCGACGGCGCGCTGAGCTTCCGCGAATTCGCGCACCGGGTCCGCGACACCGACCTCGCGGCCTTCGCGCACGCCGACGTGCCCTTCGAACAGCTTGTCGAGGCACTGAATCCGGCTCGCTCGCAATCACGGCATCCGCTGTTCCAGGTGGCCCTGTCCTTCACCGCCACCGGAGACATCAACCTCGAACTGCCCGGGCTGCTTGCCACGACGGGTACCCTGGACACCGAGGTGACCAAGTTCGACCTGTCGGTCGCGGTCACCGAAAGCTTCGCCGGTGCCGGTCCCGGGGAAGGTCCGGCACCGGCGGGGATCCACGCGGAGTTCGAGTTCGCGGTGGATCTGTTCGACCCCGCCACCATCGAGGTCTTCGCGCACCGGTTCGTGCGCCTGCTCGAGGCCGTCACCAGCGATCCCACCACCATCGTGGACGCGCTGCCGCTGCTGGACCCCGCCGAATACGCCGATCTGACAACCCGTTCGGGCGGCATGGTGCAGGCCACCCGCCTGCTGCCGGACATGATGGCGCGCGCCGTCGCGGTCGGCGCGGACCGCCCGGCGCTGACCGCCGGCGAAACCACGCTCAGTTACGGCGAACTCGACGCGACCACCAGCCGCCTGGCCCGCCTGCTGATCGACCGCGGCATCGGCCCGGATGATCTGGTGGCGGTCGGCCTGCCCCGCTCGCTGGAAGCCGTACTCGCGGTGTGGGCGATCGTGAAGACCGGCGCGGCCTGGCTGCCGGTGGATCCCGCGTTCCCGGCCGAGCGTATCGCGCACATGGTGCGTGATTCGGGCGCGGCGCTCGGCGTGACCACCGCCGCGGTGGCCGAGTCGCTGCCGGATGTGCTGTCGTGGCTGGTGCTCGACGAGCCCGGATTCCGTACCGATTGGGCCGGATTCGCGGCCGAGCCGATCACCGACGCCGACCGGGTGCGCCCGCTGCGCGCCGGGAATGTCGCCTACACCATCTACACCTCCGGGTCGACCGGCGTGCCCAAGGGCGTGCTGGTCACGCACGCGGGCGTGCCGGGTCTGGCCGCCTCCCAGTACGAGCGCTATGTCGGTTCGCCGTCGGCGCGGGTGCTGCAGGGCTCCACCCCGAACTTCGACATCTCGGTCGCCGAACTGCTGATGGCCGTCGAGTCGGCCGGCACGCTGGTGATCGCGCCGCCCGGGGCCACCGTGGGCCCGGAGCTGGCGGAAGTGATTCGCGCGCAACAGGTGACGCACGTCCTGATGACGCCGTCGGCGATCGGCACCATCGATCCCGCCGACGTGCCGGGTCTGCGCCACATCGCGGTGGGCGGCGAGGCCGTCCCGGCGGAGCTGGTGCGGCGCTGGGCCGAGGCCGGGCGCACCCTGGTCGACGCCTACGGGCCCACCGAGACCACCGTGGTCGTGAATGCCAGTGCGCCCCTGCCCGCCAACGGTCCGGTGACCATCGGCCGTCCGCTGGCCGGGGTGCGCGAGTGGGTGCTCGACGCCCGGCTGCGTCCGGTGCCGGTGGGCATGATCGGCGAACTGTACGTGGCCGGTCCGCAGCTGGCCCGCGGCTACCGCGGCCGCGCCGCCCTCACCGCCGACCGCTTCGTGGCCTGCCCGTGGGCGCCCGGTGAGCGCATGTACCGCACCGGCGACCTGGTGCGCTGGACCGCCGACGGCGCCGTGGATTACCTGGGCCGCAACGACTCCCAGGTCAAGGTGCGCGGCTTCCGCATCGAGCTGGGCGAGATCGAGTCCGCGGTGGCGGCGCATCCGCTGGTGCGCAGCGCCGCGGTGATCGTGCACCGCGACGCCGTGCGCGGCGACCAGATCGTCGCCTACCTGGTGCCCGAATCCGAGGGCCTCGACCTGGCCGAGCTGAAGTCCGGACTGTCGAATCGCCTGTCCGCGTACATGATTCCGGCCGCCTTCATGGTGCTCGACGCCCTGCCGATGACCATCAACGGCAAGCTGGACTACCGCGCGCTGCCCGCGCCGGTCTTCCCCAAGCGCGAATTCCGCGCGCCCGTTACGCCGGTCGAGCAGCTGGTCGCGGATGTCTTCGCCGAGGTGCTGGGCCTGGCCCCGGCCGTCGTGGAGACCGCCGTGGAGACCGTGCCGCCGCGTCCCCGGCCGGCCTCGGCCGATGCGGGCGAGGCCGATTCGGCCGCGCACGCGGTGGGCGCGGACGACGACTTCTTCGAGCTGGGCGGCAATTCGCTGATCGCCACCCAGGTGACCGCCCGCCTGGGCGCCGCCCTCGACACCCAGATCCCGGTGCGGCTGGTCTTCGAGGCATCCAGCGTGGCCGAGCTGGCCGCGCGGGTGGCCGAGCTGGCCGGATCCGGTTCCCGCGCACCGCTGGTGGCGGGCGAGCGGCCCGAGGTGGTGCCGCTGTCCTACGCGCAGCAGCGCATGTGGTTCCTCAACCGCTTCGACAACAGCTCGATCGCGGACAACCTGGTCGCGGCCATCCGGCTGGACGGCCCGCTGGACGTCGGCGCGCTGGCCGCGGCGGTCACCGATGTGGTGTCCCGGCACGAAACGCTGCGCACGGTGTACCCGGCCGTGGACGGTGTCGGCCGGCAGCTGGTGCTGTCCGCCGAGGCGGCGGGCGTCGTCCTGGCGCCCGAGCAGGTCGGCCCGGACGAGCTGGAAGCCCGCATCCTCGAGCTGGCCGTGCTGCCCTTCGCGGTGGACGAGCAGGCGCCCGCCCGGCTGACCCTGCTGCGCCTGGCGGAGCACACCCACGTGCTGGTGGTCGCCGTGCACCACATCAGCGCCGACGGCTGGTCCATCGCGCCGCTTACCCGGGATCTCATGGTGGCCTACACCGCTCGCCGCGCCGGCGCCGCGCCGCAGTGGACGCCGCTGCCGGTGCAGTACGCCGACTACACGCTGTGGCAGCGCGCGGTCCTGGGCGACGAGGACGATCCGGAATCGATGCTGGCGGAGCAGATTCGCTTCTGGCGCGCCGAATTGTCCGGTCAGCCCGACACTCTGGAGCTGCCCAGCGACCGGCCCCGGCCGGCGGTCGCCACCCGTCGCGGCGCACAGTACCGCTTCACCATCTCCGCCGAGCGGCACCGCCGCCTGCGCGAGCTGGCCGAGCGCGATCACGCCACGGTGTTCATGGTGCTGCACGCGGCGTTCGCCACCCTGCTCGCGAAACTGTCCGGCACCACGGACATCTCGATCGGGTCGCCGGTCGCGGGCCGCGGCGAGCAGGCGCTCGACGACCTGGTCGGCATGTTCGTCAACACCCTGGTGCTGCGCACCGAGGTGACCCCGCACCGCTCGTTCCGAGAGCTGCTGACCCGGGTGCGCGAGGCCGATCTGCGGGCCTTCGCGCACGCCGACGTGCCCTTCGAGCGGCTGGTGGAGGTGATCGCCCCGATGCGCTCGCAGGCCCGCCACCCGCTGTTCCAGGTGGCCCTGGACCTGGCCAATGTCACCCAGCCGACGCTGGAGCTGGACGGGCTGACAGTGTCGCGCCTCGATCTGGATCCGGGCGCCGCCAAGTTCGATCTGCAGCTGTCGGTCGGTGACGACCCCGCGACCGGCGCGCTGAACGCCCAGTTCACCTATGCCACCGACATTTTCGACGAGGCCACCGTGGCGGCCTTCGCACGCCGGCTGGACGTGGTGCTCGAGGCTGTCACCGACGAGCCGGACCGGCTGGTCGGCGAGATCGACCTGCTCATCGGCGACGAGCGCTCCCGGGTGCTCATGTCCTGGAACGACACCACCCGGGACACGCGAGAGCTGCTGCCCGCCGGCGGTTCCGCGACCCTGGTCGACCTGTTCGAGTCCAGGGCGCTGACCTGCCCCGACGCCCCCGCCATCGAATTCGAGCACGCCGATACCTCCCAACCGGCTACGACTCTGTCCTACGGCGAGTTCGCCGGCCGGGTGCACCGCCTGGCCCGCAAGCTGGCCGACTGCGGCGTGACCGCCGAATCCCGCGTGGCCCTGGCCATGCGGCGTTCGGACCACATGGTCGTGGCCATGTACGCGGTGCTCGCCGCGGGCGGCGCGTACGTGCCGGTGGACCCGGACCAGCCGCGCCTGCGTATCGACCACGTGCTCGACGCCGCCGCCCCGGTGGCCGTCCTCACCACCGTGCGCGACGGTTTCACCACCGACCGCGACCTGCCGGTCCTCGCCGTGGACGCCCTCGACCTCGACGAGTACTCCAGCGCCCCGCTCACCGACGCGGATCGCCTGGCGCCGCTCCGTGATTCGAACACCGCCTACGTGATCTTCACCTCGGGTTCGACCGGCCGCCCGAAGGGTGTGATCGTGCCGCACGCGGCCATCGTGAACCGCCTGGTGTGGATGCAGGCCGAGTACGGCCTCACCGCCGCGGACGTCGTCCTCCAGAAGACCCCCTACACCTTCGACGTGTCGGTGTGGGAGTTCTTCTGGCCCTTGCAGGTCGGCGCCAAGCTGGTGGTCGCCGCCCCCGACGGCCACCGCGATCCGAAGTACCTCGTCGACACCATCGTCCGCACCGGCGTCACCGTCGCCCACTTCGTGCCGTCCATGCTGGCCGTCTTCGTCGCCGAACTCGAATCATCCGCCCGCCGAGCCCCGGAACCCTCGCTGGTTCGCGGCGCAAGCGCGGGGAGGCGGAGCGCTCGTTCTGGACTGAGTGGAGCGGGGGAGCGAAGCGGAGGAGCGGAGGGAGGGAAGATCGAGACCTTCAGCGCCGCGAATCCGCCGGAGCGCAGCGGAGGCAGATTGAACACTGTGTTCGCCTCCGGTGAGGCGCTTCCCGCGCCTACCGCGCAGCGGCTGCGTGAGCTGACCGGCGCGCGCCTGCACAACCTGTATGGTCCGACCGAGGCCGCGATCGACGTCACCTATCACGAGGTGGGCGACGCGGATACGGCGTTCGTGCCGATCGGCCGGCCGGTCTGGAACACCCGCACCTACGTGCTGGACGCCCGCCTGAACCCGGTCGCGCCGGGTGTCGCGGGTGAGCTCTATCTGGCGGGCGATCAGCTGGCCCGGGGTTACCTGGGTCGCGCGGACCTGTCCGCGGATCGCTTCGTGGCCAACCCCTTCGGCACCTCCGAGCGCATGTACCGCACGGGTGACCTGGTCACCTGGACGGCCGAGGGCGAGCTGAACTACCTGGGCCGCACCGACTTCCAGGTGAAGCTGCGCGGTCTGCGCATCGAGCTGGGCGAGATCGAGGCCGCGCTGCTGGCGCAGCCGGGCGTCGCCCAGTCCGTGGTCGTGGTGCACGCCGACGCCCACGCCGGTGACCAGCTGGCCGGCTACGTGGTCCGGGAACCGGAGGCCGTGGTCGACCTCGACGCGATCAAAGCCGCCCTGGCCGCCGCGCTGCCGGGCTACATGGTCCCGGCCGCGCTGGTGGTGCTGGATGCCTTCCCGCTCAACGCCTCCGGCAAGCTCGATCGCACCGCCCTGCCGGCTCCCGTCTTCGAGACCGCGGTCTACCGCGCGCCCGAGACGGTCGCCGAGGAGGTCGTGGCCGGTGTGTTCGCGGATCTGCTCGGGGTCGAGCGGGTCGGCGCCCACGACGACTTCTTCGCCCGCGGCGGCAGTTCGCTGCTCGCGGCCCGCGCCGTGGCCCGCGTGGGCGCGGCCCTGGACGCCGAGCTGTCGGTGCGCGACCTGTTCGACGCCCCGACGGTCGCCGGTCTGGCCGCCATCGCGGAGGCCAAGGCGGGCACCGGAACCCACCTGCCGTTGACCGCGCGGCCTCGCCCCGAGCAGGTGCCGCTGTCGGATGCCCAGCGCCGCATGTGGTTCCTCAACCGCTACCACGCCGATGTGATCGGCACGGGCCCCGGCGCGGCGTCGGACAACATCCCGCTGGTGCTGCGCGTGTCCGGTGTCCTGGACGCCGACGCCATGAATGCCGCACTGCGGGACGTGGTTTCGCGCCACGAGACCCTGCGTACCGTCTACCCCGACGGCCCGGACGGCCCCGAACAGCAGGTGCTGGCGACGGCCGGCGCCGAGCTGCTCACCGCCCGCGTCACCGCTGACGAGGTCCCCGGCCGGGTGGCCGGGGTCATCGGCCACGCCTTCGACCTGACCAGCGAAACCCCGCTGCGCGCGGCGCTGTTCAGCCTGTCGGACACCGATCATGTGCTGGTGCTGGTGGTTCACCACATCAGCGCGGACGGCTTCTCGCTGGGCCCGCTGGCCACCGACTTCATGACCGCCTACCAGGCCCGCCGCGCGGGCGCGGCGCCCGCGTGGGCCCCGCTGCCCGTGCAGTACGCCGACTACACGCTGTGGCAGGCCGAGCGCCGCGGCGACGACTCCGACCCGAAGTCCCTGGCACACCGGCAGCTGGAGTTCTGGCGGCAGCGCCTGGCCGGGCTGCCCGAACAGCTGGAACTGCCCGCGGACCGGCCGCGTCCGGCGATCGCCTCGCTGCGCGGCGGCACCCACCGCCTGAGCATCGACTCCGATCTGCACAGCCAGCTGGGCGAATTGGCGCGCAAGCACGACACCACCCTGTTCAGCACCGTGCACGCGGCGCTGGCGGTGCTGCTGGCGCGGGTGTCGAACAGCACCGACATCGCGATCGGCACCCCGGTCGCGGGCCGTGGCGAGCAGGAGCTCGACGGCCTGGTCGGCATGTTCGTCAACACCCTGGTGCTGCGCAGCGAGATCGACCCGCGCGCTCGCTTCGAGGCCGTGCTGGACGCGGTCCGCGAGGACGACATCGCGGCGCTCTCGCACGCCGAGGTGCCGTTCGAGCGCCTGGTCGAGGTGCTGTCCCCGGCCCGTTCCCAGGCCCGGCATCCGCTGTTCCAGGTCGCCCTGACCTTCCACAACTACGCGCTGCCCACGGTGGAACTGCCGGAACTGCGGGTGCGCCCGGAGACCCTCGACTCCGGCGTCGCCAAGTTCGATCTTCAGTTCACCGTGCTCGAGACCCACGCCGAGGACGGGCGCGCGGGCGGTATGGACATCGAGATCACCTACGCCAGTGAGCTTTTCGACGCCGGCACCATCGCCGAGCTGGCGGGCCGGTTCAGCCGGGTGCTGGCCGCGGTGGCCGCCGACCACACCGTGGTGGTGGGCGACATCCAGCTGCTGAGCAGCGAGGAGAGCGCCCGGGTCCTGCACGAGTGGTCGAGCACCGGTCCCGATGTGGCCGAGTTCGCCACGCTCGCCGACCGATTCGCGACCGCGGCCGCTCTCGACCCGGCGGCCCCGGCCGTCCGCGCCGGCGATGTGACCCTCGGCTACGCCGAGCTCGACGCCCGTTCCAACCGCCTGGCCCGCTACCTCATCGCGGCCGGTGTCGGCCCGGAATCCCTGGTGGCCGTGGCGCTTCCGCGCACCGCTGACCTGGCGGTGGCGCTGCTGGCCGTGGTGAAGGCGGGCGGCGGCTACCTGCCGATCGACCCGAACTACCCGGCCGACCGCATCGAGTACATGATCGACGACGCCCGCCCGGTGTGCGCGATCAGCAGCGGCGACGCCCAGCTGCCGGCCGGCTGGTTCGGCGGACCGGTCGTCTGCCTCGACACCATCGACCTCGACGGCTACGCCGCGACCCCGGTCACCGACCGCGACCGGCGCGCGCCGCTGCGCCCGGCCGACACCGCCTACGTCATCTACACCTCCGGTTCCACCGGCCGCCCCAAGGGCGTGGTGGTCCCGCACCGCAATGTCATCCGCCTGTTCGACAACGCGCAGGGGCACTACGGTTTCGGGCCCGCCGATGTGTGGACCATGTTCCACTCCTACGCCTTCGACTTCTCGGTCTGGGAGCTGTGGGGCGCGCTGCTGTACGGCGGCAGCGTGGTGGTGGTCGACTACTTCACCTCGCGCTCGCCGCAGCAGTTCCGGGAACTGCTCGCCACCGCGGGCGTGACCGTCCTCAACCAGACCCCGTCGGCGTTCTACCAGCTGATCTCCGCCGACGCCGAGGTCGATTCCGAGCTCGCGCTGCGCTATGTGATCTTCGGTGGCGAGGCGCTGGAACCGCAGCGGCTGGCCGGTTGGTTCGCCCGCCACCCGCAGACCCCGGCGCTGATCAACATGTACGGCATCACCGAGACCACGGTGCACGTGTCCTACCGCCCGATCACTCCGGACACCGGCTCCGCCAGCGTCATCGGCGGCGCGCTGCCGGGTCTGAAGGTGCGCGTGCTGGATTCGCGGCTGCGCCCGGTCCCGGTCGGCGTCCCCGGCGAAATCTATGTCTCCGGTGGGCAGTTGGCGCGCGGCTACCTGAACCGCCCGGCGCTCACCGCCGGCCGCTTCGTGGCCGACCCGTACGGCGCTCCCGGCGAATCCGCCTACCGCACCGGCGATCTGGCGCGCTGGACCGCCACCGGCGATCTCGAGTACCTGGGTCGCATCGACCAGCAGGTGAACCTGCACGGCTTCCGCGTCGAGCTCGGCGAGATCGAAGCCGCGCTGCTGCGGGATCCGCGGGTGCGTGAGGCCGCGGTCATCGTGCGCCACGACGCCGCGGTGGACGCCTCCCGCATCGTCGGCTACGTCGTCCCGGCCGCGGACTCGGCCCCGTCCACCGCCGACCTGCGCGCCTTCGTCGCCCAGGAGCTGCCCGAGCACATGGTGCCCGCCGCGGTGGTGCTCGTGGACCGGATCCCGTTGACCGTCAACGGAAAACTCGACCGCGCGGCCCTGCCCGCCCCGGTCTTCGAGGGCACCGGGTACCGGCAGCCGGCGACCGTCGCCGAGGAGCTCATCGCCAACGTCTACGCCGACCTGCTCGGCATCGAGCGGGTGGGCGCGGACGACGACTTCTTCGCCCTCGGCGGCTCCTCGCTGCTCGCGGCCAAGGCGGTCGCCCGCATCGGCGCCCTGTTCGACACCACGGTCGGCGTGCGCGCCCTGTTCGAGGCGCCCACCGTGACCGCGCTGGCCGCCCGCGTGCAGGCCGAGGCCGACGGGCCGAAGCGTCCGGTGCTGGCCGCCGGCGCCCGCCCCGAGCACCTGCCGCTCTCGCCGGCCCAGCAGCGCATGTGGTTCCTGAACCGCTTCGATCCCACGTCGACGGCTTACAACATCCCGCTCGCCCTGCGCCTGACCGGCGAGCTGGACGCCCCCGCGCTGGAGGCCGCCTTCGCCGCGGTGGTGGAACGGCACGAGACCCTGCGCACCGTCTACCCGGAGACCGCGGACGGGCCCGCGCAGGTGATTCTGCCTGCGGGAGCGCAGGTGGTTTCGGAGCTCGAACCGGTCGACCTGACCGAGGCCGAGCTGGTGGGCCGGATCACCGAGTTCGCCACCACCACCTTCGACGTGACCGTCGACGTGCCGGTGCGGGTGCTGCTGCTGCGCGTGGTCGACGCCGAGGGCACGCCCACCGGTGATCACGTGCTCGCCGGTGTGCTGCACCACATCTCGGCCGACGGCTCCTCGGTGGTGCCGTTCGTGCGTGACCTGATGGTCGCCTACGACGCCCACCTGTCCGGTGCCCGGCCGTCGTGGACGCCGCTGGCCGTGCAGTATGCCGACTACGCGCTGTGGCAGCGTGCCCTGCTCGGCTCCGAGGACGATCCGGAGTCGGTGGCTGCGGGCCAGCTCGCCTTCTGGCGGGAAACCCTGGCCGGTCTGCCCGACCAGCTGGAACTGCCCGCCGACCACCCGCGTCCGGCGCGGCAGAGCCTGCGCGGCAGCTATATCCGGCTCCCGCTCGACGCCGAGCTGCACGCCGGTCTCACCGAGCTGGGCCGCCGTCGCGGCGCGACCCTGTTCATGGTGGTGCACGCCGCCTTCGCGGCCCTGCTGTCGCGGCTGTCGGGCACGACCGACATCGCGGTCGGCACCCCGATCGCGGGCCGCGGCGACGCCGCCCTCGACAACGTGATCGGCATGTTCGTCAACACGCTGGTGCTGCGCACCCGCACCGACGGCGGCGAACCGTTCACCGACCTGCTGAGCCGCGTGCGCTCCGGCGACATCGCCGCCTTCGGCAATGCCGACGTGCCCTTCGAACGACTGGTGGAGGTGCTCAACCCGGCCCGCTCCACCGCCCGGCACCCGCTGGTCCAGGTGGGCCTGTCCTTCCAGAACCACGATCGCGCCGAGCTGCGACTGCCCGGCCTGACCGTGTCGGAGGTCGAATTCGACACCCACGTGGCGCAATTCGATCTGCACCTGTTCGCGGTGGACCACTACACCGAGACCGGCGCGCCCGCCGGGCTGGAGCTGACCCTCGGCTACGCCCACGACCTGTTCACCGAGGGCACCGCGCAGCGCTTCACCGCCGCCCTGGCCCGGCTGCTGGAAACCGTCTCGGTGCAGCCGGACACCATCATCGGCGATATCGATCTGCTGGGCGCGGGCCAGCGGCAGCGCATCCTGCACGACTGGAACGCGACCGCGCACCAGCTCGCCCCGGCCACCCTGGCCCATCTGGTCGACGCCCAGGTGGCGGTCGCGCCGGGCGCGGTCGCCCTGCTGGACGGCGCTGGAACACGGCTCACCTACGCGGAATTCGACGCCCGGGTGAACCGGCTGGCCCGGCGGCTCATCGCCGCCGGCGTCGGCCCCGAGACCGGCGTGGTGCTCGCCATGCGGCGTGGCATCGATCTGGTGGTCGCCATGTACGCGGTGGTCAAGGCGGGCGGCGCGTATGTGCCGATCGACCCGGACCACCCGGCCGACCGCATCGCCTACATCGTCGAAACCGCCGCTCCGGCAGTGGTTCTCACTACCGCGGCCGACGGCGTGCCGTTCCCGGCCACGGTCCCGGTGCTCGAGGTGGACCGGCTGGAGCTGTCCGGCCTGTCCGCCGCCCCGATCACCGACGGTGAGCGCGTCCGCCCGCTGCGCCCGCAGCACCCGGCGTACATCATCTTCACCTCGGGATCGACCGGCCTGCCCAAGGGCGTGGCGGTGCCGCACGCGGCCATCGTCAACCAGTTGCGCTGGCTGCGCGCCACTTTCGAGCTCGACGCGGGCGACCGCGCGCTGCTGAAGACCCCCGCCACCTTCGACCTGTCGGTGTGGGAGTTCTGGTCCACGCTGACCACCGGCGGCAGCCTGGTGGTGTCCGCGGCGGGCGACGAACGCGATCCCGACCGCCTGCGCGCCCTGATCGACACCCACGCTGTCACCGTCCTGCACCCGGTGCCCTCGCTGCTGGGCATGCTGCTGGCGGGCGGTCCGCTGCCCGCCTCGGTGCGCGCGGTGCTGGCCATCGGTGAGGCGCTGCCCGCCGCGACGGCCGCGGAGTTCCTCGACCGGCACGCCGAGAACGCCGACGGCGCACGCCTTTTCAACCTCTACGGCCCCACCGAGGCGGCGGTCTCGATCACCTCCTACGAGGTGCGCGAGCGGCACCGGCAGGCGGTGCCGATCGGCTCGCCCGCCTGGAACAGCCGCGTCTACGTGCTCGATGCCCGCCTCTCGCCGGTCCCGATCGGCGTGCCCGGCGAGCTGTACCTGTCGGGCGCTCAGCTGGCGCGTGGCTATCACGGCCGCCCGGCGCTGACCGCCGACCGTTTCGTCGCGGACCCGTTCGCGGGCGGGCGCATGTACCGCACCGGCGATATCGTCCGCTGGCGCGCGGACGGCGCGCTCGAGTACATCGACCGGGCCGACTTCCAGGTCAAGATCGGTGGTTTCCGCATCGAACTCGGTGAGGTGGAGACCGCGCTGTACCGGCAGCCCGGCGTGAGCGCCGCGGTCGCCGTCGCCCGCACCACCGCGGACGCGGGCGCCCGCCTGGTCGCCTACGCCGCGGTCCCCGGCACGGACCCGGAGCGGCGTGACGAGGTGTCGGCCGCGCTGCGCGCCGCGCTCGCCGCGGAGCTGCCCAGCTACATGGTCCCGGCCGCGCTGGTCGTGCTGGACGCCCTGCCGCTGAACACCAACGGCAAGGTGGACCGGGCCCGGCTGCCCGAACCGGTCTTCGCCGTCGCCGCCTACCGAGAGCCGGTGACCCCGCTCGAGCGGGCCGTCGCGGCGGGCTTCGCGGAGGTCATCGGCGCGGCCGAGGGCGCACAAGCGCAGGGCGGTGGAGCGATCGGCCTGGACACCGATTTCTTCGCCCTGGGCGGCAATTCGCTCATGGCGACGCGCCTGGCCGCCCGGCTGGGTTCGGATCTCGGTGTGCGGGTGCCGGTCTCGGCCCTGTTCGAGGCCCCGACCGTGGGCGGGCTGGCGGGCTGGATCGCCACCGCCGACCCGGCCGAGCTGCTGCCCGCGCTGACCCGCCGCACCGACGCGGGCCCGGCCCCGCTGTCGCTGGCCCAGCAGCGCATGTGGGTGCTCAACCGCCTGCACCCGGAGTCGGGCGCCTACAACGTGCCCGCCGCCGTCCGGCTCACCGGCGCGCTCGACAAGGTCGCGCTCACCGCCGCCCTGCGGGATGTGCTGGAGCGTCACGAGATTCTGCGCACCCGCTATCCCGAGATCGACGGCGAGCCCGTGCAGGTGGTGCTGGAGTTGGGTGACCTCGACGGCGAACTCACCACGATCCCGGTGCCGGAGAACGAGATCCAGGCCCGTCTGGTCGAGGCGGTCACCGCCGGTTTCGATGTCACCGTCGCGCCGCCGGTGCGGGTGACCCTGTTCGAACTCGGTCCCGCCGATCACGTGCTGCTGGTGGTGCTGCACCACATCAGCGCCGACGGCTACTCGGTGCTGCCCATGACCCGGGATCTGGTGCTGGCCTACACCTCTCGCCTGGCCGGGGACGCGCCCGCCTGGGCGCCGCTGGAGATCCAGTACGGCGACTTCGCCGCCTGGCAGCGCCGGGTGCTCGGCTCCGACGCCGACCCGGACAGCCTGCTGTCGCGGCAGCTGCGCTTCTGGGTGGACGAGCTGGCCTCCGCGCCCGAGCAGCTGGCGCTGCCCACCGACCGCCCGCGGCCGGCCCGGCGCGAGATGCTCGGCGAGACGGTCGATTTCGCGGTCGACGCGGAGACCGTCGAGCGGCTCTCGGAGCTGGCCCGCGCGCACGGCGCCACCCTGTTCGGGGTCGTGCACGCCGCCTTCGCGGTGCTGCTGGCCAAACTGTCCGGCCAGCGCGACATCTCGATCGGCGTCCCGCTCGCCGGTCGCGGCGAGCGGGCGCTGGACGACCTGATCGGCATGTTCGTCAACACCGTGGTGCTGCGCGCCGAGGTGGACGGCAAGCTCGCTTTCACGGACCTGCTGCGGCAGGTGCGCGACCGCGATCTGGCGGCGTTCGAGCAGGCCGATGTCCCGTTCGAGCGCGTGGTGGAGGCCGTGCTGGCCGCCACCGGCCGGGCTCGATCGGCGTCGGTGAGCCCGCTGTTCCAGGTGGCCTTCGCCTTCCAGAACATGGCGCCGGTCTCGGCGGCACTGCCGGGTCTCACCGTCGAGGCGCTCGATCCGGAGCTCACCGAGGCCAAGTTCGACCTCCAGCTCACCGGTATCGAGCGGCACGACGACGCCGGCCGCGTGGTGGGCCTGGACATGCGATTCGGTTACGCCACCGACATTTTCGGCGCGGACAGCGTGCGGCTGCTGGCGCAGCGCCTGCTGCTGGTGCTGCACACCGTGGTGGCCGCTCCGGATGCGCCGGTGCGCGACATCGACATTCGCACCGAGGCGGAACGCACCCGCCGCCCCGCCGGAACGGTCAAGGTCGAAGCGTCGGCACAGCAGCCGGCCGATCTGCCCGCCCTGCTCGCCGCCGCCGCGGCGGTCGCGCCCGAGACGGTCGCCCTCACGCACGGCGAGCATGCCGTCACCTATCGGGATCTCGCCGAGAAGATCGCCGTCACCGCCCGCGCCATGGGCGCCGCCGCGAAGCCGGAGGCGCTGGTGAACGTGGCACTCGCCGGATTGGTACCCGGCATTCTGGCCGCTCTCGGCGCGGCCGGACTCCAACAGGCCCTGAGCACGCTCACCGCGGACGCGCAGGCCCTGGTTCTTCGCTCGGAGAGCACGTCGGAAGGAAGCCTCTGATGCACTACGCAGAGTCGATCGCCACCAGCCGGAACGGACGGGTCACGGCCTTGCGCCGGGCCTACGGCGTGGGCGACCTACCTGGTCTCATCGCCGTCGTGGCCGAGCTGGACGCGGACCGAATAGCGCTGCGGGACGCGGGCGACACCGTCGCCTACGGCGCCCTGGCCTCGGAGATCGCCATGCTCAGCGAGGCCATGGGCGGCGCGCTGGAACCCGAGGCGCTCATGCAGGTGGTGGTGTCGGGCCAGCTGCCGGGACTCATGAGCGGCGAGGCGGGCGGCCTGACCGCGGCCCTGGAGGCGCTGGTCGACGACGCCGTGCTGGTCGCCTCCGACGTCCTGGACCCGAAGCTGGCCCCGATCGAGACCCTCAGCACGCAGTTCCGCGCCCAGGTGCAGCGCACCCCCGACGCGGTGGCCATGGAGTTCGAGGGCGCGACCCTCACCTACGCCGAATTCGCCACCCGCGTCACGGTTCTCGCCCGGCACCTGCGCGGTCTGGGCGTCGGCCCGGACGTTTTGGTGGCGCTGTCGGTGCGCCGCTCCTTCGAGCTGATGGTCGGCATGTTCGCCATCCTCGAGGCGGGCGGTGCGTACGTGCCCGTCGATCCGGACCACCCGGCCGAGCGCACCTCCTACGTACTCGAGGTGGCCCAGCCCGCGGTGGTGCTCACCACCACGGCCGACCAGCCCGCCTTCGACATCGCGGCGCCGGTACTGCGCATCGACGAATTCGAGCGCAACGCACGGGAATACGGCATGGACGGTGACCGGCTGCTGTCCCCGGCCGACGATCCGGAGCTGCCGCAGCCGGGTCCGGACAATCTCGCGTACGTCATCTTCACCTCGGGTTCCACCGGCCGCCCCAAGGGCGTGGCCATCCCGCACCGCGCCGTCATCGCCTTCCTGCGGTGGCAGCAGCGGCAGTTCCGGATCACCGCCGACGACGCGGTGCTGTTCAAGACCAGCACCACCTTCGACGCGTCGGTGTGGGAGATCTTCTGGCCCCTGCAGACCGGGGCGCGGCTGGTCATCACCACCCCGGACGGCCACCTGGACCCCGCCTACCTGGTGCGCGTCATTCGCGAATCCCGGGTCACCACCGCGTTCTTCGTCCCGTCGATGCTGTCCGCGCTGATGGGCGAGGTCATGGGCGCGGGCGAGGAACTGCCAGATTCCCTGCGTTATCTGCTCACCGGTGGCGAGACCGTCCCCGTCGGCACCGCCGCTGACTTCCGCAGCGTCAGCGGCGCGACCCTGTTCGACGCGTACGGTCCCACCGAGTCCACCGTGCTGGCCACCACCCACGAGGTCACCGCCGCCGATGTCGACACCATTCCGATCGGCAGCCCCGGCGACGATGTCGAACTGCTGGTCCTGGACGCGGATCTGCGCCCGGTGCCGGTCGGCGTGGTGGGCGAGCTGTATGTGGCCGGCACGCAGCTGGCCCGCGGCTATGTGGGCCGCGCGGGGCTGACCGCGGAACGGTTCGTGGCAAATCCCGATGGCCCCTCGGGCGATCGCATGTACCGCACCGGCGATCTGGTGCGCTGGGTCTCCGGTGTGGACGGCGGCCCGGACGAGCTGGAGTACGTGGGTCGCAGCGACTTCCAGGTGAAGATGCGCGGCCTGCGCATCGAACTCGGCGAGGTCGAGTCCGCGCTGCGCCGCGACGCCGCGGTCGCGCAGGCGGCCGTGCTCATGCACACCCGCCCCAACGGCGAGCAGGCGCTGGTCGGCTACGTGGTCGCTGCGGATGACGCCGAGATCGACAGTGCCGCAGTGCTTTCCACCGTGCGGGCGCACGTGCCCGAGTACATGGTGCCGTCGCTGCTGGTGCCGCTGGCCGCCATGCCGATGAACGTGAACGGCAAACTGGACCGGCGCGCGCTGCCCGACCCGGTCTTCGCCGACACCGCCACCGCCTACCGGGCCCCGGCCACCCCCGCCGAGGTGGCGGTCGCGGCCATCTTCGCCGACCTGCTCGACCTCTCGGTGGTCGGCGCGGACGACGACTTCTTCACCCTGGGCGGCAATTCGCTGATCGCCACCCGCGCCATCGCCCGGATCCGGGAGACGCTCGGCGTCACCGTCGACGTGCGGGACTTCTTCGAGCGCCCGACCGTGTCCGCGCTGGCGGAGCTGGGCGCCGGCGCCGGCCCGGGCGCCCGGCCGCCGCTGACCGCCGGTCCGCGCCCGGACCACATTCCGCTCTCACCCGCCCAGCAGCGCATGTGGTTCCTCAACCACTTCGCGCGCAGCGAATATGACCCGGCCGCCGATGATTTCGATCCGTCGGCGGTGGACAACATGCCGTTCGCGCTGCGCCTGCGCGGCGAGCTCGACACCACGGCGCTGGCGGCCGCCTTCGCCGACGTCATCGAGCGGCACGAGTCGCTGCGCACCTACTACCCGGCCGCCGATCAGGGTCCCGCCCAGGTGGTGCTGCCCGCCGCCGCGGTGGACCTGACCCCGCGCGAGGTGCCCGAGGACAAGCTGGCCGCGACCGTACTCGCGCTGGCCGCACAGGGATTCGACGTCACCGCCGAGGTGCCGCTGCGCGCCCGGCTGCTGCGCTCGGGCCCCGGCGACCACACGCTGGTGGTGGTGGCCCACCACATCGCCGCCGACGGCGCGTCCATCGGACCGCTGGTGCGCGACCTGGTGATGGCCTACGTGGCCCGGCAGTCGGGCCAGCGACCCTCCTACGAGCCGCTGGCCGTGCAGTACGCCGACTACGCCCTGTGGCAGCGCGCCTGGATGGGCGACGAGGCCGATCCGGAGTCGGTGTCGGCCCGCCAGATCGCCTTCTGGGCAAGCGAACTCGCGGACCTGCCCGCCCAGATCGACCTGCCTTCGGACCGTCCGCGCCCGGCCGTGTCCACCTTCCGCGGCACCTCGTTCGAGACCGTGCTCGACGCCGACCTGCGCGCCGCCGTCGACGCGGTGGCCGCCGCCCACCGCGCCACCCCGTTCATGGTGCTGCACGCGGCGCTGGCCGCGGTGCTGGCCCGGCTCTCGGGCACCGGCGACATCGCCATCGGCACCCCGGTCGCCGGGCGCGGCGATCAGGCCCTCGACGACCTGGTCGGCATGTTCGTCAACACCCTGGTGCTGCGCGCCTCGGTGCGCGGCGCGGACTCCTTCGCCGACCTGATCGCCCATGTGCGCGACCGGGATCTGCGCGCCTTCGCCCACCGCGACGTGCCCTTCGAGCGCCTGGTGGAGGTGCTCAATCCGGCGCGCGCCCGCAACCGCCACCCGCTGTTCCAGGTCGCGCTGTTCATGCAGAACCTCGGCGACCTCACCGCCGCGCTGCCGGGCTTGACCGCTGAGGAACTGGACTTCGATCCGGGCATCGCCAAGTTCGACCTGCAGCTGACCGTCGTCTCCGACGGCGACCGCTACCGGGTCCAATACACCTACGCCACCGACCTTTTCGACGAACACACGGTGCGCGAGTTCGCCGCCAAGTTCACCCGCCTGCTGAGCGCCGCCACCGCCGACGCCGCGGTGCCGGTCGGCGATATCGAACTGCTGGACGCCGGCGAGCGCGACTACGTCACCTCCAGCTGGAACGCCACCGGCTCCCGGGTCCCGGACCAGTTCCTGCACCAGGGTTTCGACGGGCAGGCGGCCCGCACCCCGAACGCCCGTGCCCTGGTCTTCGGCGACACCGAACTCACCTACAAGGAGTTCTCGGAGCGCGCGAACCGGCTGGCGCGCTACCTCATCGAGGCCGGGGTGGGCCCGGAATCGCTGGTGGTGCTGGCCATGGCCCGCTCGGTGGAGCTGGTGGTCGCCATGTACGCCGTGCTGCGCGCGGGCGGCGCGTACGTGCCGGTGGATCCGGCCCACCCGGCCGAACGCATCGGCCACATCCTCGCCACCGCCGGCCCGCACGCCGTGCTCACCACCCGCCGCGATGGCTTCACCCTGCCCGAAAACGTCGACGTGCCACTGCACCACCTCGACGAGCTGGACCTCGCGGAGTACTCCGCGGCCAAGATCGGCGACCGCGAGCGGCGCGCCGTGCTGCATCCGGAGCACCCGGCCTACGTGCTGTTCACCTCCGGCTCCACCGGCAAGCCCAAGGGCGTCGCGGTCACCCACCGCGCCATCGCCAACCAGCTGGCCTGGATGCAAGCCGAGTACGGGGTGCGCGGTCAGGACATCTACCTGCAGAAGACCGCCACCACCTTCGACGTCTCGCTGTGGGGCTACTTCCTGCCGCTGCGCGCGGGCGCGACCCTGGTGGTCGCCACCCCCGACGGCCACCGCGACCCTCGCTACATCGCCGAAACCATTGCCCGGCACCAGGTCACGCTCACCGACTTCGTGCCCTCCATGCTCGCGGTGTTCGCCGCGCACGCCGAGGCGGGCGAACTCGACTCGCTGCGCGAGGTCTTCGTGATCGGCGAGGCGCTGCCGCCGGAGACCGTCACCGCGTTCTGGGCGGTCAGCGACGCCGGGGTGCACAACCTCTACGGCCCCACCGAGGCGGCCGTGTCCATCACCTTCCGCGAGGCGCACCGCTCCGACACCCTCACGGTGCCGATCGGCGAGCCGGAGTGGAATTCCCAGGTGTACGTGCTGGATTCGCGCCTGCACCCGGTGGCCATCGGCGTGCCGGGCGAACTCTATCTGGCCGGCGTGCAGCTGGCCCGCGGGTATCACGGCCGGGTCGACCTGACCTCGGATCGCTTCGTGGCCAACCCCTTCGGCCGCCCCGGCGAGCGCATGTACCGCACCGGCGACCTCGTGAAGTGGACCGAGGACGGCGAGCTGGTCTACCTCGAGCGCCTCGACTTCCAGATCAAGTTCCGCGGCCAGCGCATCGAACTGGCCGAGATCGAGAGCGCCCTGCTGCTGGCGCCCGAGGTGGCGCAGGCCGCGGTGCGGCTGATCGCCGCCGACTCCGGCGACTACCTGGCCGGCTACGTGGTCGCGGCCCCCGGTGTCGAGCTGGACCCGGAGACCCTGCGCGACGGCCTGACCCGGGTGCTGCCCCCGTACATGGTGCCGACCGCCCTGATGGCGCTGCCCGAACTGCCGCTCAACTCCAGCGGCAAGCTGGACCGCAAGGCGCTGCCCGTTCCGGAGCTGCGCGCCAAGGACTTCCGCGCGCCCGTCGACGCCGCCCAGCGACTGGTGGCGGCCGTGTTCGCCGAGGTGCTGACCGCCGAGCGGGTCGGCCTGGACGACGACTTCTTCGCCCTCGGCGGCAGCTCGCTCGACGCCGCCCGGGTGACCTCGCGCATCGGCGCGGAGCTCGGCGCCCGGGTGCCGGTGCGCCTGCTCTTCGAAGCCTCCACCGTCGAGGGCCTGGCCGCCGCGCTGGTCGCCGCCAACCCCGACGCCGCCCGGCCGGTGCTGGCCGCGCGCCCGCGCCCGGACCGCATTCCGCTCTCGCCCGCCCAGCAGCGCCTGTGGTTCCTGAATCGGATCGAGGCCGAGGACGGCGAGCACAGCGTCTACAACCTGCCGATCGTCCTCCGTCTGCGGGGCACGCTGCACATCGCGGCGCTCGAACAGGCGACGCTGGACGTGCTGGCCCGCCACGAATCCCTCCGCACCACCTACCCTGACTCGGAATCCGGTCCCTACCAGCACATTCTGGATGTGGCGGACATCGGTCTGAGCCTGAGCCCGGTCCCGGTGGCCGCCGCGGAGATGACCGGCGCGCTCGCCGCCTTCGCCTCGGCCGGATTCGACGTCACCGCCGAACTGCCCTCGCGCATCGGGCTTTTCGTGGTCGACGAGGAGACCACGGACCCGGAGTACGTGCTGGCCGTGGTCGTGCACCACATCGCCGCCGACGCCCTCTCACTGACGCCGCTGATCACCGACCTCATGCGCGCCTACACCGCCCGCCTCGCCGGCGCCGAGCCCGGCTGGGAGCCGCTGGCGGTGCAGTACGCGGACTACAGCCTCTGGCAGCACGAACTGCTCGGCGACGACCGGGAACCCGGCTCGGTGGCCCACCAGCAGCTCGACTTCTGGCGCACCACGCTGGCGGGCCTGCCGCCGCAGCTGGCGCTCCCGGCCGACCGCCCCCGGCCCGCGTCGCCCGCCAATACCGGTGCCTCCGTGGCGTTCTCGATCGACGAGACCGTCGCCGCCGGCCTGCGGGAGCTGGCCCGGGCCAATGGCGTGACCATGTTCATGGTCGTGCATGCCGCCTTCGCGGCCCTGCTGGCGCGCAGCAGCGGCACCGCCGACGTGGCCGTGGCCTCGCCGATCGGCGGCCGTGGCGAACGTGAACTCGACGCTCTCATCGGCATGTTCGTCAACACCCTGGTGCTGCGCACCCAGGTCGAGGACGAGCTGTCCTTCACCGACCTGCTGGGCCGCGTGCGCACCGCCGACCTGGCCGCCTTCGCACACGCCGAACTGCCCTTCGAGCGCATCGTCGACGCCCTGGCCGTGGACCGCACCACCGGTGCGCCGCCGCTGGCCCAGGTCATGCTGACCTTCACCGACGCGGACCGCATGGGCGGCGCCCAGTCCTTCGCCCTGCCCGGGCTGACCGTGGCCCCCGTCGAGATCGACGACCCCACCGTCAAATTCGACCTGCACCTGGTCGTCGGCGAATTGGGAGAACAGCACTCCGCCTCCCCGCGCTTCGGCCTGGCCGGCAACCTGCGCTACGCGACCGAACTCTTCGACGCCGCCACCGCCGCCGCCCTCGCCGAGCGCCTGCGCCGGGTGCTGGCGGCCGTGGCTGCCGATCCGGCCGTGCGGGTCGGGGACATCGACCTGCTCGACGCCGCCGAGCGGACTCGGATCCTGCACGAGTGGAACGACACCGCCGCCAGGCTCGACCTGCCCGGCGACGACGCCATCACGCTGGTGTCGCTGTTCGAGGCCCAGGTGGCGCAGACCCCCGACGCGACCGCCCTCACCTTCGAGGGCACTGGTCTGTCCTACGCCGAGTTCGCCGTACGCGTGCGGCGGCTGGCGCGCTGGCTGATCGGCGAGGGCGTCGGCCCGGGTTCCTTCGTGGCCCTGGGCATGCGCCGCTCCCTCGACCTGCTGGTCGGCATGTACGCGGTGGCCGCCGCCGGCGCCGCGTATGTGCCGCTGGACCCGGACCACCCGGCCGAGCGCATCGAGTACATCCTCGACACCGCCGACCCGGTCACCGTGCTGACCGCCGGCGAGGACCTGCGGCTGGATGTCGCGCAGGTGCGGATCGACCTGCTGGATCTGACCGGATTCTCCGACGAGCCGCTCACCGACGCGGATCGCATGCTGCCGCTGCGCGCTTCTAACAATGCCTACGTCATCTTCACCTCGGGTTCGACCGGCCGCCCCAAGGGTGTGGCCGTGTCGCACGCGGCCATCGTCAATCGCCTGGTGTGGATGCAGGCCGAGTACGGCCTGACCGCGGACGACGTGGTGCTGCAGAAGACTCCGGCCACCTTCGACGTGTCGGTGTGGGAGTTCTTCTGGCCCTTGCAGATCGGCGCCACGCTCGCGGTGGCGCGACCGGACGCGCACCGGGATCCGGCCCAGCTCGCGGAGATCATCGCCCGCGAGGGGGTCACGGTCACCCACTTCGTGCCGTCCATGCTGGCGGTGTTCGTGGCGGAGCTCGAGAGTCGGGCCGGAGAAACCCCGGTGGTTCGCGGCGCGTCGCGTTCTGGACTGAGCGGAGCGGGGGAGCGAAGCGGAGGAGCGGAGGGAGGGAAGAACGCGACCTCCAGCGCCGCGAACCCGCTCCGGAGCGAAGCGGAGGGGCAAATCGGACAGAGCCTGCGCATGGTCTTCGCTTCCGGCGAGGCCCTGTCGCCGAAGTCCGCGCACCGACTACGGGAGCTGACCGGCGCCGAGCTGCACAACCTCTACGGCCCCACCGAGGCCGCCGTCGACGTCACCTACCACGAGGTCACCGATGCGGACATCGACTCGGTGCCGATCGGCCGCCCGGTGTTCAACACCGAGGTCTACGTGCTGGATTCGCGGCTGCGGCCGGTTCCGGTCGGCATCGCAGGTGAGCTCTATCTCGCGGGCAATCAGCTCGCCGTCGGCTACGTGGCGCGCCCGGACCTCACCGCGGATCGCTTCGTGGCCAACCCCTTCGGTGACTCCGAGCGCATGTACCGCACCGGCGACCTGGTCAAGTGGCTCGGCACCGGTGAACTGGAATACCTGGGCCGCACCGACTTCCAGGTGAAGCTGCGCGGCCTGCGCATCGAGCTCGGTGAGATCGAGTCCGCCCTCGCCGAACTGGCGCCGGTCGCCCAGGCGGCAGTCGTGGTGCGCGGTTCCGGCCGCGACGCCGACCCACAGCTGGTCGCCTACCTGGTGCCCGCGCCGGGCGCGGAGATCTCGCCCCTCGAACTGAAAGCGGCGCTGGCGCAGCGGCTTCCGGCCTACATGGTGCCCGCCGTCTATTTGCCGCTGGACGCCCTCCCGCTCAATGCCTCCGGCAAGCTGGACCGCGCCGCGCTGCCCGCGCCGTCGGCCGCCGCCTCCGCCTTCCGCGCCCCCACCGGTCCCGAGGAGCGGATCGTCGCCGAGGTCTTCGCCGCCCTGCTGGGGGTCGAGCGGGCCGGCGCCGACGACGACTTCTTCGCCCTGGGCGGCAACTCGCTCATCGCCACCCAGCTGGTGGCCCGGCTGGGCAAGGCCGCGGGCGTGCGGATCCCGTTGCGCGCCATCTTCGAGGACGCCACCGTCGCGGGCCTGGCCGCCCGGATCTCCGCGGCCGACGCCGAGACCGTCGTCGAGCTGCCGCCGGTCTCGGTGCAGGAGCGCGGCGACCGCATCCCGCTGTCCATCGCGCAGCAGCGCATGTGGTTCCTGAACCGCTTCGACAACCGGGACGGATACACCATCCCGTTCGCGCTGCGGCTCACCGGCGCACTGAATCTCGAGGCCCTGCAGGCCGCGGTCGCCGATGTGGTGGACCGGCACGAGACCCTGCGCACCATCTATCCCGAGCACGACGGCGAGGCCAGCCAGCTGATCCTGCCCGTCGGCACCCGCCTGATCGACCTGGTGCCCGAACCGGTCGCGGCCGCCGAGCTGCCCGGCCTGGTGGAAGCGGTGGCGCGCACCGCCTTCGACGTGACCGCCGAGGTGCCCTTCCGGGTCCGCCTGCTCGAGCTCACCGACGAACCCGGCGCCTATCTGCTGGTCATGGTGGTGCATCACATCGCCGCCGACGGCTGGTCCTTCGGCCCGCTCACCCGCGACATCGCCAACGCCTACGTGGCCCGCTGCGCGGGGGAGAACCCCAACTTCGCGCCGCTGCCGGTGCAGTACGCCGATTTCGCGCTGTGGCAGCGTGCCGCCCTGGGCGGTCCCGACGACGCGGACTCGGTGCTGGCCCGTCAGCTGGCGCACTGGACCCGCCGGCTGCGCGGGGTGCCCGACGTACTGGCCCTGCCCACCGACCGTCCCCGCCCGGCGGTCGCCAGCGGCCGCGGCGCGGGCTTCGGCGGCCGCTTCGATGCCGAATTGCACGCCGCCGTCCTGGATTTCGCGGCCGCCCGCCGGGTGACGCCGTTCATGGTGCTGCACACCGCCCTGGCCGTCACCCTGGCCCGGCTGTCCGGCACCGGCGACATCGTCATCGGCACCCCGGTCGCCGGCCGCGGTGACGAGGCCCTCGACGACCTGGTCGGCATGTTCGTCAACACCCTGGTGCTGCGCACCGAGGTGCGCCCGGACGCGCCGCTGTCGGAGCTGCTCACCCAGGTCCGCGACACCGACCTGACCGCCTTCGAGCACGCCGTGGTCCCCTTCGAGATGCTGGTCGACGCGGTGAATCCGGTGCGCTCCCAGGCGCATTCGCCGCTGTGTCAGGTCACCCTGACGCTGCAGAACCACACCCGGCCCAGCATCCGCCTCAACCGGCTGGCCATCGAGGCGCTCACCGTCGACGCCACCGCCGCCCAGTTCGACCTGGACTGGACCCTGGCCGAGACCACCGACGCCGCGGGCGCGCCCGCCGGCATCGAGGTCTACATCACCTACGCCACCGACCTGTTCGACGCCGAGACCGTCGGCGCCTTCCAGGACACCTACGAGCGGGTGCTGCGCGCCCTGCTCGCCGACCCCCGCACCCCCGCCGGTGGTGTCGAGATCATGGCCCGCGCCGAACGCGGTGTGCTGCTGGTCGATCGCAATGCCACCACCCGGATGCTGCCCGCCGAGACCCTGGCCGGGCTGCTCGACGCCCGCGCCGCGCAGGATCCCGACGCGGACGCGCTCGTCTTCGAGGGTGAGCGCGTCGCCTACGCCGACCTGGCGCGGCGCGTGAACCGCCTGGGCCGCCTGCTGATCTCGCAGGGCGTCGGCCCGGACGACATCGTCGGCGTCACCGCCCAGCGCTCGATCGACATGGTGGTGGCCCTGCACGCCGTCGTGGCCGCCGGCGCCGCCTACGTGCCCGTCGATCCGTCGCATCCGGCCGACCGCATCGCGCACGTCCTCGGCACCTCCGCCGCCACCCTGGTGCTCACCGTCGGCGGCGCGGAACTGCCCGCACTCGACGGCGTGCGCGTCGTCGACGTCAGTGAGCTGTCGGAATCCGGTGCCCTGGAGGAGCTTTCGGACCAGCCGATCACCGACGCGGACCGGCGCGGCGCGCTGCGCCCGGACAATCTCGCCTACGTCCTCTACACCTCCGGCTCCACCGGCCTGCCCAAGGGCGTGGCGACCAGCCACCGCGCCATCACGAACCAGCTGCGCTGGCTCGAGGAGCGCTACGGTGTCACGCACGCCGACCGCATCATGCAGCGCGCCCCGCTGGCCTTCGACGTGTCGGTGTGGGAGTGCTTCCTGCCCGCCATGGTCGGTGCGCCCCTGGTGATTCCGCGCCCCGGCGGCCACCAGGACCTGGACTACCTGGCCGGGCTCATGCGCGAGTTCGGCGTCACCATCGCCGAGCACGTGCCGTCGGTGCTGGCGGCCCTGGTCGCGGAGGGCCACGGCGACGCGCTGCGCTCGTTCCGGCACCTGCACACCGGTGGCGAGGCGCTGCCCGTCGAACTGCTCGGCAAGCTGCGCGAGCTGGTGAGCGGCTCGGTGCACAACGCCTACGGCCCCACCGAGGCCGCGATTTCGACCATCTACCACGAATTCTCCGACGCCGACCCGGATTTCGAGGTCGCCATCGGCCGCCCGAACTGGAACACCCGCGCCTACGTGCTCGACGCCCGGCTGCGCCCGGTGCCGACCGGCGTCATCGGCGAGCTCTACCTGGCCGGCGCCCAGCTGGCCCGCGGCTACCAGGGCCGGGGCGGGCTCACCGCCGACCGCTTCGTGGCCGACCCGTTCGGGGTGCCCGGCGCGCGCATGTACCGCACCGGCGACCTGGTGCGCTGGAACCGCGCCGGCGACCTGGTGTACGTGGGCCGTAACGACTTCCAGGTGAAGCTGCGTGGTCAGCGCATCGAGCTGGGGGAGATCGAGGCCGCGCTGATGGCCGCGCCCGGCGTCGCACACGCCGTCGTGCTGCTGGCCCGCGACACCGCCGGGACCGACTGCCTGATCGGCTACGTGTCCGGCGCCGGACTCGACGCCGAGACCGTGCTCGAGCACGCCCGCACCCAACTGCCCTCCTACATGCTGCCCGCCCACTTGGCGGTGCTGGCCGAGATGCCGCTCACCAGCGTCGGCAAGCTGGACCGGAACGCCCTGCCCCCGGTCGAATTCACGGCCGCCACCGTCGCCTACCGCGCGCCCGCGCCGGGCACCGAGACCACGCTGGCCGCCCTGATCGGCGATCTGCTCGGCGGCGTCACCATCGGCGCGGACGACGACTTCTTCGCGCGCGGCGGCAACTCGCTGCTGGCCATGCGCCTGGTGGCGCGCGCCAATGCCGCGCTGGGCGCGGAGCTGAGTGTCCGTCAGCTGTTCGAGGCGCCGACCGTGGCCGAACTGGCGGCCCGCATCCGCGGCGCCGGGCAGCGCCTGCCGCTGCGCCGCATGCCGCGCCCCGAGCGAATCCCGCTGTCGCTGGCCCAGACTCGGATGTGGCTGCTCAACCGCCTGGACCCGGAATCCGCGGCCTACAACGTGCCCGCGGCCGTCCGCGTCACCGGCGAGCTCGACACCGGCGTGCTGAGCGCCGCCTTCGCCGACGTGATCGGCCGCCACGAGTCGCTGCGCACCATCTACCCGGCCGACGCGGACGGCGTCGGCTACCAGCTGGTCCTGCCCGTCGAGAGCGCGCTGCCGACCCTGGAGATGCGGACCGGCGCCGACGCCGCCGACCTCTCCTGGATCGAGAGCTTCGTGGCGCGCGGCTTCGACGTCACCACCACGGTTCCGGTGCGCGCCGCGCTGATTCGCGAATCCGCGCACAGCCACGTGCTGGTGGTGGTGCTGCACCACATCGCCGGTGACGGCCAGTCGCAGGATCCGCTGCTGCGCGACACCATCACCGCCTACCTGTCCCGCGCCGCGGGCCATGCCCCGGTGTGGACCGAACTGCCGGTGCAGTACGCCGATTACACGCTCTGGCAGCGCGCCGCCCTGGAACAGTCCGGCCCGCGCGAGCTGGCGTACTGGACCGAGACGCTGGCCGATGTGCCCGAGGAACTGCCGCTGCCGACCGACCGGCCCCGCCCGGCCGTCGCCTCCGGCCGCGGCGCGCGAGTCCAGGCGCGCCTGGACGGCGGCCTGGCCGCCGCCATCAAGCGAATCGCGGAGGCGCACAGCGTCACCCCGTTCATGGTGTGGCACGCCGCGCTGGCCGTGCTGCTGGCCCGGATGTCGGGAACGTCCGACATCACCATCGGCACCCCGCTCGAGGGCCGCGGCAATGCCGCCCTCGACGATCTGGTCGGCATGTTCGTCAACACCCTGGCGCTGCGCACCCGGCCGGAACCCGGCCTCGGATTCGACGCGCTGCTGGCCCAGACCCGCGAAGCGGACCTGGCCGCCTTCGACCACGCGACGGTCCCGTTCGACCAGGTGGTCGAGGCCCTCGGCGTGCCGCGCACGCAGGCCCGCAACCCGCTGTTCACCGTGGTCCTGAGCTACATGAACCTGGGCGCGCAGACCTACGCGGTGCCCGGCCTGGTGCTGGAGCCGGTCGACTTCGAACACCGGGTGGCCCGGTTCGACCTGCAGTTCACCATCTCCGACGAACCCGACGTCGACGGCCACCTGGCCATCGAATTGAACTACGCCACCGATCTTTTCGACGAGGCCACCGCGGCCGGCCTGCTGCGCCGTCTGGGCCGCGTGCTCGGCGCCATCGCCGCCGACGCCACCGTGCGGATCGGCGAGATCGACCTGATGTCCCCGTCGGAACGCGCGGGACTGCTGGATCGGTCCGGCACCGAGCCGGTCACGCTGCGCACCCTGGGGGAGGTCCTCGCCGAGGCCGCCGCGAGCTTCCCGGACAACATCGCCGCGCGGTACCGGGACCGGGAGCTCACCTACCGCGAACTGGATGCCGAGTCCTCGCGCCTGGCCCGCGTGCTCATCGACCGCGGTCTCGGAGCGGAAGACTATGTCGCCCTGGCGATTCCGCGGTCCGACACCACCCTGCTGGCGGTGTGGGCGGTCGCCAAGACCGGCGCCGCCTTCGTCCCGGTCGACCCGAACTATCCGGCCGACCGCATCGAGCACATGCTGACCGACTCGGGCGCGACCTTCGGCCTGACCGTCGCCGCGAGCCGGGACCGGCTGCCCGGCACTGCCGAGTGGCTGGTCATCGACGCGCCCGAATTCCTGGACACCATGCGGGAATTCGACGCGACCCCGATCGTGCCCGGCGAGTTGCGCCGCCCGGTCCGGGTGTCCAACCCGGCCTGGATGGTGTACACCTCCGGCTCCACGGGCCTGCCCAAGGGCGTCGTCGCGACCCACGCCGGCGTGGCGGGCGTCGCGATCTCGCAGCGGGAGCGGTACCGCCTCGGCGCCGACGCCCGCGTCCTGCAGGTCTCCTCGCCGAGTTTCGACGCCTATCAGCTGGAGATCCTGATGGCCACGCCGGTCGGCGCGCGCCTGGTGATCACCCCGCCCGAGGTGTTCGGCGGCGCCGAGCTCACCGACCTGATGGCCGCCGAGGGCGCCACCCACGCCTTCATCACCCCGGCCGTCCTGCAGACGCTCGATCCGGAGCGGCTGCCGGAATTCCGCGAATTGGCGATCGGCGGCGAGTCCTTCGGCCCGGAGCTGGTGGCCCGCTGGTCCACCGGCGCCCGCGCCGTGCACAACGCCTACGGTCCGACCGAGACCACAATCACCTCCAATATCGGCGCCCCGATGCTGCCGGGCGAGCCGGTGGTCCTGGGCGCCCTGACCGCGGGCATGACGGCGGTCGTGCTGGACGCCCGGCTGCGGCCGGTCCCGGCCGGCGTGACCGGTGAGCTGTACCTGAACGGTCCGGGCGTGGCCCGCGGTTACCATGCGCGGCCGGGACTCTCGGCCGAACGCTTCGTGGCCGACCCGTACGGCGCGCCGGGCGAGCGGCTCTACCGCACCGGTGACCTGGTGCGCTGGACGGCGCGGGCGGACGGCCGCCGCGGGCTCGAATACGTCGGCCGCGCCGACCATCAGGTGAAGGTGCGCGGTCTGCGCATCGAGCTCGGCGAGATCGACGCGGTGCTGACCGCGCACGAGTCGGTCGAATTCGCCGTCACCCTCGGCCACACCGACGCCGCCGGCGCGGTCGCGCTGGTGTCGTACGTGGTGGCCGCGCCCGGCCACACCGTCGACGTGGACGAGCTGGTGGCCCACGCGGGCCGCTCGCTGGCCGCGTACATGGTGCCCGCGTCGGTCATGGTGCTGGACGCCGTCCCGCTCAACCCGGTCGGCAAGCTGGATCGAAAGGCGCTGCCGGAGCCGGTTTTCCGCACCGTCGAGTTCCGGGCCCCGCGCACCGACGCCGAGCGCACGGTCGCCGGGGTGGTCGCCGCGGTGCTCGGCACCGTGGACGCGGAGCGGGTCGGCCTCGCCGACGACTTCTTCGCGCTCGGCGGTAACTCGCTCACCGCGACTCAGCTGGCCGCGCGCCTGAGCGCCGCGTTCGGCGTGCAGGTGCCGGTGCGGGCGGTGTTCGAGCACTCGACCGTGGAGGCGCTGGCCGTGGCGGTGCTCGCGGCCGACCCGGACGCTCCGGCCCGCCCGCCGCTGCTGCCCCGGACCGTCACCGGACCGGTCCCGGTTTCCCTTGCGCAGCAGCGCATGTGGTTCCTGAACCGGCTGGATCCCGACTCCACCGCCTACAACATCCCGCTCCCCATCCGCCTGACCGGACCGCTGGACGTGGCGGCGCTGACCGCCGCCATCGCCGACGTGGTGGTCCGGCACGAGGTGCTGCGCACCGTCTACCCGGAGACCGAGTCGGGTCCGGTGCAGGTGGTGCTGCCCGCCACGGCGGCCACGGATCTCCCCGCGCTGGAAGCGATTCCGGTCACCGAGGAGACGGTCATGGCGGCCGTGCTCGAGGTGATCGGCCAGGGCTTCGACGTCACCGCCGCGGTGCCGCTGCGGGCGGCGCTGTTCCAGCTGGCCCCCGAGGACCACGTCTTCGTGGTCGTGATGCACCACATCGCCGGTGACGGCAGCTCGCTGGTGCCGCTGGCCCGCGATGTCATGACGGCCTACGCGGCGCGCAAGTCCGGCGCCGCCCCGGCGTGGACGCCGCTGCCGGTGCAGTACGCCGACTACGCGGTCTGGCAGCGCGAACTGCTGGGCTCCGAGGACGATCCGGCCTCGCTGGTCTCGCGGCAGCTGGGCTTCTGGACCGAGACCCTGGCCGGACTGCCCCCGCTGCTCACCCTGCCCGCCGACCGGCCCCGGCCGGTGGTGCTGGACACCGACGGCCGCCGCGTCGACTTCACCCTCGACGCCGAAACCCACGCGGCCCTGGCCGAATTGGGTCGCTCCGGCGGCGCGACGCTGTTCATGACCGTGCACGCGGCCTTCGCGGCCCTGCTGTCCCGGTTGACCGGTACCACCGATATCGCGGTCGGCACCCCGGTCGCCGGCCGCGGTGACGCGGCGCTGGACGATCTGGTCGGCATGTTCGTCAACACCCTGGTGCTGCGCACCGAGGTCGCCCCGGCCGAGAGCTTCACCGACCTGGTGCGACGGGTCCGGGCCCGCGACGTCGCCGCCTTCGATCACGTGGACGTGCCCTTCGAGCGACTGGTCGAGGTGCTCAACCCGGAGCGCTCGACCGCGCGGCACCCGCTGGTACAGGTCGGCTTCTCCTTCCACAACCAGGACCGGGCGGCCTTCGACCTGGACGGGCTGCGGGTCGGCGCCATCGAATTCGACACCGACGTCTCGCAGTTCGACCTGCACCTGGTGGTCATGGACCGCTACGACGCCGACGGCGCGCCGGCCGGCATGACCGCGACCATGACCTACGCGACCGCCCTGTTCGACGAGGTCACGGTGGCCGGATTCGCCGAACGCCTGCAGCGGCTGCTGGCGAGCGTGATCGCCGATCCGCACGGCCCGATCGGGGACGTGGACATCCTCGGCGACACGGAATCCGAACGCCTGCTGCGGTCCTGGAACGCGGCCGACAGCGGATTCCCGGCGCGCGGGCTGCTCGACGAGTTCGACGCCCAGGTGCGGCGCACGCCGTTCGCTCTCGCGGTCGTCGAGGAGGGCCGGGCGCTGAGCTACCGCGACTTCGCCGAGCGGGTCGACCGGCTGGCCCGGGTCCTGCTCGGCGCGGGCGTCGGCCCGGAAACGCTGGTGGCGCTGGCGCTTCCGCGCAGCATCGAACTGCTGATCGCCATGTACGCGGTGGTGCGGGCGGGCGGTGCGTACGTCCCGCTGGACCCCGCCCACCCGATCGAGCGCACCGCGATGGTCCTCGAGACGGCGGCGCCGGCCGTGGTGCTCACCAGCGCCGCCCGGCGCATGACGCTGCCGGACGCGCTGCCGGCCGCCACCACCGTGCTGGATGTCGCGCTCGCCGACGATCCCACCCTGCCGGGCACCGCGATTCGCGATGACGAGCGCCGCGCCCTGCCCTCGCCCGCCGACCCGGCCTACGTGATCTTCACCTCGGGCTCCACCGGCAAGCCCAAGGGCGTGGCCCTGCCGCACGCGGCGGTCGCGCACCAGCTGGACTGGATGCAGTCCGAATACGCCCTCGCCGAGGGGGATTCGGTGCTGTGGATGACCTCCGCGGCCTTCGACCTGTCGGTGTGGGAACTCTGGTGGGCGCTGCGCACCGGGGCCCGAGTCGTGCTGGCCTCCGAAGGCGCGCAACACGATCCGGAAGGACTGCTCGACCAGATCCGCCGCGAGTCCGTCACCACCCTCACCCTGGTGCCGTCGCTGCTGGCCATGCTGGCGGAGGTCGCCGGAACCGGCGGGCTGCCCGCGTCACTGCGCCGCCTGCTGGTCATCGGTGAGGCGCTGCCCGCCGAGACGCTCCGGCGCGCACGGGCCGCGACCGGCGCGCGCATCGACAACCTGTACGGCCCGACCGAGGCGGCGGTGTCGGTCACCCGATTCCGCACCGACGCCGAGCTCCGCCAGGCCGTGGTGCCGATCGGCACGCCGGAGGCGGGCAACCGGGTGTACGTGCTCGACGACCGGCTGCGGCCGGTGCCGGTCGGCGTCGCCGGTGAGCTGTACCTGGGCGGCGCGCAGCTGGCCCGCGGCTACCACGACCGCCCGGACCTGACGGCGGAACGCTTCGTGGCCGACCCCTTCGGCCCGGCCGGTTCGCGGCTCTACCGCACCGGCGACCTGGTGCGCTGGGTGCGGTCCGCCGACGCCGGCGTCCTGGAGTTCGTGGAGCGCCGCGACTTCCAGGTGAAGGTGCGCGGCTACCGCATCGAGCTGGCCGAGATCGAGCACGCCCTGCGCGCGCAGCCCGGCGTGACCGACGCGGTCGTGGTCGTCGACGGCGCCGGTGACGCGGCGCGGCTGGTCGGCTACTTCAGCATCGCCGCCGAGGCCGACGCCACCCAGCTGCGCTCGCGGCTGGCCGGACTGCTGCCCAGCTACATGGTGCCCGAGGCGCTGGTGTGCCTGGACGCGGTGCCGCGCAACGCCAATGGCAAGGTCGATCGCGCCGCCCTGCCCGCACCGGACTTCGCCCCGCGCGAATACCGTGCCCCCGCAACCGAAATCGAGACCACCGTGTGCGCGGTGTTCGCGGAGGTCGTGGGCGTGGACCGGGTCGGCCTGGACGACAACTTCTTCGAGCTGGGCGGCAACTCCCTGCTCGCGGTCCGGCTGGCGACCCGGCTCGGGGAAGCACTCGGCCAGCAGGTTCCGGTCGTGCTGGTCTTCGCCGCGCCGACGCCCGCCGAACTCGCCGGACCGCTGAGCGCGCCGGGTGGCATCGACACGGAGGCCGCGTTCGGCGTCCTGCTGCCGCTGCGGCCGTCCGGCACGGGCGCACCGCTGTTCTGCGTCCACCCGGTCGGCGGCATCTCCTGGTCGTTCGCCGGGCTGGCCCCCTACCTGACGGAGGACCGCCCGATCTACGGCCTGCAGTCGCCGACCCTGGCCGCCGATGTGCCGCTGCCGGATTCGATCGAGGAGTGGGCGGCGCGCTACGTGAGCGAGATCCGCGCGGTGCAGCCCGAGGGCCCGTACCACCTGCTCGGCTGGTCGCTCGGCGGTGTGCTGGCCCACGCGATGGCGGTGCGGCTCCAGGACGACGGTCAGGAGGTCGCGACGCTGGCCATGCTGGACAGCTCCCTCGAGAGCGACGTCGACGTCGAGTCGGCCGTGCCGGTGGCCGACCTGCTCGGCGAAGCCGCCGGACTGGTCGACGCCGAATCGGAGGTCGGCGCGGATCGGATCGCCCGGATCGTGGACGGCGCGTACGCGGCCTTCCCGCTCATCGGCGCCTACCGGCCCCGCCGTTTCAAGGGCGACCTGGTGTATTTCCATGCCGCGCTGGACGATCCGAGCGGTGACTGGGGCATCTCCAGCTGGACCGACGCCATCGACGGCGTGCTGGAGAACCACGCCGTCCCGGCCACTCACTGGCGGATGACCTCGCCCGACGCACTCGCCCACATCGCCCGCGTGCTGAACGCCCGCACTCCCCAGGCTTAGAAAGGCAACCCGAATGAGCAATCCCTTCGATGACGAAAACGCGCAGTTCTACGTACTTGTCAACGAGGAGGCCCAGCATTCGCTGTGGCCGGTGTTCGCCGCCGTGCCCGGCGGCTGGACCGTCGCGCACGGTCCGGCCCGCCGGCAGAGCTGCCTGGACTATGTCGAAGCGCACTGGACCGATATGCGGCCGGCGTCCCTGGTCCAGGCGATGGCGGCCGAAACCGAATAGTTCTGCGGCACAGCAGTTCACAGTCCGGTGGCACTGCAGTTCCGCATCAGAGACCCGGGGTCACATCGGCCCCGTGCGGCGGTCCCGAGAAGAAACAACGAATCGAGGGGGTCTGTCCGCGTCGTGAAAGAAAGGGAAACACCATGACCACCACTCCTCCCCCCACCGGCGGCGGCACCACCGTCGACATCGGCGCCCTGATGACCCAGGTGCTGCAGTTCCTCGGCGCCGGCTCCACCGCGAGCTACAACCCCAAGGGCCCGAAGGCCAAGCGCCGCAACGCGAAGTAATTCGCACTGCCGCTTCGCGAAGAAATTCGCACTGAAGAAAACAATCTCGAAAGGATTCACCCCATGCCTATCTACTCGGGCAGTGGCTTCACCGACCTCCTGATCGCCTTCGCTCACCTCGTGACTTCTGGATCGTCGACGTCGATCACCCAGCCGGGCGCGGGCACCACCACGCCGGTCGTCTAGGAGGCGCGATGTTCAGCGGCAGTGCAATCAACGACCTCTTCGCGATGATGGCGAAGGCGTTGGGCACCGGCTCCTCGTACACCTTCCCGCCGCAGACCACTACGACAACCGCGTAGCGGCCGGTCGGCAGGTGTGACGGCCGCCAGGATCTACCGGTCCTGGCGGCCCCGGGCCCACGACTCCCGGCCGCCGGCGCTCAGTCGACGGCAGGCCAGTCCCAGCCCAGCTGAAGAAACATGCCCAGCCGGTCGCTGACCGCGCGGATCTCGCTGATGCGCGAGTCGGTCAGGGTGAAGATCCAGATCTGCTCGACATCGCGGGTGCGCCCGGTCGGTTCCGGCATCCGGGCGTGCGCGCCGGTGTGGCGGCCGACCACCCGTAGCCGCGCCACGATCCGATCGTCCTCACCGATCAACTCCTGCACCAGGATTCCGCTCTCCTGCTCGCCGGTCGCACTGAAGGCCGCGAGCTGCTGACGGAATCCCTCGATGGCGGCGCCCGGTGCGTCCTCCTCGCCGAAGATCACCTTGTTGTGGTCGATCACCTGCGGGGACAGGTAGCGGACCCATTCGGTCCCGCCCTCGAGGCCGTGGTCGAGCGCGTCGATGAACGCGGTGACGACGGTCCTGTTGCCGGCCGCGGCGGTGGTGGTCATGCGGTTCTCCCTTTCACGATGACTCTTACGTCGTAAGAGTTCGTTGCTGTGGGCTATCGTTCACTTACGACGTAAGAGTTGTCAACCCTGGAAGGAAACCGATGGCCGCCAAGCGCACCCGAGCCGAACGAGCAGGAATTTCCCGCGAGCAGGTGCTCGACGCGGCTCTCGCGTTCGCTGATCGGGACGGACTGGCCGCGCTGTCCATGCGCAAGCTCGGCGCCGAACTCGGCGTCGAGGCCATGACGCTCTACCACTACGTGCCCAACAAGGACGCCCTGCTCGACGGCATGGTCGAACGCGTCATGTCGCAGGCCGACGCCGGATTCGCCGCCGGCCCTTGGCAATCGGCGCTCGGCGACTACGCCCGCGCCCTGCGCGCCGCACTCCTGGAACACCCCGGCGCGCTGCCGCTCATCGCCACGCGCCCCGCCGTCACCCCGAAGACTCTGCACACCGCCGAGCGCGGCCTGAAACTGTTGGTGGCGGCCGGTTTCGAACTCGCCCCCGCCCTCGACGCCCTGAACGCGCTCACCTTGTTCGTGGTGGCCCATGCCAATTCCGAAGCCCGCACCGCCCCGATCGACGAGGCGGGCGAACCGGGCTCGGTCGACTTCCTGAAAACCCTGGACCCGGAGGAATTCCCACTCATCCTGCGGGCCGCGCGCACCGGCGCGGGCACCGACGACAGCGCCCGGTTCGAGTTCGCCGTGACCGCCCTCGTCCACGGGTTCGCCGCCGCCGCGGGACTGCCGGCGATACGCCAGGGGTGACCGCCACACTCGGTCCGGGCAACCGCCTCGGCCACCCCTCGGACATCGCACCCGTGGTCGGCTGGCTGCTCTCCGACGAGGCCGGTCGGGTCTCCGGCCGGACCGGCCGCGCCAACGGGGCCATGTGCTGAGCGGTCGTGGCCCGGGGGCGGTCAGCGTTGCAACTGCTGCAGGACCCAGCCCGCGGTGTTCGTGCTGGACCGGATCAGGGAGTGATCCACCGCCTCCGCATCGGGGAACAGATCCTCGTACACCGCGTTGACGACGCCCGGCTCGTCCAGCGTCGAGCAGGCGGGGGCGGGGGTGGCGAGCTGATCGCGGCGAGTGGCGATCACCGAGTAGGTGACGCCGGGCTGGGTGACCGCGGTGTCGAAAACGGCGTGGTACAGCGCCGACGTCGGGGCCATCTGCATGGCGACGGCCAGATCCTGGGAGCCGGCCGCCAGTAAGGGGGCCAGGAACGGCATCGAGGTCAGCATCTGCACCGGGGTGATCGGCGGATTCGGGATTCCGAGTACGCCGGCGCCGTCGCAGCCGCGCACCTCCGGGGTGAGGAAGACCGCGTGGCTGACCGTCGGTGCTCCGCCGAGCACCTTCAGGTAGTAGTTCGACATGATGCTTCCCGCCGAGTGCGCCACGATCTCGACCTTGTCGGCCCCGGTGGTCTGCCGCACCTTCGCGATGAAATCCGCGACCTGCCGCGCCTCGGCGGCCATGTCGCCGTTCCACCGCTTGTCGTTCGCTATACCGCCCTGGAACAGCAGGGCGCAGTATCCGGCCCCGCGCAGCGCGCCGAGCATGGTGTCCCATTGCGCGGCAGTCTGTTCCGGTGTGCCGTCCGCACCCGGCAGCACCACCACCGGTTCCGGATGCGCCGCCGTCGGCGCGCAATCGATGGCGGGTTCGATGGTGGTCCCCGCCGGGAGCGTGGCGCCGCCGGATCCGGTGTCCGGTGCGGCCTGCGCCGTTCCCGCCGACACCTGCGTCATCCCTGCGGACAGCAGCGCGGTCCCGAGAACGGCAGCGGCGACCTTCGTGGTGATTCCCATGTGCAACAACGCCTTCCGGCCCATATCGTTCAACCCGCCCCGACCGTGCGTGAATGCGCACGCGCACAGCACGATACCGCCGTCCCGAGGCATACGCGTTGCACTGAAGCGAACCGCTTGGTCTTATATCCTGAGTCGAATCGGGCCGGCAATTATTCACCGTCGACCGGTCGCGCTCGTCGGAATCCGGCGCGCGAATTCGACTCGCGCATGCGGAATGCTCCAGAGGCGAATGCGAGGCAAATATATTTGCTCAGAAGAGAAGCCCGATCACCCCGAGAAAGTCCCCGAAACGTGGCGGCGAATGCTTTTGCGGCACGGTCGCTACACCGGGATCGCCAATGGTGACAGTTGTGAGCAGGAGCGAGGATTACGAGGCCGTGCTCGCCGCGTTCACGCGCGCCGGTGCCCGGCCGCCCGATGCCGAGCAATCGCTCACGGGTAGCTATGAGAGGAAGACCATGAGCCGGAGTGACACGGTCGAACCGCACAACAGCGGCCTCTATTGGGACCGCGACGGCGACATCTGGCAGCGGGAGGACGGTGGCTGGCGGCTCATTCTGCAGAGCGGCGTGGCCGTCGATCCGATTTCGCTGTGGGACTGGGACCAGGGCCATGTGTGCGACTACGCGCCCTTCACCCCGATGCGAGCCCTGAGCAGTTAGGCGTCAGGATTCCGGCGTTCCGGCGCCGAAGAGAGTGGCCTCCATCAGCCGGATCACCCTGGGCTGCGGGCAGATCGACGGATGGCCGCCGAACTCCCGGCCCAGGTCCACCACCAGGCCGAAGGCGGCCTGCACCAGGATGCGCGCCTCGCCGTCGGACAGTTCCGGGCGCACCGCCACCAGCAGCCGCACCCACTCGGTCACGATGAGCCGCTGCACATTGCGCAGCATGGTGCGCTCCTCGGGCGCCACATGGCCGAATTCGGCGTAGTACACGAAGGTCAGCTCGCGCTCGGCGAACGACCCCGCGACATACAGGTCCACCAGCTTGCTCATCGCCTCGGCCGGACTCGACGAGGACGCCACCGCCGGGCCGATCGCCCCCGACACCCGATCCGCCGCCCGGCGGAACGCGGCGGCCAGCAGATCGCCCTTGCTGCGGTAATACCTGTACACCGCCGAGGCCGCCGACAGATCAGCCGCCGCCGCGATGTCCTCGACGCTCACATTCGGATAGCCGCGCGCGTGGAACAGTTCGACGGCCTTCTTGAGCAGCAGCTCATGCTTGAAACTCTGCGGGATCTCGACCGCCCGCGGCGCCTCGGCGACGGTCCCCTCCGGCGGCAGCTCGGTCGCGACGATGGCGTCGCAGGCCGAATGCAGCAGGGCCGTCAGCGATTTCGCGGGCAGCGTGGCGTGGTGGTCGCCGATGCTGGAGATGACACTGAGCAGCGACACCGCCCGCACCGCGCGACTGTGCCCGTCGAGTTCGGGCCGCACGTCCGCGATGAGCGCACGCAGCGTGGCCAGCGCCGCGGTGAACTGCTCCTCCAGCGTTCGCCGGTCGGTGTCGTCGAGGTAGCGGCGCTCCCAGCGCACCAGGGTCACGGTGGCGCGATTGGCGATGGTCTCGGCGATCAACCGGTCCAGCACCCGGTCCAGCCGCTCGCGCGGGGACAGGCCCTCGGACTCGTCCGGCGGGGTGGCGGCCGCCGCGGTCAGCTGGGCCAGCCGTAGCAGTTCCTCCCGGAAGAGCGCGTATTTGCTCGGATAGTGGCGATACAGCGCGGCCGAGGAGATGCCGAGCCGCGCGGCGATATCCTCCATGCTCACGCCGTGATAACCGAGCGAACCGAAGGCAGCGGCCGAGGTGGCGGCGATCTGCGCCCGCCGGTTCTTCGGGCGGCGGCGGATCACGCGCTGCGGCTGCTCCTCGACGGTCATAACGCAATGGTAGTCACCAGGCATTTCCGTCGACGCCGCGCCGCCGATCTCGTAGGCTGCGCACAGGATCCGCGTCCATCAGAACGGAGCCGGCATGCGCACGGTTGATGTCGAACGCACCATCGCGGCGCCGCCGCCCGATGTCTTCGACTGGCTCACCGATGTCGCCAATTACCAACGGGTCCCGCTGGTCCGCCGCGTCACGCTGGTGCGCCCCGGTGACAAGGCCGGCAACGGCGTGGGCGCGGTGCGGCTGGTGGTGACCCCGCTGCTGCGCCTCACCGAGGAGATCGTGGAATACGATCCGCCCCGGCTCATGCGCTACCGGTTGCTGAATTCCGTTCCGCCGCTGCGGCATCAGGAGGGCTCCATCACCTGCGAGCCGGTCGCGGCGGGCACCCGGGTGCGCTGGTCGTCCACCTTCGAGATCGCTGCCCCCGTACTCGCGCCGCTGTGGACGCGGATCTTCCTGCCGGTGGTGCACGGCGGTTTCGTGATGGTGCTGCGAACCGCGGAGCGCGAACTCGGCGGACGGTGACGCGGGTTACCATCTGGGGCCATGGCGGAGATCAAGGTGGAGCGCCTGAGCTCAGTGGCGCTCGTAACGGTGCACGACCCAGACAAGCGGAATGCGTTGACGCTGGACCTATCCGCCGATCTCGCGGACGCGGTGGCGGACGCGGAGGCCGACGAATCGGTGCACGCGCTGGTGGTGACCGGTACGCCCCCGGCCTTCTGTGCGGGCGCGAACCTGACCGCCCTGGGTGAGGCGAGGGAAGAGGGCCTGCGGGCCATCTACGAGGGCTTCCTCGCGGTCGCGCGCTGCAAGCTGCCGACGGTCGCCGCGGTCGGCGGCGCGGCGGTCGGCGCGGGCCTGAACCTGGCCCTGGCCGCGGACCTGCGTTTCGCGAATACCAAGGCGCGCTTCGACGCTCGCTTCCTGCGCCTGGGCATCCACCCGGGCGGCGGCATGACCTGGATGCTGCAGCGCGCGGTGGGCCCGCAGCAGGCGACGGCCATGACGCTGTTCGGTGAGGTGCTGGACGCGCAGGCCGCGGAGCGGGCCGGTCTGGTGCACCGCGTCGTGGACGGCGATCACGCCGCCCTGGTGGCCGCCGCGGTCGAATTCGCCGCCGCCACCGCGGAAGTCCCGCGCGAGCTGCTCATCACCACCAAGCGCACCATGCGCGCCACCCGGGCCCTGGCCGCCCACGCCGAGGCGGTGAACACCGAGGTGGTGCCGCAGCTGGCCTCGCTGGAGTCTCCGGAATTCGCCGCCCGGCTGGCCGCGGCGCGGACCCGGATCACCGGTTCGAAGCACTGAGAAGGACAGTGGTGCGGGCGGATTCGCTTCCGCTCGCGCCACCGTCCCCGACCGCGCTCGGGGAGAATCGGCCCGCCACCGCGAGTGCCCCACGCCATGGCGTGGTCGCTGGCTCGTCGGGCTGCGGGGTCACCTCTCCCGACCTCGCTCCGCGTGGGCGGACCATCTCCGCCCGCGCCATATCCATGCCGTGCCAGGGGAATTCAGCCCAGTGCCGATCTCACCCAGCGTCGATCTCAATGCGGTGCCGACCTCACCCCAGGGCAGCGAGCGCCATGCGCCGCAGCACCGGTCGTGCGCGGGTCGCGCTGGCCGGTGCGCTGTGCGGCGTGGAGTTGATCAGGCCGAAAGTCGCGTGCGCCTGCACGCGCGCCGTCTGCTCGGGTAGCTCCGGCCGCAGTTCGCGCAGCACCCCCACCCAGACCTCCACGTACTGCCGCTGGGTGCGCCGCACCTGCCGGCGCGCCGATTCCGGCAGGTTCTCCAGGTCGCGATCCTGGATCCGGATGAGTTCGGGCTCGCCGAGCGCGAAGTCGAGGTGGAAGTCCACCAGTCCGCCCAGCGCCTGCTGGGGCGACTCCGCCGATTCGGCCACCGCCTTGCCGCCGTCGAGCAGCCGCTGACTGATGCCGACCAGCAGCTCGACCAGCAGCGCCTCCTTGTTGGGGAAGTGCCGGTACACCGCGGGCCCGCTGATCCCGGCCGCCGCGCCCAGATCGTCGAGCCGCATGCCCAGGAAACCGCGATCGGCGATGAGCCGCGCCCCGGCCTCCAGCAGTTGCTGTCTGCGCTGGGCTTTGAGCTGCTCACGACGGGTGAGCGTGACGGTTTCCGCAGTGTCCACCGTGGCTCCCTCGCGTCGATGCTGGACAACTCAGTTAGTGAAGATTATCTTATTTTCCAGTTATTGGTGACTAACCGAGCGGACCGGACCGGTCGCACGGGGAGGCGGAGCGAATGACGCTGACCGAAGGCACGCGGACCGGGAACCGGGCCGCACATCTGGCGTTGGTCGACGAGTTGCGGGAGCGGCTGGCCGTCAGCGCACTGGGCGGACCGGAGAAGGCCCGGGAACGGCACCTGGCGCGCGGCAAGCTGCTGCCGCGCCAGCGGGTGGACCAGCTGCTGGACACCGGCAGCCCGTTCCTGGAGCTGTCGCCGCTGGCGGCCAACGGCATGTACGACGACCAGTCGCCGGGCGCGGGCGTCATCGGCGGCATCGGCCGGGTCTCCGGGCGCGAGTGCGTGATCATCGCCAACGACGCGACGGTCAAGGGCGGCACCTACTACCCGATGACCGTCAAGAAGCACCTGCGGGCCCAGGAGGTGGCGCTGCAGAACAACCTGCCGTGCATCTACCTGGTCGACTCCGGCGGGGCCTACCTGCCGCGCCAGGACGAGGTGTTCCCCGACCGCGAGCACTTCGGCCGCATCTTCTACAACCAGGCGAACATGAGCGCCAGGGGGATCGCGCAGATCTCCGCGGTGCTCGGCTCCTGCACCGCCGGCGGCGCGTACGTCCCCGCCATGAGCGACGAGACCGTCATCGTGCGCAATCAGGGCACCATCTTCCTGGGCGGCCCGCCGCTGGTGAAGGCGGCCACCGGCGAGGTCGTCACCGCCGAGGAGCTGGGCGGCGGCGATCTGCACTCGCGCACCTCGGGCGTCACCGACCACCTGGCCGAGAGCGATCAGGACGCGCTGCGCATCGTGCGCAATATCGTGGCCACCCTCGGCCCGAAGACCCCGACGCCGTGGGACGTGGTCCCGACCATCGATCCGATCGCGCCGCAGGACGAGCTGTACGACGTGGTGCCGGTCGACCTGCGCACCCCCTACGACGTCCGCGAGGTCATCACCCGCATCATCGACGGTGGCGAATTCCAGGAGTTCAAGGCCGAATACGGCAAGACCCTGGTCACCGGCTTCGCCCACATCCACGGCCACCCGGTCGGCATCGTGGCCAACAACGGCGTGCTGTTCAGCGAATCCGCCATGAAGGGCGCGCATTTCATCGAACTGTGCGACAAGCGCAAGATCCCGCTGCTGTTCCTGCAGAACATCACCGGCTTCATGGTCGGGCGCGACTACGAGGCGGGCGGCATCGCCAAGCACGGCGCCAAGATGGTGACCGCGGTGGCGTGCGCCCGGGTGCCCAAGCTGACCGTGGTCATCGGCGGCTCCTACGGCGCGGGCAACTACTCCATGTGCGGGCGCGCGTATTCGCCGCGCTTCCTGTGGATGTGGCCCAATGCCCGCATCTCGGTCATGGGCGGCGAGCAGGCGGCGTCGGTGCTGGCCACCGTGCGCGGCGAAGCGCAGGGAGGTGGAGCGCAGTCCGAGGCGGATCTGGAGGCGTTCAAGGCCCCGATCCGTGAGCAGTACGAACACCAGGGCAACCCGTACTACTCCACGGCCCGGCTCTGGGACGACGGCGTCATCGACCCGGCCGACACCAGAACCGTTGTCGGCCTTGCCCTCTCGGTCTGCGCGCAGGCCCCGCTCGAGCCCATCTCCTACGGCGTCTTCCGGATGTGATGACCATGATGAACAGCGCACTACCTGTTGCCTTCGACACCGTGCTGGTCGCCAATCGCGGCGAGATCGCGGTGCGGGTCATTCACACCCTGCGGGCCATGGGAATTCGATCGGTCGCGGTCTACAGCGACGCCGACGCCGGCGCCCGCCACGTCCGCGAGGCCGACACCGCGGTCCGCCTCGGTCCCGCCCCCGCGCGCGAGTCCTACCTGAGCATCGACAAGGTGGTCGCGGCCGCCGTGCGCTCCGGCGCGCAGGCCGTGCACCCGGGATACGGCTTCCTGTCCGAGAATTCGGCCTTCGCGGCCGCGCTCGAGGCGGCGGGCATCGCCTTCCTGGGCCCGTCCGCCCGCGCCATCGAGGTGATGGGTGACAAGATCACCGCCAAGAACGCGGTCGCCGAATACGGCGTGCCCGTGGTGCCCGGCATCGCCCGGCCCGGCCTCACCGACGCCGAATTGATCGACGCCGCAACGGAGATCGGCTACCCGGTGCTGGTGAAGCCTTCCGCCGGTGGCGGCGGCAAGGGCATGCGCCGGGTCGATGATCCGGCCGATCTGCCCGCCGCCCTGGCCAGCGCCCGGCGCGAGGCCGGCGCGGCCTTCGGCGACGACACCCTCTTCCTGGAACGTTTCGTCACCCGCCCGCGCCACATCGAGGTGCAGATCCTGGCCGACCAGTTCGGCCACGTGCTGCACCTGGGTGAACGCGAGTGCAGCCTGCAGCGCCGCCACCAGAAGGTGATCGAGGAGGCCCCCTCTCCGCTGTTGGACGCGGAGACCCGCGCCCGGATCGGCGCGGCCGCCTGCAATACCGCGCGCAGTGTCGACTATGTCGGCGCGGGCACCGTGGAGTTCATCGTCTCCGCCGACCGGCCGGAGGAGTTCTTCTTCATGGAGATGAACACCCGCCTGCAGGTCGAACACCCGGTCACCGAGCTGGTCACCGGTGTCGACCTGGTGGAATGCCAGGTCCGGATCGCGGCCGGGCAGAAGCTGGCGGCCGCCCAGGACGACATCCGCCTCACCGGCCATGCCATCGAGGCGCGCGTCTACGCCGAGGATCCGGGTCGCGACTTCCTGCCCACCGGCGGCACCGTGCTCGCGTTGTCGGAGCCGGAAGGTCCCGGCGTGCGGGTGGATTCGGGCCTGCGCGCGGGCACCGTGGTCGGCACCGACTACGACCCGATGCTGTCCAAGGTCATCGCCCACGCCGCCGACCGCACCGCCGCCATCGCCAAACTCGATGCGGCCCTGCGGGATACCCAGATCCTGGGCGTGCGCACCAACACCGATTTCGCGCGCTTCCTGCTGGCCGACCCGGATGTGCTCGCCGGACGGCTCGACACCGGACTGCTGGATCGTCGCGCCGCCGATTTCGCGCCCGCGCCGGTCACCGACGGGCAGTTCATCGCCGCGGCCGCGCAGCTCTGGCTGGACCGCTGGCCGGCCGGCCCGGTCGATCCGTGGCAGCAGCCCACCGGCTGGCGGGTCGGCGCGCACACGCCCACCGGCATTCGCCTGATCGGCGGCGACCGCACCGCGCACGTGTACCTGGCCGGCACCCCGGACCGGGCCACTGCCTGGGTCGAGGGCGGCGAGAAGCGCACCCTGACAGTCGAATCCGACGGTGACGCGCTCGCCCTGGTGCTCGACGGTCTGCGCACCCGCTACCGGGTCGCCGCGCAGCCCGGCCGCATCTGGGTCGCCGACCGCACCGGCACCGCCCTGCTGCGCGAGGTCGCCGAGGCCGATGTGCGCGGCGGTGACGCCCATGTCGGCGACGCCGAGATCCAGAGCCCCATGCCGGGTTCGGTCATCGCCACCCCCGCCGCCGACGGCGACCTGGTCGCCGCGGGCACGCCCATCGTGGTGGTGGAGGCCATGAAGATGGAACACACCCTCACCGCACCCATTGCCGGTCGCGTCGAACTGCTGGTCGAGCCCGGCGCGCAGGTGAAACTCGAACAGCCGCTGGCTCGCATCATCGCCGAGGAGAACACCCAGTCATGACCGACTTCCTGTCCACCGGAACCCTGCCGGACGAGTACCGCGACCTCGCGCTCACCGTCCGCGATTTCGCCAACCAGGTGGTGGCCCCGGTCGCCGCCAAGCACGACGCCGAGCACAGCTTCCCCTACGAGGTGGTCGCGGGCATGGCCGACATGGGCCTGTTCGGCCTGCCGTTCCCCGAGGAGTTCGGCGGCATGGGCGGCGACTACTTCGCCCTCTGCCTGGCCCTCGAGGAGCTCGGCAAGGTCGACCAGAGCGTGGCCATCACCCTGGAGGCGGGCGTCTCGCTGGGCGCCATGCCGATCTACCGCTTCGGCAACGACAAGCAGAAGGCGGAGTGGCTGCCGCTGCTGGCCAGCGGGCGCGCGCTGGGCGCGTTCGGCCTCACCGAGCCGGGCGCCGGCAGTGACGCGGGCGGCACCCGGACCACCGCGCGGCTGGACGGCGACAGCTGGATCATCAACGGCTCCAAGCAGTTCATCACCAACTCGGGCACCGACATCACCCGGCTGGTGACGGTCACCGCGGTCACTGGCGAAGTGGACGGCAAGAAGGAGATCTCGACGATCATCGTGCCGGCCGACACTCCCGGCTTCACCGCCGAGCCCGCCTACAACAAGGTCGGCTGGAACGCCTCCGACACCCACCCGCTCAGCTTCGACGACGTCCGGGTGCCCGCCGAGAACCTGCTCGGCGAGCGCGGCCGCGGCTACGCCAACTTCCTGCGCATCCTCGACGAGGGCCGGATCGCCATCGCGGCGCTGTCGGTCGGTGCGGCCCAGGGCTGTGTGAACGAGAGCGTGCGCTACGCCAAGGAACGGGAAGCCTTCGGCCGCCCCATCGGCACCAACCAGGCCATCGCCTTCAAGATCGCCCGCATGGAGGCGCGCGCCCACATGGCCCGCACCGCCTACTACGACGCGGCCGCACTCATGCTGTCCGGCAAGCCTTTCAAGAAGCAGGCCGCCATCGCGAAGCTGGTCGCCAGCGAGGCCGCCATGGACAATGCCCGCGACGCCACACAGATCTTCGGTGGCTACGGCTTCATGAACGAATATGCTGTGGCCCGGCACTATCGCGACAGCAAGATCCTGGAAATCGGTGAGGGCACCACGGAGGTGCAGTTGATGCTGATCGGGCGGGAGCTCGGGCTGTGGCAGACGTAGCCCCGAAGCGGGTTGTCCAGCGCGGCTTGTGGTTCGACGAGTTCGAGATCGGCGTGGTGTACGAGCACCGGCCCGGTCGCACCATCACCGAGGCCGACAATGTGCTGTTCACGACGCTGACCATGAACACGCAAGCGCTGCACCTGGATGCCGCGTTCTCCGAGGCGCTGCCGCCGTTCCATCAGCGGCTGGTGAACTCCATGTTCACGCTGTCCACCCTGGTCGGCCTGTCGGTGGCGCAGCTGACCCAGGGCACCATCGTGGCCAACCTCGGCTTCTCCGAGATCGCCTTCCCCAAGCCGCTCTTCCACGGGGACACCCTGTACGCGGAGACCGTGGTCACCGACCTGCGCGAGTCCAAGAGCCGCCCGGGCGAGGGCATCGTGACCTTCGCGCACACCGGGCGCAACCAGCACGGTGACATCGTGGCCACCGCGACCCGCAAGACCCTGGTGAGGCGGAGTCCCGCAGCCGGCTCGCCGGAGGACCCCGCATGAGTTGGGAAATGCCCGGCCCCGCTTGGCTGTTCTGCCCCGCGGACCGGCCCGAGCGCTACGGCAAGGCCCTCGCCGCGGCCGACGTGGTGATCCTCGACCTCGAGGACGGCGTCGCCGAGTCCGACAAGGCGGCGGCCCGCGAGGCGCTCATCGACACCCCGCTGGATCCCGAACGCACCATTGTCCGGGTCAATGCCGCGGGCACCTTCGAGCACATGCTCGACCTGGACGCTCTGGTGCGCACCGGGTACCGGCGCATCATGCTGCCCAAATGCGAATCGGCCGAACAGATCACGCGGCTCGCCGACTACGAGGTGATCGCGCTCATCGAATCCCCGCTGGGCGCGCTCGCCGTCGGCCGGGCGGTCATGGTGCGCAATGCCATCGGCGTCATGTGGGGCGCCGAGGACCTGGTCGCCGCGCTCGGCGGCAACTCCAGCCGGCACGCCGACGGCGGCTACCGGGACGTGGCGCGGCACGTGCGCTCCCAATCCCTGCTGGCAGCCAAGGCCTACGGCAAGTTCGCGCTGGACTCGGTGTTCCTGGACATCCCGGATCTGACCGGGCTGGCCGCCGAATCGGAGGACGCGGTCGCCATCGGCTTCGACGCCAAGGTGGCCATCCACCCCAGCCAGGTGCCGGTGATCCGGACCGCCTACGCGCCGACGGCCCGCGAAGTCGACTGGGCGCGCAGACTATTGGCGGAAGCGCCGAATCATCGAGGTGTCTTCACCTTCGAGGGGCGCATGGTGGACATGCCGGTCATCCGGCATGCCGAGCGAATCGTGCAGCGGGCCGCCACGGCCGGCGGCGCGGGACTCGCATCGTAGGAGGGATTGCGGTGGAACCACAGTGGGTGCCGGGCGACCGGGACATCGCCGAGGCGCAGGTGACGAGCTTCGCGCTGTTCGTCGAGAAGCGCACCGGGCTGTCCCTGCCGGACTATCGAGCCCTGTGGCAGTGGTCGGTGGACGATCTGCCCGGCTTCTGGGGCGCGGTCTGGGACTACTTCGATCTCGGCGAGCGGTCCGACGAGGTGCTGGCGAGTACGGAAATGCCCGGCGCGCAGTGGTTCCCGGGTACCACGCTGAACTATGTCGGGCAGGTGATGCGGCAGGTCCGCGACGACCGGCCCGCCATCCTGTCCGTCGACGAGACCGGTGAGATCACCGAGATCTCCTGGGCCGCGATGATCGCCACCGCCGCCGCCTTCGCCCGCACCCTGCGCGCGCTGGGCGTCGGACCCGGCGACCGGGTCGCCGGATACCTGCCGAACATCCCCGAGGCCGTCATCGCCTTCCTGGCCACCGCCAGCATCGGGGCCGTCTGGAGTGCCTGCGGCCAGGACTACTCCGCCCACGCCGCGCTCGACCGGCTCGGGCAGCTGGAACCGAAGGCCCTGGTCACCGCGGACGGCTACCGGTTCGGCGGCAAGGCGCACGACAAGACCGCCGATATCGCCGCCCTGCGCGCCGGGTTGCCCTCGCTGGCGGCGACCGTGCTGGTGCCGCGCCTCGGCCTCACCGTGCCGGACACCCTGGCCTGGGAGAGCGCCGATCCCGGTGACGGGTTCGTCGAACTCGCCATCGAGGAGGTGGAATTCGCGCACCCGCTGTGGGTGCTGTACTCCTCCGGCACCACCGGCAAGCCCAAGGGCATCGTGCACGGGCACGGCGGCGTCATGCTCGAGCATCTCAAAGCCGTAGCCCTGCAATCGGATATCGGACCGGAGGACACCTTCTTCTGGTACACCAGCCCGAGCTGGATGATGTGGAACTTCCAGGTCGCCGGGTTGCTGGTGGGCGCGACCATCGTCTGCTACGACGGGAGCCCCGCCGCGCCCACGCCGGATGCGCTGTGGCAGTTGGCCTCCCGCACCAGAGCGACCGTGCTCGGCACCAGCCCCGGCTATGTGCTGGCCTGCGCCAAGGCCGGATCCGTGCCGCGCACCGACCATGACCTGTCGGCGCTCCGGCTGGTCGGCATCACCGGCTCGTCGCTGCCGCCCTCGTCCTCGCTGTGGTTGCGCGACAATGTCGGCGAGCAGGTGCCGGTGGCCTCGATCAGCGGTGGCACCGATGTGGTGTCCGCCTTCATCGGCGGCGTCCGCACCGTGCCCGTCTGGCCCGGCGAACTGTCGGCGCCGTATCTCGGTGTGGCCCTCGACGCCTGGGACGAGCAGGGTAACCCGGTGCGCGACGAGGTCGGCGAACTGGTCATCACCAAGCCCATGCCGTCCATGCCGGTGTCCTTCTGGAACGACCCGGACGGGTCCCGGTACCGCGACGCGTACTTCGAGATGTTCCCCGGCGTGTGGCGGCACGGCGACTGGATCACCATCACCGAGCGCGACAGCATCGTGGTGCACGGCCGCTCCGATTCCACCCTGAATCGACAGGGCATCCGCATGGGCAGCGCCGACATCTATCAGGTGGTGGAACGCATTCCGGAAATCGCCGAGGCACTGGTCATCGGCGCCGAACAACCGGACGGCGGTTACTGGATGCCGTTGTTCGTGGTGCTGACCCCCGGGGCCGAATTGACCGACGAACTCCGGTCCCGGATCAATGCCACTATTCGCGCCGAGGTGTCTCCGCGGCACGTGCCGGACGAAATCATCGCGGCTCCCGGCATTCCGCACACCCGCACCGGCAAGAAACTGGAAGTGCCGATCAAGAAACTGTTCCAGGGCGCCGAGGTGTCCACGGTGGTGGCCCCCACGGCCGTCGACGTCCCCGAACTCCTGGACTGGTACGCGGCGCGCAAGCCGGAATGAGTCGCGGATTGTCAGTGTGCGCCGGGTAAACGCCGCCGTCCGGTGCACACCTCCGACGCCAAATCCTCATAGCCGACCGCCAATTCGGCCAGATGCTCCCAGGCAATGGTGAGTTCCCGGCCGGATTCGCGCGCCAGCGCCGCATAGGCCGTGGCGGTGAACCGGGCCAGCCGATCGATGACCGCGCCCAGGGTTTCGGTGTGCACCCGGGCCGCGCCGTGCGACGGCGGCAATTGCGCGGTCACCCAGCAGTCGATCTCGTGAACCAAATCCGTTCGGATGGTGTCGAGTTCGATCAGCTGCGCCGGTTCGGCATTGAGCAGGCGCTCGTGCAGCGCGGTCAGATCGTGCGCCGCACGTAGTAATGGATGCCCCGGCTGATCAGAACCTCGACAAGCCTGAAGGACCTGGTTCTTGGACGGCAGTGTGTCCCTCATCGCGACTCCTATAACGCGACCTGCGAATTCCCAGCACGTTAGTCAGCGCAGATGACAAGGACATGACTGCCGGTTCAACAGCCCACTTCGATTCCGCTATTGGAAGCTCGCCGTGCCCGGAGGGCAAACGGTGAGCTCAGGCTGTGGCGCCGCCATCGATGACCAGATCGTGCCCGATGACGAAAGCGGATTCCGGGGAGGCCAGCCACACCACGGCCGCCGCGATCTCGGCCGGATCCGCGACCCGGCCCAGCGGAATCGCCGAGGCCACCCGCGCATCGCGATCGGAACGAGATTCACCCGGGCGGAACGACATTCGCGTATCCGTCGCACCCGGGCTGACCGCATTGATGCGAATGCCGTCACCGATATGGTCACGCGCCGCGGTCTGGGTCAGCACGCTCACCGCCGCTTTGGACGCCGCGTAGGCGGCCAGCCCCGGGCGGCGGCCGTGGGTGCCGATATTCGAGGCCATATTCACGATGACGCCGCCGCCATTGGCGCGCATATGGGCGATCTCATGTTTCATGGACAGGAAAACGCCGGTCAGGTTGACGTCCAGCACTCGATGCCAGTCAGCGTCCTCCAATTCGCCGACCGGGGCGGGGGTGCCCAGAATTCCGGCATTGTTGAAGGCCACGTCCAGGCCGCCGTGCCGGCGCACGACCTCCTCGACCATGGCCGCGACCTGGTAGCTGTCGGTCACGTCGGCGACCACCCAGTCCACCTCTCCGCCCCGGTCCACCTTGCGGCCAGTCGGCCGGGCCTGCGCGGCCGCGGCGGCCAGCTGGTCCGCGTCCCGGCCCGCCAGCACCACGATGGCCCCGAGTTCGGCGAACGCCTGGGCGGTCGCGCCCGCGATCGTGCCCGCGCCACCGGTGATCAGCACAGTTTTGTCATCGAATCGGGTGCTCATGACCGTCCCTGACTCCTTTGGAGAATGATCGTTCTTGAATTCGGGCAGTGAGGAAAGCTGTGGATGAATGGGAAACCTGTTCAGCCGAGCACGGATACGGCCACTCGCGCCGCATCCCGCAGGCGCGCAGCCGAATCCGGTGTTCGCTCGAGAACGCGGACGCCCTGGAAGAAGACCAGCAGGAATCGGGCGAGTGCGCGCGGGTTCGCATCGGCGGCCAATTCGCCCTGTGCGCGAGCGCGCAGGAGCGCGGAGGTCAGTGTTGTCTCGAGGTGAGCCCAGCTGGCCTCCACGAGCCGCGCGACCGCCTCGTCGCGATGCGCCAACTCGACCGCGCTGTTCACGACGAGGCAGCCCAGAGATGAATCGGGACTGGAGGCTTCGCGCACATACCGCTGCACGAGTGCTCGCACCGCGGGCAGGACGGGGCCGGGCTGCGACAGCTCGTCCATGATCACCGGATCGGTGGTCTCGAGGTACTGCCGGAGTGCCTTCAGGTAGAGGTCGCGCTTGCCACCGAAGGTCGAGTAGATACTCGCTCGGGCAATCCCAAGATGCTCAACCAGATCCGACATGGACGTCGCCTCATAGCCGCGCTCCCAAAACAATTCGAGAGCTCGGCGGAGCACCTGGTCGGGATCGAACTCCTTGGTCCTCGCCATGCCGAGGACACTACGACTTTCAAGATCAATCGGTCAAATATGGCAGGCTCAGCGGATCTTGCCGAAGAACGCCTGAATATCGGCCGCGTGCGCCCGGGGCACATCCATGGCGAGGAAGTGGTTGCCGGTATTGCCCTCGGGCCAGTGCACGATGGTGTTGTCGCGCTCGGCGAGCCGGCGCATGAGCGGCGAGCCCCCGGCGTAGACGCCCACCGGGACCAGCTTCTGGCCGGACGGCCACACGAAACCGTCGTCGCCGAGCCCGTTGTACATGGGCCACGACGAGGTGGCGGCGGTATCGGAGAACCAGTAGACGCTGACATTGGTCAGCAGCTGGTCGCGGTCAACCGCATCCTCGAGCCGGTCGGCCAGCGGCGAGAATTCGTGGAACTTGTGGACCATCCAGGCGAGCAGGCCGACGGGGGAGTCGGTCCAGGCGTGCGCGAAGGTCTGCGGCGCCTGACGCAGCAGGACGTGATGATTCACGCCGGACCGCCACTTCTGCATGAGATCCCATTCGGCGCGTTCCTCGGCCGTCATGGTCGGGACGTCCGCCTCGGTGGGCAGGCCGATGCCGCCGTCGATGTGCACGCCGATCAGGTGGCCCGGGTCGGCGATCGCCATCTCCTGCACCACGTACGCGCCCAGATCGCCGCCCTGTGCGCCGTAGCGGTCGTAACCCAGACGGGCCATCAGCTCCACCCACATGTGTGCCACGTGACGTGGCCGCATGCCCGGCTCGCGCGGCGCTTCGGAGAATCCGAAACCCGGCACCGAGGGAATCACGACATGGAACGCCTGCGTCGCCTCCAGGCCGTGTGCGCGCGGATTCGTCAGCAGCGGAATTGTTTTCGTGAACTCCACCAAACTGTTCGGCCAGCCGTGGGTGAGGATGAGCGGCAACGCGTCCGGGTCCTCCGAGCGCACGTGCAGGAAGTGCACGTCCAGCCCGTCGATCTCGGTCAGGAATTGCGGGAACTCGTTGAGTGCGGCTTCCTGTGCGCGCCAGTCGAATTCGGTGTGCCAATGCTCGGCCAGCTCGCGCAGATAGTCCACCGGGACGCCGCGCTCCCAACCCTGGCCCGGGAGTTGCCGGGTCCAGCGGGCCCGCGCCAGCCGGTCCATGAGGTCATCGAGATCGGACTGCGGCACGGCGATACGAAACGGACGGATATCGGCGGTGGTCATCGTGACTCCTGACGTCGGGTGAGCGATCCGCTGATCACGCTAGAAACCATCCAGGACTAATCTCGTCCTACTTCGAACGGAGGATGTCGGGTATGAGCGACACGTCGGCACGACTGCTGCGGCTGCTGTCACTGCTGCAGACCCCACGCGAATGGCCCGGCAGCGAACTTGCCGACCGCCTCGGCGTCACCGATCGGACCGTCCGCCGCGACATCGACCGCCTCCGTGGCCTGGGCTACCCCGTCGAGGCCACCATGGGCGCCACCGGCGGCTACCGCCTGGTCGCCGGGGCCGCCATGCCGCCGCTGCTGGTCGACGACGAGGAGGCCGTCGCCATCGCCGTCGGACTCCGGGCTGCCGCGGGCTCCGCCATCGCCGGCATCGAGGAGGCTTCGGTCCGCGCCCTCGCCAAGATCGAACAGGTCCTGCCCGCCACACTCCGCCGCCGCGTGCGAGTCCTGGGGGCGGCCACCGTCACGCCCCGCACGGGCGCGAACCCTGTCGACCCCGAGTTGCTCACCGCCCTGGCCGCGGCCGTGACCAACAAGGAGCGAGTGCGTTTCGCCTACGAAGCCGCCGACGGCTCCGAAACCCGCCGCAACACCGAGCCCGTGGGCCTGGTCCCGCACAAACACCGCTGGTACCTGGTCGCCTTCGACCTCGACCGCAATGACTGGCGAGTCTTCCGCGCCGACCGAATCCACCGAGTGCACGCCACCGGCGCCCGCTTCACCCCACGCGACCTTCCCGCCGCCAACCCCGCCGCGTACGTGACCGGTGCGCGAACCGACTGGCGCACACCGACATTGCACTTCCTCGTCGACATCGCCGCTCCCGCCGAAGTCGTCATCGGTCGTCTGGGCGAAGGCCCCGGCGACGTCGTCCCGCACGGACCCGACACCTGCGCCCTGGACATGAACAGAGACGACCTCCCCGAATGGGTGGCCCATCGCCTCCTGGAGTTGGGCGCCGACATCAAGGTGCACAGCCCCGCCCAGCTGACCGAAGCCATCCGAACCATCCGCGATCGCGCCGCCCGCGCGATAGATGGCAAAAGCTGATCTGTCGGCCGGTCCGGCTGGGGTTCACCGCACTGCCCGGTCGTGGCGCTGGCGACTTGATAGGAGCCTGTGCCCGCAGGAACGGTACGACGTCTTTCGCCGCACTGCCCTTCGGAAGGGAGCGGTCGCAAGCCTCGATGATCAGCCGTGAATCCAACGCCGACAGCTGCCTTTTGCAGGTCTCCAACCGCTGCATCAACTCGATGACATCACCATCGGTGAAGTCCTTCAGGCTGGAATTCGAAAGGGTCTGGACTGCGGCCGCCAATTCGACGATACCGCAGCCCTCGAGTCCTTCCCCCTTCGAATTCATACCTCTATTCTATCGCCTAAGCCGCCTGCTAGTAACACGAATTGTCAAGTAGTACAACGTATTTCAAGCAGCCAGTGCAGTCTTCTGCTGCGTGAGAACGCCATCCACCATCCGATACACGCTGTCCATCTGATCCAGATGCGACAGATCGTGCGTCACCAGCAATGTCGCCGCCCCATGCTCCCGCACGATCCCCACGATCAGATCGATGATGGCCGCCCCCCGCTCCTGATCCAACGCGCTGGTCGGCTCGTCGATGACCAGCAGCGACGGATCGTTCATCAGCGCCCGTGCGATGTTCACCCGCTGCCGCTGCCCACCCGAGAGCTGAGCCGGCCGCTTGTTCTCATGCCCCGACAGTCCCACCGCCGCCAGCAGATCCCGTGCGTGCGAACGGACTTCGCGCCGCTTGGCGGGTGAGACGAACCAGCTCTGCCCCAGGTGCGCCATCGCCTCGAGCTGCTCGAGCGCGGTCAGCGCCGGAACCAGATTGGACTGCTGGAACACGATGCCGATGGAGGTCCGCCGCAGGGTTGCCGCGTCGCGGCGGCTCAATGCGGCGAGATCGGTCGTGCCCGTGGCAGTTTCGAGTTCCACCCGGCCCGATTCCGGCCGCAGCAGAGTGGAGACGGTGGCCAGCAGGGTCGACTTGCCGGAGCCGGAGGGCCCGGTGATGGCCGCGATCTCGCCGCCACCCACGCGCAGGTTCACTCGGTCGAGGGCGGTGAGGCGGTCCGTGCCGTCCGGGAAGGTGAGGGTCAGGTCGGAGACGGTGAGTGCGTTGGTCATCGCAATGCTCCTGGGAGACAAGGGGAGTGTGGTCATCAGCGGGCCTGGTTGAGTGCGGTGAGGGGATCGGTGGTGACGAGGAAGCGCAGGGCGAACGTCGCGCCGAGCAGGCCGAGCGCGATCAGGGCCGCGGCCGGGAACAGCGTGGTGCTCGCACTGAGGACGAACGGCACCGCGCCGCCCATGAACGCGCCCGCCACCGCGGTCAGTCCGACGCCGATGCCGACGCCGAGCAGCAGCACGATCAGCGCCTGGCTCAGGGCATCCCGGATCAGTGAGCCGGTGGTCGCGCCGAGCGCCTTCAGTGTCGCGATGTCCGGTTGGCGCTGCACGGTCCACACCGTGAAGAACGCGCCGATGACGAGCGCCGAGATGGCGAACAGCATGACGGTCATGAGGGTCAGCGAACCGTTCTCGGCCTGGTAGGAGGCCATGGCCGACAGCGAATTCTTGCTGCTGGTCGTGGTGGTGTGCGCGGTGGCGTCGATCGCCTTCTCGTCGCTCACGCCGGAGACGGCGAGGATGGTGGCCGCGCCCGAGTGCGGGTTGAGAATCTGCCAGTCGGACAGCGTCATCCACACCACCGGCGTGTGCGCGTACCAGTCGTCGTCCGTCACGCCCTGCACGGTGTAGGAGGCCGATCCCAGTTCGACGGTGTCACCGGTCTTGGCGTTCAGGTCCTTGGCGGCCGCCTTGGACAGAATCACCGAACCCTGATCGGTTGCCACGCGCTTGCCGAAAGGGGTGCCCTGGACGCCGAACAGTGCGACCTGGGTGGGTGACGCGCCGTTGAGCGTGGCCCGGGTGCGGCTGATGCCGATGGGGTCGACGGTGCCACCGGACTGCTGCCAGGTCTGCACCTGCTCCTGGCTGAGGGTCGACGCGTCGAAGGAGGGCGCGGATCCGGTGTCGGAGAAGACGACCGTGTCGGACTTCAGCGACTGGATGGCGGAAATGTTCTGATGCGCCAATCCGGCCGTCAGGCCGCTGAGAAAGCTGACCAGCAGCGCGACCAGAGTGACCACCAGGGAAATGAGGAGGAAGCGGCCGCGGGCGGCCCGCAGATCTCTGAGTGCGACGAACATACTTACACTCTGTCCGGGAAACCGCTGGCAGCCATCGCGCCGCGGAACGAATCCCGCTCCGTCGACGGCACGGCGGCGTTTCCTACTTTCGATGGATGCCGCCGCAATAGCCGGGCATAAGCTGGTCGCGTGCACCGCTCGCCCCTGACCCCTGTCTTCTCCGCCCTGCAGCTCGGGCTGCACGCCCTGGTGGTGGCGCTGACCGTGGTGGTGGCGGTGCAGGAGATCGTCTCGGGGTCGTATCCGGTCCTCGTCGTCGTACTGGCCGTCCTGTTCCTCGGTGTCTACTTCTTCGGCGGCCGGTTCCGGCGCAATCTGCCCGCCGCGCAGGTATGGCTGGCGCTGCTCACCCTGATCTGGCTGGGCCTGGTGACCGTCGCGCCGCTCGCCGTCTACCTGGTTTTCGGCCTCTTCTTCCTGTATCTGCATCTGCTGCCGCGCTATTGGGGCCTGGTGGCGGTGACCGCGGCGACCGTGGTGTCGGTGGTCGGGTTTGCCGCGCACCGCGGCTGGACCCTCGCCGGCGTGATCGGCCCGCTGCTGGGCGCGCTGGTGGCCGTCGCGATCGGACTGGGTTACGGCGCGTTGTTCCGGGAGGCCGCCGAACGACAGCGCCTCATCGACGAATTGCTCGCCACCAGAAACACTCTCGCCGAGCAGGAGCGCACGGCGGGCAAGATGGCCGAGCGCGAACGCCTCGCCCAGGAGATTCACGACACGGTTGCCCAGGGCCTCAGCAGCATTCAGCTGCTGCTGCACGCCGTCGAGCGCGCCGCCCCGGACCATCCGGCGCTGGAGAAGATCCGGCTGGCCCGCGAGACCGCCGCCGACAATCTGGTCGAAACCCGCCAGCTCATCGCCGAACTCACGCCGGCCCCGCTCGAAGGTCAATCGCTCGCCGGCGCCCTGCACCGCATCGCCGAGCGGGCCGCCGCGCCCGGCCTGGACGCCGAGGTGCTCGTCGAGGGGGAGCCGCAGGCGCTGCCCATGTCCGTGGAGGCGGCACTGGTCCGCATCACCCAGGGCGCGGTCTCGAATGTGGTGCGGCACGCCCACGCTCAGCGCATGCGGGTCACCCTCACCTACGGCGATGACGCCGTGCACCTGGACGTGGTCGACGACGGGGTCGGCATCGAACCGGCGGTGCTGGCCGAATCCCCTTCCGGCAGCTTCGGTCTCACCGGCATGCGTAATCGGGTGGAGCAGCAGGGTGGCACCATGGACGTCGAATCCGAGCCCGGCCATACCGCGGTCACCGTCTCCTTCCCCCTGGAGGAGCAGCCCAACCTCACCCCGGAGCAGAAATGATTCGCATCCTCCTCGCCGACGACCACGCCATCGTCCGCGCGGGCCTGCGCGCGCTGCTGGACTCCAGCGTCGCCGAAACCGATTCCGACGACGTCGAAGTCGTGGGTGAGGTGGCGACCGCCGAAGAGTCCGTGGCCTTCTGCTCCACCACCCCCGTCGACCTGGTGCTGATGGACCTGCGCTTCGGTCCCGGCAAGTCCGGCGCCGACGCCACCGCCGCCCTGCGCGACCTCCCGAACCCGCCGAATGTCCTGGTGGTCACCAACTACGACACCGACGCCGACATCCTCGGCGCGATCGAGGCGGGCGCGGTCGGCTACATCCTCAAGGACACCCCGCCCGCCGAACTGCTGGCCGCCGTGCGCTCCGCCGCAGAGGGGGAGAGCGTGCTGTCGCCGTCGGTCGCCTCCCGCCTCATGACCCGGGTCCGCAAGCCCGACACCACCCTGAGCCCCCGCGAGATCGAGGTGCTGCGGCTGGTCGCCGACGGTCACTCCAACCGGGAGATCGGCAAACGCCTGTTCCTCTCCGAGACCACCGTGAAATCGCACCTGGTTCACATCTATTCGAAGCTCGGCGTGAAATCCCGAACCTCCGCGGTGGCCCGGGCTCGCGAGCGCGGGGCCATCTGAGGTCGTACGGTGTCGCCCATGGCCTCACTGTCCGATCAGCGTGTACGCGACTTCCTGACCGAGGGCACCCGGACCGGCAAGCTCGCCTTCGTGGCGGGAGACGGCCGCCCGCTGGTCGCGCCCGTGTGGTTCATCCTCGAGGGTGACGAGCTCGTCTTCAATACCGGCAAGGACACCGCCAAGGGCCGCTCGATCCTGCGTGACGGCCGCCTCACCCTGTGCGTGGACGTGGCCGCGCCGCCGTACTCCTTCGTTCAGGTCCAGGGTGTGGCCGAAGTCTCCGAGGATCCGGCCGAACTGCTGCGCACGGCCACCGAGATCGGCGCCCGCTACATGGGCGCGGACCGCGCCGGGGAATTCGGCCGGCGCAACGGGGTCCCGGGCGAACTCGTCGTCCGCCTGCGCCCCACCAAGGTCCTCACCGATTTCGAGGTCAGCGGCTGATACCCGGGTGCGATGACGGCCGGACGGTTCACCGGACACGGTGTGCGAGACTCGGCCGATGACAGTGCACTTCATCGGGGCCGGGCCCGGGGCGGCTGATCTGCTGACCGTACGGGCGGTCGAGCTGCTGCGGCGGTCGCCGGTGTGCCTGTACGCGGGGACCTATCTGGACCCCGAGGTACTCGCGCACTGCGCGCCGGACGCCGAGCTGATCGATACCCAGCGCCTGGATCTGGACGAGATCGTCGCGCACTGTGCCCGGGCACACGCCGAGGGCAAGGACGTCGCACGGCTGTGCTCGGGAGACCCCTCCTTGTATTCCGCGCTGACCGAGCAGAAGCGCCGGCTGGACGCACTGGGAATCCCCTGGGACGTGACGCCCGGGGTCCCGGCCTACGCGGCCGCCGCGGCGCTGCTGGGCGCGGAGCTCACGGTGCCCGAGCAGGTGCAGTCGGTTGTGCTCACCCGCACGCAGGCCCGCTCGACCGCGATGCCGGAGTCGGAGGCGCTGGCAAATTTCGCGCGTACCCGGGCCACCCTGATCCTGCATCTCGCCATCACCCGGATCCGGACGCTGGCCCGGGAGCTGATTCCGGACTACGGCGCGGACTGCCCGGTCGCGGTGGTCTACCGCGCGACCCAGCCTGAGCAGCAGGTTCTCCGGGGCGCCCTGGCAGATATCGCCGATCGGGTGGAGGCAGCCGGGTTTCGGCAAGCGGCTGTGATTCTCGTCGGTCCCGCATTGGCCGAAACCCTCGAGTGCGCCCAATCGCATCTGTACGATCCTGCTCGCGATAGGTCGCACATCACTGGCTGAAAGTGCCAAATGCGATGATAGGTAAGGGCTATGGCCCTTTCTTTATGTGGCTTGCGCGCTGACGGTAGATTGGACCGAGTGTCCGTCACCAAGTTTGCGACCGTGACTGCCCGGGAGCGGGCGCTGGGTGTGGTCGTGCCCATGTAACAAGATCGGCCAGCTGGGGGGATACCCCAGAGAGTCTCAATTTACGGTGAAGTGAGCCCCGAACACCGGACGCCACGCTGAAGCAGGCGTGGCGTCCTGTTCGGGTTTTCGGCGGGGAGCGCTGCGTGTCGTGGTGTTCCGGAAGCGAGGTTTGGGTTGGACCGGCTGGATTTCGGCGGCATCGGCGAAGCTGGCAGCGAAATCGCACCGGGATCGGGCGAACTTTTCCCGCTGTCGCCGGCGCAGCTCGGCATCTGGTATGCCCAGCACCTGGACCCGCAGGTCCCGATCAACATCGCCCAGTACGTGGAACTGCGCGGCGAACTCGACCTCGAGTTGCTGGAACGCGCCATGGTCCACGGCTCGGAGGAGTTCGGGTCGGGCTTCCTGCGCATCGTCGAGCGTGACGGTGAGCCGATGCAGATGGTGGACCACTCGCTGGACCGCACCATCTACCACGTCGATCTGAGTGACGAGGCCGATCCGGCCGCCGCGGCCCAGGACTGGATGCGCGCCGATTACAGCGCCCCGCTGGAGCTCACCCGGGACCGCCTCATCCGCACGGCCATGGTGAAACTGGCCGACGGCCATTACTACTGGTACGCGCGTATCCACCACATCGTGCTGGACGGCTTCGGCGCGGTGACCTACATGACCCGGGTCGCCGAGCTGTACACCGCGTACGTCCGGGGCGAGGAGCCCGCGCCGCACAAGCTGACCGACCTGCCCACCCTGGTCGAGCAGGAATTCGCCTACCGCGAGAGCAGCCGCTTCAAGTCCGACAAGGAGTACTGGGCCGAGCGGGTCGCCGGGCTCGAGGACGGCACCAGCCTGGCCGGCCGCTCCGCGCCGCCGGCCGCGATCAACCGGATCGCCACGGGCGCGCTCAGTGAGGGCCAGTCCTCGCTGCTGGACGAGGCCGTGGCCCGCCACGAGTCCTCGCCCGCGGGCCTGCTGATCGCCGGTTTCGCCGCCTATCTCGCGCAGTGGACCGGCACCGAGGACGTCATCCTCAGCCTCCCGGTGACCGCGCGCACCACCGCGATCATGCGCCGCTCCGGCGGCGCGGCCTCGAACATCGTGCCGCTGCGCCTGAAGGTCGGCCACGACGCCACCGTGGCCGATCTGCTCGGGCAGGTGCAGGTCGCGGTCTCGGGCGCGCTGCGGCACCAGCGCTACCGCGCCGAGGACATCCGCCGTGACGCGGCGAGCCGCGCATCGGGCACCGGCACGGGCGAGTTCAGCGGCGGCGACGTGGGCGCGCAGTTCTTCGGCCCGTGGGTCAACATCATGTTGTTCCACAACGAGGTCGTGCTCGGTGACATCACCGGTGAATACAGCGTGCTGTCCACCGGTTCCATCGAGGATCTGGGCGTCAACTTCTACCAGTCGGTGAAGGGCACCCGGAATCACATCGATTTCGAGACCAACCCCAACCTGTACTCCGAGCGCGAGACGCAGCAGCATCACGCGCGCTTCCTGGAGTTCTTCGACCGCTTTCTGGCGGCGGGGGAGGCGCAGCCGGTCTGGGGTCTGCCCATCACCACCGCGGCCGAGCGCACCCGCACGCTGATCGAGTGGAACGAGTCGGCGCACGAGGTGCCGGTCACCACCCTTCCGGCCCTGCTGGACAAGCAGATTCCGCTGACCCCGGGCAATGTCGCCGTCGAGTTCGAGGGCGAGCAGCTCACCTATGCCGAGTTCGGCGAACGCGTGAACCGCCTGGCCCGCTTCCTCATCGAGGACGGGGTCGGCCCGGAATCGCTGGTCGCCCTGGGTATGCGCCGCTCGCTGGAGCTGGTCGTGGGCATGCACGCGGTGCTGCGCGCCGGTGGCGCGTACGTGCCGATCGACCCGGATCACCCGGCCGACCGCACCGCCTACATCCTGGAATCCGCGGCACCGGTCTGTGTGCTGACCACCGCCCGTGACGAGCTCGAGCTGCCGGAATCGGTGCGGCGCTTGGAGATCGACACCCTCGACGTGTCTGAGTACTCCGCCGATCCGGTGACCGACGCGGACCGGCGCGGCCCGCTGCGCCCTGACAACACCGCCTACGTCATCTACACCTCGGGTTCGACCGGCCGCCCCAAGGGCGTCGCGGTCACCCATCACGCCATCGTCAATCAAGAGCTGTGGATGCTCGACGAGTATCCGCTCACCGAAGACGATGTCTACCTCCAGAAGACGGCCACCACGTTCGACGTGTCGCTGTGGGGCTACTTCATGCCGCTGCTGGTCGGCGCGAAGCTGATCGTGGCGACCCCGGACGGCCACCGCGATCCGCTGTACGTGGCGGAGATGATCGAGCGCCACGGCGTCACGGTCACCGACTTCGTGCCGTCCATGCTGACGGTCTTCGTCGCGCACGCCACCCGGGCCCAGTGCGCCTCGCTGAAGTACGTTTTCGTGATCGGTGAGGCGCTGCCGCCGGAGACCGGCGCGGGCTTCCGTGAGATCACCTCGGCCGGGCTGCACAACCTGTACGGCCCCACCGAGGCCGCGGTCTCGGTCACCTACTGGGAGAACACCGCCGCCGACACCGTCACGGTGCCGATCGGTATGCCCGAGTGGAACGTCGAGGTCTACGTTCTGGATTCGCGCCTGCGGCCCGCCGCCATCGGCGCCTCGGGTGAGCTCTATCTGGCGGGCCGTCAGCTGGCGCGCGGCTACAAGGGCCGCCCGGATCTGACCTCGGACCGCTTCGTGGCGAACCCGTTGTCGCCCAACGGCGAACGCATGTACCGCACCGGTGACCTCGTCCGCTGGAACGACGCCGGGGCCCTGGAGTACATCGGCCGCACCGACTTCCAGGTGAAGTTCCGCGGTCAGCGCATCGAGCTCGGCGAGATCGAGACCGATCTGCTGGCCCATCCGACCGTGAGCCAGGCGGCCGTCCTGGTGATGGACACCGCCACCGGCCAGCAGCTGGTCGCGTATGTGGTCCCGGTCCCGGGTCAGTCCATCGACCCGGCCGAGCTGACCCGTTTCGCCGCCGAGAAGCTGCCGTCCTACATGGTTCCGGCGTCGATCATGGTGCTGGACGCGTTCCCGCTCAACACTTCCGGCAAGCTGGACCGCAAGGCCCTGCCGGAGCCGGTGTTCAGCGCGGACGCCGCCGGTTACCGCGCGCCGCGCACCGCCGCCGAGGAGATCGTGGCGGGCGTGTTCGCCGATGTGCTCGGCCACGACCGGGTCGGCGTCGACGACAACTTCTTCGATCTGGGCGGCAACTCGCTGGTCGCCACCCAGGTGGTGGCCCGCATCTCGGCCGCGTTCAGCACCCGCCTGGGTGTGCGCGCGCTGTTCGAGACCCCGACCGTGGCCGGCCTGGCCGCGCGGGTGGAAGCCGCTGGGCCGTCCGAGATTTCGCGGACCCCGCTGGTGGCGCAGGAGCGCCCCGAGCGGGTGCCGCTCTCGCTGGCGCAGCAGCGCATGTGGTTCCTCAACCAGTTCGACCCGACTGTCCCCACCTACAACCTGCCGTTCGTGGTGCGGTTGCGCGGGCAGGTCGATATCGAGGCCCTGCAGCTGGCGCTGACCGATGTGGTCGCGCGCCAGGAATCCCTGCGCACCATCTTCCCGGAGTCCGGTGACGGCGGCTTCCAGCAGGTGCTGCCGATGTCGGAGGTGGCGCTCGGCGTCGAGGTCGCCGACCTCGCCGAGGCCGAATTGCCTTCCGCGCTGGCGGAATTCGCCTCCACCGGTTTCGATGTCTCGACCCAGCTGCCGATTCGCGTGCGCGTGTTCCGGGTGGCCGGCGACGCCGCGCTCGGTGACGACGAGGTCGATCTCGCGGTCGCCTTCGTGGTGCATCACATCGCGGCCGATGGTTTCTCGTTCGGTCCGCTGTCGCGGGACATGACCGCCGCCTACCTGGCGCGGGTGGCCGGTCAGGAGCCCGCGTGGGCGCCGCTGCCGGTGCAGTACCAGGACTTCAGCATCTGGCAGCGCGAGGTGCTCGGCTCGGAATCCGACGCCGAGTCCATGGCCGCCCGCGAGATCGCCTACTGGCGTGGGGCGCTGGCCGGGCTGCCGGATCAGCTGGACCTGCCGGCCGACCGTCCGCGTCCGCCGGTGCAGAGCTTCCACGGCTCCCGTGTCACCTTCGACATTCCGGCCGAGTTGCACACCCGGCTGGCGGGTCTGGCCCGCGCCCAGGGTGTTTCGCTGTTCATGGTCATGCACAGCGCGCTGGCCGTGCTGCTGGCCCGGCTCTCGGGCACCAGCGACATCGCCATCGGCACCCCGGTAGCCGGTCGTGGTGAGCAGGCGCTCGACGACCTGATCGGCATGTTCGTCAACACCCTGGTGCTGCGTTCGGAAGTGGATGGGGCGGAACGCTTCACCGATTTCCTGGCCCGCACCCGGGAGACCGATCTGGCGGCCTTCGCCAACACCGATGTCCCGTTCGAGCGACTGGTCGAGGTGCTCAACCCGACCCGTTCGCAGGCCCGGCATCCGCTGTTCCAGGTCATGCTGTCGTTCCAGGAGATGTCGCACGGCTCCATGGAGCTGCCCGGTCTGACCGTCTCGGCGGACGAGCTCGAGGTCGACATCGCCAAGTTCGACCTGCAGTGGACGCTGACCGAGCAGCGCGGCCTGGCCGGTGAGCCGGCCGGGCTGGCGGTGGTGCTGTCCTACGCCACCGATCTGTTCGACGCCTCGACCGTGGCCGAGTTCGGGCAGCGCTACCTGCGCGTGCTCGAAACCGCCGTCGCCGCACCGGACACCGTGGTGCGCGATATCGATGTCCTCGACGCCGGTGAGCGCGAGACCGTGCTGCACGCGTGGAACCACACCGCGCGTGAACTGCCCTCCGCCACAACCGTTCTCGACCTTTTCGAGCGGCAGGTGCGGATCCGGCCGGACGCCACCGCCCTGATCTTCGATCCGGGTGAGCGCAGCGGCAGCATGTTCGGCCCCGCCGAGGAGCTGAGCTATGCGGACTTCTCCGCCCACGTGAATCGCCTGGCGCGCAGGCTGATCGCCGCCGGCGTGGGTCCGGAGGCCCTGGTCGCGGTGGGCATCCGCCGCTCGGTGGACATGCTCATCGCCATCTACGCCACCCTCACCGCGGGCGGCGGCTACGTGCCGATCGACCCGGACCACCCGGCCGAGCGCACCGATTACGTGCTGCGCACCGCCGGGCCGGTGGTGCTGCTCACCACCGCCGACGATGCCGTGGAATCCGCGGATTGCCTGGTGCTGCACCTGGATTCGCTGGATCTGAGCGACTACAGCGACGCCCCGGTCACCGACGCGGACCGGCTCGCGCCGCTGCGGCCGGCCAATGCCGCCTATGTGCTGTTCACCTCCGGCTCGACCGGCCGCCCCAAGGGCGTGGCCGTTCCGCATGCCGCGGTGCTCAACCAGATCGCCTGGATCACCAGCGAATACGAGATCGACGACACCGATGTGATCCTGCAGAAGACGCCGGTCACCTTCGACGTCTCGGTGTGGGAGTTGTTCGGTTCGCTGGCGGTGGGCGCGCAGCAGGTCATCGCCGCGCCGGACGGCCACCGCGACCCGATGTACCTCTCGGAGGTCATCGGCCGCCACCGAGTCACCATGACCTCGTTCGTGCCGTCCATGCTGAGCGTCTTCGCCTCCAGCGCCTCGTCGGCCGAATGCCTTTCCCTGCGTGCGGTTCTCGTGGCCGGTGAGGCGCTGCCGCCCGCCACGGTGACCGCCTTCCGCCGCTTCTCCACGGCGGCCGTGCACAACCTGTACGGCCCGACCGAGTTCACCGTGCACGCCACCTACGCGCCCATCGACGCGTCCGTGGTCACCTCGGTGCCGATCGGCCGCCCGGTGTGGAACGCGCAGGCCTACGTGCTGGACGAGGGCCTGCGCCCGGTCGCCGCGGGCGTCCCGGGTGAGCTGTACCTGGGCGGTGTCCAGGTGGCGCGCGGCTACTTCGGCCGTGCCGACCTGAGCGCCGAGCGCTTCGTCGCCAACCCCTACGGCGAGCCGGGTTCGCGCCTGTACCGCACCGGTGACCTGGTGCGCTGGAACCACAACGAGCCGGGCGTCATCGACTACATCGGCCGCACCGACTTCCAGGTGAAGTTCCGCGGTCAGCGCATCGAGCTCGGCGAGATCGAGACCGCGCTGCTGGACCACCCCAAGGTGCAGCAGGCCGTGGTGCTGGTCATCGACACCGTGGCCGGCGATCAGCTGGTCGCCTACATCGTGGCCGGCGGCCCGGTGGACCTGGACGGCGTCAAGACCTCGCTGCAGCGCACCCTGCCCGCCTACATGGTGCCGGGTTCGATCATGGTGCTGGACGCGTTCCCGGTGAACGCCTCCGGCAAGCTGGATCGCCGGGCGCTGCCCGCGCCGCTTTTCGAGGTGCGCGAATTCCGCGCTCCGACAACGCCGATCGAGGAGATCGTCGCCCAGATCTTCGGCGAGGTGCTGGGTATCGCCCGGGTCGGCGTCGATGACGACTTCTTCGAGCTGGGCGGCAACTCGCTCATCGCCACGCAGGTGGCGACCCGCCTGGGCACCGCCCTCGACACCCGCGTGCCGGTGCGCATGCTGTTCGAGGCGGCCACGGTGGAGGCCCTGGCGGCGCGCGTGGAATCGCATGTCGGCGACGGCGGCCGCAAGGCCCTGGTCGCCCGCGAGCGGCCCAGCGAGGTCCCGCTTTCCCTTGCGCAGCAGCGCATGTGGTTCCTCAACCGCTTCGACACCGCCTCGGCGGTCAACAACATCCCGGTCGCCATCCGGCTCTCGGGTGAGCTCGACATCGCGGCCCTGCAGGTCGCGGTCATCGACGTCATCGACCGTCACGAGTCGCTGCGCACGGTCTTCCCGGAGACCGCGCACGGCCCGGTGCAGCGGGTGCTGGACGCCGCGCAGATCGTGCCCGACCTGACGCCGGTGCCGGTCACCGAGTCGAATCTCATCGACCACCTGGTCGAGCTGGCCACCATGGCCTTCGACGTCACCGACGAAGTGCCGCTGCACGCCGCGCTCTTCGAGATCAGCGAGTCCGAGTACATCCTCGGCATGGTGGTCCATCACATCAGCGCCGACGGCTGGTCCATGGGGCCGCTGGCCCGCGATGTCATGGTCGCCTACGCGGCCCGCACCTCCTGGGAGGCCCCGGCCTGGGCCGAGCTGCCGGTGCAGTACGCGGACTACGCGCTGTGGCAGCGCGAAGTGCTCGGTTCCGAGGACGATCCGGATTCGCTGATCGCCAAGCAGATCCGCTACTGGACCGACGCGCTCGCCGATCTGCCGGACGAGCTGGTGCTGCCCGCGGACCGGCCGCGTCCGGCCGTGGCCAGCTATCAGGGTGGCACCTACCCGTTCGCCATCTCCGCCGAAACCCAGCAGGCGCTGGTGGATCTGGGCCGCAGGCACAATGCCTCGCTGTTCATGGTCATGCACAGCGCGCTGGCGGTGCTGCTGGCCCGCCTGTCCGGGACCGGCGACATCGCCATCGGCACCCCGGTGCACGGCCGCGGTGAGGCCGCGCTCGACGATCTGATCGGCATGTTCGTCAACACTCTGGTGCTGCGCACCGAGGTGGACGGCAGCGAGACCTTCGCCGACCTGCTGGCCCGGTCCCGCGATACCGACCTGCACGCCTTCGCCCACGCAGACGTGCCGTTCGAGCGGCTGGTCGAGGTGCTCAACCCGGCCCGCTCGCAGGCCCGCCACCCGCTGTTCCAGGTCATGCTGACCTTCCAGAACACCCGGCAGGCCAGCCTGGAACTGCCCGGCCTCTCGGTCAACGGCATCGACTACGACGCCCGCCTGGCCAAGTTCGACCTGCAGCTGACCCTGCAGGAGGCGCAGGACGACCACGGCGAGAACGCCGGCATGTCCGCTGAGATCTCCTACGCGCTGGACCTTTTCGACGAGCCCACCATCGCGGCCTTCGCGCACCGCCTGGACCTGATTCTGGCGGCGGTGGTCGCGGACCCGGATCGGCCGCTCGGCGATATCGACCTGCTGGTCGCCGACGAGCGCGAGCGGGTGCTCGACGACTGGAACGACACCTCGTTCAATCTGGCGCGGGTGCTGCCCGCGCTGCCGGAGGGCGAGGCCGCGACGCTGGTTTCGCTGTTCGAAGCACAGGCTCTGACCAGCCCTGATGCGCCTGCCGTGGAATTCGAGCACGCCGATACCTCCCAACCGGCTACAGGTCTGTCCTACGCCGAGTTCGCGGCGCGGGTGCACCAGTTAGCCCGCAAGCTCATCGCTCAGGGCGTCGGCGCGGAATCGCATGTGGCGCTGGCCATCCGGCGCTCGCTGGATCTGGTCGTCGCCATGTACGCGGTGCTGGAGGCCGGTGGCGCGTACGTGCCGCTGGATCCGGATCAGCCGGACGAGCGCATCGACTACGTGCTCGACACCGCCCGCCCGGTCGCGATCCTCACCACCAGCCGTGACGATTTCGTCACCGGCCGCAATGTGCCGGTGCTCGAGGTCGACACGCTGAACCTGGAGGCCTACTCCGACGCGCCGATCACGGATGCCGAACGGGGACAGGCGATCCGGCCGGAGCACACGGCCTACGTCATCTTCACCTCCGGTTCGACGGGCCGCCCGAAGGGTGTCGCGGTCGAGCACGGCGCGATCGTGAACCGCCTGCTGTGGATGCAGCACGAGTACCCGATCGACGCGAACGACGCTGTCCTGCAGAAGACTCCCGCCACCTTCGACGTGTCGGTGTGGGAGTTCTTCTGGCCCTTGCAGACCGGTGCGCGCTTGGTGGTCGCCAAGCCGGACGGTCACCGCGACCCGGTGTACCTGGCCCAGGTCATCGCCGAGACAGGCATCACCACGGCCCACTTCGTGCCGTCGATGCTCTCGGTGTTCGTCGCCACCCTCGGCAGCGAGAACGGCGACTCCGCGGTTCCCGCACCGCGTTTGCGTCAGGTGTTCGCGTCCGGTGAGGCGCTGCCCGCGCCGACCGCGCAGAAGCTGCGTGAGTTGACCGGCGCGCGGCTGCACAACCTGTACGGCCCGACCGAAGCGGCCGTCGACGTCACCTACCACGAGGTCGTGGACACCGACACCGTGTTCGTGCCGATCGGCCGCCCGGTCTGGAACACCGAGACCTACGTCCTCGACGCGCGTCTGCACCCGGTCGCGCCGGGTGTCGCGGGTGAGCTCTATCTGGCGGGCGATCAGCTGGCGCGCGGCTACCTCGGCCGCCCCGACCTGTCCGCCGATCGCTTCGTCGCGAACCCGTTCGTCTCCGGCGACCGCATGTACCGCACCGGTGACCTGGTCTCCTGGACGGCCGACGGTGAACTGAACTACCTGGGCCGCACCGACTTCCAGGTCAAGCTGCGCGGTCTGCGCATCGAGCTGGGCGAGATCGAGGCCGCGCTGCTGGCGCAGCCGGGCGTCGCCCAGTCCGTCGTGGTGGTCCGCACCGACGCGCACGCCGGTGACCAGCTCGTGGGTTACGTTGTCCGCGAAGCGGATACGACCGTCGACGTCGATGCGGTGAAGGCCGCGCTGAGCGGCTCGCTGCCCGCCTACATGGTCCCGGCCGCGCTCGTGGTGCTGGACGCCTTCCCGGTCAACGCCTCCGGCAAGCTGGACCGCCGGGCACTGCCCGCGCCGGTCTTCGAGGCCAAGCGCTTCCGCGCCCCCTCGACCCCGATCGAGGAGATCATCGCGCAGATCTTCGCCGACCTGCTCGGTGTCGAGCGCGTCGGCGTGGACGACGACTTCTTCGAGCTGGGCGGCAACTCGCTGGTCGCCACCCAGGTGGTGGCCCGCCTGGCCGCCGCGCTGAACGCCGAGATCGGCGTGCGCGTGCTGTTCGAGGCCCCGACCGTGGCCGGGCTGGCCGCCCGCGTCGAGTCGCACGCGGGAACCGGTGTGCGCCAGGCGCTCACGGTGCAGTCGCGGCAAGCGCAGGGAGGCGGAGCGGAGTACCCGCCGCTGTCGCTGGCGCAGCAGCGCATGTGGTTCCTCAACCGGTTCGATCCGGAATCGGCCGCCAACAACATCCCGGCGGCCGTGCGGCTCACCGGCGCACTGGATCTCGACGCCATGCGCGGGGCCATCGCCGACGTGGTGGCGCGGCACGAGTCGCTGCGCACCCTCTACCCGTCGCACGAGGGCGTCGCCTACCAGAAGGTGCTACCCACCGGCCGCGCCATCCCCGAGCTGGATGTGCTGGACGTGACCGAGGGCGAATTGTTCGCCGCGGTCTACGACTTCGCCGCCCGCGGCTTCGACGTCACCGCCGAGACCGCCGTCCGCCTGCGTGCCTATCGCCTCGCGGCCGACGATCACGTGCTGGTGCTGGTGGCCCACCACATCGCGGCCGACGGTTTCTCGATGAACCCGCTGGTGCGTGACCTGATGACCGCCTACATCGCGCGTAGCAACGGCGAGACCCCGGGCTGGACCGAACTGCCGGTGCAGTACGTGGACTACGCGCTGTGGCAGCGGGAAACGCTGGGCTCGGAAGAGGATCCGCGCTCGCTCATCACCGAGCAGCTCGACTACTGGCGTGACACCCTGTCCGGCCTGCCGGACGAGCTGCGCCTGTCGGCCAAGCCGCGCCCGGCGGTCGCGTCCTACGACGCGGGCACGCACCGCTTCCAGGTTCCGGGCGAGCTCATCGCCGGGCTGAACCGGGTGGCGCAGTCCAACGGCACCACCCTGTTCATGGTGGTGCACAGCGCTTTCGCCGCGCTGCTGGCGCGGCTGAGCGGCACCGACGACATCGCGGTCGGCGTTCCGGTGGCGGGCCGCGGCGAGCAGGCGCTCGACGATCTCGTCGGCATGTTCGTCAACACCCTGGTGCTCCGGTCGCCGGTCGACACCGGCACCAGCTTCACCGACCTGCTGAAGACCGTGCGCGAGCGCGATCTGCAGGCCTTCGCCCACGCGGACGTGCCGTTCGAGCGGTTGGTCGAGGTGCTCAACCCGGCCCGTTCGCAGGCCCGGCACCCGCTGTTCCAGGTCATGCTGTCGTTCCAGAACCTGGGCCGCACCTCGCTGGAGCTGCCGGGTCTGAGCGTGTCCGAGCTGGCCATCGACCAGCAGTCGGCCAAGTTCGACCTGCAGCTGACGCTCAGCGAGATCATCGATGGCGACTCGACCATGGATGCCGAGCTCGTCTACGCGACTGACCTTTTCGACTCGCACTACGCCGGTGTCTTCGCGCAGCGCTTCGTGGCGATGCTCACCGCCGTGGTCGCGGACCCGACCCAGCTGGTCGGCGATGTCGAGCTGCTGAGCGAGGCCGAACGCCGCCGGCTGCTGGTCGGCTGGAACGAGACCGCGTTCGAGTTGGACACCGCGCTGCCGGAGATCTCGGAAGGCGCTGCGGCGACGCTGGTTTCGCTGTTCGAGGCGCAGGTCGCGCTGACTCCCGAAGCGACTGCGGTCACCTTCGAGGGGACACCCGGGCGGAGCCCGGAAAATAAGACACAGTTGTCCTACGCGGAGTTCGCGGCTCGCGTCCGCAAGCTCGCGCGCTGGCTCATCGCCGAGGGCGTCGGACCGGAATCTCTTGTGGCGCTGGGCATGCGCCGCTCCATCGACCTGGTCGTGGGCATGTACGCGGTCACGGTCGCCGGTGGCGCGTACGTGCCGCTGGATCCGGATCACCCGGCCGAGCGCACCCAGTACATCCTCGAGACCGCACAGCCGGTCTGCGTGCTGACCTCCGGCGACGACTTGGAAGGCGTTGACGCGCGCCAGGTCCGGATCGACGAGCTGGACCTGGACGCCTTCGCCGACGCCCCGGTCGCCGATGCCGAGCGCCGCTCGCCGCTGCGCCCGCAGAACACCGCGTACGTGATCTTCACCTCCGGCTCCACCGGCCGCCCCAAGGGTGTGGCCGTGAGCCACGCGGCCATCGTGAACCGTCTCGTCTGGATGCACGCCCAGTACGGGCTGGCCGCCTACGACGTGGTGCTGCAGAAGACCCCTGCCACCTTCGATGTGTCGGTGTGGGAGTTCTTCTGGCCTTTGCAGGTCGGCGCCCGCCTGGTGGTCGCCAAGCCGGACGGCCACCGCGATCCGGCCTACCTGGCCGAGATCATCGTCCGCGAGGGCGTCACGGTCACCCACTTCGTGCCGTCCATGCTGGCGGTCTTCGTGGCCGAGCCCGCCGCGGCCGACTGCGTCAGCCTGACCAATGTCTTCGCCTCCGGTGAGGGCCTGCCCGCGCCGACCGCGCAGCAGCTGCGGCAGCTCACCGGAGCCCGCCTGCACAACCTGTACGGCCCCACCGAGGCCGCGGTCGACGTGACCTTCCACGAGGTCACCGATTCCGATCTGACGTCGGTGCCGATCGGCGCGCCGGTCTTCAACACCCAGGTGTACGTGCTGGATTCGCGCCTGAAGCCGGTTCCGGTGGGTGTCGCGGGTGAGCTGTACCTGGCCGGCGATCAGCTGGCCACCGGCTATGTGGCCCGCCCGGATCTGACCGCGGATCGCTTCGTGGCCAACCCGTTCGGTGACGGCGTCCGCATGTACCGCACCGGTGACCTGGTCACCTGGACGGGCAATGGCGAGCTCGAGTACCTGGGCCGCACCGACTTCCAGGTGAAGCTGCGCGGTCTGCGCATCGAGCTCGGCGAGATCGAGTCGGCCCTGACGGCCATCGGCTCCATCGCCCAGGCTGTGGTCGTGGTGCACTCGGACGCCAAACTGGGCGACCAGCTCGTGGCCTACGTAATCCCGTCCGCTTCCGCCTCGGAGGTTCGAGACCTTCAGCGCCGCGAACCCGCCCGGAGCGAAGCGGAGGGCAAATTCGACGCCACCGCCGTCAAGGACGAACTGTTCGAACGGCTTCCGGCCTACATGGTCCCGGCCGCCTTCATGGTGCTGGAAGCCTTCCCGCTCAACGCCTCCGGCAAGCTGGACCGCAAGCAGCTGCCCGCGCCGACCTTCGCCGCCAAGGCCTTCCGCGCCCCGGCCACGCCGGTGCAGCAGACCGTCGCCGGCACCATCGCCGACGTGCTCGGCCTGGACCGGGTCGGCCTGGACGACGACTTCTTCGAGCTCGGCGGCAACTCGCTGATCGCCACCCAGGTGATCGCGCGCCTGTCGGCCGCCCTGGACGCCGACATCCCGCTGCGCACGCTGTTCGAGGCCACCACCGTGGCTTCCCTTGCCGCGCAACTGGAATCGCGCGTCGGCACCGGCGCGCGCGCCGCGCTGGTCGCCCAGGAGCGCCCGGAGCTGGTGCCGCTGTCCCTCGCACAGCAGCGCATGTGGTTCCTGAACCGCTTCGACAACCGCACCGCGGTCAACAACATCCCGGTGGCGCTGAAGCTCACCGGCGCGATCGACCCGGCCGCCTTCACCGCCGCCATCGGCGACGTGCTGGCTCGGCACGAGTCGCTGCGCACCATCTACCCCGAGGTCGAGGGCGACGGCTACCAGCGCATCCTGCCGCTGTCCGAGGTCGACTTCGAGGTGCGGACCGAGACGGTCACCGCGGCCGACCTGACCGCGCGCATCACCCAGCTCGCGAGCGTGTTCTTCGACGTCACCCGCGAACTGCCGTTCCGCGCCACCGTGCTCAGCCTCAGCGAGACCGAGCACGTGCTGGTGTTGGTGCTGCATCACATCAGCGCGGACGGCGTCTCGCTGCGCCCGCTGCTGCGCGATGTGGTGGCCGCCTACCTGTCCCGCAGCAGCGGCGAGGCTCCGGCCTGGGCGCCGCTGCCGGTGCAGTACGCCGACTACACGTTGTGGCAGCGCGAGATCCTGGGCGCGGAAACCGATTCCGAGTCCGTCGCGGCCCAGCAGATCGCCTACTGGACCGACCGCCTGGCCGACCTGCCCGAGCAGATCGAGCTGCCCGCCGACCGCCCGCGGCCGGAGATCGCCACCAATGCCGGTGGCACCTACGACTTCTCGATCGACGCCGAGCTGCACCGCGCCCTGACCGGCGTGGCCCGCGAGCACGACGTCACCCTGTTCATGCTGGTGCACGCCGCCCTGGCCACCTGGGCCGCGCGCCTGTCCCGCGCCACCGACATCGCCATCGGCACCCCCATCGCGGGCCGCGGCGAGCGGGCGCTGGACGACCTGGTCGGCATGTTCGTCAACACCCTGGTGCTGCGCAGCGAGGTGAAGGCGGACGCCGCGTTCCGCGACCTGCTGGCCCAGGTGCGCCGCACCGACCTGGCCGCCTTCGCGCACGCCGATGTGCCGTTCGAGCGCCTCGTCGACGTGCTCAGCCCGGTCCGCTCGCAGGCGCACCACCCGCTGTTCCAGGTGGCGCTGACCTTCGAGGCCGCCGGGGCCGAGGACGCGGCCGCGGTCGCGCTGCCGGGCCTGGAGCTCGAGGTCGTCGAATTCGACCCGGGCACCGCCAAGTTCGACGTCCAGCTCACCGTGAGCGAGCGCGCCGACGGCTCGCTGGGACTGTCCTGGAACTACGCCACCGACCTGTTCGACGCCGAGACCGTCATCTCCTTCGCCGAGCGCCTGGTGCGCATCCTGCGCGCGGTCGCCGAGAACCCGGCCGCGCTCATCGGTGACATCGACCTGCTGGGCGAGGGCGAGCGCCACAATGTGGCCGAGCACTGGGTCTCCGCGGGCGAGGACATCGTCGCCCTGGCCCGGACCGCGCGGGCCGCGGTCGCCGACGCCGAACGCGCTGTCGCCGAGGGCACCTCGGGCATCGCGCCCGAGGCCGCCGCCCTGCTCGCGCTGGGCGGGTCCGCCGAGCGCCTGGCCAACCCGCTGGCCGCCCTGGCCAGCCCGTTCGTAGCGGCCGACGCCACCCTGTCGAGCCTGTTCGACCTGGCGGTGGCAGCGAATCCGGAGCGCGTCGCGGTGCGCTTCGGCGACGAGGAGCTCACCTACTTCGACCTGGATCGCCGCGCGAATGTGCTGGCGCGCCGCCTGATCGGCGAGGGCGCGGGACCGGAATCGCTGGTCGCGGTGCTGCTGCCGCGTTCGGCGGATCTGGTGGTGGCGCTGCTGGCCGTGATCAAGACCGGTGCGGGCTACGTGCCGATCGATCCCACCTACCCGGCCGACCGCATCGCCTACGTGCTCTCGGACGCGCGGCCGACCAGCGTGATCACCGACTCGACCGTGCAGGTCGAGCAAGTGTTGGGAGGTGGAGCGGCCGCCGACCTGAACACCGTGCTGCTGGACGGGTTCTCGCTGGAGGCCGGCAATATCGTGGACGCGGCCGACGGGCCGGTCACCGATGCCGATCGCCGGGCCGCGCTGCGCCCGGACCACGTCGCCTACGTCATCTACACCTCCGGCTCCACCGGCCGCCCCAAGGGCGTGGCCGTGGCGCACCGGAATGTGGTGCGGCTCATGGCGAACACCGATCGCGAGTTCGGCTTCACGCCCGACGACGTGTGGACCCTGTTCCACTCCTACGCCTTCGACTTCTCGGTGTGGGAGCTGTGGGGCCCGCTGCTCTACGGCGGCAAGCTCGTCGTGGTCGACTACTACGTCTCCCGCTCTCCCGAGCAGTTCCTGGAACTGCTGCGCCGCGAACAGGTCACGGTGCTCAACCAGACCCCGTCGGCCTTCTACCAGCTGGCCGAGGCCGATCGGATCGCTACCTCGGCGAGCCGGGAACCGGATGCCGCCGCGGGCGATCACCAGTCGCTGGCGCTGCGCTACGTGATCTTCGGCGGTGAGGCGCTCGAGCTGCGCCGCCTGTCGGATTGGGTTGCCCGCCACGGTGATTCCACGCCGTATCTGGTGAACATGTACGGCATCACCGAGACCACCGTGCACGTCTCCGTGCGCGTGCTCGACGCCGACACCATCGCCGCCGCCACCGGTTCGGTGGTCGGCCGGGCCATCGCCGGCCTGCGCGTGTACGTCCTCGACGACCGCCTGCACCCGGTGCCGGTGGGTGTCGCGGGCGAAATGTACGTCGCCGGACCGCAATTGGCGCGCGGCTACCTGGGCCGCCCGGACCTGTCCGCGGCCCGCTTCGTGGCGAGCCCCTTCGGCGTGCCGGGGGAGCGGCTGTACCGCTCCGGTGACGTGGCCCGCTGGAACCGCTTCGGCGAGCTCGAATACCTGGGCCGCGCCGACGATCAGGTCAAGGTGCGCGGCTTCCGCATCGAGCTCGGTGAGATCGAGTCCGCCGTGCTGGCCCAGCCGGGCGTGGCCCAGGCCGCGGTCATCGTGCGCGAGGACCAGCCGGGCGATCAGCGCATCGTGGCCTACGTGGTGCCGGCGGACGGCGTCGCGCCGGCCGTGGACGCGGTCCGCGACGGCGCGGCCGAGCTGCTGCCGTCCTACATGGTCCCCTCCGCCATGGTGCTGCTGGACCGGATCCCGTTGACCGTCAACGGCAAGCTGGACCGCCGGGCGCTCCCGGCTCCCGCCGCGCAGGCGCGGGCCTTCCGCGCCCCGGAGACCCCGGTGCAGGAGACGGTCGCCGCTGTCTTCGCCGAGGTCCTGGATCTACCGCGGGTCGGCCTGGACGACGACTTCTTCGATCTGGGCGGTAACTCGCTCATCGCCACCCGGGTGGTGTCGCGCATCGGCGCGGCCCTGGACACCACGGTCGCGGTGCGCACCCTGTTCGAGGCCACCACGGTCGAGGCCCTGGCGGCCCGCATCGAGTCGCACGCCGACGGCGCGTCCCGCGCCAAGCTGGTGGCCCGCACCCGCACGCCGGGTGAACTGGTGCCGCTGTCGTTCGCGCAGCAGCGCATGTGGTTCCTGAACCAGTACGACACCTCCTCGGCGGCCTACAACCTGCCGCTGGCCATCCGCCTGCGCTCCGTCGACCCGCGCTTCGGCGAACTCGACACCGCCGCACTGGAACTCGCGGTCGCGGACGTGGTCCGCCGGCACGAGTCGCTGCGCACCCGATATCCGGAGCACGGCGGCACCCCGATGCAGGTGGTCGTCCCGGCCGAGGAGATCGCCCTCGACCTGCGGCCGGTCACGGTCGCGCCCGAGGACGTGACCGCCACCGTGACCGCCTTCGCCACGCTGGGCTTCGATGTGGCCGAACAGGTTCCGCTGCGCGCCCGCCTGTTCCGCGTCGGCGGCGAGGACGCCGCCGAGCACGTGCTCGTGGTGGTCGTGCACCACATCGCCGGTGACGGCTTCTCGATGTCCCCGCTGGCCCGCGACGTCATGGTCGCCTACACCGCGCGCAACCAGGGCGCGGTGCCGGGCTGGGCCCCGCTGGCCGTGCAGTACGCGGACTTCGCCGTCTGGCAGCGCGAAGTGCTGGGCTCCGAAGAGGACTCGTCCTCGATCATGGCCCGCCAGGTGGCCTACTGGCAGCGCGTGCTCGGCGGCGTGCCCGACGAGCTGGCCCTGCCCACCGACCGCCCGCGCCCGGCCATCGCCTCGCACCGCGGCGCCACGCTGCAGCGGACGCTGTCGCCGGAGCTGATCGCGGCGCTGGAAGAGGTTGCCCGCGGCCGTGGTTCGTCGCTGTTCATGGTCATGCACAGCGCGCTCGCGGTGTTGCTGGCCCGCCTGTCCGGCGGCGACGACATCGCGATCGGCACCCCGGTCGCCGGTCGCGGTGAGGCCGCGCTGGATGACCTGGTCGGCATGTTCGTCAACACCCTGGTGCTGCGCACCGGCATCGAGCCCGGCGAGTCGTTCACCGACCTGCTGGACCGCGTGCGGCACACCGACCTCGACGCCTTCGGCAATGCCGACGTGCCGTTCGAGCGGTTGGTGGAACTGCTCGCGCCCGAGCGCTCGCAGGCCCGCAACCCGCTGTTCCAGGTCATGCTGGCCTTCCAGAACCTGGATCGCACCAGCATCGAGCTGCCGGGGCTGACGGTCTCCACGCTGGACCTCGACGAGAGCATCTCCCGCTTCGACCTGCAGTTCACGCTGTCGGAGCAGGACGCCGGGATGGCGCTCGCGCTGACCTACGCCACCGATCTGTTCGACGAGGCCACCGCGGCCGGATTCGCGCAGCGCTGGGTGCGGGTGCTCGAGGCCGTCGCGGCCGACCCGGAGATCGGCGTCGGCGCGATCGACATCCTGGATCAGGACGAACGTGCCGATCTGACGGCCCGTTTCGGCCTGCCCGCCGTCCCGGCGCGCACACTGCCGGAACTGATCGCCGACGCCGTCGCCCTCGACCCGGCCGCCCCCGCGGTCGTGTTCCAGGGTCGGAGTCTGTCCTATGGCGAGCTGGACGCTCGCTCGAACCGCCTGGCGCGCTTGCTCATCGAGCGCGGCATCGGCGCCGAGGATCTGGTCGCGGTGGCCGTGCCGCGCTCGGACGACTCCTATTTCGCCGAATGGGCGGTGTCCAAGACCGGTGCGGCCTTCGTGCCGGTGGACCCGAACTACCCGGCCGACCGCATCGCTCACATGGTCACCGACTCCGGTTCGCCGGTCGGCCTCACCGTGGCGTCGGTGCGCGCGGACATGCCGGACTCGGTCGAGTGGCTGGTCCTCGACGAGCTGGATCTGAACGCCTTCGCGGACACCGCGATCGCCGATGCCGAGCGGGCGCGCCCGCTGCGTCCGGAGCACCCGGCCTACGTCATCTACACCTCCGGTTCCACCGGTGTGCCCAAGGGCGTCGTGGTCACCCACGCCGGTCTGGCCAACTTCAGCGTCGAGCAGGCCGAGCGGTACGCGCTCGACTCCTCCTCGCGCGCACTGCATTTCGCGTCGCCCTCGTTCGACGCGTCCATGCTGGAGTTCTTGCTCGCCATCGGCAAGGGCGGCACCCTGGTGGTCGTCCCGCCGGGCACCTACGGCGGCGAGGAGCTCTCCGAGCTGATCCGCCGCGAGCGGGCCACCCACGCCTTCATCACCCCGGCGGCGCTGTCCACGTTCGGACCGGCGGGCCTGGACTCGCTGCGCGTGCTGGTCGCCGGTGGTGAAGCGGTACCCGCGGACCTGGTCGAGAAGTGGGCGGTTCCGTTGGCGGACGGCACGATTCGTGCGTTCCACAACGGCTACGGCCCCACCGAGACCACCATCATGACCAATATCAGCGACGCGCTGACGCCGGGTGAGCTGGTCACCATCGGCGGTCCCATCCGGGGCATGCAGTCGCTGATCCTCGACAACCGCCTGCGCCCCGTTCCGGTGGGTGTCGCGGGTGAGCTGTACCTGTCGGGTATCCAGCTGGCGCGCGGCTACCACGCGCGGCCGGGCCTGACCGCCGAGCGGTTCGTGGCCAACCCGTCCGTGCCCGGCGAGCGTATGTATCGCACCGGTGACGTGGTGCGCTGGACTCCGGACGGCCTGGTCGAGTATGTCGGCCGCTCCGACTTCCAGGTCAAGGTGCGCGGTTTCCGCATCGAGCTCGGCGAGATCGACGCCGCGCTGGCCTCGCACGAATCCGTCGACTTCGCGGTCACCGTCGGCCACAAGAACGCCGCGGGCGCGACCTCGCTGGTGTCGTACGTGGTTGCCACGCCGGGTCATTCGATCGATGTGGCGGCCGTGACCGCGCACGTCGAGCAGCGCCTGCCCGCGTACATGGTGCCGTCGTCGGTCATGGTCATCGACCGGGTGCCGCTGACCCCGGTCGGCAAGCTGGACCGCCGGGCGCTGCCCGAGCCGGTCTTCGCCACCGAGGTGGTCTTCCGCGCCCCGCGCAATGCCCTCGAGCACACCATCGCCGAGGTCTTCGCCGAGGTGCTGGGCCTGGAGCGGGTCGGCATCGACGACTCGTTCTTCGCCCTGGGCGGCGACTCCATCGTCTCCATCCAGCTGGTGTCGCGGGCCAAGGCGCGCGGCGTGGTGTTCAGCCCACGCGACGTGTTCGAACAGCGCACCGTCTCCGGCCTCGCCGCCGTCGCGGAAACCGCCGACGGCCAGGGCGATTCGACGCCGCAGCTGACCGAACTGCCGGGCGGCGGCGTGGGTGTCATGCCGCTGACCCCGGTCGTGCGCTTCATGGCGGGCCGGCCGGGCGAGTTCGGCCGCTTCAACCAGACCATGGCGCTGGAACTGCCGATCGGCATCGATCGCGCGGGCATCGCCGCCACCGTCGGCGCGGTCATCGACCGCCACGACATGCTGCGGGCGCGCCTGCGCCGGGTGCCGGACGCGGACTGGATCGTCGAGACCGGCGCGCCCGGCACCGTCGACGCTGATTCGCTCATCGACCGCACCGAGTTCGACGCGGCCGCCACCGACGAGCAGCTGTTCGAGATCGCCACCGCCGCACTGGACGCCACCCTCGACAAGCTGGATCCGGCTGCGGGACAGGTCATCCGGTTCGTGTGGCTGGAGCCGTCGGACGCCACGGCGAGCCGTGAATCGGGCACCGCTCGCGCGGGACGCCTCGTGGTCGCCCTTCACCACCTGGTGGTCGACGGCGTCACCTGGCGAATCCTGGTGCCGGACTTCGTCGCGGCGTGGGGTCAGGTGTCGGCCGGACAGACCCCCGAACTGGTCGCGCCCGCCACCAGCATGCGCACCTGGGCGCACGCCCTCGAGCGTGAGGCCGCCACCGACGAGCGCGTCGCCGAACTGGAGTTCTGGCGCACCGTCGTCGAGGGCCCGGATCCGCTGCTCACCGAGCGCGCCATGGATCCGGCCGTGGACGTCACCGCGACCATCGTCAAGCACCGCGTCGAGCTGTCGGCCGAGGCCACCAAGTCGCTGCTGACCACCGTGCCCGCGCTGTTCCACGGCGGCGTGAACGACGGTCTGCTGACCGCGCTCGCCTTGGCGGTGGCCAAGTTCCGCGCTGCCAAGGGACTGGGGGAGAAGTCTGCCCTCGTCCGGCTGGAGGGCCACGGTCGTGAGGAGGAGGTCGTGCCCGGCGCCGACCTGTCCCGCACGGTCGGCTGGTTCACCGCCATCTTCCCGGTGCGCTTCGACCTGTCCGGCATCGACGTGGACGCCGCCCTCACCGGCGGGCCCGCCATGGGCCGGGCCATCAAGGCCGTCAAGGAGCAGCTGCTCGCGGTGCCCGACAAGGGCATCGGCTACGGTCTGCTGCGCTACATGAACTCCGACACCGCGGGGCAGCTGCCCAAGCTGCTGCCGGGCCAGGTCAGCTTCAACTACCTGGGCCGGGTCACCGACGGCAATGTGCCGGAGGCGCTGCGCGGCTTCGGCTGGATCCCGGCTCCCGAGCTGGCGGATCTGGCGGGCGCCTACGACGCCGACATGCCGGCCATGGCCCCGATCGACATCAACGCCATCGTGGCCGGCGACAAGCTGACCGCGAACATCGGCTACCCGAGCACGCTGCTCTCCGCCACGGAGATCGCCGAGTTCGCCGCGCTGTGGACCGCGGCGCTGGAAGCCGTTGCGCGGCATGCGGAATCGGCGCAGGCGGGCGGGCACACCCCGTCCGACTTCGGCCTGGTGCGCGTCACCCAGCGCGATATCGACGGCTGGGAAAAGCAGTACGGCGAGCTGAGCCAGGTGTGGCCGCTGTCCGCGCTGCAGGCCGGCCTGCTCTTCCACGCGCAGCTGGCCGCCACCTCGGTGGACGTGTACACCGCGCAGGCGGTGCTCACCCTCGAGGGCCGCGTCGACGCCGACCGGCTGCGGTCGGCCGCGCAGGCGCTCATCGAACGCCACGAGATCCTGCGCACCGCCTACGTCAACGACGCGTCCGGCGTGCCGGTGCAGGTGGTCATCGACGGCGTGCGGGTGGCGTGGACCAACCACGACCTCACCGATATCGCCGACGACGCGGCCCGCGCCGCGCGCGCGGCGGAGATCATCGCCGCCGACCGCATGCAGCGCTTCGACCTGACCGTGCCGCCGCTCATCCGCTACACCCTGGTGCGCACCGCCCCGCACAGCTACCAGCTGGCCGTGGCGAACCACCACATCCTGCTCGACGGCTGGTCCATGCCGCTGCTCATGCAGGACTTGCTGGTGCTGTACGCCACGCACTCCGACACCGCGGTGCTGCCGCCGGTGCGGTCCTACCGCTACTTCCTGGAATGGGTTGCGGCGCAGGATCGTCCGGCCTCGCTGGCGGCCTGGCAGCGCTCGCTGCGCGGCGTCTCCGAGCCCACCCTGCTCACCCGCCCCGACGCGGGCCGTGAGATCACCGCCCTGTCCGGCGAGTACTTCTTCGACCTGGACGAGGCCGCGACCGCGCGCCTGACCGCGGTGGCCGCCGACCTCGGCGTCACCCCGAACACCGTGCTCCAGGTGGCGTGGGGCATCCTGCTCGGCCGCCTCACCGGCCGCGAGGACGTGCTCTTCGGCACCACGGTGTCCGGCCGTCCGGCCCAGCTCGCGGGCGTCGAGTCCATGGTGGGTCTGTTCATCAACACCGTCCCGGTGCGGGTCGCCTTCGACCCGGCCGAGGCGGCGAGCGCGCTGCTCACCCGCACCCAGGGGGAACAGGCCGACCTGCTCGACCACCACTACGTGGGCCTGGCCGACATCCAGACCGCCGCGGGCATCGGCGGACTCTTCGACACCCTGGTCGTGTTCGAGTCCTACCCCGTCGACGCCGACGGCATCCGGTCCCAGGCCGCCGATATCGACGGCATGGCCGTCACCGGCCTGGACGCCGCCGACGCCACCCACTACCCGCTCACCCTCATTGCCCAGCTCGACACCCGCCTGCGCATCCGCGCCGGCTACCTGCGCGACCTGTTCGACGAGGACACCGTCCACCGCATCGCCGATCGCCTGATCCGCGTGCTGACGGCCATCACCACGGAACCCGCTGCGGCCGTGGGCGATATCGAGCTGCTGGACGGGGCCGAGCGCGAGCTGGTCGTCGAGCGCTGGAACGACACCGCCTTCGACGTCGCGGCCGTGCTCACCGATCGCTCCGCCTCCCCGCGCTTGGCGGCCGAGGCCGCGACCCTGGTCGCCATGTTCGAGGCGCAGGTCGAGCGGACTCCCGACGCGACCGCGGTCAGCTTCGAGGGCACGAGTCTGTCCTACGCCGAGTTCTCCGACCGGGTGCACCGCCTGGCCCGCTGGCTCGTCGAGCGTGGCGTCGGCGCGGAATCCTTTGTGGCGCTGGGCATGCAACGCTCCCTCGACCTGGTGGTCGGCATGTACGCCGTCACCGTGGCCGGGGCCGCCTACGTGCCGCTGGACCCGGATCACCCGGCCGAGCGCATCGAGTACATCCTCGAGACCGCCGACCCGGTGACCGTGTTGACCTCCGGTGAGGATCTGGCGATCGACACCGCCCAGGTGCGCATCGACATGCTGGAGCTGAGCAGCTACTCGGCCGCTCCGCTCAGCGACGCGGAACGCCGTGCGCCGCTGCGGGAGTCGAACAACGCCTACGTCATCTTCACGTCCGGTTCGACCGGGCGCCCGAAGGGTGTGGCGGTGCCGCACTCGGCGATCGTCAACCGCCTCGTCTGGATGCAGGCCGCCTACGGGCTGACCGCCGACGACGTGGTGCTGCAGAAGACCCCGGCCACCTTCGACGTGTCGGTGTGGGAGTTCTTCTGGCCCTTGCAGATCGGCGCGACGCTGGTCGTGGCCAGGCCCGACGGCCACCGCGACCCGGCCTACCTCGCGGATCTCATTGCGCGCGAAGGCGTGACGGTCACCCACTTCGTGCCGTCCATGCTCGCGGTGTTCGTGGCGGAGCTCGCGACTCGGGCCGGAGAAACCCCGGTGGTTCGCAACGCGACCTCCAGCGCCGCGAACCTGCCCCGGAGCGAAGCGGAGGGGCGAATTGGGCACAGCCTGCGCAAGGTGTTCGCCTCCGGTGAGGCCCTCGCGCCCAAGCCCGCGCACAAGCTGCGCGAGCTGACCGGTGCCGAGCTGCACAACCTGTACGGCCCCACCGAGGCCGCGGTCGACGTCACCTACCACCAGGTGGTGGACACCGACGTCGACACCGTGCCGATCGGCCGCCCGGTGTTCAACACCGAGGTCTACGTGCTGGATTCGCGGCTGCGTCCCGCCCCGGTCGGGGTCGCCGGCGAGCTGTACCTGGCGGGCGATCAGCTCGCCACCGGGTACGTGGCGCGCCCCGACCTCACCGCGGATCGCTTCGTGGCCAACCCCTTCACCCCCGGCGAGCGCATGTACCGCACCGGTGACCTGGTCACCTGGACCGCGGACGGTGAGCTGGAGTACATCGGCCGCACCGACTTCCAGGTGAAGCTGCGTGGTCTGCGCATCGAGCTCGGCGAGATCGAATCCGCGCTCAGCGCACTGGATTCCATCGCGCAGTCGGTGGTCGTGGTGCGCAGCGACGTGCACACCGGCGATCAGCTGGTCGCCTACGTCATCCCGGCCACGGGCCACACCGTGGACGCCGAGAAGGTGCGCGCGGAGATCGGCGAGAGCCTGCCCGCGTACATGGTGCCGTCGATCCTGATGGCGCTCGACGAGTTCCCGCTCAACGCCTCCGGCAAGCTGGACCGCAAGGCGCTGCCCGCGCCGGTGTTCGAGGCCGCGGTCTTCCGCGCCCCATCCACCGAGATCGAACGGGTCGTGGCCGGCGTCTTCGCCGAGATCCTCGGCCTGGAGCGGGTCGGCCTGGACGACGACTTCTTCGCCCTCGGCGGCAACTCGCTCATCGCCACCCAGGTGGCGGCGCGCCTGTCGGCCGCGCTCGACACCCACCTCGGCGTGCGCGAGATCTTCGAGGCCTCGACCGTGGCCGCGCTGGCGGCCCGCGCCGAAACCCATTCCGGCGCGGGCACGCGTCAGCCGCTGGTCGCGCAGGAACGGCCGGAGCGGCTGCCGCTGTCGCTGGCCCAGCAGCGCATGTGGTTCCTCAACCGGTTCGATCCCGAATCGGCCGTGGACAACATCCCGGCGGCCGTGCGCCTGTCGGGTCTGGTGGACCGCCAGGCCCTGCAGATCGCCGTGGCCGACGTGCTGGCGCGGCACGAGTCGCTGCGCACCCGCTTCCCCGAGATCGACGGCCAGGCGTTCCAGGAGATCGTCCCCACCGGCCAGGTCATTCCGGACCTGACCCCGGTCGAGGTCTCCGAAGCCGCACTCCCGCAGGCGCTCTCGGAGCTGGTGCTGACCGGCTTCGACGTCACCGTGGACGTGCCGTTCCGGGCCCGCCTGTTCGAGGTCAGCCCCACCGAGCACGTGCTCGCGCTGGTGGTGCACCACATCTCGGCCGACGGCTTCTCCATGGGCCCGCTCACCCGGGATGTCATGACCGCCTATGGCGCTCGCGTCGAGGGCGGCGAACCGGGCTGGCAGCCGCTGGATGTCCAGTACGCGGACTACGCGCTGTGGCAGCGCACGGTGCTCGGCGACGAGACCGACGCCGAATCCGTGATCTCCCAGCAGATCTCGTACTGGCGCGATTCGCTGCGCGGCTTGCCCGATCAGCTGGACCTGCCGGCCGACCGTCCACGTCCGGCCGTCGCGTCGGGTCGCGGCGCGACGCATGTCTTCACCATCGACGCCGACACCCACGCCAAGCTGACCGAACTCGCCCGCACCCGCGGCGCGACGCTGTTCATGGTCATGCACTCCGCGCTGGCGGCGCTGCTGTCGCGGCTGTCCGGCGAACAGGACATCGCGATCGGCACCCCGGTCGCGGGTCGTGGCGAGCGCGCTCTCGACGACCTGATCGGCATGTTCGTCAACACCCTCGTGCTGCGCACCGAGGTGGACGGCGGCGCCGGCTTCACCGCACTCCTGGACACGGTGCGCGCCACCGACATCCAGGCTTTCGGCCACGCCGACCTGCCCTTCGAGCGCCTGGTCGAGATCCTCAACCCGGCCCGCTCGCAGGCCCGCCACCCGCTGTTCCAGGTCATGCTGTCATTCCAGAACACCGGCATCACCGAACTGGAACTGCCCGGCCTGACCGTGAGCGCCGTCGATCTGCCGATCGACACCGCCAAGTTCGACCTGCAGCTGGTCCTCACCGAACGCTCCGCCTCGCCGAGCCTGCTCGGCAGCGACGACGTGACCGGCAACGGCCACGGCTCCAGCCCGTCGGGCATCACCGCCGAACTCATCTACGCCACCGACCTGTTCGACGCGGCCACCATGGCGCTCTTCGCCGACCGGTTCGACCTGCTGCTGAAGGCCATTGCCGCGCAGCCGGAACGGGCCATCGGCGATATCGACCTGCTGGTGCCCGGTGAGCGGACCCGGGTGCTGCGGGACTGGAACCGGACCACCGCCGACGTGGTCTCCGTCCTCGCGGCACTGACCTCCGGGACGCTGTCCGACGAGACCACCGCCGAGGGCGAGGTCGTGCGCAGCGCCTCCGGCGACGCGGGCGAGACCCTGGTCGCACTGTTCGAGGCGCAGGCGGAGCGGACTCCCGACGCGACCGCGGTCAGCTTCGAGGGGACCGGTCTGTCCTACGCCGAGTTCGCCGCGCGTGTGCACCGGCTGGCCCGCAAGCTCATCGAGGCCGGGGTCGGCCCGGACAGCCTGGTGGCGCTGGGCATGCGCCGCTCGCTGGACCTGGTGGTCGCCATGTACGCGATCGTCGAGGCCGGTGGCGCGTACGTGCCGCTGGACCTGGACCAGCCCGCGGACCGCATCGACTACGTGCTCGAGACGGCGGAGCCGGTGTGCGTGCTCACTACCGAGCGTGACGGATTCACCCACGCGAGCGTGCCGACCGTCGCGGTCGACACCGTCGACCTGTCGGGTTACTCCGACGCCGTGCTCACCGACGCGGATCGTGTTGCGCCGCTGCGGGCTTCGAACACCGCGTACGTGATCTTCACCTCGGGTTCGACCGGTCGCCCCAAGGGTGTGGCGGTGCCGCACGCGGCGATCGTGAACCGCCTGGTGTGGATGCAGGCCGAGTACGGCCTGACCGCGGACGACGTGGTGCTGCAGAAGACTCCGGCCACCTTCGACGTGTCGGTGTGGGAGTTCTTCTGGCCCTTGCAGATCGGCGCGACGCTGGTCGTGGCCAAGCCCGACGGGCACCGGGATCCGGTGTACCTGGCCGAAACCATTGCCCGCGAAGGCGTCACGACCGCACACTTCGTGCCGTCAATGCTGGCGGTGTTCGTCGCGGAGCTCGCGAGCCGGGCCGGAGAAACCCCGGTGGTTCGCGGCGCGTCGCGTTCTGGACCGAGCGAAGCGGAGGGGCAGATCGGACACAGCCTGCGGCTGGTCTTCGCCTCCGGTGAGGCGCTGCCCGCGACGACCGCCCAGCAGCTGCGCCGGGTCACCGGCGCGGCCCTGCACAACCTGTACGGTCCGACCGAAGCGGCCGTCGACGTCACCTACCACCAGGTCACCGACGCCGACACCGAGACCGTGCCGATCGGCCGCCCGGTGTTCAACACCCAGGTGTACGTGCTGGATTCGCGTCTGCACCCGGTCGCGCCGGGCCTGCCGGGCGAGCTCTACCTGGCCGGCGTGCAGCTGGCGCGCGGCTACGTGGCGCGCCCCGACCTGTCGTCGGATCGCTTCGTGGCCAACCCCTTCACCCCCGGCAAGCGCATGTACCGCACCGGTGACCTCGTCACCTGGACCGCGGACGGTGAGCTGGAGTACATCGGCCGCACCGACTTCCAGGTGAAGCTGCGTGGTCTGCGCATCGAGCTCGGCGAGATCGAGGCCGCGCTGACCGCGCATCCGGAGGTGGCCCAGGCAGTTGTGGTTCTGCGCGCAGATTCCCGAATCGGCGATCAGCTGGTCGCCTACGTGGTTCCCGAGGAATCTGCCCCCGCCCGGAGCGGAGCGGAGGGCAACTTGGACACAGCCCTGCGCGACCACCTGGCCGCGCAGCTGCCGTCGTACATGGTTCCGGCCGCCTTCGTGGCCCTGGGCGCGTTCCCGCTCAGTGCCAACGGCAAGCTGGACCGCCGCGCGCTGCCCGAGCCGGAGTTCGCCGCCCGCGAATTCCGGGCCGCCGCGACGCGTGCCGAGGAGATCGTGGCCGGCGTGTTCGCCGAGGTGCTCGGACTCGAGAACCCGGTCGGCGCGGACGACGACTTCTTCGAACTGGGCGGCAACTCGCTGATCGCCACCCAGGTGGTGGCGCGACTGGGCGCGGCGCTCGACACCCGCATCCCGGTTCGCACCCTCTTCGACGCCCCGAGCGTGGCGGCCCTGGCCGCGCGCGTGGAGGCCCAGGCGGGCACCGGTGGCCGCCGCGCGCTGGTGGCCCAGGCCCGGCCGGACGAGATCCCGCTGTCCCTGGCCCAGCAGCGCATGTGGTTCCTGAACCGCTTCGACACCGCCTCGGCCGTCAACAACATCCCTCTCGCGGTCCGCCTGACCGGCGACCTCGACGTGGACGCCCTGCTGGCCGCCGTCGGCGATGTGCTGGAGCGCCACGAGGTGCTGCGCACGGTCTACCCGGAGAACGCCGAAGGCCGTGGTGTGCAGGTCATCCTGCCCACCGACCAGGTCCGCCTGGACGCGGCCGCCAATGCCGGCATCCACGGCGGCGGCACCGGCCTGGCCCCGGTCGAGGTGACCGAGGCCGATCTGCGCGAGCGCATCGCCGAACTGGTGCTCACCGGTTTCGACGTGACCGCCGCGGCGCCCGTGCGTGCCGGGCTGTTCCGGGTCTCGGACGCCGGACAGCCCACGCACGTCCTGGTTTTCGTGGTGCACCACATCTCCGGTGACGGCTGGTCGGTGCGCCCGCTGGCCCGCGACGTCATGGTCGCCTACGCGGCCCGCGCGATCGGCACGGCCCCGCAGTGGGCGCCGCTGCCGGTGCAGTACGCCGACTTCGCGCTCTGGCAGCGCGAAACCCTCGGCGACGAGGACGACGCCGACTCGCTGATCTCGCAGCAGGTCTCCTACTGGAGCACCGATCTGGCCGGGCTGCCCGACCAGATCGACCTGCCCTCGGATCGCCCGCGCCCCGCGGTCGCGTCCAATGCCGGTGGCGTGCACGAGTTCTCGATCGACGCCGAGCTGCTGGCCGGACTCAACGGCCTGGCCCGCGAGCACGGCGCCTCGCTGTTCATGGTCGTGCACGCGGCCTTCGCGGCCCTGCTGGCGCGCCTGTCCGGCGCTGACGACATCGCAATCGGCACCGCGGTCGCGGGCCGTGGCGAGCAGGTCCTCGACGACGCCATCGGCATGTTCGTCAACACCCTGGTGCTGCGCACGGCCGTCGACTCGGGGGAGAAGTTCGCCGAGCTGCTGGCCCGTACCAAGGACACCGACCTGGCCGCCTTCGGCCACGCCGACCTGCCCTTCGAGCGCCTGGTCGAGATCCTCAACCCGGCCCGCTCGCAGGCCCGCCACCCGCTGTTCCAGGTCATGCTGTCGTTCCAGAACACCGGCGCGGCGAGCTTCGCCCTGCCCGGCCTGGAAGTGGCCGGCGTGCCGCTGGACGTGGTCACCGCCAAGTTCGACCTGCACCTGAACCTTACAGAGTCGGCCGAAAGCGACGGCATGACCGCCGAATTCGCCTACGCCACAGACATGTTCGACCCGGCCACCATCGCCGCCTTCGGCGAGCGCCTGGTGCGCCTGCTGTCGGCCGTGGTCGCCGAGCCGACCGCGCTGGTCGGCGATATCGAACTGCTGGACGCGGCCGAGCGCCGCCAGGTGCTGCGCACCTGGAACGCCACCGAATACGACGTCAAGCGGGTCGCGCTGGGCGGCAAGAAGATCAGCGCCGAGGTGACCCTGGCGTCGATGTTCGAGACCCAGCTGAAGCAGACCCCCAGCCTCACCGCGCTGGTGTTCGAGGGCGAGAGTCTGACCTACGCCGAGTTCGCCTCGCGCGTGCACCGGCTGGCCCGCCACCTCATCGCCGAGGGCGTCGGACCGGATACCTATGTGGCCCTGGGCATGCGGCGCTCCTTCGAGCTACTGGTCGGCATGTACGCGGTCACGGTCGCCGGTGGCGCGTACGTGCCGCTGGACCCCGATCACCCGGCCGAGCGCAACCAGTACGTGCTCGACACCGCACAGCCGGTGTGCGTGCTGAGCACCGGCGGCGACCGGTTCGAAACCACTACGCGCACACTGCTGATCGACGAGCTGGAGCTGTCCGGCTACTCCGACGCCCCGATCACCGACGCCGACCGGATCGCCCCGCTGCACGGCGACAATGTCGCGTACGTGATCTTCACGTCGGGCTCGACCGGCCGCCCGAAGGGTGTGGCGGTGAGCCACACGGCCATCGTCAACCGCCTGGTCTGGATGCAGACCGAGTACGGCCTGTTCGACGACGACGTGGTGCTGCAGAAGACTCCGGCCACCTTCGACGTGTCGGTGTGGGAGTTCTTCTGGCCCTTGCAGATCGGCGCGTCCCTGGTCATCGCGAAGCCGGACGGCCACCGCGACCCGGGCTACATCGCCGACCTGATCATCGAGACCGGGGTCACCACCGCGCACTTCGTGCCGTCGATGATGTCGGTGTTCGTGGCCGAGGAGAAGGCCGCCGAATGCACCACGCTGCACCAGGTCTTCGCCTCCGGTGAGGCGCTGCCCGCGCCGACCGCGCAGAAGCTGCGCGAGCTCACCGGCGCCCGCCTGCACAACCTGTACGGCCCGACCGAAGCTGCGGTCGACGTCACCTACCACGAGGTGGAGGACACCGACACGCTATCGGTCCCGATCGGCGCGCCGGTCTTCAACACCCGTGTCTACGTGCTGGATTCGCGTCTGCACCCGGTTGCCCCGGGTGTCGCGGGTGAGCTGTACCTGTCGGGCGTCCAGCTGGCGCGCGGTTATGTCGCCCGCCCGGAGCTGACCGCCGACCGCTTCGTCGCGGACCCGTTCCACCACGGCGAGCGCATGTACCGCACCGGTGACCTCGTCAAGTGGACCGGCCGCGGCGAGCTGGAATACCTGGGCCGCACCGACTTCCAGGTCAAGCTGCGCGGTCTGCGCATCGAACTCGGCGAGATCGAGTCCGCCCTCACAGCCATCGATGCCATCGCCCAGTCGGTGGTCGTGGTCCGCAGTGACGAGCGGCTCGGCGAGCAGCTGGTCGGCTATATCATTCCGACCGCCGGCCACAGCGTCGACCTCGACGCCGTGCGTGCCGAACTCCAGGAGGGGCTGCCCGGCTACATGGTCCCGACCGCCTTCGTGGTGCTGGACGCCTTCCCGCTCAATGCCTCCGGCAAGCTGGATCGCAAGCGCCTGCCCGCGCCGGTGTTCGAGGCCAAGGTCTTCCGCGCCCCGTCCACCCCGATCGAGGAGATCGTGGCGGGTACCTTCTCCGACGTCCTCGGCGTCGGACGGGTCGGCCTCGACGACGACTTCTTCGAGCTCGGCGGCAACTCGCTGATCGCCACCCAGGTCACCGCCCGCCTCGGCGCGGCCCTGGACACCCAGCTGGCGGTGCGCGATCTGTTCGAGGCGTCCACGGTCGCGGCGCTGGCCGCGCGCGTGGAGCGCAACGCCGGTTCCGGGGCGCGTCCGCGCCTGATCCCCGGTGAGCGTCCCGCGCACCTGCCGCTGTCCCCGGCGCAACAGCGCTACTGGTTCCTGAACCAGTTCGACACCAGCACCTCGGCGGTCGACAACATTCCGCTGGCGGTCCGCTTCACCGGCGCGCTGGACCTGTACGCCATGAAGCAGGCCATCGGCGATGTGATCGCCCGCCACGAGGTGCTGCGCACGGTGTACCCGCGCTCGGCCGCGGGCCCGCACCAGGTGGTGCTGCCCGCCTCGCAGACCGACCTGTCGCTGGTGCCGGAGGAGGTGACCGAGGGCGAACTGCTCGGCAAGGTCATCGAATTCGCCATGACCACCTTCGACGTCACCGTCGAGGTGCCGCTCGCGGTCAAGATGTTCCGCATCGCCGACACCGCGACCACCCAGCACGTGCTGGCGTTCACCGTCCACCACGTCTCCGCCGACGGCTCCTCCATGGGCCCGATGGCGCGCGACATCATGGCCGCCTACGTGGCCCGCGTGAACGGCGATGTCCCGCAGTGGGCCCCGCTGCCGGTGCAGTACGCCGACTACGCGCTGTGGCAGCGCGAGGTGCTCGGCCGCGAGGACGACGCGGAATCGCTGGCCGCCAAGCAGGTCTCGTACTGGACCCGCGCGCTGAGCGGGCTGCCCGATCAGCTGGAGCTGCCCACCGACCGGCCGCGTCCCCCGGCGCAGTCGTTCCACGGCAAGGCGCTGCGCTTCGACATCGACGCCGAACGCCACGCCAGGCTGCACGAGCTGGCGCGGGCCAACAACGCGTCGCTGTTCATGGTCGTGCACGCCGCCCTGGCGGTGCTGCTGGCCCGCCTGTCCGGCACCGACGACATCGCGGTCGGCACCCCGATCGCGGGCCGCGGTGAACGCGAACTCGACGACCTGATCGGCATGTTCGTGAACACCCTGGTGTTCCGCACCCAGGTCGACGGCGGCGCGAGCTTCGCCGACCTGCTCTCCGAGGTCCGTGAGCGCGACCTGGAGGCGTTCGCCAATGCCGACGTGCCGTTCGAGCGGCTGGTCGAGGTGCTCAACCCGGTTCGCTCCACGGCGCGCAATCCGCTGTTCCAGGTGGGTCTCTCGTTCCAGAACCTGGCCGAGACCGCCTTCGAACTGCCGGGCCTGCATGTGGCCGCGGTCGAATTCGACTCGCAGCTGGCCAAGACCGACCTGCACGTCACGCTCTACGACCGGTACGCCGAGGACGGCACCCCGGCGGAGATCCTCACCGAATTCGGTTACGCCACCGACCTGTTCGACGAATCGACCGTGCGGTCCTTCGCCGACCGGTTCGTGCGGGTGCTGGACGCCATCCTGGCCGACACCACCGTCGCCGTCGGTGACATCGACCTGCTCGACGAGACCGAGAACGCGCGAATCCTGCAGCGGTGGAACAACACCGCACAGGACGTGGACTCGGTCATGGACGGCGGCTCCGAGGCCACGCTGGTCTCGCTGCTCGACCGGTCCGTGGCCGACGACGCCAAGGCCGTCGCCATCGTCACCGACACCGCCGACGGCGTCGAGAACCTGACCTACGCGGAACTCGACGCACGGGTCAACCAGCTGGCGCGGGAACTCATCGCGCGCGGCATCGGCACCGAAGACCGGGTGGCCCTGGCCATTCGCCGCTCCACCGACCTGGTGGTCGCCATGTACGCGGTCGCCAAGTCCGGCGCCGCCTACGTGCCGATCGATCCGGATCAGCCCGCCGAGCGCGTGGGCTACATCCTGGAGACCGCCGCGCCGAAGGTCGTACTCACCACGGCCGCAGCCGGTTTCGACGCCCATACCTCCCAACGGGCTACCGAGCTGGCCGAGGTGCTGCGCATCGACGAGCTGGACCTGTCCGGCCACTCGGCCAAGCCCGTCACCGACGCCGACCGGGTGCGCGTGCTGACCGCGGCGAACACCGCGTACATCATCTTCACCTCCGGTTCCACCGGCCGCCCGAAGGGTGTGGCGCTGCCGCACGGCGCGGTCGTGAACCAGTTGCTGTGGAAGGTAACCGAATTCGGCCTCGACCCGGCCGACGCGGTGCTGCTCAAGACCGCCGCCACCTTCGACCTCTCGGTCTGGGAGTTCTGGTCCGCCGCCGCCTGCGGTGGCCGCATGGTCATCGCCGCGCCCGACGGGCACAAGGATCCGGCGTACCTGAACGAGCTCATGGCCCGCGAATGGGTGACCACCCTGCACGTGGTGCCGTCCATGCTGGACGCGCTGCTCACCGACGGCCTGCCGGATTCGCTGTGGCGCATCCTGGCCATCGGTGAGGCGCTGCCCGGCCCGCTCGCCCAGCGCGTGCTGCGGGAGCGTCCGCGCACCGAACTGTTCAACCTGTACGGCCCGACCGAGGCCGCGGTGTCCATCACCAACCACCGGGTAACCGCCCGCGACGAGCTGTCGGTGTCCATCGGCTCGCCCGAGTGGAACTCCCAGGTGTACGTGCTGGACGCGCGCCTGCGGCCGGTGCCGGTGGGTGTGTCCGGCGAGCTTTACCTGGCCGGCGCGCAGCTGGCACGCGGCTACTTCGGCCGCCCCGACCTCACCTCCGACCGGTTCGTGGCGAACCCGTTCGCCGACAACGGTTCCCGCATGTACCGCACCGGTGACCTGGTGGCCTGGCAGGAGAACGGCGAGCTGGAATACCGGGGCCGCACCGACTTCCAGGTGAAGATCCGCGGCTTCCGCATCGAGCTCGGCGATATCGAATCCGCACTGCTGCGGGTGGATTCCGTCGCCTCGGCGGCCGTGGTCGCGCACACCGATCCGGTGCTCGGCGACCGCCTGGTGGCCTATGTGGTCGGCACCGACGGCGAACCCGACAAACAACAGCTGCAGTCGGCGCTGGCCGCCGAACTGCCGTCGTACATGATCCCGTCGGTCTTCATGCCGCTGACCGCGTTGCCGCTCAACGCCAATGGCAAGCTGGACCGCAAGGAGCTGCCGCAGCCCACCTTCGAGAAGGCGGTCTTCCGCGCCCCCGTCAGCCCGATCGAGCAGATCGTGGCCGGCGTGTTCGCCGAGGTGCTGCGCGTCGAGTCCGGCCGCATCGGCCTGGACGACGACTTCTTCGCGTGGGGCGGCAACTCGCTGCTCGCCACCCAGGTGGCCGCGCGCCTCGGCGAGGCGCTCAACACCCGGGTGCCGGTGCGACTGCTGTTCGAGGCGTCCACGGTGGCCGCGCTGGCGGCCCGCGTGGAACGGGACGCGGGTGCCGGTGGCCGCAAGGCGCTCACCGCCGGACCGCGGCCGGACAACATCCCGCTGTCGCTGGCACAGCAGCGCATGTGGTTCCTGAACCGCTTCGACACCGCCTCGGCCGCCTACAACGTGCCGGTCGCCGTGCGCCTGTCGGGCCTGCTCGACGAGGACGCGCTGCGGGCCGCCATCGCGGATGTGGTTGCCCGCCACGAGATCCTGCGGACCATCTACCCGCAGACCGAGGACGGCCCGGTGCAGGTCATCCTGCCGCCGGCGCAGGCCGTGCCCGAGCTCGAGGTGCGCACCGTGAACGCCGACGAGGTCGTGGGCGCGGTGGTGGAGCTGACCTCCACCGCCTTCGACGTGACCGTCGAGGTGCCGATCAAGGTGGCGCTGTTCAAGATCGAGGGCGAGACCCCGGCGCCGGTTCCGGCCGCGCAGTCGGAGGCCGCGGCGCACGCGGCGGCCTACACCTTCGATTTCGCCGACATCGAGCCCACCGGACAGTTCCCGGTCGTGGACCCGGACGCTCCGGCGCCCGCGGAATACGTACTGGCCCTGGTGATCCACCACATCTCCGGTGACGGTTCCTCGGTGGCCCCGCTGACCCGCGACCTGATGACCGCCTACGCGGCGCGCTCCATCAAGCAGGAGCCGGGCTGGTCCCCGCTCACGGTGCAGTACGCGGACTACTCCATCTGGCAGCGCGAACTGCTGGGCAGCGAGGACGACGCGGAATCGCTGGCCTCCAAGCAGGTCGCCTACTGGCAGCAGGCGCTGGCCGGTCTGCCCGATCAGCTGGACCTCCCGGCCGACCGGCCGCGTCCGGCGGTGCAGTCCTTCGCGGGCGGCACCCTCGACATCCGCATCGATGCCGACCTGCACGCGGGTCTGGTCGACCTGGCCCGGACCGAGGGCGCGACGCTGTTCATGGTCGTGCACACCGCGCTCGCGGTGCTGTTGTCGCGACTGTCGGGCTCCGACGACATCGCCATCGGCACCCCGATGGCCGGTCGTGGCGAGGCCGTCCTCGACGACCTGATCGGCATGTTCGTCAACACCCTGGTGTTCCGCACGCAGGTCGACGGCGGGCAGCCGTTCGCCGAACTGCTGGCCCGCCAGCGCGAGACCGACATCCAGGCCTACGCCAATGCCGACGTGCCGTTCGAGCGCCTGGTCGAGGTGCTCAACCCGGCCCGGTCGACCGCGCGGCACCCGCTGTTCCAGGTGGGCCTGTCCTTCCAGAACCTGACCCGCTCCACCCTCGAGCTACCGGGCCTGAGCGTGTCCGGCCTGGATGTCGACACCGAGCTCTCGCAGTTCGACCTGCACCTCATCGTCTCGGACATCTACTCCGAAAACGGTGCGGCCGAAGGCATCACCGGCATCCTGACCTACGCCACCGATATCTTCGACCGCGACACCGTGCGCGGCTTCGCGGACCGTTTCGTGCACCTGCTGCGCGAGATCGTCGCCGCGCCGCGCACCGCCGTCGGTGAGATCGAGCTGTTGGCCGCCGCCGAGCGGACCGAGATCCTGGAGCGGCGCAATGCCACCGCGCACCGGGTGGATTCGGCCGCGACGCTGGTGTCCCTGCTGAACGCAACGGTGGCGGCCAAGCCGACCGCCATCGCGCTCATCGGGCCCGCGGGCGAGACGCTGACCTACGCCGAACTCGGCGCCCGGGTCAACGGCCTTGCCCGCCACCTGATCTCGCTGGGTGTGGGCCCGGAGGCGCGGGTCGCGCTGGCGCTGCGGCGCTCGGTCGACCTGGTCGTGGCCATGTACGCGGTCTCCGTCGCCGGTGGCGCGTACGTGCCTGTGGATCCGGACCAGCCCGCCGAGCGGACCGGGTACATCCTGGAAACCGCCGCGCCGGTGTGCGTGCTGACCAATGCCGCCGCCGAGTTCACCACCGAGATCGCGCCGCTGGTCTATATGGATCGCGACGCGATTCCGGTGGGGCGGCGGGACGGCGACGAGCTCGCGCTGTCCGGCCCGGTCACCGATGCCGAGCGGGTCGCCCCGCTGCGGCCCGACCACACCGCCTACGTCATCTTCACCTCCGGTTCCACCGGTCGCCCGAAGGGCGTGGCGCTGTCGCACGCGGCCATCGCCAACCAGTTGCAGTGGAAGAGCGCGGAATTCGAGCTCGGCGCGGACGACGCGGTGCTGCTCAAGACCGCCGCCACCTTCGACCTGTCGGTCTGGGAGTTCTGGTCGGCCGCCGTGTCCGGTGGCCGCCTGGTGATCGCGGCGGCCGACGGCCACCGGGATCCGGCGTACCTGAACGAGCTGATGGCGCGCGAGCGGGTCACCACCCTGCACGTGGTGCCGTCCATGCTCGACGCGCTGCTCACCGCGGCCGACGGGACGCTGAACGACGCACTGCGGCGGGTCCTCGCCATCGGTGAGGCGCTGCCCGCGACCGTGGCGCAGCGCTTCCGCGCCGACAACCCGGACGCCGGGCTGTTCAACCTGTACGGCCCGACCGAGGCCGCGGTGTCCATCACCAGCCACCGGGTCACCGACGCCGACCAGGGTTCGGTGTCCATCGGTGCGCCGGAATGGAATTCGCGGGTCTACGTGCTCGACGCGCGCCTGAACCCGGTGCCCGACGGCGTCTCCGGCGAGTTGTACCTCGCCGGTGCGCAGCTGGCGCGCGGCTACTTCGGCCGTCCGGACCTGACCGCGGATCGCTTCGTGGCCGACCCGTTCGCCGTCGGGGAGCGGATGTACCGGACCGGTGACCTGGTGGCCTGGAACGCGATCGGTGAGCTGGAGTACCGGGGCCGTACCGACTTCCAGGTGAAGATCCGTGGTTTCCGTATCGAGCTCGGCGAGATCGAGGCGGCGCTGCTGGCGCTGCCGGAGATCGCGCAGACCGCGGTGCTGGCCAAGACCGACGCCAAGACCGGTGACCGGCTGGTGGCCTACCTGGTGCCGTCCGGCTCGGGTGTCGATGTGCCGCTGGTGAAGTCGGCCCTGTCGGCGGCGCTGCCGTCGTACATGGTGCCCTCGGCCTTCGTGGTCCTGGACGCCCTGCCGCTCAATGTGAACGGCAAGCTGGACCGGAAGGCGCTGCCGGAGCCCGAGTTCGAGACCACCGCGTTCCGCGCGCCGTCCACCCCGATCGAGGAGATCGTGGCCGGCGTCATCGCGGAGGTGCTCGGCATCTCCGATGCGGAGAGCGGCGCTGTCCGCGTCGGCGCGGACGACGACTTCTTCGCCCTCGGCGGCAACTCGCTGCTCGCCACCCAGGTCGCCGCGCGCATCGGCGCGGCCCTGGACGCGCGGGTGCCGGTGCGCGCCGTGTTCGAGGCGTCGACCGTCGCCGGGCTGGCCGCCAAGGTCGAGCAGCACGCCGGTGCGGGAGATCGCAAGGCGCTCACCGCCGGACCGCGACCGGACAATGTGCCGCTGTCGCTGGCCCAGCAGCGCATGTGGTTCCTCAACCAGTTCGACACCGCGTCCGCGGCGTACAACGTCCCCGTGGCGGTACGTCTGACCGGTGCGCTGGATGTGGAAGCGCTGCAGCAGGCCGTGGCCGACGTGATCGGCCGCCACGAGACGCTGCGCACCCTCTACCCGCAGGTGGACGGCGTGGCCGCGCAGGTGATCGTGCCCGCAGCACAGGCGGTTCCGGATCTGACGCCGATCGTCGTCCCGGCCGAGTCGGTGACCGAGCGGATCACCGCGCTGGTCACCACCGGCTTCGACGTGACCACCGAAGTGCCGTTGCACGCCAAGCTGTTCCGCGTCGACGGTGATGCGGAGTCCACGGGCGGCTCCGCCGCCGAGGTCGAGCACGTGCTCGTCTTCGTCACCCACCACATCGCCGCCGACGGCTGGTCCATGGGTCCGCTCACCCGCGACGTCATGGTGGCCTACGCCGCCCGCGCCGCTGGTGTCGCGCCCGGCTGGGCCCCGCTGCCCGTGCAGTACGCGGACTTCTCGATCTGGCAGCGCGAGGTCCTCGGCTCCGAGGACGACGCGACCAGCCTGATCGCCGCGCAGGCCGAATTCTGGCGCACCGCACTGGCGGACCTGCCCGACGAACTGAACCTGCCCTCGGATCGTCCGCGCCCCACCGCGCAGTCCTTCCGCGGCGGCCGGGTGCTGTTCCCGATCGGCAAGGACCTGCACCGCGGACTCCAGCAGATCGCGCGCACCAACAACGCGACCATGTTCATGGTCGTGCACACCGCCCTCGCGGTGTTCCTGGCGCGCCTGTCCGGCACCACCGACATCGCGATCGGCGCGCCCATCGCGGGCCGCGGCGAGGCCGAGCTGGACAACCTGATCGGCATGTTCGTCAACACCCTGGTGCTGCGCACCGAGGTCACCGGGCAGGCCGGCTTCACCGAGCTGCTGGCCAAGGCCAAGGACAGCGACCTGCAGGCGTTCGCGCACGCGGACATTCCGTTCGAGCGGCTCGTCGAGCTGCTCAACCCGGAGCGCTCCACCGCGCGGCACCCGCTTTTCCAGGTGGCGCTGTCGTTCGAGAACCTGCCCGACAGTTCTTTCGAGCTGCCCGCGCTGCGCGCCTCGGCGGTCGACTTCGAGAACGAGATCGCCAAGTTCGACCTCATGCTCACCCTGACCGAGGCCCCGGCCGACGCGGACGCGGGCATGTACGCCGAATTCGGTTACGCCCGTGACCTGTTCGACCAGGAGACGGTGGAGGGCTTCGCGGAGCGGTTCCTCCGCCTGCTCGGCGAGATCATCGCCGCGCCGCGTACAGCGGTCGGCGACCTGGAGATCCTGGCCGCCGAGGAGCGCGCCGACCTGATCTCCCGCACGGGCGGTCCGGCCATCGCGCCGCGGGTGCTCCCCGAGCTGCTCGCCGAGGCGGTCGCCAACAACCCGGTCGGCGAGGCGGTCGTGTTCCAGGGCCAGGCCCTGGGCTACGCCGAACTCGACGCGGCGTCCTCGCGCCTGGCGCGGGTGCTCATCGAGCGCGGCGCCGGACCGGAAACCCGTGTCGCCGTGGCGATCCGGCGCTCCTTCGAATCGGTGCTGGCCATCTGGGCCGTCGCCAAGTCGGGTGCGGCCTTCGTTCCGGTCGATCCGTCCTACCCGGCGGACCGCATCGCGCACATGGTCAACGACTCCGGCGCGGTGCTCGGCCTCACGGTCGACGCCGAGCTCGAGGGGCTGCCGCCGGTCAAGAGCCTGGCGGGCTGGATCTCGCTCGACGACACCATGGTGCAGGCCGAGATCGCCTCGCACTTCGCCGAACCCGTCACCGACGCGGAACGGTGGGCCCCGGTTCGGCCGGACCACGTGGCGTACGTGATCTACACGTCGGGTACCACGGGCATGCCGAAGGGCGTCGTGGTGACGCACTCCGGTCTGGCCAACTTCGCGACCGAGCAGATCGTGCGCTACCACCTCGACTCCGGTTCGCGCGCACTGCACTTCGCGTCGCCGTCGTTCGACGCGTCGGTGCTGGAGTACCTGCTCGCCATCGGCGCGGGCGGCACCCTCGTGGTGGTCCCGCCGGGCGTCTACGGCGGCGAGGAGCTGGCCGAGCTGATCAAGCGCGAGCGGGCCACGCACGCCTTCATCACCCCGGCCGCGCTCGCCACCCTCGACCCGAAGGGTCTGGACTCGCTGCGGGTGCTCGTCGCCGGTGGTGAGGCCGTGCCGGCCGATCTGGTCGAGAAGTGGGCGATTCCGTTGGAGAACCGCACGATTCGTGCGTTCCACAACGGCTACGGCCCCACCGAGACCACGATCATGACCAATATCAGCGACGCGCTGGCGCCGGGCGATCTGGTCACCATCGGTGGTCCGGTGCGCGGTATGCAGGCCCTCATCCTGGACGCGCGCCTGCGTCCGGTGCCGGTCGGCGTCGCCGGCGAGCTGTACCTGTCGGGTATCCAGCTCTCGCGCGGCTACCACGACCGCCCGGGCCTGTCGGCCGAGCGGTTCGTCGCGAACCCGTTCGTGGCCGGCGAGCGCATGTACCGCTCCGGTGACGTGGTCCGCTGGACCGCCACCGGCGAGGTGGAGTACGTGGGCCGCAACGACTTCCAGGTGAAGGTCCGCGGTTTCCGTATCGAGCTCGGCGAGATCGACGCCGCGCTCGCCTCGCACGAGACGGTCGACTTCGCGGTCACCGTCGGCCACAAGACCGAGGCCGGGGCCACCATCCTGGCGGCCTACGTACTCCCGGTCGCGGGCCGCAGCATCGACATCCCGGCGCTGACCGAGCACGTCTCGGGCCGCCTGCCGGAATACATGGTGCCGACGGCCATCACCATCCTGGACGCCATCCCGCTGACCCCGGTCGGCAAGCTGGATCGCCGGGCGCTGCCCGAGCCGGTGTTCACCGCGCGCGACTTCCGCGCTCCGGTCACCGAACTGGAAGCGACCATCGCCGAGGTCTTCGCCGACGTGCTCGGCGTCGAGCAAGTAGGTGCGGACGACTCGTTCTTCGCGCTCGGCGGCGACTCGATCCTGTCCATCCAGCTGGTCTCGCGGGCCAAGGCACGCGGCATCGTGTTCTCGCCGCGCGACGTGTTCGAGAAGCGGACCGTCGCGGGGCTGGCCGAGGTCGCCACGCTGGGTGGGGACACCGCGCAGGAGAAGCTGGCCGAACTGCCGGGCGGCGGAGTCGGCGACATTCCGCTGACGCCGATCATGCACGCGATCCTGTCGAGTGGGTCGTCGTACGAACGGTTCTCGCAGACCATGCCGCTGCGACTGCCGGACGGCATCACGCGGACGGTGCTGGTCGGGGCCATCGATGCGCTCTTCGACCACCACGATGTGCTGCGGTCGCGACTGCGCGGCAGTGCCCATCCGGAGAACGCCACGGAGGGCTTCGAATTCGAGGCGCTGCCGCGCGGGGCAGTCGACGTCGACGCGCTGGTACACCGGGTCGAGCTGGCCGCGGACATCTCCGACGAGGAGCTGACCCGCGTCGGCAGCATCGAATTCGACGCCGCGCTGGGACGTCTGGATCCGGCGAACGCCGCCATGGTGCAGTTCGTCTGGTTCGCCTTCGCCCCCGAGGGTTCCGACGAGGCACGCGTCCGTCGCGACGTGCTGCTCATCGTCGCGCACCACATGGTGGTCGACGGCGTCTCCTGGCGCATCCTGATCCCGGACCTGGGCCTGGCCTGGTCGCAGGTCGCCTTCGGGCAGCCGATCGCGCTGCCCGAGACCGGCACCTCCCTGCGTCGCTGGGCGCACGCCCTCGTCGAGGAGTCGCGCAGCGAGTCGCGGGTCGCGGAGCTGCCGTTCTGGCAGCGGGTCACCGAGACTCCGGATCCGCAGCTGGGTGCGCGGGCGTTCGACCCGCAGGTCGACACCTTCGCCACCGTCGAGCGGATCGAGGTCACGGTGCCGGCGACGGTCACCGAGGCCGTGCTCACCGCCGTCCCGGGCCTGTACCGCGGTGGCGTGAACGACGGTCTGCTGTCGGCGCTGGCCATGGCGGTCGCGCGCTGGCGCGGGGAGACCGTGGGCGGCTCGGCGCTGATCAAGCTCGAGGGCCACGGCCGTGAAGAGGAAATCGTTCCGGGCGCGGATCTTTCGCGCACGGTCGGCTGGTTCACCGCCGCCTTCCCGGTGCGACTCGACCTGAACGGCGCCGATCTCACCGAGGCGTTCGAGGGCGGAAACGCCCTGGGCGACATCGTGAAATCGGTCAAGGAACAGTTGCTGGCACTGCCCGACAAGGGTCTGGGCTGGGGTCTGCTCCGCCACCTCAACCCCGAAACCGCCACGCAGCTGCGCGATGTGGGCCAGATCAGCTTCAACTACCTGGGCCGGATGTCCGCGGGCGAGGTGCCCGAGGGCATGGCGGAACTGGGCTGGGTGCCGGTCGACGACCTGGGCCGGCTCGACGGTGACATGGACGCGGACATGCCCGCCAACGCCACCCTCGACATCAACGCCATCGTCACCGACGGCGCGGACGGCCCGGAGCTGGGCGCGGCCTTCTCCTTCCCGCGCGGGCTGCTCGATCGCGCGCGGGTGCAGGAGTTCGCCGACCTGTTCGTGGCGGCGCTGACCGCGCTGGCCGCGCACGCCAAGCGTCCGGAGGCGGGCGGCTTCACGCCGTCCGACCTGTCGCTGGTGCGAGTGGAACAGTCCGACATCGAGGTGTGGGAACGGAACTACCCGGCGCTGGCCGACGTGTGGCCGCTCTCGCCGCTGCAGTCGGGTCTGCTGTTCCACGCGCTGCTCACCCAGAACACCGTGGACGTCTACACCATTCAGACCGTGCTCGACCTGAGCGGTGTGGTGGACCTGGACCGGCTGCAGGTGGCCGCGCAGGCCATCCTGGACCGGTACCCGAGCCTGCGGACCGCGTTCGTCACCGACTCCGACGGTCAAGCCCACCAGGTGGTGCTCGACAAGGTCGAGGCGCCGTTCCACGTCGTCGATCTGACGGATCTGCCGGAGGCCGAACGCAATCCGCGCATGCGCGAGATGATCGAGGCCGATCGCGCCGATCACTTCGATCTGTCCGCGCCGCCGCTCATGCGGTTCACCGTGTTCCGGATCAGCGACGACCTGGTGCACCTGGTCATCACCACTCACCACATCCTGGTGGACGGCTGGTCCATGCCGCTGCTCATGCAGGACCTGCTGGTGCTGTACGCCGTGCGCGGCGACATGTCGGTGCTGCCGCGGGTGCCGTCGTTCCGGAACTACCTCGCCTGGCTGGCCGGACGGAACCGGGACGAGTCGATCGAGGCGTGGAAGCGCGCCCTGGCCGGCGTCAGCGAGCCCACCCAGCTCGCGCCCGCCGCGACCCGCGACGAGAACTACGAGATCGGCCGCTACACCCTGGACATCGACGCCGACCGCACCCGTGCGCTCAGCAAGCGCGCCGGGGAACTCAACGTCACGCTGAACACGCTGATCCAGACCTCCTGGGCGGTGCTGATCGGCCGCCTCACCGGGCGCAGTGACGTGGTGTTCGGCGCGACCGTCTCCGGCCGCCCCGGCGACCTGCCGGGCGTCGAATCCATGGTGGGTCTGTTCATCAACACGGTGCCGGTGCGCATCCGCGTCGATGACCGCCTGACCATCGGCGGGCTGCTCCAGCGCGTCCAGCACGATCAGGCCGACCTGCTCGAGCACCACCACATCGGCCTCACCGAGATTCAGCAATTGGCCGGTGCCGGAGCGGAATTCGACACCATCATGGCGTTCGAGTCCTACCCGGTGGACAAGGACGCGATTGCCGCGGCCAGCTCCATCGACGGCATGTCCGTCAGCGGTGTGGGCATCAACGACAACACCCACTACCCGATGAGCCTGGTCATCATGGCGGGCGAGACCATCGACATCTCCATGCGCTACCTGGGCAGCCGGTTCACCGCCGACGAGGTCGCCATCCTCGCCGCGCGCTTCGACCGGATCCTGGAGGCGCTGGTCGGAGACGCCGACGGCCTGGTCGGCGACATCGACATCCTCGATGCCACCGAACGCGCCCGCATCCTCGCCGAAAGCGCCGTCACACCCGCCGATTCCGCGGCGGACGCGGCGCGTGTCGGCACCGCGACCGTGGCCAATGTGCTGGCCGAGGTCGTCGAGGAGGACCCGCAGGCGCCCGCCCTGCTGTCCGGCGGCCAGGAGATCGCCTACGCCGTCCTGGACCGCCGCAGCTCCCAGCTGGCCCGCCTGCTCATCGAGCGTGGCGCGGGTCCCGGCGACGTCGTCGCCGTGGCCCTCCCGCACACGGTCGAGGCGGTGGTGGCGGTCTGGGCCATCCACAAGGCGGGTGCCGCGGTGCTCTTCGCCGACGGCCTCTCCTTCGGTGAGATCCTCGCCGCCGGAGCCGGTTTCGGCATCGCGCAGGAGCCCGCCGCCAGCTCGGTCCGCTGGCTGGTCCCGTCGGACCCGAAGGTCCAGGCCGACCTGTCCACCCGTCCCGCGCACCCGGTCTCCTATACCGACCGCGTCCGACCCCTCACCGAGTCCGATCCCGCCTTCGTCTACCGCGACGCCGAAACCTGGGCCACCCTCACCCAGTCCGAGGCGCTCGACCGTGCCGCCACCCTCCGCACGGAGTACGAAATCGACTACGAATCGACCACGTACACCACCGCAGTCAGCGGCCGCGCCTCGATCGACGAATTCCTGGCCTCCGCCACCGCCGGCGCCCTCTCGGTGCTCCCGACCGGCGACATCCCCGCCGACCTGGAAGACGGCGAGGTAACCCACTGGTTCACCACGCCCGCCGACCCCACCGACGAAGCAGGAGAAGGCATCCGGACCATCCCCACCAACTGACCCACCTCGCCGGTGCCGAACGAACAAACGTTCGGCACCGGCGAGTCGTTGGCTGGATCGGGTCGGCCTCGACCTCGTCGGCGGTGGTTCTGCGGGATCTGAAACCTATCGATTCAACTGGTTCGCGAATCGTCAGAGGACGCTGTCGAGGTCGCAGAAGTGCCAGGAGCCGCCGAGGTGCCGGCAGCGGGGGTCGGGGGTTGCGGTGGGGTGGGTGATATCGCGGTGGTAGAGGAACATTCGCCGGGATGAGGGATAGCCGAGGTGGAGGTAGAAGCGGCAGGTGGCGGGGTCGGACTGGATGGTGGCGAAGGTGTACACGCCGATGTCGGTGACATCGTGGGTGGTAGCGCACTCGGCGGCCGCCTGATCCATCGACTGGCGGGACAGCGCCCAGCCGACCCTTCCCGGCGCTTCGAACCAGAGCAGGCCCAATGTGACAGCGACGATCGCCGGCGGGATCAGCCCGGCACGCCACCAACCGCGATAGTTGAGGCCACCGACAACGGCCAGCACCAGCCACACCGCGCTGGGGATGACCAGCGCGAAGCCACCCCACAGCAGAGCATTGACGTACTCGAACTGGATCGCGAAGGTCCACAACACCCCGGCGCAGCACACCGCCACCGCCGCCGCCGTCCCCACCATCGCCGCCCGCCAACCACGGGGAATCGCGTGCACCGGAACCGAATCCATGCTCACATCCTCACCATCGTCCGACCGGTCCCTACGATCATGCAGGCGTCGGCCGCGGTGATGGGCGGGAAGGGCGAATAACGAATCTTCGTGATGTGGGAGAGGGCTCTTTATCGGAAGACTCGATGTTATGAGCGAGAACGAGATCCGTGGCTTTCTTATCGATATTCCGCAGGCTGAGCTCGATGAGCTGGGGCGGCGGCTGAGGCGGACCCGGTGGATCGACGAGGTGCCAGGGGGCGGGTGGGAGCGCGGGGTGCCGACCCGGTACTTGCGGGAGTTGGCCGGGTATTGGGGGGAGAAGTTCGATTGGCGGGCTGTTGAGGCGAGGCTCAATGGTTATCCGCAGTTCAGTACCACTGTGGATGGGCAGAATCTGCACTTCATGCACGTTCGGTCGCCGCGGGAAGGCGCGACGCCGCTGCTGTTGATCCATGGCTGGCCGGGGACGCCGGCGGACTTTCTCGACATGATCGAGCCGCTGACCGATCCCGCCGAGGCGGGGGCGCCCGCCTTCGATCTGGTGATTCCGACATTGCCGGGGCACGGGTTCTCGGGGCCGCTGACCGAAACCGGTTGGGACGATGGGAAAGTGGCCGCCGCGCTGGCCGAACTGATGACGCGGCTCGGGTATGAGCGGTTCGGGGCGCACGGCGGGGATCACGGGGCGTTCGTCGCGCCGCGGCTGGGCCGGGACTTCGCGGATCGGGTGATCGGGGTGCACGCCAATGCGCTGGTCACCTTCCCCACCGGCGATCCCGCCGATATGGCTGCCCTGACCGAGAACGAGCAGGCTCGGCTGGCGGCGATGAAGCAGTTCCAGGACAACGGGTCCGCGTACATGAATCTGGCGGGCTCGCGGCCGAATACGATCGCGCAGCTGCTGGCCGATTCACCGGCCGGGCAGCTCGGATGGATCGTGGAGAAATACAAGGAGTGGACGGACGCCAGTCACGAGCTGCCCGAGGACGCCATCGATCGGGACAAGATCCTGACCACCGTCGCCATCTACTGGCTCACCGACACCGCCCGCAGCGTGGCGAACTACTACTACGAGCGGTTCCACGACTACACGATGTTCGCGCCCAAGCCGCCGGGCACGGTGCCGACCGGGGTCGCCGTCTTCACCACGGCGGACTTCGCCATCCGCCGCTTCGCGGAGAAGGCCCACAACATCGTGCACTGGTCGGAGTTCTACTCCGGCGGCCACTTCCCGGCCCTCGAGGTCCCCGACCTGCTCGCCGGTGACATTCGCGAATTCTTCGGCGGCCTGACCCGCTGACCGGTTGCGGTGCGAGGCGATTCCGGCGATATGTCAGACAGGAGCCGCATGCTTATCGTGAAAGGGCGGTATGCGGGGGCTCCGAGGAGGGCATATGACTGTCGACGGACGACCGGCGCTGGAACTGGACGGGCTCTACAAGAAATTCGGCGGACCCTGGGTGGTCGAGGGGGTGAGCCTGTCGGTGCCGCCCGGCTCGTTCTTCGGGCTGGTCGGGCCGAACGGCGCCGGAAAGACGACGACGCTGTCGATGGCAGTCGGCCTGCTGCGACCCGATCACGGCGCGGCCCGGATCTTCGGGCACGAGGTGTGGTCGGATCCGGTCCAGGCGAAGACCGTGGTCGGGGTGCTGCCCGACGGCCTGGCCCTGCCGGAGCGGCTCACCGGCCGAGAGTTGTTGAACTTCACCGGATTACTGCGCGGCATGGACAAGGCGACCGTGGTCGGACGCGCCGACGAGCTCCTGCATGTCCTGGAACTCGACGGCGCGGAAAACACTGTGGTGGTGGACTATTCGGCCGGCATGCGGAAGAAGATCGGCCTCGCCACCGCCCTGCTGCACGCACCCAAGCTGCTGGTGCTGGACGAACCGTTCGAGGCGGTGGATCCGGTGTCCGCGAGCACCATCCGCACCATCCTGCAGCGATTCGTCGCCGCGGGCGGATCGGTGGTGCTGTCGAGTCATGTGATGGCCCTGGTGGAATCCATCTGCGACCGCGTGGCCGTGATCAACCGCGGCCGGGTGGTGGCGGGCGGCACCCTGGCCCAGGTGCGCGGCGAGGGCACCCTCGAAGAGGCGTTCGTGCGGCTGGTCGGCGGACGCGTGGGCGGCGAGGAGGGGCTGTCGTGGTTGGCGTCCTGATCCGCATGCGATGGCGCATCACCGCGCGGCACATGCGGGAAGGCCGTGCGGCACTGAACTTCTGGATCGGCACCTGCTTCGGCCTGATCGCCGCGGTCGCCACCGCGCTGATCATCGCCACCGCGCACCAGACCGTGCACGGGGGAGTGACGGTGGCGGCGGCCCTGTTCGGCGCCTGGACCCTCGGCTGGATCTGCGGCCCGATCCTCACCGGCAGCAGCGACGAGACCCTGCAACCCGAGCAATTCCGCCTGCTGCCCTTGACGACCCGGCAACTGGCCTACGGGCTCGGCGCGGCCGCCTTCGCCGGACCCGCCGCCATGGTCAACCTGATCGCCTTCGGCGGCCTGGTCCTGCTCGCCGCGCCGGTCGGCCCGGGCGCCACCGCGATCGCGGCCCTCGGCACGGTCCTGCACCTGGTTTTCGTGGTCCTGCTGTCGCGGGTCGTGGTGGCCTGGCTCGGCGCGGCCATGCGTTCCCGGCGCGGCAAGGACCTGGGCGTGCTCTTAGCCGCTCTGATCGGACTCGCGTATTACCCACTGAACCTGCTGATCTCGGCGGTCGGCCCGAAACTGGAGAGCGACCACAGCGGCCTGTCGGTCACAGTGCGCGCGATCCCGTCGGGCTGGGCCCCCTATGCCGTCGAGACGGCGGCCCGCGGCGAATACCTGCTCGCCCTGCTGCCGCTGCTGGGCCTGGCGCTGCTGTCACTGATCCTGTGGCAGTCCTGGGCGGTCCTGCTGGAGCGTCGCCTCACCACCCCGGCCGCGGCCGCCGGCCAGGTGGTCGACACCGGCGGTGGCATGCTCGACCGTTTCGTCCCCGCCACCGCGGTCGGCGCGGTCGTCACCAAGGAACTGCGCACCTGGTGGCGGGACGGCCGCCGCCGCGCCGCCCTGATCCCGTTGCTGCTCATCGGTTTCGTGCTGCCGATCTTCCTGTCGCTGCGCAACGGCGGCGGTACCGGAACCATCCCGTTCTCGGGCGCTTTCGTGGTGTGGCTGGCCACCATGTCCAGCACCAACCTGTACGGGTTCGACGGCACCGCGATCTGGCAGACCCTGGTGACTCCCGGCGCCGCCCGCGCCGATGTGCGCGGCCGCGCCTACGCCTGGCTGATCCTGGTCGCCCCGCCGTCGGTGCTCGCCACCCTCATCCTGCCCGGCGCGCTCGGCCGGCCGAACCTGTACGCGTGGGCGCTGTCGACGCTGCCGGTGCTGCTCGGCGTCGGCGCCGGGGCCGTGGTGTTCCTGTCCACGCACGCCGCCTTCGCCCTGCCGCCGCAGCGCGGCAATCCCTTCGCGGGCTCGGGCAATCCCGGCTGTATGAAGCTGCTCATGCAACTCGCGGTGGGCGTGGTGCAGTTGCTGGCGGCCGCTCCGGTGCTCGCGATCCTGGGAACTGGTGTGGCACTCCATAATTCCCTGATGCAGTGGGCGGCGCTGCCCGTCGGCGTGCTGCTCGGCGGGGTGGCCGCGGCACTCGGAATTCGCTGGGCGACCACCCGGTTGGAGGCTCGTGGGCCGGAGCTTCTGGCCGAGGTGAAGCCGCGCTGACCCGCCCGGCCGTGCCTGCCCTGACCGGCTGCTCACTGGAAGGCCGGCGGCAGCGCGGTGAGATCCACCGCCGCCGCCATGGCCCGGGCCCCGTCGTCATTGAGATGCATGCCGTCGCCGCTGTCGAACTCGGGCCGGATGGAGTCCGGATCCGCCGGATTCTCCACGGCCGCGGCCACATCGAAGACGGCGTCGAACACCGTGGTGGTGCGCAGCCACTCGTTCACCGCCCGCCGCACCGGAATGCCCTCGGCCACGGCCAGACCCGGGTAGACGGCGCCGCCGAAGGGCCCGATGGTGTTGGCGTAGATCGGCAGTCCGGCGGCGTGCGCCCGCCCGGCCAGCGCGGTGAAGCCCGCGATCAGCGCCTCGGCGGTCGCGGTGCCGGCCAGGATCAGGTCGTTGATGCCGAAGTTGGCCCACACGGCCGCGACCCCCGGCACCGACGGCACGTCCCGCTCGAAGCGGGCCAGCCCGTGCTCGCCGATCTCGTCGGTGAGCAGCCGGTTGCCGCCGATGCCCTGGTTGACGGCCCACCCGGCGGCCAGCCGGTGGTTCAGCTCGTCCACCGACCGCCGGTTAGCGCCGTGCGTCGAGCCGAAGCCTTCGAACCACGAGTCGCCGAAGGCCACCAGCACCGGAACGTCTGAGTCGACGGCGACGTCGATTCCGGTGAGGAAGAACCGCGACGCGGTCTCCTCGGCGTCGGACGGTGCGATGTCGCCCGTCCGATCGCCGGCGCCGATCCAACTGGTGTCGACCGGGAATTGCGCGAACGCGGGCAGCGCGGGTTCGGGCAGGTAGACACTGAGCGCCAGCTCGGTGCCGGCCTCGACTGCCAATGCGATCGGGTCGCTGACGAGATCGGCCCCGGCCGGGATCCGGGTGGACGCCGACCCCGCGAACCGGATCTCGGTATCGGTCTCGGGCACGATCTCGCCGCCCGTCTTGCGCACGGCGATCCGTGCCGCGCCGATCACCAGCGCGTCCGTGCCGTAGCGGTTGGTCAGTCGCACCCGCAGCCGCGACCCGCCACCGGCCACGCGCACCACCTGTCGCACCGTCTCGCCGGCGAAGGCCCGCGGTTCGGCGAGCTTGATCTCCTCGGCCGGATTCACCAGCGGCGCACGGAATCCCGCCACCCAGCGCTCGGTCGTCATCGGAACCTCCATGTAGTTGCAGTGCGGAATATTGCGTCAGCAACAAGATATCGGAAATGTTCCGCGTGTCAACTATCCGCACAGAAACCATCTGGTCTAGGCTGCTCACCGTGGATCCCAAGCATCTCTTCGACGACCCCAGGCTGACCGCGATCGGCCTGCTCTACGAGGCGCACGACGGGCTCATCGCCCGGCTCGAGGAGACCTGGAAGAGCAATGGTCTCTCCGGGCTCGACCTGAATGCCCTGATGCGCCTGAGCCGGTCACCCGGCCGCAAGCTGCGCATGACGGATCTGGCCACCCAGACCACCCTGTCCACCTCCGGTGTCACCCGGCTGGTGGATCGCCTGGAGCGCAACGGCTTCGTCCGCCGCGAGGCCGACCCCGCCGACCGGCGCAGCTCCTACGCGGTGCTCACCGCCGCCGGCGCCACCCGCGTGGCGCGCGTGCTGCCCGCGTACCTCGACGGCGTGGACCGCTGGTTCACCGGCCTGCTCAGCCCCGAGCAACTCGACCAGCTCACCACCGGCCTGCGCGTCATCCGCGACGCCACGAATCCCGACGCGACCCACGTCTCCGACTGAGCGAAGTGGAAATCGCGGCCATCGCCGCCGTTCCGCCGACCCAGCCGGTAGCTTTTCGAACCGCAGGGTGTCTTTTTTGAGCGGCAGGAAGAGGGAAAAGGTATGGCGACGGAACGCGCGCTGGTCATCGGCGGCGGAGGGGTGGCCGGAATCTCCTGGGCGACCGGCATTCTCGCCGGGCTGGCCGATGCCGGCGCGGATGTGACCGGGGCGGATCTGCTGCTCGGCACCTCCGCCGGGGCCAATGTGGCCGCTCAGGTCGGCAGCGGGGTCGATCTCACGGAACTGGTTCGGCGGCAAGTGGATCCGACGGTGCAGAGCCGCGAGATCGTGCCGTCGATGGAGAAGTTCGCCGGACTGTGGGAGATGCTGGCCGCCATCATCGAGGAACTGCAGGTGGATTCGGTCGAGCGCCGGCGGCGCATCGGCGCGCTCGCATTGCGCGCCGAGTCGGTCCCGGAGTCGGAGCGGCGGGCCGTCATCGAGACCCGGCTGCCCGTGCACGAGTGGTCCGGCCGGGACCTCCGGGTCACCGCGGTGAACGCCGAGACGGGCGAGCTGCGGGTCTTCGACAAGGACTCCGGTGTCGCCCTGGTCGACGCGGTGACCGCGAGCTCCGCGGTGCCGATGGTGTGGCCGTGCGCCACGGTCGACGGCGCGCGCTACACCGATGGCGGGGTCCGGACGTCGGTGAACGCCGACCTGGCCACCGGTTACGCCCGTGTGCTGGTGATCGCCCCCATGCCGGACGCCGAGCTCGAGGCCCAGGTGGCGGGTCTGGCCGCGGCCGGCGCCCGGGTCGAGGTGATCGTCCCGGACGAGGCGGCCACCGCGGCGTTCGGTCTCAACCCGCTCGACACCGCCACCCGCGTCCCGTCGCTGGAAGCCGGTCGCGCCCAGGGCAAGGCGGACGCGGACCGCGTGCTGGCGCTCTGGCAGGACTGACTAACCGATCCTCAGCCCACGGCCCCGGCCGCCAACGCCGCCCGCCAGCCACCGTATTCGCTGATGTCCTTGGCGGATTCGGCGGCGGCGCCGGTGCAGCCGAACCCGGTGTGCCAGGTGCCGTCGGCGAGTTCGACGGCGCCCAGTTGCATGGGGGTGGGCAGGGCCGCGAGGAAGCGGCCGAGGGCGGCGGGGGACAGCCGCCAGCGCTCCCCGGCCACCGTGACACCGGATTCCGTTGCGGGGACCGGGGTTACGGCCGGTTTGGGCGGCACCGTGTCGAGCACGCCGAGGCGATAGCGCGGTGCGGTCTCGACCGGTCCGCCCCAGCGGGCGCCCAGGTCGGTCAGCTGCGGTTCGAGCGGCTGGCCGCGCAGATGCGCGCCGAAGACGACAAGCTCGTGCGTGGCCGCGACCGTCGCGGGCCAGCACGGCTCCCCGGGATCGAGCGGCGTATCGGTGATCAGGGCGGCGATATCGAGCGCGACGGCGTCCTCGAAGGCGCGGGCCAGCACGGTCACGCCGAAGTGCGGCTCGTCCGTGGGGACCGCGACCGCGCAGAGGTCGAAGAGATTACAGAAGTTGGTGTAGGTGCCGAGTCGCGCATTGACGGCGACCGGATCCGCGGCGACCTCGGCAATGGTGGGGTGAATCGGCGCGGTCGGGGTCAGCAGCGCATCCGCGCCCGCGAGGCTCGCCATGGCGGTGGCCCGCAGGCGTGCCAGCGCGGCCAGGTCGGTGACCAGCCGATGCGCGGGAAGCTCGCGGGCGGCGCCGATGATGGATCCGACCGTGGGATCGACCGATTCGGGGTGCGCGTCGACGAATTCGCCCACCGCTGAATAGCGTTCGGCGACCAGCGCGCCGTCGTACAGCAGTTTCGCGGCGGCCAGGAAGGGCCCCGGATCGACTGCCACGATGGTCGCGCCGCGATCGCGCAATCGGGCGACGGTCCGCTCGAAAGCTTTGTGCCACAGCGGGTCCAGGTCGGGTAGCGCATTGAATACCGCGATCACGGGCTGCGGCGGCGCGGCCAGGCGGGTGTCCGCCGGCCATGGCCGATGCGGCGCGCCGGCGGCCATGACGCCCATGGCCCGATCGGCCAGGCGCAGATCGGCGGCGAAGATCGTCACACAGTCATAGGAGCGGCAGGCGGGTACGACGCCCTCGGTGGAGATCACGCCAATAGTGGGCTTGATACCGACCAGGCCGTGGAACGCGGCCGGAACGCGCCCGGATCCGGCTGTATCGGTCCCGATGGCGATATCGGCCTGCCCGGTCGCGACCGCCACCGCGGACCCGGAACTCGAACCGCCCGAGACATATCCGGGCCGCGGCGCGTTCTCGACGACGCCGTAGGGCGAGCGAGTACCGACCAGCCCGGTGGCGAACTGATCGAGATTCGTCTTGCCGACCACGACCGCACCGGCGGCCCGCAGCGCCGCTACCGCGGGCGCGTCCCGCTCCGGCGAGTAGGCGAAGTCGGGGCAGGCGGCGGTCGTCGGCAGGCCGGCCACATCCACATTGTCCTTGACGGCCAGCCGCACGCCTGCGAGAGGACCGGTGGCAGTTGCGATTTCGCCGTCCACATCGGCGTCCGGGCGGTGGTGGATCCACACGGTCATGGGGTCTCCTCGGGCTGGGGATGGAACACGACGGCGGAGGCGTTCAGGGTGTTTCGGCGAGTTCGCCCGCCTCGCGCCAGGAATTGCGTTCGGCGGCGAAGGCATCGGCCTGGCGGGCCCGGAACTCTTCGATGGATGCGGCGTTGTCCGACAAGAACTTCCGATAGTCGACCAGCCGGAACTCGCCGTCCTCGGCCAGCAGCTCGCCGCGGCCCGCGGCGGTGTCGGCGCGCAGGTCCAGCAGTTCCCCGGCGCTCACCGGATACCAGCTGATGCGGTCGAAATACCGCAGCAGCCAGGGGTCTTCGCCGATCCCGCTGGAGCGGTGGTTCCACACCTGGGTGGTGCGCCCGACGAACTGGTAGCCGCCGGGACCCTCCATGCCGTAGATGCAGAGGTAGGCGCCGCCGATGCCGACGGCGTTCTCCGGCGTCCAGGTGCGGGCCGGGTTGTACTTGGTGGTGACCAGCCGGTGCCGGGGATCGGTGGGGGTGGCCACGGGCGCGCCGAGGTACACGTCCCCCAGACCGAGGACCAGGTACTCGGCCGCGAACACGGTGTCGAAAACCTCGTCCACGGAGGCCAATCCGTTCATCCTGCGGATGAACTCGATATTCCACGGGCACCACGGGGCGTCCGCGCGGACGCCGTGCATGTAGCGGGTGATGGCCTCGCGGGTAGATGGGTCGTCCCAGGACAGCGGCAGCCGTACGGTGCGGCTGGGGACCACCAGTTCGTCGGCGGGCGGCAGTTCGGACTCCACCTCCGCGAGCAGGCCCAGCAGGCTTCGGGTGGGCAGGCGGCCCGGATCATGGCGCACCTGCAGCGATCGCACGCCCGGGGTCAGCTCGGTGATCCCCGGCTCGGACCGTTCCAGCAGCGCCTGGTGCAGGGCGTGCACACGGGCGCGCAACTCCAGATCCAGTGTCATATCGCCGTATTCGACGAGCAGGCCGTCATTGCCCGCGCGCCGGTAGGTGACCGCGGTGTCCGCGCCGTCGCGGCGGGCCAGGACGCCGTCGTCACCGTCTCCGCCCGTGGACAGCACGACCGGCCAGGCGGCCCGGCGCCCGGCCCCGAGCTCCCGCAGCGAGGCCGCGTGATCGGCGCGGACCGGGACGAAGCGCACGCGGTCGCCCGGCGTGAGCTGGCCCAGCTTCCAGCGTTCGGCCGCCACCACGGTGACCGGGCAGACGAAGCCGCCCAGGCTGGGGCCGTCCGGGCCCAGCAGGATCGGGGTATCGCCTGTGAAATCCAGTGCGCCGACGGAATACGCGTTGTCGTGGATGTTGGACGGGTGCAGTCCCGCCTCGCCGCCGTCCCGCCGCGCCCACTGGGGCTTCGGGCCGATGAGCCGCACCCCGGTTCGGTCGGAGTTGAAGTGCACCTCGTAATCGGTGCCGAGGATGGTGTCGAAGTCGGCGCGGGTGAAGAACTCCGGCGCGCCGTGCGGTCCCTCGGTGACCGCCAGTTCCCAGCGCCGGGTCAGCACGGGCTGGTCGTCGCCGGTCACCCCGGCCGTCACCCGCCCGGGCGTCCCGAGCGTGAACTCGTCGCCCGCCGTCAGCGCCCGGCCGGTGCCGCCGCCGAACTTGCCGAGCGTGAAAGTCGAACGGCTGCCGAGGTATTCGGGCACCTCGATGCCGCCGGCCACCAGCAGATAGCACCGCATGCCCGGCCCGCGCACCATGCCGATGTCCAGTACGCCGCCCGCGGGCACCAGCACGCTGCGCCACTGCCGCACCGGACGGCCGTCCACGGTGACCGGGACCGGCGCACCGGTGACGCACACCCAGGTGGCGGCGTCGAAGCGCAGCGCCGGGCCACCCAGGGTGCACTCCAGCCCGGCCGCGCCCTCCGGATTGCCGAGCGCGCGATTGCCGAGCCGGAACGACAGGTCGTCCATCGGTCCGGACGGCGGCACGCCCACATGCCAGTAGCCGACGCGGCCCGGCCAATCCTGCACGGTCGTCTGCATGCCCGGCCGGACGACCTCGAAAGTCACTGCGGCGGAAGGGCGCTCGATCGCCATGAGCTCCGGCAGCACGGCGGTCATCGGGTCACCACCATGCGGACCGGCGTGGGCTCGAAGCCATTGCAGGGATTGTTGATCTGCGGGCAGTTCGAGACCAGCACCAGGGTGTCGGTCTCGGCGCGCAGCGTGATCGTCTTGCCCGGCGCGGACAGGCCGTCCACGATGCCCAGCGTCCCGTCGGCCTCGACCGGAACGTTCATGAACCAGTTGATGTTCGACACCAGATCCCGCTTGCCCAGACCCCACTTCAGGCCCTCGGCCAGGAAGTTCTCCACGCAGGCGTGCTGATGGCGGGTGTGGTGGCCGTAGCGGAGGGTGTTGGACTCCTGCGAGCACGCGCCGGCCACGGTGTCGTGATTGCCGACCTCGTCGGCGACCACCGTCATGAGCGCGGTGCCCGCCTCGGTCAGCAGGACGCTGCCGGTGGTCAGGAAGATATTGCGCTGGGCCGTGATCGTGGCCTGCGCGCTGTAGCGATCGGTGTGGTCGGCCGCGTTGTAGAGCAGGCAGTCCACGGCCTGATTGCCGTGCAGATCGATGATCTCCAGCTGGTCACCGGCGTGCACCACGGCCGACCAGGGGGCCCGGGCGGGGACCGTCTCGTCGAGGACGACGGTGCGGGTCGGGGTGGTCATGCGCGGGCCTCCAGAGTGCGTGCGTGCCAGTCCTGTTCGGTGTTCTCCACCGCGCGCAGGTATTCCGGGTCGGTATTGGGGGTGAGCGACAGTTCCGCGGGCGCGGCCCAGGCCACCAGGTCGAGCTCGGTCGGGGGAGCGGAGTCCAGCGGATGTTCCGCGTTGGCGACCAGCAGCGTCACCGGCAGGTGCACGAGCAGGTCGACCGCCGCACCCGCCCCCGCGCCGCCGGTCACGGTCAGCGCGCCGTCCGCTGCCACCCGCACGCCCCGGAAGAACGACACCGTCGGGCCGATGTCGCGGGGCTCCAGCCCCTGCTTCACCCCGGCCAGCCGCAGCCGGTCCCGGGCGACGGGAGATGGGCCGCACAGGGTGTCGTGGTGACCGGACGTATCCGCGACCACCGTGGCCAGCACCCGGCCCTGATCCGACAGCAGCGGATGCCCCGTGCCCAGGTAGGCCTGCCACGGCACCTTCACCGTGTCCGCGACATTGAGCCGCTCCCACGGGGAGTCGGCCCGCAGCAGCAGCACGTGCGCGCACGCCGCGCCGTCCGGATCCAGCAGCCGCACCCGGGTGCCGCGCGCCAGCACGACATTCGCGTAGCCGCCCGCCGGAATCCGTTGCGCGACACTGATCCGCGCGGGATCGACGCCGACGGGCAGCGCGGGTCCGCTCAGCGGAGCGGCCGCCGCCTGCGAGCGCGCGTGCGCCCGGGCATCGGTGGTGTTGGCCGTGGTCATGGGAAACGTCCTTCCTCGGAATCTCGTGGGAGCTCAGGCGATCTGGGGCACTGGCTCGGTGACGGGCGACGGCCGGGCCGGGGTGACGAACCGGTGCACCACCGCGCCGACCGCCACGGTGAGCAGCACGAACAGCGGTGCGGCCCAGAGCATCCACCAGCCGCCGCCGGTCGGGGTGTAGACCTCGGCGCGCGGCCAGGCCAGGTTCACCGCCATGGCGATGCCCCATACCACGGCCAGCGCGTTGACGGCGATGCCGAAGCGGCCCAGCGCGAACAGCTTCGTGCCCGCGGCGTCACCGGCGATATCGGCGGGCCAGCCCTTGATCCGGCGCACCAGTAGCGGCACGGTCACCAGCAGATAAGCCAGGTAGAGCATGACGATGCAGACACTGGCCAGCGTCGCGAAGATGGCGGCATTGCCCAGGTTCACCACCAGCAGGCCGATACCCAGCACGCCGATCACCACCGCAGGCCACACCGGGGTGCCGAAGCGCGGATGCACCCGCGACAGCGGTCCGGAGAACGGCAGCCGGCCGTCGCGCGCCATCGAGAACAGCAGTCGCGAACCCGCCGTCTGAATCGCCAAGGTGCACACCGTGATCGCACACGCCACACACGCCAGCACCACCTTGCCGGGGACAGTGGTCAGTTTCGCCTCGATCACGTAGGCGAGCCCGCCGCCGGCCAGCGAGCCGTCGGTGAGGCTCGGCGCGGCCATGAGCGCGCCCAGCAGAATGAGCCCGCCGCCCAGTGCGGAGACGGCCAGGGCCGACAGAATGGTGCGCGGCGCGACGTGCCGCGGATTCTTGGTCTCCTCGGAAAGCTCACCGGCGGAATCGAACCCGACCATGACGTAGGCGGCCATCAGCCCGGAGGCCAGGAAGGCGGCCCAGTACGGGCCGGCCGCGGCCTGATCGGTGTGCGTGACCACGCCCGGCCCGCGATCGGTGTGGGTGAAGAACACCGCGATCACCGCGGCGACGCCGACGATCTCGATGGTCACCCCGAGCGAGTTGATGCGGGCCATCCAGTCGATGCCGACCACATTGATCAGCGTCGTGATCACGAGCAGCGCGCTGCCCAGCAGTACCGCGTTCGAGGCCCCGTCGCGGGAGGTGAGGTCGCTGTTCGTGCCGATGAGCTGGAACCCGGACCAGATGGCCGGCAGCACCACCTGCAGCGCGATCGCGGCCGCCGCGGCGGTGACGATCTGGGCGATGACCATCATCCACCCCGCGAACCAGCCGACCACCTCCCCGGCCAGCCGCCGCGACCACTGGTAGATGCAGCCCGAGATCGGGTAGCGCGCGGCCAGTTCCGCGAAGTTCAGCGCCACCAGGAACTGACCCGCGAACACGATCGGCCAGGTCCAGAAGAAGGCCGCGCCACCGAAGGAGTAGCCGAAGCCGAAGAACTGGAAGATCGTCGTCAGGATGGAGACGAAGGAGAATCCGGCCGCGAAGGAGGCGTAGCGGCCCAGCTTGCGATGCAGCACCGGCTGATAGCCGAATCGCGCCAGATCGGCGCTGTCCGTGGCGGTTTCGGCATCGTAAGCGCTGGTGACGGCGCTGCCGGGCGAGGATTGGGGGAGGATGGCGTCGGCGGAGGCAACCATGGCGGTGAGTCTTTCGCGAGGCGAATATCTATCGATTGAAAGTTTTGCGGTCGCGATCGCGGCTGAGATGACGTCGTTGTATCGGTCAGATGGCCCGCCGTAACTTCTGTATTGCCGGTATTTCTGTCGAATGACAGAAATCTCACCCCGCAGGTCGGCAACGTGGGGGGGAGATGGTTAGCGCGGGTAAGACAGAATGGCAGGGTGACCCAACTCGGACCCGGCCGGCCTCGTCTCGCACCGCGCCGGCGCGCAGGCCAGACGCCGCGCGCCGAAATCCTCGACGCCGCCGCCGAGTTGTTCACCAGTCACGGCTACGGCAATACCTCCACCCGCGCCGTCGCCGACGCCGTCGGCATCCGGCAGGCCTCGCTGTACCACCACTTCGCCGCCAAGGACGACATTCTCGACGCGCTGCTCGCCGAAACCGTCACCACGCCACTGGAATTGGCGAGCGCCCTGGCCGGGCAGCCCGAACCCGCCGTGGTGCGGCTGTACGCGCTGGCCTGGTACGACGTCACCCAGTTGTGCGCCAGCCGCTGGAACCTCGGCGCGCTGTACCTGCTGCCGGAACTGCGTAGTGAACGCTTCGCCCGCTTCCGGGAACGCCGCGACGAACTGCGCGGGCACTACGAAACGCTGTCGGCGGCCGTCATCGCCGAGGCGGCCGGCGCACCCGGGGCCGTCCTCGCCGAGGCCGGTGCGGTGGCCGGGGCCGAACTGCTGCCGTTCCGGCTCGTCGAGTCGGTCATCAATATGCGCTCCGACGAGGGCGCGGCGCCCGAATATGCCGGGCAGCTCATTCCCGACGCCATCCTGCGGCTGCTCTGCTGGTCCGGCTCGCTGGCCGAAACCCGGGTCGCCGCATTGGAATTGGCGCGGCGACTCGCGCCCGAGTGAACCGCGTCAGGACTTGCCCTTCGAGGTGCCCCACTTGAGGCCCCAGTTGTAGGCCTGATCCACCGCGAGCTTGCCCCAGAACCGCCGGCCCTCCGGCGGTCGCACGAACCGGCCCTCGCGCCGCACCACCAGCTCGCCGTTGATGTTCTCGATCAGCGCCAGCACCATCTCGCGCGAATCATCGTGGCAGCCGCCGACTTCCATCTCGATGGGCGGCGTGTTGCGCGGGAAGAGGGTCGCGGTGGCGTGCACACCGCGGAAGTCCTGCGCGCCCTCGTAGAGCGAGGCGAACACCAGGATGCGGCGGAAGTCCGCGATGTGATCGAGGTTGATGGACAGGTTCTCGCCCACCGCGCTGCCGCCGGTGCGATCGTCGCGATCCAGGGCGATGAACGGCGGCTTGTACAGATCGCCGAAGGTGTCCAGCGCGCTCACACAGCCCCTCGACCCGTCCGACAGCTCCCAGAACGCGCACAGATCGAGATCGAGCCCGCCGTTCGCGCGCTTGCGCCCGAACAGCCCACCCGAACTCGGCACCGACCAGTTCAGGTTCACCCGCATGATGCCGCCGGTCGCGCCCTGCTTGGTCAGCGAGACGGCAGGAGCTTCCTTGGTGAGCGAGATCTTGCCCAGATTCACCCGGGGTGCGGGCATCGGCGGAGCGAGGGCGGGCGGTACGGGGGCGGGCGGTGGCGGGGCGACCGGCTGCTGGAAGCCCGCGACCGGCGGCGGAGCGACGGGCTGCGGGAACGTGACCGGCGACGGGACCGTTTGGACCGGGGCGGCCGACTGCGGCGTATTCGGCTGCGGGGCAGGTGCTTCGTCGACCGAGATGCCGAAATCTGTTGCCAGTCCGGCCAATCCGGAGTCGTAGCCCTGGCCGACCGCGCGGAACTTCCAGCCGCCGCCGCGACGGTACAGCTCGCCCAGTACGAAGGCGGTCTCGGAGGTCGCGTCGCTGCTGTCGAAACGGGCCAGCTCCTGGCCACCCATGTCCACCAAACGCACGTGCAGGCCCCGGAATTGGGCGAAGGTGCCGCCATCGGCGGAGGCCGCCAGCACGATGGCGTCGATCTGCGGTTCCACCTGGCCCAGGTGCACCGAGAGGGCGTCCACGATCACCGGTCCGGTCTGCTTGCCGTGGTGGCGGACCGCGCCCGAGGCGTGCAGCGGCTGGTTGTAGAAGACGAAATCGGCGTCCGAGCGCACCCGGCCGCTCGACAGCAGCAGTGCGGAGGCATCGGCGTCGGGAACCCCGGGTCCCGACTGCCACCCCAGCTCGATCCGAACCTCGGACACCGCCACCGGAACGTTGGAACCCTTCATCATCGACACAGGTTCCAACGTATCCGATTCGGACATCCGCTGTTCCAGGGTCACCGGTCTGCAAATGTTCGGCTGTCCAGACGCCTCGACATACACTGTTCAACGGACAATCGGCGCATAAGTGGCCAACGGACTATCGGACTCTTCGGACGGCTCTAGAGCGGCGGGAGTGACGAAATGACGGAAACGCAGCTCGACCCTGGGCGCAGGAAGTGGGTCACCCTCGGTGTCCTGGCGCTGGGACTGTCCATGGTGGTGCTCGACGGCACCATCGTCGCGGTCTCCTTGCCCGTCATCATCGACCAATTGCAGCTGAATTTCTCTCAGGCGCAGTGGATCAACAGCATCTACGCGGTCGTGCTGGCCGCGTTGCTGATCACCAGCGGCCGCCTCGGCGACCGGCTCGGGCGGCGCAGGATGTTCGCCCTCGGCGTGGTCATCTTCCTGATCGGCAGCGTGCTCTCGGCGCGGGCGCACAGCCCCTGGCCGCTGATCCTCGGGCGCGTCGTGCAGGGCGTCGGCGCCGCCGGGGTCATGCCCGGCACGCTGGCCACCATGAACGCCCTCTTCCGGGGCCGCGACCGGGTGATCGCGTTCGCGGTCTGGGGCTCGGTCATATCCGGCGTCGCCGCCATCGGCCCGCTGCTGGGCGGCTGGCTCACCACCTACTTCACCTGGCCGTGGATCTTCCTGGTGAACCTGCCACTGGGCGCGGTGGTGCTGATCGGTCTGGCGCTGTACGTGCCGGAAACCCGTATGGGCAAGGCCGCGCCCGGCCTGGACGTGGATGGGTTCCTGCTCAGCGCAGCGGGTTTCGCGCTGCTGGTGTTCGCGCTCATCGAAGGGCAGACCTACGGCTGGTGGAAGCCGCTGCGGGAATTCCCGCTCGCCGGGTGGAACTGGCCGGCCTCCGCGCCCCTCTCGCCGATCCCGATCCTGCTGGCGCTCGGCGTGCTCGCGCTCTACCTGTTCTACCTGTGGGAGAAGCACCGCAATACGGTCGGCCGCTCCGCGCTGCTGGATCCCGCGCTGTTCCGGATACCCAGCTTCCGGTGGGGCAATATCACCGCGTTCCTGGTGGCGCTGGGCGAATTCGGGCTCCTGTTCGTGCTGCCGCTGTTCATGGTGAACGTCCTCGGCCTGTCCACCCTCGGCGCGGGCTATGTGCTGGCCGCCATGGCGGTCGGCGCCTTCCTGGCCGCGGGCCTCGCCGAGGGGCTGGTGCGCCGGTTCGGGCCGGTGCGAGTGGTGCAACTGGGTCTCGCCTTGGAGGCCGTCGCCGTGGCCCTGGCCGCCCTGTTCGTCACCCCGCACATCTCCGGCTGGTGGCTGGCGGTGCTGCTGATCGGGTACGGCGTCGGGCTGGGCATGGCCTCGGCACAGCTGACCGGGACCGTGCTCGCCGATGTGCCGACGGGGAATTCGGGCCAGGGCTCGGCCACCCAGTCCACCGTGCGGCAGGTCGGTTCGGCCTTCGGCACCGCGGTCATCGGTGCGCTGCTGTCGGCGGCGCTGGCCCACGATCTGCCCAGACGGCTCTCGAGTGTCCCCGATCTGCAGAAACCCGCCGCCGACACCCTCGCGACCGCGACCCGGCAGTCGGCCGGCGGGGCCATCTCCAGCCTGCGGGACCAGCACGGCGCCGCGGCCATCGTGGACGCGCTGAGCCGGGCCTTCACCGACTCCACCCGGACCACGCTGCTGGCCGCGGCACTGTTCCTGGTGGTCGGGCTGGCCTCGGCCGCCCTCATCCCGAACCGGCCCTATACCGCGGCCGCCGAGGACGGGGGCGGGGACGCTCAGAGCAGCTGACCGTCGAGACACATCCCCGACGAGCGGGTCGACGTCTTCGGTTGCACCACACCGGGATCGAAGGTCCACTGCGAGACCGGGCCCGCCGACTTCCAGAGCAGTCCGCCGCTGGTCGGGACGGCCTCGAAGACATCCCCGACACCGGGAATCAGCTGATCGCCGACACAGTAGTCGTCGTAGTCGGTGCCGGGCTGGCGCGCCCCGGCACTGAAGCGACCGGCCGGACTGCCGTCCGCGCCGGGATTCGGCACGGTGCTCGCGGCCGCCGCGCCGCCGCGGTACCAGTGCGGGCCGGCCGCGTCGCTGCCGCAGGTGAAGGCCGACCCGCCCGCCACCACCCGGGAGCCCTGCGGGTGCGCGCCGCCCGCCCACAGGCAGTCGGCGCTGGAGTCGAAACGGGTGTCCGCCACGGTGCCGAAGCCGAGGCCACCCGCGGCCATCACGGCCGTCGCGAGCAGGATAAGCGGTTTGATCACTGCAATCACCCTTGATTCGGTGCGATCCGGAATCCGGACCGGCGCATCTCGGGGGGCGCGGATCCGGTTGGCGTAGTTGCCATTCAGGAATAGCGCGGGTGGTTACAGCGCGGCGAGGTCAGTCGATCAGGCCGAGGGCGTGCAGCCGCCGGAAAACCAGCAGGGAGCCGGGCGCGACCGCGTCCATGGCGGCGTACTCGCCGAGGGTGAACCAGCGCAGCTCGGCGATCTCGCCGGAGGCGCGCGGCTCGTCGGTCAGTTCGCCGAGGAAGCAGGTCATGTGCAGGCGGGTGCCGGGCGCGTGCCCGTAGGCCTCCGCCTCGAACACGCCCAGTTCGCTGACGCCGGTCGCGCCCACACCGAGTTCCTCGTGAATCTCCCTGTGCAGGGCCATCTCCGGGGTCTCACCCGGATCGATCTTGCCGCCCGCCATGTAGAAGACGTCCTTGCCGGTGGACCGGGTCTGCAACATGCGACGATCCCGGATGTGCGCCAGTGCCGCGGTGTGAATCACCGTCCCACCCTAGCCAGCCGGGGTCGCGCGGAGGTCAGCAGGCGACGGTCTGCAGCCGCCGGTCGGCGGCGCCGACGGCGCGCACGGCCGCGGCGATGGCGACCACGGGCGGCACCCAGCGCGCCTCGTGGGGCATGACGCTCCAGGCGATGCCGCGGCCCGGCTGTGGCAGCGCGACCCGGTCCCCGTCGGTGTAGACGGTCGCGCCCGCCGCGCGCAGGCCCTCGATGGCCCGCGCGGCCTTGGCCGCGCCGACGACCAGATGGATTTCCCGCCGCTGCGGACCCGGGACCTCGATGACCGGACCCGAGAGATTGTTGGACCGCAGGTACCGGCGCACTCCGGCTGCGACGGATCCGGTGAGTTCGATGGCCGCGATCTGCTCATCGGTGATCAGGTCGACTCCATCGCCGTTCGACTCGATCGTCCATCCGTACCGGCGAAAGTCCTCCGCCACAACGCTCAACGCCACGATTCTCACCCTCACACCTGCTGCTGTGCGTCCGATCCGCCGTAGCTGTGAGGTTCCGTAGAGGACGCTGCGATCACCAGCTACACAAGGATTCTGGGGTTCTGACCGGGGCGTCTGCATCGTCCTGTGGTCGCCGCCGTCTCAGGGTGATCCCCTAGGTGCGCGGGTTTCAGCGGGTGGGCGGGGCGATCTTCCAGTGGCGCCGTAGGGCATCGGCGATCTCCGGGAGGATGGTCACCGGAATCCGCTTGTGCCGCAGTATGGTTCGAATCTCCTCGACCTGTTCGCGTTTGCGCATGTCGTAGGCGTTGGCGATGGGCCGCTCCACCGGCGGGATGGACAGCAGCACCAATTCCTGATGCCGCTCGTCACCGCCGTTGAGATCCAGCGCGAGGGTCCAGCGGCTCTTCTCGTCCAGCGCGAACCGGCCGGCCACCACCCGATCCCACGCGACCGTCGCGGACCCCCACGGCGTCCGCCGCACGATCGACTCCTCGGTCAGTTCCACGCGGTCCCGGCCGAACAGCGCGACCAGCAGGGCGACCGCACCGGCCGCACCGAAGAACAGGCCGGTGAACACCCGGTTCAGCCCGAACACCGCGACCGTGCCCGCGCAGACGACGGCCACCACGAGCACGCCCGTGGCCATGTACCCGGCCATCCGCCGCCCCGGCACCACGCCCGCCCGCACCATCGTCATCCACCTCCCGAAACCGACTGCCGGAAACCGTACCCGCCGCCGCGCTCCGCCGATGAATTCGGCGCGGCCGCGCCGCCCACGCCACCCGGACCGACCTGGGCCGCGCCGTCGGCGATCTCCTGGACTGGGATTCCGGGCCGCTCATGTTCGCGTTCCGGGACCCCGACGGCAACCGCGTCCACGTCATGCAGATAGGACGTTCAGTCCAGGCCCGATCCGGCCATCCGGCGGTAACCTACGGTGCCTCTGCTAGCGCCTTAGGAGCGACCCATGCCGCATGCCGCCGACCTCGAGCGCCGCCTGGCCGACTCGATCGAGGAGTACGGAGTCCCCGGCGCGCAAGTGGCGGTGCTGGTCGGCGGCGAGATCACCGACGCGGCGGCCGGGGTGCTGAACACCGCGACAGGTGTTGCGGCGACCATCGATTCGGTGTTCCAGGTCGGCTCGGTCACCAAGACCTGGACCGCGACGCTGATCATGCAGCTCGCCGCCGAGGGGCTGATCGAGCTCGATGCCCCCGTGCGGCGATACCTGCCCGAGTTCCGGGTGCACGACGAGGCGGCCGCCGCCGCCCTCACCATCCGGCAGCTGCTCTGCCACACCTCCGGCATCGACGGCGATCTGTTCCTCGACACCGGGCGCGGCGCGGACGCGGTGGAGAAGTTCCTGCCCGCCATCGCCGACGCCGGGCAGGTGCACCGGCCCGGCGACATGTTCTCCTACTGCAACAGCGGCTATGTGCTGCTCGGTCGCATCCTGGAAGTGTTGCGCGGCAAGCCTTTCGACGCGGTGTTGCGGGAACGGCTGGCGACCCCGCTCGGGCTGACCAGGGTGGCCACCGACGCCGACGAGGCGATCCTGTTCCGGGCCGCGGTCGGCCACCTCGAATCCGCGCCGGACACCGGCCCGGAACCCGCACCGGTGTGGGCGCTGCCGGCCTCCAACGCCCCGGCCGGGGCGCGGCTGGCGATGTCCGCCCGCGACCTGCTGGGATTCGCGCGACTGCATCTGTCCGGGGGGCTCACCGCGGACGGTGTCCGCGTCCTTCCCGAATCCGAGGTCCGGGCGATGACCCGGCCGCAGGTCGAGGTGCCCGATATCGGCTACGGCACGCACTGGGGCCTCGGGTTCCAGCTGTTCGATCCAGCCGGCAGCGGATTGTTCGGACACGACGGCAGCACCATCGGACAGAACGCCTTCCTGCGGATCGCGCCGGAGGCCGATGTCGCAGTTGCCCTGCTGGCCAATGGAGGTGACGCCTTCGCGCTCTATCAGGACCTGGTCGGCGATCTCCTGTGGGTGCACGCCGGTATCCGCCTGCCCGCCCGGCCGGTGCCGCCCGCCCGGCCGGAACCGGTGGACGCGGCGCGGGTCGGCGGGCGCTACCGCTCGGCCATGTACGAGCACGCCATCGACGTCGACGCGGCCGGCCGGGCCTGGTTGTCGACGACTCCCCTGACCGCGGAGGCCGCCCTGGTCTCCGCCCCGGACCATATGGAACTCGTGCACCTGCGCGCCGATGCCCTGATCGCCGCGCGCCCGGTCCGCGGCCGTCACGCCGTCTACGGCCTGATCGACGGGGACGGCGCTGTCCGCTACCTGCACACCAGCCGCGCGATGCCCCGCCAGCCGTAATGCCCTGCGCCGCCTGCGGTTTCAATACCACCGGCACCTTCACCCGGGGCTTCCGGCGGACACCACGCCGACGGAGTATCGAAACCGCTTCCGGATCAACTGATCACGCTTCCAGCGGCACCGCCGCCTCGGCGGTGTACACCAGGAACGTCAGGCTCTCCTGGAAGTAGAGCTGCACCGTCTCGGCATCGTGCGACAGATAGCCGATGGACAGGTCCTGGCCGATCTGCAGATCGAAATCGCCACCGCGCGTGGACAGCACGAACGCGCCGTCGATGGCGGGCGCCCAGATGATGTCACCGTCGATGAGCCGCTCGATGTGGGTGCGGATCGGGTGCCCGTGGTCGGAGGTCTCGCTCACCGCGGTGTACAGATCGGCCGACAGCAGCACCGAGTACGGCCCGTCCACACCCGCCAGCCGCAGCTTGCTCAGCGCCTGCGCCACCGCCTCCGGAGCCAGGCGCGGGTCGCCCGGCAGCTTCACCGGCTCGCACGAGGTGCTGGCCCGGACGCCGATGATCCCGGCCGCCGGATAACCCTCGAAAATGGCGCGGTCCTCGGCGAAGGCGATCTTCTTGGCCGCGGTCTTCACCGGATCCAGATCGGCGTCCCGCGCGCCGCGCTCGATATTGTCCAGCTCCTCACGGGAGAGCTCGAACGGAACCCGCAGCTCGACCAGCGGCAGCACCACGCGCTGGCGGGCCTGCACGCCGTCACCGGGGGAGGTGATGGTGCTGGTGCGGCCCAGCCCGGCGGCGGAGTAGTCGGCGCCGTGCGGGCCGGACAGATCGACCACGCGGCGACCGGCGATGTGCCGCTTGAAGGTTCGCGTCGCCTCCTCCTCGATGGCCGACCAGGCCACCGAGGTGATGGGCGCGAGTTCGCGATGCAGGTTGTTCATGCGTCAGCTCCTTCGGTTCAACGTTTCTCTAGCACCGGTCAGAGATCCCGGAGCGCCCCGATGCCGAGGGATCCTGTGTCCGATTTGCCCTCCGCTTCGCTTCCCCGCTCCAAGCGCGGGGAGGCGGAGCGCAGTCCAGAATCGAGCCGGGCCGCGAACGCGGCGGGCGCGTCGGGCAGCGCGTCGAAGAACCCGGCGGGCGGGGCGAAGAACGAGGTGCCGGTGATGGCGGTGGAGAAATCGAGGATGCGGTCGTACGCGGCGTCGGCGCTGCCCATGAACATGCGGATCAGCATGTTCTCGGTGATGGCCGGGTCGTCGGCGTAAGCGATGTAGTAGGTGCCGAATTCGCCGTCCTGCACCGAGCCGAACGGCATATTGGCACGCACGATATTGCCGATCTCGTCCTGATCGTTCACGGCCACATGCGAATTCGAGGGCTTCTCGGCCTCGGACAGCTCGAAGTCGTCGACTTTCGTTCGCCCGATCACCTTTTCCTGCTCGGTGGTCGACAGCGCCTTCCACGAGACCAGGTCGTGCAGGTACTTCTGCACGATGACGTAACTGCCACCGGCGAATTCGGGATCCTCGTCGCCCACCAGCGCGGCGGTGGCGGCGAGCTCACCCTCGGGATTCTCGGTGCCGTCCACGAATCCGAGCAGATCGCGCTGCTCGAAATAGCGGAAGCCCACCGTCTGATCCACGATGGTGGCCGCGCCCGAAAGCCGCTCGGCGATCTTCATCGCCAATTCGAAGCAGGCGTCCTGGGCCTCGGCCTTGAGATGGAACAGGAGGTCACCCGGTGTGACCGGGGCCTGATGCTTCTCGCCGGCGAATCCCGGAAACTCGTGCAGCTGTGCGGGTTTCGGCCCGGAGAACAGGCGGTCCCAGGCGGCGGACCCGATGCTGGTGATGCACGCGAGGCCGGATCCGGGTATCCGGAATCCGACGGAGCGGCGCAACCCTGGCAGATCTGCGAGCAAATCCCGCGCCACCTGCTCGCCACCCTCGTCGATGGTGACGACGAGGAAGATCGCAGCCGGTGTGAGCGGGTCGAGGATCGGCTGTGGCTCACCCATGGGCTCAACCTTAGGCCCTGCCGCCGACCGCCGACCCGTCCGGTATGCCGTGTCTGCCTGGGCTACTTGGCGACGGTCAGCAGAAAAGCCACGTCATCCACGGCTTTCACGCTGTGGCGAGCGTTGGGGATCACAATCAGGTCACCGGCCGAGCCCTTCCACTCGTTGGTGCCACTGATCAGGACCAGCACCCCGCTCAGCACCAGGAGGGTCGCCTCGGCCGGATTCTCGTGCTCGGCCAGTGTCTGTCCCGCCGTCATCGCGATGACCGTCTGGCGCAGGCTGTGGGTATGGCCGCCGTAGATGGTCAACGAACTGCGCCCGCTCGAGGCGGCGGACGCCAGTTTCAGTTGCTGGCGAGCAACCGCGGTCAGCGATTTCTTGTCCATGGACTGCCTTTCGCCGGAGTATCGCTGAGTATGCCGGACGCGCCCGGGCCGATCGGCGGTTTCGACGCAGTGTGTGCAGGAATTGCCGGATGCGGAATGCGCGCGTTATCGCGCACCAGGCGCGGCACGGCGATAACGGCGGAAGCGATACCGCAGACCGGTCGAGGACTCGCGCCAGTCGGCCGCGTCCGTCTGCCAGGCGCGGTCGATGGCGGGGGCCACAGTGTCGCCGTCGATTTCCGCGTCGATCTCGGTGACCATCAGCTCGGTCGCGAAAGGCATTGCGGCACGGTAGATCTCGCCGCCGCCCATGATCCACACCGACTGCTCGCCGGTCATCTGCAGGGCCTCGGCCAGCGAGCCCGCGCGTTCCGCCCCGGTCGCGGACCAATCGGCCTGCCGGGTCACGACGATATTGCGGCGGCCGTCGAGCGGACGGAAACGCGCCGGCAGCGAATCCCAGGTCTTGCGGCCCATCACCACCGGATGCCCGAAGGTGACCTCCTTGAAATGCGCCATGTCCTCGGGCACTCGCCACGGAATCGTGTTGTCCCGCCCGATGATTCCCTTCGGCGTCTGCGCCCAGATCAGCCCGACAGTCCGGTTCACACCGCCACCGGGGCCTTGATGGCCGGATGATGCTGGTACCCCTGGATTTCCACGTCCTCGTATCCGTAGTCGAACAGGGTGGGCGCGGGCCGCAGTTGCAGCGTAGGGAACGGGTAGGGCTCGCGGCGCAGCTGCTCGCGCACCTGCTCCACGTGATTGTCGTAGATGTGCACATCGCCGCCGGTCCAGATGAAGTCGCCGGGCTGCAGCTCGGTCTGCTGGGCCACCATGTGGGTCAGCAGCGCGTAGCTGGCGATATTGAACGGCACGCCCAGGAACAGGTCCGCGCTGCGCTGATACAGCTGGCACGACAGCTTGCCGTCGGCCACGTAGAACTGGAAGAAGGCATGGCAGGGGGCCAGCGCCATCTTGTTCAGCTCGGCCACGTTCCATGCCGAGACGATGATGCGCCGGGAATCCGGATCGGTGCGCAGCGTCTGCAGCACCTGCGAGATCTGATCGATGTGGGTGCCGTCCGGGGTCGGCCACGACCGCCACTGCACGCCGTAGACCGGGCCCAATTCGCCCTGTGCGTCGGCCCATTCGTCCCAGATGGTGACGCCGTGCTCATGCAGCCACTTCACATTGGAGTCGCCGCGCAGGAACCACAGCAGCTCGTAGACGATCGACTTGAGATGCACCTTCTTGGTGGTGATCAGCGGAAAGCCCTGGGAGAGGTCGTAGCGCAGCTGGTGCCCGAAGATGCTGCGGGTGCCGGTTCCGGTCCTATCCGCCTTGGGGGTGCCGGATTCCAGCACCAGTCGGAGCAGGTCCTCGTACTGGGTATCTCGGGCGCTCTCCACGCCTGGCAAGCTTACGCACCGTGCGGAAGTTGTTTGTGATCGGAATCGGGGCGGGGGACCCGGACCAGGTGACGGTGCAGGCCATCAAGGCGATGTGCCAGGTAAACGTGTTTTTTCTCATCGGCAAGGGGGCCGAGAAGCAGGAGCTGACCGAGGTGCGGTCGGCCATCCTGACCGAGTACGCGCGCCAGCCGCACTCGATAGTAGAGATCGCCGACCCGCCGCGCGACCGGAGCGTGCCCGCGAGTGGCGCGGACGCCGTCTACCAGGGCGCGGTCTCGGACTGGCACGAGGCGCGGGCCGAGCTGCTCGAGCGGGCCTTCGCCGAAACCGACGGCGTGGGCGGCATTCTCGTGTGGGGTGACCCGTCGCTCTACGACAGCACGCTGCGGATCGTGGAACGGGTGCTCGAGCGCGAGCGCATCCACTTCGACTACGAGGTGATCCCCGGCATCACCAGCGCGCAGTCGCTGGCCGCCGCGCACCGCATCGTGCTGCACGAGATCGGCGAGCCGCTGCACATCACCACCGGGCGGCGACTGCGCGAGGAGGGACTGATTCCGGGGCAATCCACGCTGGTGATGCTGGACGGCGAGTGCTCGTTCACCCAGGTGCCGGGCGATGACGTCTACATCTGGTGGGGCGCGTACGTGGGGATGCCCGACGAGGTGATCGTCGAGGGCCCGCTGCGTGTGGTCGAGGGCCGCATCGCCCGCCGGCGTGCGGCGCTGCGCGAGGCCAAGGGCTGGATCATGGACATCTATCTGCTGCGGCGGTCGCTCTAGCGGGATCCGGGCGCGGCGCGCGAGCCTATTGACGTTTACTGGCGAAGCGTCAATAGTCGGGTCGACGGTGTAGCGGGGGTCACAGCCCGAGGTTGGAGGGCTGTGACCCCCTCGCGTGTGGAGGTACTGCATGACAACCCCGATCCAACGGGCCGGACAACTCCGTGACGAGTACGGCGCGGCCGACGCGAACGCGGCCGAGCTGCTGTGCGACCGGCATCCCGCCGAGGCGGTCGCCTTCACCTTCGCGCAGCCGGACCTGTCCAGCGTCGACGTGACCTTCGGCGAACTCCGGGAGAAATCCGAGCGGGTCGCCGCCGCGCTCACCGAACTCGGTGTGGGCGAAGGGGATCGGGTCGCCACCCTGATGGGCAAGTCGCAGGAGCTGGTCGTCGCGCTGCTGGCCGTCTGGCGGCTGGGGGCGGTGCACGTGCCGCTGTTCACGGCCTTCGCTCCGGGCGCGATCGCCATGCGGGTTACCGGGAACGGCACCAAGTTCGTCATCACCGACGGGGCCCAGCGGGACAAGCTCGCGCCAAGCGCCGACCTGCCGGCCGAGCGCGACTGGCGAATCATCACCACCGGCGCGCCCGAGGGCGACGACGTGGCCTTCGCCGATCTGCTCGAAAACACCGGTCCCGCACCGAAATCCGTCGCCATCGGCGGCGACGGCGTACTGGTCGAACTGTTCACCTCCGGCACCACCGGCAAACCCAAGGCCGTGCCCATGCGGCTGGGCGGCATGGCCGGAGTGGTCATGTACCTCGAGTACGGCATCGACTACGCCGACGGCGACGTGTTCTGGAACATCGCCGATCCCGGCTGGGCCTACGGGCTCTACATCGCCATCCTCGCGCCGATGGCGACCGGCAAGCGCAGCCTGCTGGTGTGCGCGCCGTTCGATCCCGCCCTCACCTGGCGAGTGCTCGCGCACTTCGGCGTCACCAATTTCGCTGCCGCGCCGACGGTCTACCGCGCCCTGCGCCACACCCCGATCCCCGAAGGCGTGTCGCTGCGCCGGCTGTCCTCCGCCGGGGAGCCGCTCACGCCCGATGTCATCACCTGGTCGAAACAGGCGCTGGGACTGGAGATCCGCGACCACTACGGCCAGACCGAGACCGGCATGACCGTCGTCAACGCCTGGCATCCGGACCTGATCGCCGACATCAAGATCGGGTCCATGGGGCACCCGACGCCCGGCTACACCGTCGAGATCCTGAGCCTGGACTCCGAGGAACCCGCCCCGCCCGGCGAACCCGGCCGCGTGGCCATCGCCACCTCCAGCCCGCTGCTCACCTTCCGCGGCTACCGCAATGCCCCCGAGGCCAGCGCCGCCCGCTTCACCGCAGACGGTCAGTGGTACCTGACCGGCGATGTCGCCTCCCGCGACGCCGACGGCTACCTCACCTTCGCCTCCCGCGACGACGACGTCATTCTCATGGCCGGCTACCGCATCGGCCCCTTCGAGGTGGAAAGCGTTCTCACCGAACATGATTCGATCTCGGAGGCGGCGGTCATCGGCGTCCCCGACGAACTGCGCGGTGAGGTCCTGATCGCGGTCGCCGTGCTCGCCCCGGGCGTCGACGCCGACGACACCCTGACCGCCGACCTCCAGCAGCTGGTGAAGACGAAGCTCGCCGCCCACGTCTACCCGCGCCGCATCCACTTCGTCCCCGAGCTCCCGAAGACACCCAGCGGCAAGGTCCAGCGCTTCCTGCTGCGCGAGCGCTTCCGCGAGTGAGGCTCTCGGCGGACGGCCGAGCCGGTCGGGCATCGCGACCCGCCGGGCCTTGTAGCGGCGGGCGGGTCCTGAGCCGGGCCTTGTAGCGGCGGGCGGGTCCTGAGCCGGGCCTTGTAGCGGCGGGCGGGTCCTGAGCCGAACCTTGTAGCGGCGGGCGGGTCCTGAGCCGGGCCTTGTAGCGACATGCGCGCCCTGAACCGGGCCCTGCAGCGACGGGCGCGTCCAGAGCCGGGCCTTCCAGCGGCGGGCGGGCCATACCCCCCCAGCGTTCCTCGGCGGGCCGCGGCCGCGCGCTGGAACCGTCGGGTGTCGGGGGGTGCGGCTAGGGTGGACGGAGATGATCGCCCAGGTGGAGGAGATCCGTTGCCCGAACTACCGGAGATTGTGGCGCTCGAGCAATTCCTGGCCGAGCATGCGGTGGGGGCGGTGGTCGGGCGGGTCGACGTCGCGGCCCTGAGCGTCTTGAAGACCTTCGAACCACCGGTGACCGCGCTGTCGGGACGCGACGTCACCGGAGTCGGGCACTGGGGCAAACACCTCGGAATGGATTGCGACGGGCTGTGGTTGATCACGCACCTGTCGCGAGGCGGCTGGCTGCGCTGGATCGACGAACCCGGCGCCAACCCACCCAAACCCGGCAAGGGGCCGCTCGCCCTGCGCGTGCACTTCTTCACCCCGGAGGGCGCCACCCCCGCGTTCGATCTCACCGAGGCCGGCACCAAGAAGCGGCTGGCCGTGTGGATCACCAGCGATCCGCTCTCGGTGCCCGGCATCGCGCGACTGGGTCCCGACGCCCTGGCCGTGAGCGAACCCGAATTCGCCGAGATCCTGCACGGCACCTCGCAGCGCGTGAAGAACGCGCTCACCGACCAGACCCTGCTGGCCGGCATCGGTAATGCCTACTCCGACGAAATCCTGCACACGGCAAGGCTTTCGCCGTTCGCCAACGCCGGCACCCTGGACACCGGACAGGTGGCGCGGCTGTATTCGGCCATGCGGGCCGCCCTGTCCGACGCCATCCAGCGCTCGGTGGGGCAGGACGCCGCCCGCCTCAAGGGCGAGAAGCGTTCCGGCTTCCAGGTGCACGCCCGCACCGGCCTGCCGTGCCCGGTGTGCGGCGACACTGTCCGCGAGGTGTCCTACGCGGACAAATCGTTCCAGTACTGCCCGACCTGTCAGACGGGCGGCAAGATCCTGGCCGATCGCCGCATGTCCCGGCTGCTGAAGTAGATAGCCGTCAGACCGCGGCCACCGCGTCGGTGCGGCGGTTCAGCACGTGGGGCCGGGATCGGCACGCCCGCGGCCAGATCCGCAGTAGATAGCCGTCAGACCGCGGCCACCGCGTCGGTGCGGCGGTCCAGCACGTGGGCCGGGATCGGCACGCCCGCGGCCAGATCCGCGGCCGGGATCGGGGCGTCGAAGACCTGACGAAGCGGCAGGACTCCGGCCCAGACGCCCCCGGCGTCGATATCGGCCTGCTCGTCACGCGGGCCGCCGGTGCGGACCTTGACCGAGGCTTCGGTGAGGTCGAGGGCCAGGACCGTGGTCGCGGCCATCTCCTTCTTGTTCGGCGCGCGCACCGCGTCCCACGCGCCGGGCGCGGCCTGCTCGACGATGACCCGCAACGCGCGCATCCGCTCCCCGGGATCGGTGAGCTCGATCGGCCGCCCGTGGATGACCGCCGAGCGGTAGTTCATGGAGAAGTGCATTGCGGCGCGGGCATAGACGATGCCGTCCACGTGCGTCACGGTCAGCGAGACGTCGCCGGTCAGGGCGGCGCGCATATTGCCGGAACCGGTGGAGCCGTGCAGGTACAGCGTGTCGCCCTCGCGGCCGTAGATGGTCGGAATGACCACCGGGCTGCCGTGCAGCACCACGCCCAGGTGGCAGATCAGCCCGGCGTCGAGGACCGCGTCCAGCTCGCCGCGATCAACGCGACCCCGCTCCTTGGCTCGGGTGAGGCTGCTGCGCGGGGTGGGTGACAAAGGGGTCCGGCTAGAAGCTGTCTCACTCATACGACCAGTTTCAGCGGAGAAATGGCATTCCTGAATAGCCAATTCCCCGCAAGATCGACAGACCACTTCGGCGGACCGGTGCGGCGTTCGTGGTCGGGTCCACCACCAGGACTGGCATGCTGGGATCGACTGTTCGCCGCAGGGGCAGGAGGCCACTCGAAGGTGAATCGGCTGGTCGACGATGATCTTCCGTTCGCGATCGCACGGGAGAGCGGGGTGCCGCTGGCAGTGCAGGTGGCCGATGGGCTGCGGCGGGCCGCCAGCTCCGGTGCGCTGCGTGGTGGTGACCGGTTGCCGTCCTCGCGGGAGCTGGCGCAGCGGCTCGGGGTGAGCCGGACCGTTGTGACCGCGGCCTACGACCAGCTGCACGCGGAAGGGTGGCTGGATGGGCGGCACGGGTCGGGCACCTATCTGACGGCGGCGCCCGCGCCGGTCGGCGCGCAGACCGGCGGGCCCGAACGGCTCGATCCGCTGGCGGGACTGTTGGATCTGGGCGCGGGGGCGCCAGCCATCGAGGCCATCGATCGGGCCGCCTGGCGGCGGGCGTGGCGGGCCGCCTCGGATCGAATGCCGTTGATCCGCAAGGACCGGAGCGGTGAGACCGACTATCGCGAGGCCGTCGCCGAACATCTGCTGCGGCATCGCGGGCTGGGCGCGGGCAGCGGGACCACGGTGCTGGCCACCGCCGGAACCAGCGCGGCCGCAGGCGAACTCGCGGCCGCGCTGCTGCGGCCCGGCGCGGTGGTGGCCATCGAGGATCCGGGCTATCAGCGGGCGGCCGGAGCCTTCCGGGCGGCGGGCATGCGGACGGTCCCGGTGCCGGTGGACGCCGACGGCCTGCGGGTGGAGCTGCTGCCGGAGGACGCCGGTCTCGTGTATTGCACTCCCGCGCACCAGTTTCCGCTGGGCGCGCGCATGCCCGCCGCGCGCCGCGTCGAGCTCATCGAATTCGCCCGCCGCACCGGCGCGCTCGTGGTCGAGGACGACTACGACGGCGAATTGCGGTACGACACCGCACCGCTGCCGCTGCTGGCCACCCTGGCCCCGGACGTGGTCGTGCACCTGGGCACCACCAGCAAAATCCTCACCCCGTCGCTGGGTGTCGGCTGGCTGGTTGCCGATCCCGCCGTCGCCGCGGCCGTGCTCGCCCACCGCGAATTCACCGGCACCGGCCCGGCCCCCGCCGGTCAGCAAGTGGTGGCCGAACTGGCCCGGCACGGCGACCTGGCCCGCCATCTGCGCCGCCTGCGCCGCGACATGCCCACCCGGCGTGCTCTGGTGGTGGACGCGCTGCGCGGCCACGGCCTGCGCGTGCGCGGCGACGACGCCGGATCCCACGTGTTCGTCCCCCTCGCCACCCCGGAGCAGGAGGATCGCGCGGTGGCCGCCGCCCGCGAGCTCGGCGTCTATCTGGACGCGCTGGGCCGCCATCATCTCGGCGCCCGGCACACCTTCGGCATCGCCCTCGGATATGCGGCGCTACCTGCGGCGGAGCTGCCACGCGCGGTCGGATTGGCCGGGTCGGCGCTGGCCCGGGTCGTAGAGTGGTCCGCATGAGCGAAAAGGACATCCACGCGCGCATCAAGGAACTCGTGGATCGTGAGCACGAGCTGCGAGCCAAGACCACCGGTGGCGAACTCGACCCGGAGACCGAGCGCCGCCAGCTGGCCGAGATCGAGGTCCAGCTCGATCAGTGCTGGGACCTGCTCCGCCAGCGCCGTGCCCGCCAGGACCAGGGCCGCAACCCCGACGAGGCCCAGGCCAACTCCGCCCGCCAGGTCGAGGGTTATCTGCAGTAGCCGTCCCGTCGCTGTCCGGCCCGCCGCGCCCGGCCGGTGGGTCGGCTGTTCCCGCCACCCGCCCGCCGACCCCTGGGAGCCCCCGAGAGTTGGGTCTACCCTTTGTGAATGGTGGCAACGACAGACATCACGACCGCGGACGGCGCAGTTCGCGGATTACGGGGCCGCCGCGTTTCACGCTGGCGGTCCATCCCTTTCGCGGCGGCTCCGGTGGGAGAGTTCCGCTTCCGGGCGCCGCGGCCGGTGCAGCCGTGGAGCGGGGTGCGTGACGCCACCCGCTTCGGCTACGCCGCAATGCAACACCGGGATGGCGCCCGAACCGGGCCGCGCCAGGCGCAGCCGACCGGCGAGGACTGCCTCACACTGAACGTGACGGCGCCGAACACGCCATCCGCCACGCCGCGCCCGGTCATGGTGTTCATTCACGGCGGCGGCTACATGATCGGTACCTCCGCGCTGCGGCTGTATTCCGGCGGCAGGCTGGCGGTCCGCGGCGATGTCATCGTGGTGTCGGTCAACTACCGGCTCGGGGCCTTCGGTTACGTCGATTTCGGCGAATACTCCACGCCCGACAGCCAATTCGACTCCAACCTGGGCCTGCGCGATCAGGTCGCGGCGCTGGAGTGGGTGCGGCGCAATATCGCCGCGTTCGGCGGCGACCCGAACAATGTCACCATCTTCGGCGAATCGGCCGGCGCGCACGCGGTGCTCGCCCTGATGGCCACGCCCGCCGCGGCCGGACTGTTCCACCGCGCCATCGCCCAGAGCGCGCCCGCGGACTGGGCGCCGAGCCAGGCCGAGGCCCGGCTGTTCGCCCGCCGCGTCCTCGACGACCTCGGCATCGCCCCCGGAGACGCAGCCAAGGCGCTGCGCACGGCCGGCGCCAACGACATCCGCAAGGCCGTCGACCACTCGGTCTCCCGGGTCATGCAACAGCAGCCGGGCCTGTTCCCGGTGGCGCCCGTGGTGGACGGTGAATACCTGCCGGTCGCACCGATCGCCGCGTTCGTCAATGGCACCGCGCATCGCGTACCGCTCATCATCGGGACGAACCGGGACGAGGCCACCCTGTTCGTGCGCTTCGACGACACCCTGCCCACCACCCCCGATCGCATGCGCTGGCTGCTGCGGCACGTGGATCAGGCTCTCGACGTGGGCGACGACAGCCCCATCTTCACCAAACTCGGCCAGTCCATGCCGACCTCGCAGGACCGGCTGCACGAGACGCTCGCCGAATTCGGCGCGGCCGTCGAGAACCGGGTCACCGCCGCGTATCCCGGCTTCCCGGGCAAGAGGGCCACCGTCCGCATGGGCGGCGACTTCACCTTCTGGCGGCCCTCGGTGCGCGTCATGGAGGCGCACAGCCGGTACGCGCCGACCTACGCCTACCGCTACGACTTCGCCCCGCGCGCAATTCAATTGAGCGGTTTCGGCGCGACGCACGCCCTGGACCTGATCCCCGTCTTCGGTGCGGTCGACTCGTCCTTGGGCCGTGCCATGACCGCGCTCGGCGGCCATCGCGCCTTCCGCGAGGTGTCGAGCCAGTTCCAGGACAACTGGCTGGCCTTCGCCCGCACCGGAACTCCACTGCCGGTCTGGCCCGCCTACACCGAGGAGCAGCGCGCCACGCTGATCATGGATTCGCCCGGCCGCGTCGAACGCGATCCGGAGCGCGCCAAACGCCTGGCGTGGCAGGGAGTTCGGATTCCCGCCCTCACCTAGCGGCGGTCACCAGGTCGAGCAGGGCAGGCCGAGAGCGGACAGTTCCGCCTCGGCCAGCGCGGTGAGCGCGGCGGAGGTCGGGACGGCATCCGGGTCCAGCCCGACCAGCGACAGCGTGTAGGTGTCGGCGATCCGGGTCAGATAGCCGGAGAGCCGCGTGCGGGGCAGCGCGTCGGACCGGAGCCCAGGGTGGATCGCGCGAGCCGCCAGCCCGGTGCAGGCATGCGGCCCCAGTGCGAGCAGCGACTCCGGGAGGTTTCCGATATTGGAGCACAGGATGTCTCGCTCGCCCGCGCCCCGGGCCAGCCGATACGCCCAGCGGTCCGGCACGACCTGGAGGATCTCCTCCGGAATGCCGCCGGGACTGGTCATGCGGTGCTCGTAGGCCGCGCGGGCCTTGCGGCGCAGCGTGGCCGGGGTGTCATCGTGGGTGATGGCGACCTCGGTCATGGACATGTCGTTGTCCACGCGCGGCTCGTCCCGCGTGTCGACCGGGAGACTGGCGGCGATGGTGTCGGCGGGAAAGCCACTGGCCCACAGCATCTTCGCGATCAGATGGACGAACAGGCTGTTGGCGGTGCCCGCGTGCGAGACGGCGACGCGGTTCCAGTCCCGGGCGGGGATCTCGAGCACCGTCCCGCAGGTGGCGGAGGCGCCGGGTCGTGACATGGCAGTCGCGGTGCCCGGCAGCAGCTTTCGCGCCTCGGGCGCGGTGGGACGGGCGGGGATGCCGCGCCGCAGGGCGCGGGCGGTCCCGCCCAGGACGGTGGCCCACATGCGCCGGGCGTCGGCCCAATCCGAATGCCCCGCAAGGGGTGCGGCGAGCGGGATGCCGGACAGGGCGTTGTCGATGGCCAGGGTGAGCGCGCGGCCGTCGGCCAGCGCGTGCGAGCAGGTCAGCGCGACCAGGCAGCCGCCGTCGTCGAGGCGGGCCGCCGACAGCCGCCAGCCCGGCCCGGACTCGGGATCGAGGTCCACGCCCTGCTGATCGGCCCAATCCAGCACGGCCGCGGCCGGAATCGGCTCGGGCGTCATGGTGAACGGGTACGCGGTCTCGTTCGGCTGCCAGCGCGGCCGCGCCCCGGGCACCCGTGACCGCACCACGCGGCGGCCCAGCGGCCCGGTGCGCAGATCACGGTGCACGCGCCAGAGCAGGGCCGGATGTACCGGTTCGGCGGTACGCCAGAGTCCCTGCAGGACGATCGGGGTGCCCATGCCCCGATGCGACCGCAGGAAGATCTCGTCCAGCACGCTCAGCCGATCCATCGAACGGCTAGCGTACCGATCGGTTCCCTGGCGTGCTGCCACGCGTATTCGGGGCTTTCCGGCGAGCGCGCGGACCCGAGCCCGGATCAGGCCGGACTGCCGTGCCGGCCGGCGCCCGAGGCGAACCGCTGCGCCCCGTCCAGCGCGCCGTCCATGAGCGCCCTCATGCCGTGGCGCAGCTCGTTGGCGATGGCCTCGGGCTCCTCCAGGCCGTTCTGCTCCAGCACCGACATCCGGTCCGAGCGCAGGCAGGTCTGCGGCAGGGCGGCCATCTCGCGCGCGAGATCCTCGGCGGCACGGCGGGATTCGCCGGTCGGCACCACTCGGTTGACCAGGCCGATCTGCAGCGCCTCGGTGGCGCCGACGGCCCGGCCGGTGAGAATCAGGTCCATGGCGCGGCCCTCGCCGATGATGCGCGGCAGCCGCACCGTGCCGCCGTCGATGAGCGGTACGCCCCAGCGGCGGCAGAACACGCCGAAGGTACTGTCCTGCTCCGCGATTCGCAGATCGCACCAGAGCGCCAGTTCGATGCCGCCCGCCACCGCGTACCCGGAGACCGCGGCGATGACCGGTTTGGACAGCTTCATGCGGGTCGGGCCCATGGGACCGTCGCCGTCCTCGGTGACCTGGTTGGACCGTTCGGTGCCGAGGGCCTTCAGGTCGGCGCCGGCGCAGAAGGTGCCGCCGTCGCCCCACAGCACGGCGACCGCGGCGGTGGGGTCGGCGTCGAACTCGCGGAAGGCGTCGGCCAGGGCCTTCGCGGTCGGGCCGTCGACCGCGTTGCGGGCTTCGGGCCGGTGCAGGATCACGGTGTAGACGGGGCCGTTGCGCTCCACTCGTACTGTCACGCGGCCGACAGTACGCCGTAACCGGATCCTGTACAGCGGCGCGGCGCGCCCCGGCCGAGGGCGGTGGTGGGCGACGGGTGGGCTTGCGTCAAGAAATGAATTGGTGGTTCACTTCTTGCATGGCCTATCGCAGAACGCCCGCTGTCCAGGCCCGCCTGGATGCTCAGGCGGGGTCGATCGTGCGCTCCGCCATGACCGTGCTCTCCCGCGACGGGTTCGCCGGACTGTCCATGGCGGCGGTCGCCGCCGAGGCCGGGGTCGCCACCGGCACGGTGTACAAGAACTTCAGCGGCAAGGCCGAACTGGTCACCGCCGTCTTCCGCGAGGTCGTCACCCGCGAGGTCGACGCCGTCGCCGCGGCCGGCGCGGCGGGGGAGGGGCGCACCGCCCCGGACCGCGTCACGGCCGCCGTCGAGACCTTCGCCGGCCGCGCCCTCAAGAACCCCAAACTCGCCTACGTCCTGCTCGCCGAGCCCGTGGACGCCGCCGTCGACGCCGAACGTCTGCGCTTCCGCAGGGCCTTCGCCGAGACCTACGTGTCCGCGATCTCCGACGGCATCGCCACCGGTCAACTGCCGCCGCAGGATCCGCGCACCTCCGCCACCGCGCTGGTCGGGGCCATCGGCGAGGTGCTCGTCGGCCCGCTCTCCGAACAGCTGCAGAGCGAATCGGTGCTGCCCGAACTGGTCTCCTTCGCGCTGCGCGCCCTCGGCGTCCAGCCCTCTGCCTCCGGCGTCCAGCCCGAACTTCCCGAATCTCGCGGCGTCCCACACGAATAGGAGTCACCCGCAATGCACACGCACGACGTCTTCAATCAGGTGCCGCCCATCGTCCCCTTCGACAACTCGCGCAATCCCGCGCTGCTCGAGGGCCTGCACCGGGAGGGTGCGGGCTGGGCCGAGGCCGAGGTGCGGGAGCTGGGCGTGCTCGCGGGCGGCGCGGCCGCGCAGGAGTGGGGCCGGCTGGCCAACGAGTACCCGCCGGTCCTGCACACCCACGACCGCTACGGCAACCGCATCGACGAGGTGGAATTCCACCCGCACTGGCACGACCTGATGAACACCGCGGTATCGCACGGCCTGCACGGTTCGCCCTGGCAAGACGACCGGCCCGGCGCGCACGTGGCCCGCGCCGCCAAGTTCTACACCTGGGGTCTGGCCGACGCCGGGCACATGTGCCCGATCTCCATGACCTACGCCGTGGTGCCCGCGCTGCGCCACAATCCCGAACTGGCCGCGAAATTCGAGCCGCTGCTGGCCTCCCGCGTCTACGACTTCGGCCTGCGCGAACCGTCCAGCAAGGCTGGTCTCATCGCGGGCATGTCCATGACCGAGAAGCAGGGCGGCTCCGACGTCCGCGCCAACACCACCACGGCCACCCCGCTATCCGACGGCACCTACCGGATCGTCGGCCACAAGTGGTTCACCTCGCACCCCATGGGCGACATGTTCCTGACCCTGGCCCAGGCGCCGGGCGGCCTGTCCTGCTTCCTGCTGCCCCGGGTGCTGCCGGACGGCACCCGCAACGCGCTGCGTATCCAGCGGCTCAAGGACAAGCTGGGCAACAAGTCCAACGCCTCCTCGGAACTGGAGTACGAGAACGCCATCGGCTGGCTGGTCGGCGACGAGGGCGCGGGCGTGAAGACCATTATCGAAATGGTCAATATGACCCGGCTGGACTGCGTGATCGGCTCGGCCACCGGCATGCGCGCCGGCGCGGTCTACGCCACCCACCACGCCCGGCACCGGCAGGTGTTCGGCAAGCACCTGGTCGACCAGCCCGCCATGCGGAATGTGCTGGCGGACCTGGTGATCGAGTCCGACGCCGCGACCACCGTCATGATGCGCCTGGCCGGCGCCACCGACCGCGCCGACATCGATCCCGCCGAGGCCTCGCTGCGCCGCATCGCGCTGGCGGTCACCAAGTACTGGGTGTGCAAGCGCGCCCCCGCGCACGCGGCCGAAGCGCTGGAATGCTTCGGCGGCAACGGTTATGCCGAGGAGTCCGGCATGCCGCGGCTGTACCGCGAGGCCCCGCTCATGTCCATCTGGGAGGGCTCGGGCAATGTGGCGGCGCTGGACGCGCTGCGCGCCATGGGCCGTCAGCCGGAGACGGTCGAGGCGTTCTTCAACGAGGTGAACCTGTCCCGCGGCGCCAACCGCTACCTGGACGAGGCCATCGACCGAATCGGCAAGGAGCTCACCGACTTCGCCGATATCGAATACCGCGCGCGGCGCGTGGTGGAGCTGATGGCGCTGGTGCTGCAGGGCGCCCAGCTGGTGCGGCACGGGCACCAGGCCGTCGCGGACGCCTTCTGCGGCACCAGGTTCGGCGGCGACTGGGGTATCGCGTTCGGCACGCTGCCGACCGGCGTCGACACCGAGGCCATCATTCAGCGCGCCTACGTCGACTGAGTCGGCTCCGGTTGCCGGATCCGGCCGACACCCGTCGCATCCGTAGCGAAGCCGTTGCGACGGTGTAGTCAATCCCGTATCGAGGACATATGACGAGTCCTGCGGAGTTTCCAGAGATCCCCCAGCGGGAACTGCGGAATGACGCGAGCCGCGTCCTTCGTGAGGTCCGCGCCGGGCGTTCATACACCATCACGGTGGATGGAACCCCGGTCGCGGATCTTGTTCCGCACCGGAATCTGAGGCGTCGTTCGGCGGTCCCGCTCGCGGAAGCTGTTGCGGCGTTCAGTGGATTATCAAGTGCCGCAACGATATCGGCCGGAAGTGCGGAGGCATCCATCAAATTGCCGTTGTTCACGGTCAATCCCGACGCCTTCTCCGGCCTGACCGGATTGGTGGAGGTCCAGAAGGTCACCCACCCGGACGATCGTTGACCCTGGATTCCTCCCCGGCGCGGTCATGGGTGTGGGCGGCGGTCGATAGCCTCGCCGCTGACGATATTGTCCACCGTGATGGTGCCTTCGACGCGGATCTTCTCGCTCATCACATGCCTCTGTTGTCCGGAATGCGCCCGCGACGCACGACTGTCGTGTTCACCTTCGGGCGACCGGGGACATTCATCAAGTAGCGAATCGGGGTGGATCGAGAAACCTCGTCAATCGATGCACCTCATTGTGAGACACGCGAATTCGCGCTGGTGTCAACGGGTTCCGGTGCTCTAGGGTCGGTCATCATGAACGTACGTAGTGTTATCGGCTCTGCGATGGCCGCGGTGGCGCTCTCATTCCTCGGCACCGGTATCGCCTCCGCCGATTCAGGTGTCATCGAGGCGGACAATTCGGACTTCCTGGTGGGCGACACCCTCTATTTCAATGAATTCGCCACCCAGTGCGCCATTCACGCGAATGGCGACGTCGCCTGCGATCTCGGGCAGGGCAACAAACTCTGGGGCCTGATTCCCATCTCCGACATCGTGATCGACGGTTCCTTCCTGCCCGCCCACCCGACCTTCGGACTCGGCGGACAACACGGGAACCCCAACGCCCGTCAGCTCTGGGACGTGCCGCGCCCTCCGGGCAATGTCTACGCCGGCACCCAGTTCGACTACGCGGGCGCGACCTGCCTCGGCGGCCGTCCGCACGGCGGCGGTCTGACCTGCACCTCGCACGGTCACACCTTCACCCTCGGCACCCAGACCAGCATCGGCTGACCGCGCCGCTGGGCTGCGACCAAAGCCACGCTTCCGGCCGCGGCCCAGCGGTAATAGCGTCGAAAGCATGCCTCGTACAACGACGTACACCCAGTGGATCGCCCGCACGCCCCAGCAGCTGTGGGCCGTGCTGGGCGATCCCGCCCGCTGGCCCGAGTGGAATCCCGCCGTCGCCGCGGTGACACTGCACGGCGCCCCGGCGGCAAGCGTCACCGGCGACTACCTGCCACGCGGCCGCGTCCACGAGGCAGTGCACGGGCGGCTCGCGAAGCCGTTCGTCGTCTCCACCTTCGTGCCCGATCGCGAAATCACCCTGGAACAGCCCGAACCCGCGGGCACCATGCGCCTGCGCTGGGTGCTCACCCCGCGCGACGGCGGCACCGAACTCGGTCAGCAGCTCACCTTCAGCGGCGCCTCGGCGGCGGTCATGCGCAAGATCGTCGGGGACCTGCTGCTCCACGACACCCGCACCTGCTTCACCCGCCTGGCTCAGCTGGCCGGACTGCGACCCGCCGCCGACGCGCTCACCGTCGTCATCGCGGGCGGCACCGGGGCGCTGGGTCGCACCCTGGCCGCCGACCTCACCTGCCGGGGCCAGCGGGCTGTCATCCTCACCCGGCGCGCGGTGCCGGATCTGCCCTACCCGCAATACGAATGGGACGGCCACACCCTCGGCGCGTGGACCGACGCCCTGCGCAATCCGGGCCGCACCGCGGTGGTCAACCTCGCGGGCAAGCTCGTCGACTGCCGTCCCACCGCCCGCAATGTGGCCGAATTGCGCCGCAGCCGAGTCGATTCCACTCGCGCGCTGGTGGAGGCGTCCAAGACGCTGGACCGGCCCATCGACTATTGGATCCAGGCCGGTACCACCGCCATCTGGGCCGACGCGGGGGAGCTCCGCTGTACCGAGAGCACACCCCTGCCCGAGCCCGGGCTGCCGCAGATGACCGGCGTGGCCGCGCCCTGGGAGGCGGCCTTCGAAGGCGCCAACGCCACCCACTGGACCATCCTGCGCACCTCCATCGTGCTGGACCCGGACGCGCCCGCGCTGCGGCGGCTGGCGGGCCTGACCAAGGCGGGGCTGGGCGGCAGCGTCGGCAGCGGACGGCAGTGGTTCAGCTGGATCCACTTCGAGGACTGGCTGGCCATCGTGCGCGCCGGACTGGGCCTGGATGCGCGGGTCGGCCTGCCGAACGGCGTCCTGGTCGCGGCCACCGACTTCCCGGTGCGCAACAAGGAACTCATGACCGCCCTGCGCCGGCAGCTGCGCCGGCCGTGGTCGCCGCCCACTCCCGCCGTAGCCCTCACCGTCGGCGCGGTATTCCTGCGCACCGACCCGGCGCTCGGGCTGACCGGGCGGCACGCCACCTCGGAGGTGCTGCGGCACAGCGGGTTCCGCTTCCGCTACCCGACCCTCGACGAGGCGCTGTCGAACCTGCTGCCACGCTGACCGGCGGCCCCCGGAACTCCGGGGGGGTGATCCGGGACAAACGCCCGATCCAGGTGTCACGTTTCGGCCTGCTCCGGCGTCTCATGTTCATGAACGCCACCGCGAACCGCGCCGATGCCGCCGACCAGCGGTATCACCTGGCCGCGGGCCTGAAACGCTCCATCAACAAGGTCTTCCCGACCCACTGGTCGTTCCTGCTCGGGGAGATCGCGCTCTACAGCTTCATCATCCTGCTGCTGTCCGGCGTCTACCTGACCCTCTACTTCGAACCGTCCATGACCGAGGTCACCTACGACGGCAGCTACCAACCGCTGCGGGGCGTGCAGATGTCGGCCGCCTACCGCAGCGTCCTGGACATCTCCTTCGACGTGCGCGGCGGGCTGTTCGTCCGGCAGGTCCACCACTGGGCCGCCCTGCTGTTCGCGGCGTCGATCATCATCCACATGTTCCGGGTGTTCTTCACCGGCGCCTTCCGCAAACCCCGCGAGGCCACCTGGGTGATCGGCGCGGTGCTGCTGATCCTGGCCATGTTCGAGGGCTACTTCGGGTACTCGCTACCCGACGACCTGCTGTCGGGCACCGGCCTGCGCTCCCCGCTGGGCGGCATCACCATGGCGATCCCCGTCATCGGCACCTGGACTCACTTCTTCCTCTTCGGCGGCGAATTCCCGGGCACCGTCCTGATCCCGCGGCTCTACATCACCCACGTGCTGCTGTTCCCGGGAATCATGCTGGCGCTCATCGGCGCCCACATCGCCCTGGTCTGGTACCAGAAGCACACCCAGTTCCCCGGGCCCGCCCGCACCGAGCGAAATGTGGTGGGCGCGCGCATCGTTCCGGTGTTCTCCCTGGACCAGGGCGCGTTCTTCGCCTTCACCCTGGCCACCGTGGCCCTCATGGGCGGGCTGTTCCAGATCAACCCGATCTGGAATCTGGGGCCCTACAATCCCGCCCAGGTATCGGCCGGATCCCAGCCCGACTTCTACATGATGTGGACCGACGGCCTCGCCCGGCTCATGCCACCCTGGGAGATCTACCTGGGCCGCTACACCATTCCCGCGCCCTTCTGGGTGGCGGTGGTGATGGGCCTGGTGCTGGTGGTGATCCCGCTGTATCCGTGGATCGAGAAGCGGCTCACCAAGGACACCGCGCACCACAATCTGCTGCAGCGGCCGCGAGATGTGCCGGTGCGCACCGCGATCGGATCCATGGCCATCGCCTTCTACCTGGTGCTCACCTTCGCCTGCGTGAACGACATCATCGCGCTGAAGTTCGACGTCTCGCTCAACGCGACCACCTGGTTCTTCCGGATCGCGCTGCTGATCCTGCCGCCGCTGGCCTACTTCATCGCCTACCGTTTCTGCCTGGGCCTGCAGCGCAGCGACCGGGCGGTGCTCGAGCACGGCATCGAGACCGGCATCATCAAGCGGCTGCCGCACGGCGAATACATCGAGGTGCACCAGTCGCTCGGACCGGTGGATGGGCACGGCCATCCGGTTCCCCTGGAGTACCAGGGTGCCGCCGTCCCGAAGAAGATGAGCAAGCTCGGCTCCGCGGGCAAACCCGGGCCCGGCGGATTCCTCGTCGCCGACCCACCCGGCGAACGCGCGCTCCGCACCGCCCAGCATCATGAGGAGGAACGCGCACAGCTCGCCATGCTGAAAACCAAGCAGGACAACGGGAGTCGAGGATGAAACTCCGGACACGCACCGACGACGCGGAATACGGGCTGCTGGTGCCCGCCGCCACCGTCTACGACATGCAGTCCGCGCGCGCCGTCCGGCAGCTGCTGCACACCCACGGAGTGCGCGCCACCATGGGCCGGGCGCGCATCCACCGCTGGCGCAACATCAAGGACCGCTTCCGGATCCTGGTCTTCCCCGAGGACGCCCTGCGCGCCTACGACGTCCTCAGCCGCCACACCAGCTGATCAGAGCTTGGTCAGCGTCCGGCTGTACTGCGGGATCAGCCGGATCTTGCCGGCCGTGCCGAAGTCGATGGTGACCGTCGCCAGGGAACCGAAACCCTCGGCGGCGATCACCCGGCCCAGACCGTACTTGTCGTCGTTGACCCGATCGCCGACCGCAAGCACCAGACCGGTGTTGTTGCGCTTGACCCCGGCGGCGGCCGGCGCGGGCCGCCGCTCACCGCGATCACGCAGACCGGGGCGGGGCTCGGACCAGCCGTCGCCGCGGGTCCAATCCCGTTCCAGGCCATCGTCATCGCCGCGCCGGCGGAAACCGCGCGAGGTCTGCGACGGTGCCGGCTCCAGACGCCGCCAATCCATGAGGTGACCCGGAATCTCCTGCAGGAAGCGGGATTCCGGATTCGAGACCGGCTGCCCCCAGCCGGACCGCACCACGGCCCGGGTCAGATACAGCCGCTTGCGGGCGCGCGTGATGCCCACGTACGCCAGGCGCCGCTCCTCCTGCAGCTCCGTCGGATCGCCCAGGGCGCGCATGTGCGGGAACTGGCCGTCCTCCCAGCCGGTCACGAATACGACCGGGAACTCCAGGCCCTTGGCGGTGTGCAGCGTCATCAAAGTGACCACGCCCGAACCCTCTTCGGGGATCTGGTCCGCGTCGGCCACCAGCGAGACCCGCTCCAGGAACGCCGCCAGCGACCCCGGCTCCGGTTCCCCCTCGGCCTGCTCGGGCAGCAGGCCCTCGGCCCGCGCGGCCTCCACATTGTTGCGCGCCTCGGAACTGAATTCCCTTGCGACACTGACCAATTCATTGAGGTTGTCCAGGCGCGCGCCGTCCTGCGGATCGTCGGAGGCCTCCAGCTCCGCGCGATAGCCGGTGCGGTCCAGCACCGCCTCCACCACCGAACCCACATCCGGGAAGTCCGCGGCGGCCACGCCTGTGTCACCAGCCGCCTGCGCGCCCGCCGCCCGGATCTCCTCCAGCAGCTCCAGGAACCCGGCGATGGCCCGCTGCGAACGCGAATTCAGCAGCGCCACCTTGCCCTCGGCCGCATCCCGGAGCGCCTGGGCGAAACCGGTGTTCCGCTGCTCGGCATGCACGGCCACACACGCCTCCGCGCGATCGCCGATGCCGCGGCGCGGCGTGTTGAGAATGCGGCGCAGGCTCACCGCGTCGTCCGGATTCTCCAGCACGCGCAGGTAGGCCACGATGTCGCGAACCTCCTTGCGCTCGTAGAAGCGCACGCCGCCGACCACCTTGTAGGGCAGACCCATGCGGATGAAGATCTCTTCCAGCGCGCGTGAATTGTTGTTGGTGCGGTAGAAGACCGCCACATCCGCGTAGTTGGCGTCGCCCTGATCGACCAGCCGGTCGATCTCGCGGGCCACGAACGAGGCCTCGTCGTGCTCGTTGTCGGCTACATAGCCGACAATCAGATCGCCGTCGCCCTGATCGGTCCACAGCTTCTTCTCGCGCCGCCCCTCGTTGCGGGCGATGACCGCGTTGGCGGCGGTCAGAATGTACTGGGTGGAGCGGTAGTTCTGTTCCAGCAGAATGGTTTCCGCATCCGGGAAGTCACGCTCGAACTCCTCGATATTGCGGATGGTGGCGCCGCGGAAGGCGTAGATGGACTGGTCCGCGTCACCCACCACGCACAGCTCCGAGGGCGGCACCCGATCCTCGGAAGCGGTAGCGTCACCCGGCCCGCCCCGATGGTGGCCCACCAGCTCGCGCACCAGCACGTACTGCGCGTGGTTGGTGTCCTGGTACTCGTCGACCAGCACGTGCCGGAAACGCCGCCGGTAGTACTCGGCCACCTGCGGATGCCGCTGCAGCAGCGACACCGTCTCGCCGATCAGATCATCGAAGTCGAGGGCATTGGCCGCGCGCAGGCGCCGCTGGTACTCGTCGTAGACCCGGGCCACGATGCGCGGCAGCTCGCTGTCCTCGGTCTCGGCGTCGGCCGCGGCCTGTGGCGGGTCGATGAGCTCGTTCTTGAGATTCGAGATGGCGGTGGACAGCAGGCGCGGCGAGTACTTCTTCGCGTCGATCTCGAAGTCGCGGACGATCATGCCCAGCAGCCGCCGGGAATCGTCCGCGTCGTAGATGGAGAAGTTGGAGTTCAACCCGGCCAGCAGCGACGCCTGGGTGCGCAGGATGCGCACGCAGCTGGAGTGGAAGGTGGATACCCACATGCCGGCCGCGCGCGGGCCGACCAGCCCGGCCACGCGTTCGCGCATCTCGGCGGCGGCCTTGTTGGTGAAGGTGATGGCCAGCACCTCGCCGGGGCGCACCCCTCGGGCATCGAGCAGATAGGCGATGCGACGGGTCAGAACCGCGGTCTTTCCGGACCCGGCGCCGGCCACGATCAGCAGCGGGGTGCCGGTGTGCATCACCGCGGCGCGCTGTTGTGGATTCAATCCCTCGAGCAACCGCTCGGTCTTCTGCTCGTCCTGTGCCACCGTCGTATTCATCGCCCATCCACGCTACCGGCGCGCACCGACAGGCGGCGGGCCGGATCGCACAGGTGTCCGATAAGTGCCGGTCCGGCGAACATCCGGTGAACCACATCCGCCCGCGAAACTCCGGAGATTCACAAACGTACCCGTTTTGCATAGGTCCCTCTGCGTGGCACACTCGTCCCATGACCGGCTCCCAGGCGACGTATTGCACCTGAGCCTGATCCCAGGGGGATGAGTTTTGTGATCCTGGGGGGACAATGTAAGGCCAACAGGTCTGATTCTTGGTGAAGAACCGATCGGTAACGGGGTGGGTCCACCCGCCGATCGACGTTCTGGACCACGAGGAGTTGAAGAATGAGCATCTCGACGACGGGACAATCCGAGTCTGCCACCGGCTCGGACTCCGCCCTGCCCTCCGAGGCTGAGATCGACAAGCTGCGCTTGGAAATCGACAAGCTGGACGCCGAAATCCTCGCAGCAATCAAGCGCCGCACCGAGGTCTCGCGCATCATCGGGCGAACGCGCATGGCGAACGGCGGGCCCAAGCTCGTCCACTCCCGCGAGATGAAGGTGCTCGAGCGATTCAGCGAACTGGGCCAGGAGGGACACACCCTGGCCATGCTGCTGCTGCGCCTGGGCCGCGGCCGGCTCGGCCACTGACCGAGTCTCGGGGGACCCGCTCTCGGCGGGCGCTGGCGGCCTCCTGTTAACGACGAGCACCGCTCGAGCAGATACATGAGCGGTAGCGCCGTTCAGCGCGGCCTCATACAGACCACGCTGCATGCGTGCCACGGATGCAGCCTCCCCCAAGCCGCCCCGGGTGTCTCGACCCCGGGGCGGTTCTTTCCCTCTACGGCAGGGCGATGTACTTGATGTCGAGGTATTCCTCGATGCCCTCGAAGCCGCCCTCCCGGCCGAAACCGGATTCCTTCACGCCGCCGAAGGGCGCGGCCGGGTCGGAGATGACGCCGCGATTGACGCCGACCATGCCGGTCTCCAGGCCCTCGGCCACCCGCAGCGCGCGGTCCAGACTGCGCGTGTAAACGTATGCGACCAGGCCGAATTCGGTGTTGTTGGCCGCGGCCAGGCCCTCCGCCTCGGTGTCGAAGCCGACGATCGGGGCGACCGGGCCGAACACCTCCTCGCGCAGGATACGGGCCTGCGCCGGAATATCGGTGAGGACCGTGGCCGGGTAGAACCAGCCCGGACCGCCGGGTGCCTTGCCGCCCAGCCTCACCTGCGCGCCCGCCGACACCGCGTCGTCCACCAGCTCGCTCACGGTGTCGAGCTGGTTCTCGTTGATGAGCGGGCCCAGTGTGGTGTCCGGATCCACGCCATTGCCGAGCCGGTACTCCGCCATGGCCGCCACCAGTTTGTCGGTGAATTCCTGGCGAACCGAATTCTGGACGTGGAAGCGGTTGGCCGCGGTGCACGCCTCACCGCCGTTGCGCAGTTTGGCCAGCAGCGCGCCCTGCACGGCCGCATCCAGATCGGCGTCGTCGAAGACCACGAACGGGGCATTGCCGCCGAGCTCCATCGAGGTGCGCAGCAGACCGTGCGCGGACTGCTCGACCAGCTTCTTGCCCACCGGCGTGGAACCGGTGAAGGTCAGCTTGCGCAGGCGCGGATCGCTCAGCAGGGGAGCGGTCACCGCACCCGAATGCGAGGTGGTGATCACCGACAGCACGCCGTCCGGCAGCCCGGCCTCGCTGCACAGCTGGGCCAGCAGCAGCATGGTCAGCGGGGTCTCGCCCGCGGGCTTCACGATCATGGTGCAGCCCGCCGCCAGCGCCGGGCCGATCTTGCGAGTTCCCATGGCCAGCGGGAAGTTCCACGGCGTGATGGCCAGGCATGGGCCGACGGGCTGCTTGTGCACCAGGATTCGCCCGGTCCCGGCCGGGGCGGGCTGGTAGCGGCCGTGAATCCGGACCGCCTCCTCGCTGAACCAGCGGAAGAACTCCGCGCCGTAGCGGACCTCGTTGCGGCTCTCCGGCAGAGCCTTACCCATTTCGAGGGTCATCAGCAGCGCGAACTCCTCGGCCCGCGCGGTGATGGCCTCGAACACCGCGCGCAGGATCTCCCCGCGCTGCCGGGCCGGGGTGGCCGCCCATTCGGCCTGGACGGCCGCGGCCGCGTCGAGGGCGCGCACCGCGTCCTCGGGCGTCGCGTCGGCGACTCTGGCGATGACCTCACCGGTGGCCGGATCGTGCACGGGGAAGGTCGCGCCGCCGGTGGCATCCACCGGTCCGCCGATCCAGAGTCGCGTGGGAATGGACGAGAGTAGTTCGCTCGCAGACACCATGAGACGAGCCTAGGCTCGTGCCCGCCCGGGCCGCCGCAGTCCGTGGAATCCGCACCCCCGGCGCGTGTTCGAATCTCGCTCTGCGCTGGGCGAACTCCGGCGACGCGAGCGCGTGCGGCCGTTGGTGCGGCATGCAGAGAACGCCTTGTTACCTGCGAGTCGCAACCGCAAGGTTGTACCCTCGGCGATCGTGAGCAGCGACATCACCGCGTCGGCGGTCTGGCGGAAACTGCACGATCACCATGCCTCGCTCGCGGGGCGGCATCTGCGTGAATTCTTCGCCGAGGATCCCGAGCGTGGTCGTGACCTGACCGTGCAGGTCGCCGACCTGCACATCGACTACTCCAAACACCGGGTGACACGCGAAACCCTGGATCTGCTGGCCGAATTGGCGCAGACCGCCGGTGTCGAGCAGCGCCGCGACGCCATGTTCGCCGGCGAGCGCATCAACACCTCCGAGGACCGCGCGGTCGGGCACGTGTGGCTGCGCCGGCCCGCCGCGCGGCCGCTCACGGTCGACGGCCAGGACGTCGAGACCGACGTGCACGAGGTGCTGCGGCGGATGGGCGAATTCACCGACCAGGTGCGCTCCGGGCAGTGGCGCGGCGCCACCGGCGAACGCATCGCCACCGTGGTGAACATCGGCATCGGCGGCTCGGACCTGGGCCCGGCCATGGTGACCCTGGGCCTGCGGCACTACGCCGACGCCGGCATCTCGGCGCGGTTCGTCTCGAACGTCGATCCCACGGACCTGGTGTCCAAGCTGGACGGCCTGAACCCGGCCACCACGCTGTTCATCGTCGCCTCCAAGACCTTCTCCACCCTCGAGACGCTCACCAACGCCACCGCGGCCCGCCGCTGGCTGGTGGCCGCGCTCGGCGAGGACGCTGTCGCAAAGCATTTCGTGGCCGTGTCCACCCACGCGCAGCGGGTGGCGGACTTCGGTATCGACACCGCCAACATGTTCGGCTTCTGGGACTGGGTCGGCGGCCGCTACTCGGTCGACTCGGCCATCGGCCTGTCGGTCATGGCGGTCATCGGCAAGGAGCGCTTCGCCGAGTTCCTGGCCGGAATGCACGCCGTGGACGAGCATTTCGAGAATGCGCCCCTGGCCGAGAACGGCCCGATCCTGCTCGGGCTGCTCGGCGTCTGGTACTCGAACTTCTTCGGCGCGCAGTCCCGCGCGGTGCTGCCGTACTCCAATGACCTGGCCCGCTTTCCGGCCTACCTGCAGCAGCTGACCATGGAGTCCAACGGCAAGTCCGTGCGCGCCGACGGCACCCCGGTCACCACCTCCACCGGCGAGATCTTCTGGGGCGAGCCCGGCACCAACGGCCAGCACGCCTTCTACCAGCTGCTGCACCAGGGCACCCGGCTGGTGCCCGCCGACTTCATCGGATTCGCCCGTCCCACCGACGATCTGCCCACCATGGACGGCACGGGCAGCATGCACGACATCCTGATGAGCAACCTCTTCGCCCAGACCAAGGTGCTGGCCTTCGGCAAGACCGCCGAGGAGATCGCCGCCGAGGGCACCGCCCCGAATCTGGTGCCGCACAAGGTGATGCCCGGCAACCGGCCCTCCACGGTTATCCTGGCGCCGCAGCTGACCCCGTCGGTGCTGGGCCAGCTGATCGCGCTCTACGAGCACCAGGTCTTCACCGAGGGTGCGATCTGGGGCATCGACAGCTTCGACCAGTGGGGCGTGGAACTGGGCAAGCAGCAGGCGCTCGCCCTGGAACCGCTGCTCACCGCGCCGGAAGAGCCCGCACCGCAAGCGGATTCGTCCACCGACGCGTTGATCCGCTGGTACCGCTCGAACCGCCGCTGATCGGGTGCTGAACGCGCCGAACGGATCTCACCGCTCGGCCCGGGCCACTGCCGGCCCGGGCACAGCAGGTCGAGCGCGTCTCCGGTCCGCGCCCACCTGACCGATGGCGGCGTCGAGCACCTCGAACTCGCCGGGGCCACCGAGCCAGGATTCGGATCGGCCGGCCACGTCCGCGGGCCCGGTCAGCTCGAACGGGCCGGGCGGCACCACGGCGCGCAGCCGCGCCACCGTCGTAACCGGGCGCGGCGGACGGTGCCCGCGGCGTCCAGAACCGCTCGTACCGCGCCGGGACGCTCGCCCTGCCGGTCTCCTCGGCCTGTTGCAGCCGGACCCGCTCCGGGGCCGCCAGGGCCGCGCGATGGGGTCGATCCTCCGGCAGCGCCTGTTACACCTCCTCCACCGCCGGCCCTCGCCGGTCCGCCCCGATGCCTCGGCGATCTGTGCACCATCCGCATGACGGGTTCGACGCCGCGCGATGGGGTCGATCCTCCGGCAGCGCCTGTTACACCTCCACCACCGCCGGCCCTCGCCGGTCCGCCCCGAGGCCTCGGCTATCTGCACGATCCGCATGACGGGTTCGATCCGGTCGCCGGTCAGGCCGTCCGGCACGCCCTTGCCGGCAAAGCGCTCGAACGACTGCGGCAGCGCGCGTACCCCGGTCCCGGCCTTCATGCCGTCACCCTGACGCTTTCGCGGGAAGCCGGCCGGAATGCCGGAAGGCGCGCCCCGCGGGGCGCGCCTTCCGGATCGGATTCGATTGCGGGTCAGTCCCGTTCGGGGCCGAGCGAGATGCCGCGCGAGGCCAGCCAGGGCAGCGGGTCGATCTTGTCGACGCCGTTCAGCCAGACCTCGAAGTGGCAGTGCGGACCGGTCGAGAAGCCGCGGTTGCCGACGGTCGCGATCTGATCGCCGGCCATCACGCGCTGGCCCTGCGAGACGGTCGCGGTGTCGACGTGGCCGTAGATGGTGACGGTGCCGTCATCGTGGAGCAGCCGCACCCACATGCCGAAACCGGACGCGGGCCCGGCCTCGAGGACGGTGGCGTCGGCCACCGCGTAGATCGGGGTGCCGATCGGGGCGGCGATGTCGACGCCCTGATGGGCGACGCCCCAGCGGATGCCGAAGCCGGAGGTGAAGGTGCCGTTGGCGAACCGCGTCCACAGCGGGCGGTTCTTCGACGCCTCCTGGTTGGCCATGTCGGCGGCGAACTGCTTGCCCTTGGCCAGGATGTCGTTGAACTGGTCCAGGCTGGCGGGCGCGTTCGGGCTCACCACCTGGGGCGATCCGGTAGCGCCATCGCCGACCACCGAGGTCGCGGCGACTTCCTTGACCTGGTTGGCGGCCTGGTAGTCGACATTGCTGTTGTCGTGCGTGCCCGAGGCCTCGATGGTGGCCTGGCCCGCCGCCACGACCGCGCCGGCGGCGACCGCGACGACCGCGGCGC
>NZ_BAGC01000055.1 GCF_000308655.1 Nocardia niigatensis NBRC 100131 | reverse complement strand
GCCCAGCCTGACGATCCACCTGGTCCTCCCACGCGTGCAGTCACCACTGCACCGCCGCATCCGTACCGTCGCCAAAACCCTGGCACACGAGCTGCACTGGCTGCCGGACTGACACGCAGCAGGTCACGCGAGACGCACGTCGGCGGTGGCGAGGCCGAAGACCTTGCGGCCCGCGGACTTCGCGGTAATGACGACGACGACGGCGGTCTTGCTGGCCGGGTCGACCGATTTGATGCGCCCGGTGAACTCGACAGTTCCGGCGGAGGCGGCTTCGATGACCGTGTAGTTCGACAGGCGGACGCCGTATCTGATCATTGCGCCCGGGTCGCCGAGCCATTCGGTGACGAACCCCGCCCCCAAGCCCATGGTGAGCATGCCGTGGGCGATCACATCGGGGAGACCCGTCTTGAACCGCGGATACGCGGTCCGCTCGATCGACGTCACGCAGCTGAACCGCCGGTCGCGGGCGGCGCGCACCGCGCCGCCCCGGCCGGGGGTGCAGCCAAGGTACGGCGGAAACCGGCAATAGGCTGAGCGGCCCTCGGGTTTGCGCTGGTGGGGGCAGGGGTTCCCGGTCGGCCGGATTCAGGCTGGAAAGATCAGGCAACTGCTGGTGGCGGTCGCAAGAAGGGTGCCCGCGGAGTCGCGGAGTTCCGCCTCGGCGAAGGCGACTCGTTTGCCAGGCTTGGTGACCCGGCCACTGGCGAAGATCTCGCCGTTGCGGGCGTGGATCGGGCGCAAGAAATTCACCTTGATTTCGATCGAGCTGTACCCGACACCGGCGGGCAGTGTGGAGTGCACCGCGCAGCCCGCGGCGGAGTCCAGCAGAGTGCACGCGATACCGCCGTGCACCATCCCGATCGGGTTGTACATGGATTCGTCGGGGGTGCAGGCGAATTCGACGCCACCTTCCTCTACGTAGACCAGGTGGGTATTGATCAGTTCGCAGATCGGTGCGCCGGGATGCTCGCCACGCTGCCAGGCGGCGAGGAATTCGAAACCGGAGCTGCCGCGGGCGGTTTCGGCGGTCAGCCGCGGATCGTGCCAGGACACGGTTTTGGTCCCGAAGGTGTCCGCGGGGGCGGCTTGTTCTTGTGGTTCGCTCGTGGTGGTCATGATCGCGGACAGTAGCATCCTGAGTTCGGAATTCATACTCAGATAGAATCGGCGGATGGCACGTGAATGTTCGGTGGCGGCGGCCCTCGGGGTGGTGGGTGAGCAGTGGTCGCTGCTCATCCTTCGCGAGGTTTTCCTCGGGGTGCGGCGCTTCGATGCGATCCAGGAAGCCACGGGGGTGTCCCGGGCCGTGCTGATGCAGCGACTGAACTGGTTGGTCGAGGCCGACGTGCTGCAGCGCAGGGACTATCGAGAGCCGGGTTCGCGGATGCGTCAGGAATACAGGCTGACCGAGGCCGGTCGCGAGCTACAGCCCGTGCTGACCGCTCTGATGCAGTGGGGTGACAAGCATTTGGCCGGGCCTGCGGGCCCACCGCTGGTGGTCACCCATGCCGACTGCGGGGCACCGGTGCGTGCGACCCTGCGTTGCGAGCACGGGCATGTGCTCGCGGACACGGGCATTGGCCTCGCTGTTCGACACACCAGGTGAATTCTTGCCGGACCGGTTCGAGGCAACGGTTTTTGCGCGACGGGCTACTTCCGCAATCGACCAGGGCACGACCCACTCCTCACCTATCAGTGTCGTGGAGTTCCATCGGGAGACACTGGTCCGCAAGTGTTCCGGACTGACACCGGACCAGCTTCGCCAGCGGGCTGTGGAACCGTCCGAGCTGTCGCTGCTCGGGTTCGTGCGACATCTGACCGATGTCGAACTGGGCTGGTTCGCCCGGATCCTGCCCGGCACGGACACCCCGTTCGCGCATTGGCGCGCCGACGCCCCAGACGGCGCGGACTTCGACGTCGACGATGCCGATGCGGACGAATCACTCCGCTTGTGGCACAACGCATGTGACCGATCCCGCAAGATCGCCGACGCCTGCGAGTCGCTCGACACCTTCGGCGTGCATCGGCCGACCGGCGAACGCTACAGCCTGCGCTGGATCCTCACCCACATGATTCAGGAGTACGCCCGACACAACGGGCACGCTGACCTCATCCGGGAACGGATTGACGGCCAAACCGGGGTGTAAGAGCCGAACGTGCGATTCGCCGGTATTCGCGGCGGGAAGCCGCGTAGGAGAGCATCCCGCCGGGTACCTGGGCCGAGTCCTGGCCGGGACCCGGCCCTACCCGATTTGCTGAGAAGCCGCATACCGCGCTGACCTAACTGGCCGGCGCAGGGATCGAAAGTTCAACCGGCCGTGCCGATCCGAGGCCGCAGGAACCGCACCGCGACCGGCACATCCGAACCGGCCAGCGTGGGGTCTCGAAGATCGACGGCGCAACATCATCTCGGGTGTTCGCAAACCTCGGAGCGGCGGCTACTGCCGAGTTGGGTGTGTTCGGCCCGCCAGGCAAGTTCGAAGATTTCGAGGGCGGATGGGTAGGGGTTTCGGGTGTGGGCCGCGGGACGGAGTAGGTCCGCGCTGCGGACCTACTCCGTTGCTGAACTGGAATATGCTGCGGCGCAGTGCTTTCAGTCTCGCAACGCCGCCCCGGAAGGGCTGAATGGTGCGTTGTATGTGGTCATGCGGGGGTTACTTGGATGGGGAGTCCGTCGCTGGGGCGGGGTAGCGGGCGCAGTTGGGTGGGCATTCGATAGTTCGATTCGACGCTCCACCGTTGACGTAGGAGCAGTTGGTGCATTGTCGCTTTGATCTCCATGCCGCCGAAGTACATGCCGATGCATTTGTGCACGCCGTGGCCGAAGGGCATGTACGCGTGGCGGTGGGCCTTGTCCTCGCGCCGCGGTTCGGCGAAACGCTCGGGATCGAAGCGGTGCGGGTTGGGCCACAGCTCGGGCATGTGATGCAGGTGCCAGAGCATGACGCCGACGTGGGTGTCGGCGGGGATGCGGTAACCGAGCAGTTCGGTGTCCTTGACGGTCTTGCGCATGACGGCAGGAACCGGGGTGATGATGCGCATCGCCTCTTTCATCACGAGGTCGAGCGATTCGAGGCGGTCCAGGTCGGTATAGCTGATCGCGTCGACCCCGAGCGCGCGCGACTCCTCTCGGCAACGCTCCTGCCATTGCGGGTGGCGAGCCAGGTAATAGGCCATCGTGGTCATGGTCGCGGTCGCCGTGTCGTGCGCGGCCATGAGCAGGAAGATCATATGGTCGACGATCTCGCTGTCGGTGAACCGCTCGCCGTCCGCATCGATCGCGTGGCACAGCGCGCTGAACAGGTCATTGCCGTCCCCGGCGCGTTTGGCCGCCACCTCGGGGGCCAGGTACTGCTCGAGGACGCGCCGTCCGCGCAGTCCATTCGACCAGCGCAGGCCGGGAATCGGAACTCGGATCGCGGCGGTGGTGGCGGCCACGGTGTCGGTGAACGCGGCGTTGACGCGATGGGTCTGCGGGCCCAGCGGCGTGCCCGTGAACGTGCGCGTCGCGATGTCGAGGGTGAGCTGTTTGATCTGGCGGTGGAAGTGCAGTGTGCCGGTCTGGGGCCAATTGCGGAGGCCGGCGGCGATGGTTTCGTTCATCGGGCCGAGGTAGCCGGCGAGGCGTCCTGCCGTGAACGCCGACTGCATGATTCGGCGGTGGCGGTGGTGGTCGTCGAAATCCATGAGCATCAGCCCACCGTGGAAGAACGGGCCGATCATGAACGACCACCCGGGGCCGCTCGCATAGGCCTGGTCGCGGTTGCGCAGCACCTCCCCGCAGGCGTCCGGACCCATCGCGTGCACGGCGTTGATGCCGAGCGCGCTCGACCATGACACCGGTCCGTATCGCTCGTAGCGGCGGTCGTCGGTAAAGAAGGAGCCCTGCGCGAGCTGCAAGCTGTAGCCGATCAGGGGCAGGCCGGCATCGCCAGGCATTCCCGGCACGCCGGCCCGGTCGTAGGTCAGCAGAGTCATCGTTGTCTCCCGTGGTGTGTGCCAGCCGGCATGTGGTGTCTGCCAGCCGTCATACGGTAGTGTGATAACGGTCGTTGTCGTTGTCAATATGTGGAGGTGGCCATGACGGGGACCTACCGGGGCGTTCCGGGGCATGTGCGACGTGAGCAGCGCCGCCAGGTGTTGATCTCGACCGGGCTGGACTGCCTGCACGAGGACGGGCTGGCCGGGATCAGCGTCCGCTCGATCTGCGCTCGCTCCCGATTGACGCCGCGCTACTTCTACGAAAGCTTCGCCGACCTCGACGCACTGCTGACCGCCGTCGTCGACACGGTCGCGGAAGAGGTCGTGGCGCGCGGTGTGGAGGCAGTGGCGGCGGGCGAGACGATCGAGGAACGCATCCGCGGCGCGATCGACGCCGGATACGGCGTCGTGGCCGAGGATCGGCGCAAGGCGACCGCCATCCTCATCTGCGCGGCGGGCCATGGCCCGTTGCGCGAGCGCCGCCACGCATTACTGGTCGAGTTCGCGCAGATCATCACCGACACACTGCCTTTGACCAGCCCCTCGCAGCGGTCTACACAGGCACTGGCGCTGTTCATGCTCGGCGGTGCGTTCGACGTGATCGAGGCGGTTTTGTCCGGGAGACTCCCACTGACGCGCACTGAACTCGCCGATGAACTCACCGCGATGTGGCTGGCGGCTCTACACGCAAACCACGTCACACACGATGGTGACTCGACCGGGTTGCAACCCTGAGTGGCCGATCACGCTGTTCGGACCAGCCAGGCTGCGGCAGATTGTCTCCACGACGCTCATGGCACCGGGGCGTTCCAGAGTGGGAACCAGCGCTCGAGTTCGGCTTCGATCGGCAGTTCACCGGAAAGTGCTGCACGAGTTTGTAATTCGAGATTGTTGTCGCGGCGTTGCGGTCCGGTGGGCGCGAACGGATAGAAGGTGCCGCGTTTGAACAGGTACACCAGTCCGAGCCGTCCCGGTGAGCCGTCGCGGGTGAAGCCGATGACGGTGCACAGCAGGCTGGGGCCGAATCCGTTGTCGGACAAGGTGGTATTGATCGCGTGCAGGGCGGTGACGAGTGCGGCCGGGTCGGGGTCCTGCTGCCGGCAGGTGATCCAGGTGAATCCGAACTCGTCGGTCGTCACGTCGGTCGTCATCGTCGCGTCGAGGTGCAGCAGTCCGAGAATCTCGTCCTCCGACTGCTTTGCCCCGGCCCCTTCGGCCCGTTTGAAGCTCACCGCGCCGGCTCCGGTGGGGCGCAGGTCCAGGGCGGCCTGCAGGGTCAGGGCCGCGGCGGGAATCGTGAACAGGACATCGAGATTCGGCGGCACCGGTTTGGTCCGGCCCAGCAGGACGTCGAGGAACCCCATCGCGTGCTCAGCCTTCCTGGCCGAGTTCGGTGGCCAGTTCCGCGAGCTGGTTCAGGCGCTGTTCCAGGCTCGGGTGGGTGGACAGCAGCAGCGACAGGCTCGCTCCCGCGCCGAACGCCGGTGCGAAGAAGAACGCATTGAACGGCTGCTCGGTGCGCAGATCCCGGCTGGGGATACGCGAGATATCACCGCTGATCTTCGTCAGGGCCGACGCCAGCTCGGAGGGCCGGCCGGTGAGGATGGCTCCCGCCCGGTCGGCGGCCAGCTCCCGGTAGCGCGACAACGCCCGGATCAGCAGGAAACTCACCGCGTACACGGTTGCGGAGACCGCCATCACCGCGAGGATCACCAGGAACAGCTGGTCGCCGTTGCGGCGATCGCGGCCGCCGCCGAACATGGTGGAGTACAAGGTGAAGCGCGCCACGAGTCCGGCGAGGACGCCCAGGAACGAGGCGGTGGTCATGACCACGACATCCCGGTGGGCGATGTGCGAAAGCTCATGGGAGAGCACGCCGTCGAGTTCGTCGGCGTCGAGGCGTTCGAGCAGCCCGGTGGTGACGGCGATGACCGCGCGGCTTTGGCTACGGCCGGTGGCGAACGCGTTGGGCATGTCCAGGTCGGCGATGGCCACCTGTGGTTTGGGCATGTTCGCGGTGGCGCACAAGCGGTCGATGATGCCGTGCAGCTGCGGCGCTTCCTCAGGGGTGACGATGTGGGCGCGCATGGCGTACAAGGCGATCCGGTCGGAGAACCAGAACTGCGCGAACAGCAGCGCGCCCACGACCACCACGATGGCGACCAGCGATTTGATCAGCGCCACCAGAACCGCGATGAACGCCACATAGACCAGCCCGAGCAGGAAAATGGTCAGCAGCATGCGGGCCGTGAGCTGATGATCCGGCCGGAATCGGGTACGCATGAGCCCTACCCCGGAATCAGTCCGTCGTCGCGCAGCATCGCCTTCACCTCGACCAGCTCGGTACCGGTCGCGGGCAAGACGAGGTCCGAGACGACCAGTTCATCATCGGCGATGGGTGCGCCGTGCGTGCGAACGGAGTCCCGGAGCTGGCCGAGTATTTCAGCGAATCCGGTGTCGTCTCCGTCGTCTGCCGCTTCCAGCAGCAGCCCGTCGAGTCGCTGCAGGTCGTCGGTGTCGTCTTCGTCGATGGTGTACTGGCCTTCGCCGAGAATGCGGATGATCATGACGGGTTCCCTTGCGGTGCAGTCGATTCGATCGCCGGGGTGAGCTTGCTCTTCAGCTGCGCCAATTCGGCGTCCACGCTGCTGCCGCGACCGGCGTCGAGCGCGGCCTGGATGTCGTCGCGCTGTCCGACCGGAGCGGTGGCGTCGTCCAGGGCTCCGGAAGAGATGAGTTCGTCGAGTGCCTGCGCGCGTGAACTCATCTGCGCGGTCTTGTCCTCGGCACGCTGAATCGCCAGCCCGACGTCACCCATCTCCTCGGAGATACCGGTGACCGCCTCGCTGATCTTGCTCTGTGCCTCGGCCGCGGTGTAGGTGGCCTTGATGGTCTCCTTGCGGGTGCGGAATGCCTCGACCTTGGCCTGCAACCGCTGCGACGCCGTCGTCAGCTTCTGTTCCTGGGCGACGAGTTCGTCGTACTGCGGCTGTAGCTGGTCGAGTTGCGCCAGTGTCGCCGCCTTGCGGGTCAGCGCCTCGCGGGCGAGGTCGTCACGATTCTGCGCTACTGCCTGCTGCGCCTGGTTCTGCAGCCGGTCGGCGGCCGCGCGCAGCTGGTTCTCCTGCAGTTCGACTCGCTTCCGACTGGTGGCGACGTCGGCGAGGCCGCGCCGCACTTGGGCGAGCATTTCGAGCTGGCGCTGATAGGAGTAGTCGAGGACCTCGCGGGGGTCCTCGCTGCGGTCGAGCAGCTTGTTGGCCTTGACGCGGAACAGCATGGCGATACGTCGGGTGATGCTCATCTGTGGTCCCTTCCTCTACCCGGAAACCATCAACTCCACGGTCGTCCTCGAAGCACCTGTGGGGGTAGGGACCTAGTTCCCGATTCCTGCTACCTCCGTCCCCTGCGCAGTTCCGCCAGGTGACCCCACCACGATCCACCCGGGTGCACGTCGTGGCGTGATGGGGCGAAAGTCAGCGGTCTGCGGACCAAAGACCGCATCGCAGTCGCGTTGATCGGCGGATCGTGAGAACCATCGGAGAGGAGATTCGAACCATGAATACAGCCATCGTCATCGCGGTGCTGATCGCGGTAGCGCTGCTCGTCATAGGGGCGCTGTCGATCCGGGTGATCTACCAATATCAGAAGGGCGTGCTGTTCCGGCTCGGGCGGGTCGTCGCGGTCCGTGAACCCGGCCTGAACTTCATCATCCCGATCATCGACCAGATGAAGCGCGTGTCGATGCGCATCGTCACCATGCCGATCCAGTCGCAGGGCATCATCACTCGCGACAATGTCAGCGTCGATATCTCCGCTGTCGCCTACTTCCGCGTCGTCGATGCCGAGAAGTCGGTGGTCGCGATCGAAAACGTCTATGCGGCAATCGATCAGATCGCCCAGACCACGCTGCGCAAGGTGGTCGGCCAGCACACGCTCGATCAGGCGCTCGCCGAGACCGACGCCATCAATGCCGATATCCGCAAGATCCTGGACACCACCACCCTCGAATGGGGCATCGAGGTGACGCTGGTCGAACTCAAGGACATCCAGCTGCCCGAAAGTATGAAGCGGGCAATGGCCCGGCAAGCCGAGGCCGAACGCGAGAAGCGCGCGAAAATCATTGCCGCCGAGGGTGAATCGCTGGCAGCGACGGCGCTCGGCAACGCCTCTGACACCATGATGGACCACCCGCTGGCACTGCAACTTCGCAATCTGCAGACCCTGGTGGAACTGGGCGTGGACAAGAACACCACCGTCGTCTTCCCGGCCCCGCTGATGAGCGCGATCGGCGATATCGGTGCCTTCTTCGCCCGCGAGACCGCCGCGGTCGGACAGCCGGCCCCCAAGACCCGGCCGCCGATGATCCAGGGCCCGGCCGGCGACGGCGCACCCGCGGACCAGTTGGTCGCGACCGGGCCGGAGACGGAGCGATGCGGGTAGCGGTGACCGGCGCGGCCGGTTTCATCGGAACCAACCTGGTGGACCGGCTGGCCGGTCTGGGACACGAGGTGGTCGCGATCGATCGCTCGGTGCCGGAATATTCACACGCGCAAGCGATTCGGTGGGAACGTGGCGACGTTCTCGACGGCACCCGGATGCGGCAGGCATTCGACGGCGTCGAGGTCGTGTACCACCTGGTCGCCATGATCACGCTGGCGCACCGCGATGAACGGGCGTGGACGGTGAACACCCGCGGCGTGCACACCGTGGCGACGGCTGCGTCCGCGGCGGGCGTGCGGCGATTGGTGCACTGCAGCTCGATCCACTCCTTCGACCAGTACCGGTGTGGCGGGCGCATCGACGAGACTTCGGTGCGATCCACCGATCCCTCCCTGCCGGTCTACGACCGGTCCAAATGGCAGGGCGAGATCGAGCTGCACAAGGTGATCGACGCGGGCCTCGACGCGGTGATCTGCAACCCGACCGGGGTCTACGGCCCGGCCGATCACCCGCCGCTTTCCCGCATCAACGGAATCCTGCGCGACGCCGCCCGGGGCCGGGTCCCCATGCTGCTGCAGGGCGCGTTCGATCTGGTCGATGTCCGCGATGTGGTCGACGGCCTGATCGCCGCGGCCGAGAAGGGCCGGACGGGAGAGAACTACCTGTTGCCGGGATCGATGATCACACTCTTCGACGCCTGCCGCGAGGCCGCGGCGGTGGTGGGCCGCAGGGGACCCGCCTTCGCGTTCCCGCTGTCTGCGGCCGACACGATCATGCCCATAGCGGAACCGATCGGCCGCCTCTTCGGATCCGATCTCGTCTCCCGGGCATCCCTTGGCGCACTGCGTGTTTCACCGATCATCAGCGGTGTGAAGGCCCGAAACGAACTGGGCTGGGTGACGCGCCCCGGCACCGAGACGATCCGGGACCTGGTGTGCTACTTCGTTTCTTCGGGACTGCTGGATCGGACGCGGCGGACGCCATAGCGGCGACCGCCGCAGGTTCCCGATGCGGGAACCGGATTGTGGCCGGCCCTGTCCGGCATCGGTGCATACTCGCCTCAATGCGGTCGACCGCATTGACCGAACGAGCGCTATCGGAACATAGGCGGTCTGGGTTGGACGAGTTGGAGGATGCGTACCGGCAGTTCGTCGCCGAGTTGGAGGACCTGCTCGCCGGGGCGGCGAAGAACGATGAGCTCCTGCACTTTCGAGCGGACGTGAGTTACGGCCACTACCTACCGGGCAACCTGACTCTCGGTTTGTCGGGGGCCGACACGATGGTCATGTGCCCGAGCCGATGACTGCCTACGGCGACGAGGATGATCCGCCCAACGATGAAGCGTGGCAGTCGCCGAATCGGCGCCGATGCGGGTCGCCCGGAACTAGCGATACGATTCGGAGATGATGCACCCCGCGGTTCCGGGGGCAACGGTCGGATCCGATCGCTCGCCCGCGGATACTCGCGACAATGGGGTGGCGGCGGTGGTGGAGCAGTTCGCGGAGGCGTGGCGCAGGGCGGAGACGCCGCCGGATCTCACCGCGTTTCTGCCGGATTCTCCGGCGATCCGCCGGGTGTCGCTGATCGAGTTGATCAAGGTGGATCTGGCCAATCGGTGGACCCGGGGTACGGCGCCGAAGCGGCTCGCGGAGTACGTGGAGGATCTGCCGGAGCTGCGGACCTGGCCGTTGCCGCCGGATCTGATCTATGAGGAGTTCCACATGCGCCGCCGGGCCGGTAGCTCGGCGCAGGTCGCCGAGTACACCGCCGCGTATCCCGCGCAGGCGGAACAGCTTTCGGAGATGCTGGCGACCGACGACTATCGCAGCACCCTGATGTCGGCGGGCTCGGTGCCGATGAATCTCGGTGATCTGGAAGTCGGGCAGACGATCGATGACTTCGATCTGATGAACGGGCTCGGTCGCGGCGGGTTCGCCCGGGTGTTCCTGGCGCGGCAGCGATCGATGCAGCGGCTGGTGGCGGTGAAGATCTCCCGGAACAAGGGCGCCGAACCGCAGACTCTCGCCCAGCTGGATCACGACTACATCGTGCGGGTCTTCGATCAGCGGGTGCTGGAACGTCGCGGCTTGCGGCTGCTGTACATGCAGTATGTGCCGGGCGGGACGCTGTTCGATGTGCTCGAACGAGTGCGGTCGACGCCGGCGTCGGAACGCTCGGGGAAGCTGCTGCTGGATGTCATCGATTCGGTGCTGGCCGGCAAAGGGGAGATCCGGCCCGCCGAATCGCAGACCCGGGCGCAGCTCGCGGCCCTGTCCTGGCCGGAGACCATTGCCTGGCTCGGTCGCAGGCTGGCCGAGGCGCTGGACTACGCGGGCCACGCCGGCGTGCTGCACCGTGACATCAAACCGGCGAATGTGCTGCTCAGCGCTGACGGCATCCCGAAGCTGGCGGACTTCAACATCAGCTTCAGCGGGAATGTGTCGGGTGACAGTCCGGTGGCCTATTTCGGTGGTTCGCTCGCCTACATGTCGCCGGAGCAGTTGTCCGCGGTGCATCCGGACCGGCAGGGGACGGCCGCCGATCTCGACACCCGCAGCGACCTCTATGCGCTCGCGGTGATGCTGTGGGAACTGCTCACGGGCCGAAAGCCTTTCGAGGATGACGAGGTGACCGGCGGTGATCGGACGACCCTCGATGCGATGCTGGAGCGGCGTTCGCACAGTCCGCGCAAGCTGCCGTACCAGGATCTTCCCGCCGACTGCCCGGAGTCGTTGCAGCGAGCGCTGGTGCGGGCCTTGGATCCGGAACCGGACAAGCGGTGGCAATCCGGCGCCGAGATGGCCCAGCAGCTGGAGATCTGTCTCGAGCCCCGGGCCCGCGACCTGGTCGACCCGCCGCCGCACAGCTGGCGGTTGCAGGCCCGCTGGCTGATGCATCCGATCATGGCGCTGGCCGTCGGCGTCCCCAACTCGCTGGCCATTTGGTACAGCTACAACCACAACCGGGCCCTGATCATCAGCAAGCTGGCCGAACCGGCACGGCAGCGGTTCGATCAGGTCGCGGTGATCACCTACGTGTTGTGTTTCCTGATCGGCGTCGTGGTGACGGTCGCGCTGACCAGCAGGCTGTGGATGATCGCGTGGGGGTTGCACCGCGGCCGGACCTACGACTCCGCCACCCTGGCCCGGGCGCGCGCGAGCACGCTGCAGCTCGGCATGCGAACCATGTTGACCTGCTTCGCCCTATGGGTGATCTCCGGAGTCGTGGTCCCAATCTCGGTGCAGGCCACCGGCAATCACCTCACCGCCGAGTCCTACGTGCACTACTTCATCACCCAGACAGTCTGCGGCGGGATCGCGATGGCCTACCCGTACTTCATGGTGACCTTCTTCGCCGTGCGATCGCTGTATCCGATGTTCCTCCAGCAGGGTGGCCTCGGCCCCCAGGACACGCGCCGGCTCCGGCAACTGGACACCCGCAGCACCTACTTCCTGGCAACGGCCGCCGCAGTCCCCCTCCTGGCAGTGGCCGGCGCGACCTTCATTCCAGCCGTGGACATTCCGGCCGTCATCGTCCCGCTCCGAGTCCTGTGCATCGGCAGCGCCCTGGCCTTCGTCGGCGTCTATTGGCTGTTCCGGATGCTGGAGAAGGACCTGGCCGCACTGGAGCGAATCGTCACCCCGGTGAGTCACTCGGTCTGACGGGCTACTCCAGGTCTAACGGGCGATGGGCATCCCGCTCAATTGGGCGAGTACCGGTGAGCCCGGTCGGCCGGCTTCTTCGGCCAGCAGGCTCAGGGCCGCGCCGAGCGGGACCGACATTCTGTGCTGCTTCTCCACTGGCAGCATGTCCTGAGGATTCACTGGATCCCACTGTGTGACAGGTATTTTGAAATTGATCGGATCCACGCGCCGGGTGTACACCTTCTCGCTGATTCGTACCGGCCGACGGCGCAGGGCATGGGAATCGACGTTGAGGAAGGTCACGCACAACAGCTCGCCGCGGGCAGCCTTGTCGAGCCAGCGCCCATAACCGAGGAAGTAGCTCTGCCCGATCTCGCCGTCCTTGATGTTGGCTTCCTCGCGCAACTCCCTGGTGGCGGCATTGATCGCGAGCTGGCGGATGGGCAGCTGTCGCGCACCCCGGAAGTCCTGTGGCTCCGCGCTTCCCGATCCGCTCGGTGCGATCTGCTGCTTGCTGGCCATATTCGCTTCGGTCTGCTCGGTCAGGACGAGTTTGCCGTCCGTGGTGATGGCGATCGTCGAGGCGCCGATCAGGTTGAACAGCCAACTGCTGCGAAAATCGCGCAGCGCACCGTTCCCCTTGATGAACAGTGACCGACCGAATTCCGGCAGTTGCCGGCCGTCGACGATGACATCGTGCATAGCGAGCTCATCGGACTGCACGAACTGGAAGTGGCACCCGCTCACCAGCTCGATCGGCCCGTTCGCCCACGAGTTCAGATCGGCGAGGTCGGTATTCCAGCCGATGCAGGGCCCGTTGAACCGCAACCGATCCCGCTCCAGCACATGCTTCAGAAAGCGCGGACCATACGGCCGAAGCTCATGCGGTACCTCATACGACCGCGCCGCCAGCCGAGTCTCACACTGCGGCGACCGCATCTGCTCACTCGCCAGCTGATCATGAACGAAGGTACCCACCCGAAACGTCAGGATCCGGAACCGCGCATCCGGCGCAAGCCGATCGAGAGCATCCCTGAACACATCACCCGACCTGGGCGCGAACTCCGTCCGCGCCCGATCCCGAAACTTGTTCACGACATCCATCGAGAGCAGCACCCCTCCAAAGATCGCGGTAAATACCAGCACCAGCTTCGGAATCCCCACGAACTGAGCGGCTATGCCGGTACTGACATTGACGGTTGCCAGCAGTGTCCACTTGAATTCTCTGAGGAAATGAAAGACCCGGTACGCAGTCGTCCTCGCCACCCGTACCGTAACGATCATCCCCGCGACTCCCCACAGTCATGCAGCGCCGAGCCGCTCACACAAACGCAGGCGGCGGCTCCCCACAATCATCGTCGAGTGCCCGCGGTTCCCCGAGCATCTCCGGTGAAAAATCGCCGATTCCAGAGCTTTACGGAGTATTTGTCCGGCGCGTCGTCCCTGGGGTCGAGCCGAACCGGAGAAATAACAGAATCCTGGCGGTCGGTTTGAGGGTGGAGTGGCCGGGGAGGGGTGACCGGCTCATCCGGGATTGTGGAAAGGCAGGGCTGCCATCGCGTTCGCTGATGGTCCGGCTACTTCATGAGTCTCAGCAGACCGACGTTGGGCTCGAGGGCACCGTCCTGGCCGAGGGCTCGGAAGTCTGCTTCGACTGCCGAGAGGGGGAGTTTGCCTGTGCGGACTGCGGTGTAGCGCACCAAGGACCAGAGGAAGACGTCGAGGTTGTCGAAGCGGGTGCCGCCCTCGAGAACCTCCTCCTCGTGGAACCACACGGCCACTTGGCCATTGGTCAGCAGGACGTACAGATTGCCGCCGCCGTCCGCGCCGATCGAGTACACGTCGTCGTCGCTGAGCTCGGTGGTGTAGTCCGAATCGCGTATGCCGCAATCATTTCCGGCGAAGTCGAAGCCGTAGGACCAGTCGAAGATGTCCAGGAACTGCGGGAGCCGGCCGGAGCGCACTCGACGGTCGAAGGCTTCCAGAGCGGCGGCGTCCGCGGGCGCGAGACGCGTGAGAAAGGCTGCTACGGAACGGGTTTCCTCCGGAACCTCGACCAGCGGGACGTCGGAGAACCAGCGGTTCAGATCGGCGTCGAGGTCACGTTCGGTGTAGCCGGTGAGGTCGGCAGGGGTGAGGGTCACGGCGGGATTCTAGAAGGTTGCGATCGGACGGCCGTTGCCGTTGTCGGAGTGTCAGTTTCGGCCTGCGAGCGGATCCCAGGCGGACATGGCGGCGGCGGCGATTTTCTCCAAGTCGGCGCGGGAGGCTCCGTCGCGGGCTTGGACGGACATGCCCTGCTGCACGGTCGTGTAGAACGCGGCGATGGCGTCGATGTCCGCTGCGGGGGATAGGTCGCCCTCGCTGACCGCGCGCTCCAGGCGGGCCTGGATCGCGATCTGCATGCCGCGGCGACTTTCGGCCAGGAAGGCTTGGATGTCGGCGCTTTTGGTGGTTCCCTCGGCGGCGAGGACGACCATGCATCCGGGGGGAGTCGCGGGGTCGGCGAGCGACTCGGCGCTGGTGGCCAGCATGCGGTGCACGGCTTCGCGGGCGGTGGGGGCGGCGTCGAGTGCGCGACGCATCGGGGCGCCGGCGAACGTGTCGTACAGCTCCACCGATTGGCGGAAGAGCTGCTCCTTGGAGCCGAAGCAGGCGTAGATGCTGGGCGAGGCGATGCCCATGGTGGCGGTGAGGTCGCTCATCGACGTTCCCTCGTAGCCGTTGCGCCAGAACGCAACCATCGCCTGCCGCAGCACCGTATCGCGGTCGAAACCGCGGGGACGACCACGCTCGCCCATCCTTCGCCTGCCTTCCGAGGGCCCGTTTATTCTGTGTCGCTCGTTAAAGATATCTCTTGACGGCGTCCTCGGCGCGCTGCTACCTATTTATGTGTCAATCGGCACAGAAATCGAGCCGGGTGGTTGGCCTCATCCGTAAGCGTGGTTCCCGGTCGCCGGTGGCAGTCCGTCGAACGTGCCGCTGCATCGACGCAGCCGCTACCGAGCCGCTGACAGCTGCGCATCTTCAGCGAAAGCGGCTCTTGCGAAACCGATCTCGCGTCACATCTCCTCGAAAGGCAAGGGCAGCAGTGTCGGCTGTACGTAATCCCTGGAGTGTGCTGGGCGCACTGTGTGTGGGTTTCTTCGTGATCGTGCTGGACATGACCATCGTCGCGGTGGCCAATCCGGCGATCCTGACCGGTTTGCACACCGATATGTCGAAGGTCATCTGGGTGACCAGCGCCTATCTGCTCACCTACGCGGTACCCCTGCTCATCACCGGCCGCCTGGGTGACCGGTTCGGGCCGAAGAAGCTGTATCTGGCCGGGTTGGTCGTCTTCACCGTCGCGTCGCTGGGATGCGCCCTGGCGGGCAGCATCGGCGCGCTGATCGCCGCGCGTGCGGTGCAGGGTCTGGGCGCGGCCCTGATCGCCCCGCAGACCATGGCGGTGATCAGCCGAATCTTCCCGGCGGACAAGCGCGGCGCGGCCATGGGCGTGTGGGGCGGTATCGCGGGTGTCGCGACGCTGGTCGGCCCGATCCTGGGCGGCGTGCTCATCGACAACGGCGGCTGGCAGTGGATCTTCTACGTCAACCTGCCGATCGGCGTAGCCGCATTCGTGTTGGGCGCGTCGCTGATTCCGTCCCTGCCGACGAACGGCCACCGCTTCGACGTGCCGGGCGTGCTGATGGTCGCGGTGGGCATGTCGGCGTTGGTGTTCGGTTTGCAGCAGGGCAACGCCTACCACTGGGCAGGCTGGGTGTGGGCGCTGATCGTCGGAGGTCTCGCCGTCATCGCGATCTTCCTGGTGTACCAGGGTCGCACCACGGTCGAGCCTCTGGTTCCGCTCGGACTGTTCCGGGACCGCAACTTCGCGCTCGGCAACGTGGCAACCGCCGCGCTGGGCGCGGCCATGACCGCGCAGATGGTGCCGTCGTACTTCTATCTGCAAGCGGTACGCGACTTCTCGCCGACCAAGGCCGCGCTGGTGTTCGCCCCGATGGCGATCGTCACCGTGATCTTGTCGCCGACCATCGGCAAGCTCTCGGACAAACTGCACCCCCGCTACCTGCCCACCTTCGGCTTCGCCCTGTTCGCAGCCGGCCTGCTCTGGTTCATCCGGCTCGCCACCCCGCACGGCTCCATCGCCCTGATCAGCGTGGTAGCAGCCCTCCTCGGCGTCGCCAGTGCCTGCATCTGGGCGCCGCTCCCCGCGACCTCACTCCGGAATCTGCCCCTGCCCCAGATGGGTGCGGCATCAGGGGTCTACAACAACAACCGTCAACTGGGCTCGGTCCTCGGCAGCGCTGGCATCGGCGCCCTCCTCACCGCCCGAATGTCCGCCCACTCCCTCCCGGCCGAAAGCGGTCGATCCGCCCGAATCCCGGACACCCTGAAGGCGCCCTTCAACGCGGCTCTCACCGATTCCCTGTACCTCACCGCAGCCCTGCTGATCATCTGCCTGCTCGCCGCCGCATTCTTCACCACACTCGAGACACCCGCCCGCCATCCATCCCCGAAACCCATGGCAGAAGCCAACTCCGGCACTACCGACTGAGCCACCGGCGCACTGGACCATCGGGCCGGTCCGGAGCCGGTCTGTGTTCTGCTGACCTCCCGCTCTGCCTCACGGTTGCGTGCGAGACTTTCTGCATGGCTACGGGTTCTGCTCTTCCGCCAGGGTTTCATTCGGTGACGCCGCGCATGGTGGTTGATGACCAGCGTGGGGCGGTCGGATTCATGCGGACCGTGTTCGAGGCGGCCGGCGAGGTCGAGGCGGGTCGGCCGACCGAGGTTCGTATCGGGGACTCGGTGGTCATGGTGTCGGAATCCGGCGAACGGGAGGTGTTCCCGGCCTTTCTGTACGTCTATGTCGATGATGTCGCCGCCACCTATCAGCGGGCCTTGACCGCGGGTGCGGTGAGTGTGGAGGAACCGTTCGATACGCCGTACGGGGACCGCCGAGCCATGGTCCGCGACCCATTCGGCAACGTCTATCAGATCGCGAGTTGGCGCGGGACCACCGTGTGAGATCAAGCGTGCCGTCTCGCGCTGTTTCGCGGCGGCGGGGCATCGGGTAACCGCCGCAGTCACATTGGGTGCGAGGGGGTGCATGTGGAGGATCGGGTCGTGTGGGATGTCCGGCTGAGGTATACCTGCGGGGTACGGGTTTTCAGATCTCAGCGCTAAGGGGGTTTGTCGATGGCCGGTCGGATCGATCTGCATACCGATGTGCCGCACTCGGCTCGGATGTATGACTACTTCCTGGGCGGGAAGGACAATTACGAGGCGGATCGGGATGCGGCGGAGAAGGCGCTGCAGGAGTTTCCGGCTGTTCGGGTGACCGCGCGCACCAATCGTGAGTTCATGCGGACCGCTACGCGTTACCTCGCCGGTGCGGGGGTTCGGCAGTTCCTCGACATAGGGACGGGGATTCCGACGGAGCCGAACCTGCACCAGGTGGCGCAGGGGCTGGCGCCGGAGTCGCGGGTGGTTTACGTCGACAACGATCCGCTCGTGTTCGCGCACGCGCGGGCGCTGCTGGTGAGTTCGTCCGAGGGTCAGACCGCGTACATCCAGGCCGATGCCGCCCGTCCGCTGGACATCCTGGCGGCGCCGGAACTGACGGAGACGCTGGATCTTTCGCAGCCGGTGGCGGTGTCGCTGATGGCCCTGCTGCATTTCGTGCCCGGCGACGTCCACGAGATCGTCAAAACGCTGATGGAGCCGCTGGCCCCGGGTTCCTACCTCGCGATCTCGCATGTCACCACGGATTTCGACGAGGGTGAATCGGACCCGGAGGGCATGGCCCGACTATTGCAGGTCTACATCGATCGCGGAATCCCGGTGCGCCCCCGCACCCGCGCCGAAGTCGAGCGCCTGTTCGACGGTCTGGACCTGGTTGCCCCCGGCGTGGAAGTCATCCACCGCTGGCGCAACGAGGGCATCGACTATCCGGCCGGCCACGACAAAGTCGTATCCCTCTACGGCGCGGTCGGCAAGAAGCCCTGAAACGGCACGCCGTGGCCTGGGACGAGATGGCGGCCGGGCTGGAGGAGGCCCGTTCCTACACGCGCGGCTCGTGCGGGTGCTGCGGATCGGGTTCGTCAGCTCCGCCGCCGGCCAGCTCGTCATTCAGGCGTCGCTGCTGTTCGAGGGGCCCGGTTCGGCGCCCGCCGAAGCCCTGGGCGCCGCCGCCGTGCACCTGTTCCTGGATCGGGCCCGCGCGGTCCGATCCGGCTTCACCCTTACCGACGAGAACTACGAGACGATCGCCGCCATCTGCCGCCGCCTCGACGGCCTCCCGCCGGCCCCGGAGCTGGCCGCGGCCCGCGTTCACACCATGACCCCGGCCGAGATCCTGCGCCGCCTCGACGACCGTTTTCCGCCTGCTGTCCGGAAACCGGTCCGGGGTGGAACGGCACCGCTCCCCGTACGCGGCCGTCGAATGGAGTTGGGACACCCTCGCCGCACCGGAATGCCTTCTGGCCCAGCGCCTCTGGCTGTTCCCGGACGGGGCCGCCTTGGAAACCTCCAGGAGGTCGGCCCCGGCTACGTCATCGGCCCGCTGAGCCGTCTGGTGAACAAGTCCCTCGTCGAATTCGACGGCCGCCGCTACCGCATGCTCGTAACCATCCGGGCCTTCGTCGGCTCGACACTGGCGTCCGAGCAGAGCGCCGCATGAGCACCGAGCAGAGCGCCGCGCCACCATCGCCTGCGATCAGACAGCCGCGGCGGACTCCCGGCTCACCGACGGGGCGGTGGCGCGCACGCTGAAAGCGGCTGCGACAGAGAGGATCGCGGCGGCGAAGCAGGCGATGGTGTACCAGAGGTTGCCGATGGGATCTCCGTTCTTGGTGATACCGCCGCTGGCATCCAGGAAATCGGGCAGCGCGGTGGCCCACAGGACCGCGAAGACCACGAGGTAGAGCACGCTGTAGACGCGGACGAACTCGTTGTCGTACCGGGGCTCGGTGGTACCGCCCTGCCGCAGCTGAGCCCAGCGGCGGTACAGCAGCACGATCGCCGCCACGCTCAGCACGATCAGCTCGAGCGCGTAGATGACTCCGCGCACGGCCGTGCTGCCCGCGCCGAGCACGGTGGCCGGCAACGGCAGGATGAACGTTCCGAGCGAGGCCAGCAGCCCGATCACGATGGTGCGCCACACCAGCTGGAGCCCCGTGAACCGCTCGCCCCCGTCGACGCGGCGGCCCACGAACCAGTACACGCACAACGCCAGCGACATCGGCCACAGGGCGGCGAAGACCACCACACTGGGCAGCGGCACCGAGTCGAACATGGGCTGGTTGAGCGGATTCGAGGTCGTCCACTCCCACCAGCGCAGCTGCGGGCCGATGTGGTCGAAGATCTCGTAGAACGCGTGGTGCACGAACCCGACGCAGGCCGCGCCGGCGATCGTGCCGTAGGCCCGGAAGACCCCGAGCATGCGGACGATCTCGTACGCGATCGTCGCCATGAACGGATAGATGGCGACGATGTAGAGCGGCAACCGCCCCCACAGGAAGTCCACCGTGAAGACGTTGTGCGCGAACATCGTGTCCACGTGCCCCGAAATGCCGAAGGCCGCGGGGAAATACAGCGGCGGCTCGATGATGAACAGGTAAGCGGTCGCGCCGAACCACAGCACCAGGTTGGTGGGGTCGCCGTGGCGGCGCAGCCGCACGATGGCCCACACCAGCGCCAGCACCGAGCCGAGGATCACGGTCAGCTCGAGGACGGGCAGCGTCCAGTTCTCCAGAGCCAGCGGGTTTCTCACCTCGACCAGCCCGCCCGCCGTGTCGCAGGAGAAGCCGAGCGAGTGGGCGAGCTGCTCGAAGGTGGGTGCGCAGTGGTCGGCCATCAATTCGCCTCCGCCCCGGCCGCCTCCGCGGTGTACCAGCGGGTGACGTCGTAACCGTCGCGGTAGCGCTGGAACCACACGTCGGCAAGCGCCGGTGTGTTCTCGTGTGCCGGATCATGTTTGGGCAGCTGGCTGCGAATGATGCCACGCAGCGCGATGAGCTGTTCGCCCAATGGCAGATCGTCGAAGGCGCGCGGTCCGGGGCCGGCGTAGGGCACCGCGAAGCGCGGCAGCAGCTTGCCCAAGCGCTGCTGGTAGCGGTAGGTGGCGAACATCGACAGCGCGTCGATCTTCCGGACCTCCAGCGGCACATGCTTGTTGAAGCCCGCGCACGCCATCCGCACCACCTTCAGTACGTGCCGGAAGATGGACGGCGCCACCCGCATGCGGTACAGATCGCTGCCCACCACCGAGTCGAAGATGATGAGCGCGGAACTGCGGTGCTCGACCTCCTCGACGAAATGCCAGATGAACAGCGACGCGACGCGATCGTCCCCGGGTCGGAACAGCGACGCCTCGTTGTCGAGCATCAGCTTGAACACCGAGGTGAAGGTGGCCTCCAGATCGGCGGTGTAGGCCAGCCGGTACTTCAGCGGCGTCTCGGCGGTGAGCCGGTCGAATTCGCCGACCACCTCGTCGAGGGTTTCCTGCAATCCGGGATAGGTGCGAATCAGTCCGCGCACATGCTGTCGGTGCGCGGTCGAATGCTGGCCCTCCTGCCGCATGAAGGCGTCGGCCTCCTCGGCGACCGCGGGATCGGTGAATTGCGGCTTGGCCTGGGTGATCATCTGCACGATCATCTTCTCGAAACCGATGGCCAGGAACGACACCGCGTTGGCCATGCTGGAGAAGGCCGGGTTCTCGGGATTCCAGAGGAACGGCACCTCGTGTTCCTCGAATGCGAAAGTCAGCTTGCGCACAATCAAATCGGTCATGTCGGGCGATACCTCGTCTTCCGGAAGGGGATGGGTCCGGTGGCCCGGTCGCGCGCTCCGATGCCCCTGTGAACATACAAACATACACGAGCACGTACAAGTGTATGATGTGAAATCGCAGCTCAGCGCGCATGCTGTGCGAGGTGATGCCACCGTACGTGTTACGGTCGGCCGGTGGCACGAAGACGCGGATGGGGCGGCAGCCCGCCAGAGAACGACGAGGAGGCGTCGCGCCGAATCGTCTCCGCCGCAGTCGAATTGATCGCGCGCACCGGTGCGGAGATCAGCATCGCCGACGTCGCGGAATCGCTCGGGGTGATCCGGCAGACGGTGTACCGGTATTTCCCGAGCGCGGACGCGCTCATGCGGGCCTCGGCCATGGCCTCGGTGGACGGCTTCCTGGACCGGCTGGCCGCGCAGGTCAGCGGCATGACCGACCCGGTCGAGGCCATGACCGACGCCGTCGTCTACACCCTCGCCGAGGTGCGCCGCACGCCGCATCTGGGCATTCTGCTGGCCGCCACCTACTCCAATGCCGACCCGGCCGGCATCACCTCCGCGGAGGCGCAGGCCTTCGGCATCACCATGATCAAACGCTTCGACGTGGACTGGCGGCACTACGGCTACGACGACGAATCCCTGCGCGAGCTGGTGGAATTCCTGCTACGCACCATGCAGTCGTTCTTCATCTCGCCGGGCAATCCGCCGCGCGGTGACGAGGAGTTGCGGCGGTATCTGCGCCGCTGGATGGGGTCGGCGATCATCGCCCAGGCGAGCCAGGTGTCGGGTGCGGTGAACGGGCGTTCGTGAGAGTGTCAGGTCTTTCACTACGCTAATTGGTTGTGTCCGCTTCCCGCCCGGCCGAGGTTCCCCGCTCCGGTACAACGCTTTTCGTGCTCGCTTTCGGTGCCGTGCTGGCGGTGACCCTGGTGTTCGCGACGGTCGATCCCTGGCTGGAGAAGGCGGGCATCCTCGCGGGCGGGCTCGATGTGCACATCTACCGGGAAGGCGCCTGGCGGCTGCTGCACGGGCATTCGCTGTATCGGGACGAGACCGTCGGCGGGCTGCTCTACACCTATACGCCGTTCTCGGCCATGGTGTTCGTCCCGGGGCTCGCGGTACCGGCCGTCTGGATCACCGATGCGTTCCTGCTGGTGAATCTCGGTGTGCTGTATGCCTGTGTGCTGCTGTGCGGGCGGATGCTCGGCTACCGGATGAACGCGCGGATGGCGAGTATTGCTGCGCTGCTTGCGATTACGTGTGTATTTCTGGAACCGGTGCGCACCACGCTGTTCTACGGGCAGATCAACCTGGTGCTCATGCTGCTGGTGCTGTGGGACTTCTCGCGGCCCGGGGGCGGACGGCTGCGAGGTCTCGGCGTCGGGGTGGCCGCCGGGATCAAACTGGTGCCGGCGTTCTTCATCGTGCAGTATCTGGTGCTGCGCCAATGGCGTTCGGCCGCGAGGGCGTCGGCGACGCTGGCTGCGACGATCGCGCTGGCCTGGCTCGTCTCGCCCGGTGATTCCCGCGAGTACTGGTTCTCGACCTTCTTCCACGCCGAGCGCATCGCGCCCGATACCGACCCCGCCAATCAGTCGATCCGCGGCGTGCTGGCGCACTTGACCGCGGGCGGCGCGCCGATCTGGCTGTGGCTGTTCGTCGCGGGCGCGGTGGCGGGTGCGGGCTTGACGCTGGTCGTCGCGCTGGACCGCTGTGGCGAGCGGCTGCTCGCGGTCACGCTGGGCGGCATGACGGCGTGCGCGGTATCGCCGTTCTCGTGGGGGCACCACTGGGTGTGGTTCGTCCCGCTGCTGGTCCATCTCGTGCACCGGGCGCAGGCACGGCCGGGCTGGTGGCTCGCGGCGGCACTGCTGTTCGTGGCGACCGGGGCGTGGACGTATCAGTGGACGCCGGATTTCGCCTCGGTCGGCGTCTTCGTCCTGCCCAAACCGTGGCACACCGAGCCGATCTTGGAAAACGCTCACGTCGTCGTGTACCTGCTCGCCCTGGTCTACGGGATGTGGGTGGCACGGCGGGCCGAATTGCCCGGTGCGATTTGCGCGGATGATGCCGGGAGGGAGTCGATATCGCGTGGAGAATTGACAGCAAACTCGCGGTCGGGCCGATGATTTGCGCAGTGCGGCGAAAATTGTTCCCTTTCATGGAGTTTGCCGGAGTATTCCGCAGGGAATGGCTTTGAATGCCATCCGTTCAGTCCCCGGCAACGAATAGGTCATCAGTACAGTTACTGGGTTCCGGAACGAGCCCTGGTGGGTGATTTGATCGGTATTTCCGAATAGGAGGAAAACGAATGATTCCGCACTTCATCGGTGACCTCATCGACGCTGTGAACACCTTCCTCATCAAGATGCTCATGCCTTAGCGTCGCGCGGTCCGGGGTGGTCCGCCGCCCCGGACCGCCAACCGCGGCCCGTGCTACCGTGCCCCCGAACAGGAGGGCACATATGGTGAATAATGTTGTGGCACAGATTATGGGCGGGTTCAATGCGGGTGTGGTGGCGCTGACCAAGCTCCCGGTGATCGGTCCGCTCATGGGCCGTGGATTCGTCGTCATCACCTACACCGGGCGCCGCTCGGGCAAGACCTTCTCCACGCCGGTCAACTACTGGCGTTCGGGTGACGAACTCGTCATCGGCGTCGCCATGCCGGACAAGAAGAGCTGGTGGCGCAACTTCCAGGGCGAAGGTGCGCCGATCTCGCTGCACCTCAACGGCGTCGACCGCACCGGTCACGCGGTGACCCAGCGCGACAAGGGCCGGGTCTCGGTGCGGGTCACTCTCGACGCCGAGGCCTGAGCGCCGCAGTCACACGCTGTGCCGGGCGGATTCTCGTTGCCTCGCCGCGGGGTCCGTGCCAGCCTGGTTGCAGTGGGACTCCCGCCCGGGCACGTCGAACGTGTGCGTCCGGCCGGGCGCCCGAGGAGGCAGCCGTGAAGGACCGGGCAGGACTCGAGGAGCGGTCGGTGCTGCGCGTCACCGTCGACTTCGCCGATTCGGCGCATCGATCGCTGGGAGTGGGCTGGTCGGTGGACGCGGCGGCGCGGCGGCGGTTCGAGTCCGCGCGAATCTTCCTGGTGGCGTTCGGTTCCCGGCCGGGGCGGACCTATCTGGGGCTGGTCGACCGGCGGGACCGCACCTCGATACAGTTGCCCGAGGAGTTGCCCGCCGGGGCATACGCCGTCGATATCGACGCCTACGGCAGCGCGAGCTGGGGCGACGGGCGCCTGGACGCGCGCGGCCGCAGCCCGGTCTTCACCGTCGAGCCCGAGCGGGCCGAATCCGCCGGCGGCGACGCCGATCAGCGATCCACCGGCCCCGAATAGTGCGGCGCGGCCCCGGGCCGGGCGGTGAAGTCGATCGGGCCGAGTAGGTCGGCCACCCCGGACAGTCGTCCCGCGAACCAGGGAATCACGTTCGGGTCCTGCAACTTTCCGCCGGGCACGACGGCGAGCAGCTCGTTGCCGACCAGGCTCCACTGCGGCACCGTGCCCGCGATATGCGCGGCGATCAGCGCGGGGCTGATCATGGCCTTGGCGTGCGCGGTGTCGGCCGCGGCGATCCGGAATCGGGCGTCGAACAGGACATTGCCGGTGGCGGTCGGCTTGTCGCCGAACAACGCCCGGCCGAACTGCGACATCAGCCCGCGCTGGGCCACCGCCAGTGCGGGGTGCGGCCGGTCCAGCAGGATCAGCCCCACCAGGTAGCGATGGGTGGTGGAGGTCGTGGAATCACCTGTGCTCGTGGTGGTTTCGTACGAGTACTCGGCGACCGACACCCACCGCCCGCTCATGCGGCCGGTCACGGTGACGCCCAGACCGCGGCGATTGCGTCCAGGGAGCCGTGCGGTCCACGGTGCGGAAGAGCGTTCCTGGAACGTCCAGCCGTTGGCGACAGCCCACTCCCGCAGCCGGGCCTTCCGATCCCGTTCGGCCTTGATTCCGATGGGCACCGCCACCGCCACCAACAGCACCGGGATCGCCACCAGTACGCCGAAGAGCACCACGAGTGCCTCCATGCCCGCCCCCTCGTCACCGGCGTTCGGTCCCATCGGATCCGAACCATTCGCGGTGTCAGCCTCCGCGAGAAACCTTCCGGCTTGCTTAACAGATCATTGCACCGCGAGGGCTGGAATCGATCTGTTCGCCGCCTGAGCTGCGATCACGTTAGCTGTCTGGGCCGCAATCGTATTCGGGGGAGACCCGGCCCCTGGTAACGGATATGCTGCTCGGCGAACCGCCGCACCGGGAACAGGGGAGCGGGGGAGGATCGAGGGGTTCGGCCGGGTTCGGCCGTGGAGCGAAAGGCACAACAGGATAATGCGGGGTGGATGGGCCAAGCGGGGCCTGGCGGGAGCCGCGGTGGCCGTCATGCTGCCATTCGGTGCTATGACGGCGGGACCGGCTGCGGCGGATACGAATCCGAATGCGTTCGACTTCTATGTCGACTCCAGCATGGGTTCGGTCAAGACCAGGATCGTGCGGGCGGCCGACGGCAATACCGATCGCGTGGTGTACCTGCTCGACGGCGAGCGCGCGCAGAACGACTACAACGGCTGGGAGATTCACACCAGCATCCCGGCGGCGCTGGCCAAATTCAATATCAATGTGGTGATGCCGGTCGGCGGTGAATCCAGCTTCTATCAGGACTGGGACGCGCCGAGCAGCTTCGGCGGCAGCAATCCCGACGCCAATCTGTTCCCGAGCCGGGACTCCGGTTCGGCGGTCGCGGGCTGGGACGAGACCTCCGGCAAGTCCTACACCTACCAGTGGGAGACCTTCCTCTCCCAGAACCTGCGCGACGCGCTGCGGGATCGGCTGGGGTTCAGCGACTCTCGCAACGGCATCTTCGGCCTGTCCAGCGGCGGCAGCGCCGCCCTGCTGATGGCCGCCTACCATCCCGACCAGTTCAACTACGCGGGTTCGCTGTCGGGCTACCTGTACATGTCGGCGCCCGGCATGCGTGACGCCCTGCGCCTGGCCCTGCTCGCGGCCGGTGGCTACAACATCGACTCGATGGCCGCGGCGGGCAGCGCCAAGTGGCAGCGCATGGACCCGTACGGCTTCGCGCAGAAGCTGATCGACAACCAGACCCGCCTCTACATCGCCGCGGGCAGCGCCGTCCCCGCCCAGCAGGACCTGTCCTCCGCGGACGCGGTCATCCAGGGCATGCCCCTGGAAGGCATCGCCCTGGCCAACACCAAGGCGTTCCAGTCCCGCCTGCAGGCGCTGGGCTACGACAACGTCAGCTACGACTTCCCGAGCATCGGTGTCCACAACTGGGGCAACTGGGAACAGGTCGCCAACCGCATGCTGCCCGACATCGCCCAGCACATCGGCAAGCCGCTGCCCCCGGGCGCCCAGCCCCCGGCCGATGCCCCCGACGGCGCGCAGCCGCCGAACGGCGCCCCGCCCGCGGGCGGCCCGGCTCCTCAGAACTAGCGGTACCTATATCGAAAGATCCGCCGCCGTCCGGGAATTCGGACGGCGGCGGATCCTTTTCGTCTTCGCCGCGGCGGGAGCTCCCCGAATCGGGGGGCGTGTCCGCGGCTAGTGGGTTCGGGTGGGGTCGGCGTCGGCCTTGATGGGGACGTTGTCGACCGAGCCCCAACGGTTTTCGACATGGACCGTCACTGTGACGGCGGGGGCGTCGACGTAGGGGGTGAGTTTCTGGAGCTCGCCCCAGTCCCGGGTCCAGTCGTGGTCGAGGTAGGCGGGGACGGGCTGGGAGCGGAGGAGGAGGTTGGCCCAGCCGAGGGGGCCGCCGCCCGAGTCGCCCTGCCAGGTTTCCGAGACCTGGGCATTCAGTTTGTCGGGGAGGATGCGCCAGGTCGGCAGCTGGGCCACACCGTCGCGGTGGTCCAGGGGGTGCTGGCATGGGAAGGCCAGGCCGACATGGAAATCCGTCAGGACCGGGGCGTCGTGGCCGACCACGGCATCGAGGGTGGCCAGGTGGGGCAGACGGGGTGGGGTGAGGGCGAGCCACTGCTTGCCGGTCGGGTCGTCGGTGGCCGCCACCAGGCGAACCGCGTTGGTGCGAGCCGGGATTCGATCGAGGGCGATGGGCAGGTTGCGCCAGCCCGGAGCGCCGCCGACCGTCGGGGGCGACAGGGTGCCGAGGGGCTCGACGGTGCCGTCGTCGGCACGGTGGGCGAACTCCAGGTGCAGTTGCGCGCCGTCGATCCGGTGGCCCTGCTCCTCTCCGGCGATGCGGCCGGCCACGGTCAGCACCAGGACGTGGTAGCTGGAATCCTGCTGTGCCGCAGCGAGATCCATCCGGTACCACTGGGTGGTCAGATGCGCGGGCTGCGGCTGCCCGGTGGTGTAGCTGCCCAGGACGGGCGTGCGCTTCGGGTCGAGGCCGTAGGGCAGGGCGACGGTACTGCCGTTGATGCCCGGGTCGGCCTTGGGCTGGTCCGCGGGGCTTCCGCCGGGCGGGGGAGCGCCCTGCTGTTGGCTGCCGCCGCCGTCGGGGCCGCCGCTCCCGCCGCCGCTCCCGCCACCGGGACCGCCGGGGCCGCCGCCTTCGGGAGCGACGTCGCCGACACCGTTGGCGGTGAATCCGCTGTTGTCCGCGGCGAGCCCGTCGGCCGCGGCGCCGGCGTAGGGCGCGAGGAGGGAATCCTCGGGCTTGGTCTCGACGAGCACGTCATCGGCCATGGAGCAAGGCTTCCCCTGCAGGGCACGCAGATTCGACAGCGCGACCGAGTACGCGGGGTACTGCGTCCACGCCGCCGAGGCCATGGTCACCACCTCGAACAGCACCATCAGGGCGGCGGCGATCGTGAGGGGCCGGATCGCGATGCGATCGAAAATGCCTGTGGCCGCGCTGTTTCCGGTCGGTCGATAGGGCTCGCGGAAGTACTGCCAGGCCGCCACCAGCAGGCACAGCGCGCCCAGCCCGAAGATCAGCGAGGCGATGCTCGTGCCGCCCACCAGCGGCGCGCGATCCGGCCAGCGCACACCGTAGCCGGACACGTACCACCAGCCGTTGGAGCCGGTGAAGCAGAACGCCACCAGGATCAGCACCGCGGCCGCGAACAGCGAGCGCAGGTACGGCAGCCGGATTCCCCTGCCGTCCACCGCGACCGCTGTCACCGCCGCCAGCACGCCCGCCAGCCCGGCGTACACGCCGAAGTGATGGGTCCACTTGGTCGGTGTGAAGGCCATGAGCAGCGGCGACATGACGGCGATGCCGAGCACCCGGGTCACCGGGCCGCGGGCGGTCTCCGGAATCCGGCCGCCCTTGCGCAGCGCCACCGCGAGGCAGACGGCCAGGCACAGCAGCATGGCGAGCACGCCGAAGCGCCGCGACAGCGAGCCGTCGGGGGTCAGGGACAGCAGCGAGATCCAGCGGGTGGGCTCGTCGGGCCAGGACAGGTTGGGGCCCACCAGCTTCCGCACCCGGGTGGCCTCGGCGACCGAGGCCAGGGTCTGATCCGCGAAGACCGCGGTCAGTACCAGGGTGCCCGCCGTCAGCACCGGGACGATGCGCGCGAGGTAGCCCAGGAGCCCGCTGGCTTCCGCGCGCACCTGGGTGAGCAGAATCCGCAGCACTCGCCGCGATCCCGCGAAAAGAGCTGCCAGACAGATCAATCCGGACGGGCCCGCCGCCAACGAGAACGCCGCGATCAGCACGGCGACGGCCGCCGGCAGCAAGCGCCTCGTGGCGATCGCGCGTTCGATGGAACACCAGGTCAGCAGTGCGCCCAGCGCGATCAGGGGTTCCGGGCGCAGGCCGTTGTTGTAGGGCAGCCACAGCGCCAGGAAGACCAGGGCGGCCGCCCACCGGGGAGGGGCGGCATCGCGCACCCGGGAACCCAGGCGCGGCAGCACTTCCCGGCTGATCACCCACCAGCAGAGCACCGCGGCCAGCAAGGCCGGCAACCGCATCCAGACGCCGGCATCGCTGACCCGGGTCAGCTGCGACAGCAGCTCGTACGGCCACCCGAAGGGAGCCTCCGCGACCCCGTACCACCGGTAGTAGTTGGCGGTGTAGCCCGCGTACCCGGATACGCGCGCCATCGTGAGGATGTAGCCGTCGTCGGAGGTATTCGCACCGATCACATGCCAAACGCCCAGTGTCACCAGCACGACCGCGTCGGTGAACGTGAACCGCCACCAGCGCGCCGGAAGGAACCGCCGCCTGCGCCGGCCGTCCGCCGCGTCCATGAGATACAGGCACACCAGCGCGATGACAGTGCACAGCACCGCGCCCGCCATCGCGGCCAGCTTCAACGCGCTCGGACTCGACGAGAACCGCGAATCCACTTCGGCGTGCAGGTTGGCATCACTCAACCGCGTCCGATCGAGATCGGTGTACACACCGACGATCTGCGGCCGCACATCCCGCGCGACCGTGGTCCGGAACGGCGAACCGTCCGCCTTGGTCAACCCGGTCAATTCGGCGGTCGTGGCGTCCGCACTCGAATGCACCACCAGCGCACCACAACCGGCGTGCGGCACAAGATTCGGGGTCGTCCCGGTCCCGGAGCCGGGCCCGCCGGTCGTACCGGGATCGGTGCTACCGGCCGGCGGCAACGGCGCATCCGCGGGCGCGGTGGCTCCCGGCGGCGGTGTCGAACCCGGCGGAGGTGTCGCTCCCGCAGGCGGATTCGCGCCGGGCGGCGGTGTCGCGCCGGGCGGCGGTGTCGCACCTCGCGCCGGATTCGATCCCGCGATCGGTGCTGCCCCGGCGGGCGGAGTGGCACCCGGCGGGGTCGCTCCCGCTGGGGGATTCGCACCCGCCGGCGGCGTCCCGCCCCCAGCCGGGTTCGCTCCCGAGGGCTGTGCGGCTCCGGGCGCGGGGTTTGCGCCGGTCGGCTGTGCAGCGGCCGGAGCGGGATTCGCGCCGGATGGTGGTGCGGCTCCGGGCGCCGGGGCCGGCGTGGTCCCGGACTGCGGGGTGACGACGCCGGAGGGGGAGGTGATGGCGGGCTCGGAAGCTGTTCCGACACCGGTCATTTCGAAGACGGAGGCGGTGAGCAGCGGGATGTTTCGCAGCGTCACCGAAAGCACTCGGCCGGTTCCCGGCCGGTCCTCGATGCGGGCGATCAGACCCTTGGCGGCGCCGCCGGGAGCCTGGGCGGGAACCGTGGACAGCACTGTCCCGCTGGGCATGTCCCGCAGCACCGCGCACGGCACGGTCGCATCCATCGACAGCGGCACGTAATCCACCAGCGGCGCGGTCATCTGCACCGCCTGCGACTGCGGCCAATCGAGGCCGGTCCGATCCTGCCGGACCGGCAGTAGCGGTGTGAGCACCGCCAGCAGAACACCGAGCACCCCCGCCACGAGGGCGATCAGTCGAATTGGAAAAACTCCCCCGGAAACTGAACGCACGAACGCCGATGCTAGCCATAGCGTCCGCGAAACTCATCGCGGAATATTCGGACCGCCCCGTATCCGGCGGTGCCCGGTGCGGATCGTCGCAGTTGAGCACGGATCTTCGGGGATTCGCCTATCGTTTGTCGGGGCATTCGTTGGGTAGACAGAGTTCGACGGGTAGACAGCGGACACGGGAACCGGAACCCCAGGAGTCGTGATGGCGGAGGTGCTCGGCAGCGGCGGTGTGGTGCGGACTCTGGTGCCCGCCCGGATCGATCGGTTGCCGTGGTCGAGATTCCACACCCGGCTGGTGGCCGCGCTCGGGGTGGCGTGGATCCTGGACGGTCTCGAGATCACCGTGGCCAGCGCGGTCGCCGACACCCTCACCAAGCCCGAGACCCTGCACCTGTCCTCGACCGCGGTCGGCCTCATCGCGACGGTGTACCTGGCGGGGGAGGTGGTCGGCGCGCTGATGTTCGGCAACCTCTCCGATCGCCTGGGCCGGCGCAAGCTGTTCCTGGTCACCCTGGGCATCTACCTGCTCGGAAGCGGGCTCACCGCCGCCACGCTCGGCAATGGCGCGGGCTGGGTGGTCTTCCTGTACGTCACCCGCTTCATCGCGGGTACCGGCATCGGCGGCGAGTACGCGGCCATCAACTCCGCCATCGACGAGCTGATCCCGGCCCGCTATCGCGGCCGCGTCGACATCGCGGTGAACGGAACCTATTGGGCCGGAGCGATCATCGGCACCCTGGGCACCTACATCCTGCTCAATCACCTGAGCCTGTCGCTGGGCTGGCGGCTGGGCTTCCTCATCGGTCCGGTGCTGGGCCTGGTGATCCTGCTGGTGCGCCGCAATCTGCCGGAGAGCCCGCGCTGGCAGATCATGCACGGGCGAGCCCGGGACGCGGAAGCGTCCATCGAGGAGATCGAACGCGAAGTGGAGGCCGCGGGCGTCTCGCTGCCGGTGGTCGATCAGTCCCGGGCCATGACGGTGAAACCGGCCGAGAGCATCGGCTATCTGGCGCTGACCCGGGTGCTGTTCCGTGAGTATCCGCGCCGCGCGATTCTCGGCGCGAGTCTCATGATCAGCCAATCGTTCCTGTACAACGCCATCTTCTTCACCTACACGCTGGTGCTCGGCAAGTTCTACGGGGTGCCGTCCGGGTCGACGCCCATCTATCTGATCGCGTTCGCGGTCGGAAACCTGGCCGGGCCGCTCACCATCGGACATCTCTTCGATACCATCGGCCGCCGCCGCATGATCGCGGGCACCTACATTCTTTCCGGTGTGCTGCTGGCGATCTCGGCCGTGCTGTTCTACGCGGGCGCGCTCAATGCGATCACCCAGACGGCATGCTGGTGTGTCATCTTCTTCTTCGCGTCGGCAGGTGCGAGCTCGGCCTATCTCACCGTGAGCGAGATCTTCCCGCTCGAGGTGCGAGCCAAGGCGATCGCCGTATTCTTCGCCATCGCACAGTGTTTCGGCGCGCTCGGGCCCGTCATCTACGGTGCGCTGATCGGAGACGGCTCACATCCGGTTCGCCTGTTCCTCGGCTATCTGCTCGGCGCGGCCGTCATGGTCGCGGGCGGTGTGGTCGCCCAGCTGCTCGCGGTGGACGCCGAGGGCAGGCCGCTCGAGGACATCGCTCTGCCGCTGGCGGCCACCCGGCGTGAGGGCACGACCCGGGCGGAGGGTGCGGGGGCGCCGTTCTCAACCTGAGTTCGACAGTCCCGCACCGTATCTCAGTTGGCGAGCGACTTCATCCAATCGAGCACCGCCGCGTGATAATCGCGAGTGTTCGGCGCCAGGTTGATGGCGTGGCCGCTGTCGGGGAGCACGAAGGTGCGCAGCTGCGCCGCGGGCGAGAAATACGGCTGTTCGGCCGCGTCCAGCGTCGGCGTATCGGTACAGGTGCTGAAGCCGGGACCACACACCATGCGGTCCCGGCTGCCGTCCACGACGAGCACCGGGACCGTGATGAGGCTCGACATGCCGGGCAGCGTGGAGAGCAGCCCGTCGGGATACTCGGTGAGGGAGAAGATCTCCTTGTTGGCCTCGTCGAGCGCGACGACCTCCGGATCCGGGTTCGTGCCGTAGAAGTCGGCGGCGCGCGTCCCGGCGCGGGTCACCAGATAGCCGGAATCGTAACCGCGCCGGGCGAATTCGGGATCGTCGACCGCCTGATGATAGGTGCTGATCACGCCGAGCACGTCGGGCACGCTGAGGGTGTGCGAGTAGCCGGTGAGCAGGACGCCGGTTGTGGTCGCCCGCGTCGGATGGGTTCGCCCCGGCGCTCATGCGGCCCGGGCCCGGTGCCCGGCGAATCCGTCAATGCGGGTACACCGGAAGATCCGGCACGTTGCACGCCAGATTGCCGGAAAAAGCGGCGAAACCGGGTCGTGGGTACTCGATCTGTGCGGCCGTACGCGCTGAAATGGTGCCCATGACGCGAATCGGAACCGAACGGGTGCCGGTGGGAGCGGGACCCCTGACGCGGGCGGCCGTGGTGGCGGTGGCCCGGCGCGGGGCGCGGGTGGACCTGGACGCGGACGCGCTGGCCGAACTGGCGCGAGTGCGGCAGCACATCGACGCGCTGGCGCACAGCGACCGTCCGGTCTACGGGGTGTCGACCGGATTCGGGGCGCTGGCACTGCGCCACATTCCGCCGGATCGGCGAACCGATCTGCAGCGCTCGCTGATTCGCTCGCACGCGGCCGGGGCCGGCGCCCCCGTCGAGGCCGAGGTGGTGCGCGCCATGATGCTGCTGCGGTTGCGCACCCTTCTGTCCGGGCACACCGGGGCGCGGCCCGAAACCGCCCGGGCGCTGGCGGGACTGCTGGACAGTGGGCTGATTCCGGTTGTGCCGGAATATGGTTCGCTGGGCTGTTCGGGCGATCTGGCCCCGCTGGCGGCGGTGGCGCTGGCCCTCATGGGCGAAGGCTCGGTGCTCGGACCGGACGGTCCGCGCCCGATCGGGCCCGCGTTGGCGGAGCACGGGCTGACGCCGATCACCCTGGCGGAGAAGGAGGGTCTGGCCCTCACCAATGGCACCGACGGCATGCTGGGCATGCTGGTGCTGGCCATCGAGGACCTGCGCCGGCTGTTCGACCTGGCCGACCTGACCGCGGCCATGAGCGTGGAGGCGCAGCTGGGCACCGACCGGGTGTTCGCGGCCGATCTGCAGGAGCTGCGCCCGCATCCCGGGCAGGCGGTGTCGGCGGCGCGTATGCGGGCGGCGCTGGCCGGGTCGGAGATCGTGGCCAGCCACCGGGGTGAGGACTGCCCGCGCGTGCAGGACGCGTATTCGCTGCGATGCGCGCCGCAGGTGCACGGCGCGGCCCGTGACACCCTGGACCACGCCGAGACCGTTGCCGAACGCGAATTGCGTTCCGCCATAGACAATCCCGTGGTGCTGTCCGACGGCCGGGTGGAGTCCAACGGGAACTTCCACGGCGCGCCCGTCGGCTACGTCCTGGACTTCCTGGCGATCGCCATCGCCGACGTGGCCGGCATCGCCGAACGCCGCACCGACCGCATGCTGGACGTGCACCGATCCCATGGGCTGCCCGCGTTCCTGGCCGCCGATCCGGGCGTCGACTCCGGCTACATGATCGCCCAGTACACGCAGGCCGGGGTGGTGTCGGATCTGAAGCGATGCGCGGTCCCGGCCTCGGTGGATTCCATCCCCTCCAGCGCCATGCAGGAGGACCACGTGTCCATGGGCTGGGCGGCGGCCCGCAAGCTACGGCGTGCCGTCGACGGTCTCACCACGGTGCTGACCATCGAATTGCTGACCGCCGCCAGGGCCTTGGACTTCCGCGCACCTCTCCGGCCCGCCCCGGTGACCGGGGCACTGCGGGATCTGGTGCGGGCGCGGGTGCCGGGGCCCGGACCCGACCGCCACCTGGCGCCGGATATCGCCGCCGTGGCCGACCTGGTGCGGTCGGGTGCGGCGGATCACCTTCTCGACAAGGGGGTTTCGTCATGACCAGAACCGTCCGCGCCGCGCGCGGCGCCACCCTCACCGCCCGCACCTGGCAGACCGAGGCGGCCTGGCGCATGCTGCACAACAATCTGGATCCCGAGGTGGCCGAGCGGCCACAGGATCTGGTCGTCTACGGCGGCACCGGCCGGGCGGCCCGGGACTGGCCCAGCTTCGACGCCATCGCCCGCACTCTGCTCGACCTGCGCGCGGACGAGACCCTGCTGGTCCAGTCCGGCCGGCCGGTCGGCGTGCTGCGCACCCACGAGTGGGCGCCGCGCGTCCTCATCGCCAACTCGAATCTGGTGCCGGACTGGGCGAACTGGCCGGAGTTCCGCCGGCTGGAGGCGGCCGGGCTGACCATGTACGGGCAGATGACCGCAGGGTCCTGGATCTACATCGGTACCCAGGGCATCCTGCAGGGCACCTACGAGACCTTCGCGGCCGTGGCCGCCAAGCGATTCGGCGGTACCCTGGCCGGAACCCTCACGCTCACCGCGGGTCTGGGCGGCATGGGCGGGGCGCAACCGCTGGCCGTCACCATGAACGGCGGGGTGGCGCTGTGCGTGGAGTGCAATCCGCGGCATGCCCGCCGCCGGGTCGAGACCCGGTACCTGGACGAGATCGCCGAGGATATCGACGACGCCCTGGCCCGGGTGCTGACCGCCAAGGCCGAACGGCGGCCACTGTCGGTGGGGCTCATCGGCAATGCCGCCGAGGTCCTGCCCGAACTGCTGCGCCGCGACGTAGACGTGGACATCGTGACCGATCAGACCTCGGCTCACGATCCGCTGACCTACCTGCCGATCGGGGTCGCGCTCGAGGATTGGGACGACTACGCGCGCCGCAAACCCGACGAATTCACCCGTCGCGCCCGGGATTCCATGGCCATCCACGTCGGCGCCATGGTCGGATTCCTGGATCGCGGCGCGGAAGTCTTCGACTACGGCAATTCCATTCGCGGCGAGGCGAAGCTGGCCGGATACGAGCGCGCGTTCGACTTCCCGGGCTTCGTGCCCGCCTACATCCGGCCGCTGTTCTGCGAGGGCCGGGGACCTTTCCGCTGGGTCGCCCTGTCCGGCGATCCGGCCGATATCGCCGCCACCGATCGCGCCATCCTCGAGCTGTTCCCCGAGCAGGAATCCCTCGCCCGCTGGATCCGCCTGGCGGGTGACCGTGTCGCGTTCCAAGGTCTGCCCGCCCGCATCTGCTGGCTCGGCTACGGCGAACGGCAGGCCGCCGGACTGCGATTCAATGAACTGGTCGCGGGCGGCGAGGTCGCGGCGCCCCTCGTGATCGGGCGCGACCACCTCGACTGCGGGTCGGTCGCCTCCCCTTACCGGGAGACCGAATCCATGGCGGACGGGTCCGACGCCATCGCGGACTGGCCACTGCTCAACGCACTCGTCAACACCGCGTCCGGGGCCAGCTGGGTGTCCATCCACCATGGTGGCGGCGTGGGCATCGGGCGCTCCATCCACGCCGGGCAGGTCACCGTCGCCGACGGCACGCCCTTGGCCGCGCAGAAGCTCGAACGGGTTCTCACCAACGACCCGGGTATGGGCGTCCTGCGGCACGTCGACGCCGGATACCCGGAGGCCGAGGCGGTCGCCCGCGACAAGGGCGTTCGAATTCCCCTGTGGGAGGACTGAATGCGCGACAGGCCCGGTCACCTCGGCCGCGATGACGAAACCCTGACGCGCATCGGCACTTTCGTCGAACCGCATGTCGAGCAGGGAAAGGGCCTCGTGCACCTGGACGCCCCGCTGGCGGTCGGCAGCGGCATCAGCCACGCGCCCGAGGAATTCGCCGAACCGTGCGACATCGACCACGGCACAGCGGAACTGGCCCGCGTGCTGCGGAGTCCGGCCGGATGAGCACCTACTGGTGCCCGCGGGCGTGGCTGCCGTCGGGAGTCGCCGAGGGAGTCCGCATCGATATCGCGGAGGGCGTCATCGTCGCGGTATCGAGCGGCGAGAAGGCCAGCGGGACAGTCTTGCCCGGCATGATCGTGCCCGGGTTCGCCAATGCGCACTCCCACGCCTTCCATCGGGCGCTGCGCGGGCGGACGCACGCGGAGCGCGGCAGCTTCTGGAATTGGCGAGAGCGCATGTACGCGGTGGCGGGGAAATTGGAGCCGGACTCGTACTACCGGCTGGCCCGGGCCGTGTACGCGGAGATGGTGCTGGCGGGATACACCAGCGTCGCCGAGTTCCACTATCTACATCACGCGGCGCACGGGCAGCGGTATGCCGATCCCCACGAGTTCTCGCACGCGCTGGTCGCGGCCGCCGGTGACGCCGGGATCCGGCTGACGCTGCTCGATACATGCTATCTGGCAGGCGGATTCGGGCAGCCCACCTCCGGTGTGCAGCAGCGCTTCGACGACGTTGACGCCGAGGCCTGGGCGCGGCGGCTCGAATCCTTCGTTCCGGCAGGCGAACTGGTCATCTCCGGAGCCGCGATCCATTCGGTGCGCGCCGTTCCGGCCGAGCAGTTGGCCATCGTGGTGCGCGGCGCGGGGGACCGGCCCTTGCACGTCCACTTGTCCGAGCAGCCGCGGGAGAACGAGGAATGCCTGGCGGTCCACGGGTGCACGCCAACCGAATTGCTCTCGGCCGCAGGGGCTCTCACTCCGCGCACGGTGGCCGTGCACGCGACCCACCTCACGCCGGGTGATATCACCGCACTCGCGAGCGGGTGGGTCTGTCTGTGCCCCAGCACGGAAGCCGACCTCGGGGACGGCATCGGTCCCGCCCGTACGCTGGCCGACGCCGGTACGCGGCTCGCGCTCGGCAGTGACGGGCAGTCGATCATCGACCCGTGGTTCGAGGCGCGGGCGCTGGAACTGCACGAGCGGCTCGCGAGCGGTCGGCGCGGCCGGTTCGGGACGGGCGAATTGCTTTCCGCCGCAACGGCACACGCCGCATCGGGGTGGACCAACCTGGGCGCGATCGCGCCCGGCCGCGACGCCGATCTGGTGTGCCTGGACACCGCCTCGCCGCGGACAGCGGGCGCGGAGGGCGCCGGCGTCCTCTTCGCGGCCACCGCAGCCGACGTGACGGATGTGATGGTCGCCGGACGCTGGATGGTCCGCGACCGGTTCCACCGCACCATCGGCGACGTGGCCGCCGCCCTCGGCACCGAGATAGGAGCGCTGTGGCAGTGAACCCGGCCGCCACCGTACTCACCGGCATCGGCGAACTCACCACCAACACCGAGGAACTCGGCGTCCTGCACAACGCCGCGCTGGTGATCGAGGGCGATCGGGTGCGCTGGATCGGCCCCTCGGCATCGGCCCCGGCCGCCGATCATCGCGTCGACGCCGGCGGCCGCGCCGTCCTGCCCGGCTGGGTGGACAGCCACACCCACCTGGTCTTCGCCGGGGACCGCACCGCGGAATTCGGCGCCCGCATGGCCGGAATCCCATACTCCGCGGGCGGAATCCGCACCACCGTCGAGGCCACCCGCGCCGCCACCGACGACGTCCTCGCCGCCAATCTCCGCCGCCTGCGCGCCGAGGCCCTGCGCCAGGGCACCACCTATCTGGAGACCAAGACGGGGTACGGCCTGACCGTCGCCGACGAGAAGCGGTGCGCCGCACTGGCCGCCGAGGTGGCCGACGAGGTCACCTTCCTGGGCGCCCACGTGGTCCCGCCCGAGCTCTCCGCCGACGACTACCTCGATCTGGTCTGTGGTCCGATGCTCGACGCCGTCGCTCCCCACGTCCGCTGGATCGACGTCTTCTGTGAGACCGGCGCTTTCGACGCCGCGCAATCCGCGCGGGTCCTGGAGGCCGGTCGCGCCCGTGGCCTGGGGCTGCGAGTCCACGGCAATCAACTCGCACCCGGCCCGGGCGTCCGGCTCGCCGTCGAACACGGTGCCGCCAGCGTGGACCACTGCACCCACCTCACCGACGCCGACATCGAGGCGCTGGCCGCCTCCACCACCGTCGCCACCCTGCTGCCCGCCTGCGATCTCTCCACTCGCCAACCGCTGGCCCCCGCCCGCCGTCTCCTCGACGCGGGTGCCCGAATCGCGTTGGCCACCAATGCCAACCCCGGCAGCTCCTACACCACCGCCATGGCGTTCTGCGTCGCCACCGCGGTCCTCCAGATGCGGCTCACCTTCCCCGAGGCCCTCTGGGCCGCCACCGCGGGCGCGGCCCGATCTCTCGGCCACGATCTCACCGCCCCCGGCGCGATCGGTGTCCTGCGTCCCGACTCCGCCGCCGACCTCCACATCCTCGACGCGCCCTCCGCCCTCCACCTCGCCTACCGCCCCGGCGTTCCCCTCACCTGGTCCGTCTGGCGGCACGGTGAGGAGGTGGTCGAGCCACGATGAGCCGCGGCCTCAATCCAGATCGATGCGCACGGTCAGGAGGTCGGTGCCGACCACGCGTACGGTCGCGCTATTGGCCCTCGGGAGGGTACGCAGACGCGCGATCGGGTCGTCGTCGGGCAACAGGTGCGCGGTTCCGGTGTACCAGCGGCCCCGAAGGCGCAGGCGGACGCGGGGATCAGCCTCGATATTGCGGATGTACTGGGACCGGGTGCCGAACTCGGACACCAGCCAGAAGGACGCGCCGGAGCGGCGGCCGCCGATGGGGGTCAGACGGGGCCGGCCGCTGACCCGCCCGGTGGTCTCCAGCAGGGTCTGGATGGGCAGGCGGCGCAGGATCGGGTTGCCCACCCTGCGTTGAAAGCTCGTCACCACGGCATGTTGCAGATCGCGTCGGCTCGCCATGGCCCGACGCTAGCCGCCCGCCGCTCACCGCGCCAGTTGCAACGCCAGTGTCGCCGCGGCGGGAGCCGGATAGAGCAGCGGGAAGGGGGCGGTCCTGTCGGAGTGGGCGGGGATGGTGGTGGCCGCGTGAATGACGAAACGGGAGCCCGCGGAGTGGCTGCGGGGATCAGGGCAGGTGGGATTGCAGGAAGGTCAGCGCGTCGGGGAGCGAGGCGAGGAACGCGCCGCTGTGGTCCTTACCCGGGTAGGCCGTCACGGTGATCCGCACCCAGGGGTTGCGGGCCTGCAGGGCCGGACCGTAGGCGGGGGTGTCGGCCGGGGGAACGTCGATGTCGGCGGTCCCGTACCCGATCATGAGGTCGGCGGGGACCACGTCCTCCGGATAGGAGACCAGCGATCGGATGTCCGCCTCGAAGGTCGGGGTGGGGTTGTCCGGATCGGCGACCAGGGCCTCGGGACGGCGGCCCTCGGCGGCAGCCACCAGATCCGAAAGGCATGTGGTGGCGGCCTTTTCCACGTACCGCCGGCCGAAGTCGGTCAGGTACGGGGTGACGGTGCCCGGGTTCAGCTCCTCGAGAGTGGCCAGGTAGTAGCCCGCGTAGCCGACCTGGTTGTCGGAGCCGGTGGAGCCACGCCGGAACATCTCCCGCAGACTCTTGGCGGGATTCGTGCGCAGGCCGGTCGCGATCACCCCGGTGAGACCTCGGACAGCGGAAGGGTTGCGGCCGTACAGGGCCGCCGCGCTCATGACCGCGTGCGCGCCCTCGGACTGGCCGATGAGCGCCCAGTGCGCCGTCAACGGGACGGGCAGACCGCGCACGGCCGTGATCGCGTCGAGAATGGAACGGCCCTCGACCTCGGTGTTGTAGTAACTGAAATCGCCGCCGGTACCCAGACCCTGATAGTCGGGCGCCAGCACGGCATACCCTCGATCCAGAATCTGGTTGAAATATAAGCGATTTCGCTCCGACTGCGGCCGGTGCGAGGGCGCGCAGTCATTGCCGATCCCGGTCGTCCCGTGCGCCCACACCACCAGCGGCCAGCCACCCTGCGGCGGCAGCCCGGCCGGCACATACAGCGCCGCTCCGGCGCGCGCCGTCCGCTCCCGCTGATCGACGGTCGAGTAGGTGAAGCCGATCGACGCCGCGGCCTTGTCGAAAGACCATGCGCTGTTCAGCAATTCGATCCCGCTCAGCCGCCCGAGCTCGCCGTTGTCGGCCAGCGCCGGTCCGGCCGTGGCGGCCAGGGTGGCGGTCAACGCGGCACAGACACTCACCGCCCCCGCCGTCAATGCGACCCGCCGGACCGTGGCTGCGAACCTCCGACGAACCGGCATGGCCATCACTCCCTTTCGGCGGGCAACGCCCCGACCATACCGTCCCGCGCGCCTCCGGACGGGCACCCGAGCCCGTTGGGCGTCAATCGAATTCTTGGGCCTGGGCCACCAGATCGAAGAAGACCCAGACGCCGCCCTTCTGGTACGAGTCCGGTGTCTCCGGGCCGCCCAGGAACGGGTACGGGGTGGCGATGTAGACCTCGTCGTCGGCCAGGGGACCCAGGCGGCGGCGGATCTCGGCGACGTGGCCGGGCTGAAGGACATAGGTGATGACGTTCGGGTCGAAGAGGACCCTGCTCACGAACTCGGTGATCTCGGTGAAGACGCCGTAGGGCTTCACACCGGGGCTGTAGGGATCGAGGATCCCGTACTCGCCGGTCCGGCTGCTCATCAGGAACGCGTAGCCCAGATCCGAATAGCCGACCACCGTGTCGAACTGCGGATAGTGCTCGGCCCAGGCCGGCATCACCCGGTCCATACGCTGGTCGCCGATCAATCGGAAGGGAACGCTGGTCACTGCGCCCATCCAACCAGACCGGCGATCGGGACCCGGCCTCGACAGGTCCGACCGCACAACGCGAAGATCGAGGAACCCGTCGCAGTGGAGGTGCCCGTGACCGAAGGATGGCGCGAAGTGGCTGAGCGCGTGCGCAACTGGGGTCGCTGGGGCGACGACGACCAGCTCGGCACCCTGAACCTGCTCACCCCGGACCGCATCGCCTACGCCGCCACCCGGGCGCGCACGGGCCGCACCATCCAGCTGGGCATCCCGTTCGACGCCTACGGCCCGCAGGGGTCCAGCGGCTTCCGGCGCAATCCCATCCACCTCATGGCGGTGGACGGTGGCGACGCGAACGCCGCCGCCGCCCTGTCCGGGTGGGGCGGCAAGACCGAGGCGCAGGTGACGGGCATGTACGCCGCGGGCCCGATGCGCTTCAACGACGACTACATCATGATGCCGCTGCAGACCGCCACGCAGTGGGACGCGCTCTCCCACGTGTACTACGACGGCCTGCTCTACAACGGCTACCCGGCGAGCGCCGTGACCAGCTTCGGCGCCACCGAGCTCGGCATCGAGCACGTCGCCGAGCGCGGTGGTGTGGTGGGCCGCGGCGTGCTGCTCGACGTGGCCCGGCATCGCAAGCTGGATCGGCTCGCAGCCGGGACCGTTGTCACGCCACAGGATCTGCAGGCGACCGTGGATGCACAGGACGTCGAGCTGCGACCCGGCGACATCCTGCTCGTCCGCACCGGCTGGTGGACCCGCTTCCTCGAAACCCGCAGGGCCGCCGAATGGTTCAGCGGCAGCCCCGGCCTGAGCTGGCGATGCGCGGAATGGCTGTACGAGCACGACATCGCCGCGGTCGCGGTGGACAATCCGGCCGTCGAGGTCATGCGCCCCGAGGACGGCGTCATGCTGCCGCTGCACATGCTAGCCCTGCGCGACATGGGACTCCCGCTCGGCGAGATCTGGGACCTCGAAGCCCTGTCCCGCGACTGCGCCGAGGACGGCGTCCACGACTTCCTGCTGTGCGCGCCCGCCCTGCGGATCCCGGGCGCGGTCGGCACACCGATCAGCCCGATCGCCATCAAATAGTCAGGCCGGGAACACCTTTCAGCACCGCCGCCGGCACCAGCGCGGCGATGAAGACCACCTGTACCGGCGTCGGCAGCAACGGCATTGACGTGATGCCGATATCGGCGCGGGCCGCCCGGACATTCGCCGGGAACAGGAATGCCAGGGGAGAAACGGCCCAGACGGGACAGGTGTCGTCAGAAGCGGCTGCTTATTCTGGAGATCCACTGTGGTCGTCCGAACCGGATGCCGGGGCGAGGCTCGGCCGTATGGGCCCGAAACCTGGGGCGGCCCGGTAGATTCGGGACCGCTCATGGTCAAGAACGGACAGCCCATCCGGACGCTGCAGTACGCGCCGCCGACCGGTTCCAGTACCGGTCTCGAACTGCTGACCTTCGATCAGCTACGCCGGATGCCGGTGGTCGCCGTGCCCGAGGTGATTCGCGGCGAGTTCCACGTCCTGGCCCGCTGCACCGCCGGAATCGGGCGCGTGACCATCGATTTCGTCGCCCATGAACTCACCGCGGACACGGTCGCCTGGATCCGCCCGGGCTGGACCCACCGCTGGGACGACATCGCCGAACTGAAGGGCGATCTCATCCTGTTCCGCTCCGAACTCGTACCCGCCGCCGCCCTCGGACACCTGCCGTCCCCGTCCACACCCCCGGTGGTGACGGCGAATCCCCTGACCGACTCCGCCTTCGAGCATCTGACCGGCGAATACGCCGCCGATCCGCCGAGTACGGCCATCCTCCACCACCTGCTCAGCGCGGTGACGCTGCGGCTGGCCGCCGGCCTGCCCGCGCTGCCCGACCCCACCGATCTCTTTCACCGGTTCGCTCGCTTGACCGAGCGGTACCACTCCGAGACCCGCGAAGTCTCCTGGTACGCGGCCCAACTCGGCTACTCGCCGCGCACTCTCTCCCGGGCCGTGCAGGCGGCCACCGGCACCACCGCCAAGCAGTACCTGAACGCCCGGGTCGTCCTCGAAGCCCAACGCATCCTCGCCCACGAACCCGTCACCACCACCGAATGCGCCCGCCGCCTCGGCTTCGACGACCCCGCCAACTTCACCAAGTTCTTCCGCACCCACACCGCCACCACACCCACCCGCTTCCGCCTCGACCTCACCGAGCGCCCGCCCGGCCGGTAGGTGTGTGCGAACCCCGGCAGCACGCGATAGGAGGACACGTGTCGCCGGGGAAGACCGCGACGCCGAGCGTGCCGCCCATCCCCCCGGATCACGCGGTGCGCTCGGCGCACAATGTGCTGAAGTTCGGTCCGTTCGCGGGCGCGGTCGTGCAGGCGGCCAACACCAATCCCAAGTCCGCGGGCCTTGCCTGGCGTCAGGCCGGTGGCGGAAGGGGATGGCCCCGGGCATCGGGGTGCCCAGGTCGAATCTGGGTGGTCTGGACGGCATAGCTGTCGGGCAGCGGAGTGCGCTGCCCGTTGATGTCGATCTTGGCGTCGTCGGTGAAGCGCGGGCTGCCAGCACGCCAGTGGAGGAGCCGGGGGCGTGAGCAGGGACCACCCGATGGCCGCGCCGATGAAGGCGCTGCCGGTGCCGCCGATTACACCGCCGATAGGGCGTAACAGCTTCGAAGGGCTTTCGGTCGGCGGTCGATATCGGGGTCCCCGCCTACAGTGGGGTGGGATTTTCGGGAACCACCGCTAGGAGGGACGACCGTGGCCGCTGACCTGGTCGAAGGCGCATTGAGTATCGACGGATCACGCCGGACCTTCGGGGTGCGCCCGCCGGCGCGGAAGGACGCGCCACTGGTACTGGTACTGCACGGAAATCAGGGCCCGTCCACCACCGAGCGGCTGATGTACGACTGGACCAGCTTCGCCCGGCACGCCGACGAGTGGGGGATCGGCGTCGTCTACCCGGACGGACTGGACGGGTGCTGGGCCGACGGACGTGGCGTCACCACTGCCGATGCGGAGGGGGTCGATGATGTCGCCTTCCTCCGAGCCGTGATCGACTGGTGCGCAGAGGAATTCGATACCCATGGCGACCGTGCGATCGTCACCGGTATCTCCAACGGCGCGTTCATGTCCCACCGGATGGCCCTGGAAGCCAGTGATCAAGTGGCGGTGTTCGCGGCCGTCGCGGGCGGGCTGCCCGAGGCGCTGACCACGATCCGGCCCGGGTACGCGGTGTCGGCCATGCTCATCAACGGTGACGCCGATCCGGTGGTGCCGATCGCGGGCGGTCACTCCCGCCGCCTCGGCCCGGATGGCGAATTGCGTGGTCGGACACGAGGATTGGCGGACTCCGCGCGGTACTGGCGCGAACTCGACGGCTGTACCGGGCCGGGTGAAACCGTCTCCACCGAGCGGTCGGCCCGCACCACGGTGAGCCAGGGCATGGGCGGCACCGTGGTCTCGGAATGGGCGGTCTTCGGCGGCGGGCACACCTGGCCCGGCACCCCGGTTCCGGAACAGTGGGCCGGTAGCCCGGGTTCGGCGGTGTCGCTGGAATTCGATGCCGCCGAGCAGATCTGGCGCTTCGCCGCGCCGCTGCTGCTGCCGGCGGACGCCCGCAAGCTCTGACAAGTTCAACTCTCCGAAGGAGAAGGAATGGCGATCATCGGCAGACTGCTGCGCAACCGGCGTGCCGCGCCCGAGGATCTGGCCTGGTCACGGCCCAATCTGGCGGACGGCAAGGTCTTCGAGGTGACCAGCGCTGATTTCGAGCACGAAACGTTCCTGGATATCCGGCACGCCATGAAACGGGTCGGGGGACAGGACCTGTCGCCCGCGCTGGCCTGGTCGGGAGTGCCCGCGGACACCGCGCAGCTGCTGCTGGTGGTGGAGGATCAGGACGCGCCGTTCGGCGGTCCGTTCGTACACGCGCTAGCGTTGCTCGATCCGGCGATCAGCGAACTACCCAGCGGCGCATTGGCTTCCGGCGCCGCGATCGAGGGTGTCGGGGTACTGCGCTCGAGCTGGGGCCGCGGATACCTGGGACCGGGTCCGGTCCCGGGACACGGGCCGCACCGATACGTCTTCCAGCTCTTCGCGCTGACCGAACCCGTCACCCTGCCCGGCGGCGGCGCTCCCGAATCGGCCAAGCCGCAGGCGGTGCTGGCCGCGGCCCGGGCACACGGGCGGGGCCGGATCGACGGTTTCTACGAACGTCCCTGACCGGAATCGGCGACGATCAGGCCCGGGTATGACGAAGAGCCGCGGTCCGAGTGGACTTGCGGCTCTGTGCTTTTCGGATATCACGGTCAGTTGGCGGTGTTGACGGGCAGCGACAGCACCACCTCCTGCTCGTTCTCGGGCAGGTAGTGGACGCCCACCACGCGGCCGACCTGGACCATCGAGACCGCCGCCGGGGGCAGGAACTTCTCGGTTCGCGCCTCGTAGGTGCTGCCGTCCGGGCGGGTCACCACCAGCACCAGATCCAGGCGCGAGTGGCCGTCGCGGATCTCGCCGGGCACCGACAGCGACCGGACCACGGCCTGGGCCGCGATGCCGCGGCGGGCGATGTCGATCTTGGCGGGGGTGGTGAAACCCTTGCGAATCATGGCCGCGTTCATGGCCTCCTGCGCCGCCGAGGTGTCACCGGACAAGTCCACCTCGACCTTGTCCAGATTGCCGGGCAGGTAGCGGACCGGCAGCACCACGCCGGGCCGCAGCAGCGCCAGCTGGGTCAACGGCACGATCATCTTGGCGTGCGAGGCGAACACCTTGCCGTCGGCGCCCTCGACTCGGAAGTCGATGCGCACCTGCGGCTGCTCGTTGAGGTAGACGCCGGTCTGCCGGACACCCTCGACGGTGCCCAGACCCACCAGGCCATCACGGAACTGGGAGCTGTTGTTGCCGGTGAAGGCGGAGATGATGCCGTCGCCGGTGAAGGCGAAGGCGATCGGGACGACGGTCAGGGCGATGATCGGCAGCGCCATCTGCGGGCCGACCCAGCCGAACACGCTGTCGGAGGTGAGGCCGTGCCACAGGTAGTAGCCGATGGCCAGGACGCCGAAAGCGAGTGCTGCGTAGCGAATTTGATTCTTCATGAGCTTTCCGTATCGAAGATATGGGGGAAGAGCCCGCTCATGCCCGATGGCACGAGCGGGGAGTACAGGGCCCCGCCGTCGGGGCCGGTGGACGGAGCCGGCTCAGCCGCCGACGATGGTGCTGCAGGCGAAGACGATCTCGAACTTCTCGGTCTTCGGACCCGCCAGCGGGTTGGACAGATCGGGGGTCCCGACGCCCTCGCCCGTGACGGTGAAGGTGGTGCCGCTCTTGGTGACCTTGGCATTGCCGCCCGGCATGCCGTTGCCGAAGCCGAGCGCGTACGGCTGGCCGTTGTCGCCGCCCTTGGTGCCGGTGATGCCGACCGCCTGCACGGTGGTGTCGCCGGTGATGGTGGCGCTCGCGGCGAGCGTGCCGTAGGTGGAATTGCCGTTGTCGGTCAGCGCCAGTGCCAGATTGCCGCCCTGCTTCACGCAGTTGGTATCGAACTTGGCCGTGATCGCCTTGCCGCCGACCGAGGCCGAGGACGCGCCGCCGGCGGGGGCCGCCGAGCCCGGGGCCGCGGAGGTGGCAGCGGCGGTGGTCGAGCTGGGCTTGGAGCTGCTCGAGTTGCTGGAGCAGCCGGTGACCAGCAGGGCCGCCGCGGCGGTGGCGGCGAGGACGGCGGTGGTCAGGCGGACGGGCTTGGTGTTCATAATGATTCCTCGTTCTCTCGATGCTGGCTCCGTGGTGGAACCGATGACAGAACAGTAGGAATCGGCACTGCGCCTACCGATCCCAACTTCCGGCGCGCGAGCGGCGGGGAAGCTGGGCTAACCTGGGCGAATGCGAAGACCGCGGGCCATGGTGCTGGATGAGGTGTGGCGCCGCCTCGACGGTGTCGAACCCTTGAGCGGACCACACGGCGGACCCCTGCGCCGGACCGTCAAGCTGATTTTGGATCCGCTGGTCATCCGCCCGGTTCAGCACCCGCAGTGCGCGGGCTCCATGCTCACGGCCGACGGAGCGGTGTTGCTGGCCACCCGGATTCACGCCGCCGCCGATGTGCTGCGCGCCACCGCGGCCTGGTTCACCTTGCTCAAGCAGACCCGGCGCGGCCTGCGGATCACCGAGGGCAATGCCCAGGATCTCTACTTCCAGCGCTGTTTCGAACTGGCCACTGCGTCGGGCGTCCCGGACCCGGTCGGCGACCGGGCCGCCGCGGAATCCGCGCTGCGCGAGATCCACGGGCTCGCCGCCGGCCGCACCACCCAGGCGCTCAAGGAGTACCTGTCCGAGCCGGCCCGGGTGGGCGAGCTGACCGCACTGATCCAGACCGCCTGGGTACGGCGCCCGCTGACCGAGGTGCCCGACCATGCCGAACTGCTTGCCGGACTCCTGGAGGTCTGCGCCGCAACCAGACTCGACGGCGCCGGTGACGGCGATCTCGGCACCGTCATCGACGCGTATGTCGGCACCCACACCGGAATCCGGCTGTGGCTCAACGAAATCGGTTGTACTGCACAGGAATTCGGCCTGACTCTGTACCCCTTGCCGCTCCCGCCGCAGGTCGGTTTCTCGGCCTCCACCGCCACCCTGGGCCTGCCGTTCGACCGCACGATTCTCGAGCGCGTCTTCACCGTGCTGCAGGCGTCCGGCGAACGCGCGGACCTGCCCGCGATCCCGGAACTCGTTGCCGCCGAGGTCGCCCGGGCCTGCGCGCCCTGGGCGCTGCTGGACGAATCGCTGCGGCTGGCCGCCGCCGCGGGCGCCGCCCTGGCCGTCGACCTCCGTCCGCTCGGCGTCACGCCGCCCCACCGCTCCGGCCCGGACGGTGACGCCACGCCACGCCGGAATTCGCCTCACACGCTCGCCGCGGCGGGTCTGCTGGGCGCAACCGCCGGGCTGCTCGGCGGCTCCGCAGGATTGCTCGGCAGCACGACCGGACTGGCGACCACCGCGGCCGGAATCACCGGCGCCGTCCCCGGATTGACCAGTGCCGCAGCCGGTCTGACGCGGTCGACAGCACCGGACGGCATTCCAGAGGAGCCCGCGCGAATCGGCGGTGGGGGTGCGGCGGCGCGGTTGATCAACAGTCGGTGGCAGCGCGAGGCGTATGTGCTGCAGGCGCGGCGGATGGCGGTGCGGGTGGACGCGGCCGACGGGCCGCTGGGCGCGATCGCGGCGGATCTGCGGGTGCCCTGGCGTTCGTATCTGCGCAGGTTGTGGGCGCGGCTGCACGGACGGGACGTGCGGGAGTTCCCCGTCTACGCGGCCGACGAGCTCTGGGATCTGCTGGACGGCGTGGCGCGGTCGGTGATCCTGGACCACCGCATGCGAGTGAAGCGGGCGCTGGCCGCCACCGCGGCGGCCGAACCCGGCGAGCAGGAATCGAGGGCCGGATGACGAATTCGAGGGTCACGATCCACCGATATCCCGACGGGCTGCGCGGCATCGTCCCGGTCGGCCATCCGGCCGCCCTGCACGCCGCACCCGGGCCCGACTCCATGGTGCTCGAGGTCCTCGGCGGCCATCTTCTCTGGAGTGTGCTTGCCGAACAGGAACTTCCGGCCGCGCTCATCGACGAGGTCGACGCCGCGCAGGAATGGGTGTGGGCGCTCTACGGCGAAGACGTCGCGCTGGCTCTCGATTCCGTGCGCCCGGGCGGGCCGGTGGCGGTGGGCGACGGTGCGCCCGCGGCCGTCGAGGGTGAACCTCCGGCGGAGGTGCCCGCCGCGCCCGTGCTCCGGTCGACGGCCGTGAGTGCGCGCCGGCTCGCCTACGCGCACTGGGCCTCTCGGTGGTGGCCCGCCTCCACCCTGGACGGCATCGCCGAGCTCGATCCGGCGCTCCTCGACCGCGATATCGCGCTGCTGACCGAGGAGTGCGAACTGGTGGTGGACGGCGCGGACGCGCTCGCACCACTCGTCGCCGCTCACATCGAAACCACATTGCGCGCTTCGGATTACGCGCTCGCCGCCGGTGACGAGGCCCGGCCCGGCAGCGCGCTGGTGCTGGCTCGCGGCACCGGCGGGTGGGATTGGCGCAGCTGTCCGCCCGGGCTGGTCGACGCCTCCGAATCCGCGGTGTCCTGGGAACTCGTCCGAGATGCCGGAGCCACCAGTGTGGCGATCGCGGTGGCGGCGCACCCGGGACTGCCCGACGCGGTGCCGGCCCACCTGCGGCCCTGGGCCCGCATCGACACCGGCCGCGGCGAGCTCGACACCGAACTGCGGGCCGCCGACGACACCTGGATCGGCGAATCCGTGCTGTCCGCGCCGGCGTCCACCGTCCGGGTCGCCATTCACGTCCCCGGGTTCGGACCGGACTCCGAGGCCGGCCCGGGTGCGGCCGGGGAACCCACGGCGGATGCCGCCGCCCTGCGCCGCCGGATCCGCGACTTCGCGGCCGGGCGGCTCCGCGCGGCGGCCGCACCGGGCATCGACGATTCCGGGCCGTTCGCGCCATTGCTCGCCGAAATCGCGGCCGCGGCAGGGGATTCGGACTTCTGAGATGCCGAATGACAACTCCGGCGGCGACACCGCCGAACCGTCGGGGATACCTGCTCCGGCCGCTGGCGAGACCGTGAACGGGGAGAGCCCACTGCTCCGCGCGGGAGCCGAAGCGGTCGCCCGCGGCGAATTGCGGGAGGCGCTGCGAATTTTCGAGCGGGCCGTCGAGGCCGAGACCGGAGATCTGCGGCTGTGCGCCCTGGTGGACGTGGCGGTGGTGACCGACCGGCTGGGAGATCACGCGACAGCGGTGGAGCGGTTCGGTGCGGCGCTGGGAGAGATGTCTTCCGACGCGCCCCGGATGTATCCGGGCGGGTTGATCGGGTTGTCGCAGGCATTGCAGCATCTCGGGGATCTGGACGGGGCGCAGGAAGCCCTGGAACAGGCTCGGACCGCCCTGGGTCGGGAGGGCGCGCCGGGGGATCTGCGGCTGGCCTGCCTGGTGTCCTCGACGGCGGTCGCGATGCACCGGCAGCAGTGGTGGCGGGCGCTGGACCTGGCGGGCGAATCACTGGACGCGGCACGGCGTTTCGGGCCCGAGCGGGCAGGGCATCCGCTGATGAACCTGGCCGCCGCGCATTTCGAGACCGGCCGGTGGGAGCTGGCACAGGATTTCGCGGGGCAGGCCCTGGCCGCGTTCGAGGCGGTCGACGACACTGCCGGGATCGCCGAGACGCGGCAGAACCTGGCGCTGATGTACACGCGCACCGGGTCTTTCGACGATGCGGAACCGCTGCTGGCCGCCGCGCAGGAGTATTTCGAGGTGGCCGGGGCGGCGCATCGCGCCGGAATCGGGCTCAAGGTCATGGGGTTCATCGCCGAGCAGCGCGGACAGCAGGAGACGGCCCGGTCCCGGTACCGCGAGGCGCTGCGGCGATTCGAGGAATCGCGGGCCGTGATCGACGCCGCGGATGTCCGACTTCGCCTGGCCGCCGCCGCATTTGCCTCGGGACAGTTCGAGGACGGAGAGTCCGAACTGGCGGCCGCGCGGGCCGTCTACGCCGCCCGTGGCCTCGGCCTGCACTGTGCCCAGCTCGACTACTGGCATGCGGGTCTGCTGGAGCCGCTGGTGACGCAGGTGCCCGGATTGCTCGCGCGGGCAGTGGATCTGGCGATTCCGGCGGCGCTGGCGCTCGATGCCGTCCGGTACGAGCTCCCCGACGGCGCGCAGCGCGATTCGTGGAACCGTCGCATCGTGAATCCCGCGTTGCGGCTCGCCTTCCGCTACTCCTATCTGGCCGGTGATGCCCGGCTGGTCGCCGATCTCATCGAAAATCAATGTGCGGGAACAATTGTGGACATCAGTAAGCTGTCGGACGAACCACCCCCGCCGCTCGATCTGTTTCAGCCCTTCGAACCGCCGTCGGAGTCGGCCGCCGGCGTCCAGGACGCACTGCAACTCGGCACCGCGCTCGCCGCGGTGGCGGCCGGCGCGGGCCTGCCGGTCAGCCCGCCGCCGCGGGTGTCCGTTCCTCCGGACGGGCATATCGCGCTGTCCGCCTGGCTGGCGGCCGCCGAACAGCGCTACGGCCGTCGCGTCCGCACCGAGCGGGTGATCACCGCATGACCCCGACCGTCTTTGTCCGCATTGCCGATGCGGGCGACCTCTACCTGACCTGGCGGTGGGCCGACGAGAGCGCGCCCGGCGGCGTCGGCGTGGTGCCGCAGGAGCAGGTCGAGGCAGCCGTGGCCCGCTTCGCGGCGGCACTGCCCGCGCCTGGGGTGGCCGGTGGGCTCGAATCCGCCCTCACCACCGGCGAACTGGCCTCCTACACGGTGGAAAACACGCTGGCCCAATATCTCTCATCCACCTTTCTCCCCTACAACCTGGCGGTTCAGCTGCACGAGCTCTATTCGCGGGGCGTGCGGCCGCACATCCGGATTCAGCCCTCGCCGCGCACGGCGCAGGTGCCATGGGAGCTCATCGCCCCCGATCCGGCGGTGCGGCTGGTGGAGATCGCCGACGTGAGCGTGCTCGCGCCCACCGGCATCGTGCGCGCGCCCGCCCGGGTGACGCGGTCGTGGGCGCAGACCAGGAACCTGCCGGTCGTCGCCATCCTCGATCCACGGGTGCCGGGCTTCCGGGCCGACTCCGCGCTGGGATCGGTGCTCGGGCGGATGGATTCGGCCGCGCCGCTCGCCGAACTGGTCGCCGCGCACGCCGCCGCCGATCGGCTGAGCCCGGCCGTCGGTGACCCGCTCGCGGCCTTCCGGCGCACCGATCTCGACCGGGGCTGGCTCAGCCGGACTCTGCACGCGGGCGCGGCCCGGCTGCTCTACGTCGGTCACGTCACCGCCGCGGCGCCCGAATCCGGCCGCAGCGAATCGGCCACCCTGCATCTGTCGTGCACCGCCGCCAGTCAGGGCTGCGCACCGGCCTATCGTGACCACCGTCCGCTCTCGGCCCGCGACCTGCTGCTCGGCACCCACGCGCTCACTGACGGTGCGGGCCATGACTATTCGGGCAACGGGAACGGGGCGAGCCCGCGCACCGGGCCCGAGATCTGGCCGATTCCGAGCCGGGTCGCGCTGATCGCCTGCGAGAGCGGCGGCGATCTCCGCTTCGCCGAGCCCCTCGGTCTCGTCGCGGCCATGCTCACCGGCGGCGCGGAAGTGGTGACGGCCGGACGCTGGCCACTGCCCACCGATCTCGCCTTCCAGCGCTTCGCCGGCACACCCGCCACCACGCATCCCTTCCAGGAAGCGGTGTGCGCCATCGACGCCGCCCACGAATCGCCCGATCCCGTCGTCGCTCTCAACGAGTGGCAGCGCGCGCACCTGACCGCCTGGCGGACCACCGGCGAGATCCAGCACTCCCCGCTGATCTGGGCCGCCTTCGCCACCGTCGACTCCCGCTGAACCGAGCGAGCCCCCAGAACTATCGCCCCAGGAATTGACGGGTCACGAAAAGATAACGGCCCCAACGGCGCTCCGATGAAGCTCCACGAGAGATCGGGAGTGGAGGGCGATATGGCGAGAATCGTGACGAGCATCGTGGTGGCGACACTGGCGATCGCCCTGGCCCTGATCGCCGGGCCCGCCGGCCGTGCCGAACCGGACGGCCTCCGGCACTGCGAGGTCAGTTCCGGCCGGCAACCCGAGACCGCGACACCCGAAGCGGTGGGGCTGGATTCGGCCGCACTGCGGCAGGCCGTCGACTTCGCCTCCGACCCGACCCGATTCACCGTCCAGGTGTTCCGCAACAACTGCCTGATCGCCGGCGGGCCCACCAACCAGCGGGCGGGCGGTGTCGCCTGGAATCTGTGGAGCGGCACCAAGAGCGTGGTATCCCTGGTCGCCGGCATCGCCGTCGACGAACACAAACTGCGCGTGGACGATCCGATCGGCGACTATCTGCCCGCCGGGCTCGGGGACGACGCGCATCGTGCGATCACCGTGCGCAGCCTGCTCACCGAGACCTCCGGCATGGAGGTCGCCATCGCCTCCGAGGGCGTCACCGGGCTGGTCCGGCTCGACCCGAACGTGGTGGCGCAGGCACTGGCCATGCCCATCCAGCATCCGCAGGGCGAGACCTGGCAGTACAGTCAGCGGGCCGTGGACCTGCTGGTCTATGTCATCCAGCAGGCCGTGGGCGAGGACTTCCAGGCGTACGCGCAGCGAAACCTCTTCGACCCGTTGGGCATCCAGAAGTCCGACTACCTGTGGGCGCGCGACCGCAGCGGCAACACCTACGGCCACGCCCACCTGGTACTGCCGCCCGACGACTACGCCAAGCTCGGTCTGCTGCTGGTGAACCGCGGCAACTGGCATGGCCGCCAGGTGATCTCCACCGGCTACCTGGCCCAGGCCACGACGCCGAACGACGTCAATCCCTGCTACGGCTTCCTGATCACCGTCAACGGCCCGGATTGCGAGGACCTGTTCCCCGGCCTGCCGAAGGACGCCCTCCAAATGGCCGGGATGATGCGCCAGGACAACTTCATCGTCCCGAGCCTGGGACTGCTGGTCAGCTGGACCGGTGTCACGGTTCCCGGTGGCGCGGTGAGCTTTCCACACGATGTGCTGCGCGGGCTCACCAGCGCGTTCCGCACTCCGAGCCTGGCCGACCCGGGACCGTACGTCCCGAAGCCGGATACCAGCCTCGCCGATCCGATGTTCCTGAACCCGGACGCGACGCTGTCCGCCCTGGGCCTGGGCCCGATGGCGTATCCGGGTTGTGGTGTCCTGGAATGTCTCGGCAAACCGTTGTACCCGCCGTTCGGCGACTGGCCGCCCGGCTGCTTCATCCTCGGATGCGCCGGCCCGGACCCCGCCACGCCGGGTATCCGCTGACCGGGTGAACGGGACCTATTGGGGCTGGCCGCAGTTGGCGCAGAAGGCCGCGCCCACCTGGACCTGGTGGCCGCAACCCCGGCAATTCGATTGCAGGGACAGGGCGGTGCCACAGGTAGAGCAGAACTTGCCGCCGGTGGTGTGCGCGCCACAGGTCGGGCAGGACACCCGGGCCGGGGTGGCCATATCGTGCTGCGACACCCAGTCCTGCTGGTAGGCGGCCTCACGGATCTGCGAGCCGCGGGCCTCGGCCTGCGCCTGGGCGATCTGGTGGGCCACCTGCGGCGAGCAGTTGGCGCACTGGCCGACCTGCTCGTTCCAGCACACCGAGTGGCAGACCCAGCGGCCGCAGCCGCCGCACAGCCGGAAGTCGTTGCGCACCTGCTCGACCGCGCGTGCGAACGCCTTGTCCTTGGTGCTGGAGGAGGAGCCGCCCCAGTGGTTGGAGTAGCTCTCCGCGGCATTGGAGATCTTGTCGATGGCGCGCACCTGATCGCCGAAGAGATCGCGCAGCGCACGCAGCGCACCCCGGCCGCGGGAGAAGTAGTTCTGCTCGAACGGCGACTTGTACGTGGTGCTGCAGCGATCACAGCAGAACTCCCACTGGAATCCGTCGTCGTTGGATTCGTCGTGGTAAGAGCTGGTGAAGACGACCGGACCGGTCATGGTCGAGTTATTCCTTTGCGGCTGAGCGGAACTCTGTGAACGGACGCGCCCGGAGCCCCCCGGACCGTGTTTCGTCACGGTTCTTATCGTATGACTCGGCTCGCCCGCAACACATCCCACGAATCTCCCGCTGCCGGTGCGCGGGTCACGCGGTGAAGCCGACCTCCTCCTCGGTCCGTTCACGCCGCGTGTACATCTCCCAATACCGGTCACCCAGTTCGGTATTGCTCATGCGCGCGATGTCGAGTCCCGCCGGAACCAGCTCCGGATGCTCGTCGACGATCCGCTCGGCCGCGCTGTCGCCGATCAGCACCCCGATGTTCAGCAACCCGACATACACGCCGGTGTCGCGCAGCTCCTCGGCCAGCTGCAGCAGGTAGCCGCGCTGAGCCGCCAGGGCGACGCCGAAGTTCGACAGATAGGGCAGCACAACGTTCGGTGAGGAGCCCGACGAGAACAGCAGCGCGCCTGCCCCACGCTCGACCATGCCGGGGACCAGGGCGCGGGTGACGAGCATGGGGGAGTGCAGCTTCAGGGCCATGGGCACGCTCAGGTCCGGGACGTCCAGGGCCAGGGTGGACGGGATGCGGTCGGCCATCTCGGCGGCAGCGCCGTGCAGGGCGACGTCGATCTCGCCGAAGGTCTGCCGGATGGTCGCGATCGCGGCGGCGATCTGCGCCGAGTCGGTCACGTCGGCGGGAAAGGCCGCCGCCTCGATGCCCTCGGCCTTCAGGTCGGCGACATGCTGTTCGGCCTTGTCGGGTTTGCGGCCGATGACGGCCACCCGGAAGCCCTCCCGGCCGAAACGCCGGGCGACGCCCATGCCCAGGCCGGGACCGAATCCGAAGATCGCGATGGTCTTGCTCATGCTCGTTCCTTACTAAGTTGAGCAATAGTTCAAGTTACGTGTTCGACGCTAACACGAACTTGAACCTATGCTCAACTTAAATCCGATGCCCGATTTGTAGGATCGGCGAATGCCCGCGCAGAAACCCCTCCGCCTCGACGCCCGCCGCAATCGCGACGCGCTGGTGACCGCGGCGCGTGAGGTCTTCGCCGAACGCGGGCTCGACGCGCCGCTCAAGGAGATCGCCGCCCGCGCGGGCGTGGCCATCGGCACGCTCTACAACCGGTTTCCGACCCGGGACGATCTGATCGCGGCGGCCGTCGAGGATCGCGTCCAGGCGGGCGGGCGCATCGCGGAAGAGGCGCTGGCCCTTGACGATCCGTGGGAATCGTTCGTATATCTCGTCGAAAAGGTCTGCGAATTACAGGCTTACGACCGGTTGCTCAACGAACTCGCGCTGCGGGCCGCGCCGAGTCCGGAGATCGCGGCACAGCGCGATCGCGGGCACGCCATCATGCGTGAAATCATCACGCGCGCACAGGATGCCGGAGTGCTGCGTGCGGACTGGGCGCTGGAGGACATCGCCTTCATCACCTGGTCGCATACCCGGGTGGTGGAGCAGACCGCGGGCATCGCACCCGAGGCGTGGCGGCGCAATCTCGCACTCATGCTGGACGGGCTGCGCGCGGAAGCCGCTCACCCGCTGCCGGTTCCGCCGATCAGCGAGCAGCAGCTGAACCGGTCGCTGGCGGCCGATCCGGACCGCGACTGACCGGCCCCGCCAAAGCGGTGGAATCGGCTCCGGTTACCGTCGGGGGGATAGTTCGTTCGCTTTGGAGGTAGTGACAATGGCAGGGATTCCCGCGGTACCGACCTCGCTGCTGGTGGCCGGCGGCCTCACCGGCGGCTTCGCGCTCGCCCAGGCCACGCAGAAGCGTCAGCTCGGTGGCGCCGTGTTCGCGGCGGGCACGGCGGCCGCCTTCCCGCGCTGGCGCAAGACGGTCGGCACCGGTGGCGCGGCCGCGCTGACCGGGCTCGCAGTCGGCGCGATGGGGGCCTCGCACCCGCTGGCCAAGAAGATCGGCGCCTGGCCGTCGGTCGCGGTCGTCTCCGGCGTGGTTGCGGCGGTCGCCTGGGCCGCGGTGGACCGTCGCGCCTGATTCATCCGCCGGTCCTCCGGCGTGTTTCGAACCGTAAGGTTTGAACGCGTGCCGGGGGACCGGAAGCGCAATACCGTGGAGTATGCGCACATTCGTTCATCTGCTGCTGTTCGCCGCCGCCATCGCGGTGGCGGTCGGGGTTTTCGGTCCGCTGGTCGGCACGGTCGACGCGCGGAATGTCCAGTTCTCCGATCTGCGCGAGGGATTCGCCTCGGGCCGGACACTGGACCAGATCGGAGCGCAATCAGGGTCCTTCGTGACCTCCCTGGCCATCGGGCTGCTCGGCGTGGCGGCCGTGCTGCTGCTCGCCGCACTGGTCGGGTCCCGGACCCTCGGCTGGCTCGCGGTCCTCGTCGGTCTGGCCGGACTGGGCGTGCTGACCTGGCGGCTCGACCAGAATTTCGATCACGAGCTGCGCACCGACTATCGGCATCTGCTCAGCGGCGCCTGGGGCCTGTACCTCGTCGGCGGCGGACTCGTGCTGTCGCTCCTCCTCCTGCTGGTCCCTCGCGAGCGTCGGTTGCCGCCGTCCGGCCCCGGTCTCTGATCTCGTAATCCCCTGTCGGCCTTCACAGTTCGATCACCTACCGAACCAGCGCGTAACCCGGCGTCGTATCCAGGGCGAACGAGGAGGTTCGATGTACACCAACAACACCCTGAGCGCCGTCCGGAAGCCGCTGACCTGTCTGGTCGCCGCTGGAGCGCTGTTCGCCACCGCCGCCGGCCTCGCGGCGGCGGAACCGCCCGGCTCGACCATCTCGGGCGGCGCGGGCTCGGGATCCCACCCGCTCAGCGCACCCCACACCGTCATCACCTATTCGATCGACCCCAACGGCTACCAGTACGACTACGTCCAGGTGGCTCCCCAACCGGCTACTCCCGCCCCGGCCACCGCCAACCGCCTCGGCGACGGCGGCTCCACCCGCACCTGGGTCCCCACGGCCCGGCCCGACGGCACCGGCTGGACGGTCTGCGCCCCGCTCTCCACCATCTGCAAATAGTCCCGCACCCGCTCGCCTTCGCGCCGATTCGTCACTGCCGCAGTGAATTCCGATTTATTACCGGCCGAGCAGGTGAATGAGCGTGCGCAGCTGCGCACTGTAGTAATCCTCGAATTCCGGTGAGCCGGGCTGCCTTCCAGTCGCTTTTCCTGCCGCGTTCGTCGTCATCCTGCAGCGGCGTCTGCCCCTGGACGGTGCCCCGGCGGCCGGGGCGTCAGCTTTCGCGGTGACCTTCGTGTGGGTACTCGCAGCCTCCACCCTGGCGGTGGTGCCGACAGCGATGATGGCGCTGCTCGAACGCCGGGCGCGGCGCGGCCGGCGGTTCAGCGGCGGGCGTCCAGCCAATTGCCCAGGGTGTCGAGGGCGGTGGCATCGATGGGCTGGAAGTCGTCGTGGAGGACGTCGGGGGTGAGGCCGAGGGAATGGCCGAGGTTCGAGAACACGTGCAGGGTGTGGTCGGGATTGCCGGCGGAGGCGAGCGCCGCGTCCAGGGTGGAGGATCCGGCGGGAGAGACGTTGGCATCCTGGGCGCCCTGCAGGATCAATACCGGCGCAGTCAGTTTCGGGGCCTGTTCGACGAGGCTGGGGAGGGCTCGGGCCGGGGCATAGATCTCGTAGAGGCCCCCGGGGCGCATGGCCGACTCCAGATAGAACTGGTAGTCGGGGCGGAATTCGAGGTTCACGTCCAGCTTGCCGTCGCTGTTCAGGTCCCAGGTGGGGCGGACGGTGAAGTCGCCGCTGTCGGGGTCCACGCAGGCGAAGCGGACAGCGAGTTTCGCCATCCGGCCGCCGTCGCCGTGGAAGGCGCGTGCCAGTTCCTCGGGTCCCAGCAGTCCGTTCACGGCGAAACGTGACAGGTACGGCGCGTAGACCTTTTCGCCCTGGTAGCCGAAGGTCACCCGCCACGGGAGGGCCACCGGGCCCTGGAAGATGGTCCCGGCCAGTTCCGGATGGGTGGTCGCGAGAGCCGCCGCGATCGTGCTGCCCTCGCTCCAGCCGTAGACGAAGACATGGTGCGGGTCGACGTGCGAATCCTGTTCGGCGGCACGCAGCACCTGGTCGGCATCGTCGCGCATGCCGTCCAGGTCCAGCTTGGACCGGTAGCCGGCAGCGTCGACGTCACCGGGCCCGTGCACGTAGCGCTTGTTGTAGCGCATCACCGCGTAGCCGCGGCTGGTCAGGTCGTCCGCGATATCGAGGAAGATGTGGGACCCGGACGCCTGGTCGGCATCGAGATCCTCGGGGCCCGAGCCCGGAATCAGCACCACCAGAGGCGCATTGCGCGCGCCCGCCGGGAAGTCGAGCTCACCCGACCCGGTGAAATCCCCGAACTGAAAGGTGAAGGATTCGTGTTCGACCGTGGGCGCCGCCGCGGCCACGCCGCCGGTGCCAAGTACCAGCGCGATCGCCCCCAGTGCCACTGCCCCGCGGATCCGCATGAGCGGCAATCTAACTGTCCGCACGCGCCACGGCAATCCGATTCAGCGGTCGAGTTCGTGCAGGCGGGAGGTGAGAAAGTCCGTTTCGACCGTGTTCCCGGCGAGCAGCAGGGCCTCCTGGTAGGCCAGCCGGGCCTCGTCGAATCTGCTCAGGCGGGTGAGGAATTCGGCGCGGGCGGCGGGCAGGTAGTGGTAGGCGGTGAGCTGGGGTTCGGTGGCCAAGCGGTCGAGTTCGTCCAGGCCGCGTTGCGGGCCGTGGGCGTGGCCCAGGGCGACGGCGCGATTGAGGGCGACGACAGGGGAGGGCCAGATGGCGATGAGATGGTCGTAGAGGCCGGCGATCTCGTGCCAGTCGGTGGCGTCGAAGGCGGGTGCCTCGGCGTGGACGGCGGCAATGGCCGCCATGAGCGGGAAGCGGCCCGGCGCGCGGCCGCGTAAGGACTTGCGCACCAACGCTATTCCCTCCGAGATGGCGCGACGGTCCCAGCGGGCGCGGTCCTGCTCGGCCAGCGGCAGGAACCGTCCGGTCTCGTCGGTGCGGGTGCCGCGGCGCGCATCGGTGAGCAGCAGCAGCGCGTGCAGGCCCGCCACATCCGGGTCGTTGGGCAGCAGCAGGCGCAGCATGCGGCCCAGATCGAGGGCGCGTTCCACCAGTTCGGGACGGACCAGGTCGGCGCCGGCCGGGGCGGTGTGGCCGGTGGTGAACAGCAAGTGCAGCACGGTCAGCACCGCGTCGACACGGTCCGGCAGTTCCTCGTCGGACGGGAGTCGGTAGGGGATGTGCGCCTCGGCGATCTTCTTCTTGGCCCGCGTGATCCGCGCCGCCATGGTCGGCTCCGGCACCAGGAAGGCGCGCGCGATCTCCGGGGTCGACAGGCCACACAGCAGGCGCAGCGTCAGCGCCACCCGCGCCTCCATCGACAGGGCCGGGTGGCAGCAGATGAAGATGAGCCGCAGCCGATCGTCGGCCACCGAGTCCGAATCGGCCGGGGCCCGGTCCTCCACCAGCAGCGGGATCGAACGCTCGAACGCGATATCGCGGCGCAGGGCGTCCAGGGCGCGCCGCCGGGCCACCGTGGTCAGCCAGGCGCCGGGGCGCTCCGGGATCCCGGACTCCGGCCAGGTCTGCAGAGCCTGCGTGAACGCCTCCTGGACAGCCTCTTCCGCGAGATCGATGTCGCGGGTCACCCGCACGGTCGCCGCCAGCACGAAACCCCACTCGCGCCGGTGCGCCTCGGCGACCGCGGCGGCCACCTCCGGCGTGGTCACGGCTCTTCGTGCGGATGGATCGGGCGGACCTCGATGCCGCCGAACGGCGACGGCACGTCCGCGGCGATCCGGATGGCCTCGTCCAGGTCGGCCGCCTCGACCAGGTAGTAGCCGCCCAGCACCTCTTTCGTCTCGGCGAACACGCCGTCGGTGATGACCGGGCGGCCGTGCTCGTCGTGGCGGACGATGGTCGCGGTCGAGGTCGGGCGCAGCCGGTTGCCGCCGCGCAGCCGGTCGGCGTGGGCAGCCATGAACTCGAGGTGCCCGGCCAGGGTGCGCTCCCGGACCGCCGGGTCGGTGGCCAGCCAGGCCTGTTCGTCGTGGTGGATCAGCAGCAGGTATTCGGGCATGTCACCACTCTCCCTTCACTGGGACGGATCGCACGGCGCCATTGCCGTGTCTCTCGGGACGTCGTTGTCACTTCTCCCGTCGTTCGGGATCGCCGCGAAATCGACAGCGGCCCGAAAAGAGATTCTCGGCCCCGATTGTCGATTCGGGTCAGCGGCCGCGCGACGGAATCACGAGTCGGCCGACCGGGCCGTCCGAACGACAGGAGAACCACCATGTCCACCTACATCCTCACCTTCCGCAACGACCCCGCCCGCACCCCCACCCCCGAGCAGGAAAAGCTGTGGGCCGACTGGTTCGCCGAGCTCGGCGAGCGGGTCACGGATTTCGGCAATCGGGTGGGCCGCGCGGTCATGGTGGGCGACGACCCCGCCGCTCCCGACCAGCTCTCCGGGTATGTCGCCGTCGAGGCCGACGACCTCGACTCGGCGGTGAAACTCGCCTCCGGCTGCCCGGGCCTCACCTACGGCGGCCGCGTGGAGGTCGGCGAACCCGTTCCCATGTCCTGACGCGGTGTTCCCGGGCCCGCACCGCGCCGGGCCCGGAGCCTCCCCGACGGCCATACCCCGCACCGGATCGCTGCGGATTACCCCTGTGGGGTATATCGTCGAGGGTGGCGAGGCCCGTCGGCGGAGGAGTGCGACATGGATCGGCAGAGCGAGCAGCGGACCGCGGTCCTGGACGTCCGGGGCCTGCACTGGGCCAGCCAGCAGACCGTGGTGAAGTCGGTCCTCGGCCGCCGCGCGGGCGTCCTCACCGTCGACCCCAACCCCGTCTCCCAAACCGCCACTGTCACCTTCGACCCGGCCCGCACCTCCGTCGCCGACCTCCGCACCTGGATCCGGGAATGCGGCCTGCACTGCGCCGGCCAATCCGTCCCCAGTCACGTCTGCGACCCCCTCGCCGAACCCGCGGCGGCCATGGACCATGCGGCGCAAGCGGATTCGGACCATGCGGCACAGACGGCCATGGACCACGACGTGCACGCCGGCATGGATCACGCCGGGATGGCGGGGACGGCCGGGATGGAGCATGCGATGGGGCACGGCGGGCACGGGGAAATGTCCATGGCGGACATGGCCGTCGATATGCGGAATCGGTTCCTGGTTGCGGCCGTGTTCTCGGTGCTGGTGATGCTGTGGTCGCCGATGGCGACCGAGATGTTCGGGTGGCATCTGCCGGTGCCGTTCGGAATGCGTTCGGACATCTGGGAATTGATCCTCAGTCTGCCGGTGATCTGCTACTCGGCGACCATCTTCTTCACCGGGGCATGGACGGCGCTGAAGGCGCGGACGCTGGACATGATGGTGCTGGTCGCGGTCGGCATCGGGGCTGGATGGCTGTACTCCCTTGCCATTACGCTGACCGGCGGCGGGGAGGTGTTCTACGAGGCCTCCACCATGCTGGCGACCTTCGTGCTGCTCGGCCACTGGTTCGAGATGCGGGCGCGGGGCGGGGCCAATGACGCGATTCGCACCCTGCTGGATCTGGCGCCGCCGCGGGCGGTGGTGATCCGGGACGGACAGGAGGTCGAAATACCCACGGCCGACGTGAAAGTTGGCGATCTACTGCTGGTGCGCCCCGGCTCGAAGATCGCGGTGGACGGCGTGGTCGAGGACGGGGCAGGTGAGGTCGACGAGTCCATGGTGACCGGGGAGAGCCTGCCGGTGCACAAGGAGCCGGGCTCGGCGGTGATCGGCGCGACCCTCAACGAGAACGGCACGCTGCGGGTGCGCGCCACCAGGATCGGCGCGGACACCGCGCTGGCGCAGATCGTGAATCTGGTGCAGCAGGCCCAGAATTCGAAGGCGCCCGGCCAGCGCTTGGCCGACCGCGCGGCCTTCTGGCTGGTGCTGGTCGCTCTGATCGGCGGTGCGCTCACCCTCGCGGTGTGGCTGCTGGCGGGCGCGACCTTCGCCAAGGCCATCCTGTTCGCCATCACCGTCGTGGTCATCACCTGCCCGGACGCCCTCGGCCTGGCGACCCCGACCGCCATCATGGTCGGCACCGGCCTGGGCGCGAAACGCGGTGTGCTGTTCAAGAACGCGATGGCGCTGGAGAGTTCGGCGCGCATCCGGACCGTGGTGCTGGACAAGACCGGCACCCTCACCAAGGGCGAGCCGGAGGTCACCGAAATCGTCAGCGGCCCTGGTATTTCCGAGACCGATCTGCTATCTCTGCTGGCCGCCGTGGAACGTGAATCCGAGCATCCGCTGGCCGACGCCGTGGTCCGCTACGCCAAGGAGCACGGCCCCACCGACGCTCGCGCGGTGGACTTCGAGAACGTCCCCGGCCACGGCGCGATCGCCACCGTGGACGGCCGCCGCGTGGTCATCGGCAATCGCCGCCTGCTCGACCGCGAGGGCATCGACCTGGGCGAGCTGGCGGCGGCCCGCGACCGGGTTGCGGGTGCGGGCCGGACCGCGGTGCTGGCCGCCGTCGACGGCAAGCCGGCCGCCGTCATCGGCATTGCCGACGCCCCGCGCGAGAGTTCCGCCACAGCCGTTGCGGACCTGCACGATATGGGCGTCGAGGTGGTGATGCTGACCGGCGACAACCAGGCGACAGCCGAGCGCATCGCCGCCGAACTCGGCATCGACACCGTCATCGCCGAGGTGCTGCCCGGCGACAAGGCCGCCAAGATCGTCGAATTGCAGTCCGCCGGAAGGAAAGTCGCCATGGTCGGCGACGGTGTCAACGACGCCCCCGCCCTGGCCCAGGCGGATCTCGGCGTCGCCATCGGCGCCGGCACCGACGTCGCCATCGAGACCGCCGACGTGGTGCTCATGCGCTCCGACCCGCTGGACGTGCCCACCGCCCTGCGTATCGGCCGCGGCACACTGCGCAAGATGCATCAGAACCTGGCCTGGGCGGTCGGCTACAACAGCCTGGCTCTGCCCATCGCGGCCGGTGTCTTCGAGCCCGCCTTCGGTTTCACGCTCCGCCCGGAGATCGCCGCCATGTCCATGTCGGGGTCCAGCATCATCGTGGCTTTGAACGCGCTGTCCCTGAAGCGTCTGCGCCTGCCCGAACGGGATTGAGCCGCACCCGATTCCCCTGTGCGCCGCATTACACCCGGCCGGCACCGTGAGTCGATGCATGATGCTGGCGGTCGACCGACGTTAATACAGTGGGTCTGCAACATGTACCCGGCCCGAAAGATTTGGAATCATGCCTATCGTCAATCTCGGTTCCGCCGCCCTCGACCTGGCCAACAGCGTGACCGCGCTCGCCGCCAACGTCACCTACCTGCTCGAGGCGTGGGGCCTGGCCTGATTCGCCCGCAACGCGAAAACCGCCTCCCCGGAGACGGTTTTCGCGTATCGGGACCCGGTTACGCGGGATGGCCGCGGTGCTCGGCCCATTCGCGGGCGAGGATGGACATGACGGTGGCGTCGATCCACTGGTCGCCATAGCGGAGGGATTCGCGGAGGATGCCCTCGGGGCGGAAGCCGGCCTTCTCGTAGGCGCGGCGGGCGCGGGGGTTGAAGGCATAGACCTCCAGGGAGATTCGGTGCAGGGCGAGTTTTTCGAAGCCGTAGCCGACGATGAGGCGGGTCGCCTCGGTGCCGAGGCCGCGGCCCTGGCCGGCCGGGCCGATCAGGATGCGGAAGTTGCAGCCGGCATTGCCCGGATCCCACTGGTTGAGGACCGCTTCGCCCACGCAGTGGCCGGTGGCGATGTCGACGATGGCCAGGTCCAGGCGGTCGGTCTGGGCTGCGCGGGTGGCGTACCAGTCGCTCAGTCGCTGTCGTTCGGCCGGATCCTCCGGCGCGGTGTCGGTGGTCTCGTCGTGGACGCTGCCGGTGAGCCGGCGGACGTCGGGATCGCGCAGTGCCGCCACGATCGCGTCGAGGTCGTCGGAAAAGAACGGCCGCAGGATCACTTTCGAGCCGGTCAGGGTGGGCTTGATCGAGAAGTCGGCGGTATCGAACACCGGTGAATTATCGCGCCGAGATCAATAGAGTCGGCGCATGGCCAGTCCACTACCGGGGGTGACGCCGCCCGCGCTCGCCGACCTCCTGCCGTCCGTCGCCGCGTCCTTCGGCCTCGACCAGCGCAATCCGCTGGGTCTCGCGCCCAATCGGGACGTGGTGGTGCTGCTGATCGACGGGCTGGGCGCGGAACTCCTCGCCCGCCACCGCGATATCGCGCCCACCCTGGCCGCGCACGTCCGCACGACCCTCACGGCCGGATTTCCCGCCACCACCGCGACCAGCCTGGCGAGCCTCGCCCTCGGCGCGCCCTGCGCGACCCACGGCATCATCGGTTACAGCTTCGCCCTGCCCGGTCCCGACCGTCCCCGCCTGCTGAACGCGTTGCGCTGGAATCTCGACAGCGCGACCGGCGAGGACGCCCGCGACACCTACCCGCCGGAATCGGTGCAGCAGCACGCCAGCCGCCTCGAGGACCTCGCCGCCGATGGGGTCGAACTGCACTATGTGACGCCCGGCTACCAGCGCACCTCGGGCCTGACCCGGGCCGCTTTCCGCGCGCCGGGCATCCTGCACCCGGCCGTCACCCTCGACGAGTTGCGCGCCGGAATACTCGCTGTCGCACAGCATTCCGGCACGTCGTCCCGTTTCGCCTACGCCTATTTCCCCGATCTCGACGCCAACGGTCATCTCTACGGACCCGAATCACCGCAGTGGCTGGCGGTTCTCGGCGACATCGACGCCTGCCTCGCCGGCCTGTTCGCCGAACTCCCCTCCACCTGCACGGTGCTGATCACCGGCGATCACGGAATGATCCACGCGGACACCGTCATCGACCTGGACGCGCTGCCCGCACTGCACCGCGACGTCCAGCTGATCGGCGGCGAGGCGCGGGTCCGGCACGTCTATCTCGGCCGCCCCGAGGCGCTGGCGGACGCCCGATCAGCTTGGGCTGCTGAACTTTCCCCACACGCGACGGTCGTGACCCGCGAGCAGGCGCTCGACGAGCACTGGTTCGGGCCGACCCCGCCCACCGCGGTGATCGCCACCCGCATCGGTGATCTCATCGCCGTCGCCGAGGGCAACGCGGTTCTGGTCCGCCCCGCCCTCGAGCCCCTGGAGTCCGCCCTCGTCGGCCACCACGGCGCCCGCACCCCGGCCGAGCAACTCGTCCCCCTCATCGCCACCGGGCCGCTGTGAGGCACTCAGGCGCGCAGTAGCGCGGTCTGGACCTTGCGCAGGCGGTCCACGTCGCCGCGGAAGCCGGCCACGGCATCGTTGTAGAGGAACGCTTCCCACAGTCGGACCAAGGCGTAGGACAGGGTGTCGCGCTCGATGGGAGGCACGTAGCCCTCCGATTCGGCGCGTTCGATGAACCGCTCGACCAGGGCCACCGCCGATTGGTGCACGATCCCGTCACCGCGGGTGACCAGGCTCAGGGCCGCGGTGGACTCGTTGTCGAAATACGAACGCAGCGCGTCGTTCTCGACGATCAGATCGATGGTGCGGTTGAGCGTCGCGGTCAGCCGCTCGCCACCCGACCCGCGGGAACGGCGATCGGCATGGGCCACGACCTTCTCCAGCTGCCGCGCCACGGCCGCGCCGAGCAGGCCGTCCCGGGACCCGAACCAGCGGTAGATACTGGCCCGGCCCACTCCCAGCTGGGCGGCAATGGCATTGACGTCCACCCGTTTTCCGCTCAGGAATACTGCGATGGCGGCCTCGAGCACGTCGTCCCGGCTGGCCGAGGCGGGCCGGCCCGGTGCTCTGGTTCCCTCCGCGCGCGTCACGCGGACAGCTTAGGGGCCAGATATGCCGACAGGGCGCCGGCGGTGGCCGCGCGTCCCAGGGTGAGGGCCTGCTGGAGGACCCCCGGATCGCGGTCGACACGGCCGATGTCGGGTGCGTCATGCGGCGGTCGGATCTGCAGCACGGCCGGATCGGAGCCGAAATCCCGCTCGTCGCTGTGGTGCCGCGCGACCCGATCGAGCCACGGCCCGACCGTTCCCGGCGCGTGCCGGGACAGGAAGCGGGCGACCACCCGCGATTCCAGACTCGAAGGAGGACACATGGTTTCGCCGTCACGGCGGGTGCGCAGCACCAGGACGCGGGTCGCGCCCTGCGCCAATGCCGTGCGCACCGGGACGGATTCGGAGAGCCCGGCATCGACGTAACGGCGCGCTCCGATCGTCACCGGCCGCCCGGCCAGGATCGGCAGGCAGGTCGAGGCGCGCAGCGCCGCCTGTACCGAGCCCACATCGCTGAGTTCCGGATGCAGATCGACGGCCGCGCCGGTGTCTGCGTCGGTGGCCATGGGGTGGAAGGTGATCGAATTCGCCAGGATCGCAGGGAAATCCATCGGCACGATGCGCTCGTACACGGTGTGCACCAGGTACTCGGTGTCGACCACACGGCCGCCGCGCAGGGCCCGGGCGGGATTGATCACGCGATTGATCACCTCGGGATTCCAGGCCCGCCGCGAATCCATCGCGCGCCCGCACAGCAGCCAGGCGGCGTTCAGCGCGCCCGCCGACGCCCCGTACACCGCGTCGAAGCAGGGCAGTACGCCCAGTTCCTCGATGGCCATGGCCATGCCGTGGGAATACGCGCCGCGCGACGAGCCGCCCTCGATGACCAGGGCCAGGCGGTGCGAGTCGGTGCGCTGCCCGGGTGCGCTGCCCTCGCGATGCCGGCGGGCGATGAGCTCGCCGACGCCGAGTGTGCGGTCGTGGTCGGGCACGGATGGCTCCCTTCGGGATTGGCGTGGACGTTCGAGTATACAACCCTATTTGAGACATCTATCTCTCTGTGTATCATATCCGGCGATGGCAGGTGCAGCCATGAAACTGGAGGTCAACGCATGCAACTAGCGCTCACCGACGACGAGCTCGCCTTCCGCGACGAGCTGCGCGCGTTCTATCGGAGCGAGATCCCGGCCGAGATCCGCAACCGGCAGCGGCACGGCCAGGAACTGAGCAAGGACGACATCGTCACCACCCAGCGCATCCTCAACGCGCACGGGCTCGCCACTCCGAACTGGCCGGTGGAATGGGGCGGCAAGGACTGGACCCCCATCCAGCGCCATATCTGGCACGACGAGATGCAGCTGGCCTCGGTGCCCGAACCGCTCACCTTCAATGCCAATATGATCGGCCCGGTCATCGCGCACTTCGGCTCCCAGGAGCTCAAGGAACGCTTCCTGCCGCCCACCGCCAACCTCGACATCTGGTGGTGCCAGGGCTTTTCCGAGCCCGAGGCGGGCTCGGACCTGGCCTCGCTGCGCACCGTCGCGGTCCGCGACGGCGACAGCTACGTGATCAACGGGCAGAAGACCTGGACCACCGCCGCGCAGTCCGCCGACTGGATGTTCTGCCTGGCCCGCACCAACCCGGACGCGCCCAAGAAGCAGGCCGGCATCTCCATGCTGCTGTTCCCCCTCGACACCCCGGGCGTGACCGTGCGGCCGATCAAGCTCATCGACGGCGGCCACGAGGTCAACGAGGTCTTCCTGGAAAACGTCCGGGTGCCCGCGAATCAGCTGGTCGGCGAGGAGAATCAGGGCTGGACCTACGCCAAGTTCCTGCTCGGCAACGAGCGCACCGGCATCGCCGCGGTCGGCCAGACCAAGGTGAAGCTGTGGCTGGCCAAGGAATACGCGAAGCAGACCCGGCTCGGCGAGCAGACCCTGCTCGAGGACCCGCTCTTCGCCACCCGCCTCGCCGAGCTCGAAAACGAGCTGCTCGCACTGGAACTGGTGCAGCTGCGGGTCGCCGCCGGCTCGTCCGACGGCAAACCCAACCCGGTCTCCTCGATCCTGAAGCTGCGCGGCACCGAACTGCAGCAGGCCGTCACCGAGCTGCTGGTCGACGTCGCCGGACCGGATTCGGTGGCGCGCGAGGACGAAACGCACCCCGACTGGGCCCGCCGCAGCACCGCCACCTATCTGAACTACCGCAAGACATCGATCTACGGAGGATCCAACGAGGTGCAGCGCGGCATCATCGCCTCGACGATCCTCGGACTGTGAGGCAGCGCAATGGATTTCGATCTCACCCCCGAACAGGACATGCTGCGCGACACCGTGCGTGACGTGCTGTCCCGCGGCTACGCCCCCGAACGCCGCAACGCCGTCATCGGCACCGATCTCGGCTGGGACGCCGCCCTCTGGTCCACCTTCGCCGAAATCGGGCTGCTCGGATTGACCTTCGCCGAGGAAGATGGCGGCATGGGCGCCGGACCCATCGAGGCCATGCTCGTCATGACCGAGATCGGCCGAGCCCTGGCCCCCGAACCCGTGCTCGACTGCGCGCTGCTGCCCGGCTGGCTCATCTCCGCCGTCGGCAGCGACGCCCAGCGCAAGGACCTGGTGCCGCGCATCGCCGAGGGCGAACTCAAACTCGCCTTCGCGCACGGCGAACCGGGACTGCGGTGGCCGTCGGACGAGACCGCCACCCAGGCGGTGTGGCAGGAAGGAGGCTGGCGCCTCACCGGCCGCAAACACCCTGTCTCGCATGGTGATTGCGCCGACCTGCTCATCGTGAGCGCCGCCCTCGACAACGGCGTCGGGCTGTTCCTGGTCGACCCCGCCCAACCCGGCGTGCGTCGCGCCGCCTACGCCACCCACGACGGACTGCGCGGCGCGGACATCGAATTCGAGGCCGTCACGGCCGAACCGCTCGGCGAACCGGCCGACGCCCGCCCCGCCATCCAGGCCGCCCTGGCCGGCGCGCAGGCCGCGCTGTGCGCCGAAGCCGTCGGCGCGATGGAGGAGGCGCTGCGGCTCACCGCGGAATACCTGAAGACCCGCAAGCAGTTCGGCGTTCCGCTGCGCACCTTCCAGACGCTGACCCAGCGCGCCGCCGACATGTACGTGTCGCTGGAACTGGCCCGCGGCATGAGCATGTACGCGTCCATGTCACTCGCAGACGGCATCGTCGACCCGGTCGTGGCCTCCCGCGCCAAACTGCGGATCGGGCGCTCCGCCAGGCACATCGGGCAGGAAGCCATCCAGCTGCACGGCGGCATCGGCATGACCGACGAATACCCCGTCGGCCACTACACCGCGCGGCTCACCGCCATCGAGCACACCCTCGGCGACTCCACCGACCACCTGCGCTACCTCGGCGGCTGTGTAGCCGACTATCAGATGGTCGAAATCTGATGCACATTCGCGGCGCGGTCCTGGAGGAGATCGGACGCGAGCGGCCCTACGCCGACTCCCGGCCGATCAGCGTGTGCGACCTCGAGCTCGGCGATCCCGGACCCACCGAGGTGCTGGTCGCCATCGAGGCTGCCGGGCTCTGCCACTCGGATCTCAGCGTGGTGGACGGCAATCGGCCCCGGCCGCTGCCCATGCTGCTCGGCCACGAGGCCGCGGGCACCGTGGTCGCGGTCGGTGAACGGGTCGCCGACCTGCTCATCGGGCAGCGGGTCGTCATGTCCTTCCTGCCGCGCTGCGAGGATTGCGACGCGTGCGCGCGGGACGGGCAACTGCCCTGCACCGCGGGCACCGCCGCCAATACCGCCGGTGAACTGCTGCACCACCCCGGGCACCTGTCGCGCGGCGGCGACCGGGTGCGGCATCACCTGGGAGTCTCCGGATTCGCCACGCACGCCGTGGTGGACCGGGCCTCACTGGTGCCGGTCGGCAACTCGGTGCCGCCCGAGATCGCGGCGCTGTTCGGGTGCGCGGTGCTGACCGGCGGCGGGGCCGTACTGAACGCCGCCGACCCGCGTCCGGAGGACAGCCTCATGGTGGTCGGGCTCGGCGGAGTCGGCATGGCGGCGTTGCTGACCGCGAAAGCCATCGGCGTGGAGCGGCTCATCGCGGTGGACCGAATGGTCGACAAGCTCGCCATGGCCGAGGAACTCGGCGCCACCGAGACCTACACGCCCGAGCAGATCGCCCGCGAAAATATCCGGGCACGGTACGTGGTCGAATGCGCCGGGCATCCCGCCGCGTTCGAAACCGCCTACCAGGCAACAGAACCCGGCGGCACCACGATCACCGTCGGTCTGCCCGGGCCGAATTCGACGGCGACCCTGCCGCCGCTGAGTATCACCGCCGAAGCCCGCACGATTGTCGGCAGCTACCTGGGTTCCGCCGTTCCGGCCCGCGACATTCCGCGCTACGAACACATGTGGCGCGCGGGCCGGCTCCCGGTCGAGAAATTGATTTCCGCGCGCATCGGGATCGAGGAAATCAATGCGGCGATGGATCTGCTGGCTGACGGAAAAGCCGTCCGTCAAATCATTATGTTCGACCATTCCTGACCACGAGAATGGCTGCGCCGCACCGAAAATCAATGGATTTCCCCGGTGCGGCGCTCCCATACTTCAGGAGTGAACACCGCAGTAATTCTCGACCACCTCCGCACCCACGGCGCTCCCCTGACGCTGTCCCGGGCCGGTGTCGTGACGTGGGACGACGCGGAATTCCACCGGGACGCCTACGCCGCCGATCCCGAGCGCTACCTGCTGCTCGCCCTCGTCCCGGGCGCGCACGACAACCAACGCGCCCGCGCCCTGCTGCAGACTCTGCTCAGCTCGCGCGCCGAGCTGCCCGAGCAGACCCGTGTGATCCTCGACAAAGCCACGCGCGCACTACTTTTCGGGCTGCCGCCCGCGCAGGTTATCACCGTGCTGCTGGCCGCGCGGCGACGTCGCGCCAACCACAAGCACGTCACCCGCGCGATCCTGGCCTTCGTCCTCGACCACCCGGACGCCGAACTGCTCATCGCCGCCCGCCGGCCCGCGCTGGTGGACTGCTTCGAGCACGCGCTCGGCAAGAGCACCGCGCGCGGCTGCCTGCGGCTGATCCGTGCGGGCGAGGTCGATTCGGTCGATATGCATCGAAAGCTTTTGCGATTCAGTGTGAATCCGGCAGGGGCGATCGAGCGCGTGCGTCAGCTGTACGCGCCCGGCACGTATGGCGTGCCCGTGCTCACCGAGCCCGTCGCACCGCTGGAGCCGGTCCGCGAGCGCGAGCCCATCGTCACCGTCACCAACCGCGGCGACATCGCGTCCACCCTGGTGCACCTCTACCGGGGCGGATCCGCCGGTGAACTGCGTTCCGCGCTCACCGGTTACCTCACCGCTGCCACCCGCGGGCTGCCGCGTCTGCTCGGCCGGGTGACCCTGGTGCTGGACACCTCGGAGTCCATGCGCGGCTACGGCGAACGCGAATGGGCGCTGCTCTCGCAGGCCGAGGCCTTGCGACTGGTGCTGGCGGAACTGTGCGCCCAGCTCACCGTCCTCGAGGTCGGCAGCGGGCAGACGACGGCGACAGACCTGGCCACGGGCCTCCTCGACGCGCTCGACAGCACGCGGGGCGCCGTCGAGGGCGAGCCGGACCTGGTGATCATCGTGACCGACGGCTACGAGAACCGCCTCCCCGGCGACCTCGCCCGCGTCGCGGCCACCCTGCCCGCGCTCGGTATCCACACCCCGATCATGGTGTGCCAGGCCATGTTCACCGGCAGCGACGACCGCACCCTGCGTGACCCGGCACCCGCACTGCCGAGCACCGGCTTCTGGCACCAGGACGATTTCGCGGCCCTGCTGCCGTGGCTGTTCGCCCGCACCCCGGCGGGCGCGGACTGGCTCCGCGCCGCCGCCTGCCGTTTCCTCGACCATCAGCCCGAGCTGGAAGGAGTGAGCTCATGACTCGTCTCGACACTCTCGTGCGCGCGCCCGTCGACCTCACCGGGTACCGGCTCGGCACACCGCAGGTCGCGGGCGCGCTCACCATGGTGCCGATCCAGGGGCCCGAGCGGCCCGGCATCGTGCCGCCGCGGTCCGGGCTCGAGCTGAATCGGGTGGTCGGCTACGGCAGCGTGGAGTTGCACAATGGCGCGCCCTCCGGGGTCGCCATCGTGCCGCTGCACATCGGCTACATCCAGGAGGGGGCGCAGAACCACGCGCTGTGCTCGGCGGCGCTCATGGGTGCGGGGGAGACCCGGCTCTTCGACGACGCCTGCTGTGTGCAGGCCGCGCAGGGCGGATATCTCCAGGGTCGTGACCAGTGGTTCTTCGTGCTGCCCCGGGAGCTGCGGGCGCAGGCGCTCGCGCTGCGCGGTAAGCCCGGCTATTCCAAGCTGTGGTCGGACATCTCGGCCGTGAACGGCCGGTACGGGCTGCCGGCGCGCGGACACCTGGAGCAGATCCTCACCCGCAAGCGCGCGGTCCTCACCCAGTTCCGCAGCCGCCTGGAGCTGCTGCCCGGCCAGCTGGGCGCGCTGTTCTTCGTAGGCGAGAAGTTCGCGGGACTGGAGATCGGTCCGGACCCGCGCTACTTCAAGGAGATGTGGATGCCGTTGGTGTGCTTCGCCTATGGCGTCGCCGCCTGGCAGGCCGAGCCGCCGCGCCCGGCGGCCGAGCCGTTCGCGGCCCGCGACCTGGCCGAACTGCGCGCGGAACTGGAACGCAGCCGCGAGCGGCACGCCGACCGGCTCCGCACCTGGATGCCCGTGGACACCGCGATGGACAGCGTCGAGCAGGAGCGCTACCTCGACTTGCGCCTGCACACCCTCACCGGTGCGCAGGTCGCCGGTCAGGTGGTCACCGAGCACGACCGCCCGATCTATGCATCACTCTTCGCGGTCCATTAAACAGGTTGCGCTACAACCGAATACGTAATTGAATAGCAACACGGGAACTGAGCCGGGCACGGCGGGATCCACCTTGATCCCAAATCAAGTAATCGCCTATGGAGCGAACCACGCCCCGCCACCGCGCCGGCCGCCTGTCCCGTCCTCACTCCGGAATGCCCGGTGAGACGAGTTCTCGCCGGGCATTCGGTGTTCGCACGCGGTGCCGTGGCCACCACAGCCGGTCGCCCAGATCCATGGCCAGGGCGGGTACCAGAATCGTGCGCACCACGAAGGTGTCCAGCAGGACGCCGAACGCGACCGCGAAACCGATTTCCGCCGCGAAAACCAAAGGCAGAGTGAGCAGTGCGGCGAAGGTGCCCGCGAGGACCACGCCAGCGGCGGTGATCGTGCCGCCGGTGGTGCGGGCCGCGATCACGGTGGCGGTGACGGTGTCGTGGCGGGCGGTTTCCTCCCGGATCCGGGCCATCAGGAAGATCGAATAGTCGATACCCAGGCTGACCAGGAACACGAAGGTCCACAGCGGGAAGGCCGCGTCCGCGCCGTGGAAATCGAGGAGCCGGTCGAAGGCCACGGCGCTGACGCCCAGCGCGGCCGCCAGCGACAGCACGACCGTCGCCAGGATCACGGCGGGCGCCACGAGGGACCGCAGCAGGATCGCCATGATCACAAAGACGACCGAGAGCACCAGCGGGACAACGAGAGTGCGATCATGCCGCGACGAGTTCACCGTATCGAGGGCCACGGCGCTGCTGCCGCCGACCATGGCGCCGGGCACCGGACGCAGTGCCGAGCGGAGACGCTCGACCGTCGCGAAGGCGGCCTCGCTTCCGGTGGCATCGGATGCGGTCGCCTCGAGGTAGACCAGGCCGTCAGCGGTCGCGGGCCCGGAAACCGTGGCTACACCGGAAACATCGGCGGCCAGGGCGCGCAACCGGTCACCCTCGGCGGCCGGGCCGATGATCTGCATCGGATCGCCGGATCCGCCAGGGAAGTGACGCAGCAGCACCTGTTCGCCGACCACCGCCTCCGGGCGGGTCCGGAACGTGTCCTGAGGCTTCAGACCGGCCGCATGCAGGCCGAACAGGCCCAGAGCGAGGACCGCGAGAGCCGCGGCGGTGAACTGCCAGACGCGGCGCGGGCGGGCAATCGTCAGCCGGGCCAGGGTTCGAGTCCAGCGGCCACCCGACGGTTCCGGATCGCCGAAACGTGGTGCGGCGGGCCAGAATATCCAGCGTCCGCACAGGACCAGCAGGGCCGGATACAGGGTGGTGAGCACCGCGAAGCCGACCAGCACGCCGGTCGCCATCACCGGCCCGAGGCTCTTGGTCGAATTCAGGTCGGCCACCACCAGACAGAGCAGGCTCAGGGCCACCGTGACGGCGCTGGCGGCGATCGCCGGTCCGGCCCGGCGGATCGCGGTGGCCATGGCGGCGTAGCGGTCCTCCCGGCGGCGCAGTTCCTCCCGATATCGGGCGGTGAGCAGCAGCGCGTAATCGGTGCCCGCGCCGAAAACCAGTACGGTGAGCAGAAATTCGGTGTCGCTGTTGACGGTCAGGCCGGCGTGCGCGGCCAGCAGATAGATCAGGGCTTGGGCGACGGTCAAGGCCACCCCGACACAGAGCAGCGGCAGCACCCACAGGACTGGGCTGCGATAGGTGACCAGCAGAATCGCCACCACAATCGCGATGGTCACATAGAGGAGGGTGGAATTCACCCCGGAGAACGCGGCCGCGGAATCGGCTCCGTAACCCGCCGGACCGGAGATGTGCACGCTCATATCCGAATCCGCAGCGATGGCCCGCATCGACCTCACCGTCGGCAAGGTGTCGCTGATTCCTTTGACCCCCACGGTGATCGGGACCACGACCTGGATCGCCTTACCGTCCTCGGACACGATCGGGCCCTCGACCCGACCGTGCACCTTCGGCAGGTCAGCGAATCGGCCGACATCGGCGCCCACCCGATCCCGGTCCGCCGCACTCAGATCCGCGCCACCCCGGTCGTAGACGACGATCGCCGGATACATGTCCGTTTCGGTGAACCTGCCCGCCAGCTCCGAAACCTTCGTCGACTCAGCGCTCTTCGGCAGCCAAGTGGTGGCGTCGTTCCGCTCGGCCGAACCCAGCCTGCCCGCCAGACCGCCGGTGGCGACGAAGGCCACCACCCAGAAAGCGATGGCGGCCCACGCCATTCGACGCAAGAGCTTCCCCATGACTACTCGCCCTCCACCGGCACCGCACGGGTGAGCTGATCGACCTCCGCGATCCGGCCGTCCGCGGCCAGCCGGCCCACCATGCAGACCTCGGTGGCCGTCGGGCCCGTAGTGCGCAGGGTGGCGTACAGCGTGTAGTGGGCGGCGATGGCGTCACCCGACAGCAGCGCGCGATGCACCTCCACCCGCACCGACTCGGCATTCTTGCGCGCGGGGCGGGCGTGGGCGACCAGGGCGTGCCGGTTCAGGCGGAAGCCGTCGTTGCGGTAGTCGATGTCGGGTGTGAACCAGCGGTCGACCAGGACGGCGGGGTCGTCGGCGCCGAACGCCATCTCATGGGGATAGGTGGTGAGGTACTCGTTCAGATCGGATTCGTTTCGCATGCGGCCCACCGTGCGGGTGCACGCTCACAGCGGGCTCACATCCCGCTCATACGGCCGTCCGGCAGGCGGTCACGTGCCGCCGACAGGCATGTTTCGATCGCGGTCACGGCTTCGGTACGGGGGAGCGCCCGGCCACGCTCGTACGCCGCCGACGCCTCCGCGCCGAGCGCTGTCGCCAATTCCGTTCGGAGCGCCACGATGTCGGGATACCCGGCATCGGGTGCGCCGCGCAGGACATGGCCGGCTCCCAGGGATTCGGCTGCCGCCGCGGGCAACCCCGCGGCCAGGCAGGCCCGCGCCACACCGACGCTCACCTCGGCCGCCATCGGCATGTCCCGGATGATCACGGCATTCGCCCACGCGTCGGCACAGTGCGCGACCGCCGCCTCGATCCGGCCCTCGGCCGCCCGCAACAACCCCATGCGCAACCCGAACATGGCCCGATACGACCGGTCCTCGGTCATTACCCGATTCAGATCGGCCTCCACGATGCGCAACTGCCGCGCCGACTCTGGTAGATCGCCGTCGAACCGTGCGATATCCGCCGCCAGGAACCGCGCCATCACCGTGTCCCGCGCCGAGAGCGACTCGGCGAGCACGGTGGTCAGATCCGTGCGTGCCGCCTCCACCGCACCGGAGTGCAAGCGAATCATGACCAGCCAGATGCGCAGCGCGACAGTGCTACCCAACTCCCCGGCCGCCGCCAGGGCGGCGGACATGGCGTCGATCGCCCCACCGAAATCCCCGAGCGTTGCCCGGGTGAACGCCAGATACGTCAGCGCTGTCGACCGCCCCCACCGCTCCCCGGCCTCCTCGAAACACCCGGCCGCGGTTCGCAAATCCGCATCCAGCCCGGCCACCCCGGACTCATTGGCGCGCAGGAACGACCGCACCAGCCAGAACATCCCGCGCGTCCACGCGTCCCTGTGCTCCAGCCAGGGCCCCACCACTGCGAGCCCGGACTCGACCCGCTCGGACGCCAATTCCACCAGTGCCCAAGCTAATTCGGCAGATCCATCTCCGCCCGGGTCCATCCTGTTTCCCGGCCCAGCTTGGTGACCATCCGGCGCCGCGCCATTGTCGTCCCCGCCCTGCCGAGTCTCGACAGTGCTACCGGGGGCGACCAGGTTGCCGAATCCTGGCACTGCGGATCCAGTCGCGAAATCGCGGTGTTCCAAGGTTTTTTCGCGATCGAGGGCCGCGCCGGACCGGTCTGTGCCGATCCAGCGGCGGATGTCGTCGGTGGCGGCGCTGAGTTCCGCCGCCTGGGCGGCCAGCATGGAATGCAGGGCGAACGCGGCCGCGAGCGGTGGATACGGCCGGTTCGTGGGCAGGCGCAGGATCGGCCGTAGTAGGTGGACGGCATCGGTGTGCGCGCCGTGCAGGGCCCAGTACATGCCGAGTGCGGAACCGAGGCGCGCGGCGGTGTGGGCGTCGCCGAGATCGTGCGAGAAGCGCAGAGCCGCAACCAGATTGTCGCGCTCGACGTCGAGCAGGTGCAGCCAGGTGAGCTGATCACCGCCACGGAGACGCGGTTGTGCCCGCTCCGCCAGTGCCAGGTGATAGGCAGTATGGGCGGCCCGGGTGACATCGAGCTCGGCACGGGCCGTGAGCTTTTCGAGGCCGTACTCACGGACCGACTCGAGGATTCGGTAGCGCGGCTGCGGTGCGCCGGGATCCGCCGGATCGGGACCCTCGTCGAGCAGTTGCACCAGCGACCTGTCCAGGAGGGCCTCCAGCTCGGCGGCGGCCACGCCCAGCGACTCCGCCGCGGGCGGCGTGAACGGCGCGGTGAAGACCGTCAGGCGTGCGAGGGCGGTACGTTCGGCCTCACCGAGAAGATCCCAGTCCCAATCCAATACGGCTCGCAGGGTCCGGTGTCGGGGGAGCGCCGTGCGGCTGCCGCCCGTCAACACAGCGAATCTGTCGTCCAGGCGAGCTCGCAGCGTGGACAACGGGATGACGCGCAGCTTGGCGGCGGCCAACTCCAGCGCCAAGGGCAGGCCGTCGAGCTGACGGCAGATCTCCGCGACCATCTCGATGTTCGGGCCGGACACCACGAGGTGGGAGCGCACCGCCGCGGCCCGGTCGAGGAACAACCGCACGGCCGGATAGCCTTCGACATCCGGTGTCTGTGGCGGCGGAACCGCCAGAGGCGTGGTCTCCCACAGTGTTTCCCCGGTGATCCCCAGTGATTGGCGGCTCGTCGCGAGGATCCGCAGCTCGGGTACGCGGCCGAGCAGTTCCGCGGCGAGTTCCGCCACGCCGTCGACGAGATGCTCACAATTGTCGAGCACCAGCAGCGTCGGCGCGGTCGGCAGCGCATCCGCCACCAGCCCGACGGGATCTGCCCCCGACGCCTCGGGCCCGCGCGACATCACCACCCCCAGGCTCGTCGCCACCGCCTGCGGCACATCCGAAACATCGGTGACCGCAGCCAGTTCCGCCACGCCCACCCCGCCTGGGAACCGTCCACCCAGCTTCGCGGCGACAGCCACCGCCAGCCGGGTCTTCCCGGCTCCGCCCGGTCCCACCAGCGTTACCAGCCGGGCCTGCCCGACTCGTGCCGCCACCTCGACCAGCTCCCGCTCCCGCCCCACGAAACTCGTCAGCGGCGCCCGCAGCCGCACCATCGAAACTCTGGGTGAAGCGGACCCCGCCGATTCGGTTCCGGGGCGCGGGGCGCCGCGGCGGGCCGGGAGTTCGCCCCGGAGAAGTCCGAGGTGCAGGTCGGACAGGTCGGGGCCGGGGTCGGTGCCCAGCTCGGTGGACAGCCGGGTGCGGTAGTGGTCGAAGACGGTGAGGGCCTCGGCGGTGCGGCCGGCGTCGTGGAGGGCGCGAATGTGCGCCAGGCGCAGGCGTTCCCGGAGGGGAGCGGCGGCGATGAGCCGCTCCAGTTCGGTGATCAGCAGCGGATCGCCCGGGCGAAGGTCCAATTCGGCGGCGACGGCCGCTTCCTCGGCGGTGACGCGGAGTTCCTCGAGCCGGGCGGCGGCCGCCGCGGCGAAGGGCAGATCGGTGACATCCACCAGCGCGGGACCGCGCCACAGCGAGAGTCCCTCGCGCAGTTGGTGGATCGCGTGGTCGAGATCGCCACGTCGCAGGCTCAGTAGGCCGCCGCGCGCGAGCCGCTCGAAGCGGTTGGCGTCCAGGGCTGCCTCCGCGACCTCCAACCGGTACCCGCCGGCGCCCGACCTGATCGCCGCCTCGCCCGGCAGGGTGCGGCGCAGCCGGGAAACCAGTTCCTGCAGTGCGTGTCCGGGCCGCTTCGGGGTGCGCTCCGGCCAGACCGCCTCCACCAGCGCGCCCACGCTCACCGTGCGATCGGCGTCCAGGGCGAGGCGAATCAGCAGTCCGCGCAGCCGCGTTCCGGTGACCGGCACCGGCCGACCGCCGGCCGTCACGTCGAGCGGCCCCAGAATCGAGATGCGCACACCGCGAGTCTGGCACGTCACCGCACCGGCCTCCCGCATCCGCTCGACCCCCCGAGCGGCCCGGGCGCACCGTGCTGGACGACGGTTTCGCCGGTACTCCTTGATTACGGTGTCAGTGCACCGTGTACAGCACGCGCGCTCGCTGACGCGAGTCGTCCTCGGTGCAGGCGGTGGCCAGGGCCCGGCGGCGACTGGTGCGGACCGCAGCGCTGAAGAGCTGATATTCCGCGGAGGGCACACAGACCTCGCGGTAGGGATGTCGTTGGCCGACCCGGCGCTGCGGGCCCGGGATGACCACGCCGCGACGGGGATCGGGGCCTGTCTCCTGAGCGCGCACCCACGTCTTCATGATGGTCGAATCGATACTGGGCAGGTATTCCACCGCACGATCCCATTCCAGGCCCTCCACCTGCATCGGATCGGCGACCGCGGTGACGACAACGGCGTATGCCGTCCCGACGGTGTTGTCCGCCATTGGATCTACCCCCTGTCCATGCTCGAGATCTCCGGCGTTGCGCGGGGAATGTTCAGGATACGTCGAAAGATCTTGCACTACTGAGTCTTTCGGTGTACCCGCAAGTATTTTGCGGATACGCCACAGTCCACGGTAGACCGAATCGGCCAGGTATCGCCGGAATTCCGGCGTTGTGGCGCGGGTTGCCCTGCGGATGCGGTAGTGGCGCGAATCACCCCTCGATCGAGCCTCGGAATAGGTCTGGTAGCCCTTATGTTCAAGTGGTTGCCATATCCACCAAAATGGCAGCGACCCGAGGAGGACCCGTGCAGTTCGGAATTTTCAGCGTCGGTGACGTGACCATGGACCCCACCACCGGCCGCACCCCGACCGAGGCCGAGCGCATCCAGGCCATGGTCCGCATCGCCCTCGAGGCCGAAAAGGTCGGCCTCGACGTCTTCGCGACCGGGGAGCACCACAACCCGCCCTTCGTGCCGTCCTCGCCGACCACCATGCTCGGCTATATCGCGGCTCGGACCCAGAACCTGGTGCTGTCCACCTCGACCACGCTGATCACCACCAACGACCCGGTCAAGATCGCCGAGGACTTCGCCATGCTGCAGCACCTGGCCGGCGGCCGGGTCGACCTCATGATGGGCCGCGGCAATACCGGACCCGTCTACCCGTGGTTCGGCAAGGACATCCGCGATGGCATCCCGCTCGCGGTCGAGAACTACCACCTGCTGCGCCGCCTGTGGCGCGAACAGCGCGTGGACTGGGAAGGCAAGTTCCGCACCCCGCTGCAGGGCTTCACCGCCACCCCCGCACCACTCGACGGCACCCCGCCGTTCGTGTGGCACGGCTCCATCCGCTCGCCCGAAATCGCCGAGCAGGCCGCCTATTACGGTGACGGCTTCTTCCACAACAACATCTTCTGGGACCAGCAGCACACCAGGCAGATGGTGACCCTGTACCGCCGTCGCTTCGAGCACTACGGGCACGGCGCGGCCGAACAGGCCATCGTCGGACTCGGCGGCCAGGTCTTCATGGCCGACACCGAGGCCGAGGCCAAGCGGATCTTCCGGCCCTACTTCGACAACGCGCCCGTCTACGGGCACGGCCCGTCGATGGAGGACTTCACCGAACTGACCCCGCTCACCGTCGGCACCCCCGAACAGGTCATCGAGCGCACCCTGGGCTTCGCCGACAATGTCGGCGACTACCAGCGGCAGCTGTTCCTCATGGACCACGCCGGCCTCCCGCTGGACATGGTGCTGGAGCAGATCGACATCCTCGGCAAGGAGGTCGTCCCGGTGCTGCGCAAGGAGTTCGAGGCCCGCCGCCCCGCCGGGGTGCCCAGCGATCCGCCCACCCACGCGTCCCTCGTCGCCGCCGGCCCGGACGCCCCGCACCACCTGGTCGAGCCCGCCCGCGAGCGCGTGCTCGCCGAAAAGAACTGAGGACGAGCATGAGTCGCAAACTCGTAGTGCTGACCGCCGGGCTCTCGCAGCCCTCCTCCACCCGGCTGCTCGCCGACCAGCTCGCCGCCGCGGTCACCGCGGCGGTGGGCGGGCGCGGGGAGGACCTCGAGGTCGAAATCATCGAACTGCGGGAACTGGCAAGCGATCTCGTCACCACCATGACCACCGGTGGGCTGCCCACGCCCGCGGTGGCCGCGGCCCGGCAGCAGGTCTCCGACGCAGACGGCATCATCGCGGTGACACCGGTGTTCACGGCGAGCTACAGCGGCCTGTTCAAGATGTTCATCGACGCCCTCGACACCGACGCGCTCAATGGCATGCCGGTCCTGATCGCCGCCACCGCGGGCACCGCCCGGCATTCGCTGGTGCTCGACTACGCCATGCGCCCGCTGTTCACCTATCTGCGGTCCGTGGTGGTGCCGACCGGAGTCTTCGCCGCCACCGAGGATTTCGGCTCCACCGGCCTGGCCGAGCGCATCCATCGCGCGGCCTCCGAACTGGCCCAGCTGGTGATCGCCGAACCCACCGGGGTGCGGGGCTTCCTGCAGGATGAGCCGGTCCGTCACCGCAGCTCCGGCAACCGCGTCGGCGCCGTGCGCCCGTTCGCTGAACTGCTGGCCGGGCACGCCGGAGACGGACGATAGCGATTCGGCGGCTGGGTAGCATGAGCGGATGGCCGAGGAAATACTGCCCGCCATCCCGCTCGACTCGTGGCGGCCCACCAAGGAGACCCTGCACCGCTACGCCCAGATCATCGGGAAGGTGGCGCTGGCCAAAGGCATCAGACGCAACCACTGGTGGCACATGACCTACCGGCTGACCGCCCGCGGCTGGACCACCGTCCCGCTCGGCGCCGCCACCGAGGGCCCGGTCTTCACCTGCGCCTTCGACTTCTTCGACCACGTGCTGCGGGTCTGCAACGACCGCGGCACCGAGGAGGAGATCCCCCTCGGTGGTCAATCGGTGGCGAGTTTCTACCTCGAGGCCATGAACGCGCTCAGCAATCTCGGCGTCGACGTGGTCCTGGCCCACCCCACCCCCTTCGACCTGCCCGACCACGGCCGGCCCTTCGACCAGGACGAGGAACACCACACCTACGACCCGGCCGCCGCCCAGCGGGCCTTCCACGTGCACAGCCAGGTCGGGCGCATCCTGGAGCACTTCAGCGCCACCTACTCGGGCAAGATCAGCCCCGTCCAGCTGTTCTGGCACACTTTCGACCTGGCCGTGCAACGCTTCTCCGACCGCAAGGTCCCGATGCCCGACACTGTCGACCCCGTCACACGCGAGGCGTATTCACGCGAGGTGATCAGCGCCGGATTCTGGTTCGGCGACGACAAGACCCCGGCCCCGACCTTCTACTCCTACACCGCGCCCGAACCCGCCGGACTCAGCGACCGGCCGCTCCGGCCGGCCGCAGCCCGCTGGGTGGCGTCCGGGTCCGGCCACAACGCCTACCTGCCCTATGACGACGTCCGCGTCAGCGCCGACCCGGTCGGCACGGCCCTGGACTTCTTCCAATCCCAATACGAGGCCGGATCGAGTCTCGCGGGCTGGGACGCCGTCGGTCTGGCCTGCGACAATGGCATTACCGATCCCGTGCTCACCTCGCCACGGCTGGGGTGGCCGGAATAACCGGGTGCCTCTGATCGTCTCTCAGTCTTAGTGTGTCGATGTGGGAGACGCGGGAGGTCACCATGGGGACAGGGCCCGTGAGGCTTTCGCGTGTGGAGAAAAGGGGTCCAGATGCGTGAGGAACGCATACCGAATCCGACGCTGACGGCGTACCGGGAAACCACCTTCACCGCCGGCCCCAGCACCCGTGTCGGCCTGATGGGCGCGCTGGTCCTGGGCAGCGTCATTCTGGTCTGGGCGGCCGAGCGCGCCTCCCGCGAGGGCAACGACCACGGCTGGTTCGTGGCGGTGTCCTTGGCCGGGCTGTTCGTGGCCCGCGGGCTCTATCTGCGCCGGCCCATCACCCTGCCGCACCTCACCTACGCGGCGATGACACTGGTGATCTCGAACTTCAGCTACCGGACCGAGCACCCGGTGATCGGCTTCTTCTTCCTCGCGGCCAGCGGCGCCATCCTGGTTCTGCCGCAGGGCAGCAAGCCGCAACCCGAACAGCTGCCCCGGGTCGCCGAACTGGTGCGGCGCAGCCAGCGGGATCCGCTGGCGCCGTTCGCACTCCACTCGTCCAAGACCTACTTCTTCAACGACACCGGTTCCGCCGCCCTCGCCTACCGGGCCCGGTTCGGAATCGCCGTCGTCTCCGGCGATCCCCTCGGCGACGCCGACCGGTTCCCCGAATTGCTCACCGAATTCTCCCTTTTCGCGGGCAGCCACGGCTGGCGCATCGCGGTGCTGGGCGCGAGCCCGGAGGTGTCCGCGATGTGGCAGCGGCGAGCGGTCGACCACCGCGGGCTGCGTGCCATTGCCGTCGGCCGGGACGTGGTCATCGACGTCGACCACTTCGACATGGTCGGCCGCAAGTACCGCAACCTGCGGCAGGCGGTGAGCCGCACCAAGAACTTCGGCGTCACCACCGAGATCCTGCCCGAGGTCGCGCTCACCGAACCCCAGCGCGAGACCCTGCTGTCCATCGTCGACGAGTGGGGTCACGGGCGGCAGACCCGCGGCTTCTCCATGATCCTCGACCACCTGCTCGACGGCCGGCACCCGGGCATGCTCGTGGTGATCGCCCGCGACGCCGACGGCCAGGTGGTGGGATTCCAGCGCTACGGCTCCGCCGGCAACGGCCAGGACCTCAGCCTGGACGTGCCGTGGCGGCGGCGCGACGCACCCAACGGGCTCGACGAGCGCATGATCGTGGACCTGGTGGCGTACGGGCGCGAACACGGGATCAAGCGAATCTCGCTGGCCTTCGCGGCGTTTCCGGAGATCTTCGCCGACAAGCACCGGTCGCGGACCATGCAGACGGTGTATCTCGCGGTGCGACTGGGCGATCCGCTCATCCGGTTGGAATCGCTGTACCGATTCCTGCGCAAGTTCAACGCCTTCGGCGATCAGCGCTACGTGCTGATCCGCTGGCGCGAGGTACTGATCGCGGCGCTGGCCCTGCTCACCCTCGAGTTCGTCCCGCACCGCAAGCAGTACTAGACAACTCTCCCAACTCTCAGGGGCAAGCCCCTGAGAACCTCCACGTGAGCGTGACTCTCACTTCAGGAAGTCGACCAACGCTGCCGAGAAGGCGGGGTTGGCGACCGCGGCGAGATGATCACCGGGGACCACGACGCACTTCGCAGCGGGCAGGGCGGCGGCGAGACGTTCGGGTTCGGCCGCGAACGGATCGCTGTCGCCCGCCAGCACCAGGGTGGGAATCGTGATGCCGGACAGGGATTCGATCGGGGCAGCGTTCACTCCGGCGGCGACGGCGGCAATGGCCTCCCGGTCCGCGCCCAGCGCGTCGGCCAGGATGCGGAACATGCGGGCCAGCGGGGGCGCCTCGGAGCCGTCGCCGGTCATGGCGGCGGTGATGTCAGAGGCATTGATGACGCGCCAATCGATTCCGCCGCAGTCCACCACGCCGCTGCCGATACCGCCGATGGCCAGCCGCTCCACCCGCTCGTCGGCGCCCGCCACCAGCAGCGAGATGATCGCGCCCATCGAATAGCCCGCCACCGCAACGCGATCCAGTCCGAGCTCGTCGAGCAGCGCGCGCATGTCGTCGGCCATGGCCTGCCACGAGTAGCGGGCCGGGTCGTGCGGCTTCTCGGAACGACCGTGGCCGCGCGCGTCCAGCGAGATGACGTGGTGGCCCGCCCGCTGCAGCGCCGAGACCACGCCCACGCTCATCCAATTGGCATTGGTGTCGCCCACGATTCCGTGCTGCAGCACCACCGGAACGCCCTCGCCCTCCCACACGCGGTAGTTGAGCTCCAAGCCGTCCCAGGTGGTGAACTTCGTCATGGCCGCGATGCTATCCGTGGGATTCGATCATGCGAAAGCGTTCGGCGCCGATTGCCTCTCGGGCTAGCCCATGCGCGCCATGACCGCCCGCGGCAGCAGTGGCATCACCGCTCCGAGGACCCGCCAGGGCCATTCGGGCACCGAGGCGCGCACCGCCTCCCGCTCGATGGCGGCGACCATGGAGTTCACGCCCTTCTCCAGCGGCGCAACCAGTTTCGCGTCCCCGGCCTTGGCCGCCATGTCGGTGGCGATGAAACCCGGCTGCAGCGTGGTGACCCTGATCGGGGTGCCGCGCAACTCGATGGCCAGCCCCTCGCCCAGCGCGGACACGCCCGCCTTGCTGGCCGCGTAGGCCGCCTTCTTGCCCGGCAGCCCGCGCACCGCGCTCATGGACGAGACGAGCACCAGGTGCCCGGCGTTCTGCTCGCGGAAGATACTCATGGCCGCCTCGGCCTGGGCCAGCGCGCTGACGAAGTTCGTGGTGGCGGTGGCGAGATTGGCGTCGGCGCGGCCGGTGCCGATGCGGGCGCCCTTGCCGATCCCGGCATTGACGATGATCCGGTCCAGCCCGCCGAGTTCGGCCCGCAGCTCGTCGAAGACTTTCGGGATGGCCGCGTGATCGTCGACGTCCAGCGCGCGCACCGCGACCGTGATCGCCGGGTTCGCGGCCAGCAGCTCGGCGCGCAGCTCCTCGAGGTTCGAGACCCGCCGCGCGCACAGGGCCAGATCCCGTCCCCGCCGCGCGAATTCGCGGGCCATGCCCGCACCCAATCCGGAGCTGGCGCCGGTGATGAGAGTCTTCCGCCTGGTCATGCGGCCACCCTAGCCGTGCCGCGCACCCGCAAGGGGGTCTCGGGCACGGTCCCGAGACCCCGCCGCCGAGCGGTGACTAGCCGAACGAACCCGTACTGGGCTGTGCGGGTTGCAGATGCCAGGCCCCGCAGTTCTCGGTCGAGAAGCCCACATCGGTCGCCTTGATCTCCACCGTGATCGGCTTGGTCCGGGTGAAGTCGCTGGCGATGATGTAGTAGTTCGGGTCCGGGTAATCGTCGGCCTGCTGGATTTTCCACAGCCGTCGCCAGAAGCACGTGCCGGCGCCCGGATCCGGCGTCCCGTCGCCGATATAGGTGCCCGGCTTGATATCCACATTGACCAAATACGTCCCGTCCGCCGTGATATCGGTGGCCGGTTCGGCGGCCGCAATTCCGGATGCGGCCATTGTCAGCGCGGAAGCGAATGCTCCCGCGGCCACGAGCGCGCCTGCACGCACGGTGTTCCTCCCTGAGCAGCTCACTGCACCGCACGGTTCCCGGCGTGCGGTGTTCGGGAGAGATCCCCGCATCTCCCGGGGGAGGGTCTATCAGAAAACCCGGTCTGTTTCGCGGAAATCGGGCGTTTTCGGGAAATACACAAACGCGAGCGATGCCCTTTCGGCTCCCGCAACGATATTCAAGACATGGGAAGCCTTCACCCGGTCAGCGCCGGATGCACCGTCCATTGCGCCCGGCTGTGCACCGACGCGGGACTGGCGGCCGTGCTGGCCGCCGACCGCGGCCTGCTGCACTGGCGGGCCGTGAGTCGCCTCGGAGACCCGGGCCTGGCCGAACACGCCGTGCAGGAGACGCTGCTGCGGGCGTGGCGTGCCTGCGCCAGCTACGATCCGGCCCGGGGCAGCGTCCGTACCTGGCTGCTCACCATCGAACGCAATGTGCTCATCGACACCGCCCGCTTCCGGGCCGCCCGGCCCGGGGACGCCAGCTGGGACGAACTCGGGGAGCAGGCCGAGAATCGGTGCGCCCGGCCCGACTTCACCGAGGCGCTGACCGACGGTCTGCTGGTCGCTGACCTGCTGGCGCAGCTGCCGCCGCCGCAGCGCGACGCGGTCGTGCAGGTGATCCTGTGCGATCGTGCCTACCAGGATGTGGCCGCCGACCTGGGCGTCCCGGTCGGCACCGTCAAGACCCGAGTGCATTACGCCCTACGCTCCCTGCGCCGATTGCCGATCAGCGCCTGACCCGAAGCAGGTGAACCCACGGACCCCTCCGCACGTCGAACAAGCAGCGGCCGATCCACACCGGTTCGGCCTCGAGCTAGGAGTTACCGATGACCGATACCACCCCGGCACCCGGCGGGTTCCGCATGGACCGCCGGACCGCCCTGGCCACCACCGCGGTCGCCGCGACCGCGCTCACGGCCGTAGCCTGCAGCAGCACCACCGACAAGCCCGCCTCGGCCGCGCCCAATGCGGTTCCGGCCAAGAACGATCCGGCCCAGGCCAAGAAGCAGGGCGCGGTCCTTGCGAATACCAGCGACGTTCCGGTAGGCGGCGGCATCATCACCGGTGACACCGTCATCACCCAGCCCGTCGCCGGCACCTTCGACGGGTTCTCGTCGACCTGTACGCATCTGGGTTGCAAGGTGAATGCCGTCGAGGACGGCCTGATCAAATGCCCGTGCCACGGCAGCACCTTCCACCTGGACGGGACGGTCGCCGGCGGTCCCGCGCCGCGCGCGCTGGACCCGCGGGCCATCAGCGTCAACGGGGATCAGATCGTCTCCGCCTGACGCACCTGCCACCGACTTGACCGCCCCCGCACCCTTCGATGTGCGGGGGCGGATTCGTGTCGGCGCGTCGTGCGGTTCTGCGCTGGCGTGTCGTCCTGATTTCGCGCGGGCGCGTCGTCCGGATCGGGGCGGGGGAGTGCGCGATAGTGGCTGTAGTGGTCTTTTGCTCATTGCGCCCGGTCATGCTGAGAATGCTGGGTTTCGGACGTCTGACCACTGGTAACGGTTCCATCACGAAGCTTGCCAGAAAGTAACTGATGTTGTCAGAGTGGCCAAATGGGTCTGGTGTTACTAGTGGGAAGGGAGGGGCGCTCAGCCCCGAGCGCCGTCCGCTTATGAAGCCAAGCATCACTAAGGCCGGAATCTGCACCGCCGTCACCGCGGCGGCCATCACCACCGTGGCCGGGATCGTCCCGGTCGCCGCCCTGGCCGCGCCCGCGCTGCCGGAGCTGCCCCAGAAGCTCGCCGGGAAGACCATCTTCCTGGACCCGGGCCATCAGGGCGCCAATCACACCCAGGACGAGAACAAGCAGGTCAGTGACGGTCGCGGCGGCACCAAAGCGTGCCAGACCACCGGCATGACGACCCTGCACGGCATAGCCGAACACACCATCAACTGGAACGTCGCGCAACTGGTGCGCACCTCGCTCGAGGGCCTGGGCGCGCACGTGGTCATGAGTCGCCCCGACGACACCGGCTGGGGTGGCTGCATCGACGATCGGGCCAAGGCCGCCAATGCCTCCGGCGCCGACATCGCACTCAGCATCCACGCCGACAGCGGTCCCGCAGACGGGCACGGCTTCCATCTCATCGTGCCGGCGCTGCCCGTCGCCGATGCCAAGGTCAACGACGTGCAGTCGGGCGCCGGGCTGGCCGCCTCCAAGGCCATGCGGGACGCCTACGTGCAGAGTGGGTATCAGGTCGCCACCTACAACGGCGCGGTCGACGGGCTTCAGACTCGCTCCGACATCGCCGGGCCCGCGCTGACCACCGTCCCCGACGTGTTCCTCGAAATGGGCAACGGCGCCAATGCCGAGGACGCGCAGCAGCTGGAAACCCCCGAGGGACAGCTCAAGCACGCTGTCACCATCACCACGGGTATCGCGTCCTATCTGCTCGGCGTGCCGGTGCCCGCCGACACCGGCAAGGCGTCCGAGCCGGGAACGCAACCGGGACAGCAGGTTCCGGCGCAGCCCGCCGATGCGCAGCCGACGGCCACACCGGCGCAGCCCGTGCCGGCTCCGACGCCGCAGGCTGTCGCTCCCGCGGAACAGAATCCGGTTCCGGCGCAACAGAAACCGGCACCGACACCGCAGACGCCGCAGGCGGCGGCTCCGCAGTCGCAACCGGTGGTGGTGCCGGCGCAGGCGCCGCAGACCACCGTTCCGGCGGTTCCGGCCCAGCCGGGACAGACTCCGGCCCAGCCGGGACAGCTGCCCGGATCGACGGCTCCCGCGCCGGCACAGCAGAATTCAGTTCCGGCGCAACAGAATCCGGTCCCGGCGCAGCAGCAGCCGGGTGAGGCGACGCTCGAGAGCGGACTGCAGATCGTCCAGCTGCTCGCCGATCAGTTCCTGAACAGCTGGGAACAGTCGCAGCTGCCCGGTGCGCAGCCGAAGTCCGGTCCGCAACCCGGTGCCCAGCCGCAGGCGGCCCAGCCCGGGCAGTCCAAGCCCGCGGCGCGGGCGATCGCGGATCAGCGTGCGCCGCAACAGCCGGGCAAACCGCAACAGCCGGGCACTACCGGCGGTCCGATGACGGTCACGCCGGGTCTCCAGGGTTCGCAGTCGACTCCGGGGGCACAGGCCCCGGCGTTCGACAAGAATTCCAAGTCCAACGGGCTGGGCGTGACCTCCGTGAGCACGCTGGTGCAGATGGCCGTCAAGTTGCTCGGCCCGCTGGCCAAGATGCTCACGGGCGATTCGGGTCTCGCTCCCGATCTGCTCAACCTGGCCTACAGCGTCGTGTCGGTGCTGAGCAACACGCTGCTCAGCAGCGCTGCGAAGTAATCCCGCACCACCCGGCTACTGATCGCCCCCGCTCCGGATCGCTCGGAGCGGGGGCGATTGTCGTCTACTCCAGGCCCATCCGACGCGTTGACCTCCACTGTCCCGTATCGGGCGAACAGCCGAGCTCGCGCAAACCTTGCGCCATCCGAAGGCGCGCGGGCTGATTCGCGGTCACCTGCCTGGACAGCACTGTTGTGTGGCGTAACGGCGCAGGTGCGGACAATCTCGTGTCCGGTGGTTGGGACGCCGATGCGGGTGAGTTGCGCAATGAGCACATTCGCCGTTCGCTGGCGCTGGTCTATCGGTGCCTGCGCGTCGTGGATGTGACCATGGCCGATGTGGATCGGATCCTGGTGGTCGGTGGCGCAGGTGCTCGCCAAGGAACTGGCGCGTCCGGTGGTGGCCTCGGACCCGGAGCGGACGATCGCCGACGGTGCCGCCATCGCGTCCCGGCAGGCGCTGATCGACCAGGATCCGGGCCCTCGCCGGCCGCATTCACTGACGGGCATGCTCCGGCGTGTCACCAGGGCAGCAGCGCTTTGCGGTGATCATTTGTCCTGCTACTCGCCGGTTCGCCGCGGCCGCGCGTGCTAATCGGTGCTAGCTCGTGCAAGCATCGTGCGGACGAGCTGTTGACGCCTCTCCTATTTGGTGTAACTATGGGGTACACATAACGCCACTGACTGGAGAGGTGACGACGATGTCTCCGACCACGACCCCCCTTGACGACCCCGTGGTTGCCGAAGCTCAGGAGTACGCCAACAAGCTGCTGCTGCTCTCGGAAGGGTCGGTGAACAAGCACTTCGACCCCTACGAGGACATCGACTGGGACAACCCGGACTTCGACGCCGACGCCCGCCCCGAGCGCTGGATCCTGCCGGAGTCCGCGGACCCGCTCGGCCGCCACGACTGGTACCAGTCGCTGACGGTGGACCAGCAGATCGCGGTCGGCAAGTACCGCCAGGCCAATATCGCCAAGGTCGGCCTGCAGTTCGAGTCCATCCTGATCAGCGGCATGGTGAACCACACCTTCGCGCTGCCCAACGGTGACGCGGAATTCCGCTACTGCACCCATGAGATGGCCGAGGAACTCAACCACACCCTGATGTTCCAGGAGATGGTGAACCGCATCGGCGTGGACGTTCCAGGCATGGGCCCGCTGGTCCGCCAGCTGCGCCTACTCGGCGTGCCGGTCGCGATCGCGTTCCCGAACCTGTTCTTCATGGCCGTGCTCGCCGGCGAGGAGCCGATCGATCACATCCAGAAGCAGATCCTGCGTTCGGGTGAGGAGGTGCACCCGATCATGCGCGGCGTCATGAGCATTCACGTCGCCGAGGAGGCGCGCCACATCTCCTTCGCGCACGAGTTCCTCAAGCACCATGTGCCCGAGCGGAATGCGGCCAACCGCTTCATCCTCTCGATCGCCATGCCGATCATCATGTTCATCCTGGGCCGCTCCATCGCAACCCCGCCGAAGAAGTTCTTCCAGGAGTTCGACATTCCGGAGCAGGTGCGCAAGGAGCTGTTCTACGGCTCCAAGGAGGCCAGGCAGGTCTTCAGCGACTACTTCGTCGACGTGCGCGCGCTGGCCCACGAGATCGGTCTGATGAACCCGATCTCCAAGCGGGTCTGGAAGCTGCTGGGCATCGACGGCCCGGGCTCGCGCTACCGCTCGGAGCCGATCCGCTCCGGCAAGGTCGCGTAGGGAAGGGGGACGTACAGTGCCGTACGTTGTCACCCAATCCTGTTGCAGCGACGCGTCCTGCGTCTACGCCTGCCCGGTCAACTGCATCCATCCGACTCCCGACGAGCCGGACTTCCTGACCGCGGAAATGCTCTACGTCGACCCGCAGGCCTGTGTGGACTGCGGGGCGTGCGCCACCGCGTGCCCGGTGGACGCCATCACCTCGTCGAAGAAGCTGACCAAGGAGCAGCTGCCCTTCATCGAGATCAATGCCGACTTCTACCGGCAGGAGCGGCCGCGGCCGCTGCTGGCCATGCCGATTCCGGCGGCGGAGGTCAAGCCCGGGCGTGAACCGCTGCGGGTGGCGGTCGTCGGCTCCGGGCCCTCGGCCATGTACGCGGCCGACGAACTGCTCACCCAGCCCGGTGTCGCCGTGACCGTGTTCGACAGATTGACCACGCCGTACGGCTTGGCCCGCTTCGGTGTCGCGCCCGATCACACCAAGACCCGCAAGGTCGGGGACCTCTACGACGTGATCTCGGCGCAGCCGGGCTTCGGGTCCTACCTGAACGTGAATGTGGGACAGCACGTCTCGCACGAGGAACTGCTGGCGCATCACCACGCGGTGATCTACGCGGTCGGCGCGTCCTCGGACCGCAAGCTCGGGATTCCGGGTGAGGGGCTGCCGGGCAGCACCTCCGCCACCGACTTCGTGGCCTGGTACAACGGGCACCCGGACCAGGCGGGCCGGTTCTTCGATCTGTCGCACGAGCGCGCGGTGATCGTCGGCAACGGCAATGTGGCGCTGGACGTCGCCCGCATTCTCACCACCGATCCGGAGCTGCTGGTCGCCACCGATGTGTCGCAGCGGGCGCTGAATGCCCTGCGGCGCAGCAATATCGAGGAAGTCGTGATCCTGGGCCGGCGCGGCCCGGCCGAATCCGCCTTCACCGTGCCGGAATTCGTGGGCCTGCTGGGCGCGGATGTCGACATCGTGGTCGAGGGGGAGATCCCCGAGATCGTCGAGGGCATGTCGCAGAAGGTCGAGCACAAGCTGAAGCTGTTGCGCGGCTTGGCCGATCGGCCGGTGGGCGGGCGCAAGCGCATCGTCTTCCGGTACCTGTCGGCGCCGGTCGCCATCGCGGGCGTGGACCGGGTGACCGGGGTCGAGGTGGTGCGCAACGAACTCGTCACCGGCGATGACGGTGCGGTGCACGCAGTTCCGACCGAGGCCGTCGAAACCATCGACGCCGGGCTGGTACTCACCTCGGTGGGCTACCGGGGTGCGGCCCTGCCGGGTGTGCCGTTCGACGAGCGGGCCGGGGTCATCCCGAACATGGACGGCCGGGTGCTCGAGGAGTCGGGCGGTTCGGTGGTGCCGGGCGCGTATGTCACCGGCTGGATCAAGCGTGGCCCGACCGGGTTCATCGGTACCAACAAGTCGTGCGCGCAGCAGACCGTGCGTCAGCTGGTGGACGACTTCAATGCGGGCCGACTGGCCCAACCGGCCTGCAGCGCAGGCGATTTCGACCGACTGGTCGGCGAGCGTCAGCCGCACGCCATCCGTGGCGGCGCGGTCAACCGCCCCCGCCGCAAGCTTCCCCTGATGGTGCGCCGCTGACCCCACCCCGGTCAGCGCCGCGCCATGAAGGCCGCCGTACGCCACCCCCTGGGCGTGCGGCGGCCTTCGCCTTTGCGAAGCTCCGGGGGTGCGGCAGCTGCGAATTGCGGCTGCTGTGATCGCGTTGGTGTCAGCTGGGCTCTCGGTGCGGTGACATTTCTCGACAGCAACAGTCGAGCGTCGATGTCCGACATGCTCAGTGCGCCATGGCAGGAGCTGGCAGACGAGTGCACAGGGTTGAAGACGGCAGACCACTGGCACCGGGGTCGTGGAACATCGGCGAGGAACCCCCGATGCCTCGATGTGGTTGTCCGACTGCGGCAGCGAGCAGCTGACCGGCAGCCTCCACCATGACCCCGCCCTCTTTCCCGCCCAGCACTGTTGTCGTCGCGGAGCACGTTGCCCCAGTTGTACCTAGCGGTACCGACAGATCCGGCTCACAGCGCCTCATCCGGATCGAACAGCGCCGGTTGCCTGCCGATCGGCAGCGCGAGCCGCACTGCGTCGGCGTCCCAGCCATCGCGCACTGCGTCGCGCAGCGCTCGCGACCGCTCGGCCCGCGTCAGGCCATCGTGCTGCCAGGTCGCCGTGCGCCCCGGCGGCCGCGATGAAGCGCGCACCGCCGCCTGGTCCGAAGGCTCCACCGAGGCGGCAGTCTCCGAAGCCGCGCAGCGGCGTGGCCGCCTTCCGCCGCCGAATCATCAAGGCCGCCAACGCCGGGGGTGCGCGATGACCGCCATCGTGCGCGTGCTCGGCAGCCGCGGAGCTGGCCGCGTCGTTCGCGGTCAGCAGGCTCTCGACTAGGAGCTGCCGGCGTTGAGCAGTCGATCCAACTGGCTGCAGAACGGGGTCTCGCGGGGCGGTGACCCGGCGGGGGCGCGGCCTTCCGCATGTCGTGGTGACCGAACCGGCCGGCCCGGGGCACCTCGGAAGATCAATGGGCCGCGAGCATCTCGGACGGCTGCCCGACCGCCGACAGTGCAGGTAATGCCGAATGCCGTGCGACCGGTCGAATCCCGCACAATCCGCTGTAGAAAGGCAATTTCGCGCCAATTCCTCAGCTGTAGTGAACGTTTAGAACAGGTGGGTTGGCCGTTCATGTCCGCGTGGCAGCGCACTGTCCTGCCGCGTAGCGCGCTGACTACTTCGGCCAGAGGGCCCTGTCGGGCGCGAAGCCCCCGGCTTGGAAGCTCCCCGGGCGCGGATCGCGGCGTGGGTGCCCCTGAGCGACGCGTGCCCATCCCCTACGCCTCGCTACCATTCATACCGTTTGTGTTCGTGTCGGATTTGCCGGGCCACAGGCTCGGTAGCGGATCGGTGGGGCGGATGAGACAGATCCTGTTTGCAGTGGCGATTGCCTTGGCGGTGTCGATCACCTTGACGCCGTTGCTGGTTCGCTGGTTCACCCGGGCGAAGATGGGGCAGGAGATCCGGCAGGAAGGCCCCTCGAGCCACCAAGCGAAGCGCGGCACACCGACCATGGGCGGCATCGCCATCGTTGCCGGTATGTGGGCCGGTTATCTGGGGTCGCATCTGATCGGGCTGCGCTACGACGCGCCGGGCGTGACGGCCTCAGGGTTGCTGGTGCTCGGATTGGCCACGGCGATGGGGCTGGTCGGGTTCCTCGACGACTTCATCAAGCTATACAAGCGTCGCAACCTTGGGCTCACCGCGAAGGGCAAATACATCGGCCAGTTCGGTGCCGCAATCGTTTTCGGCATCCTCGCACTGCGATTCCCCGACAGCACCGGGCTGACCCCAGCCAGCCGACACATTTCGATCATGCGGGACCTGAGCTGGCTGTCGCTCGTGCCTGTGCTGTTCGTGCTGTGGGCCTGCTTCCTGGTAGCCGCCTGGTCTAACGCAGTGAACATCACTGACGGACTCGACGGGTTGGCCGCAGGATCCATGGCACTAACCCTGGGCGCCTATGTGTTGATCACGTTCTGGCAGTACCTCAACTCCTGCACCACTCGCCCTGGCGCAGGCTGCTACACGGTGCGCGACCCGCTGGACCTGGCACTCATCTGCGCCGCGACAGCAGCGGCATGCGTGGGATTCCTGTGGTGGAACGCAGCACCAGCGAAAATCTTCATGGGCGACACCGGATCCCTCGCCTTGGGCGGGCTGCTCGCCGGGCTGTCGATCACGACCCGCACCGAACTGCTGATGGTAGTCATCGGCGCCTTGTTCTGCGCCGAGATCCTCTCGGTGCTGTTGCAGATCGTCGTGTTCCGCAAAACCGGTCGACGGTTGTTCCTCATCGCGCCGATGCACCACCACTTCGAACTCAGTAGCTGGCCCGAAACCACCGTCTCCATCCGCTTCTGGCTCCTCGCCGGACTGTCCGCGGCCGCCGGTCTGATGCTGTTCTACGGCGAGCACCTCTCCGTCACTGGCTGACCCGGTGAACGCACTCGTCTGCCGAATGCCGCGCTGACCGAACCGGCCAGCGCGCGGTATCGGAAGAGCAACGGGCAGAGCGCCGTACGACCGCCGGCAGAGCGCGCTTCTGCCGAGTTACGGATAGTTTCTGTGCCGCCATATCCTTCGCCCGGCGGGCTACGCTGATCCAACCAGACCAAAGGATCGAGTCGACAATGACCTGGTCGAGACCACGAACCATTATCGGCGATGAACGTCGGCTGCTCGAGAACATGCTCGACCGCAACCGGGCCGAATTGGTCAACACGCTGCGCGGCCTGTCGGAAGAAGGTGCCCGCCGCCGCCTCGTTGCATCGATGACCACCCCGATCGGACTGCTCAAGCACGCCGCAGTAGCTCAGCGGATCTGGTTCCAGCACATCCTGGCGGGAGTACCCGAGAGCGAATGCGACGGGGGCACGACGCCGGGCGATGCCAGTTTCATCGTCGGCGAGAACGAAACGGTGGCCGACGTGATCGCCGAATTCGACCGCGGCAGCGAACGTTCCCGAGCGATCGCCGCCGACTTCGACCTCGACGACATCCGGACGCACCCTCGCCTCGGCGAGGTGAGCCTGCGATTCATCTACCTGTTCCTGATCGAGGACTTCGCACGTCATGCCGGCCACGGTGACATCCTGCGCGAGCAGATCGAACATCCGTAAGCATTGTGCGGCACAACAATCCGACTACGGTCAATGCAAGTGATCTATGCCGCGTAGCGCGCTGACCGAACCGGCCAGCGGGGCGCCGACGGGCGGAACCTGTTGCGGTGCAGAATGTCCGGAACTGCCGATTCCAGAGTGTTTGGACACACGTGCGGGCGAGTTGAAGGCGGACAACCGAAACTGTGAAGGGGCCGCCGGCCTTGATTCGGGCGTCCGGGTCGGGGTTGGCCAGCCAGAGGGTGCCCAGGGAGATCGCGTCGGCCACACTGGATTCCCGGGTCTCGGTGACGGCTTCGGCGGTGGCAGGGAAGGTCGTGGGTGGGTGCGGGTTGAGGATGAGGGTGCTGGGCCAGGCGGCCCGGAGTTTGCTGCAACCTCTACCGCGGCACCCACATCGGCTACACCGACCACCTGACCCTCGCCTAACCCGCCCGCGGTGGACCGCCGGTGCCGCGGGTGCGGAGTCCGTGATCTGATGCGTAGTATCGGGCGTGGTAAAAAGTGTTGCAGCCGTGGTCAGTTTGGCTTTTCTGGGTGGGTTGGCGGCCACAGTGGGGGCCCTCAGTGCAGTTCATGCCCTGCGTGACGGTTACAGCGCCGGCTTCGCCGACGTGTACACCGTCATGCCACGGGGATGGTTGCGCGGCTACTACTGGCTGGCAGCCGTTTTCGATCCGACCGCAGCGCTCCTACTGATCGTCGGTGGGATCCTGCTGATCGTGCGCCGAGGACCAGGACAGATCCTGGTGATGGCAGGTTGTGCCCTGGTGATCGTGCTGGGCGTCTTCGGAGCAGTCGTCAAACCGGACCTCCTCGGTACCGGCCCGGCAGGATTCATGGACCACGTGATCCGCCTTGCCCTGCTCGGCTTTCCGATCGTCACGATCGCCTTGGCGAAACACCGCCTCACCCGCCGACCCGTTTGACGACCGTGTCCGCGACGGCACCCGCATCGCCGTCCGCCAACTCGATCTCGATCACGGCGGTGGGCGTGACCCGTACGGCGCAGTTCCATTGCCGGTCCACCACCTGCGGATTCAGCGAATGATATGTCCACTCCGCAGCATTCGGCCGGGTACGAACACTGTCGATAAGGACAGTCGCGCCCGCAGTGCCGGTCGTGATCTTCGTTCCCGCGCATGCCTGGAGCGCCGTCGTGATCGCGGCAACGGCGCTCGAACCGGTCGAACGATAGAGCGCGACAGCTTCGTAACTCGAGGTGTTCTGGCCGGTCCCTCTGTCGATCTGCCGTTTTCGGAATGCGGTGAAGTCCGATCCATACAGCTGCTGGAACCCGATCCCAGCCAACACCGCGCAGGTTTCCGGGCGGATACCGGCGAGGTGCTCCATCGCGTCGGCCGGAACGGTCTTCTGATCCTTGGTGTAGTCGGCGGCCATCGCGGCGTAGGTGGCTGAGTCGATGGTCTTCGCCTTGACAGGATTGATGATCTGGTCAACATCCTTGGGCGCCAACAGCAGTGCCTCGATATCGGTCCCCGAACCGGTCGATCCTGCCGGTCCACACCCTGTCAGCGCGAACACTGCCGCAACGACCGCCACCTTCACAGTGATCGATGATTCTCCCACGGCCACAGTCGCCCCCCGTTCCGATCTCGATTGCAAACTACGTCAGCCGAACTCGAAACCGCGAGAAGACAAGCAGGTCCGATCGCCCTATCCGGTCTCCGTCTCCGTCCTCGATCGCCGACCCTGGTGCAGCCGTGAAGATTGCGCATCGCGATTGTCACCTGGATCGAACGGACCTACCACCGCCGTCGACGTCAAACCATCGTCGGCCGTTTGACGCCGATCGAATACGAGACCATCATGACCCCACCGGCCAGTCAGGCCGCGTGACCGAACCTGTCACCTGATCGTGCAGCAGTCCCAAACGACCAGGCTCGTCGTTCGCATCGAGAAGGTCAGGGGTTCGATTCCCCTTAGCTCCGCAGAACCGCATGCGGCTCTGCGGCTTTCGTTGCAGTGCGCGAACCGGAGGTGTTCATGGTCGCGCGTTCCACTCGCACAACCCGGCTATCGCAGCGACATCGTCACACTCTCCGGCGATGTCGGGCAGAGCGAGATAACTAGGATGAGCAGGTCGGCTCCGTCGGCGGCGGTGGTGACTTCGCGTTCGATACGGCCGGCCGCGCTACCTGAGCGCGGGGCCCGTCTGAGGCGTTCGGCGGCGTCGGTGCGGAGTTGGCGCGCCGATGCGGCGGCAACTCGTACCCAATGACGCCGGCCGTTTCGGCTGACCCGCGGAAGTCGCCGGTGCCGTGGCCTATCTCGCCAGCCGCTACGCCGACTACATCAGTGGCGCGACCATCCGGGTGAGCGGCGGCGCCATCCGGTCGGTGATCTGAGCGGAGTCGGGCGCCGCCTCCACCGAGGATGGCAGCGTTCAGCGGATCATTGGTCGTCCATAAGGTTGCTTCCGGAAGATCACTGTCGATCACGATGACGCGGGAGGATCGGCAAATGCGTTTCAGGGCAGTGGCTTCGGCAGTGCTGGTGGTGGCCGGGGCGGTAGTCCCCTGCATGGCGGCGCGACAGGCGCAGGCGGAAGAGCCGTGGTGCGGGGCCTCCCGGCTGGGGCTCACCGTGCAGCCCGAGCTCGGACAGCCCACCGGCAGTCAGCGCACCGCGAGTATCGTGCTGACGAACCTGTCCCAGGAATCCTGCGTCCTGCAAGGCTTCCCGGGAGTCGACCTGGCTGCGGTGGGCGACAATGGCCGCGCCTCGCTGCCCCGAACCACCGAACAGGGCCAACCGGTCCACCTGCCCCCGGGCGGTCAGGCCAAGAGCACCCTGACCTACGTAACCGGCACCGGTACCCCCACCGAAATCATCGTCACCCCACCCGATTCCACCACCCAACTGCATGCCGTCTGGCCCACCGCCCTGGGCTCGATCACGGTATGGCCTGAAGGCGCGACCCATCCGGGCACCTACATCGGTGCTCTGCGCGGCTGAGCGCTTGCCGTTTGTGCGCGTTCTGCCGCGCCAATCGTGCGCTTCTCGCCGACACCTACACAGGGCGTCAACCTGCGCGTTGTTGATGAGTCGGCCGATTGATCCGCAGTTGATTCGTTGCAGCCGGGCAGGTGGCGCGGTTGCGATCACCGGACACCTCCAGCCTCGCCCGGCCGGGTGCCGACCGCCCGGATCATGATGTCCGGCCCGTCGACCAGGACCGCGCGGTTCGTATGCTGGTCCGTCAGGTCCACTCAGCGAAAACCGCCCGTGAACTCAGACCCGGCCCTACCTACTCTTTTCTAGAAGCCGCATACCGCGCTGATCGCACCGGCCAGCGCGGAGCGGCTGGTGGTAGGAACCAGGTGCGGTGCAGAGCATCCGCTATTGCCGAGTTTGAGGGCATTGGCCGGATCATCTGGACGCATCGGACGACGGCTTCGGATCTTCGACGAGCCGGACCGCACGAGCGGACGGTGGCGCGCCGCGATCCTCGGTGATCACCGCGGCGCGACACCCCGGCCGATCGGAGATACGTCTCCTACCCGAAGGGCGAAGCTCAGGAGCCGAAGCTGCCGGTGGACGCGCCGCCCGCTGTGGTGCAGCTCGGATTGGTCGGTTGCGGGTCGAGTGTGGTGCCGGCGGGCGCGGCGACCACGGTCACCGTGATGGACTGTGAGCTGCCGCCCTCTTTCGCCACGAGCGTGTGGGAGCCGAGGGTGGTGGGCTGCCAGTAGATGTAGCTGTAGTTCTGCAGCGGATTCTGTTGGCTGGCCCCCACGATCGTCGAGCCGATGCACTGCCCGTTGTCGTACACCTGCACGTTGGGGCTGCCGCTGCCGAGTTCGGTGGTGTACACGGCGAACCAGTGGTTCTGGCCGACCGTAATCGGTTTGCCGTCCATGGTGCCGGGCTCGTATGCGATCGAGGTGACCGAGGCGCCCGCCGAGGGCGCCAGGAGGGTGGCCGTCGCGGCTACAGCCGCCAATCCCTGTGCTCCGCAAGCGATCCGGCGCACCCTACGACTGTTCAACTTCATTCTTCGAACTCCTGCTCGCGACCTTGCAACTCCGGGTCGTGAGGCACGGTAATCCCGACCGATTGTGAATCGAAGACGTTTCGGAAACCTGGTGTGCCCCGAATCTCTTGGGCAAAAGGACTGATGGCGAGACTTTTTCAGGCATGCCACTGCGTCTTGCAAGGCCGTTCGGACCGCCCAGGCGTCAGTCAGCCAATGCACGCACATGCCGCCATACCGAGCTGGCCGAACCGGCCAGCTCGGGGCGCCGGCGGCCGGAACTTGCTGCGCCGCAGAACGTCCGCTACTGCCGATGACCGAGTGGCTTGCCGCCCGGGAGATCGGCCCAGCTCCCGGTCTGCCACTCGATGGATCTGGCGGCGGATATGCTTTTTCGCGCGTCCACCCCTGCTGTGGATTGCGTCGGCTGGACGCTTCGGTGACTGGGGCACAGCCAGATTCGCTCACCGGCATGGCCCCGAAAGGTCGCCACGTGAATTCGCGGCAGTGGGGGAATCAGCGGGTGGCGTCAGGAACCCACATGTACCCGCTGATCCCGGTGTTGACGCAGATGACAGGTTCCCCGGTGTTCACATCCCACGTCGGATGCATCAACTCGCTGTGTGGACACCAGGTGTTCACTACCGGCGTCGCCGTCGCGGACGCCGACCCGGCCAATCCGATGACCGCCGCCGCAATGACTCCGCCGAGGACGGCTGTGCTCGCGAGTGCCTTCACTGTGTTTTCCCTTCGTCGTCTGACAAGACCACTCTGCGGGACGGCATTAACGAAATCTTGGAGTTCGCTTATCGACGGTTCGTACGATGCTCGACAACAGTTGGACGGCAACCGTTCGAAAACGATCGCCGATCGAACACACTCGCCTATCGAACTGCTCAGCCCGGACCGCCCACTTCACGAGGACAAACCCGGCACTTCGCTAGGGCTGTACGCATGACCGGCCGAACGGGTCACCGACACTGCCGCTCAGCTGAGGGCAACCCGTTCGAGACACCGCAAAGCAGAGGCGTGGCGCAGATCGCCTGTGCGCCATCCGAAGTCGGCATAGCTGAGGCTGTGGACGCGAGGCAGGATGATCGGGTCTCGGTGTCACGAAGGTGGCAATCAGTGAATGACGTTCTCGCACTCCGGTGTTCAATGTCGTACCCGTCGTCACCGATCAATCGCACTGATAAGCCATGACGCAGAGCCACGGCCCACTGACGCTGGACTCGAGGGGCGGAAGGCACATCGCAGCAGGGCTTTTCGTCAATTCTCGGGCTCAGAGAAACTGCCGAGACGGCGCCGGGTGGCTGTGCTAGCGTCCATCCGGAGTTGCTGCCAGTGGGGCTGCAACTGGAGGGGAAGAGAACGTGCTGAAAGGCATTCGTAGATCTGTCATTCTATTGCTGGCGGCTATCGCCGCATTGACTGTGGCGTCTACGGCGTCAGCTGACAGCCTGCAGATCCGTAGTGGTATGAATGGTTTCTGTCTCGATATCCAAGGGGCGAACCCTGATCCGGCACCAGTCGTCTCGTACCCGTGCAACGGTCAAGCCAATCAAGCCTGGTACAGGAATGGCGCGGAGATCCGTAGCAATCTGAATGACTTCTGCCTCGATATTCAGGGGGCGAACCCTGATCCGGCGCCGGTCGTCACGTACCCGTGCAACGGTCAAGCCAATCAACGCTGGTAAATCTATTGCGGGCGAAATCCGGAAGGTGCCTGACCTTAGGGTGGATCGCTCCGAACGCACTATTCTGCCGCGTACCGCGCTGACTGAACCGGCCAGCGCGGAGCGGCGGAAGATCAGCCAGCCCTGTTGAACCGAGGCGCGCGAACGGCGCGCAGAGCAAATCGAGGCAACTCAGAATCCCCGATGATCAGCACGACACCTGTTGGGATTTGCTACAGTCCCGCCAAAACCACTGAGCTGCAGAACCTCCGCTCGAACCGCTCGCCCGCCTGGTGACCCCCAGAGAAACCGGCCGTGGTCGAACTGGCCTTGGCCCTCCCGAGTCATCCATCCAGGGCCAGTGCTGACCAGCTCTCGATGCGAGTCCGGGCCGGTGGGCTGGACCTTTCGGGCACCGTCCCGGGATTGCTACACGCTTGGGCGCAGACCCGTTCTCTGCACTTGGCAAGCAGCTCCACCGAATCGGGCCACTGTGAGGCTTTCCCTGGATCGAGAATCCCCGCGCGGTGCACGCGGCTTTCGCGGACCTCATCGATCGCCTGACGAGCCCGGCCGGATAGGGCGGGGCGGTCCGATCGTGCCGGTATCGCGCATGTGGTACCGGCACTACGCCGGTATCAGAGGGAGGCGAGCTGGCAGGGCTTCGCCGCGGCGCTGCCGGCGGCGGCTGCGCCGCTGCTGCCAGTGATTGCGGCATTGGCCGGGCCGCCGTTGGCCACGCCGGTGTCGAAACTCTGCGTGCCGGCGCCGACGCTGCCCGTGATGAGATCACGCACCATCGCGCTCGGCGCGGAGACCGCCGGGCTGTAATCGGCCCCGGCGTTGCTGGTGACAGCCCCGTTGCTGTCCTTCTCGACGGCCTCGATGTGGAATGAGGTGTAGGCGCAGTCGAGGTTGAATTCGCTGTAGTAGCCGACACTGTCCTGGAAGGGGTTGAATCGTCCGTTGCTGTAGCCGAGCGGGTTTCCGTTGACGGTGATCCAGATCGGACCGGGATCTGTCACCCGTACGAACACGTGCGGTTGGGTGCACGCGCCGCCGGTCGCCGGGGCTGGGCAGGTCACGCTGACGAAGTTGATGGCGGCCGACGCTGGTGTCGCGGCCACCGCGAGACTGGCCGTCGCGGTGAGGGCCAGAGCTCCGAATCCTTTGCCCATCAGTGCTTTCCAGTGCATTCTGAAGTATCTCCTAGCTCGTTCTTACCCGACGACGTGGCAACCGTTCATGGCGGAACTGCCGGTGGCTGCCGCATCGCTGCTGCCGGCGCGGGCGTAGCCGGGCGCGGTGCCATTGGAACTGCCGTTGTAGAAACCCTGGACCCCGGCATCGAGACTGCCTGTGGCGAGGTCGCCGAGGATCACGCTCTGCCAGTTGTACTTCGGTGTGAAGTCGGCTGAGCCCTGGCTGATCGTGGTGCCGTTCGCGTCCTTCTCGGTGGCGACCACATGGAACGGCGTGTAGATGCAATCGAGCCACAGTTGTACGTAGTATCCGCCGGTACTGCTCGCCACCGGGGTGAAGGCGCCTTTCCCGAGCGCGTTCCCGTTGAGCGTGATCCATACCGGATTCGAATCCGTCACTGTCACGAACACATACGATTCGGTGCACGGCCCGTCGATTCCGCTGGCCGGACAGTACGCGCTGACGGCGGTGATGGCGGCCGAAGCCGGTGCTGCCGGTATGGCGAGGCCCGCGGCCACGCCCATCGCGAGCATCCCGATTCCTCTGCTGCCCAATGCTTTCCAATTCATTACTGTGGGGTCTCCTTGCTTGATCCAGGCATGATCGCCCGGACGAGCGCAGCGTAGCCGCCGGTGGAACAGTTTTGAATTAGATTCGTTTCACAAATATTGGGGCATTGACAGCACCGGCTTGACGATGCCTACGACAACCGCCCCGTCTACGGCGTGTGCATCGATGAAGTCCGAAAGCACTGAGGCAGGCTGTATCGCGCCGAGACTGCTCCAGACACACTCGCGACATCGTGACATGCCGCATACCGCGCTGACCGAACCGGCCAGCGCACGGCATCGGAAGATCAACGGGCAGAGCGCCGTACGGCCGCCGGCAGTGCGCGCTCATGCCGATGAGCGGGAGATCAGCGGTGTCGGTCGGCATCGTTATGTTGTCGGTGTCCGAAGAGTTCGGTGACCGAGGAGTTATGGGGAAACGTGGTCGACCACAACTGGGAGCGGTTGCTCGAGGAACTGCCGCTGTATCTGTATCCGTACCCTCCGGGTGAGCATGAGGGTGCGCTGCTCCAGATCCGTGATGTCGAGACCGGGTATCGAGTGCTGTTCCGCGACAACGGCGGTGTCGAGGTCATGGTTCCACTCCCCGACGAACCGGAAGAGAGGCGGCGTTTGGTGGAGATCCTCCGGACGCATCGCACGACCAATGTCGGGACGCTGTATCTGACCACCGGGGAGGTGATCCGCGCCGAGGACGGACCGATGTGGGGTCCCTTCTCGGTGTTCGAGTATCCGGGCGACACGGCGGTGCGTGAAGTCTCGACCGCGTGGACCGACATCGACAGATTCCGTAAGGAGGTGGCGGCCGCGCTCGTGGAAATCTTCCGCGATGGCTGGGGCGCCTACCCGCAGCGACTTCGCTATACGGTGGCGAACGACAAGGGTCCTGAGGACGCGTTGTATGGGATCGTCGAGAAGCTGACGGCGGTGGCTCCGGATCGCCCGACCCACCGTGATGCGGGCGAAATCTGCACGAGCTGGGACGATTTCGCCGAACGGCTGGAATGGGCGATCAACACCTTGCCCTACGGTGCAATCCTGAGTCTGTATGCGCCCAGCACAGACCCCGATTACACCATCGTCGAGTTCATCAACCAGTTCAGCATCCACAGCGTGTGCCTGGTGGGACCCGCCTCAACCCGCGACCGTGCGCAGTTGCGGGAACAAATGGGCGGGCTCGGGTGGGAATGGGAGCCGCTGGACGGCGAGGGCGTCGAGTATCCGAGCTGGAGTGCCCCGCCCGTACGAACCTTGGAGGACTCCACGCTGGATAGCCTTGTTCCGCGCACGGTGGCTACCTTGCACGAGGTTTTCGGCGTATCCCACCCGAGCGAACTGACCTTCACCGCGAACGCTCTTACCGACGATCCGACCCTGTCCTACCTTGATGCCGAACTTGGCCTGACACGCCGACAACAGTGAACCGTGCGTTCAAATCGGCACCAGGCCAGATACTTGCCAGAGTGTCCCGCAGGGGACCCGCTGCGTTCTGCTGGCCAGTCGACTGAGAATTTCGGTTCGGACCGCATCGCACGATGTCACCGCATACCGCGCTGACCGAACCGGCCAGCGCCGGGCGGTGGAGATCAACTGGCCGTGCCGATCCGAGGCCGGCGGAACGTCCGCTACTGCCGATTCCAGGAGGCTGTGCCGAGCCGCTGTGACAGTGAAATCTACGATCTCGAGATGGCCCTCGATGCTTGTTACCAAGCAATTCCATACGAACCGCTGCTGGAGCGCGCGATGCAGGATCGCGATGCCGCCGAGGGCGCTGTCCAGTTCTTCGACACCTTGGCCGCCGACGACATTTCGAACTTTTGGGATGAGCCGATCTGCCTCGAGTTGGCGCCGGTCGGTCGTCGGATCGTGACCGAGCGGCCCGGCATTCTGGACCGGAGACTCTCCACGCGGGGATGGGACGCGGTGTATTGGTTGCTCGCGCCCAACCGCCGGAACCAGGAAGAGCAAGATCCGACCGGATTGGCCGAGATCGCAGTGTTCGGAGCTGAGCCCTTCGCTTCGGGTGCGACTGCAACGCAAGGGCTTCCGCTCCGGTTTGTCCGGCCGCCTACTGCGCGGATCGTGGCCGAATACATCGAGAGCAGCCTAGACAGCGCTGCACGGCTCTTCGACGCTGAAGCCATGAAGGCCTCCAGTGTCTACAAAGGTCCGTGGGATCGCGATCACCTGCTCGATCTGCTGGCTCAGTATGCACAGTTGTATCGACTCGCAGCCGACCTGGACGAATGCGTGCTGGTAGTGCTCGACTGAACCAGCGCGGCTCAAACATCCGCTCATGCCGCATACCGCGCTGACCGAACCGGCCAGCGCTGGTCATCAGGACGGTCCAGGTGTAGTTGCCACCGTCGTGCAGCACGGCCCGCGGCGCAATCCGGCCCTCGACCAACGGCGGAGGCGGGCCCATCTCCTGCAACGCCGTGCTCAACCGGTGGATCAAATACCGCACCGCCGCCGGCGTCGACATCGAAGTCCACCGGCTGCGCCACGCGCACGCCATGGAAGTCATGGATTCCGGGGTGACACTCGACGTGATCCGCCGCTGGCTCGGGCACGCCAAGACCGAGACCACCCGAATGTATGGTCAAGCGCGGGATGAACTGGCGGACGACGAAATACGCGCTGCCCGCCGACGGGGTGACGCCGGCCGCCGATCGTTCGGCGACTCCATAGGCCGGGGGCTCCGGGTCGGGAGTGGCTGGGTCCGCGGTCGTCGGGAGCCGTTATTCCCTGGCGAGCCGATGGAGGCTGACGAGGACCGCAATCCCGATTATCGCGGCGATCACGAGCCCCGCCGCCGTACTGCCCGTTACCTTGATCGCGGCAGCGGCTAGCACCATCCAAAGCACAATAACCAGTCGGATCATCAGGTCCCCCACTGAATCAGTCGTTCTCGACCTCTGCGGCGTAATCGGCAGCCCGACAGGACAATCCGGCGTGCCACCGCACACGAACCACAGTCCGACCGGTCGTGCCAAGCCAGCGACCTCACATGCCTACCAGCGCCCGCGAAATCACCTTGTTTCGGGGGACGCGCGAAAATGGTTGGCACCGAAGGAACTTCGAATGCCGTTGGTGAAGGATCCTGACGCAAGGCGGCGGGGCTGCGCGCGGCACCGCGAAGGCAAATGCACCCCCTTGTCACTGGCGGCAGACTTCAGACTCGCCGATACCTCCGCTGCCCAGCAGTCGCGCTGGGTAGCGCATGCAGTGCCAGGACACAGCGCGGCCCGGACGCCGTTCTCCGCAACGTCCGGGCCGCGCTGTATTTCGGCATCCAGCATGCAGGGACCATCACGGCGACAGGGTCGAGATCGGTTCGAAACCCGCGAAACGACGGGTGTCGGAGGATGCATTCTTCGCTGACCTCCCGGCGCTGGATATCGGCGACGACCGCACCAACGCACCGCCCGTGCAATCGCCGCCGTACCGAGTGCAGTGGCGGATCCGCACGCGCGAGCTGATCGAGCGCCGCACACAGCGCCTATCTGGCGCACTCTGTGAAACCCGTTCCGACACAGCCGATGTAGCGCAACGATCCGTCCAATTCATGACCGGCCAGAATCAATGAGCCCACCGTGTCAGCGTGTCCGCCGCTGCCAGGAAGCCACCCGCTGATCAGGGCCTCTAAACTGGCGCGTAGGACCGTCTTTCGCCAAGACGTCGACCGGCCCGACCGATATCGCGAATCCGCCGGCTTGGCCACGATGTCCTCATAGCCTGCCTCGCCCGCGATCTCCAGCAGATTTGCGGATTGGTCTCGCTGCCCCAATTCGGAGGCATCTGCACCCCTCCACCCGACAGCTCGAGCGTCTCGAGGCGTTCTCTCCGGGCCGTATACGGAAGATCCATCGTCGACCGATGCGCCTCGCGCAGCAGGTCGAACGCGACGAACACCGCTGGCGCCTGCGCGATCCGATGGGTTGTCGCCCGCGTGTGCATCCGTTGCTGCAACCGGCTGTAACTCGGTGCGCCCGACGCGCCGAGTACCACGATCGCCCCGTCCAACAGCAGCCCGTCACGCTCGCGCGCCGCATCCAGCACCGCCGCAGTCACATAGGGGTAGGTGCCGGTGATCTCACGCAGTGTGCGACTCCAGATCCGGCACACCCTGTCCTCGCACAGGATCAAGGCCCGCTGCCCAACGAACTTCAGCTCATATTTCCAGGCAGGAGAGGGCGGTGGCGGCGGCCGCCCTCTCTCTGAACTAGGTCGTCGCGCCTATCGGAACTCGCCGTTTCCCATGGTGGGTGAACGCCCTATGCCGCGTTTGCTCGCGACGACATGTCCGGTAGTAGAGGCGATTTCATCGCGAATCACGGCCGGGAAAGCGGCTCACGTGGGATGTTCCAGGGCAGTTACCGACCAGTGACCGGCAATCCATCCTCCCGTACTGACGTAGCGGTTTTATTTTTCGGACACTACTCGCCTACCGGTCGGTATGAATCGTTTGTTCGCTGAGTTGTAGCTGTTGAGCAGGACTGTTCGGTTGCTTCTTCCTCGCAGGCCGATCTGATCTTGCTCGGACGGTTACCTGACCAGTAGATTCGCCATCTTCGCTACTGGACGCGAAACCTTTTCTCCGGATTCGATATTCAGGTACGCAATCGCCAGCTAACCTGAACGCGCTGTTTGGAAAACGACCGCGACCACATGGTTGGTACGCCCGTGGGCCGTGGTCTCGGTGCGTTGACGGGATAGCAAATGACAGTTGGCTTTGGCATGAGCATCGGCACAGTGAACTCTGTCTGGGCGACCACGGCCGGTGATCGCATCCGGCCCGCGGTGCGCGTTCGCCGGACCGCCGTCACCTTCGACAGCGCCGGTGGCCCACAGATCGGGGGGATTCCCCGCTTCGCCCCGGTGGTCACCGACTTCGCCGATCTCACCACCGAGCCGGATCCGGTGGTCATCAGCGGCCGCATCTGGTCCCCCGCGGACCTGGTGGCGGCCGTGGTGAACGGGCTCATCGAGACCAATGCCCCCGAAGCCCCCGCCGTATCCACTTATCCCGCTTGCTATTCGGACAAGCAAGTCACCCGGCTGCGGCGGGCGCTGGACTGGTCCGGTGCCGCGGACGTCACGCTCATGCCCGAACCGGTAGCGGCCGTGGAATGGCTCGACGCGGAATACGGCATCTCCGAATCCGGGCTCACACTGGTCTACGACCTCGGCGGCAATGCCCTCGACATCGCCGTGGTGCGCACCGAATCCGATCGCGACGAGCGCGGCATCCTCGGGCGCGCCGAACGCTCGTACGACTACGGCGGCCGGCCGCTGGGCACCCTGCTCGCCCGCTACGCGCGCAGCATCGCCCCCGGATCGACCGAGCCCGTCTCGGCCGTGGTGCCCGCCGCCGACACGAATCGCCTGCGCAGCTGGCACATTCGCAATTCACTACGGTTGGTGCGGTCGGTCGTGCACAGAGCCGGACTGCACATGGAGGAGATCGACCGGGTCCTGCTGATCGGCGGTGCGGCCCGCCCCGCCGAGGTGGCCCGCGTGCTCGCCGACCTGGGCCTGCCGGTCGTCATGTCGCCCGACCCGGCGAACACGGTTGCGGTGGGTGCGTCCATCGCCGCCTTTCACAGCATCGACACCGGCTCCGCCATCGCCCGATACGCCCCCCGCGCGGCCGTGATCTCCGGCGCCGCAGTGGCTTCCGCGCTGGCCATGTCCGCCGCCACGGTGCTCGGCGGGCCCGTCGCCGAACCGCCCGGACTGCAGGCCGCCCCCGAACCCGCCGACCCGCCCGCGGGCACCACGGCCCTCGGCACCGGCGATGTCATCCTCGACGACGTCGGCGCCCCGCCCGGCACCCGCTCCCACGCCATCGCCACCATGGCCGCCGTCCGCGCCTACTCCCCGCTGGCCTCGACCGTCACCCCCACCTGGGTCAACGGCCACCCCCTCGACTCCACCGGCGGCGGCAACCACTGCGAAACCCGCACTGTCACAGCCCCGGTCGTCACCACCTACGGCAACCCCGCGCAGTTCACCAACCCCGTCCCGTTCCAGAACCCGGCCTTCCCGGGCTGGCATGTCGGCTCGGGCTCCGGCGTGATCCCCAAGGTCAGCGCCCCGGGCACCGTCCCCGGAACCATCCCCGGCGCAGCGCAACCCGGCACTCAGCCTGGTGCGGGTCAGCCTGGCGCGGGTCAGCCCGGCAGTGGGCAGCCCGGCGGCACGACTCCCGGAAGTACCTCGGGCGGAACCCAGCCCGGCACCCCTGGTGGAACAACCTCCGGCGACGGAACCACAGGCGGCTCGACCTCCGGCGGCTCCAAACCCGGCACGTCGACCGGCGGCAACCCGGGTACCTCCACCCCTGACGGCGGTGCAACCGGTGATCCGGTGGGCGCCAACACAGGTGGCGGCGCGCCGGGCGGATCAACCCATGGCGGAACAAATCCCGGTGGCCCGAACCCGGGCGGGTCGAACCCTGGTGGCTCCAACCCGGGTGGCTCGAACCCTGGTGGCTCCAACCCGGGTGGCTCGAACCCTGGTGGCTCCAACCCGGGTGGCTCGAACCCTGGCGGCTCCAACCCGGGTGGCTCGAACCCCGGCGGCTCCAACCCGGGTGGCTCGAACCCCGGCGGCTCCAACCCGGGTGGCTCCAATCCCGGTGGAAGCCATATCGGCGCAACATCTCCCGGCGGCTCGAACCCCGGCGCGGGCAGCCCGGGTGGCGTGACCGGAGGCGGCACCAAGTCCGGCGGCGCCAACACCGGCGGCGCCTACGGCGGCGGCGCGCCGAAGGGCGGCATGGGCAGCCCCGGCGGTTCCACGCCCGGCGGCAGCCACGGCGGCATGGGCGGCGGGGGAATGGGTGGCGGCATGGGTGGCGGCGGCAAGGGCGGAGGTGGCCACCACTGATCCCCGGCGGCACTGTCTACCTCGTCGGCCGGTGACAGACAGGAACAACGTTCTCGCTCTGATGGATTCGCAGTCTTCACTCGTTCCACCGATGCCTGAGGGCGGCAACGATTCCGACCTGAGCGGACCAACGTCGCCTTCATGCGGGACGGCGAGCCCGCACACCCCGTGCGTTCGCGGTGCACCCGCCACACGCGGCCCGAGCCGCAGCGGTCCCCGGCTCCGTTGTTGTCTCCGCAGGTAGCCGATCCGGCTGCCATGGCGTTAGCGGCGTTGGTCTTCGGTGGGCGGCATCCGGTAGACGGAGGCCGGGCGATCGGTCCGAACCGTTGTGAGCGAGGGATTTCGGGCGAATCCCTGACCGGCCATGTCGTCCCGTACGCCAGGGAGGTCGAGCGGTGGGGTTTCACCATCGGCCCGCTCCCCACGGTGACGAGGGTAGCCGGTGGGACTGACCTACCCGCCCCACCTCGTCCCCGGGCCCGGGCGAGCGCGGGCCCGTCCGCATCGATCGATGGTGAGGGAGTGGGGGCGAATGGGGACCTGCGGGTTCCGCTTCCTCCTCGTCGAAAGTGACCGGCCCACAACGCGTTTCCCGTGCCGGGGCGCGGTGGTGGGCCGGTCGCGGGTCGAGGTCAGCGGGCGGTGAAGCCGCCGTCGATGGCGAGGGCCGCGCCGGTGATGAAGCTCGCCTCGTCGCTGAGCAGGTAGGCGCAGAAGGCGGCGATTTCCTCGGGCCGGGCGATGCGGCCGAGGGGGTGCAGGGCGGCGATGGCGGCCTCACCCTCCGGGGTGGCGCCCATGGAAGCGCGGAAGGCGGGCGTGTCGACCGCGCCGGAGACCAGGGCGTTGACGCGAATGGCCTGCTCGGCGGTTTCCATGGCGACGGCCCGGGTCAGGCCCACCACACCGTGTTTGGCGGCGACATAGGGCGCGACCTGCGCCATACCGACGACGCCGAGGTTGGAGGCATTGTTGAGGATCGCGCCGCCACCGGAAGCGGTCAGCGCCGGAACCTGGTGACGCAGGCCGTAATAGACGGCGGTGAGGTTGAGTTCCAGATCCGCTCGCCACCCGGTCTCGTCGATGTGCTGCACCGGTCCGAAGGCATTGACCGCGCCGGCATTGTTGAAAGCCGCGTCCAGACGGCCGAATTCGGTGATCGCGGCCGCGGTGAGTCGCTCCACGTCGGCTTCGACGGTGACGTCGGCAGGCACGAACAGCGCCCGTCCGCCCGCGGCGCGCAGCTCCGCCGCCATCCGGTCACCGGCATCCTTGCCGCGTGCTCCGAGTACCACGCTCCCGCCCTCGGCGGCGATCCGTCGTGCGACGGCCGCGCCGACTCCCGAGGTGGCGCCGGTGATCAGAACAACCTTGCCATCGAATCGTGCATCCGTCATGACTGTGGTCCCCTTGTGGTAGAGCGGTTTTCGTTGACGCGTCATAGTCAACGCCGCGGGAGGGGTGGCCGCTGGCGGAAAGCGGCCGTCACGCTTGATGTGTCATATAGATCGAATCAGGCGGGTGCGAGCAACTCCGGCAGCTCGTCGAGTCCATCGATGACCGTGGCCCGCGCCGCCTCCGGCTGTTCGGCGGTCAGATAACCCCAGGGCCCGCGCCGGATGAGCACCGGCATCATCCCCGCGGCCAGGACCGGCAGCACGTCATTGTCGACCCGGTCCCCGACATAGCAGATCTCGCCGGGTACGACCCCCGTCACCTCCGCGACCCGGGTGAAGAACTCGGGATCCGGTTTCTCCAGCGCCCATTCGGCCGAGGTGTACACCGCGTCCACCGGCAGCGCCATCCGCTCCAGCGCCGACTTCGCCTGCGGCGGCTGGTTTCCGGCGATGATCACGGTGACGCCGCGCGCCCGCAGCTCGCCCAGCGCCCGCCGCACATCCGGGTAGAGGTCGTCGGCGTCGAAGTTGTTGCGCAGGCTGTCCGGTTCCTCGGCGGCCCACGCGATCTGCTCGGCCTCCAGATCGAGGCCCGGCCGCACCAGATCGAAGGCGTCGGTGAGGGGCCGCCCGGCGGCCGCCATGCCGCCGATCACACCCAGGAACGCGAAGCGCGGCACGCCGAGCCGGTCGGCCCAGCGGCACCAGATGCGCGTCTCGTCGATCAGCGTCTCACCCACATCGAATACCGCAGCCTTGATCATTCGCCCAGCGTATCGGGCCGTCGTTCAGTGTTGTGCGTTGAGGAAGCCGATGGCGGTCGCGCCCCACCAGCACAGCTGCGACACCAGTCCGGTGGCCGCGCCCCAGGCCAGGAGTCGTGGCGTGAGCGGGATGTCGCCGCGGGCCTTCAGCCGGCGGTTCAGCGCACAGGCCTGAATCCCGTTGAGCGTCAGAACCAGTACCAGCGCCAGTTTGGTGCGGGTCATGGTGGAGGCGAGGTTCGGTTCCAGGACGCAGCCGCTGGCGACCAGTCCGGCCAGGCCCAGCCAGATCGGCGCGTGCAGTCGGCCGACCGCCCGCAGGGTCTCGGCCAGGCCGAGACGTCCTGCGGCCCACCGCAGGACGAAGGAGTCTGCCATGAGCACTCCGCCGAAGCCCACCACCAGCGAGGCCAGGTGAACGAACAGTCCGCCGGTGTGCACGGCGGGGCTGGTGGTGACGTGAGCGGCGATCCAGACGGCGGCCGCGAGGGTTCCGGTGGCCAGCAGCGCCGCGGCGGAAACGATTCGCCACGAATCGTGCGGTAGTCCCGCCGCGCCGGTGTGGTACCGGGCGTCACTGGTCTGGAGCATGGCTGAGCCTTCTATCAAGTAAGGGAAGCCTAAACTACTAAAAAGATGGTCCGGGTGGCAAGTCGGCAACGATCCCGCGGCGGCGGGCGCCGGGGCACACTGGTGTGAGTTGTCGTGCGCGGGAGGGGAGTACCTGATGGACGCCAGGATTCGCGGCACCGTGATGCCGGTGCTGGAGGTCGCACTCGATCCCGGTGACCGGCTCATCGCCGAGGCCGGCCAGCTCTCCTGGATGACCGACGCCATCCGCATGAGCACCTCCACCCGCGGCGCCGCGGGCGGCGTCTTCGGCGCGGTGCGCCGCGCCATGGCGGGGGCGGGCCTGTTCATGACCGAGTACACCGCCCACCGCGAGCCCGGCCGCGTCGCCTTCGCCGCCAAGCTCCCCGGCCAGATACTGCCCATACCGATCGGCAAGGACCGCGAATACCTGGTGCACCGACACGGATTTCTCTGCGCCGCGGGCGATATCCGGGTGGCGCTGAGCTTCCAGCGCCGCCTCGGTGCGGGCATCTTCGGTGGCGCGGGCTTCACGCTGCAGCGCCTCAGCGGTGACGGCTATGCCTGGGTGGAGCTCTCCGGCGAGGTGATCCACTACGATCTGGCCGCGGGGGAGACCCTGCGCGTGCACCCCGGCCACGTCGGATTGTTCGATGCCTCGGTGAATTTCGACATCACCATGGTCAAGGGCATTCGCAATGTCCTCTTCGGCGGCGACGGCCTGTTCCTCGCCGCGCTGACCGGTCCGGGCCGAGTCTGGTTGCAGTCCTTGACCATCACCAATCTCGCTCACTCGCTGATCCCGTATCTCCCCATCCCGGAGGTCGGCGCCCAGCAGCGCTGATCGGTCTCAGGCCGAGAGTTCGAGCGGCAGCGCGGCGGTGGCGTAGCGGTCCAGCGCCACCTCGGCCAGCAGGGGATGCGCGCCGATCGTGTCGGCGTGCGGCAGGTTCGGCAGGGCGTCGCGCAGCCGGTCGGTCAGCAGGCCCGGCGCGAGGAACCAGGGCGCGACCAGGATTCGCTCGGCCCCGCGCGACCGCAGCCGGGCGAAGGCCCTGTCGACCGTGGGCTGGGTGGTGGCGAAGCAGATTTCGGTATCCCAGCCGGTCATGGCGGTCAGCAGGCGCGCCACGTCACCGGTTCGGATATTGGCCGCCGCGGACGAAGAGCCCACGGCGGCAACGGCAATGCCCCACCGCGGACGGGGATGTCCGAGGCGGTGCGGTGAGGTGACATCGGTCAGGGCAGGCAGGTCGTCCGCGGTCATGGCCGCCACCACCCGATCCCGCAGCGCGATGATCAGATGCGGATCCGGGCCGAGCACTTCGGCCTGGGTCAGCCGCAGCCGCGGATGCCGGGCGCGGGCGGCCTCCAGCATCCCGGGCAGATCCACCCGGGCGTGAAAGGCGCTGCCCAGCAGCAGCGGAACCACGACCGCGTGCGAATGCCCGTCGGCCGCAACCTCGTCCACGACCTGATCCAGCGAGGGCGTACTCAGATCCAGGAACGCCAGGCGCACATCGAGATCCGGCCGCTGGACCGCGATCCGCGCGACCACGGCCCGCATGGTCGCGGCCGAACGCGGGTCCCGGCTGCCGTGCGCCACCGCGATGAGCGCGGGCGCGTCGGCGAGCCGGAAGGGGCGGCTAGGACCGCCGCGCACCGTGGACAGGGTCGCTCCGCCCGGCGGGACGGCCGGAACTGCGCCGTTGCCGGGCGGATTCATCTCAGGCCCCGACTTCGACCGCGGTCAGCGCATCGCCGACCAGGCCCGCGGCCAGGGTGTTGCCGCCCGCGGGATCGATCAGCAGGAACGACCCGGTGTGGCGGTTGACGCTGTAGTCGTCGGCCACGATCGGGTCGGCCACGCGCACCGAGATGCGGCCGATGTCGTTGAGCGACAGCGACTCCGGGTTCGGGTCGGCGGCCAGGTGCTGCTCGTCGAACCGCTCCAGCAGTCCGCCGACGATGGCCTGGGTGGTGCGGGTGCCGTGCTTGAGGAGCAGGCGCGCGCCCGGACGCAGCGGCTTGTCGCCGAGCCAGCAGACGGTGGCGTCGAAGGCATCGATCGGCTCGGGGGCGCCGGTGGCGGCGGCGATCACGTCACCGCGCGAGACGTCCACGTCGTCGGCGAGGATCAGGGTGACGCTGCGGCCGGGCTGGGCCGAGGCCAGTTCGCCGTTCGGGGTGTCGATGCGCTCGACGGTGGTGCGGGTGCCGGACGGCAGCACCACGACCTCGTCGCCCTTCGACACCAGGCCCGCTGCGACCTGACCCGCGTAGCCGCGGTAGTCCGGGTATTCGGCGGTGCGCGGCCGGATCACATACTGCACCGGGAAGCGCAGGCCCACTTCGTGGCGGCCGTGCGCGTCCGCGTCCACCGGCACCGACTCCAGGTGCTCGATGAGCGAGGGACCGTCGTAGTACGGGGTGTTCTCCGAGCGCGAGGCGACATTGTCACCGTGCAGCGCGGAGACCGGGATCTCCTGCACGTCGTCGGCCGACCAGCCGAGTCTGGCGGTCAGCTCGGCGAATTCGGAGGTGATCTTCTCGAAGACGCCGGCCGGATCGTCCACCAGGTCGATCTTGTTGACCGCCAGCACCAGCTTCGGCACGCCCAGCAGCGCCATGACCGCGGCGTGCCGGCGGGTCTGCTCGATGACACCCTTGCGGGCGTCGACGAGCAGGATCACCAACTGTGCGGTGGACGCGCCGGACACCGTGTTGCGGGTGTACTGCACGTGTCCCGGGGTGTCGGCGAGCACGAAAGACCGCTTGGGCGTGGCGAAGTAGCGGTACGCCACGTCGATGGTGATGCCCTGCTCGCGCTCGGCGCGCAGACCGTCCACCAGCAGCGACAGGTCCGGCGTGGACAGCCCCTTGTCGACCGAGGCGCGGGTCACCGCGTCGATCTGGTCTGCCAGCACGGACTTGGTGTCGTACAGCAGGCGTCCGACCAGGGTGGACTTGCCGTCGTCGACCGATCCGGCGGTGGCCAGTCTCAATAGGTCGGACATCAGAAGTAACCCTCTCGCTTGCGGTCTTCCATGGCGGCTTCGGAGACGCGGTCGTCGCCTCGGGTCGCGCCACGTTCGGTGAGCCGGGACGCGGCGACCTCGGCGAGGATCGCGTCATTGTCGGCGGCGTCGGAAATGATTGCGCCGGTGGTGGATCCGTCGCCGACGGTGCGATAGCGCACCGACTTGATCAGCAGCTCCTCGCCCTCGGCCGGGCCACCCCACACACCGGGGGTCATCCACATGCCGTCGCGCTGGTACACCGGGCGCTCGTGGGCGTAGTAGATGCTGGCCAGCTCCACGTCCTCGCGGGCGATGTAGCGCCAGATGTCGAGTTCGGTCCAGTTGGAGATCGGGAACACGCGCACGTGCTCGCCCGGAGCGTGACGGCCGTTGTACAGATTCCACAGCTCGGGGCGCTGCCGCTTCGGGTCCCAGCGGCCGAAGGCGTCACGCAGCGAGAAGATGCGCTCCTTGGCGCGCGAACGCTCCTCGTCGCGGCGACCGCCGCCGAAGACCGCGTCGAAGCGGTTCTCGTTGATGGCGTCCAGCAGCGGCACGGTCTGCAGCGGGTTGCGGATGCCGTCCGGACGCTCCTGCAGGCGTCCGTCGGCGAGGTAGTCCTCCACCGACGCGACATGCAGTCGCAGGCCGTACTTCTCGACCACCTTGTCGCGGAAGGCGAGGACCTCGGGCAGGTTGTGCCCGGTGTCCACGTGCAGCAGCGCGAACGGCAGCGGCGCGGGCCAGAACGCCTTGATCGCCAGGTGCAGCAGGACGGTGGAGTCCTTGCCGCCGGAGAAGAGGATCACCGGCCGCTCGAACTCACCCGCCACCTCGCGGAAGATGTGGATGGACTCGGATTCGAGCGCAGCCAGGGTGTCGAATTCCGCCCCGAGCGGAGCGAGGACATTGGACTCGGCGAGAGAGGTCATGACGCGTGCAACCCGCATTCGGTCTTGGCGAGGCCGGCCCAGCGGCCGGATCGCGGATCGGATCCCGGTTCCGGCTTCCGCGTGCACGGAGCGCAACCGATGGAGGGATAGCCCTCTTCCACAAGGGGATTGACGAGAATGCCGTTGGCCTCGATGTAGGCCGCCATCTCGTCATCCGACCAGGCGGCGATCGGGTTGATCTTCACCAGGCCGAAGCCCTCGTCGTAGGAGATGAGGGGTGCGTTGGCGCGAGTCGGCGCCTCCACCCGACGGATGCCGGTCACCCAGGCGTTGTATCCGACGAGGGACTTCTTCAGGGGGACCACCTTGCGCAGGCGGCAGCATTCGGAGGCGTCGCGGGCGAACAGATCCTTGCCCAGCAGCTGATCCTGTTCGGCCACAGTGGTTTCCGGCTGCACGTTCACGATGTTCACGCCGTACACCAGTTCGGCCGCATCCCGGGTGCCGATGGTCTCGGCGAAGTGATAGCCGGTGTCGAGGAACAGCACGTCCACGCCCGCGCGGACCTGCGAGGCCAGCTGCACCAGCACCGCGTCCTGCATGTTCGAGGCGACGATGTAGTTCGAGCCGAAGGTGTCCTCGGTCCACTGCAGCAGCTGCTGCGCGGTGGCGTCGGGACCGAGCTCGGCATTGCCCTTCTCGACGAGGGCGCGCAGCTCGGACTCAGCGAGTTTCGTTGTGGTCATTGATGTTTCTCCCAACTACCGCAGGTCGGCTTCATCGGCACGAACAGCCCAGACCGCGAAACGCTCACCCTCGTCCCGGTTCTTGACGAAGTTGCGAACGACGCGCTCGATGTAGTCGCCCAGTTCCTCGCTGGTGACCTTGTGCTGGCGCAACTTCCGGCCGAAACCGGAGTCGAGCCCCAGGCTGCCTCCGAGGTGAACCTGGAAGCCCTCGATCTGATTCCCCTCACCATCGTCGACGAGCTGGCCCTTGAAGCCGATGTCGGCGATCTGCGAACGGCCGCACGAGTTGGGGCAGCCGTTGATGTTGATGGTGATCGGAACGTCCAGCTGCGCGTTGATATCCGCGAGCCGCTGCTCCAGTTCGGGCGCGAGCACCTGCGACCGCTTGCGGGTCTCGGTGAACGACAGCTTGCAGAACTCGATGCCACTGCACGCCAGCAGGTTTCGCCGCCAGATGGACGGACGGCCGTGCAGGCCAAGCGGTTCCAGCGCATCGATCAACTGCTCGACCTTGTCGTCGGGCACGTCGAGGACGATGAGCTTCTGGTAGGGGGTGAAGCGGACCCGATCCGAACCGACCGCCTCGACGGCCGCGGCGACCTGGGTCAGGATGGTGCCCGACACGCGACCGGCGATGGGGGAGAAGCCGATGGCGTTCAGGCCGTTGCGCAGCTTCTGCACACCGATGTGGTCGATCGGGCGTTCCGGCTTGGCCGGGGCCGGGCCGTCGATGAGCTTGCGCTTCAGGTACTCGTCCTCGAGCACCTGGCGGAACTTCTCGACACCCCAGTCCTTGACCAGGAACTTGAGGCGGGCCTTGGTGCGCAGGCGGCGGTAGCCGTAGTCGCGGAACAGCGAGACGACCGCTTCCCACACGTCCGGCACCTCGTCCAGCGGCACCCACGCGCCCAGGCGCTGGGCCAGCATCGGGTTGGTGGACAGGCCGCCGCCGACCCACAGGTCCAGGCCGGGCCCGTGCTCGGGGTGCTCGACGCCGACGAAGGCGACGTCGTTGATCTCGTGGACCACGTCCTGCTGGCCCGAGATGGCGGTCTTGAACTTGCGTGGCAGGTTGGAGTATTCCTTCTTGCCGATGTAGCGCTTGACGATCTCGTCGATGGCCGGGGTCGGGTCCAGCACCTCGCCGAAGGACTCACCGGCCAGCGGGGAGCCCAGCACCACGCGCGGGCAGTCGCCGCACGCCTCGGTGGTGTGCAGGCCGACCGATTCGAGCCGCCGCCAGATCTCCGGCACGTTCTCGATCTCGATCCAGTGGTACTGCACGTTCTCGCGGTCGGACAGATCCGCGGTGTCGCGCGCGAACTCGGTGGAGATGCCCGCGATGGTGCGCAGCTGCTCCAGGTTCAGCGCGCCGCCGTCGCAGCGCACCCGCATCATGAAGTAGCGGGCCTCGAGCAGGTCGATGTTCTCGTCGCCGGTGAAGGTGCCGTCGTAGCCCTGCTCGCGCTGGGTGTAGAGGCCGTACCAGCGCATGCGGCCGCGCAGATCGCTCTTGTCGATCGAGTCGAATCCGCCCTTGGCGTAGATGTTCTCGATCCGCGCCCGCACATTCAGCGGGTTGTCGTCCTTCTTGCTCTGCTCGTTGGCGTTGAGCGGCTCGCGGTACCCGAGCGCCCACTGTCCCTCGGACTTGCGCTTCGCCGGGCGGGCGGTGCGCTCCCGCGGCGCGACGGGCGCATCCGTACGGGGGCGATCCGGACGCACACGTCGTTCCGCTGCGGGCTTCTCGGGCCGGGCGGATCGAGCGTTATCGGAACTGCTGGCGTCGGTGCTCGACGTCATGGGGGTCGCTCCTGAGGGGTCTTGCGGGCAGGCGGGAGGGGCTGGCTCACGCCTCCGATATCAGAGAACCGGCTCTTACGGCGTCAGGTGGACGCCGGATTCCGGGAGAATTGGGAGCCGATCTACCGGAGGCTTCCTGGCAGACAGCTCGCGCTGCAGACACGCTTGAAGTCGACATGGCGACGTGCCACGAGTCGTACCCCAAGTCCAGTCATGGAGGTTATTGTGCCACGTCAGACGGGTCGTTCCGACTGCCGGATCGAATTTTCCGCAGTTTCCCGGGAAATCCCCTGGATATATTGTCCGTTTTGTGACGGGCATCATAGATTGCTGCCGGACAAACATCCTGGACGGTTGACCTGAATGGGTTCCCGGTGAACGCTACGGGATCCGATCGGCGTCGGCGGCCGCGAGCCGGGCCTTGGCCGCCGCCAGCCGGCCCAGCTCATCGGCCAGTTCGGGAGAGTGCGCCCAATCCGGGCGATCAATGAATCCGGCCGGTAGGTACGGCGAGCGGATGGCCGTCCGATACCCCAGATCCCGCGCCCAGCAGGCCAGCGCCAGCAGCGGCAGCGCGAAGACGCCCTCCGGATCGTTGCGCCAGGTGTCGTTGTCGAAGAAGGCGCGATGCAGCCGCAGCGCGTTGGTCATCTCGCAGTCGAAGCCCTCGGAATCGCCGTCCGCCAGGCGCAGGAACACCTCCACGGCCGGGCGAAAAAGCACGTCCGTCACCCGCTGTGCGCCCACCCGGCTGGTGGTGTCCAGCGCCCAGGCCGCCTCGTACACGCTCTTCGGGCCGAACCGCCAGGCCGCCTGCAGCAGCCGCACCCACTCGTACTGGAAGTCGTCGAAAGCGCCGTCGCCGAACTCGCGCAGCCGCTCGACCGGGTACTCGACCAGCTCGGCCATGGCCTCGGCATCGCGGGCGATGAGCGTCCACCAGAACGCGGCCCGCCAGCCCGCCACCCGGTCGTACTTGTCGAACCCCGATTCGATGCCCGCCGCCCGGAACCGACGGGTCACCGTCTGCTCGGTCGAATGCGCGAAATACCAGGTCCGCGCCCGGTAGGCCGGCGGATCCGACATCAGCATGGTGGCGAGCAGCGAACCGTCCATGGACCGCGAGAAATTCGGGCCGTCCGGGCGTACCGGCATCCGCGACCGATAGACCACCGGGGCCACCGACCCCTCGTCGACCTCCCGGATCGACCTGGCATCGATCCCGTGCCGCGGCACCTCGATCATCGGCCCGTCCCCGTCCGCACCTGGAGCCGCCCATCCGACTCGCCGAAATCCCTTGGAATGTATCCGGATTCGAGATGCCCCGCAGTCCGGGAACGGCTCCGGCGCGGGCGGGTGCGCTGTGACCGGCACAACCGGTCACACTGGAGGCGTGACCTCGACTGCTCCCGAACAGACCTCCGGCGCTGCCGCGGCGCCCGGCGCCGACGTGCCGGTCCTGCGCGATTTCGGGGGCGGGCCGTTCGGGATCTACATCCACGTGCCGTTCTGCGCGACGCGGTGCGGGTACTGCGACTTCAACACGTATACGGCGGGGGAGCTGGGGAGCTCGTCCTCGCCGCAGTCGTGGTTCGAGGCGCTGCGGGGCGAACTGGCCACGGCGGCGCGGGAATTCGATGGTCTTCCGTCGGCGACGCCCGCGGTGGAGACGATTTTCGTGGGCGGTGGCACACCGTCCCTGCTCGGCGGGGACGGGCTGGCCGGGGTGCTCGACGCCATTCGCGACAACTTCACGCTCGCCCCCGGGGCCGAGGTGACGACCGAGTCCAATCCGGAGTCGACCTCGCCCGAATTCTTCGACCGCCTCCGCACGGCCGGGTACAACCGGGTCTCGCTGGGCATGCAGTCCGCCGCCCAGCACGTGCTGAAGATCCTCGATCGCACGCACACGCCCGGCCGGGCCGTGGCCGCTGCCAGGGAAGCCCGCGCGGCGGGCATCGAGCACGTCAACCTGGACCTCATCTACGGCACGCCGGGCGAGACCGACGGCGACCTCGATGCCAGCCTCGACGCGGTGCTGTCGGCGGGCGTCGACCATGTCTCGGCCTACTCGCTGATCGTCGAGGACGGCACTGCCCTGGCCCGCCGGGTCCGGCGCGGCGAGCTTCCCGCCCCCGACGACGACGTGCTCGCCGCCCGCTACGAGCGCATCGACACTCGCCTGGCCGCCGCGGGCCTGGAATGGTACGAGGTATCCAACTGGGCCGCCTCCGATGCGGCCCGCTGCAGCCACAACCTCGGCTACTGGGACGGCGGCGACTGGCTCGGCGCGGGCCCGGGGGCGCACAGCCACGTGGGCGGCGTCCGCTGGTGGAACGTGAAACACCCTGCGCGCTACGCGGATCGGGTGACCACCGGCGCCCTGCCGGCCGCGGGCTGGGAGTCGCTCACCGCCGACGAGCGCTACACCGAACGCGTCATGCTGACCGTCCGCCTCCGTACCGGCCTGCCATTGGCCGACCTGGATGCCGACGGCCGCGCCGCCGCCGAGGGCGTCATCGCCGACGGGCTGGCCGAGCGCGTGAACGACCACCTCATCCTCACCGACCGTGGCCGGCTCCTCGCGGACGGCGTCGTCCGCACCCTCCTGGGCTGACCTCAGCGCCTCCGGCGACACTCGGACCTATGTCGTGACCTGCGGTAATCGGTGAACGCCGGGTGGAACCGCTCGGTCGGGACTAGATTGACGGACGGAGATTTCGCACAGCCGTCCATATCGCGGTCGAATCCTCGGCCGCGCCCCGAACACCCTTCGGCCCGAGGACATCTCATGATGAAGCCACTCGTGCGACCCGTCGAGCTCCTGCACCGCCTCCGTACCCGCACCGGTCACGCCGCTTCCCGCACGGCGGGCGCCGCGGCGGTCGCGCTGGCGCTCGCCGTGACCCCGCCGGCCGCCGCCCCGGCCACGGCCGCGGACCTGCCCACGATCGTGCTGGTACACGGCGCCTTCGCCGACGCGTCCAGCTGGGACGGGGTGGCCGCGCAGCTGCGCGCCGACGGCTATTCCGTTGTGACGCCGGATAATCCACTGCGCGGACCGGCGTACGACGCGGCGGCGATCCAGCGCACGATCGACGGCATCGCGGGCCCGATCGTGCTGGTCGGCCACTCCTACGGCGGCACCGTGATCAGCAACGTGCACGACCCGAAGGTCGAATCCCTGGTCTACATCTCGGCTTTCGCCCCGACCCAGGGTGAAGCCGCACTGCTGGAACTGAATCCGATCCAGTACCCCGGCTCGCAGCTCACCCTCGCCCTGCGGTTGAAGGTGGTGAACGACCAGCAGGGGATCGCGGGCAGGAACGTGGACGCCTACATCGACCCGGCCGGCTTCCACGACGTCTTCGCCCAGGACGTCGACCCGGCCACCGCCGCCGCCATGGCCGCCCGCCAGCACTCCCTGGCCCTGTCGGCCAATCTCGAACCCTCCGGCGCGCCCTCCTGGGCCTCGACCCCGAGCTGGTATCTGGTCAGCACCGCCGATCGGGTGATTCCTCCTGCGTCCCAATGGGATATGGCCAAGCGCATGAACGCCCGCACCTCCTCGATCGACGCCTCCCACGCCGGCCTCGTTTCGCACCCGGCGGACGTGGCCGCCGTCGTGGAGTCCGCCGCCGGTCAGTGACCCGGCGGCCCGGCTCCGCCCCGGTGGCAGGGTGGTGGTGCGGCAACTTGCGTCGGGGACACTAAACTGGAGGAGATAATCCGGGAAATCCGCGTGGCCGGTGCCGAATGATCGGCTGCTTCCTGCCGCGGAGGGCTCGGGCGTGCACGAGGCGTACCCGAGGCGAGCAAGGAGGTGGGGCCACCATGTCGAGCACCGAGCAGCGACGGCTCGAGGTCCTGCGGGCCATCGTCGCGGACTACATCGCGACGAAGGAGCCCATCGGGTCCAAGACCCTGGTGGAGCGGCACAATCTGGGTGTGTCCAGCGCCACCGTCCGCAATGACATGGCCGTACTGGAGGCCGAGGGCTACATCGCCCAGCCGCACACCTCGTCCGGCCGCATCCCCACCGACAAGGGCTACCGCCAGTTCGTCGACCACATCGCCGAGGTCAAGCCGCTGTCCGGCGCGGAGCGCCGCGCGATCATGGAATTCCTGGAGAGCGGCGTCGATCTCGACGACGTGCTGCGCCGCGGGGTCCGGCTGCTGGCCCAGCTGACCCGCCAGGTCGCCATGGTCCAGTACCCGACCGTGTCCGCGTCGACCGTGCGCCACATCGAGGTCGTCGCGCTCAACCCGGCCCGGCTGCTGCTGGTCGTGATCACCGATACCGGCCGCGTCGACCAACGCCTGGTCGATCTGGGCGCCATCGTCAGCGAGGACGATCTGGCCGCCCTGCGCGGCCTGCTCGGCAAGGCCATGGACGGCAAGCGCCTGGCCGCCGCGTCCGCGGCCGTCGCCGAGCTCCCCGAGCATTCCCCGTCGCCCAAGCTGCGCGATGTGCTGATCCGCGTCTCCACCGTGCTGGTCGAGACGCTGGTCGAGCATCCGGAGGAGCGCCTGGTACTGGGCGGCACCGCCAACCTCACCCGCAATGCGTCCGATTTCGCCGGGAATGGTTTCCCCGGTTCGCTGCGTTCGGTACTGGAGGCCCTCGAAGAGCAGGTGATCGTACTGAAGCTGCTGGCCGCGGCACAGGTCCCGGGTACCGTGACGGTGCAGATCGGCGAGGAGACCAAGGTCGAGCAGATGCGCGGGACGGCCGTGGTGTCCACCGGTTACGGGCTGACCGGTACGGTGCTCGGAGGCATGGGGGTGTTGGGACCGACCCGCATGGACTATCCGGGGACTATTGCCTCGGTGGCGGCTGTCGCCCGATACATCGGTGAGGTGCTCGCCGAACGGTGAGCGAGCACAGAGACGAAACAGGACTAGAGAGCGCACGTGGCACGGGACTATTACGCACTGCTCGGAGTCGCACGCGGTGCGACCGACCAGGAGATCAAGCGCGCCTATCGGAAGCTGGCGCGCGAACTGCATCCCGACGTCAATCCGGACCCGGAGGCCCAGGAGAAGTTCCGCGAGGTCTCGACGGCGTACGAGGTGCTGACCGACCCGGAGAAGCGCCGCATCGTCGACCTCGGCGGTGACCCGCTGGAATCCGGCGCCGGCATGGGCGGCGGATTCTCCGGCGCCGGCTTCGGTGGTCTCGGCGACGTGTTCGAGGCATTCTTCGGCGGCATGAACGCCTCCGGCGGGACCCGCAAGCCGCGCGGTCGCGTGCAGCCGGGCGCGGATTCGCTACTGCGGACCCGGCTTTCGCTGCAGGAGTGCGCCGTCGGCGTCACCAAGCACCTGACCGTCGACACCGCCATCCTCTGCGACCTGTGCCAGGGCTCGGGCACCAACGGCAACTCCAAGCCGGTGCGCTGTGAGACCTGCGGCGGCGCCGGCGAGGTGCAGAGTGTGCAGCGGTCCTTCCTCGGCCAGGTCATGACCTCCCGGCCCTGCCCCACCTGCCGCGGCGCCGGCGAGACCATTCCCGACCCGTGCCGCAAGTGCGGCGGCGACGGCCGCGTGCGTTCGCGCCGCGAGATCGCCGCACCCATCCCTGCCGGTGTCGCCAACGGCATGCGGGTGCGCCTCGCGGCGCAGGGTGAGGTCGGCCCCGGCGGCGGCCCCGCCGGCGACCTGTACGTGGAGATCGTCGAGCAGCCGCACGACACCTTCGTGCGCGACGGCGACGACCTGCACTGCACGATTCGCGTCCCGATGGTGGACGCCGCGCTCGGCGCGACCGTCGTCATCGACACCATCCTCGACGGACCGGTGGAGCTGACCATCCCGGCCGGCACCCAGCCGGGCGAGGCGTCGGTGCTACGCGGCCACGGTATGCCCAAGCTGCGCGCCAACTCTCGCGGCGATCTGATCGCGCACCTCGACATCGTGGTGCCGACCAAGCTCGACTCCAAGCAGTCGGATCTGCTGCGCAAGTACAAGGGCATGCGCGTCAACGAGCACACCGAGGTGATGACCGCCCAGTCCGAGCACAATTCGGGTCTGTTCGCGCGCCTGCGCGCCTCCTTCAGCGGACGCTGATCCGTTGGCCGCCACCGTCTTCTACCTCGACGAGATTCCCGAACCGGGTGCGACCGCGGTGCTGGACGGCCCCGAGGGCCGGCACGCCGCCACGGTGCGCCGCATCCGGGTCGGGGAACCCATCACCCTCTCCGACGGGCACGGGATCCTCGCCGATTCGGAAGTGGTTGCGGCCGGCAAGGATCGGCTCGAACTGCGGGTGCTGGCCAAGCGGACGGCCGCGCCCTGGACCCCGCAGGTGACGGTGGTCCAGGCGCTGCCCAAGTCCGACCGTTCGGAACTGGCCGTCGAACTCATGACGGAAGCGGGCGCCGACGCCATCGTCCCCTGGCAGGCGCTGCGCTGCGTCTCCAACTGGGAAGCCAAGGCGCGCAAGGGCGTCGAGAAGTGGCGGGCCGCGGCCAAGCAGGCCGCCCGCCAGTCCCGCCGCGCCTACATCCCCGATGTCGCCGAGCTGCACACCACGCGTGACCTGCTCGAGCTGGTCCGCACCGCCAAGGCGAACGGCGCGATCATCGCCGCCCTGCACGAGTCCGGCGAATCCCGTTTGACCGAGCTGCCTTTCGACGGCGTCCCCGAAGTGGTCCTGATCGTCGGTCCCGAAGGCGGCTTGGACGACTCGGAACTGAAGGCCCTCGCCGAGGCCGGCGCCGATATCGTCCTGCTCGGCCCGACCGTGCTGCGGACCTCCACCGCGGCCGCGGTCGCCCTCGGCGCGCTGGGCGCGCTCACCCCGCGCTGGTAGATCCGTCGCGGCGCGGTTCGCCACGGAATGGATTCGGGCCTGCGGCAGTTGCATGACACTGGACCGTTCACCCTGCTGGTAGCCCCTTATTCACTGGGCGGTGTCGGTGGGCGGCGGTAAACTTCTGTCACAGCAAACGGCATCGAGACCGGAAAGCAGGCCATAGCCACTTTTGAGAACACCAGGCGAAATCGGCGATCAGAGCACACCCATTGCCGGCATCGGCGCCGGCGGCAACGGTTCCGGACCGGCGGGGCGGACCGTTCGTTCCAGCATCGAATTGGCACCGGAATCGGTGTTCGGTTTCCTGGGTTCGGCTGACGAGAACCTGCGTGAACTCGAGCGCCTCCTCGATGCCGACATCCACGTTCGCGGCAATTCCGTCACGCTGACCGGGAGACCGGCCGATGTCGCGCTGGCGGAGCGGGTGGTGGCCCAGCTGGTCGCGCTCACCGCGCGCAACCGGATCGTCAGCCCCGAGGCGGTACGGCACACCTACTCCATGCTCACCGAGGGTTCCTCGGACTCTCCGGCAGAGGTGCTGAGCCTGGACATCCTGTCCCGGCGCGGCAAGACCATCCGGCCCAAGACGCTCAACCAGAAGCGCTATGTCGACGCCATCGACGCGCACACCATCGTGTTCGGAGTGGGCCCGGCCGGCACCGGCAAGACGTATCTGGCGATGGCCAAGGCCGTGCAGGCGTTGCAGACCAAGCAGGTCAACCGCATCATCCTGACCCGGCCTGCGGTCGAGGCGGGTGAGCGGCTGGGCTTCCTGCCGGGCACGCTGAACGAGAAGATCGACCCGTATCTACGGCCGCTCTACGACGCCCTGCACGACATGATGGATCCCGAGGCGATCCCGAAGCTCATGCAGGCCGGTGTCATCGAGGTCGCGCCGCTGGCCTACATGCGCGGTCGTACGCTCAACGACTCGTTCATCATTCTGGACGAGGCGCAAAACACGACGGCCGAGCAGATGAAGATGTTCCTCACCCGCCTGGGCTTCGGTTCCAAGATCGTGGTGACCGGTGACACTACGCAGGTCGACCTGCCGAACAACGCGCGGTCGGGGCTGCGGGCGGCCACCGAGATCCTGCACGGCATCGATGACATCCACATCTCGGAGCTCACCAGCGCCGACGTGGTCCGGCACCGCCTGGTCGGGGCGATCGTCGACGCCTACGACCGGTACGAGTCGGAGACGCGGCCGCCGGCCGCGGTCCACTATCCGGGAAATCGGGCGCAGCGACGTGCCGCGAGCCGGGGAGACCGGCACTGAACTCGCCCACTACGCTGATCGGGTGAGTATCGAGATCGCCAACGAATCGGGTATCGAGGTATCCGAAGAAGAACTGGTCAGCGTCGCGCGGTTCGTCATCGGTCAGATGGATGTGCATCCGGCGGCCGAGCTGTCGATGGTGCTGGTCGATCTCGACACCATGGCGGATCTGCACATGCGCTGGATGGACCTACCGGGTCCGACCGACGTCATGTCGTTCCCCATGGACGAGCTGGAGCCGGGCGGGCGGCCCGATGCCGCCGAGCCCGGCCCCTCCATGCTCGGTGACATCGTGCTCTGCCCCGAGTTCGCGGCCCAGCAGGCCGAGAAGGCCGGGCACTCCATGGATCACGAGCTGGCGCTGCTGACCGTGCACGGCGTCCTGCACCTCCTCGGCTACGACCATGCCGAGCCGGAGGAGGAGAAGGAGATGTTCGCGCTGCAGGCCTCCCTGCTGGAGGGCTGGTACGAGAACGTGCGCCAGGAGCTGCGCCGCGCGGAGCTCGCCGAGCGCGATCAGCGCCTGCTGGGCAAGACCGGATTCACCGACACGACCGGTGATCCGCTGGGCCCGGCGTGAATTCGTTCGTTCTGATCCTGCTGGCAGTCGTCCTGGTCCCCGCGGGCGGTGTGTTCGCGGCGCTGGATTCGGCGCTGAACACGATCTCGCCCGCTCGTGTGGAGGATCTGGTGCGTGCCGAGCGGACCGGGGCGGCGCGGCTGGCGCGCATCATCGCGGATCGGCCGCGCTATGTGAATCTCATGGTGCTGCTGCGCCTCACATGCGAAATCACCGCGACGGTGCTGCTGGCGGCCGTGCTCATGGACTGGCTGGACGAGGGCGCGGCGCTGCTGATCACGGCCGCGGTCATGGTGCTGGTCGATTATCTGGTGATCGGTGTCGGGCCGCGCACGCTCGGCCGGCAGCACGCGTATTCGCTGGCGCTGGGCGCGTCGCTGCCCCTGCAGGCCATCGGCTCGCTGCTGGGCCCGATCAGCCGGCTGCTGATCCTGATCGGTAATGCGATCACCCCCGGTAAGGGATTTCGCAACGGCCCCTTCGCTTCCGAGATCGAGCTGCGCGAGGTGGTGGATCTGGCGGGGGAGCGCGGCGTGGTGGACGCCGACGAGCGCCGCATGATCCAGTCGGTGTTCGAGCTCGACACCACCCCGGCCCGCGAGGTCATGGTGCCGCGTACCGAGATGGTGTGGATCGAGGCCGAGAAGACGGCGGCGCAGGCCATGTCGCTGGCGGTGCGGTCGGGACATTCGCGAATTCCGGTGGTGGGCGAGAACGTCGACGACATTCTGGGCGTCGTCTACCTGAAAGACCTGGTGCCGTACACGGATCGGGGACGGAAGGTGAAGGTGCGGCAGGTCATGCGGCCCGCCGTGTTCATTCCCGACTCCAAGCCGCTGGACGCGCTGCTGGACGAAATGCAGCGCCGCAGAAACCATATGGCGGTGCTGGTGGACGAGTACGGCGGCATCGCCGGGCTGGTCACCATCGAGGACATCCTCGAGGAGATCGTTGGCGAGATCGCCGACGAGTACGACAAGGACGAGATCGCGCCGATCGAGAAGATCGGCCAGGGCAAGTTCCGGGTCTCGGCGCGACTGCCGGTGGACGATCTGGGTGAGCTGTTCGACACCCAGATCGAGGAGGAGGACGTCGACACCGTCGGCGGTCTGCTCGCCCACGCCCTGGGCCGTGTCCCGCTGCCCGGCTCCAAGGCCGTCATCCACGGTCTGCAACTCAAGGGGGAGGGCGGGGCCGACGCGCGCGGCCGCATGCGGATCCACACCGTGGTGGTGCGCAAGAGCCCGGAGAAGACGAGAACCGAACCGGCGGAACAGGAACCGGGTGACGGCGCACACGAGGATGGAGAGGCCGATGATTGAGTTGGACGCGGAGGACAACAAGCTGTTGGTCCTCGCTCGTGGCGCCATGGGCCGTACCGGCGGCACCGGCGGTGCGGCCGTGCGTGATTCGGACGGGCGCACCTACGCGGCCGGGACCGTGGAGCTGGTCGCGCTGAAGCTGACCGCGTTGCAGTCGGCCGTGGCGGCCGCGATCTCCAGTGGCGCGGGCGGTTTCGAGGCGGCCGTGGTGGTCGCGGGCAAGCTGTCGGATCTGGGGGTGTCGGCGGTGCGTGAGGTGTCGCCGTCGGCACGCATCATCTTCACCGATGTCAAGGGTGCGGTATTCGAGGTGCTGGAGGCGGATTCGCCCCGGGACTACGGCGTCGAGAATCCCATTGCGACACAGCGGCCCGCGCCGGGCGACGCGGCCGGCGAGCGTGAGGTCCCGGCGGGCCTGGATCTGAAATCCGAATCGGAGGTTTTCGAGTGAGTAGCAAGGACGAATTCCGTTCCGGTTTCGTGTGTTTCGTGGGCCGGCCGAATACCGGCAAGTCCACGCTGACCAATGCCATGGTGGGGCAGAAGATCGCCATCACCTCCTCGCGGCCGCAGACCACGCGGCACACTATTCGCGGCATCGTGCACCGTGAGCACGCGCAGCTGATCCTGGTGGACACCCCTGGTCTGCACCGGCCGCGCACGCTGCTCGGCCAGCGGCTCAACGATCTGGTGCGCGACACGTATTCGGAAGTCGACGTGATCGCGGTCTGCATTCCGGCGGACGAGAAGATCGGGCCCGGTGACCGCTGGATCGTCGAGCAGATCAAGACCATGGCGCCCAAGACGACCCTGCTGGGCGTGGTCACCAAGATCGACAAGGTGAGTCGCGACCAGGTCGCTCATCAGCTGATGGCCGTCTCCCAGCTGCTGGGTCCCGAGGCCGAGGTGGTTCCGGTCTCCGCGGTCAAGGGTGAGCAGGTCGAGGTGCTCGTCGACGTCATCGCCTCGCAGATGCCCGAGGGTCCGGCCTTCTATCCGGACGGCGAGCTCACCGACGAGCCCGAGGAAGTCCTGATGGCCGAGCTCATTCGCGAGGCGGCCCTGGAGGGCGTGCGCGACGAGCTCCCGCACTCGCTGGCGGTGGTGATCGAGGAGGTCCTCGAGCGCGAGGAGAACGAGGACACCGAGACCGACGGCCGCCGTTCCGCCGAGGGCATGCTCGACGTGCACGCCCTGCTCTATGTGGAACGCCCCAGCCAGAAGGCCATCGTCATCGGCAAGGGCGGCGCCCGCCTCAAAGAGGTCGGCACCAACGCGCGCAAGCAGATCGAGCACATCCTCGGCACCCGCATCTACCTCCACTTGCATGTGAAGGTCGCCAAGGATTGGCAGCGCGACCCGAAGCAGCTCGGCAAGCTCGGCTTCTGATCGACTTCCTGGTCGCGGCGGCAACCGCCGCGAGCAGGATCAGCGGATCACCATGGGCTGCCGGCGATTCGGCAGCCGGCGGCGTCTTCGAGCGGCGCCGCCCGGGTGGAGTGTTCGTCCATCCCCGGAAGGTCCGCACGGGTCATCAGGGCTGGGGCCACCACGGGGCAGGCCGGGCTTTGTGCCATTCGAGCTCCGACTCCAATTGGGCCGCAACGGAAACCAGCAGGGCCTCGGAGTTGGCCGGGCCCATGAGCTGGGAGCCGACCGGCAGGCCGGTGGCGGTGAAGCCGGAGGGGATGTTGACGGCGGGCCAGCCGAGTACGTTCCAGGGCCAGGTGTAGGGGCAGGCGGCGGTGATGAGTTCGTCGGTGGCCCAGTTGCCGATGTCGTCGATCTCGTGGACGCCGGGCGGCGGGGTGGCCGTGGTGGGGGCCAGGACCAGGTCGAAGTCGTCGAAGATGCGGCCGGTTCGCATGCGCAGCAGGGGTTCTGCCCGCCGGGCGGCGAACAGCAGCGGCGCGAGGATCCGGCCGACGGTGGCGTTGTGGTGGGTGCGCGGGTCCACCCGCGCACCGGGGAGGCGGTTCAGCGCCTCGCGGATGCCGGCCATGGAGCGCGGCAGGAAGGTCGCGCCCATCAGGACGCCGTAGTGGACGTCGGCGACGGTGACCTCGTGGCCGAGCCGGCGCAGCGTGGCCGCGGTGGCGTGCACCCGGGCCTCGACCTCGCGGTCCAGGGTGGTCTTGGTGGCGGTGAACGGGATTCGCAGCGACAACGCGATGCGAAGGCGGCCCGGATCCCGGCCGACGGCGTCGGAGACGCGCAGCGCGGGCGGGGTGTGCAGGTCGGCGGGATGCGGTCCGGCGGCGGCGTCGAGCAGCAGGGCCGCGTCGGCGACGGTGCGGGCCAGCGGGCCGTTCACCGTGAGGCCGTGGAAGGCCTCCGGCAGTGGCCAGGTCGAGATGCGGCCGCGCTGCGGCTTGATACCGACCAGATTGTTCCAGGCCGCCGGGATGCGCACCGAGCCCGCGCCGTCGGATCCCAGTGCGGCGGGCACCAATCCGGCCGCCACCGCCGCGCCGGACCCGCCGGACGATCCGCCCGGGGTGTGCCCGGCGTTCCAGGGATTGGTGGTGTGTCCGAAGGCGTCTCCGCTGGTGAACGGCAGCTGCCCGAGTTCGCAGGTATTGGTCTTGCCGACGATGATCGCGCCGGCCGCGCGCAGCCGCCGCACCGCCTCGGCGTCCTCGGTCTTGGCGGGGAAGTCGCCGCCGCAGCCGAAAGCCGTTGGGGTGCCGGTCAGGTCGGTGTCGTCCTTGATGGCCAGCGGCACCCCGAGCAGTGGTTCCCGTTGTCCGGCGGCGAGTTTGCGATCGGCGTCGGCGGCCTCGGCGAGGGCTTCGGCCCGCCGCACGATCCGGAAGGCGTTGAGCGCTCCCTGGCTGGCCTCGATCCGGTCGAGGGCCGCGGTGGTCGCGTCGACCGAGGTGACGGTGCCCGCCGCCAGTGCCGCGGCGAGTTCCGCCAACCCGAATTCGCCAACCGACGCCAGTGTCATGTGAATCCCGTCTCTTCTGTACCGGGGAGTAACCTAGCGCGATTCTGGTCACACGTCCAACAATTGCCGGCCAACTTCTGATCGGCACACACCCCGCGACTCGTCGCCGCCCGGTCGGTCGCGCATGCGAGACTGTTGCGGTGCAGTTGTATCGGGATCATGCGGTGGTGCTGCGCCAGCACAAGCTCGGCGAGGCGGACCGCATCGTCACGCTGCTGACCCGTCAGCACGGTCTGGTGCGCGCGGTCGCCAAGGGTGTGCGGCGCACCCGTTCCAAGTTCGGGGCGCGGCTGGAACCGTTCGCCTACGTGGATGTGCAGCTGCATCCGGGCCGCAATCTCGACACCGTCACCCAGGTGCACACGGTCGAGACCTTCGCCGCCGACATCGTCGCCGACTACGGCCGCTACACCACCGCCTGCGCGGTGCTCGAGACCGCCGAACGCCTGGCCGGTGAAGAGGGCGCGCCCGCCGCCCGCCTGCACACCCTCACCGCCGGCGCGCTGCGCGCCATCGCGCTGGGCCGCCGCCCGCACGAACTGATCCTCGACGCGTACCTGTTGCGCGCCATGGCTTTCGCCGGTTGGGCGCCCGCCCTCGACGACTGCGCCCGCTGCGCCACCCCCGGTCCGCACCGCGCCTTTCACGTGGCGGCGGGCGGCGCGGTCTGCGTGCACTGCCGCCCGCCCGGCGCGGCCACCCCGATGCCCGGCGTTCTCGACCACATGAGCGCCCTCAACCGTGGCGACTGGTCCAGGGTCGACGCCGTTCCCGACAGTCAGCGCCGCCAGGCCAGCGGTCTCATCGCTGCGCATCTGCAGTGGCATCTGGAGCGCCAGCTGCGCACGCTGCCCCTGATCGAACGCACCCGCCCCCACGAGGCCATCGACCGCGCCGAAGCCGCCATCGGCTGACCGTCCCGGATGTGGTTCGGCCCGTGGGCTTCTCCGGTTGTCGGTGCCCAGCGCTACGTTTCTGGCGAACGAACCGGAAATGCCACCTGGGGGACCCATGGGCCGCGCTGTACCCGTCGATGCCGATCCGGCCGATCTGCCGGAGGTCCTGGTGTCGCCACCTTGGTTGGACCGCAAGCGGAATCGGCCTCCGGTACTGGAGCTGACACGGGTCGACCGGCCCGTCCGGCTGGCGTGGCTGCCGGGCGAACAGCAAGAGTGGGCACAGACGCGACCAAGATGGGTCGGCTCCGAGGCGATGTGGGAGGAAGAGGTCGGCAATGCGATCGCGCTGCCCGCTTACCCGCTCGTCGAGATTCTCGCCGACGCGCCCGACCATCTGGCCCGTCCGCATCTGCACCGGTTGCTGGAGATCGAGCAGCGCCGTCGCTACCGGCTGCACCTGCCGGTCAGACAGGATGATCCGCCCGGCTGGTCGCTGCTGGATCCGCATCGGCGGCTGCTGGGGCGATTCGGTTCGGAGGTGGTCGACTTCGAACTCGGGGCGGCCGCGTCGAACTACTGGTACGGGAATCACCTGCTGCCGCCATTCGACGGCACCGAGATCTCGCACCTCATGCTGTCGTTTCTGGACGAGGACAAAACCCTGGTGGCTCATGCCGAGGCGTGGTTCCGACGCCATCGGGACACGGCGACGAGCGATTTGATTCCGCTCGCCCTGGGCAAGGCGGTGAAGTTGCGGCGGCAGGCCGAGCGGGTGCTGCGCCTGCTCGACGGCGACGGCCACCGCGAGGTCATCCTGGAAGCCGCCGCGGGCTATGGGGACGCTGCAGTCGCCACGACGACGGCGGTGCTGGACCGGGATCCTCTGCTGTTTCTGCCCACTCGCGTCCCGACGGCTCCGGATTGGTTGAACGTCGGCTCGCTGCCGCGGATTCGGGTGCGTGGTGGAACCGAGGTGTTCCCGAAATCCGTAGTGGGGCATCTCATTTCGATGCTCATGATGTCGGCCGGAGAATCGGTGTACGCGGGCGTGCCGATGGTGGTCGTCGCCGCCGATCCGGTGTCCCTCGGCGAATTCGCCTGGATGCTCTATCAGCTCTGGGAGCAGGAAAGCTATCCGGCCAAGCGTAATCCGTGGGTGTCGCGCGCGCTCGGTCTTCTCGGCGACGACATGGTCGTCGGCCGGCTGCGGCGGATCGCGGAGGGCGATCGCGCGGTCACCCGTGCAGAGGCGGCACTGGACGCGCTGACGCAGATCGGGACGCACACTGCCCGAGTCGCCGTGCAGCGGGTCAGCGAGCACACCAAGCATCCGTACGTGCGGAGATCGGCCGATACGGCCATCGCGAACATGGCGGCGGAACTCGGGATCAGCGTCGTCGAGTTCGCCGATCGGGCGATACCCGATCTGGGATTGTCGGCGGACGGCGCCCGCACTTTCGACTACGGTTCCCGGCGGTTCTCGGTCGAGCTCGACGAACAGGTTGGCTGCCGCGTCCGTTCTCGCAGTGTCGGCCAGACATCGATCCGGCCGCCGGGCGCGTGAGCCTGATCCGCAATCAGGAGCATCCGGACGGCCTGGTGACCCCGGCCATGGGCAATGCCCAGACCCTGCCGAACGGCGACACCTTCGTCAGCTGGGGCATCACGCCGCGCATCTCGGAATTCACGCCCTCCGGCGACCTCGTCTACGACGCCGTCCTGCCGTTCGGCACCTACCGCGCCTGCCTCGCACCGCTTCCCAGCTGACCGGCGAGATATACATGGTGGGGGGCGAAATGCCGGTTTTGCCCCCCACCGTGTGCCGCCGGGTAGAGGAAATGTGGAGGTCCGGTAGGAATGCCGTGGGCGGCGTTCGGGCGTGGCGGGCATCGGGCAGGATGGTGGGCGTGATCGGGAACCGGAAGTCATCGACTGAGCAGCGTGTTGTGCGGCCGCCGTCGCCGCATCCGTCGGGGGCCAAGCCGCCGGCGATTCCGGCGGAGTTCGTGCCCAGGCATGTGGCGCTGGTGATGGACGGCAACGGGCGCTGGGCGCAGGAGCGCGGGCTGCCGCGCACGGCGGGGCACGAGCGCGGCGAGGCGGTGCTCATGGACACCGTCGAGGGCTGTATCGAGATGGGCGTGAAGTGGCTGTCGGCCTACGCCTTCTCCACCGAGAACTGGCGGCGCAGCCCCGAGGAGGTGCGTTTCCTCATGGGCTTCAACCGCGATGTGATCCGCCGCCGCCGCGACGAGATGCACGAGATGGGTGTCCGGGTGCGCTGGGCCGGTCGCCGACCGCGCCTGTGGCGCAGCGTGATCAAGGAATTGGAGATCGCGGAGGAGCTCACCCGGGACAATACGGTGATGACCCTCACCATGTGCGTCAACTACGGCGGCCGGGCCGAGATCGCCGACGCCGCAAGGGAAATCGCGCGCCGGGTGGCCGCCGGGGAACTCGACCCGGAGAAGGTCACCGAGGCCACCGTGGCCCGCTACCTCGACGAACCCGATATGCCGGACGTGGACCTGTTCCTGCGGCCCTCCGGTGAGCTGCGCAGCTCCAACTTCCTGATCTGGCAGGCCGCGTACGCCGAATTCGTGTTCCAGGAAACGCTTTTCCCCGATTTCGACCGCCGCAACCTCTGGGACGCCTGCCTGGAGTACGCCAAGCGCGACCGCCGCTTCGGAGGTGTGAAGTGACCGATCAGCCGACCCCCGCCGACGAGCTCCAGCTCCGTGCCAAGGCCCTGCTCATGCGCTACGGCGTCGACGTCCGCGAGGAGGAGGGCGGGCTCGGCTTCGAATACGAGGGCGCGCTGTGCTCGCTGCGCGGCGTCAACCTGTCGCCGGGCCTGGATGTGCTGGCGCTCATGTGCATCCTGGCCTGGGATCGACCGGTGAAACCGCAGCTGCACAAGCGGGTCGCCGAACGCAACGCCGCGCTCCAGTTCGGCACGCTCACCGTGGTGTCCCGCGACAAGCTGGCCGACGTCATCCTGCGGTACACCTTCCCCGCGGCCGGGCTGGAGGACGAGCCCCTCGCGACCATTCTGTTGCTCACCCTGTCCGGGGCGGGCCGCGCGCGTCAGGGCCTGCTGCCCTGACGTCGTCGGCGGGTTCGGTTCAGGCGCTGGTGGATTCGGCGGCGGCCGCGGCCGCGCGGCGGTAGTCGGGGAGCATCTCGGTGATGCCGCGGGCGAAGGTGTCGGAGTCGACGTCGCCGAGGATGAGATGCTGGAGGATGAAGCCCGGGAGCAGGCCGAGGAAGATCTTGGCCACCGCGTCGGTGTCGGCGTCCGGGGGGAGCCAGCCGACCTCGCGCATACGCTCGGCGTAGTCGAACCAGAGGCGGCGGATGCCGAGGATATTGGTGCGGACGTAGTCGGCGATATTGGCGTCGGTCAGGGCCAGCGACCAGGCCTGGGGGATGATCCGGACCGGCCCGCCGGGGGTGCTGAGGCGGACGATGGCATCGCACATGATGCCTACGAGGTCCGGGGGCGTGGGTAGTGGGTCGCTGTAGACGGCCTCGCTGAGGGCGGCGCGTAGGTCGACGGTGGCCTCGGTGGCGAGGTCCTTGATGATGTCGTCCTTGGATTTGAAGTAGCGGTAGACCGCACCGGCGGAGAGTCCGGATTCGGCGAACACGTCCTGCATGGTGGTGGCGTGCAGGCCCTTGCGGGCGAAGCAGGACTGGGCGGCATCGAGGATCTGCTGCCGGCGGCGTTCCAGGTGTTCCTCGCTGACTCTGGGCATGTGCCCAAAGTAAAACGAATATCCGTTCTTGACAAGGTGACAGTGGGGTGTCAGCCTTGTCCTCAACAAAAAGAACGAACCTTCGCTTTCTTTGGATGGCTCATGAATACAGTGCAGCGCTCCCTCGCGATCGGACTCGTCGCGGCCGCCATTCAGGCCCTGATGCTCATCGCCTTCGCCTGGCCCGCCGCTCGCGTCGCGCCCCGCGATCTCCCCATCGCCATCACCGGACCGCAGGCGGCCGCGGTCGCGCAGCAGTTGCACGATCGCGAGCCCGGTGGCTTCGACATCCGCACCGTGGCAGGCGAATCCGACGCCCGCACCGCCATCGAACACCGGGATGTCTACGGCGCCATCCTGACCGGCGGACAGCCCCGCGTCCTCATCGCCTCGGCCGCGAGTCCGGTTGTGGCCCAACAGCTCTCGGCCTTCGCCCAGCAACTGGACGGCGCGCAGGCGGCCCCCGTGCAGGACGTGGTCGCCGCCGACGTCCACGATCCGCGCGGAAGCGGTTTCGGCGCAATGGTGCTGCCGCTGGTCATGTCCGGCCTGGCCGGGGGAGTCCTGCTGACCCTGCTCGTGCCGTCGCCGCGGGTCCGCGCGCTCGGGCTGGCCGCCTTCGCGATCGCCGGTGGGCTGCTGAGCATGTCGATCGTCCAGGGTTGGCTGCACCTGCTGCCCGGCGCCTACCTCACCATGGCCGCGATCAGCGGACTGGTCTCGCTCGCCGTCGCCGGCACCGTGGTCGGCCTGGCCGCCGCGTTCGGCCGGGCGGGCGTCGGTCTGGCCGTGCTCACCATGCTGCTGGTCGGAAACCCGTTCTCCGGAGCCACTTCCGCGCCCGAGCTGCTGCCCAGGCCGTGGGGCGAGATCGGCCAGCTGCTCCCGCCCGGCGCCGCCGCCACCCTGCTCCGCTCGGCCGCCTTCTTCGGCGATGCCGCCATCGCGGGCCCGCTGACGGTCCTGCTGTGCTGGGCCGCGGCCGGCCTCGCACTGCTGGGCGTCGGCCTTGCCCGCACTCGCCGGACCGCCCCGGAACTCGCTCCGGAGCTGGTGCCCGCGGCCTGAGATCGCGGACCGCGAAAGCCGCAAGCCCCTTGTAATGTGCAAGGGGCATGCGGCTTTTCGTGATGCTCAGCTTTTGTGGCAGCAGCTCTGGCAGGTGCCGAAGATCTCCATGGTGTGGCTGATATCGGTGAACCCGTGCTCGGTGGCGATGGAGTCCGCCCAGGCCTCCACGGTCGGCCCCTCCACCTCGACGGTCCGCCCGCACTGGCGGCAGACCAGGTGATGGTGGTGCCCGGTGGAGCACTGCCGGTACACCGATTCCCCGGTGTCGGTGCGCAGCACGTCGACCATGCCGGCGTCGGCGAGCGACTGCAGCGTCCGGTACACCGTTGTCAGGCCGATGCCCTCACCGCGCTTGCGGAGTTCGTCGTGCAGCTCCTGTGCGGAGCGGAACTCGTCGATGTCCGCGAGCAGGGCGGCGATGGCACTGCGCTGGCGGGTGCTGCGGACCCCGACGGTCTTCTCGCTTGTTCCCACGGTTCACCCTTCCTCGGCGTGCGCTACCGCGTCGATGACAATGTGTGCCAGATGTTCGTCGACCAGTTCGTAGATGACCTCGCGTCCGGTGCGTTCACCGCGCACCACCCCGGCCGACTTGAGGATCCGCAGATGCTGGCTGATCAGCGGCTGGGTCACTCCAAGGGTATCCACCAGCTCGTGCACGCAGCGCGGCGATTCCCGGAGCTGGAGCACGATGGCGATGCGCACCGGCGCGGCGAGTGCGCGCAAGAGTTCGCCGGCGGAGTCCAGAATGGTGCGCGACGGCACGGCCGGCGGCTGGGGAGACCGGTAGGGGTACGGGTCATGGGGGATCGCGGCCGGGGTCTCCGTCGCGACGTGCGAGCGCCGCAGGGGCGCGCCGCTGTCCGTGGTCATCGAACCAACTCCTTATTGGAAACCGATGCCATTCTTATATGCACGGGTGCGCATGTCAAACAGGTACTCGGCGCGTCGGGGCGGCAATTGCTCTGCTGTGAAATCGAGACCGAGGGGTCGAAACAGCACGCATCCCCAGCTTGTAGGGGCAGTGGGTGCAAAGTCGATTGCCCGCGACCGATAGGCTGGTCTGAATCCTTTGCAATCTTCCGGATACGGATGGAGAACTGTTCAGTGGCACCCAAGTCGAAGGTGGACACCGTCGCCAATCTCGCCAAGCGCCGGGGTCTCGTGTACCCGAGCGGTGAGATTTACGGCGGAACGAGGTCGGCCTGGGATTACGGTCCACTGGGTGTCGAGCTCAAGGAGAACATCAAGCGGCAGTGGTGGCGGTCCATGGTGACCAGCCGCGACGACGTGGTCGGCCTCGACTCGTCGATCATCCTGCCGCGTCAGGTGTGGGTGGCCTCGGGCCACGTCGCGGTGTTCAACGACCCCCTGGTGGAATGCCTCAACTGCCACAAGCGGCACCGGCAGGACCACCTGCAGGAGGCGTACGCCGAGAAGAACAAGATCGACGACCCGGACTCGGTGTCCATGGAGCTCATCGTGTGCCCGGATTGCGGCACCGTGGGCAAGTGGACCGAGCCCAAGGACTTCAACATGATGCTGAAGACCTACCTGGGCCCGGTCGAGTCCGAAGAGGGCATGCACTACCTGCGCCCGGAGACCGCGCAGGGCATCTTCGTGAACTACAAGAACGTCGAGACCACCGCGCGCAAGAAGCCGCCGTTCGGCATCGCGCAGATCGGCAAGTCGTTCCGCAACGAGATCACCCCGGGCAACTTCATCTTCCGGACCCGCGAGTTCGAGCAGATGGAGATGGAGTTCTTCGTCAAGCCGGGCGAGGACGAGCAGTGGCATCAGTACTGGATCGACACCCGCCTGGCCTGGTACACCGACCTGGGCATCGACCCGGAGAACCTGCGGCTGTACGAGCACCCGAAGGAGAAGCTCTCGCACTACTCCACCCGCACGGTGGACATCGAGTACCGCTTCCGCTTCCAGGGCTCCGAGTGGGGTGAGCTCGAGGGCGTCGCCAACCGCACCGACTTCGACCTGAAGACCCACTCCGAGCATTCCGGCACGGATCTGAGCTTCTTCGACCAGAACTCGGGCGAGCGCTACACCCCGTTCGTCATCGAGCCGGCGGCCGGTCTGACTCGCTCGCTGATGGCGTTCCTGGTGGATGCCTACAACGAGGAGCAGGTCCCAACGGCCAAGGGCACCATGGAGACTCGCACCACGCTGCGCCTGGATCCGCGGCTGGCGCCGGTCAAGGCGGCTGTACTGCCGTTGTCGCGCAATGCGGACCTGTCGCCGAAGGCCAAGGATCTGGCCGCGCAGCTGCGCAAGAACTGGAATGTGGACTTCGACGACGCCGGCGCGATCGGCCGCCGGTACCGCCGGCAGGATGAGATCGGCACCCCGTTCTGCATCACGGTCGACTTCGACACGCTGGAGGACCAGGCCGTGACAGTGCGTGAGCGGGACTCGATGGCGCAGCAGCGCATTGCGCTCGATCAGGTGGAGGGCTACCTGGCCGCGCGCCTGCTCGGCGCCTGATCCCAGCTTCACAGGAAAGACCGGTCAATAGCTGACCGGTCTTTTTTTATTACGTCACCCCCCGAAATTCGGGTCACTGTGGATGAATTGGGTAACCCACTACTCGTGTTAACGGCCCATGACCGGAGCACTATTTGATAGGAGTGGGCAACGGCGCATCGTCTGCCGTAGCTCGATCATCCGAGGTGAGTTCATGAGCGAGCGTGTTATCGGCCCCCGCTCGGGGCTGCAATGGGTCTCCTTGGGGGACACCGGATCATCGTGCCCTGCCGCCCGATCCACAGTGGCGGCATTTCGATCCTGGGCCGACTCCTATCTGACCCGACCCAGTGACGAACTGGGCCGCGACGGGCCGGTCTGCCCGTATGTCCGCCCCTCGATGCGGCGTGACCTGCTGTGGCTGGCGCAGGTACCGGCCGCGGAACCGCGACCCATGCGGGTGCGCGCGATCATCCGCGACGCGCTGGAGCTCTATCCCGCGCTGCCGACGGGGAACGGCAGTTCCACCTCGGTGCTGCGCGCATTGATCACCGTATTTCCGAATTTGAGGGAATATTCGCTGATCGATGAGATACACGCGGAATTCAAGACCAAATTCGTGGAGCGCGGCACGATGCTCGGGCAGTTTTATCCCGGTTGTGATCAACCGGGCCTGTGGAACAAAGATTTTCGGCCATTGGATGCCCCGCTGCCGATGTTGGTGGTGCGCACCATGATGACGACCGATTTTCCGTTCGTGCTCGACCGGCCGGAGTGGGCCGATGCGTACGTGCGCAAGTTCGCGCCGAATCTGCCCTCTCATGTGCGCTCGGTGATGGTGGGGCGTTTGACGTCTCGTCACGCCTACCTACCCGCCTACGAGGTGGATGCCGACCCAGAATCCTGTTCGACCAGCAGTTAGGCAGTGCCCATGACGCGTGAGATCGCGGCGGATCGATCCGCTACCGTCTTCCCCCTTTCCCCGGCTCAGCTGGGAATGTTCTATGCGCAGCAACTGGATCCGGCGGTGCCGCTGTCGGAGGCCCAGTACATCGAGATGCGCGGACCGCTGGACCTGGCGGTCCTGCGGCTGGCGGGGGCGCGGGCGGCGCGTGAATTCGGTTCGGGTGTGCTGCGATTCGTCGACGTCGAGGGCCGGCCGTATCAGGCGGTCGACACCGAGCTGGAAGCCGCCGTCGGTTTCCTGGATTTCCAGGACCGGGCGAACCCGGTCGCCGAGGCGCTGGAGTGGATGCGCGCCGATGTCGCGGCGCCGATCGATCTGTTCGGTGCGCGGACCGGACTGTCAACGGTGATCCGGGTCGGCGAGTCCCATCACCTGTGGTACACCAGAGCACACCACCTCCTCATCGATGGATTCGGCTCGATGACCATGCTGTATCGGGTCGCCGAGCTGTACAACGCCGCGGTGTGCGGGCAATCGGCGCCTCCCGGCACCGCGGCCTCGCTGCTGGACGTGCACGAGACGGAGATGGCGTACCGGGAATCCAGCCGGTACACCACCGACGAGCACTACTGGCGCGAGGTCACCGCGGGCATGCCCGACCGGTGCAGCCTGGTCGGGGCCACCGCGCCCGCGAGCGCGCTGGCCCGCGAGGCGCGTGCCCAGCTGGGCGAACGGACCGCGGCGCGCCTGGAGCGCGCGGCCCGCCGCTTCGACACCAGTCCGGCGGGCGTGGTCATGGCGGCGGTCGCGCTGTACTACGCCCGTCTCACGGCCACCGAGGACGTGGTCCTGAGCCTGCCCGTTTCCGGCCGGACCACGGCGCTGCTGCGGCGCTCCGGCGGCATGATCGCCAATGTGGTGCCGCTGCGGGTGCCGGTGCCGCGTGCGGGCAGTGTGGGCGCGGTGCTGGACGCCGTGCGGGTGGCGGCGTCGGGGGCCTTGCGGCACCAGCGTTTCCGGCACGAGGACATGCGGGGCGAGGCCGATCGCGACGAGTTCGGCCGGGGCATGACCGGGCCGGTCATCAACATCATGCTGTTCCCGGCCGGGATCGATTTCGAGGGCGTGGAGTCGAGCCTGCACGTGGTCACCTCGGGTCCGATCGAGGACCTCTTCGTCAACTTCTACCAGCACGGCGCGGACGCGCCGATCCACGTCGACTTCGCCGCGAATCCGCGTCTGTACGATGAGGATTCACTGAGCAGGCATCACCGGCGTTTCCTCGCGGTGCTGGATTCGCTGCTGGACGCCGAGGCCGGAACATCGGTCGCGGCACTGGATTACACGGTGGCGGACGACAATCCGGTGCTGGCGGGGGCGCACGGGCCGGAAGCGCCGCAGCCGCGACTGCTGCCGGAGATCCTGGCGGAGGGCCTGTGCCGGGCCGGACCCGAGACGATTGCCGTCATGGGACGCGACCGGCGGCTCACCTACGGCGAGCTGGACGCGCTGTCGAATCGGCTCGCGCGCCGGATCCTGAACGCCGCATCCGGTGACGTGGCGGCCGTCGGGCCGGAATCGACCGTGCTGCTGGCGCTGCCCCGTTCGATCGAGGCGATGGTCGCGCTGTGGGCGGTGGCCAAGACCGGCGCGGCCTTCGTGCCGGTGGGCACCGCGCTGCCCGCCGGCCGCGTGGCGCGCATCGCCGCCGAAGCGGGCGCGGAGATCGGCCTCACGTTCGCGGAATCGACTGACTCGCTGCCGGATTCGGTCCGGTGGATCACCGTCGACGCCCTGGTGACGGGAGACGCGGAACTGTCCGATGAGCCGCTGACCGCGCAGGAGGTGCGGGCACCGCGGATCGGCAATCCGGCGTACGTGGTGTTCACCTCCGGATCGACCGGTGTGCCCAAGGGCGTGGCGGTGACTCATGCCGGATTGGCCGGGCTGGCCGCGGCGATCGTGGCGGCGTACCGGGTCGATCCCGGATCGCGGGTTCTGCAGTGCCTGAACCCGAGTTTCGATGCGTCGGTGCTGGAATGGCTGATGGCGTTCGCGTCGGGTACCACCCTGGTGGTGGCGGAGTCGGATCCGGTGGTGGGCGCCGAATTGGCCGGTCTGGTCGAGGCTTTCGGTATCACCCAGGTGTGTTCGACGCCCGCCGTGCTGTCCACCCTGGAGCCGGACGCGCTGGCCGGGGTGCGAGCGGTGTCGTCGGGCGGCGAGCCGACCCCGCCGGATATCGTGGCGCGCTTCGGGATCGGCCGGGATCTGCTGAACTCCTACGGCCCCAGCGAGACCACTGTAGCCGTCACCTATACCCACGGACTGGTTCCCGGCGTGAATGCCGGTCTCGGCGAACCGATTCCGGGCGCCGGGATGCTGGTGCTGGATCGCTGGCTGCGGCCGGTGCCGGTCGGGATGGCCGGGGAGCTGTACGTGACGGGCCCGGGGGTGGCGCGCGGGTATGTGGGCCGTCCCGGGCTGACCGCCGAGAGTTTCGTGCCCGACCCCGCAGGTCCGGCCGGGGCCCGCATGTATCGCACCGGAGATCTGGTGCGCTGGACCGGGAACGGCGTGCTCGAGTATGTGGGGCGCGGCGACTTCCAGGTGAAGCTACGCGGCATGCGCATCGAGCTGGGGGAGATCGACGCCGTCCTGAACTCGCACTCGTCGGTGGAGATCGCGGTCACGGTGGCGCGTCCGGGTCCGGGTGGCGGTTCGGTGCTGGCCGCGTATGTGGTGCCGCACGCCGGTCAGGTGATCACCGAGCCCGAGCTGCTGGACCACGCGGCCCACCGGTTGCCGCCGTACATGGTGCCCGCGACGGTCACTGTGCTGGGGGCGTTGCCGCTCACGCCGAACGGCAAGGTGGATCGCCGGGCGCTGCCGGAACCCGTAGTGGCGCAGCCGATGTCGGTTCGCGGTCCCGCCAATGACACCGAACGCCTGCTGTGCAGCCTGTTCGCGGAGATTCTCGGGACGGAGGCCGGCCCCGACACCTCGTTCTTCGCGCTCGGCGGCGATTCGATCATGGCCATCACTCTGGTGTCGCGTGCCCGTGCGGCGGGCCTGGTCTTCTCGGCCCGTGAGGTTTTCGAACACCGCACGCCCGCAGCCCTGGCGGCCGTGGTGACCCGGCTGGAGGACCGGCCGCGCCGGCTGCCCGAGTTGCCCGGCGGTGGCGTGGGCCGGCTGCCGCTCACCCCGATCGCGGCCTGGCTGCTGTCGCGGCCCGGCTGGCGGCATTTCGCCCAGTCGATGGTGGTGCAGGTGCCGGCCGGGGCCGAACTGCCGGTGCTGCTGCGCACCGTCCAGGCCCTGCTCGACCGGCACGACATGCTCCGCGCCCGCCTGGTCGACACCGATGACGGTCTCCGCCTGGACGTTCCGCCGGCCGAGGACACGGAGGCGGCGCCGCTACTGATGCGATTCGACTGCGCGGCGGCCGGAGTGTCCGGCGCGGCGATCGACCGGGCCCTGACCGAGGCGGCCGCCCGGCTGGATCCGCGTGCGGGCCGGATGCTCGCGCTGATCTGGCTGGACGCCGGTCCGGCGCGGCCGGGCCAGTTGGCGATAGCCGCCCACCACCTGGCCTGTGACGCGGTCTCGTGGCGAATCCTGTTGCCCGACTTGATGTCCGCGTGGACGCAGGCCGTGGCCGGAACGAAGCCCGAGCTGCGGGAGACGGGGACCTCGGTGCGTACCTGGGCGTACGCTCTCGAGGCCTTGGCGTCACCGGGCGTCCCGGGTGTCGAGGGCGATGATTCGCTGGCATCCGAAATCGGTTGGCCTGCAGGGGAACTCGGCTACTGGCGTGACGTGCTGGCCCCGGATGCCCTGATCGGGCGGCGTCGGCTGAATACGGCTGCGGACACCCACCGAACCGCCCGCCGGATCGACATCGAGCTACCGGGGCAGGTGTCGGCGGCACTGTCCCAACGGCTCGCGGACACCTACCGCTGCGGCGTCGAGGACGCCCTGCTGGCAGCCCTCGCCCTGGCCTTGTCGCGGTGGCGGGCCGGGCAGGGCGCTGACGCGGCGAGCACGGTGGTCGCGGTCGAGCGGCACGGTCGCGACGAGGCCGCGGTGCCCGGAGCGGACCTGTCCCGGACGGTCGGCTGGTTCACGGCACAGGTGCCGGTGCGGCTGGGACCCGTGGCCGTGGACGGGGATTCCGTGGTGGATGCCGCGCTGAAGACGGTCAAGGAGCAGGTGCGGTCGGTGCCGCGTGGCGGGTTCGGGTACGGGCTGGTCCGCTACCTGAACGCGCGGACGGCGAGGGAGCTGGCAGCGCTGCCGGACCCGCAGATCGGCTTCAACTATCTCGGTCAGGTTCTCGAGCTGGCGGCGCCGGCCGATTGGCTGCCGATCTCGATGGGGGATCGGCTGGGCGGGCACGCGGATCCGGATATGCCGCTGGCGGCGGTGATCTCGGTGGACGCCATCACCCTGGAGTCGGAGAACGGGCAGCGGATCCACGCGGTGTGGCAGTACGCCGGCAATGCGGTCGCCACCGAGGACGTGGAAGCGCTGGCGCGGGAATGGCTTTCGGCCGTCGGCGAGATCGCCGAACTGGTGCGCCGGCCCGGCGCCGGTGGCCTCACCCCCGGCGATCTGGCGCTGCTGAACGTCACACAGCCCGAGATCGAGTCGTGGGAGCGGGCTTTCGGCCGGCTGTCCGACGCCTGGCCGCTGACGCCGTTGCAGCGCGGCCTGCTGTTCCAGGCGCAGCTGGCCGAGGGCGGCCCGGACGGCTACTCCGTGCAGGCGATCATCGATGTCGAAGCCGACCTGGACTTCGACCGGCTGACGGCCGCCGCCCAGGCGCTGGTCCGCCGCCACGATGTGCTGCGCGCCGGATTCCTGGCCTCGGATGCCGGTGCGGTGCAGGTGATTCCGGCCGAGGTCGCGGTGCCGTGCGAATACCGCGAGGCTTTCGGCGCCACGTCGGAAGAGCTGGACGAGATCGCCGCGGCCGAGCTGCGCAAGCCGTTCTCGGTCGACCGCCCGCCGCTGATCCGATTCCTGTGCCTCGCGGCTGGGGAGCGGCGATTCCGGCTGGTCATCACCAACCACCACCTGATCCTCGACGGCTGGTCCATGCCGATGCTGTTCGCGGAACTCATCGCCCTCTACGAAACCTCCGGTGACGACGCCGGGTTCGCGATCCCGACGCCGTTCCACACGCACCTGGAATGGCTGGCCGCCCGCGATGACGACCTGGCCCGCGAGGCCTGGCAGCAGTCCCTGTCCGGCCTCGACGGCCCGACCCTGATCGCCCCGGCCGCGCCGCGTGCCGATGCCGCGACCGCCCCGGTCGCCCACGAGGTGCCCCTGCCCGACGGCCTGCCGGACGCGCTGCGCCGCACGGCCGCGGCCTGTCAGGTCACCGTCAACACCCTCGTGCAGGTGGCGTGGGCGCTGCTGCTGGCCGAGCAGACCGGCGGCTCCGACATCGTCTTCGGCGCCACGGTGTCCGGCCGTCCGCCGGAACTGCCGGGGGCCGAGCGCATGGTCGGCATGCTGGTCAACACCGTCCCGGTCCGTATTACCCTGGACCCGGCCGAATCGATCGCCGACCTGCTCACCCGCGTCCAGCGCGAGCAGGCCGCCCTGGCCGAACACCAGCACCTGGGCCTCGACGAGATCCACACCGCCACCGGCCTGGGCCCGCTCTTCGACACCGCCACCGTCTTCGAGTCCTACCCGGTGGACGCGGCGACTCTGACCGCGGCCACCCGCCAGGCGGACCTCACCGTCATGGCCCTGCGCGCCCAGGACGGCACCCACTACCCGCTCTCGCTGGCCGCCTACGCCAACAATGGCCTCCGCCTCGAACTGACTCGTTCGCCGCGCTATTTCGATGCGTCCGAGGCGGATTCACTCGCCCGTGCGCTCGCCGATCTGCTGGTCGCCCTCACCGGCAAGTCGACCCGGAGAATCGCCCAGCTGCACAGCATCGATCCGCTCGACGCCCCCTCCATCCGGCATGGCAGCCCGGCTCACGAGGTGCGTCTGCTCCCGGATCTGCTGTCCGCCAGCGGATCCCCGGACACCCCGGCGATCGTCAGCGCCGCGTCTGCGGCCGGGATGACCTACGCCGAGTTGGACAAGGCGTCGAACCGATTGGCCCGGAAGCTGATCGACGTCGGGGCCGGTCCCGGACAGGCTGTGCTGGTCGCCTTGCCGCGGTCGGTGCTGTCCATGGTCGCGGTGTGGGCCATCGCGAAGACCGGGGCCGCGTTCGTGCCGGTGGACGTGACGCAACCGGCGTCGCGGACCGCTGCCATCGCCTCGGAATGCGGTGCGGTGCTGGGGCTTACCTCGGAGCAGGTGACGGATCTGCCGGGCGAGGTGGAGTGGCTGCGCCCGGACGAGGATGTGTTCGCCGCCGAGTGCGAGGCACGGTCCGGCGAACCGATCACCGACGCCGACCGGCTCACACCCCTGCGCCCCGAGCACGCGGCCTACGTGGTGTTCACCTCGGGATCCACGGGCACCCCGAAGGGCGTCGTCGTCCCGCACACCGGTCTGGCCGCCCTGGTCGCGGCCACGGCGGAACGCGGTGGGATTCAGCGCGACTCCCGCGTGATGCACTGCCTGAACCCGGCTTTCGACGCGGCCATACTGGTGTGGATGTCCGCCTTCGCCGCCGGAGCGACGCTGGTCGTGGCACCCCCGGAGGCCGGCGCGGGCACGGAGCTGGCGGCGGCCCTCCGCCGCGGCGCGGCCACCCATCTGACGTGCACGCCGAGTGTGCTCGGCACCCTCGAGGCGGCGGATCTGCGCGGCGTGCGGACGGTCGTCATCGGCGGTGAGCCGTGCCCGCCCGCCCTGGTGACCCGGCTCGGTCCGGGCCGCGCACTGGTGAATTCCTATGGTCCGGCGGAGACCACGATCGCCGCCAGCTTCGGCGACCCCATGACGGCCGGCACCTCGACCCTGCTGGGCGACCCGGTGCCCGGCGCATCCCTGCTCGTCCTGGACGCCTGGCTGCGTCCGGTACCGTTCGGCGCGGTCGGCGAACTCTATGTGCGCGGTCCGGGTCTGGCGCGCGGTTATGCCGGTCGCGCGGGCCTGTCCGCGAGCCGGTTCGTCGCCGACCCGTTCACCGCCGGTCAGCGCATGTACCGCACCGGCGACCTGATGCGGTGCACCGCGAACGGCTTCGAGTACGCCGGTCGCAGCGACTACCAGGTGAAGATCCGCGGTATCCGCGTCGAGCCGGGTGAGGTCGACGCCGTCCTGCTCACGCATCCGGTCATCGAGGCCGCGGTGACGGTCGCCCGGCGCAACCCAGCCGGGGCGATGACCCTGTATTCGTATGTTTCGCTGACGGATCCGGTGCCGGTGTCCGAGCTGCTGACCTGGGCTTCCGGGCGGCTGCCGCGCTACCTGATGCCCTCCAGCCTGCAGGTGCTGCCGGAGCTGCCCCTGACCGTGAGCGGCAAGGTGGACCTGCGCGCACTGCCGGAACCCCAACTGGTCCAAGCCGAGTACGCCGCCCCGGCGGGGGCCGAGGTGGCCGTCGCCGAGACCTATGCCGAGGTATTGGGGCTGGATCGCGTCGGCGCTCGCGACGACTTCTTCGCTCTCGGTGGCGATTCGCTCATCGCGACCCGCGTCGCCGCCCGCCTCGCCGTGCAGCTGGGTCGCGCCGTTCCGGTGCGCCTGCTCTTCGAGTCCCCGGTGGTCGCGGACCTGGCCGTGCGCCTGTCCGCCGCCGAGATCGATACCGCCGCACCGGATCTCACCCGGACGGAACGTCCCGAGCTGGTTCCGCTCTCCCCGGCTCAGCAGCGCATGTGGTTCGTCAATCGATTCGATCCCGACTCCCCGGCGTACAACGTTCCTGTGGCCCTGCGGCTTTCGGGCCGCCTGGATCACGACGCATTGCGCGCCGCGCTACAGGACGTGCTGGCCCGCCACGAGACCCTGCGCACCGTCTACCCGGACGTCGACGGTGTCGGCGTGCAGCGGGTGCTCCCCGCCGAGGACGTGCCGCTCGACCTCGACCCGGTGCCGGTATCTCTCGACCGGCTCCCCGAGGCCGTCGCGGACACCCTCGGCCACGGGTTCGATGTCACCGCGGCCGTCCCGCTGCGGGTCCGGGTATTCGTGGTCGAGGACCGCGAGGGAATCGGCTCGGCCGTGTTCGGTTACGGCCCGCGCACGGTGCCGGCCGACGGGTTCGAAGAGCACGTGGTCGTGCTGGTCGCGCATCACATTGCGACGGACGGCTTCTCGATGGCCCCGCTCACCCGCGATGTGGCCGCCGCCTACGCGACACGGGCTGCCGGGCAGCTGCCGGCCTGGGAACCGCTGCCCGTCCAGTACGCGGATTACACGCTGTGGCAGCGGGATCGGCTCGGCTCCGAGGACGACGCCGGGTCGCCGGCGGCGCGTCAGCTCCAGTACTGGTCGGACACCCTCGCCGGCGTGCCGGATCACCTGGAGTTGCCCACGGATCGGCCGCGCCCGGCCCGCGCCTCCCACCGGACGGCCGAGTGCGCCGCGCGCGTGGACCGTGACCTGACCGCCGCGATCGACCGCTGCGCCCGCGCGCATCGCGCGACCCCGTTCATGGTTGTGCACGCGGCGCTGGCCGTACTGCTGGCCCGCCTCAGCGGCACCGGGGACGTGGTGGTCGGCACCCCGGTCGCGGGCCGCGGCGTCCGGGAACTCGACGACCTGGTCGGCATGTTCGTGAACACGCTGGTGCTGCGCACCGGCATCCGCCCGGAGGAGGGTTTCGCCACGCTCCTGGATCGGGTGCGGGACGCGGATCTCGCCGCCTTCGAGCACGCGGACATCCCGTTCGAGCGGCTGGTCGAGGTACTGGCCCCGGCCCGGTCGGAGTCCCGGCATCCGCTCGTTCAGGTCATGCTGGTGTTCCAGAACCTGGCCATGCCGGAGCTCCAACTGCCGGGGCTGACCGTGTCCCCGCTCGAATTACCGCAGACCAACAGCCGTTTCGACCTGAGCCTCACGGTCATCGGCGACACGGACGGCCTGGAACTGCGCTGCTGCTACGCCACCGATCTGTTCGACGCATCGACCATGGCGGACTTCACCGCCCGGCTGGTGCGCGTGCTGGCCGAGGTCACGGCCGAACCGGCCCGCCCGGTCGGCGATCTCGACCTGCTCACCGCGGCCGAGCACGAGCGTCTGCACACGGCCGCCGAACCCGTCGCGTCCCCGCGCCCGCTGGCCGACCTCATGGCCGACGCGGTCGCCGCGAATCCGGACGGCCTCGCGGTGATCTGCGGGGACCGCCGGCTCACCTACCGTGAGCTCGACGCCCGGGCCGAACAGCTGGCGCGGCGGCTGGCCGCGGCCGGGGCCGGGCCGGAAACACTGGTGGCCGTGGGTATTCCGCGATCCATCGAATCGGTGCTGGCGGTCTGGGCCGTCACGCGGACCGGGGCGGCGTTCGTCCCGGTGGATCCGGCCTACCCGCTGGATCGGATCGCCCGGATCATCGACGTTTCGGGAGTATGCCTTGGCCTCACCGTGCGTGCGCAGTGCGACCGGCTTCCGGGCACGGTGGATTGGTGGTGCCTGGACGATCGTGACCCGCAGGCGTATCCGGCCGCGATTCAGGAAATCAGCAGGGACACCGCACATCCGGCGTACGTCATCTTCACCTCGGGATCGACGGGTGCGCCCAAGGGCGTGGTGGTATCCCACGCCGGGCTGGCGAATCTCGCGGCCGCGCAGCGGGACCGGGATGCACTAACCTCCGAATCCCGAGTTCTGCACGTGGCGTCACCGAGTTTCGACGCCTCCGTCGTGGAACTGCTGATGGCGGTGGGCGCGGCCGCCACCCTGGTGATCGCGCCCCCCACCGTCTTCGCCGGACCCGAGCTCGGCGAACTGCTGGCGCGCGAACGGGTCTCGCACATCGCGCTCACTCCGTCGGCGCTGTCCACGGTGGATCCTTCCGGTCTCGACGATCTGCGCCTGATCGTCACCGGCGGCGAACCCTGCCCGCCGGAACTCGTCGCAACCTGGGCGGCCGAGGGTCGCGATCACTTCAACGACTACGGGCCGACCGAGGCCACGGTGTGGGCCACCGGTGCGCCGTTGGCTCCCGGTGCGCCGATCACCATCGGCCGGGCCGCACCCGGGATGGAAGCCGTCGTCCTCGACGACCGGCTGCGTCCGGTCCCCGACGGTGTGGTCGGCGAGCTGTACCTCGCGGGAATCGGTGTGGCGCGTGGCTATTTCGACCGCTTCGACCTGACCGCCACCCGATTCGTGGCCGACCCGCACGGGCCCGCCGGTCGGCGCATGTACCGCACCGGCGACCTGGTGCGGCGTCGCGCCGGAAACCTGGAATATCTGGGCCGCACCGACACCCAGGTCAAACTGCGCGGCCTGCGCGTCGAACTGGGGGACGTCGAGGCGGCGCTGACCGCGGAGTCCACGGTCGCCCGAGCGGTCGCCGTGGTCCGCGACGACGGACGCGGCGGCATGCTCGCCGCCTACGTGGTCGCCGCCGATGGAACCGCACCCGACCCGGTGGCCTTGAAGAAGGCGGCCGCACAACGACTCCCGTCGTACATGGTGCCGTCCGCCATCATGGTCCTGCCCGACCTGCCGCGCACCGCCAACGGCAAACTGGACCTGGATGCCCTGCCCGCACCGCAGCTCGTGGTCGGTGAACAGCAGCCGCCGCAGGGAACCGTCGAGACGGCCGTGGCGGCGGCCTTCGCCGAGGTGCTCGGCGTCGATCAGGTCTGGCGCGGAGACGATTTCTTCGCCCTCGGCGGCAATTCACTCATCGCCACCCGGGTGGTGGCCCGGCTCGGCGCCGCACTCGGTACGGCGGTCCCGGTGCGCGCCCTGTTCGATGCCCCGACCGTGGCCGAACTGGCCGAACTCGTCACCACCGGCGGCGCGTCGGACCGTCCGCGTCCGGGACCGCGCCCGCGCCCCGAGCGGATTCCGTTGTCGGCGGCCCAGCAGCGCATGTGGTTCCTCAACCGCTACGACCCAGGCTCGCCGCTCTACAACATCCCCGGAGCGTTCGAAATCACCGGAGCGCTGGGTATTTCGGTGCTGCGCTCGGCGCTCGACGATGTCGTCGACCGGCACGAGACACTGCGCACCATCTACCCGGTGGGGCCGGATGGCCGGCCGTGCCAGGAGATCCTCCCCGCGACAACGGGTTCGGTACCGATCACCGAATTCGAAGTGGCGGAGCCGGATATCGCCGGAACCCTGATGGCCCAGCTGTCCCGCGGCTTCGACATCACCCGCGAGACCCCGCTGCGGGTCTGCGTGCTCCGTATCGCGCCCGACCGCACCGTGCTGGCCATGGCCGTGCACCACATCGCGGCCGACGGCTGGTCCATGGCCCCACTGGCCCGGGATGTCATGTACGCCTTCGCCGCTCGGTCGGCGGGGGTGGCGCCCGAATGGATCCCGCTCCCGGTGCAGTACGCCGATTACGCCCTCTGGCAGCACGAACTGCTCGGCTCGGATCGCGATCCCGATAGCCTGGCCGGCCGTCAGCTGGAGTTCTGGCGCACCACCCTGGACGGTGTGCCCGAGGTCCACGCGCTGCCTGCCGATCGGCCCCGCCCCGAGGTCCCCTCCGGTGCCGGTGACCGCATCGAATTCACCGTTCCCGCAACGGTTCACGACCGTATCCAGGTGCTCGCCCGCCGGCACGGAGCCAGCCCGTTCATGGTGGTGCACACCGCCCTGGCGGTGCTGCTGGCGCGGTTGTCGGGCCGCACCGATATCGCCATCGGCTCGGTGGTCGCGGGCCGTGGCGACGGCGAATTGGACGACCTGGTCGGCATGTTCGTCAATACCGTGGTGCTGCGGTCCCAGCTCGATCCCGCCGCCGGTTTCGCCGCCACCCTCGACGCCGTGCGGCAGGCCGACCTGGCTGTTTACGGCAATATGGACCTGCCGTTCGAGCGGCTGGTGGAGGCGCTGGCCCCGGTCCGCTCCACCGCGCACCACCCGCTGTTCCAGGTGCTGCTCGCCTTCCAGAACCTGCGCACCGAGGCGACCACGCTGCCCGGCTTGGAGATTCGGCCCCTGGAAGCGCCCGCGCCCGGATCCAAGTTCGACCTGGAATGGATGCTGGCCGAACAGTTCGGGACGACGGGGGAGCCGGCGGGCATCACCGCCTCGCTCACCTTCACCACCGACCTGTTCGACCGCGCCACCGCCGCGGCCATGGTGGAGGGGTTCCTCGCCCTCCTGGACGCGGCGACCGCCGCGCCCACGGCGGCGATCGGCACGCTCGCCGTGACGCCCACCGAGGGCGGTCCGCTGCCCGCCCTCACCGGAAATCCCCCCGACGACACCGCCTCCGTGGTGCGGGCGCGGCCCGCCCCGGTCCGCCGCGTCTACCGCGCCCCGCGCACCGACGCCGAACGCACACTCGTCGACGCCTTCGAAACCGTGCTGGAGTCCCCGCGAATCGGTGTGGACGACAACTTCTTCGATATCGGCGGCAATTCCATGGGCGCGGTCCGCCTGGTCACTCTGATACGCGAGCGGACCGGCCTCCCCATGCCGCTGCAGTGGATGTTCCTCGACCCGACGCCCGCCGCGCTGGCGGTGCGCCTGGTCGAGGCCGCCGAGCAGCCTGAGGTGACGGCATCGATGCGAGTGCTGCTGCCCATGCGCCCGCAGGGCGACGCGCCGGCCCTGTTCTGTGTGCATCCGGCCATCGGATTGGCCTGGTGCTACGGCGGATTGGTGCAGTACGTCGATCGGGACCGCCCGATCTACGGCATCCAGTCACCGGGTGTCGCCGACGGCGGCACCGCCGACCGCACCGTGCGCGAACTGGCCATCCGGTACGTCGAGGAGATCCAGCATGTCCAGCCCGAGGGGCCGTACCACCTGCTCGGATACTCGGCGGGCGGTCCGCTGGCGCATGCCATGGCCGTCGAACTGCGTCGTCGCGGCGCGGACGTGCCGTCGCTGATCATGATCGACTCGCGCGCCGACGTCGCGGTGCCCGACGACAGCGCCCTGCCGCCGCTGTCCATGCTGCTGGCCGAGTTCGGCGGCATCGACATTCCGCCGGAACTCGAGCACCTCACCCCCGCCCGGGCGGCCGATCTGCTCGCGGCATCCGGAATCACCTTCACCGCAACCGAACTGGAGAACTTCTACAGCGATCTGCGGCACCTGCTGCGGCAGATCGCCGCCCACGAGCACGAGGTCTTCGACGGCGACCTGCTCTTCTTCGCCGCCGCCAACAACCCCGACCCCAACCCGAACGTCAGTACCTGGCGGCCCTACATCGGCGGCGCCATCGAGGACCGGCCGCTGCCGTACAGCCACAACGAGATGATCACCGCCGAAGTCCTGGCCCAGATCGGCCCTCTCGTGGACGCCTACCTGCGCCGGTGACCCCGACGCGGTCCGCCCGATAGAGCGGGGCATCCGGGAAAGCTTGCGGGCCCACACCGTGACTGGGGAAGAATGGGCGCTGGAAACCCGATCGGTTACTGGAGGTTCGGGCAAGTGTCGGTGAACGGGCAAGTGTCGGACAGCGTGACGCGGCGGCTGCTGGGGGCGGCGGCGGTGGGGCTGGGTGCGCTCGGCGCGGGCGAGCTGCTCGCCGCGGCCAGGGGCGGATCCGTGCTCGACGGCATCGGGCGGCTGGCCGCCGATTACGCGCCCGTGCCGGTGGTCGAGACCATGGTGGCGCAGGCCGGAGAGCACGACAAGGAGATGACCCGGCTCGGCGTGGCCCTCGGCGGCATCGCCGCGGCCGCCGGGATGGCCCTGCTGCCGCCGCGGCTGCGGACCCCCGCGGCCATGGCCTTCGGCGCGGGAACCGCGGCCGCGGCACTGCGCGGCGCCAACCGCTCGGTGCCCGGGGCGGCCGGCGGTCTGGCGGCGGCCGCACTGCTCCGCGCCGGGATTCGACGCCCTTCCCGTCACGAATTGCTTTGGGCGACAGCGGGAACCGGCATGCTCGCCGCCGCCGAGGTGCTGGTGCGGCGTGCGGACCTGCGCTACCGCGAGCTGGCCCGGCGGTCCGGGCCGAGGGGCGCGCACGCACCGGTGCCCGAGGACGGCCTCGGAGTGGAACCGGGTCTGTCGCCGCTGATCACACCCGCAGCCAAATTCTATGTGGCGGATGTGAATTCGCGGCCGCCGCGTATCGACCCCGTCCAGTGGCGGCTGACCATCGGTGGCCGGGTCGCCCACCACCTGCGGCTGTCGCTGGCCGATCTGGCCGAGCAGGCCGTGGAATTCGACGCCGTCATGGTCTGCGTGCACAATACGGCCGGCTCGGGCCGCTGCGGCAATGCCCGCTGGCTGGGTGTCCCGCTGACCGCGCTGTTCGACCACGCCGTCCCCGAAGCTGGGGCCACCCGGCTGGTCACCCGCGCCGTCGACGGCTACACCATCTCGCTGCCGCTGGAACGGCTGCGCACCGGCGAATGGCCCGGCTACCTGGTCATCGGCATGAACGGCGAACCGCTGCCACCCGAACACGGCTTCCCCGCACGGGTTTTCGTGCCCGGCATCTACGGGCAGTACTCCGGCGCGAAGTGGCTCACCGAGCTCGAACTCGCCGACGACACCCACGTCGACTACTGGTGCAAGCGCGGCTGGCCGGTCGAGCCGCTGTGGGTGCGCCCGCAGGCGCGCATCGACGTGGCCTCCAGCGGCGCGGCGGGTTCCGGCAAGTTCACGGTCGCGGGCGTGGCCTGGGCCCCGCCCCACGGGGTCGCTGGGGTCGAGATCCGTATCGACGAAACCGAATGGCTCCCGGTCGAACTCGGCTCCGAACTCGCGCCCGCGGCCTGGCGCCGCTGGCGCACCCTCGTCGACCTCCCGCCCGGTACCCACACCCTCCAGGCCCGGGTGACCAGCCGTTCCGGCGAGGTCCAGGACGCGGCCCAACGCGCGCCCTTCCCGCTGGGCCCGGGCGGCCTGCACACGGTCACGGTCACCGCCTAGCCCTCGGCCTCCCGGCCCTGCCATGACATCTGTCATGCCCGACCGATGACGGACGACGCAGGCGCCGAGGCTCCCGGCCGCCGACAGTAGAGCTATGAACGCTACTGCTGACGGTATCGCGGTCCGGCGGCCCGGGGGCGGGGCTGCACCGGCCATCGAGATTCGAGGGCTGGTCAAGACTTTTGCCACCTCGGGTGGGACCGTGCGCGCCGTGGACGGACTGGATCTGACCGTGCGGCCGGGGGAGATCGTCGCCTTCCTCGGGCCCAACGGCGCGGGCAAGACGACCACCATCGATATGCTGCTCGGTCTCGCCCGGCCGGACGCGGGGGAGGTGCGGGTGTTCGGCGCGGCGCCCGCGGAAGCCATTGCCGCGGGCCTGGTTTCGGCGGTCATGCAGTCCGGCGGCCTGCTGCCGGACCTGATCGTCGGCGAGACCGTCCGCCTCGTAAAGCGCACCGTCCTGTTCGCGCTGGTGATGCCGCCGCTGTTCTTCATCATCTTCGGCGCCAGCGCCGACTTTCGCAGCCGGGGACTGGGTTCCGGCAACACCACCGGCTACGTCATGGTCTCCATGGCCGTCTACGGCGCGCTGCTGGCGACCTCCACCGGCGCGGCCCGGGTGGCCGTGGAACGCGCGGCGGGCTGGAGCCGCCAGCTGCGCCTGACCCGGCTGCACCCGCCGGCCTACATCGCGACCAAGATCGCCGTCGCCATGGTGCTCGGATTGTTCTCGGTGACAGTGGTTTTCGCGGTCGGAGCCGTGTTCGGTGCACACCTGTCGGCGTCGGCGTGGGTGAGCTGCTTCCTGATCGCCTGGCTGGGCTCACTCGTCTTCGCCGCCTTCGGACTGTTCATGGGGTACCTGCTGCCCTCGGAGAACGTCATGCAGCTGCTCGGCGTCTCCCTGGCGCTGCTGTCCTTCGCCGGCGGCCTGTTCAACCCGCTGCACGGCTGGCTCGACATCGTCTCGAAACTGGTGCCCACCAATGGAATAGCGGTTCTCGCCCGCGCCCCGTTCGCGCAACCCAGCGCCGTGGGCATCGTGCTGGCCATCGCCAATGTCGTCACCTGGGCCGCGATCTTCACTCTCGGCTCCGCCTACCTCTTCCGCCGTGACACCGCACGCTGAGCGATCCCGGGACGCCGGACCGGCAGAGCACTCTGCCCGGCCGGTCCTGTTCGGTGTAGCGTCCGGCTCTGTGGACGCGGAGGAAGAGGGCATTCGGCGACGGCGGCGATTCGGGTCGCTGTTCGCGGCGGTGTGGGCGGTGTATCTGATCCAGCCGCTGCGGCGGGGCTGGGAGCTGGACAGCCCGGTCGCCCGGGTGTACACGCTCGCGGTCATCGTGGCCTTCGGCGCCTGCTACATCTGGTCCTACTGGCGGATCGTGCGGGGCGGCCGGCCGGTCGGCGGGGCGTGGCCGCCCGACCCGGAACCGCGGACGGTCTTCGTTCCCCTGGTCGTGCAGGCAGCGCTGATCGCGGCGGCCGCGGTCACCCTGCACACCTCGGTGCTGGGCATGAGCGTCTATATGGCCTCCTATATCGGCTTCAGCGCCCCGGTCCGGTGGGCGATCCCGCTGGAGCTGGCGCTGATCGTGGTGTTCGGGACGGTGCCGCAGCTGGTCACCGGGCAGCCACCGGACTGGGGGCTCATCCAGTCGATCGCGCTGGCGGGCTTCGCCGTCGGCGGCATCCGCGTGATCCTGATGCGCAATCACCAGCTCTACCTGGCCCGCAAACAGCTCACCGAGCTGGCGGTGGCGGAGGAACGGCTGCGGGTCGGCCGCGACGTGCACGACATCCTCGGCCACTCGCTGACCATCATCGCGGTGAAAACCGAACTGGCGCAACGACTCATCGAGCTCGACCGGGACCGCGCGAAAACCGAGATGGCCGATGTGGAGCGGCTGGCGCGTGAGGCGCTCGCCGGGGTGCGCACGACCGTCGGCGGCCTGCGCGAGGTGTCGCTGGCCGGCGAACTCGCCAATGCCCGCACCGCGCTGCGTGCCGCTGAAATCGAGGCCGAGCTACCGGATTCCGACGACCTGCCCATCCGCCACAGCGTGGTGTTCGGCTGGGTGCTGCGCGAATCGGTCACCAATGTGGTGCGGCACAGCGGTGCCGCCCACTGCCTGGTGCGGGTCACCCCCACCAGCATCGAGGTGTCCGACGACGGCGTCGGCATGCGCGATGCCGCGCGCACCGGCTCCGGCCTGGCCGGGCTGCGTGAGCGGGTGCAGGCCACCGGCGGCACCCTCACCCTCGCCAACCGGCCGGAGGGCGGATTGCGGGTGCTGGCAAGCTTTCCGGCGACCATCAAGGAGCCGGAATGATCAAACTGCTGCTCGCCGACGACCAGGCTCTGGTCCGCGGGGCGCTCGCCGCCCTGCTCAGCCTCGAACCCGACCTCGAGGTGGTCGCCGAGGTGGGCCGGGGTGACGAGGTCCTCGCCGCGGTCGCCCGCACCGCGCCCGACGTGGCCCTGCTGGATGTGGAAATGCCCGGTCAGGACGGCATCTCGGCCGCGGCGCAGTTGCATGCCGCCCACCCCGAGGTCCGCATCCTCATGGTCACCACCTTCGGGCGCCCCGGCTACCTGCGCCGCGCCATCGACGCCGGCGCCTCCGGCTTCGTCGTCAAGGACACGCCCGCACGGGAATTGGCCGATGCCGTCCGCCGGGTCCACCTGGGCCTGCGCGTGGTGGACCCCGCCCTCGCCACCGAAACCCTCACCGCCGGAACCTCACCCCTCACCGCCCGAGAACGCGAAGTCCTCGCAGCGGCCTCCACCGGCGCGACCGCCGGCGCCATCGCCAAACAACTCCACCTCTCCGAAGGCACGGTCCGCAACCACCTGTCCTCCGCAATAGGAAAGACCGGCACACGAAACCGGGCCGAAGCGGTCAAGGCCGCCGAACGCCTCGGCTGGCTGTAGCGACCCGGTACCTGGCTCATTTGCTGTGGATGCCCACGGGCGATCAACTTCATCGGAACGATTCTGGCGAACACCGGATCGGGTGGCACCGGCTCCGACTGGTGAACCGGACGGATTCGTGCTCAGAAGCGGCCGCCGCGGCTGATGCGGCGGGAGCCGTCCGAGCCGCCGAAGGAGCCCGGGCCGTAGCTGCCTCCACCGCCGAAACCGCCTCCGCCGCTGCGGTATTCGTTGCCCATGCCGCGGAGCATGCCGTCGATGAGAATGCCCCCGAGGATGGCGCCGGTCTGGGAGCCGGAGCTGACGCGCTGCTGCTGGGCCTGCCAGTCGCGGACGGCGGCCTGGGCGGTGTGGAGGGCGCGGGCGCCGAGTTCTGCTGCGCGCTGGGCGGATTGGAGGGCCTGGGCCGGATCGGCGAGGGCTTGCTGCTCGGCCTGGGCCAGGCTGCGCTCGGCTTCGGCGAGCCGGGTGCGGGGTTCGGCGTCCACGCCACCGCGGCGAGTGCTGATGAAGTCGGCCGCGGCATTGACCTGACCGCGGGCCGCGGTCAGGGTCTGGTCGAGGCGGCGACGCAGTTCGTCGTCGGCGCGCTTACGGTCGGTGGCGGAGGCGATGGCCTGGTCGAGGGCGGCGTCGGCGGCGATGGCCCGCCGGAAGACGCCGAGCGGGTTGGTGGCGGCGTCTGCGGTGGCCTGGCCCAGAGCGGTGCGGGCTTCCGCTGTGGCACTGGGCAATTCGGACCCACCGTGTTCGGACAGACCGGCCGCGGTGGCCAGGTCGCGTCGCAGTTCCTCGATGAGGGCGGGCAATCCGGCGCGGGCCTGGTCGATATCGATGGCCGCGGTGTCGACCGCGTCGAGCAGCGTGCGGGCCGCGTCCACGGCGGATTCGGCGGCGCGGATGTCCCCGACCGCCGCGCCCTGCCGGCCAACCGGTTTCGCGACCGCGGCCCGACCGTCCTCGATCGTCCGTTCCGCGAACCCGATTCGCTCCTGTGCCATGCCCACGTTGTCGCGGATGGGCGCGAGCACCGACGCCGGATGCTCGGCCACCAGCTGGGTGAGCGTGGCCTGCGATTTCGGCAGCCGCGCGGTCAGTTCCACCATGGCCCGGGTCAGCGCGTCCAGCCGGTCCCCGGCATTGATGAGCAGATCGCGCATGGCGTCGAATTCGCCGACTTTGGCGTCCAGCTCCCGATTCGCGCTGCCGCAGCTGCTGATCAGCTCGATCAGCATCCGCTGCTGCTGGTCGGGCGTCTCGGGAATGTCGTCGTCGAGCTGCTGGCGGATCGAGAACGCTTTGGCCAGCGCGTTCTTCGCGCCCGTCAGCGCGGCGGTGAACGGCGCGGTGGCGGTGGCCCCGAATTCGTCGGTGGCCAGCCGCAATTCCTCGGCACTGGTGCGAATGGCGTTGTCCGTGTCGACGAGGGTCTCCTTGGACAGGGCGTCCAGGACGACCAAGGGAAGGGCTTCCAGCGCGGTGACATCGGTCGGATCGGTCTTGCGGGCCGAGTCCATCACCGACCGCTCCCGCCGCGTCTTGCGCCGTCGTGCCCACCACCACACGCCCAAAACCGCCGGCACCACCACCAGCGCCAGGATCAGCAGCGGCCCGACGCCGACGCCGCCGGACCCGCTCATGGCGTGCGACAGCCCGCTCGCCGTGGCGAGCCCGGCCCCGGCCCAATCCCCGGACCGCAATCTGGGTTCGACCTGATCGATCAGCAGCTTGTCCAGATCCTTGTCGCTGACCGACTTTGGCACGGTCCCGGTGAACGCGTAGGCCCGATCGTCCACGGCCACCGACAGCAGCACGTCCCGATCCCCGAACCCGGACAGCCGCGCGGTCTCCTCACCCCACGAATGCGAGTCCATCCCGTTGAAATCGCGCACGTAGACGACCCACAGCCGTTCGCGGTCGCGCGAGTACAGCGAGTCGATGGCCTGCTGCAGCTCGGCGGTCTGCCCTCGGTCGAGCACGCCCGCGTTGTCCGTGACATAGCTGGGCAGCCGCAGCGGCGCTTCGGCCGTCGCCGACGCGGCCCGCCCGCCGACCAGGGCCGAGGCCAACAGCAAGCCGATCGCGAAGAGGAACAGCTGCTTCGGTAGCCGCATGCCTCGAATCTAACTGTGGAACGCGGAGGGTCGGTTTCTTCTGCACACTGTGTCGTCGGCCATGACTACGATCGGGGGCGTGATCACGATCGATTCGCCCTACACGGGCCATGTCTCGCCCGGTTCCAATCCGCAACAGCGTGAGGTTCCCGGCGCGCGCATCGTGAAAATGTCGGTCGGCGGCATGGACAACAACACCTACCTGGTGCAATGCACCACCACCGGTGCGACGCTGCTCATCGATGCCGCCAACGAGGCGGACCGGATTCTCGAGCTCATCGGCCAGGAGGCGCCGGGCCGAGTCGAACTCATCGTCACGACCCATCAGCACATGGACCACTGGGTCGCGCTGCCGGAGGTCGTGAAGGCGACCGACACGCCCACCGCCGCCCACGCGCTGGACGCCGAGCCGCTGCCCGTCACCCCGGCCCGGCTGCTCGCGGACGGGGACAAGATCCAGGTGGGCGAACTCGAGCTGGAAGCCATCCATCTGCGCGGCCACACGCCCGGCTCGGTCGCCCTGGCACTGACCGACGGCGCCGGCCGCACCCACCTGTTCACCGGGGACTCGCTGTTCCCGGGCGGCGTGGGCCGCACCCTCTCGCCGGAGCAGTTCACCTCGCTGCTCGGCGATGTCGAGACCAAACTCTTCGGCCGCTACCCGGACGACACAGCGGTCTACCCGGGTCACGGCGACGACACCACCCTCGGAGTGGAGCGACCGCAGTTGCCCGAGTGGCGGCGACGCGGTTGGTGAAACTCCGGAACCGCCCTACCGAACCGGACCGGCTGGTCCGCGACATGTCCGCCGTCAACCCCCCGGGCGGGAACGGCGTACTGCGCTGGGCCCGCCGGCTGCTGGCCGGCGCGCTGCTCATGGGCCTGCTGGTGGTGGGCGGTACCGCCGTGCGGGTCTGGCAGGTGGCCCGCATCGACGACTACACCCCGGCCGACGCCATCGTGGTGCTGGGCGCGGCGCAATACGACGGCACCCCGTCCTCGGTGTTCGAGGCGCGACTGGACCAGGCGTACAAGCTGTTTCGCAAGCAGATCGCTCCCATGGTCGTGACGGTCGGCGGCAAGCAGATCGGTGACAACTACACCGAGGCGGCGTCGGGCAAGAACTATCTGAAAGACCGTGGCGTGCCGGAGGATCGGATCCTGGCCGTCGAAACCGGTTCCGACACCCTGCAGAGCGTGGAGGCGGTGTCGAGAGCGCTACTGGCGCGCGGCAAGTCGTCGGTGGTGCTGGTCAGCGACCCGTGGCATTCGCTGCGGGTCCGGACCATGACGCGGGATGCCGGGCTGTCGGCCTGGACCGCGCCCACCCGCACCGGCCCGGCGGTGTACACCCGGGAATCGCAGGCGCACGGCATCTTCCGGGAGACCTTCGCGTTGCTGTGGTATCAGCTGACGCATTTCTCGGCGGATTTCAAATACACGGCGGATCAGTGAGTGATGAACGCGCGTATCGACTATGACGGTGTGTACTCCGAGGCCGATCGGGAGCGCATGGTGCCCGAAACGGACCGGACGGCGGGACTGAACTGGTCGCCGTGCCCGGCCCGGCGCAGCGAATTCGCCAGGGATCGGGCGCGAGTGCTGCATTCGGCGGCACTGCGGCGACTGGCGGACAAGACCCAGGTGATGGGCCCGCGCGACGGGGACACCCCGCGCACCCGGCTCACGCATTCGCTGGAGGTCGCCCAGATCGGCCGAAGCATCGCCGACAGTCTGGGCTGCGATCCCGACCTGGTGGATCTGGCCGGGATGGCGCACGACATCGGGCATCCGCCCTACGGCCACAATGGTGAGAAGGCGCTAGACCAGTTCGCCGACGCGCACGGCGGTTTCGAGGGCAATGCGCAGAACCTGCGCATCCTCACCCGGCTGGAGCCGAAGGTCATCGACGAGCAGGGTGTCAGCTTCGGGCTCAACCCGACCCGGGCCGCCCTGGACGCCGTCATCAAATACCCTTGGGGCAGAACGGGTCCCGGCTCCAAGTTCGGCGCGTACGACGTGGACATGGACCGCCTGGACTGGGTCCGCAAGGGTGCGCCGGAGCGCCGCCAATGCCTGGAGTCGCAGATCATGGACTGGTCCGACGATGTCGCGTACTCGGTGCACGACGTGGAGGACGGCGTGATCGTGGGCCGCATCGATCTGCGGGCGCTGGCCGACCCGGTCGAACAGCGTGCGCTCGCGGAACTCGGTGCGCGCCAGCATCCTTCGCTGACCCTCGACGAGCTGGTCGCCGCCGCGCAGCGGCTCTCGGAGATGCCGGTGGTCTCCGACGCCGCCGAATACGACGGCTCCCTGCGCGCCTCGGTGGCGTTGAAACGACTGACCAGCGATCTGGTGGGCCGCTTCGCCACCGCCGCCGTCGAGGCCACCCGCGCCGCCTGGGGCGGCCGCCAATTGTCGCGCTACGCCGCCGATCTGGAGGTGCCGCGCATCGTGGCCGCCGAGGTCGCGGTGCTCAAGACCATGGCATTGCGCTACGTGCTCTCCGACCCCATCCACCGGGTGCGGCAGGCCGGGCAGCGCGAACGCATCCTGCTGGTCGCCGACCGGTTGCTCGCCGCCGCCCCGCACGGGCTGGACCGGCTGCTGCTGCCGTGGTGGGAGGCGGCCGGCGACGACACCGCGCGGGTGCGGGTGATCGTCGATCAGATCGCGTCCTACACCGAGAGCCGCCTGGAACGGGTCGCCGCCGCGATACCCTGAATCCGGTGAATCCAGCGGCAGGGGGCGCGATGGCACGCGAGGTGGACGGCATAGTCGACCTGGATCGATACCCGCTGGACCGGAGGTCGACGGTGCGGCTGCGCGAAGTGATCGAGCGGGCGCAGGCGGACTTCCTGGTCAGCGGTGTCACCGTGCTGCCCGAATTCCTGCGTCCCGCCGCGGTGACCGAGATGGCCGCCGACGTGCTCTCCGACGGGCTCGGCGACGCCATGCGCTTCGAGTACACCGTGGCGTGCGACCGGATCCCGGATTCCTCGCCGCTGAAGGCGCTCTACCACTGGGAACCCTTGCGGGAGTTCGTGTCCCACCTGGTCGGGGAGCAGGCGTACCGGTCGGCCGACGAGCTGGGCGCGATGACCGTGCAGATCCACGAGAACGGGGATGTGCAGGACTGGCACTACGACCTGTCCGATTACACGGTGATGCTGC